>NZ_CBCXVU010000002.1:0-1808218 GCF_965178695.1 Spiroplasma endosymbiont of Sarcophaga variegata
TACTTATTTCAATAGTTTTATAAGCATCTTGGAATTTACTTATACTTTGAATTGTTGGGTCAATTTGTTTTAAATCAATTTCAGTTTCATAATAACCTGTATATTCTTCTGTATCATCAAATATATTAACCATAAACATAGTTGCTATTTGAGTATCAGTTATTTTACATTGTGGTTGCGCAGTAATTTTTGTTAATAATGGTAGTACTACATCGGAAGGCATAATATCTTTTGTATAAGTTTTATAGTTGTATGGAACTGGGGGTAATACATACTCAGGATAATTAAATGTCGGTATTTCATAGTCATGTGGTAATAAGAAACTAGTTTTATAATTAGTTGTCATATCACGTAAATAATTATTTAACACACTTTTTGTTTTACCACGAAAACTTCATACTGATAAGCGTAAATAATCTTCTTCATTATTAGTATATGGGTTATCAGCATAAAAGATAATTTCAAAATTACCTTTATATAATGCTTGAATTGAAAACATATCAATTATATAACTACAATTTGTACCATCTGGTGTTTGTAAGAATTCGCAATCAGTATCTTTTTCACTATCACTAACTGGTGTTTGAGCATCTACTGCTCTTACTAATTCATTAATTAAATATATACGATTAGTTTTGGGGTTTAATTGTTTTAAATTATAAGTTGAATAAGTTATTCGTTCAGTTGCTTTACCATCCTTAGTTAAAACAGTACCTTTGCATTTATCAGTTAATAAAGTTGTAAAACCTAAACTAGTAGCATTAGCACCAAAAATAGCACCAACTTTATCATTACCTTGTTGTCTAAATATTTCAAAGGGTAAGTAACCTTTACCTTTTGAGTTTTCAGACCAAAAAGCATCATTATAAAAACTATAAACATTAGAACTCATAAAACCATTAAGAAATTGAAAATTAGGTCAAGTTTTTTCATCTTGGTTAATTACTCATCCTCATGGAATACCAAAGGAAATAAAGTTTAAGAATTTACCAACTCCGCCTGGGATAGTAAAAGGATTAAAAACTAACTTTTGCGTATAGTTTAAAGGTAATACGGTAATTTGGCGATTAATAAAATTATTCATATTTAAAATATCTCAAACATTACATTTACCCATTTTATTATATTCAATTTGAACTTGTCCGACAGTATTACCAAATTCATCTTTTCTTCTAAAATATGATGATGCTTGGGTACTAATTATATTATTAACATTTTCATTATTTACTTTTATTTTGTTTGGTGGAGTAATCATTCAATTTTTAGACCAATAAAATTTAGAGTCATTATCTTCTTTATGAATAGTTGTCCCAACCGTAGGATTAGTTGCTGTTGAACTAGCTTTATCAGTTATTACAATACCCCCACTATTTTTTTGATTTCAAAAGTCGTATCTACTTTCCATATCTTTTTTTCAATCTTCATAACCCGTTATAATTGTTGGTTGAATACCTTGAATGTTATATCAACTTACTTCTGGAGCAGCATAAGTATTTACTTTGTCAGGTGGGGCAGGATACATGTTATACATTAATAAATCACGGGAATTCATAACTTTTTGATTAAATTGACCTTTAATAATTGGCCGACCAATAACTGGCATATCAAAAAAGATAGGATTACCATAAAATTTAACTGCCATTGCTCTAACCCCTGGGTCTTTTAATAAAACTTCATCTAATTCAATAGTGTATGTATTTGTTTTTTCATTATAAGTTATTTTAGGAAAACAATAACCCTCGCCCGGGGCGCTGGTCTGAATAAATTGTCTTACTGATAAACCACTATTACTAATTTTGTCATTAATACTTGAAAAGGTAATTTCTTGTCATAAAAAACTACCATCATAAGGTGAATAATAATTAATAACATTTGATGGATATAATCATTGTCTATCTTGTGGTGCAGAATTAATATCACCACCACCAATATTTAAACCACGATCATTAAATACAGTATAAAAATTATAATAATCATTAATATTTAATTTATTTACATCTTCATCTAAAATTAATAAAGTATATTGTCTTTCAGTTGATTGTTGAGTAAATACTTGTTCAAATTTAGCCTCACCAAATTGAATTGAACTTCTATCATCAATCATATAAGCATCTCAATATTTACCAACCTTAACTTCTTTTGTATAAAAATTATCGGCTTTATTATCATTATTAATAAAATAACTTAATTTATATTGATTTAAGTATGCCAGCATTCTATTAATATCATAAATATTTTCACCATCAATTAATTTTCAATAAATATTATTATTTTCATCTTTTAATTTTATAGCAAAAGGTGTTTCATTATTTGCTCATATTGTTGAATTAACTGGTTGTTTATTAAAATCATCAACTGTTAAAATATTAATTTCTTCACCTTTATATTTTTGGACTATTTTTAAACTATCTTGTCATTGCGCAATAGTACTTTCCATATTATCAAATATTCGTGAATAACTACCATAATCACTGGGTTTAGCATTATTTGGTTTTCATCCCGTTTCTGTATCAGGAATATATGAACTATAAACATTAAACGGAAAGACCATTCAATGACGATTATCTTTTATGTTTTCTCTGATATCTATTAAAGTATCATGGGCTTGTCTTCGTAATTCTTCGATAACCCCTGAGTTAATTCTACTCATTTTTTAATTCTCCTTAATTTCTGTTCTACCTTGTACGGCATTTTGATTATTACCAGTTTCATCATATTCTAGTAATTTATTATTATGTTCTATTTCTTTGACTTGCATTTTATCTTGTCATGCTTCTACTTTTTCAAAATATTTGGTTGCTTCTAATTCATCAATATTATCATATTCAGTAATTGCTCTTATTGGTTCCATTGTGCCATTATCTAATCTAGCAGTAATTAGTTCATTTTGTCGCATTTGGTCAACTAAACTAGCACTAACAAAATCAAAACCATATTCTCGTTCACCAACACCATCTCATAAACCATAATATTTTAAAACAGTATCAAACATTTTAGTATAGTATTGCTTACGATATGCTTGTAAATATGCTTGTTTTTCTAAGTCTTTTGTTTTAGTTAATAATGACTGTGTTTTATTTTGGTCATTATCTGATTTATCACCAAAAGGACTAGAAAAATGACATGCTAAGTATACTTGTTCAATAATTGCTTTTTGGTCTTCAGTATATGTTTCTAATGTTGGTGTACCTTGTACTACTTGTAAAGATTGAGATAATTGACCATCTACGGCTGATTGACCTGATTGAATAAAAATATCATCAAAAGCATCTTGTAATACTTTTTTATTACCTTTGTTATAAGCAGTCATTAAATCATCATCTAATATTCCATATCAATGAGTACGATTTGCTCATCTTTCTTTTGATTTAATATTAAAACTATCTTCTAAATCAAATTGTAATTTATAACAATTTGCCATTGTAGGTAATGGGTTTAATGTAGTTGATGTTGATAAAAATAACGGATTAGGTTCATTAATCATTTCTCAAAAAGGAACTACGCCTAATTTATTTTTAAATTCTTGTACTAAAACAGGTTTAACATCATCTTTAATTTGTGTTTTACTTTGTCCAACAACTACTTCATTATTTTTAGGTCAACCTTTAATAACTATTTTATCTTTGGTACAAATTAAATTTAAAATAAAACCACTATCTGATTGATGATAATTTAATCAAATATCAGCACCTTGTTCAATTTCGTTTATTTTACTTACACGAGATGTAAAGTTAAAAGGATTAATTCATAAATCAATATTGCCATCTGATGTTTCTAATAAACCAAAAATAGTTTTGCCCATTAAACTTGCTGTTAATTCATTTTTATCTAATTTTTCTTTTATTTTATAAGTTTCATATCATCAATTTAATTTTTCTAAAATGTCTTTACGATGAGACTTAAATAAAATATCTTTACCATTAACTAATCGCATTTGATGACGAGCAATAATATTGGCTAAATTAATAGTTCAATCATAATTATAAAATTTTAAAACACTATTAATATCATTTAAGTTTGGTAAACTAGGAAAAGTATTATTCATTGTTATTTTGCTCCTTTAATTTTAAAATAAGTGCATAATTAATAATATTTACTGTTAATAAACTAGGTTCATTTGCTAAAACTTGTACACATACTTTAACTTTTTGATATTTCTTAATATATTCGTTATATAAATTTAATTTACATATTGCGATATTATCTTTTTTTAATTCTTGACAAAGTCTTTTTTTAACTTGTCCACAAACAGACATATATGGTCTTTTTGCATTAATTACTCTTTCATCGTGTATTACATAAATATCTTTTTTCATTAAGTTATTCACTCCCTTTGTTGTCATAATTTATAATCTGCTGAACTATTATGTTTAACCATATTAACTAATTCAAAGTGTAAAGCATAAAAATCACTATCAAATGTATCATCATATAAATCTAACATTCTCTCTTCTCTAGCATCTGGTTTATCTTCTCATTGAATTAATTCATATTGTGTTTTACTTACAGGACATTTTTCTCATAATCATTTTAATTGATTAGTATTAATTAACATTGTAAATGCTTCTACACGATGCTTTATTTTAAATTTCTGCTTTTGCGCTGGTTTAAAATGCATGTATTGACCAAAAGTATAATTGTATTTCTCTCGGTTTAAACTTTCTAATGTTGCATAAGCACTATCATCAACATTAATTGATATACCTTGTTGTATTAAATTAAAATATTGATTTAATTGATTATTATAAAACTCCAATATATCTTTTACTTGTTCTAATGGTCCTTTAAATTGTTGAGTAGCATTTGAGTGTGTGTATTCAGCAACTTTATAGGCTTTTTTATCAAATGAATTATATATTCAAAAACTCGCTGCTGTTGTATGTCCCTTAGGACTAGTAGAGTTTGCTAAGTCAACACCACCTAATAACTTAGTTGGTTGAATAATATCTGTTGCTTGCATAATATCAAGATATCTTGCAAAGATTGAACCACTAGTATTACCTGGTAAACCTCAACTCCAAACTCTTGCTCTTTCAATATCTAATTGTTCTAATCTTAATTGCTCATTAACTTTATCTTGTGGTAATTCATAATTTAATCTTCAACTAGAATAATGAATAATAATTTTCATATTTCATTTTTCAATATACTTAATTTGCTCATATTTACTACGCATTATTTCTTCATTAAAAGGTAATAATTCATTACAATAACCAACAATATATCTTTTTAAACTTTCAGGATTACATGTATTAATTGTTATTTTATTTTGATAACCACGAATAGCAAATTCTAAATCACTTAAATCTTTTTGTTGAAATTGGTCACATTCTTCTCTTCAATCAATTACTAATTTATATTTATTCAAATCAGCAAAAGCTTTTAATTTTTCTTTCCGGCTTGGTGAATGTAAACCTTTACAATATATTTTGCTACCATTTGATAAAGTAAAAGTAAAATTTGATAAGTTAATAGTATAAGGAATATGATTTTCATCTAACATATTTCAGATATTTTGAAATACACTATCTTTTAAATCCTTACTTCAATACATACTAGCAATGATACAAATTGGTTCTTTAATTAATAAACTAATTTTTAATAATTCACCAAACATTTTAATATTTGAAATAGTCTTACCACTATATCGTGTTCCAATTTGATTAATTTCATTAACTAACTCATATTTTTTAGCAAAGGGATATTTATTACCAATACTACTATTTTGTAATAATCAATAAGGAGTTTCTAACAAATAAGTAAAATGATTAAGCATTATTATCACTTTCTTTTTTAATATCTCTAATATCCGTTTGTAAATTAACAATTATTGGTTGTTGATTATTTAAGTTTAATTCTTGTTCTAACTGTTTTTCTTGCAGTGAATATTTATAATTAAATGCTCGTTGTCAATATAATTTAGCACCATCAGGTGATTTCATCATAAAGTTAATTATTTCACTTTCAATTCTATCAACTTGTTTTTCAAGTAAAGGAACTATCTTTTCGCTCTTGTAAGTTTCGTGCTTTCATCTGTTAGAAAGATTGAATTCATTGGTTAAATCATTCAAAGTATATGGTTTATTGGGTGATTTATTTTCTCAAAATTGCTCTATTTTACGATAAAAAGTTGCCAAACTTGCTTTATTTGGATTAAATTCTTTCATTTTTTACTCCTTTTTGCATATTAAAATTGCTATTATTTAAACAATATGATTAAATAAAAGAGTAAACAATACTATAAAAATGTAACAAAAGAACCAACTCGGCTCTTTTTTTATTATCTATATTTTACATCAAAATAAAAAAAAGCAAATTACTTTACTTTTTATTTTAGTATACAAGCATATAGAGATAAATTGGAGCTTGTTACAATATAATTATATAATTAATAATATATTTGTCAATAATTTTAATTTAAAAAAATGTGAAAATTTATCTTTTTTATAAATTTAATGTATAACTATTTTTATAAAAGAATTGGAGGAAATATAGAGTAATGAAAGATTATACACATGTAAAATATGATGAACGAAGATTTTTTAAGGATTTATTTTTATCTGATAGTTGCAAAAAGAAAAATGGCACACTTAATTTATCTGAAATATCAAGACAAACAGGAAGAGATATTAATACTGTTAAAAGAGAAATTAATAGATTTACAAATATAGAAGATTATAATGCCCGTGAGGCACATGATGATTATTATAAAAAACGACAAAAGTGTATTAAAAAAATACCTACATTTACAGAAGAACAACAAGAATTTTTAAATTTACGATTTAATATTTTGGGTGATTCACCAGCAGAAATTATTCAGCGATTTTTAATAAAATTTGGTATCAAATTTCCTGCCTGTCTTAAAACATTTTATAAATGAATTTTTTTAGGTCTTTTGGGTTTGTTAAAGAAAAATTTATTAAATGGTGGTAGAAGAAATAGAACAAAGAAAAGACCTGATAATCGTGGGAAATTAGATGAAAGATTTAAATCAATATGAGATATTGAAAATAAAGAAACAGATGTTGGTTGATTTGAAATGGATACCGTAGTTGGAAAAGAACATCAATCTAGTTGTTTAGTTTTGACAGAGAAATCAAGTAAAAAATACTTTGCTATGAAATTAGAAGAACATACTGCTAATGAAGTTTTAGAAAAACTTAAACATATAGTTAGAATTAATGGTTTAGTTGGAAAAATTAAAGGAATAATAACTGATAGAGGAAAAGAATTTAGTAAGTTTGAAGAAATGGAAAAGATTACTGGTTCTAATGTTTATTTTTGTGACCCTGCTTCGCCTAATCAAAAACCATTAATTGAAAGACTAAACCGTGAATTTAGAAAACGATATGGTAGGGGGACAGATTTTAATCTTGTTACGCAACAAGAAATAGATTTAGTAGTCGATATTATAAATGAAAAATTAAGGCCTGTTCTTAATTGAAGAACTTCAAAAGAAGTATTTTTAGAGAATTTTAGATAAGTTTATTTGAAAAATTTAATAAATTATTTTTCAGTGTGTTTAAATATGCCAAAAATAGGGTAAATTTAAAAATAATTTATTTTTTTAAAAAAATAGTTGCACTTCTTTTAAAAAGTGTTATTATTAAAATAACAAGAGATAAATTTGGAGCTTAGATTTACATAATACGAGTCGTATAATGTACGATGAAGCTCCAAAAAACAACTCTTGTTAGGGTTGTTTTTTTATTTGAAATAAAAAATCCCTAAAAGGAGGTAATGATAATTAAACAACAAAAAATATGTGATGTTAATGATTGTTATAAAGCAGTATCATTCATTACCGAAGAATTTTTATCAAATAAAGTTTTATGAACTTGTGAAAAACATAAATATTTATTAAATAAAATAAAAGATAAAACACAAAAACAGTTTTATCAAAAACTAGAAAATTCAAAAATTATCTTTGATGATAAAACTGGTTCTTTTAAACTTTGATTTTATAAAACAACTTAATGCAGGGTGGAACAGTTATTTTAAATAACTAAGTGTTTTTTTCCACATAGGCGGTCTAGCCCAGCGGTAATCAGTCCGTAAATAATAGACGCTTTAACAAGCGATAGTCGTGATAAGTGCGGGGTCAACATCAAACGACAATAAATATTGAGATGGCCACTTTATAAATAAATTTGCGATAGATATTATCCCATTAGAGGATGACAGAGGTTTTAAAAACCACAAAGTCAGCATTAGGCTCTTCAATGTGCAAGTGAATTTATTTTAAAAACTGAACGCTTTGACCTGAAATGGTGCGGATGAAGAGAGAGAATTCTCTGGCATTATCTTATAAAAACAACTGTCGATTATTAAACATTAAACAATAAAACATACCGCCACCGCTCACCCGCAGTGAAGCGGATGGCGTAGTAAATAAATAGATAAATACTTAATTATATAACTAACTCTCGCTTTGGCACTTTCACTTTGGAGTGAGTGCCAGCGAGTTAAAAATAGGAGGTAAATATGACAATCAAAAATCTAATATCAATATATATGTACAATGATTTTTGTATTAATATATTTGATAATAAAACAGGGCAAAAAGAAAATATTAATGATGATATTAATTTAATTAAAAATGAAGAAGCACATTTATTAAATCAAGAAATAACTTATTTTGATATTAAAGAACAAAAAGGAAGAAAATTAATAGAAATATTAATAGCAAAGAACGAGGTAAATTAGTATGTGAAAAGATGAAAATGGTTATGTTTATACTGAAGAAGATTTATTTAATATGGCATTAGAAGAATGTCATTCAGAAGAAAGTGCTTATGAATATATTGATAATTTAATTAATGAAATGGAATTAGAGGAAATTTAATTATGGCAGATTTAAAATTAAATAATGAAGTTAAAAATATTACGTATCCATTTTATTTAAAAGGAAATAATTTTAAAGAATTAAGTTTAAAAGCATTAACAATTAAAAAATGAATTGATGAAAATGGACAAGAATTAGCAGAATTTATATATCGACAACAAGCTTGATTAATAAATGGAGAATATAAATCACAATCACTAAAAGATTTAAAATTAGTAGTTTCAAAAATTGATTATATTTTTAGAGAACCATTAGAATTAATAAAATCTTTTAAAGATGAATTAAATTTTATTAGAAAAGATATTTTGAATTTAGAAAATAATATTAAGAATAATCATGATTCTTTAAAAAATAATGTTATTAATATTCAATTTCAAAAACAAAATGAAATTATTGAAACTCATAAAAAAGAACAATTTTTAGAAATTAAAAGTGTAGCAAAAAAAGAGCAAGAATTAAAAATTATTACTAGTAATTTTCGGAAAGAAAAATTATTAATTAAAGATATTGAGGTTATTGGTATTAATGATGATTTTTTACAAAATGCTGATAAATTAGAACTTATTAATCTTATTAAAAATTATTTAGTTGTTGATGAACAAATTGTTAAAAATGAAATTAAAGATCAGTGAGATAGTAATAAAGATATTAATTTAATTGGGGTTAAAGGTATTAATTTTAAAATAAATAAAGGAGAAAAATAATATGGCAAATATTGTTGAATTTTTAAGAACAGATAAAGCAACAGAATGAATAAAAAGTAAATTTTCTAATGAAAATGAAATTGCAAGATTTAAAAGTAATATAGTTGCAATATCAAATAGTAATGAATTATTACAAAAAGCAGATCCAAAAACAATTATGACTGCTTGTTATCAAGGAGTTTTATTAAATTTACCAATGGAAAAACAATTTGGTTAT
The DNA here is from genome assembly GCF_965178695.1 of Spiroplasma endosymbiont of Sarcophaga variegata. Lineage (NCBI taxonomy): Bacteria > Bacillati > Mycoplasmatota > Mollicutes > Entomoplasmatales > Spiroplasmataceae > Spiroplasma > Spiroplasma endosymbiont of Sarcophaga variegata. The sequence continues at coordinate 9,767 of NZ_CBCXVU010000002.1, forward strand.
GCTTATGTAGTTCCATATAATACTAAAATAACAAGAATTATTAACGGTCGCGAAATCCAAGAATGAATTAATCAAGCTCAATTTCAAATAGGTTATAAAGGTTATATTCAATTAGCACAAAGAAGTGGTCAATATTTAGATATGTCAGTATCAGATGTTAGAGAAAATGAATTAGTAAATTATGATCGTTTAAAAGGAACTAGTTTTAATTGAATTCAAAATGAAGATGAAAGAGAAAAATTACCAATTATTGGTTATGTAGCATACTTTAAAATGGTTAATGGTTTTGGAAAAACTTTATATATGACCAAAGAACAAATGGAAAATCATTTTATGAAATATTCTAAAACTTATGCTAAAAATAAATCATTTTATATTGCTAGTTTTGATGAAATGGCATTAAAAACAGTATTAACATCTTTATTAAGAAAATGAGGTATTATGTCTGTTGAATTACAACAAGCTTATAAATCAGATCAGGCAGTTATTACAACTAATGATGAAAAGATTTATATTGATAATGATAGCAATATAAGCATAAATAAGGGTCAAATTAGTAATGAAAATATATCAAGTGAAGAAGTGACAGATAATAATTTAGTTAAAGAAGAAGATATATCAAATGTAGTGCCAACAATTAATAATAACAACGATGAGGAATGAGCCACTTGATAAAAATAGGTATTGACCCATCAGGAACAGGTACTACTGCTATTGTTATTTATGAAGATAATAAATTAATTGAAAAATTAGAATTTACAAATAAAAATTGAAAAGAACAATATGAATTTATTAATGATAAATTGTTTGATTATGAAGAAAAAATTAATATTGAAGATTGTTTATATACATCTGCTAATGCTAGTAAAGATAGAGATGATTTATTAAGATTATTAGGAGCATTATCTGTTTATAAATATTTTATTAATTGAGTATCACCAAAAAATACTAAATCAGTTGTTAAAAATATGGAAAATTTAAGTAAATATAATGATAGTTGTATATGAAAATTTGATAAAGATACTAATTTAACTTATCAATATGGTAAAGGTTGATTTTATAATAATGAAAAAATAAGTAATCATTTACGAGATGCAATTATTATTGCTAATTATGAAAGTTAATATTATGAAACATTCATATAATCAAAAAACAGGAAAGTATTATTCTTGTCAAATTCGTAATGTTAATATTTACTTAAATAAAAATGAAGAAAAAGTTTGAAATGAATTTAATAACTTTACTTATTCGCAACGAATTGAATATCTTATTAACTTTTATATAACACATTATAAAGGAAATAAAGAATATGAATAATTATATTTTATGTTATCGATCTGAACAAGGTAATCGCCCTTGTAAAAACCCTCGTGGTGAATATATAATTGGGATTGATAAACAAGATGTAGATATTAATTCAACTGAATACTGAGAATATTATAAAAATAATTATGGAAAAAATAATTTAGTTATTTGTAAAGTTAAAAATTTAGACTTAATATTAGAAAATAAAAAATAACCAATTAAGGTTATTTTTTTTAAATACTATTTGTTAGTTTTTTAATAGCATCTTTTTGTGCTTGTTTTTTGTCATTTACTTTAACTTGTTTTTTAACATTTTTAATTTGACCTGTTTTTAATGCTAATTCTGTTGCATAATCAGGTCCTCGTAAATGTTTTTCGTGAGCAATAACAGCAGTTCTTAATTCTCTAATTTCTGCTTTATATTTTTTAATTTTTTTAGCAGATAATCCAAGAATACCAAGACTACCCATTCCACCAGCACCCGCTAATACAAGTAAAGCAATTACTATTTCATTACTAATTTCCATTTCTTTATTTCCTTTCTTATCCTTACTCAAACAGTGGCCATCCATTCTTTCAGAACAAAATAATTTATAAATTAAACTATATAACCACCCAAAAATATCAACCGCCCCTATATATAGTTTATTTTAAATTTAATTCTTTGTTATTTTCTTCTTGTTTTTTAGTATATTCATCTTGCATATTTTTAAATATTTCTTCTGTTATACCATCCAAATTATTTCATTGTTTTGATATTCTTGGTTGAATAACACGCGGATTAATACGGCAGTTCAAACAATGTCTTAAATGGTCTTTTTTTCATTTTGATTTATCAATTCAAATAATAATTAAAGAAATTATTAAAGTAATTAAAGGTAAAATTGTAAATACTAATCCCATTTTAGATATTTTTAATCGTGGAATATCAATTTTCATATCTACTTTTGGTTTACTACTAGCAACAAATATACCTTGAATTCCATATGTAAATAAAGGTGTTAGTAAAATAGCAATTCCATTACCTCAATATTGTCCATAATTATATCAATTAATATTATCTTTTATTGCATTAATCATGCCATATTCTAATCAACAATTTAATGCTAAAAATATCAATGTATAAAAACTAACTACTCAACTACGAATTTTATATTTTCTTTCTCATTCTCTAATATCTTTATGATTTCAATTATAAGTTGGAATAGGGTCTTTTTTAAATCAATTTCAAGGTAAGGCACCCTTTAATCAAGTTGTTTTATTTTGTTTCATTAATTAAAAATCCTTTCTAAATTAATTTTCTTTTAATTGTTAAATCTTTAATAACAATATTATTTGTATCATTTGAAATTGAGCCATCTTGCTTAATTGTTATTCTTTTATAAGAATTATCTGCTAAAAATGAAAATATTGATTTTTGTGATATTGTTTCAAAATAATATGTTACAAATTTATTAGCAGATGCATAATCTGTTATTGAAATTGATATTTTATAGTAATATTTTATTAAATCATAATCTGGAATTTTAAATGTTAATTTTTCGTTTGCTTCTGGATAATTAATTAATTCTCAATCATTACCAGTATTAATAGATATATCACCATTCCCCAATAATGAATTACCATTAATAGTTTTAATATTTTCACCCGATATTAATTTATCTTGTTTTAAATCTGAAACTTCAATCCCATCATTATCATTTTTGATGATAGTTTTATTATCAATTTTTATATCAGTACCACTACTTTGTTTTGCTTTTCAGACATTATTTTCATAATAAATCGTATTATTATCAAAGGGAACTATTAATTTAATACACTCATTATAATCAATTTTAGAAAAATCATTAATAGTAGGATAAGTAATATTTATTGAATTATCAGTTTGTAATCGTTCTTTTAATCAAAATAATAATGTTGGATAAAAAGTTTTTTTACTAATATGCTTATATTCTTCTTCTCATGGATGAGCATAATTATCTAAACTATAATTATAAGGTCTAGATACTGTTTTACTAGATATAATATCAATAATTTCACCTGCTAATTTTAAAGCATTTTTAACATCACGAGTAATATTTTCATTTGCTTCTGGGTCATTAGTTTGTGAATAAGCAACTCCACCTTGTGAAAATGAAGCACTACCAGTTAAATCATTAACTCCTTTTGGTAAATATCAATTTATAACTGCTAATAAACAAGCAGATTGAATATAACTTAATCATTTATCATATTCAATTAAACCAGTATTATCTTTTTTTACTCAAGGAAACAAATCTTTTTTATTAATTTTATCTGAAATTGTTCCACCTGATAATCTATCCATTCATAAACTAGTTTTTAAAATAGCATTATAAATTAAATTATCATTATAAGCAGATTGTTTACGATCATTAATAGGTTGTCAAAGTTTACTTGCTTTAACATCTTCAACTGTTATAAATAACAAATTACTTAAATTATTTTCCATATAAAACACCCCTTAATTGATTACGATATTTATTTTTTAAATTATTTGGTTTATAACTATTAACCTTTCTTTTGGTTTTATTAATTGCTTTAATAGATTTATTAACCTGATAAAATTTATTTTTAACTGGTGTTTTATATAAATTCTTAATATTTTTAACATCACTTCGGCGTTCTCGATATCATTTTTTATTATTAATTTCACCAGCAAAATTAAAATTAAAATGTCCAATCTTTAAATTATTAATAAACTTTTTAATTTGTTGTAATTTTTGAACTGTTGGTAATGTTAATTTAGTAGTTCCTTTGGGATATTTTTCTTTTAATGCTTGTGGTAATCGTTTTTTAATATAATTTCTTAAATGACTAGGTAATCATTTTCTTAATCAATAACGCCAAAATAAAGTCCCTGCATTAGAAACAGCATTACTTAATAATTTTCATATTTCAACTGGAACACTAGGATAAACATAAGGTCCATAAAATTTCGGATGTTTTGCTGTTTTTGTATATATTAAAATAGTTAAATTACCTGTTAAAGTTAATTTATTAGTTATATTAAACATTCCACTATCAAGTCAACTACTATTTAAAGGTTGTCAATTAGTATTTAGATAATTTTCATTTTTAAATTGTTTTCTATTTTTAATATTATTATCTTTTTCTAATTGACTTAATATTTGTTGAATTTCTTTTTTATGACCTTTTTTAATTAAATCTAAATAAGTAAATGGATTTAATCACTGATAAATATCTTCAACTTTACTTGTAATTTTATTATATTTATCAGTAATATAATTAATTGGCTTTAATATTTTATTTTGAACTTTATTAACTCTATTAATTAAATTTACAAATTTACTTATTAAAGGTTTATTTTCTAAATTAGTTACTAATAAAGTTAAAACTCGTAATATTAGTAAATTCATTGTTTATTAAGAATTTTTAATTACTACATCAATCGGATTTGTTTGACCACTAGCGTTATTTTTACCTTGAATTTGAACTTCAACAGTTTTATCATTTGTAATATTAATTGGTCAATCTTCACCTTTACTTTCAATAAAGTAATCATAATCATTCTCAGTTAAAGAACTATCTATGGCTTTAACTGCTTTTAAAACGACAGCTTTAAATTGTGGTTTTAATTGTTCTGCTGTTGTTTGTGTTGGGTCTGTAACGTGAATAGTTGGTTTATCTAATTTATTAATCCCACTAATATCAATTTTATTTGATGATGGAATTACATAATCAACGGGCACTCTAAAAGTTTTATTTAGATTACTTTTGGCAGTATTAATTTCATCTTGGGTTGGCGCTTTTTCTAAAATAATTTTACATGTTTTTGGATATAAAATTGTTGGTGTTGCATATTGTACTTTACCAATTCATTTAGGGTTAGCAGTATCATTATCTAAAACTTGTTGAATAGTATCCATATTAATTGGATAAGCTCATACTTGTTTATTAATAATTAAACCATTTACATTAGTAAAATTATAACCTTTATCACGGTTAACTTGTCCTTTTGTATATGTTTTTTCTAAATGAAAACTTTTAGATACAGGAATACCCATTGCAGTATTTTCATATAATTCACCATTAACCATTGCTTTTAATTGAGCTTGTGAACCAATTACTTTTAAATACGCAGGTGTTAATCCTAAATAGGCTCTACGACCTAAAACCATAAACATTTTATCGGTTGGCAAACCAAAATATAAATTACTAATTTGATTTGTTAATTCAATCAATGTTTCATTTAATGTAAAGAATGCTTTATTTGCATCATCAGCATTTTCAGCTGTATAACTACGAAATGGAATTACTTCATATTGACCATCTGCTAAACAATAATCATAAATAGCCTGAATTAATTCACATTCTAAATTAACAAATTTATTTTGTACAACACTAGAAATAGCATCAGCAATAACACCATTTTTAATATTTTGTTCTATTAATGCCAAGTCAAAAGCCTCATTCATTAATTTTAAATTAAATCTTTTATCAATCGGAACTGGAATTCTTGTTAATCCCATTGTTTGCGTTGTCCCACCATTTGGTAATGAATAATCATCTTGTCATACCACACGATGTGTTAAATTATATAATGCTTGTCCTGCATTAGGTAATCAAGCAACTTGTTCTGCGGTTGCAGTAGCATACTGCATAATACTTGCATATTCATTATATAAAGGTCCACGCAATAAAGCATTAACCATATCAACATAGGCTTTTTGACCTGTTGTATTACCTTGTAATGTAAAAGGTACTTGTGGCAAATTGATTGTTGCCATAATATTTCACTCCCTTATTATCTAAGGTTTTTAAGTGTATAATCAGTTAACTTTTTAATTTCATCAGGAGTATATGCTCCTTTTTCTTTAATGGTTTCAATTTCATTATTTTTATTTTCAGTTGATTTTTCAATCATTTCTTTAATTAAATTACCAGGTGAAACTGATGGTTGTTCTTGTACAAACAAATCAGGTTTTAATTCTTTTAAAGTTTGCATTTTTTCACTTAAAGAATTACCACTAACTTTATCTAAATTAGTTTTAATATCTTCAATTTTAGTAGATGGAACATCTTTAAAAGCTTTTAATTCATCTAATTCATTAGATAATTTAATAAAGTCTTCTTTTGATATAACATCTTCGCGTTTTTGCACACTTTCTCTAATTTGCTTTGCTTCATTATTAAACTGATTTAAGATATTTTCAGCAATCTCTTCACTTAAACCTTGTTCGATTAATTGTTCTTTTGTAAGTGCCATTTTATAAACCTCTCTTTTTTTATTCTTGTCCGATTAACAAGTCAGCATAAACTCTTTTTTATGGAAAAAGATTAAACCTATAATTTAATTATATACTAATATTTTACTAATACAATACTTTTTATATATTATAACTAAACTTAATATATTTGATTACTAATTTAGTCATTAAAACGCGTAATAAGCATTATTTTTAAGAATAAAATTATTACATAATTCATAATTTTGCTTGTATACATATATATATATATATATAATGCAGTTAGATCTTGATAAAAAGTTTCAAGATTAATAAAAGGAGAAAAACAAGTATGAAAAAATTACTTAGTTTATTAAGTGTATTAACTATTAGTGGAACTGCTGTACCAACAACAATTGCCGCTAGTCCTTATCAAAAAGAAGAACATAATACAGAAACTGATAGTGGTGTTAGTGTTTTCTATCAAATTATAGAAAATGGTAAACGTAAATCAATTATTGAAAAAATATATGGAGTTAATGAAAATGAAAGTTATATTAGATTTTTAGGTTTTGATAATAGAAATAATAAATATTATATAAATGATAAAAATATTTACTTTGTAAATAATAAAAATAATAATAATAATGCTATATCGATTAAATTACTAAGCTTTAAACCAGCATCAGTTATTGATTTTAGTAGTACTGATAATTTTGTTAGGTTTAATTGAAAAGATTTAAATAACACTATTCATGTTTATAGAATAAAAATTATAGATTTAGAAAATAACAATTTAAATAAAATAAATGAATTATCTAAAATTATTTCAAATCCTATTTTAGGAACAGTTAAAATTAATAATGAAAAAGGATTACTAACCGAACAACAAATTAAAGATTTTTTAAAAGATAAAAATCCTCAATTAGATATAACTAAGATAGGAATTAAAAATATTATTGATGATTTATACAATAATAATGAAAAAAGGATTACAGTATTTTCAAGTGACTCAACAATTTATACTGGCGAAGCAACTGTTTTTTTAGATGTTGAAAAATAGTTAAGATTTAAAATAAATGAAAAAAATATTAAGTCTTTTAGGAACAATCACTTTAATAGGAACCAGTACAACCAGTTTAGTTGCTTGTAATACACCACAACATGAATATACACCCGAAGAATTAGCACAATTAAAAAAAGAAAACAAAATTAAAACAAATAACCAAGAAATTAAAGACAATTTAGAATGAACAGCACCACAAGAAAAACCATTTAATAATGTTGATAATAAATGATATTATGTAGTATGACGTGGTGATAAAAATAAGGAATGAAGAATCGCTAAATTTTTAAATGATATAGATAATGAAAAAAAAATAGATAATTATGCTAAATATAGTCTTATTTTTAAACCGCCAAGATTTCGTTATTATACTTTATTAATTAAAGAAGGAATTATTAATACAAATAATACTTTATATGCTGATGATGGTTCATATTTTAAATCAGTTTATCGTTGAAATTTAGATACACAAGAACCTCCTAATTTAGAAAATTTAGAAGTTGATAAAGATGGCAATATAAAAGTTAAGTAAGAACTAAAAAGAGATATTAAATCTCTTTTTATTTTTATCTTGGTTTTATTGTAATTTTAACTGGATTATCACTTTTATTTCTAATACCTAAAACATTAGGATTATCAACATCTAATACAATAACTTTATCATTACCAAAACTTAAATAACTATCTGCCCCTAAAATTAATTCTGCATGAATTAATTTTATAAATCTAATTTTTAATTTCATATCATTTGTATAATATGCCTGTAATTCTGTTTTTTTAATTTCATCTTTATCACTATTAAATAATTTTGTTGATTTAAGTGTAAAAGAAACTCTAATAGTTAATTCATTTTTTGATACATATTTGCTAAAATAATCATCATAACTTGGTAATCCATTAGTATATGCAGTAAAAAATGTTTGAACATCATTTACTCTGATATTATCAGTATATAAAGTTATTGTATTATCAAAATTAACTTTATCAGTTTGTGAACGACCACTTTTTAGTAATTTTATACTAGACAATGAATTTTTATTAGTACATCCAGAAACGCCGCCAAAAGTAATATTAACATTTCTATTAGGAATAAAATTTTCTATATTTGGTGGTCCACATTCAACTTGTAAATTACCTAAATTACTTATTTCAACAGTTTTATAAGCATCTTGAAATTTACTAATACTTTGAATTGTTGGGTCAATTTGTTTTAAATCAATTTCTATTTCATAATAAGCAGAATTAAATTCATTAGAGAATAAATTAACATCAGGGTATAATGTGGTGTTAACTTTTCTACATTGTGCTGGTGCTATAATTTTAGTTAATAATGGTAATACTACATCGGAAGGCAAAATATCTTTGGTATAAGGTTGATAGTTATATGGCACTGGTGGCAAGACATATTGTGGGTAATTAAATGTTGGTATTTCATAATCATGTGGTAATAGAAAACTAGTTTTATAATTAGTTGTCATATCTCGTAAATAATTATTTAAGACACTTTTTGTTTTACCTCTAAAACTTCATACTGATAATCGTAAATAATCTTCTTCATTATTTGTATATGGATTATCAGCATAAAAGATAATTTCAAAATTACCTTTATATAATGCTTGTATTGAAAACATATCAATTATATAACTACAATTTGTACCATCAGGTGTTTGTAAGAATTCACAATCATTATCTTTTTCACTATCACTAACTGATGTTTGTGCATCAACTGCTTTGGTTTCTTCATTAATTAAATATATACGATTAGTTTTGGGGTTTAATTGTTTTAAATTATAAGTTGAATAAGTTATTCGTTCAGTTGGTTTGCCATCTTTTTCTAAAACATTGCCTTGTATTTTATCAGTTAATAAAGTAGTAAAACCTAAACTAGTGGCATTTGCTCCAAAGATAGCACCAATTTTATCATTTCCTTGTTCTCTAAATATTTCAAATGGTAAATAACCTTTACCAGCAGACTTATCACCTCAAAAGGCATCGTTATAAAAACTATAAACATTAGCACTCATAAAACCATTAAGTCATGGAAAATTAGGTCATTTATCATCTTGGGTAATTGTTAAATTTCCAATTCAGTCCCAAGGAATACCAAAAGAAACAAAGTTTAAAAACTTTCCAATAGCAGGTATAGTAAAAGGATTAAAGACTAATTTTTGCGTATAGTTTAAAGGTAATACGGTAATTTGGCGATTAATAAAATTATTCATATTTAAAATGTCTCAAACATTACACGAACCCATTTTATTATATTCAATTTGAACACTTCCAATAGTATTACCAAATTCATCTTTTCTTCTAAAATATGATGACGCTTGGGTACTAATAATATTATTAACAGTTCCACTATTTACTTTTACTTGATTTGGTGGAGTAATCATTCAACTTTTAGACCAATAAGGTTTAGAATTTGAATTTTCTTCCTTAATAGTTGTTCCAACAGTCGGATTGGTTGCTGTTGAACTTGCTTTATCTGTTATTACCATACCCTCATTATTTTTTTCAATTCAAAAATCAGACATTGATTGAATATGTTCTTTTCAATCTTTATATCCAGTAATAATAGTTGGTTGTATCCCTTGAATGTTATATCAACTTACTTCGGGTGATGCATAAGTATTTATTTTATCAGGTGGGGCAGGATACATGTTATACATTAATAAATCTCTTGAATTCATAACTTTTTTATTAAATTCACCTTTAATAATTGGTCGACCAATAACAGGCATATCAAAAAAGATAGGATTACCATAAAATTTAACTGCCATTGCTCTAACACCTGGGTCTTTTAATAAAACTTCATCTAATTCAACAATACCTTTATTTAGTTTTTCATCATAAGTTATTTTAGGAAAACAATAACCTTCACCTGGTGCTGATGTTTGAATAAATTGTCGTACTGCCAAACCACTATTACTAATTTTGTCATTAATACTTGAAAAGGTAATTTCTTGTCATAAAAAACTACCATCATAAGGTGAATAATAATTAATAACATTTGATGGATATAATCATTGTCTATCTTGGGGTGCAGAATTAATATCACCACCACCAATATTTAAACCACGGTCATTAAATACAGTATAAAAATTATAATAATCATTAATATTTAATTTATCTGCATCTTCATCTAAAATTAATAAAGTATATTTTCTTTCAGTTGATTGTTGTGTAAATACTTGTTCAAATTTGGCTTCACCAAATTGAATTGAACTTCTATCATCAATCATATAAGCATCTCAATATTTACCAACTTTAACTTCTTTTGTATAAAAGTTATCTGCTTTATTATCATTATTCATAAAATAACTTAATTTATATTGCTTTAAGTATTCTAGCATTCTATTAATATCATAAATGTTTTCACCATCAATTAATTTTCAATAAACATTATTATTTTCATCTTTTAATTTTATCGCAAAAGGTGTTTCATTATTTACTCATATAGTTGAATTAATTGGTTGTTTATTAAAATCATCAATCGTTAATATATTAATTTCTTCACCTTTATATTTTTGCACTATTTTTAAACTATCTTGTCATTGTGCAATAGTACTTTCCATATTATCAAATATGCGTGAATAACTACCATAATCACTTGGTTTAGCATTATTAGGTTTTCAACCTGTTTCAGTATCAGGAATATATGAACTATAAACATTAAAAGGAAATACCATTCAATGGCGATTGTCTTTTATGTTTTCTCTAATATCTATTAAAGTATCATGGGCTTGTCTTCGTAATTCTTCGATAACCCCTGGGTTAATTCTACTCATTTTTTAATTCTCCTTAATTTCTGTTCTACCTTGTAAGGCATTTTGATTATTACCAGTTTCATCATATTCCATTAATTTATTATTATGTTCTATTTCTTTGGCTTGCATTTTATCTTGTCATGCTTCTATTTTTTCTAAATATTTTGCTGCTTCTAATTCATCAATATTTTCATATTCAGTAATTGCTCTTATTGGTTCCATTGTGCCATTATCTAATCTAGCAGTAATTAATTCATTTTGTCGCATTTGATCTACTAAACTAGCACTAACAAAATCAAAACCATAAGGTCTTTCACCAGTACCATCTCATAAACCGTAATATTTTAAAACGGTATCAAACACTTTTGTATAATATTGCTTACGATATGCTTGTAAATATGCTTGTTTTTCTAAGTCTTTTGTTTTAGTTAATAATGACTGTGTTTTATTTTGGTCATTATCTGATTTATCACCAAAAGGACTAGAAAAATGACATGCTAAGTATACTTGTTCAATAATAGCTTTTTGGTCTTCGGTATATGTTTCTAAGGTTGGTGTACCTTGTACTACTTGTAAAGATTGGGATAATTGACCATCAACTGCTGATTGACCTGATTGAATAAAAATATCATCAAAAGCATCTTGTAATACTTTTTTATTACCCTTGTTATAAGCAGTCATTAAATCATCATCTAATATTCCATATCAATGCGTACGATTTGCTCATCTTTCTTTTGATTTAATATTAAAACTATCTTCTAAATCAAATTGTAATTTATAACAATTTGCCATTGTAGGTCGTGTGTTTAATGTAGTTGATGTTGATAAGAATAATGGATTAGGTTCATTTTACATATGGAATTCAAGGTATATTTGTTGCTAGTAGTAAACCAAAAGTAGATATGAAAATTGATATTCCACGATTAAAAATATCTAAAATGGGATTAGTATTTACAATTTTACCTTTAATTACTTTAATAATTTCTTTAATTATTATTTGAATTGATAAATCAAAATGAAAAAAAGACCATTTAAGACATTGTTTGAACTGCCGTATTAATCCGCGTGTTATTCAACCAAGAATAGCAAAACAATGAAATAATTTGGATGGTATAACAGAAGAAATATTTAAAAATATGCAAGATGAATATACTAAAAAACAAGAAGAAAATAACAAAGAATTAAATTTAAAATAAACTATATATAGGGGCGGTTGATATTTTTGGGTGGTTATATAGTTTAATTTATAAATTATTTTGTTCTGAAAGAATGGATGGCCACTGTTTGAGTAAGGATAAGAAAGGAAATAAAGAAATGGAAATTAGTAATGAAATAGTAATTGCTTTACTTGTATTAGCGGGTGCTGGTGGAATGGGTAGTCTTGGTATTCTTGGATTATCTGCTAAAAAAATTAAAAAATATAAAGCAGAAATTAGAGAATTAAGAACTGCTGTTATTGCTCACGAAAAACATTTACGAGGACCTGATTATGCAACAGAATTAGCATTAAAAACAGGTCAAATTAAAAATGTTAAAAAACAAGTTAAAGTAAATGACAAAAAACAAGCACAAAAAGATGCTATTAAAAAACTAACAAATAGTATTTAAAAAAAATAACCTTAATTGGTTATTTTTTATTTTCTAATATTAAGTCTAAATTTTTAACTTTACAAATAACTAAATTATTTTTTCCATAATTATTTTTATAATATTCTCAGTATTCAGTTGAATTAATATCTACATCTTGTTTATCAATCCCAATTATATATTCACCACGAGGGTTTTTACAAGGGCGATTACCTTGTTCAGATCGATAACATAAAATATAATTATTCATATTCTTTATTTCCTTTATAATGTGTTATATAAAAGTTAATAAGGTATTCTATTTTTTGAGAATAAGTATTAAAATTTAATTCATTTCAAACTTTTTCTTCGTTTTTATTTAAGTAAATATTAACATTCCTAATTTTGCAAGAATAATATTTTCCAGTTTTTTGATTATATGAATGTTTCATAATATTAACTTTCATAATTAGCAATAATAATGGCATCTCGTAAATGATTACTTATTTTATCATTATTATATTTTCAACCTTTACCATATTGATAAGTTAAATTAGTATCTTTATCAAATTTTCATATACAACTATCATTATATTTACTTAAATTTTCCATATTTTTAACAACTGATTTAGTATTTTTTGGTGATACTCAATTAATAAAATATTTATAAACAGATAATGCTCCTAATAATCTTAATAAATCATCCCTATCTTTACTTGCATTAGCAGATGTATATAAACAATCTTCAATATTAATTTTTTCTTCATAATCAAACAATTTATCATTAATAAATTGATATTGTTCTTTTCAATTTTTATTTGTAAATTCTAATTTTTCAATTAATTTATTATCTTCATAAATAACAATAGCAGTAGTACCTGTTCCTGATGGGTCAATACCTATTTTTATCAAGTGGCTCATTCCTCATCGTTGTTATTATTAATTGTTGGCACTACATTTGATATATCTTCTTCTTTAACTAAATTATTATCTGTCACTTCTTCACTTGATATATTTTCATTACTAATTTGACCCTTATTTATGCTTATATTGCTATCATTATCAATATAAATCTTTTCATCATTAGTTGTAATAACTGCCTGATCTGATTTATAAGCTTGTTGTAATTCAACAGACATAATACCTCATTTTCTTAATAAAGATGTTAATACTGTTTTTAATGCCATTTCATCAAAACTAGCAATATAAAATGATTTATTTTTAGCATAAGTTTTAGAATATTTCATAAAATGATTTTCCATTTGTTCTTTGGTCATATATAAAGTTTTTCCAAAACCATTAACCATTTTAAAGTATGCTACATAACCAATAATTGGTAATTTTTCTCTTTCATCTTCATTTTGAATTCAATTAAAACTAGTTCCTTTTAAACGATCATAATTTACTAATTCATTTTCTCTAACATCTGATACTGACATATCTAAATATTGACCACTTCTTTGTGCTAATTGAATATAACCTTTATAACCTATTTGAAATTGAGCTTGATTAATTCATTCTTGGATTTCGCGACCGTTAATAATTCTTGTTATTTTAGTATTATATGGAACTACATAAGCATAACCAAATTGTTTTTCCATTGGTAAATTTAATAAAACTCCTTGATAACAAGCAGTCATAATTGTTTTTGGATCTGCTTTTTGTAATAATTCATTACTATTTGATATTGCAACTATATTACTTTTAAATCTTGCAATTTCATTTTCATTAGAAAATTTACTTTTTATTCATTCTGTTGCTTTATCTGTTCTTAAAAATTCAACAATATTTGCCATATTATTTTTCTCCTTTATTTATTTTAAAATTAATACCTTTAACCCCAATTAAATTAATATCTTTATTACTATCTCACTGATCTTTAATTTCATTTTTAACAATTTGTTCATCAACAACTAAATAATTTTTAATAAGATTAATAAGTTCTAATTTATCAGCATTTTGTAAAAAATCATCATTAATACCAATAACCTCAATATCTTTAATTAATAATTTTTCTTTCCGAAAATTACTAGTAATAATTTTTAATTCTTGCTCTTTTTTTGCTACACTTTTAATTTCTAAAAATTGTTCTTTTTTATGAGTTTCAATAATTTCATTTTGTTTTTGAAATTGAATATTAATAACATTATTTTTTAAAGAATCATGATTATTCTTAATATTATTTTCTAAATTCAAAATATCTTTTCTAATAAAATTTAATTCATCTTTAAAAGATTTTATTAATTCTAATGGTTCTCTAAAAATATAATCAATTTTTGAAACTACTAATTTTAAATCTTTTAGTGATTGTGATTTATATTCTCCATTTATTAATCAAGCTTGTTGTCGATATATAAATTCTGCTAATTCTTGTCCATTTTCATCAATTCATTTTTTAATTGTTAATGCTTTTAAACTTAATTCTTTAAAATTATTTCCTTTTAAATAAAATGGATACGTAATATTTTTAACTTCATTATTTAATTTTAAATCTGCCATAATTAAATTTCCTCTAATTCCATTTCATTAATTAAATTATCAATATATTCATAAGCACTTTCTTCTGAATGACATTCTTCTAATGCCATATTAAATAAATCTTCTTCAGTATAAACATAACCATTTTCATCTTTTCACATACTAATTTACCTCGTTCTTTGCTATTAATATTTCTATTAATTTTCTTCCTTTTTGTTCTTTAATATCAAAATAAGTTATTTCTTGATTTAATAAATGTGCTTCTTCATTTTTAATTAAATTAATATCATCATTAATATTTTCTTTTTGCCCTGTTTTATTATCAAATATATTAATACAAAAATCATTGTACATATATATTGATATTAGATTTTTGATTGTCATATTTACCTCCTATTTTTAACTCGCTGGCACTCACTCCAAAGTGAAAGTGCCAAAGCGAGAGTTAGTTATATAATTAAGTATTTATCTATTTATTTACTACGCCATCCGCTTCACTGCGGGTGAGCGGTGGCGGTATGTTTTATTGTTTAATGTTTAATAATCGACAGTTGTTTTTATAAGATAATGCCAGAGAATTCTCTCTCTTCATCCGCACCATTTCAGGTCAAAGCGTTCAGTTTTTAAAATAAATTCACTTGCACATTGAAGAGCCTAATGCTGACTTTGTGGTTTTTAAAACCTCTGTCATCCTCTAATGGGATAATATCTATCGCAAATTTATTTATAAAGTGGCCATCTCAATATTTATTGTCGTTTGATGTTGACCCCGCACTTATCACGACTATCGCTTGTTAAAGCGTCTATTATTTACGGACTGATTACCGCTGGGCTAGACCGCCTATGTGGAAAAAAACACTTAGTTATTTAAAATAACTGTTCCACCCTGCATTAAGTTGTTTTATAAAATCAAAGTTTAAAAGAACCAGTTTTATCATCAAAGATAATTTTTGAATTTTCTAGTTTTTGATAAAACTGTTTTTGTGTTTTATCTTTTATTTTATTTAATAAATATTTATGTTTTTCACAAGTTCATAAAACTTTATTTGATAAAAATTCTTCGGTAATGAATGATACTGCTTTATAACAATCATTAACATCACATATTTTTTGTTGTTTAATTATCATTACCTCCTTTTAGGGATTTTTTATTTCAAATAAAAAAACAACCCTAACAAGAGTTGTTTTTTGGAGCTTCATCGTACATTATACGACTCGTATTATGTAAATCTAAGCTCCAAATTTATCTCTTGTTATTTTAATAATAACACTTTTTAAAAGAAGTGCAACTATTTTTTTAAAAAAATAAATTATTTTTAAATTTACCCTATTTTTGGCATATTTAAACACACTGAAAAATAATTTATTAAATTTTTCAAATAAACTTATCTAAAATTCTCTAAAAATACTTCTTTTGAAGTTCTTCAATTAAGAACAGGCCTTAATTTTTCATTTATAATATCGACTACTAAATCTATTTCTTGTTGCGTAACAAGATTAAAATCTGTCCCCCTACCATATCGTTTTCTAAATTCACGGTTTAGTCTTTCAATTAATGGTTTTTGATTAGGCGAAGCAGGGTCACAAAAATAAACATTAGAACCAGTAATCTTTTCCATTTCTTCAAACTTACTAAATTCTTTTCCTCTATCAGTTATTATTCCTTTAATTTTTCCAACTAAACCATTAATTCTAACTATATGTTTAAGTTTTTCTAAAACTTCATTAGCAGTATGTTCTTCTAATTTCATAGCAAAGTATTTTTTACTTGATTTCTCTGTCAAAACTAAACAACTAGATTGATGTTCTTTTCCAACTACGGTATCCATTTCAAATCAACCAACATCTGTTTCTTTATTTTCAATATCTCATATTGATTTAAATCTTTCATCTAATTTCCCACGATTATCAGGTCTTTTCTTTGTTCTATTTCTTCTACCACCATTTAATAAATTTTTCTTTAACAAACCCAAAAGACCTAAAAAAATTCATTTATAAAATGTTTTAAGACAGGCAGGAAATTTGATACCAAATTTTATTAAAAATCGCTGAATAATTTCTGCTGGTGAATCACCCAAAATATTAAATCGTAAATTTAAAAATTCTTGTTGTTCTTCTGTAAATGTAGGTATTTTTTTAATACACTTTTGTCGTTTTTTATAATAATCATCATGTGCCTCACGGGCATTATAATCTTCTATATTTGTAAATCTATTAATTTCTCTTTTAACAGTATTAATATCTCTTCCTGTTTGTCTTGATATTTCAGATAAATTAAGTGTGCCATTTTTCTTTTTGCAACTATCAGATAAAAATAAATCCTTAAAAAATCTTCGTTCATCATATTTTACATGTGTATAATCTTTCATTACTCTATATTTCCTCCAATTCTTTTATAAAAATAGTTATACATTAAATTTATAAAAAAGATAAATTTTCACATTTTTTTAAATTAAAATTATTGACAAATATATTATTAATTATATAATTATATTGTAACAAGCTCCAATTTATCTCTATATGCTTGTATACTAAAATAAAAAGTAAAGTAATTTGCTTTTTTTTATTTTGATGTAAAATATAGATAATAAAAAAAGAGCCGAGTTGGTTCTTTTGTTACATTTTTATAGTATTGTTTACTCTTTTATTTAATCATATTGTTTAAATAATAGCAATTTTAATATGCAAAAAGGAGTAAAAAATGAAAGAATTTAATCCAAATAAAGCAAGTTTGGCAACTTTTTATCGTAAAATAGAGCAATTTTGAGAAAATAAATCACCCAATAAACCATATACTTTGAATGATTTAACCAATGAATTCAATCTTTCTAACAGATGAAAGCACGAAACTTACAAGAGCGAAAAGATAGTTCCTTTACTTGAAAAACAAGTTGATAGAATTGAAAGTGAAATAATTAACTTTATGATGAAATCACATGATGGTGCTAAATTATATTGACAACGAGCATTTAATTATAAATATTCACTGCAAGAAAAACAGTTAGAACAAGAATTAAACTTAAATAATCAACAACCAATAATTGTTAATTTACAAACGGATATTAGAGATATTAAAAAAGAAAGTGATAATAATGCTTAATCATTTTACTTATTTGTTAGAAACTCCTTATTGATTATTACAAAATAGTAGTATTGGTAATAAATATCCCTTTGCTAAAAAATATGAATTAGTTAATGAAATTAATCAAATTGGAACACGATATAGTGGTAAGACTATTTCAAATATTAAAATGTTTGGTGAATTATTAAAAATTAGTTTATTAATTAAAGAACCAATTTGTATCATTGCTAGTATGTATTGAAGTAAGGATTTAAAAGATAGTGTATTTCAAAATATCTGAAATATGTTAGATGAAAATCATATTCCTTATACTATTAACTTATCAAATTTTACTTTTACTTTATCAAATGGTAGCAAAATATATTGTAAAGGTTTACATTCACCAAGCCGGAAAGAAAAATTAAAAGCTTTTGCTGATTTGAATAAATATAAATTAGTAATTGATTGAAGAGAAGAATGTGACCAATTTCAACAAAAAGATTTAAGTGATTTAGAATTTGCTATTCGTGGTTATCAAAATAAAATAACAATTAATACATGTAATCCTGAAAGTTTAAAAAGATATATTGTTGGTTATTGTAATGAATTATTACCTTTTAATGAAGAAATAATGCGTAGTAAATATGAGCAAATTAAGTATATTGAAAAATGAAATATGAAAATTATTATTCATTATTCTAGTTGAAGATTAAATTATGAATTACCACAAGATAAAGTTAATGAGCAATTAAGATTAGAACAATTAGATATTGAAAGAGCAAGAGTTTGGAGTTGAGGTTTACCAGGTAATACTAGTGGTTCAATCTTTGCAAGATATCTTGATATTATGCAAGCAACAGATATTATTCAACCAACTAAGTTATTAGGTGGTGTTGACTTAGCAAACTCTACTAGTCCTAAGGGACATACAACAGCAGCGAGTTTTTGAATATATAATTCATTTGATAAAAAAGCCTATAAAGTTGCTGAATACACACACTCAAATGCTACTCAACAATTTAAAGGACCATTAGAACAAGTAAAAGATATATTGGAGTTTTATAATAATCAATTAAATCAATATTTTAATTTAATACAACAAGGTATATCAATTAATGTTGATGATAGTGCTTATGCAACATTAGAAAGTTTAAACCGAGAGAAATACAATTATACTTTTGGTCAATACATGCATTTTAAACCAGCGCAAAAGCAGAAATTTAAAATAAAGCATCGTGTAGAAGCATTTACAATGTTAATTAATACTAATCAATTAAAATGATTATGAGAAAAATGTCCTGTAAGTAAAACACAATATGAATTAATTCAATGAGAAGATAAACCAGATGCTAGAGAAGAGAGAATGTTAGATTTATATGATGATACATTTGATAGTGATTTTTATGCTTTACACTTTGAATTAGTTAATATGGTTAAACATAATAGTTCAGCAGATTATAAATTATGACAACAAAGGGAGTGAATAACTTAATGAAAAAAGATATTTATGTAATACACGATGAAAGAGTAATTAATGCAAAAAGACCATATATGTCTGTTTGTGGACAAGTTAAAAAAAGACTTTGTCAAGAATTAAAAAAAGATAATATCGCAATATGTAAATTAAATTTATATAACGAATATATTAAGAAATATCAAAAAGTTAAAGTATGTGTACAAGTTTTAGCAAATGAACCTAGTTTATTAACAGTAAATATTATTAATTATGCACTTATTTTAAAATTAAAGGAGCAAAATAACAATGAATAATACTTTTCCTAGTTTACCAAACTTAAATGATATTAATAGTGTTTTAAAATTTTATAATTATGATTGAACTATTAATTTAGCCAATATTATTGCTCGTCATCAAATGCGATTAATAAATGGTAAAGATATTTTATTTAAATCTCATCGTAAAGACATTTTAGAAAAATTAAACTGATGATATGAAACTTATAAAATAAAAGAAAAATTAGATAAAAATGAATTAACAGCAAGTTTAATGGGCAAAACTATTTTTGGTTTATTAGAAACATCAGATGGCAATATTGATTTATGAATTAATCCTTTTAACTTTACATCTCGTGTAAGTAAAATAAACGAAATTGAACAAGGTGCTGATATTTGATTAAATTATCATCAATCAGATAGTGGTTTTATTTTAAATTTAATTTGTACCAAAGATAAAATAGTTATAAAAGGTTGACCTAAAAATAATGAAGTAGTTGTTGGACAAAGTAAAACACAAATTAAAGATGATGTTAAACCTGTTTTAGTACAAGAATTTAAAAATAAATTAGGCATAGTTCCTTTTTGAGAAATGATTAATGAACCTAACCCCTTATTTTTATCTACATCAACTACATTAAACCCATGGCCTACTATGGCAAATTGTTATAAATTACAATTTGATTTAGAAGATAGTTTTAATATTAAATCAAAAGAAAGATGAGCAAATCGTACTCATTGATATGGAATATTAGATGATGATTTAATGACTGCTTATAACAAAGGTAATAAAAAAGTATTACAAGATGCTTTTGATGATATTTTTATTCAATCAGGTCAATCAGCAGTAGATGGCCAATTATCACAATCTTTACAAGTAGTACAAGGTACACCAACCTTAGAAACATATACTGAAGACCAAAAATCAATTATTGAACAAGTATATTTAGCCTGTCATTTTTCTAGTCCTTTTGGTGATAAATCAGATAATGACCAAAATAAAACACAGTCATTATTAACTAAAACAAAAGATTTAGAAAAACAAGCATATTTACAAGCATATCGTAAGCAATATTATACTAAGATATTTGATACAGTTTTAAAATATTATGGTTTATGAGATGGTGTCGGTGAACGACCTTATGGCTTTGATTTTATTAGTGCAAGTTTAGTTGACCAAATGCGCCAAAATGAATTAATTACTGCTAGATTAGATAATGGCACAATGGAACCAATAAGAGCAATTACTGAATATGATAATATTGATGAATTAGAAGCAACTAAATATTTTGAAAAAGTAGAGGCATGACAAGATAAAATGCAAGTCAAAGAAATAGAACATAATAATAAATTACTAGAATATGATGAAACTGGTAATAATCAAAATGCCTTACAAGGTAGAACAGAAATTAAGGAGAATTAACAAATGCAAAAAATTAGTCCAGCAGCCATGCAATGATTAAGAACGGGAGCCGGTGCTACTGCAATAGATATAAGAGAAAGTATAAAAGAACATAGACATTGAATAGTATTTCCTTTTAATGTTTATAGTTCATATATACCTGATACAGAAACAGGTTGAAAGCCTAATAATGCTAAACCAAGTGATTATGGGAGTTATTCACGCATATTTGATAATATGGAAAGTACGATTGCTCAATGACAAGATAGTTTAAAAATAGTTCAAAAATATAAAGGTGAAGAAATTAATATCTTAACTATTGATGACTTTAAAAATCAACCAGTTAACTCAACAATATGAGCAAATAATGAAACACCTTTCGCTATAAAATTAAAAGATGAAAATAATAATGTTTATTGAAAATTAATTGATGGTGAAAATATTCATGATGTTAATAGAATGATAGAATATTTAAATCAATATAAATTAAGTTATTTTATTAATGATAATAAAGCCGATAATTTTTATACAAAAGAAGTCAAAGTTGGTAAATATTGAGATGCTTATATGGTTGATGATGTAAGTTCTATTAAATTTGGTGATGCCAAATTTGAGCAAGTATTTACTCAACAATCAACTGAAAGACAATATACTTTATTAATTTTAGATGAAGATATTACTAAATTAAATATTAATGATTATTATAATTTTTATACTGTATTCAATGACCGTGGTTTAAATATTGGTGGTGGTGATATTAATTCTGCTCCCCAAGATAGACAATGATTATATCCCTCAAATGTTATTAATTATTATTCAGTAGAAGATGGCGATTTCTTATGACAAGAAATTACTTTTTCAAGTATTAATGACAAAATTAGTAATAGTGGTTTATCAGTGCGACAATTTATTCAAACTAGTGCTCCGGGTGAAGGTTATTGTTTTCCTAAAATAACTTATGATGAAAAGTTAAATAAAGGTATTGTTGAATTAGATGATATTTTATTAAAAGACCCAGGGGTTAGAGCAATGGCAGTTAAATTTTATGGTAACCCTATCTTTTTTGATATGCCTGTTATTGGTCGACCAATTATTAAAGGTGAATTTAATAAAAAAGTTATGAATTCACGAGATTTATTAATGTATAACATGTATCCTGCCCCACCTGATAAAATAAATACTTATGCATCACCCGAAGTAAGTTGATATAACATTCAAGGTATTCAACCAACAATGATAACTGGTTATGAAGATTGAAAAAAAGATATGGAAAGTAGATACGACTTTTGAAAACAAAAAAATAGTGAAGGTATTGTTATAACTGATAAAGCAGGTTCAACAGCAACTAATCCTACGGTTGGCACAACTATTCATAAAGAAGATAATAACTCTAAATTTTATTGGTCTAAAAATTGAATGATTACTCCACCAGATAAAATAAAAGTAAATAATGAAGATGTTAATAATATAATTAGTACCCAAGCATCATCATATTTTAGAAGAAAAGATGAATTTGGTAATACTGTTGGAAGTGTTCAAATTGAATATAATAAAATGGGTAAATGTAATGTTTGAGATATTTTAAATATGAATAATTTTATTAATCGCCAAATAACAGTACTACCTTTAAACTATACGCAAAAATTAGTTTTTAACCCTTTTACGATACCAGGTGGGGTTGGTAAGTTCTTAAACTTTATTTCATTTGGTATTCCCTGAGGATGAGTAATTAACCAAGATGAAAAAACTTGACCTAATTTTCAATGACTTAATGGCTTTATGAGTGCAAATATTTATAGTTTCTATAATGATGCTTTTTGGTCTGAAAAATCAAAAGGTAAAGGTTATTTACCATTTGAAATATTTAGAGAACAAGGAAATGATAAAGTTGGTGCTATTTTTGGAGCAAATGCTACTAGCTTAGGTTTTACAACTTTATTAACAGATAAAATACAAGGTACTATTTTAACTAAGGATGGTAAACCAACAGAAGAATTAGTTTATTCAACATATAATTTAAAACAATTAAACCCCAAAACTAATCGTATATATTTAATTAATGAATTAGTAAGAGCAGTAGATGCACAAACACCAGTTAGTGATAGTGAAAAAGATAATGATTGCGAATTATTACAAACACCTGATGGAACAAATTGTAGTTATATTATTGATATGTTTTCAATACAAGCATTATATAAAGGTAATTTTGAAATTATCTTTTATGCTGACAACCCATATACAAATAATGAAGAAGATTATTTACGCTTATCAGTATGAAGTTTTAGAGGTAAAACAAAAAGTACATTAAATAATTATTTACGCGATATGACAACTAATTATAAAACTAGCTTCTTACTCCCACACGATTATGAAATACCAACATTTAATTATCCAGAATATGTTCTTCCACCAGTACCATATAACTATAAACCTTATACAAAAGATATTATGCCTTCTGATGCAGTACTACCATTAAAAACCAAAATTACAGCACCAGTACAATGTAAGAAAGCACAAAATTATGGAATTCCTGTTAATTTATTTTCTGATGAATTTAATGAGGGTTATTATGAAACTGAAATTGATTTAAAACAAATTGACCCAACAATTCAAAGTATAGATAAATTTATTAGTGTTTATAAAACTATTGAAATAAGTAATCTAAGTAATTTACAAGTTGAATGTTCTCCACCAAATATAGAAAATTTTATTCCTAATAGAGATATTAATCTATTGGGTGGTCGTTATGGTTGCGATTTTAATAGTGGTTTATTGTCTAATATAACTTTAAAAAGAGAAGGATTATCACAAACTGATAATATTAATTTTGATAATACAATAACTTTATATACTGATAATATAAAAGCAAATGTTATTCAAAAATTCGCTACTGCCTATACTAATGGTTTATCTAGTGGAAATTATAAAAGCATTTATTATACAGAAAAAAGTGGAGCAATTAATTTTTTACTTCAAACAACAAAATTATCTAATAATTATAATGATAAAATTAAAGAAACATATTTACAAGCATATTATACTAATGATGTTAAATTAAAAATTAGATTTTCAAAAGTATTATTTGCTCAGTTATGATTGTTGGCTCAAATTAATTTAAGTTATGCAGGTAATAATAAAAATATTACAATAAATATTAATAATCAAAATGTTTTAGATATTAGAAATGATAGTAATAGTCCTGTTAAAATTACAATAAATCCAAGATAAATAGAAAAAGTGCTCAATGCACTTTGTTTTTTTATTCTCCATTAATTTTTACATTACCGTTATTACCGGCAATTAAGTTGGGTAAATTTTGTTCTTCACCATTTCAACGATAAACTGATTTAATATAATTATTTTTACTACCTCAGGGAATTTTTATATCTTTTGAAGAAATACATGTTGTTAAAACTGGAAAACTAGCACCAATATAAAAATATAAAGATAAGAAAAAATTATTTAATTTATCAATATTTTTTTCTTTTCCACCCTCTAATTTTGTATTATTATTAAATTTACATTCCTTATTTTTATTACCACGTCATACTACATAATATCATTTATTATCAACAGTATTAAATGGTTTTTCTTGTGGTGCTGTTCATTCTAAATTGTCTTTAATTTCTTGGTTATTTGTTTTAATTTTGTTTTCTTTTTTTAATTGTGCTAATTCTTCGGGTGTATATTCATGTTGTGGTGTATTACAAGCAACTAAACTGGTTGTACTGGTTCCTATTAAAGTGATTGTTCCTAAAAGACTTAATATTTTTTTCATTTATTTTAAATCTTAACTATTTTTCAACATCTAAAAAAACAGTTGCTTCGCCAGTATAAATTGTTGAGTCACTTGAAAATACTGTAATCCTTTTTTCATTATTATTGTATAAATCATCAATAATATTTTTAATTCCTATCTTAGTTATATCTAATTGAGGATTTTTATCTTTTAAAAAATCTTTAATTTGTTGTTCGGTTAGTAATCCTTTTTCATTATTAATTTTAACTGTTCCTAAAATAGGATTTGAAATAATTTTAGATAATTCATTTATTTTATTTAAATTGTTATTTTCTAAATCTATAATTTTTATTCTATAAACATGAATAGTGTTATTTAAATCTTTTCAATTAAACCTAACAAAATTATCAGTACTACTAAAATCAATAACTGATGCTGGTTTAAAGCTTAGTAATTTAATCGATATAGCATTATTATTATTATTTTTATTATTTACAAAGTAAATATTTTTATCATTTATATAATATTTATTATTTCTATTATCAAAACCTAAAAATCTAATATAACTTTCATTTTCATTAACTCCATATATTTTTTCAATAATTGATTTACGTTTACCATTTTCTATAATTTGATAGAAAACACTAACACCACTATCAGTTTC
The DNA here is from genome assembly GCF_965178695.1 of Spiroplasma endosymbiont of Sarcophaga variegata. Classification (NCBI taxonomy): domain Bacteria; kingdom Bacillati; phylum Mycoplasmatota; class Mollicutes; order Entomoplasmatales; family Spiroplasmataceae; genus Spiroplasma; species Spiroplasma endosymbiont of Sarcophaga variegata. The sequence continues at coordinate 35,753 of NZ_CBCXVU010000002.1, forward strand.
TGTATTATGTTCTTCTTTTTGATAAGGACTAGCGGCAATTGTTGTTGGTACAGCAGTTCCACTAATAGTTAATACACTTAATAAACTAAGTAATTTTTTCATACTTGTTTTTCTCCTTTTATTAATCTTGAAACTTTTTATCAAGATCTAACTGCATTATATATATATATATATATGTATACAAGCAAAATTATGAATTATGTAATAATTTTATTCTTAAAAATAATGCTTATTACGCGTTTTAATGACTAAATTAGTAATCAAATATATTAAGTTTAGTTATAATATATAAAAAGTATTGTATTAGTAAAATATTAGTATATAATTAAATTATAGGTTTAATCTTTTTCCATAAAAAAGAGTTTATGCTGACTTGTTAATCGGACAAGAATAAAAAAAGAGAGGTTTATAAAATGGCACTTACAAAAGAACAATTAATCGAACAAGGTTTAAGTGAAGAGATTGCTGAAAATATCTTAAATCAGTTTAATAATGAAGCAAAGCAAATTAGAGAAAGTGTGCAAAAACGCGAAGATGTTATATCAAAAGAAGACTTTATTAAATTATCTAATGAATTAGATGAATTAAAAGCTTTTAAAGATGTTCCATCTACTAAAATTGAAGATATTAAAACTAATTTAGATAAAGTTAGTGGTAATTCTTTAAGTGAAAAAATGCAAACTTTAAAAGAATTAAAACCTGATTTGTTTGTACAAGAACAACCATCAGTTTCACCTGGTAATTTAATTAAAGAAATGATTGAAAAATCAACTGAAAATAAAAATAATGAAATTGAAACCATTAAAGAAAAAGGAGCATATACTCCTGATGAAATTAAAAAGTTAACTGATTATACACTTAAAAACCTTAGATAATAAGGGAGTGAAATATTATGGCAACAATCAATTTGCCACAAGTACCTTTTACATTACAAGGTAATACAACAGGTCAAAAAGCCTATGTTGATATGGTTAATGCTTTATTGCGTGGACCTTTATATAATGAATATGCAAGTATTATGCAGTATGCTACTGCAACCGCAGAACAAGTTGCTTGATTACCTAATGCAGGACAAGCATTATATAATTTAACACATCGTGTGGTATGACAAGATGATTATTCATTACCAAATGGTGGGACAACGCAAACAATGGGATTAACAAGAATTCCAGTTCCGATTGATAAAAGATTTAATTTAAAATTAATGAATGAGGCTTTTGACTTGGCATTAATAGAACAAAATATTAAAAATGGTGTTATTGCTGATGCTATTTCTAGTGTTGTACAAAATAAATTTGTTAATTTAGAATGTGAATTAATTCAGGCTATTTATGATTATTGTTTAGCAGATGGTCAATATGAAGTAATTCCATTTCGTAGTTATACAGCTGAAAATGCTGATGATGCAAATAAAGCATTCTTTACATTAAATGAAACATTGATTGAATTAACAAATCAAATTAGTAATTTATATTTTGGTTTGCCAACCGATAAAATGTTTATGGTTTTAGGTCGTAGAGCCTATTTAGGATTAACACCTGCGTATTTAAAAGTAATTGGTTCACAAGCTCAATTAAAAGCAATGGTTAATGGTGAATTATATGAAAATACTGCAATGGGTATTCCTGTATCTAAAAGTTTTCATTTAGAAAAAACATATACAAAAGGACAAGTTAACCGTGATAAAGGTTATAATTTTACTAATGTAAATGGTTTAATTATTAATAAACAAGTATGAGCTTATCCAATTAATATGGATACTATTCAACAAGTTTTAGATAATGATACTGCTAACCCTAAATGAATTGGTAAAGTACAATATGCAACACCAACAATTTTATATCCAAAAACATGTAAAATTATTTTAGAAAAAGCGCCAACCCAAGATGAAATTAATACTGCCAAAAGTAATCTAAATAAAACTTTTAGAGTGCCCGTTGATTATGTAATTCCATCATCAAATAAAATTGATATTAGTGGGATTAATAAATTAGATAAACCAACTATTCACGTTACAGACCCAACACAAACAACAGCAGAACAATTAAAACCACAATTTAAAGCTGTCGTTTTAAAAGCAGTTAAAGCCATAGATAGTTCTTTAACTGAGAATGATTATGATTACTTTATTGAAAGTAAAGGTGAAGATTGACCAATTAATATTACAAATGATAAAACTGTTGAAGTTCAAATTCAAGGTAAAAATAACGCTAGTGGTCAAACAAATCCGATTGATGTAGTAATTAAAAATTCTTAATAAACAATGAATTTACTAATATTACGAGTTTTAACTTTATTAGTAACTAATTTAGAAAATAAACCTTTAATAAGTAAATTTGTAAATTTAATTAATAGAGTTAATAAAGTTCAAAATAAAATATTAAAGCCAATTAATTATATTACTGATAAATATAATAAAATTACAAGTAAAGTTGAAGATATTTATCAGTGATTAAATCCATTTACTTATTTAGATTTAATTAAAAAAGGTCATAAAAAAGAAATTCAACAAATATTAAGTCAATTAGAAAAAGATAATAATATTAAAAATAGAAAACAATTTAAAAATGAAAATTATCTAAATACTAATTGACAACCTTTAAATAGTAGTTGACTTGATAGTGGAATGTTTAATATAACTAATAAATTAACTTTAACAGGTAATTTAACTATTTTAATATATACAAAAACAGCAAAACATCCGAAATTTTATGGACCTTATGTTTATCCTAGTGTTCCAGTTGAAATATGAAAATTATTAAGTAATGCTGTATCTAATGCAGGAACTTTATTTTGGCGTTATTGATTAAGAAAATGATTACCTAGTCATTTAAAAAATTATATTAAAAAACGATTACCACAAGCATTAAAAGAAAAATACCCCAAAGGAACTACTAAATTAACATTACCAACAGTTCAAAAATTAAATCAAATTAAAAAGTTTATTAATAATTTAAAAATTGGACATTTTAATTTTAATTTTGCTGGTGAAATTAATAATAAAAAATGATATAGTGAACGCCGAAGTGATGTTAAAAATATTAAGAATTTATATAAAACACCAGTTAAAAATAAATTTTATCAGGTTAATAAATCTATTAAAGCAATTAATAAAACCAAAAGAAAGGTTAATAGTTATAAACCAAATAATTTAAAAAATAAATATCGTAATCAATTAAGGGGTGTTTTATATGGAAAATAATTTAAGTAATTTGTTATTTATAACAGTTGAAGATGTTAAAGCAAGTAAACTTTGACAACCTATTAATGATCGTAAACAATCTGCTTATAATGATAATTTAATTTATAATGCTATTTTAAAAACTAGTTTATGAATGGATAGATTATCAGGTGGAACAATTTCAGATAAAATTAATAAAAAAGATTTGTTTCCTTGAGTAAAAAAAGATAATACTGGTTTAATTGAATATGATAAATGATTAAGTTATATTCAATCTGCTTGTTTATTAGCAGTTATAAATTGATATTTACCAAAAGGAGTTAATGATTTAACTGGTAGTGCTTCATTTTCACAAGGTGGAGTTGCTTATTCACAAACTAATGACCCAGAAGCAAATGAAAATATTACTCGTGATGTTAAAAATGCTTTAAAATTAGCAGGTGAAATTATTGATATTATATCTAGTAAAACAGTATCTAGACCTTATAATTATAGTTTAGATAATTATGCTCATCCATGAGAAGAAGAATATAAGCATATTAGTAAAAAAACTTTTTATCCAACATTATTATTTTGATTAAAAGAACGATTACAAACTGATAATTCAATAAATATTACTTATCCTACTATTAATGATTTTTCTAAAATTGATTATAATGAGTGTATTAAATTAATAGTTCCCTTTGATAATAATACGATTTATTATGAAAATAATGTCTGAAAAGCAAAACAAAGTAGTGGTACTGATATAAAAATTGATAATAAAACTATCATTAAAAATGATAATGATGAGATTGAAGTTTCAGATTTAAAACAAGATAAATTAATAAGTGGTACAAATATTAAAACTATTAATGGTAATTCATTATTGGGGAATGGTGATATATCTATTAATACTGGTAATGATTGAGAATTAATTAATTATCCAGAAGCAAACGAAAAATTAACATTTAAAATTCCAGATTATGATTTAATAAAATATTACTATAAAATATCAATTTCAATAACAGATTATGCATCTGCTAATAAATTTGTAACATATTATTTTGAAACAATATCACAAAAATCAATATTTTCATTTTTAGCAGATAATTCTTATAAAAGAATAACAATTAAGCAAGATGGCTCAATTTCAAATGATACAAATAATATTGTTATTAAAGATTTAACAATTAAAAGAAAATTAATTTAGAAAGGATTTTTAATTAATGAAACAAAATAAAACAACTTGATTAAAGGGTGCCTTACCTTGAAATTGATTTAAAAAAGACCCTATTCCAACTTATAATTGAAATCATAAAGATATTAGAGAATGAGAAAGAAAATATAAAATTCGTAGTTGAGTAGTTAGTTTTTATACATTGATATTTTTAGCATTAAATTGTTGATTAGAATATGGCATGATTAATGCAATAAAAGATAATATTAATTGATATAATTATGGACAATATTGAGGTAATGGAATTGCTATTTTACTAACACCTTTATTTACATATGGAATTCAAGGTATATTTGTTGCTAGTAGTAAACCAAAAGTAGATATGAAAATTGATATTCCACGATTAAAAATATCTAAAATGGGATTAGTATTTACAATTTTACCTTTAATTACTTTAATAATTTCTTTAATTATTATTTGAATTGATAAATCAAAATGAAAAAAAGACCATTTAAGACATTGTTTGAACTGCCGTATTAATCCGCGTGTTATTCAACCAAGAATATCAAAACAATGAAATAATTTGGATGGTATAACAGAAGAAATATTTAAAAATATGCAAGATGAATATACTAAAAAACAAGAAGAAAATAACAAAGAATTAAATTTAAAATAAACTATATATAGGGGCGGTTGATATTTTTGGGTGGTTATATAGTTTAATTTATAAATTATTTTGTTCTGAAAGAATGGATGGCCACTGTTTGAGTAAGGATAAGAAAGGAAATAAAGAAATGGAAATTAGTAATGAAATAGTAATTGCTTTACTTGTATTAGCGGGTGCTGGTGGAATGGGTAGTCTTGGTATTCTTGGATTATCTGCTAAAAAAATTAAAAAATATAAAGCAGAAATTAGAGAATTAAGAACTGCTGTTATTGCTCACGAAAAACATTTACGAGGACCTGATTATGCAACAGAATTAGCATTAAAAACAGGTCAAATTAAAAATGTTAAAAAACAAGTTAAAGTAAATGACAAAAAACAAGCACAAAAAGATGCTATTAAAAAACTAACAAATAGTATTTAAAAAAAATAACCTTAATTGGTTATTTTTTATTTTCTAATATTAAGTCTAAATTTTTAACTTTACAAATAACTAAATTATTTTTTCCATAATTATTTTTATAATATTCTCAGTATTCAGTTGAATTAATATCTACATCTTGTTTATCAATCCCAATTATATATTCACCACGAGGGTTTTTACAAGGGCGATTACCTTGTTCAGATCGATAACATAAAATATAATTATTCATATTCTTTATTTCCTTTATAATGTGTTATATAAAAGTTAATAAGATATTCAATTCGTTGCGAATAAGTAAAGTTATTAAATTCATTTCAAACTTTTTCTTCATTTTTATTTAAGTAAATATTAACATTACGAATTTGACAAGAATAATACTTTCCTGTTTTTTGATTATATGAATGTTTCATAATATTAACTTTCATAATTAGCAATAATAATTGCATCTCGTAAATGATTACTTATTTTTTCATTATTATAAAATCAACCTTTACCATATTGATAAGTTAAATTAGTATCTTTATCAAATTTTCATATACAACTATCATTATATTTACTTAAATTTTCCATATTTTTAACAACTGATTTAGTATTTTTTGGTGATACTCAATTAATAAAATATTTATAAACAGATAATGCTCCTAATAATCTTAATAAATCATCTCTATCTTTACTAGCATTAGCAGATGTATATAAACAATCTTCAATATTAATTTTTTCTTCATAATCAAACAATTTATCATTAATAAATTCATATTGTTCTTTTCAATTTTTATTTGTAAATTCTAATTTTTCAATTAATTTATTATCTTCATAAATAACAATAGCAGTAGTACCTGTTCCTGATGGGTCAATACCTATTTTTATCAAGTGGCTCATTCCTCATCGTTGTTATTATTAATTGTTGGCACTACATTTGATATATCTTCTTCTTTAACTAAATTATTATCTGTCACTTCTTCACTTGATATATTTTCATTACTAATTTGACCCTTATTTATGCTTATATTGCTATCATTATCAATATAAATCTTTTCATCATTAGTTGTAATAACTGCCTGATCTGATTTATAAGCTTGTTGTAATTCAACAGACATAATACCTCATTTTCTTAATAAAGATGTTAATACTGTTTTTAATGCCATTTCATCAAAACTAGCAATATAAAATGATTTATTTTTAGCATAAGTTTTAGAATATTTCATAAAATGATTTTCCATTTGTTCTTTGGTCATATATAAAGTTTTTCCAAAACCATTAACCATTTTAAAGTATGCTACATAACCAATAATTGGTAATTTTTCTCTTTCATCTTCATTTTGAATTCAATTAAAACTAGTTCCTTTTAAACGATCATAATTTACTAATTCATTTTCTCTAACATCTGATACTGACATATCTAAATATTGACCACTTCTTTGTGCTAATTGAATATAACCTTTATAACCTATTTGAAATTGAGCTTGATTAATTCATTCTTGGATTTCGCGACCGTTAATAATTCTTGTTATTTTAGTATTATATGGAACTACATAAGCATAACCAAATTGTTTTTCCATTGGTAAATTTAATAAAACTCCTTGATAACAAGCAGTCATAATTGTTTTTGGATCTGCTTTTTGTAATAATTCATTACTATTTGATATTGCAACTATATTACTTTTAAATCTTGCAATTTCATTTTCATTAGAAAATTTACTTTTTATTCATTCTGTTGCTTTATCTGTTCTTAAAAATTCAACAATATTTGCCATATTATTTTTCTCCTTTATTTATTTTAAAATTAATACCTTTAACCCCAATTAAATTAATATCTTTATTACTATCTCACTGATCTTTAATTTCATTTTTAACAATTTGTTCATCAACAACTAAATAATTTTTAATAAGATTAATAAGTTCTAATTTATCAGCATTTTGTAAAAAATCATCATTAATACCAATAACCTCAATATCTTTAATTAATAATTTTTCTTTCCGAAAATTACTAGTAATAATTTTTAATTCTTGCTCTTTTTTTGCTACACTTTTAATTTCTAAAAATTGTTCTTTTTTATGAGTTTCAATAATTTCATTTTGTTTTTGAAATTGAATATTAATAACATTATTTTTTAAAGAATCATGATTATTCTTAATATTATTTTCTAAATTCAAAATATCTTTTCTAATAAAATTTAATTCATCTTTAAAAGATTTTATTAATTCTAATGGTTCTCTAAAAATATAATCAATTTTTGAAACTACTAATTTTAAATCTTTTAGTGATTGTGATTTATATTCTCCATTTATTAATCAAGCTTGTTGTCGATATATAAATTCTGCTAATTCTTGTCCATTTTCATCAATTCATTTTTTAATTGTTAATGCTTTTAAACTTAATTCTTTAAAATTATTTCCTTTTAAATAAAATGGATACGTAATATTTTTAACTTCATTATTTAATTTTAAATCTGCCATAATTAAATTTCCTCTAATTCCATTTCATTAATTAAATTATCAATATATTCATAAGCACTTTCTTCTGAATGACATTCTTCTAATGCCATATTAAATAAATCTTCTTCAGTATAAACATAACCATTTTCATCTTTTCACATACTAATTTACCTCGTTCTTTGCTATTAATATTTCTATTAATTTTCTTCCTTTTTGTTCTTTAATATCAAAATAAGTTATTTCTTGATTTAATAAATGTGCTTCTTCATTTTTAATTAAATTAATATCATCATTAATATTTTCTTTTTGCCCTGTTTTATTATCAAATATATTAATACAAAAATCATTGTACATATATATTGATATTAGATTTTTGATTGTCATATTTACCTCCTATTTTTAACTCGCTGGCACTCACTCCAAAGTGAAAGTGCCAAAGCGAGAGTTAGTTATATAATTAAGTATTTATCTATTTATTTACTACGCCATCCGCTTCACTGCGGGTGAGCGGTGGCGGTATGTTTTATTGTTTAATGTTTAATAATCGACAGTTGTTTTTATAAGATAATGCCAGAGAATTCTCTCTCTTCATCCGCACCATTTCAGGTCAAAGCGTTCAGTTTTTAAAATAAATTCACTTGCACATTGAAGAGCCTAATGCTGACTTTGTGGTTTTTAAAACCTCTGTCATCCTCTAATGGGATAATATCTATCGCAAATTTATTTATAAAGTGGCCATCTCAATATTTATTGTCGTTTGATGTTGACCCCGCACTTATCACGACTATCGCTTGTTAAAGCGTCTATTATTTACGGACTGATTACCGCTGGGCTAGACCGCCTATGTGGAAAAAAACACTTAGTTATTTAAAATAACTGTTCCACCCTGCATTAAGTTGTTTTATAAAATCAAAGTTTAAAAGAACCAGTTTTATCATCAAAGATAATTTTTGAATTTTCTAGTTTTTGATAAAACTGTTTTTGTGTTTTATCTTTTATTTTATTTAATAAATATTTATGTTTTTCACAAGTTCATAAAACTTTATTTGATAAAAATTCTTCGGTAATGAATGATACTGCTTTATAACAATCATTAACATCACATATTTTTTGTTGTTTAATTATCATTACCTCCTTTTAGGGATTTTTTATTTCAAATAAAAAAACAACCCTAACAAGAGTTGTTTTTTGGAGCTTCATCGTACATTATACGACTCGTATTATGTAAATCTAAGCTCCAAATTTATCTCTTGTTATTTTAATAATAACACTTTTTAAAAGAAGTGCAACTATTTTTTTAAAAAAATAAATTATTTTTAAATTTACCCTATTTTTGGCATATTTAAACACACTGAAAAATAATTTATTAAATTTTTCAAATAAACTTATCTAAAATTCTCTAAAAATACTTCTTTTGAAGTTCTTCAATTAAGAACAGGCCTTAATTTTTCATTTATAATATCGACTACTAAATCTATTTCTTGTTGCGTAACAAGATTAAAATCTGTCCCCCTACCATATCGTTTTCTAAATTCACGGTTTAGTCTTTCAATTAATGGTTTTTGATTAGGCGAAGCAGGGTCACAAAAATAAACATTAGAACCAGTAATCTTTTCCATTTCTTCAAACTTACTAAATTCTTTTCCTCTATCAGTTATTATTCCTTTAATTTTTCCAACTAAACCATTAATTCTAACTATATGTTTAAGTTTTTCTAAAACTTCATTAGCAGTATGTTCTTCTAATTTCATAGCAAAGTATTTTTTACTTGATTTCTCTGTCAAAACTAAACAACTAGATTGATGTTCTTTTCCAACTACGGTATCCATTTCAAATCAACCAACATCTGTTTCTTTATTTTCAATATCTCATATTGATTTAAATCTTTCATCTAATTTCCCACGATTATCAGGTCTTTTCTTTGTTCTATTTCTTCTACCACCATTTAATAAATTTTTCTTTAACAAACCCAAAAGACCTAAAAAAATTCATTTATAAAATGTTTTAAGACAGGCAGGAAATTTGATACCAAATTTTATTAAAAATCGCTGAATAATTTCTGCTGGTGAATCACCCAAAATATTAAATCGTAAATTTAAAAATTCTTGTTGTTCTTCTGTAAATGTAGGTATTTTTTTAATACACTTTTGTCGTTTTTTATAATAATCATCATGTGCCTCACGGGCATTATAATCTTCTATATTTGTAAATCTATTAATTTCTCTTTTAACAGTATTAATATCTCTTCCTGTTTGTCTTGATATTTCAGATAAATTAAGTGTGCCATTTTTCTTTTTGCAACTATCAGATAAAAATAAATCCTTAAAAAATCTTCGTTCATCATATTTTACATGTGTATAATCTTTCATTACTCTATATTTCCTCCAATTCTTTTATAAAAATAGTTATACATTAAATTTATAAAAAAGATAAATTTTCACATTTTTTTAAATTAAAATTATTGACAAATATATTATTAATTATATAATTATATTGTAACAAGCTCCAATTTATCTCTATATGCTTGTATACTAAAATAAAAAGTAAAGTAATTTGCTTTTTTTTATTTTGATGTAAAATATAGATAATAAAAAAAGAGCCGAGTTGGTTCTTTTGTTACATTTTTATAGTATTGTTTACTCTTTTATTTAATCATATTGTTTAAATAATAGCAATTTTAATATGCAAAAAGGAGTAAAAAATGAAAGAATTTAATCCAAATAAAGCAAGTTTGGCAACTTTTTATCGTAAAATAGAGCAATTTTGAGAAAATAAATCACCCAATAAACCATATACTTTGAATGATTTAACCAATGAATTCAATCTTTCTAACAGATGAAAGCACGAAACTTACAAGAGCGAAAAGATAGTTCCTTTACTTGAAAAACAAGTTGATAGAATTGAAAGTGAAATAATTAACTTTATGATGAAATCACATGATGGTGCTAAATTATATTGACAACGAGCATTTAATTATAAATATTCACTGCAAGAAAAACAGTTAGAACAAGAATTAAACTTAAATAATCAACAACCAATAATTGTTAATTTACAAACGGATATTAGAGATATTAAAAAAGAAAGTGATAATAATGCTTAATCATTTTACTTATTTGTTAGAAACTCCTTATTGATTATTACAAAATAGTAGTATTGGTAATAAATATCCCTTTGCTAAAAAATATGAATTAGTTAATGAAATTAATCAAATTGGAACACGATATAGTGGTAAGACTATTTCAAATATTAAAATGTTTGGTGAATTATTAAAAATTAGTTTATTAATTAAAGAACCAATTTGTATCATTGCTAGTATGTATTGAAGTAAGGATTTAAAAGATAGTGTATTTCAAAATATCTGAAATATGTTAGATGAAAATCATATTCCTTATACTATTAACTTATCAAATTTTACTTTTACTTTATCAAATGGTAGCAAAATATATTGTAAAGGTTTACATTCACCAAGCCGGAAAGAAAAATTAAAAGCTTTTGCTGATTTGAATAAATATAAATTAGTAATTGATTGAAGAGAAGAATGTGACCAATTTCAACAAAAAGATTTAAGTGATTTAGAATTTGCTATTCGTGGTTATCAAAATAAAATAACAATTAATACATGTAATCCTGAAAGTTTAAAAAGATATATTGTTGGTTATTGTAATGAATTATTACCTTTTAATGAAGAAATAATGCGTAGTAAATATGAGCAAATTAAGTATATTGAAAAATGAAATATGAAAATTATTATTCATTATTCTAGTTGAAGATTAAATTATGAATTACCACAAGATAAAGTTAATGAGCAATTAAGATTAGAACAATTAGATATTGAAAGAGCAAGAGTTTGGAGTTGAGGTTTACCAGGTAATACTAGTGGTTCAATCTTTGCAAGATATCTTGATATTATGCAAGCAACAGATATTATTCAACCAACTAAGTTATTAGGTGGTGTTGACTTAGCAAACTCTACTAGTCCTAAGGGACATACAACAGCAGCGAGTTTTTGAATATATAATTCATTTGATAAAAAAGCCTATAAAGTTGCTGAATACACACACTCAAATGCTACTCAACAATTTAAAGGACCATTAGAACAAGTAAAAGATATATTGGAGTTTTATAATAATCAATTAAATCAATATTTTAATTTAATACAACAAGGTATATCAATTAATGTTGATGATAGTGCTTATGCAACATTAGAAAGTTTAAACCGAGAGAAATACAATTATACTTTTGGTCAATACATGCATTTTAAACCAGCGCAAAAGCAGAAATTTAAAATAAAGCATCGTGTAGAAGCATTTACAATGTTAATTAATACTAATCAATTAAAATGATTATGAGAAAAATGTCCTGTAAGTAAAACACAATATGAATTAATTCAATGAGAAGATAAACCAGATGCTAGAGAAGAGAGAATGTTAGATTTATATGATGATACATTTGATAGTGATTTTTATGCTTTACACTTTGAATTAGTTAATATGGTTAAACATAATAGTTCAGCAGATTATAAATTATGACAACAAAGGGAGTGAATAACTTAATGAAAAAAGATATTTATGTAATACACGATGAAAGAGTAATTAATGCAAAAAGACCATATATGTCTGTTTGTGGACAAGTTAAAAAAAGACTTTGTCAAGAATTAAAAAAAGATAATATCGCAATATGTAAATTAAATTTATATAACGAATATATTAAGAAATATCAAAAAGTTAAAGTATGTGTACAAGTTTTAGCAAATGAACCTAGTTTATTAACAGTAAATATTATTAATTATGCACTTATTTTAAAATTAAAGGAGCAAAATAACAATGAATAATACTTTTCCTAGTTTACCAAACTTAAATGATATTAATAGTGTTTTAAAATTTTATAATTATGATTGAACTATTAATTTAGCCAATATTATTGCTCGTCATCAAATGCGATTAATAAATGGTAAAGATATTTTATTTAAATCTCATCGTAAAGACATTTTAGAAAAATTAAACTGATGATATGAAACTTATAAAATAAAAGAAAAATTAGATAAAAATGAATTAACAGCAAGTTTAATGGGTAAAACTATCTTTGGTTTATTAGAGACTAATGACGGCAATATTGATTTATGAATTAACCCTTTTAACTTTACATCACGAGTAAGTAAAATAAATGAAATTGAACAAGGTGCTGATATTTGATTAAATTATCATCAATCAGACAGTGGTTTTATTTTAAATTTAATTTGTACCAAAGATAAAATAGTTATTAAAGGTTGACCTAAAAATAATGAAGTAGTTGTTGGACAAAGTAAAACACAAATTAAAGATGATGTTAAACCTGTTTTAGTACAAGAATTTAAAAATAAATTAGGCGTAGTTCCTTTTTGAGAAATGATTAATGAACCTAATCCGTTATTTTTATCAACATCAACTACATTAAACCCATTACCTACAATGGCAAATTGTTATAAATTACAATTTGATTTAGAAGATAGTTTTAATATTAAATCAAAAGAAAGATGAGCAAATCGTACTCATTGATATGGAATATTAGATGATGATTTAATGACTGCTTATAACAAAGGTAATAAAAAAGTATTACAAGATGCTTTTGATGATATTTTTATTCAATCAGGTCAATCAGCCGTAGATGGTCAATTATCTCAATCTTTACAAGTAGTACAAGGTACACCAACATTAGAAACATATACTGAAGACCAAAAAGCAATTATTGAACAAGTATACTTAGCATGTCATTTTTCTAGTCCTTTTGGTGATAAATCAGATAATGACCAAAATAAAACACAGTCATTATTAACTAAAACAAAAGACTTAGAAAAACAAGCATATTTACAAGCATATCGTAAGCAATACTATACTAAAATGTTTGATACTGTTTTAAAATATTATGGTTTATGAGATGGTGTTGGTGAACGAGAATATGGTTTTGATTTTGTTAGTGCTAGTTTAGTTGACCAAATGCGACAAAATGAACTAATTACTGCTAGATTAGATAATGGCACAATGGAACCAATAAGAGCAATTACTGAATATGATAATATTGATGAATTAGAAGCAACCAAATATTTTGAAAAAGTAGAAGCATGACAAGATAAAATGCAAGTCAAAGAAATAGAACATAATAATAAATTACTAGAATATGATGAAACTGGTAATAATCAAAATGCCGTACAAGGTAGAACAGAAATTAAGGAGAATTAAAAAATGAGTAGAATTAACTCAGGGGTTATCGAAGAATTACGAAGACAAGCCCATGATACTTTAATAGATATCAGAGAAAACATAAAAGATAATCGTCATTGAATGGTCTTTCCGTTTAATGTTTATAGTTCATATATTCCTGATACAGAAACGGGATGAAAACCAAATAATGCTAAACCCAGTGATTATGGTAGTTATTCACGAATATTTGATAATATGGAAAGTACTATTGCGCAATGACAAGATAGTTTAAAAATAGTCCAAAAATATAAAGGTGAAGAAATTAATATTTTAACAGTTGATGATTTTAATAAACAACCAGTTAATTCAACAATATGAGCAAATAATGAAACACCTTTTGCTATAAAATTAAAAGATGAAAATAATAATATTTATTGAAAATTAATTGATGGTGAAAATATTTATGATATTAATAGAATGCTGGCATACTTAAATCAATATAAATTAAGTTATTTTATTAATAATGATAATAAAGCCGATAATTTTTATACAAAAGAAGTTAAGGTTGGTAAATATTGAGATGCTTATATGATTGATGATAGAAGTTCAATTCAATTTGGTGAGGCTAAATTTGAACAAGTATTTACTCAACAATCAACTGAAAGACAATATACTTTATTAATTTTAGATGAAGATGTAAATAAATTAAATATTAATGATTATTATAATTTTTATACTGTATTTAATGATCGTGGTTTAAATATTGGTGGTGGTGATATTAATTCTGCACCACAAGATAGACAATGATTATATCCATCAAATGTTATTAATTATTATTCACCTTATGATGGTAGTTTTTTATGACAAGAAATTACCTTTTCAAGTATTAATGACAAAATTAGTAATAGTGGTTTATCAGTAAGACAATTTATTCAGACCAGCGCCCCGGGCGAGGGTTATTGTTTTCCTAAAATAACTTATAATGAAAAAACAAATACATACACTATTGAATTAGATGAAGTTTTATTAAAAGACCCAGGGGTTAGAGCAATGGCAGTTAAATTTTATGGTAATCCTATCTTTTTTGATATGCCAGTTATTGGTCGGCCAATTATTAAAGGTCAATTTAATCAAAAAGTTATGAATTCCCGTGATTTATTAATGTATAACATGTATCCTGCCCCACCTGACAAAGTAAATACTTATGCTGCTCCAGAAGTAAGTTGATATAACATTCAAGGTATTCAACCAACAATTATAACGGGTTATGAAGATTGAAAAAAAGATATGGAAAGTAGATACGACTTTTGAAATCAAAAAAATAGTGGGGGTATTGTAATAACTGATAAAGCTAGTTCAACAGCAACTAATCCTACGGTTGGGACAACTATTCATAAAGAAGATAATGACTCTAAATTTTATTGGTCTAAAAATTGAATGATTACTCCACCAAACAAAATAAAAGTAAATAATGAAAATGTTAATAATATAATTAGTACCCAAGCATCATCATATTTTAGAAGAAAAGATGAATTTGGTAATACTGTCGGACAAGTTCAAATTGAATATAATAAAATGGGTAAATGTAATGTTTGAGATATTTTAAATATGAATAATTTTATTAATCGCCAAATTACCGTATTACCTTTAAACTATACGCAAAAGTTAGTTTTTAATCCTTTTACTATCCCAGGCGGAGTTGGTAAATTCTTAAACTTTATTTCCTTTGGTATTCCATGAGGATGAGTAATTAACCAAGATGAAAAAACTTGACCTAATTTTCAATTTCTTAATGGTTTTATGAGTTCTAATGTTTATAGTTTTTATAATGATGCTTTTTGGTCTGAAAACTCAAAAGGTAAAGGTTACTTACCCTTTGAAATATTTAGACAACAAGGTAATGATAAAGTTGGTGCTATTTTTGGTGCTAATGCTACTAGTTTAGGTTTTACAACTTTATTAACTGATAAATGCAAAGGTACTGTTTTAACTAAGGATGGTAAAGCAACTGAACGAATAACTTATTCAACTTATAATTTAAAACAATTAAACCCCAAAACTAATCGTATATATTTAATTAATGAATTAGTAAGAGCAGTAGATGCTCAAACACCAGTTAGTGATAGTGAAAAAGATACTGATTGCGAATTCTTACAAACACCAGATGGTACAAATTGTAGTTATATAATTGATATGTTTTCAATTCAAGCATTATATAAAGGTAATTTTGAAATTATCTTTTATGCTGATAACCCATATACTAATAATGAAGAAGATTATTTACGCTTATCAGTATGAAGTTTTCGTGGTAAAACAAAAAGTGTGTTAAATAATTATTTACGTGATATGACAACTAATTATAAAACTAGTTTCTTATTACCACATGACTATGAAATACCGACATTTAATTATCCTGAGTATGTATTACCCCCAGTTCCATACAACTATAAAACTTATACAAAAGATATTATGCCTTCCGATGTAGTACTACCATTATTAACAAAAATTACTGCGCAACCACAATGTAAAATAACTGATACTCAAATAGCAACTATGTTTATGGTTAATATATTTGATGATACAGAAGAATATACAGGTTATTATGAAACTGAAATTGATTTAAAACAAATTGACCCAACAATTCAAAGTATAAGTAAATTCCAAGATGCTTATAAAACTATTGAAATAAGTAATCTAAGTAATTTACAAGTTGAATGTGGATTATCAAATATAGAAAATTTTATTCCTAATAGAAATATTAATATATTTGGCGGAACTGATGATTGTAGCAATAATTTATTTTCATTAAAAAATATAACTTTAAAAAACATTGGTTTATCACAAACTGATAAAATTAATTTTGATAATACAATAAGTTTATATACTGATAATATAAAAATAAATGATACCAAAACAATATATACTACTGCTTATACTAATGGGTTACCTTTTAAAGGGTATTCCACCATATATGAAACATCAACTATTAATAGTGTAAAATTTTTATTACAAACAACATTTTTACCTAAATATGGAGTTAATAATAAAATCAGGGAAACATATTTACAGGCGTATTATACAAATAATATGAAATTAAAAATTAGATTTACAAAAGTAATATTGCCACTTTTACAGTTTTATTATATGGATGCTTATAGAAAACCAAAATATTTTGGTAATGATAAAGATATTACATTAGATATTAATAATCCAAATGTATTGGGTATTAGAAATAATAGTAATAGTGCTGTTAAAATTACATTTAAACCAAGATAAAAATAAAAAAGAGATTTTTAAAAATCTCTTTTTATATTATTCTTTAACTTTTACATTACCATCTTCATCAATATTTAAATTAGGTAATTTATGTTCTTCACCACTTCAACGATAAACTGATTTAAAATAAGTGCCATTATCTTCTAATCAATAGTAATAAAAAGCTGGTTTAAAAACAACTAAATCATATGGAAAAATTGATATACTTTCACTTACCCCCCTTTTTCCTATTTTTAAACTTATATTATTTTCAATATATTTAGTATTATGTAAGTAATCAGAATGCTTAAATTTAACAATTTTTCATTTATCATTTTTGTCACCACGCCATACGACATAATATCATTTATTATCAACCTCATTAAATGGTTTTTCTTGTGGTGCTATTCATTCTAAATTGTTTTTAATAGTTTCATTTGTTGTATTTATTTGGTTTTCTTTTTTTAATTGTTCTAATTGCTCTTTTGTATATTCTTGTGGTTTATTACAAGCAACTAAACTTGTTGTACTTGTTCCAATTAATGATATTGTACCTATTATACTTAATATTTTTTTCATATTTATTTCTCCTATTTTTTGAAAAATTTGTTAATTTAATTAAAAATAGAAATAAATAATTTATTTCTATTTATTTTTATAAATCTAATTTTTTATTTTTATGAACATTCAGCAGCTGCAGCGCCGGCAGCTCCACTAATTGCACCTACTGCTGCTCCAGAAGCAGCTCCACCAAAAATAGTTCCAAAAAATCCAACTATACCTCCAAAAATAGCACCAGCTATAGTACCAATACCTGGAATAACACTTCCTGCAAGAGCCCCTGCAACTGCTGAAGAAGCTCCAACAGTTACGGCTGAAGGAGATGATGTAATCGCACCTCCAACTGCTCCACCAACAGCACCATTTATAGCTGCTTTTGATACTTCAGAATTACAATTATTTTTTTTTCGAATAATTTCACCTATTTTATTTTTATTTACATTACTTGTACCTAATTTTAATGCTAAGGCCATTGTTTTATTAGTAACTCACTGTATTTCAGATTGAGTTGCTTGTTCTGATTTAATATTATTTCATCATTGTTGATTACGTTCTTGTGCCAGTTGATTTACTCATTGTGTTAAACCCTGTTGTCATTCATTTTTTGAATTATTAAATGATTGTTGAGCTTGTAAGAAACGTTGTTGAGCTTGACTAAAGGCTGTATGATTTTGATTTCTTTGAAAATCTTCACCCGCTCTTTGATATGCTAGTTCAGCATTACGTCATTGTTGTGCAATTTGAATTCATTGAACTTCGCCTCATCTTTTATTACGTTTTAATACTTTTTCTTCTGATTGATATGGTGCAGCAGCAATTACAGTTGGTATAGCACTACTTGTGATTGTAACTGCTCCTAAAATACTTATTAATTTTTTCATATTTATAACCTTCTTTCTTTAATTAAGATAAATACTATTATTTGGACTTTCACTATCTCAATATCCAATAGTATTTGTTTTAATAATAATTGATTGTTCTTGTTTTAAATTTTTTCAAATTTCATGAAATTGAGAAAAATGTTCTCAAATGAAATTTGCCATTATTTTTATATCTTCTTTATTTATAGAACCGCCAGCTCCGCTATGATCTGATTTTGGTAAATTAGATATTAATACCATAGTTTGACTTAAAAAATCTGCTTTGCTATCTGGTTCAAATTGATAAATAATTTTAAAAGCAGTATCTGATGATAATTTTAATTTTAATTCATCATGCTCTAAAAATTTATATCATTTTTCAAATACGTCATTACTTTTTTGTTCATGATTTTGATAAGGACTAGCGGCAATTGTTGTTGGTACAGCAGTTCCACTAATTGTTAATACACTTAATAAACTTAGTAATTTTTTCATTACTTGTATTTCTCCTTTTCTTAATCTTGAAACTTTTTATCAAGATCTACTTTCAGTATATATATATATATATATATATGCAATCAAAATTAACTAATTATTTAAAATTTTATCTTGTTAAATACCTCTTATTACGCGTTTTAAGGTCTAAATTAGCAAACAAAGATATTAAGTTTAGTATTTATATATACAAAATATATTGTATTTATAAACTATTGATATATAATTAATTTACAGGTTTAATCTTTTTCCGTAAAAAAGAGTTTATGCTGACTTGTTAATCGGACAAGAATAAAAAAAGAGAGGTTTATAAAATGGCACTTACAAAAGAACAATTAATCGAACAAGGTTTAAGTGAAGAGATTGCAGAAAATATCTTAAATCAGTTTAATAATGAAGCAAAGCAAATTAGAGAAAGTGTGCAAAAACGCGAAGATGTTATCTCAAAAGAAGACTTTATTAAATTATCTAATGAATTAGATGAATTAAAAGCATTTAAAGATGTTCCATCTACTAAAATTGAAGATATTAAAACTAATTTAGATAAAGTTAGTGGTAATTCTTTATCTGAAAAAATGCAAACTTTAAAAGAATTAAAACCTGATTTGTTTGTTGAAGAACAACTATCAGTTTCACCAACTAATTTTATTAAAGATATGATTGAAAAATCTACTGAAAATAAAAATGATGAAATTGAAATTATTAAAGAAAAAGGAGCATATACTCCTGATGAAATTAAAAAATTAACTGATTATACACTTAAAAACCTTAGATAATAAGGGAGTGAAATATTATGGCAACAATTAACTTGCCACAAGTACCTTTTACATTACAAGGTAATACAACAGACCAAAAAGCATATGTTGATATGGTTAATGCTTTATTGCGTGGACCTTTATATAACGAATATGCAAGTATTATGCAGTATGCTACTGCAACAGCAGAACAAGTTGCTTGATTACCTAATGCTGGTCAAGCATTATATAATTTAACTCATCGTGTGGTATGACAAGATGATTATTCATTGCCAAATGGTGGGACAACTCAAACAATGGGATTAACAAGAATTCCAGTTCCTATTGATAAAAGATTTAATTTAAAATTAATGAATGAGGCTTTTGATTTAGCATTAATAGAACAAAATATTAAAAATGGTGTTATTGCTGATGCTATTTCTAGTGTTGTACAAAATAAATTTGTTAATTTAGAATGTGAATTAATTCAGGCTATTTATGATTATTGTTTAGCAGATGGTCAATATGAAGTAATTCCATTTCGTAGTTATACAGCTGAAAATGCAGATGATGCCAATAAAGCATTCTTTACATTAAATGAAACTTTGATTGAATTAACAAATCAAATTAGTAATTTATACTTTGGTTTGCCAACCGATAAAATGTTTATGGTTTTAGGACGAAGAGCCTATTTAGGATTAACACCTGCTTATTTAAAAGTAATTGGTTCACAAGCCCAATTAAAAGCAATGGTTAATGGTGAATTATATGAAAATACAGCAATGGGTATTCCTGTATCAAAAAGTTTTCATTTAGAAAAAACATATACAAAAGGACAAGTTAATCGAGATAAAGGTTATAATTTTACTAATGTAAATGGTTTAATTATTAATAAACAAGTATGAGCATATCCAATTAATATGGATAGTATTCAACAAGTTTTAGATAATGATACTGCTAACCCTAAATGAATTGGTAAAGTACAATATGCAACACCAACTATTTTATATCCAAAAACATGTAAAATTATTTTAGAAAAACAACCAACACAAGATGAAATTAATACTGCTAAAAGTAATCTAAATAAAACATTTAGAGTGCCAGTTGATTATGTAATTCCATCATCAAGTAAAATTGATATTAGTAAAATTAATAAATTAGATAAACCAACTATTCATGTTGACGATCCAACTCAAACAACAGCAGAACAATTAAAACCACAATTTAAAGATGTTGTTTTAAAATCAGTAAAAGCGGTAAATAATTTTTTAACAGAAAATGATTTTGATTACTTTATTGAAAGTAAAGGTGAAGATTGACCAATTAATATTACAAATGATAAAACTGTTGAAGTTCAAATTCAAGGTAAAAATAACGCTAGTGGTCAAACAAATCCGATTGATGTAGTAATTAAAAATTCTTAATAAACAATGAATTTACTAATATTACGAGTTTTAACTTTATTAGTAACTAATTTAGAAAATAAACCTTTAATAAGTAAATTTGTAAATTTAATTAATAGAGTTAATAAAGTTCAAAATAAAATATTAAAGCCAATTAATTATATTACTGATAAATATAATAAAATTACAAGTAAAGTTGAAGATATTTATCAGTGATTAAATCCATTTACTTATTTAGATTTAATTAAAAAAGGTCATAAAAAAGAAATTCAACAAATATTAAGTCAATTAGAAAAAGATAATAATATTAAAAATAGAAAACAATTTAAAAATGAAAAATATCTAAATACTAATTGACAGCCTTTAAATAGTAGTTGACTTGATAGTGGTATGTTTAATATTACAAATAAGTTAACTTTAACAGGTAATTTAACTATTTTAATATATACAAAAACAGCAAAACATCCAAAATTTTATGGTCCATATGTTTATCCTAGTGTTCCAGTTGAAATATGAAAATTATTAAGTAATGCTGTTTCTAATGCAGGGACTTTATTTTGGCGTTATTGATTAAGAAAATGATTACCTAGTCATTTAAGAAATTATATTAAAAAACGATTACCACAAGCATTAAAAGAAAAATATCCCAAAGGAACTACTAAATTAACATTACCAACAGTTCAAAAATTACAACAAATTAAAAAGTTTATTAATAATTTAAAGATTGGACATTTTAATTTTAATTTTGCTGGTGAAATTAATAATAAAAAATGATATCGAGAACGCCGAAGTGATGTTAAAAATATTAAGAATTTATATAAAACACCAGTTAAAAATAAATTTTATCAGGTTAATAAATCTATTAAAGCAATTAATAAAACCAAAAGAAAGGTTAATAGTTATAAACCAAATAATTTAAAAAATAAATATCGTAATCAATTAAGGGGTGTTTTATATGGAAAATAATTTAAGTAATTTGTTATTTATAACAGTTGAAGATGTTAAAGCAAGTAAACTTTGACAACCTATTAATGATCGTAAACAATCTGCTTATAATGATAATTTAATTTATAATGCTATTTTAAAAACTAGTTTATGAATGGATAGATTATCAGGTGGAACAATTTCAGATAAAATTAATAAAAAAGATTTGTTTCCTTGAGTAAAAAAAGATAATACTGGTTTAATTGAATATGATAAATGATTAAGTTATATTCAATCTGCTTGTTTATTAGCAGTTATAAATTGATATTTACCAAAAGGAGTTAATGATTTAACTGGTAGTGCTTCATTTTCACAAGGTGGAGTTGCTTATTCACAAACTAATGACCCAGAAGCAAATGAAAATATTACTCGTGATGTTAAAAATGCTTTAAAATTAGCAGGTGAAATTATTGATATTATATCTAGTAAAACAGTATCTAGACCTTATAATTATAGTTTAGATAATTATGCTCATCCATGAGAAGAAGAATATAAGCATATTAGTAAAAAAACTTTTTATCCAACATTATTATTTTGATTAAAAGAACGATTACAAACTGATAATTCAATAAATATTACTTATCCTACTATTAATGATTTTTCTAAAATTGATTATAATGAGTGTATTAAATTAATAGTTCCCTTTGATAATAATACGATTTATTATGAAAATAATGTCTGAAAAGCAAAACAAAGTAGTGGTACTGATATAAAAATTGATAATAAAACTATCATCAAAAATGATAATGATGGGATTGAAGTTTCAGATTTAAAACAAGATAAATTAATATCGGGTGAAAATATTAAAACTATTAATGGTAATTCATTATTGGGGAATGGTGATATATCTATTAATACTGGTAATGATTGAGAATTAATTAATTATCCAGAAGCAAACGAAAAATTAACATTTAAAATTCCAGATTATGATTTAATAAAATATTACTATAAAATATCAATTTCAATAACAGATTATGCATCTGCTAATAAATTTGTAACATATTATTTTGAAACAATATCACAAAAATCAATATTTTCATTTTTAGCAGATAATTCTTATAAAAGAATAACAATTAAGCAAGATGGCTCAATTTCAAATGATACAAATAATATTGTTATTAAAGATTTAACAATTAAAAGAAAATTAATTTAGAAAGGATTTTTAATTAATGAAACAAAATAAAACAACTTGATTAAAGGGTGCCTTACCTTGAAATTGATTTAAAAAAGACCCTATTCCAACTTATAATTGAAATCATAAAGATATTAGAGAATGAGAAAGAAAATATAAAATTCGTAGTTGAGTAGTTAGTTTTTATACATTGATATTTTTAGCATTAAATTGTTGATTAGAATATGGCATGATTAATGCAATAAAAGATAATATTAATTGATATAATTATGGACAATATTGAGGTAATGGAATTGCTATTTTACTAACACCTTTATTTACATATGGAATTCAAGGTATATTTGTTGCTAGTAGTAAACCAAAAGTAGATATGAAAATTGATATTCCACGATTAAAAATATCTAAAATGGGATTAGTATTTACAATTTTACCTTTAATTACTTTAATAATTTCTTTAATTATTATTTGAATTGATAAATCAAAATGAAAAAAAGACCATTTAAGACATTGTTTGAACTGCCGTATTAATCCGCGTGTTATTCAACCAAGAATATCAAAACAATGAAATAATTTGGATGGTATAACAGAAGAAATATTTAAAAATATGCAAGATGAATATACTAAAAAACAAGAAGAAAATAACAAAGAATTAAATTTAAAATAAACTATATATAGGGGCGGTTGATATTTTTGGGTGGTTATATAGTTTAATTTATAAATTATTTTGTTCTGAAAGAATGGATGGCCACTGTTTGAGTAAGGATAAGAAAGGAAATAAAGAAATGGAAATTAGTAATGAAATAGTAATTGCTTTACTTGTATTAGCGGGTGCTGGTGGAATGGGTAGTCTTGGTATTCTTGGATTATCTGCTAAAAAAATTAAAAAATATAAAGCAGAAATTAGAGAATTAAGAACTGCTGTTATTGCTCACGAAAAACATTTACGAGGACCTGATTATGCAACAGAATTAGCATTAAAAACAGGTCAAATTAAAAATGTTAAAAAACAAGTTAAAGTAAATGACAAAAAACAAGCACAAAAAGATGCTATTAAAAAACTAACAAATAGTATTTAAAAAAAATAACCTTAATTGGTTATTTTTTATTTTCTAATATTAAGTCTAAATTTTTAACTTTACAAATAACTAAATTATTTTTTCCATAATTATTTTTATAATATTCTCAGTATTCAGTTGAATTAATATCTACATCTTGTTTATCAATCCCAATTATATATTCACCACGAGGGTTTTTACAAGGGCGATTACCTTGTTCAGATCGATAACATAAAATATAATTATTCATATTCTTTATTTCCTTTATAATGTGTTATATAAAAGTTAATAAGATATTCAATTCGTTGCGAATAAGTAAAGTTATTAAATTCATTTCAAACTTTTTCTTCATTTTTATTTAAGTAAATATTAACATTACGAATTTGACAAGAATAATACTTTCCTGTTTTTTGATTATATGAATGTTTCATAATATTAACTTTCATAATTAGCAATAATAATTGCATCTCGTAAATGATTACTTATTTTTTCATTATTATAAAATCAACCTTTACCATATTGATAAGTTAAATTAGTATCTTTATCAAATTTTCATATACAACTATCATTATATTTACTTAAATTTTCCATATTTTTAACAACTGATTTAGTATTTTTTGGTGATACTCAATTAATAAAATATTTATAAACAGATAATGCTCCTAATAATCTTAATAAATCATCTCTATCTTTACTAGCATTAGCAGATGTATATAAACAATCTTCAATATTAATTTTTTCTTCATAATCAAACAATTTATCATTAATAAATTGATATTGTTCTTTTCAATTTTTATTTGTAAATTCTAATTTTTCAATTAATTTATTATCTTCATAAATAACAATAGCAGTAGTACCTGTTCCTGATGGGTCAATACCTATTTTTATCAAGTGGCTCATTCCTCATCGTTGTTATTATTAATTGTTGGCACTACATTTGATATATCTTCTTCTTTAACTAAATTATTATCTGTCACTTCTTCACTTGATATATTTTCATTACTAATTTGACCCTTATTTATGCTTATATTGCTATCATTATCAATATAAATCTTTTCATCATTAGTTGTAATAACTGCCTGATCTGATTTATAAGCTTGTTGTAATTCAACAGACATAATACCTCATTTTCTTAATAAAGATGTTAATACTGTTTTTAATGCCATTTCATCAAAACTAGCAATATAAAATGATTTATTTTTAGCATAAGTTTTAGAATATTTCATAAAATGATTTTCCATTTGTTCTTTGGTCATATATAAAGTTTTTCCAAAACCATTAACCATTTTAAAGTATGCTACATAACCAATAATTGGTAATTTTTCTCTTTCATCTTCATTTTGAATTCAATTAAAACTAGTTCCTTTTAAACGATCATAATTTACTAATTCATTTTCTCTAACATCTGATACTGACATATCTAAATATTGACCACTTCTTTGTGCTAATTGAATATAACCTTTATAACCTATTTGAAATTGAGCTTGATTAATTCATTCTTGGATTTCGCGACCGTTAATAATTCTTGTTATTTTAGTATTATATGGAACTACATAAGCATAACCAAATTGTTTTTCCATTGGTAAATTTAATAAAACTCCTTGATAACAAGCAGTCATAATTGTTTTTGGATCTGCTTTTTGTAATAATTCATTACTATTTGATATTGCAACTATATTACTTTTAAATCTTGCAATTTCATTTTCATTAGAAAATTTACTTTTTATTCATTCTGTTGCTTTATCTGTTCTTAAAAATTCAACAATATTTGCCATATTATTTTTCTCCTTTATTTATTTTAAAATTAATACCTTTAACCCCAATTAAATTAATATCTTTATTACTATCTCACTGATCTTTAATTTCATTTTTAACAATTTGTTCATCAACAACTAAATAATTTTTAATAAGATTAATAAGTTCTAATTTATCAGCATTTTGTAAAAAATCATCATTAATACCAATAACCTCAATATCTTTAATTAATAATTTTTCTTTCCGAAAATTACTAGTAATAATTTTTAATTCTTGCTCTTTTTTTGCTACACTTTTAATTTCTAAAAATTGTTCTTTTTTATGAGTTTCAATAATTTCATTTTGTTTTTGAAATTGAATATTAATAACATTATTTTTTAAAGAATCATGATTATTCTTAATATTATTTTCTAAATTCAAAATATCTTTTCTAATAAAATTTAATTCATCTTTAAAAGATTTTATTAATTCTAATGGTTCTCTAAAAATATAATCAATTTTTGAAACTACTAATTTTAAATCTTTTAGTGATTGTGATTTATATTCTCCATTTATTAATCAAGCTTGTTGTCGATATATAAATTCTGCTAATTCTTGTCCATTTTCATCAATTCATTTTTTAATTGTTAATGCTTTTAAACTTAATTCTTTAAAATTATTTCCTTTTAAATAAAATGGATACGTAATATTTTTAACTTCATTATTTAATTTTAAATCTGCCATAATTAAATTTCCTCTAATTCCATTTCATTAATTAAATTATCAATATATTCATAAGCACTTTCTTCTGAATGACATTCTTCTAATGCCATATTAAATAAATCTTCTTCAGTATAAACATAACCATTTTCATCTTTTCACATACTAATTTACCTCGTTCTTTGCTATTAATATTTCTATTAATTTTCTTCCTTTTTGTTCTTTAATATCAAAATAAGTTATTTCTTGATTTAATAAATGTGCTTCTTCATTTTTAATTAAATTAATATCATCATTAATATTTTCTTTTTGCCCTGTTTTATTATCAAATATATTAATACAAAAATCATTGTACATATATATTGATATTAGATTTTTGATTGTCATATTTACCTCCTATTTTTAACTCGCTGGCACTCACTCCAAAGTGAAAGTGCCAAAGCGAGAGTTAGTTATATAATTAAGTATTTATCTATTTATTTACTACGCCATCCGCTTCACTGCGGGTGAGCGGTGGCGGTATGTTTTATTGTTTAATGTTTAATAATCGACAGTTGTTTTTATAAGATAATGCCAGAGAATTCTCTCTCTTCATCCGCACCATTTCAGGTCAAAGCGTTCAGTTTTTAAAATAAATTCACTTGCACATTGAAGAGCCTAATGCTGACTTTGTGGTTTTTAAAACCTCTGTCATCCTCTAATGGGATAATATCTATCGCAAATTTATTTATAAAGTGGCCATCTCAATATTTATTGTCGTTTGATGTTGACCCCGCACTTATCACGACTATCGCTTGTTAAAGCGTCTATTATTTACGGACTGATTACCGCTGGGCTAGACCGCCTATGTGGAAAAAAACACTTAGTTATTTAAAATAACTGTTCCACCCTGCATTAAGTTGTTTTATAAAATCAAAGTTTAAAAGAACCAGTTTTATCATCAAAGATAATTTTTGAATTTTCTAGTTTTTGATAAAACTGTTTTTGTGTTTTATCTTTTATTTTATTTAATAAATATTTATGTTTTTCACAAGTTCATAAAACTTTATTTGATAAAAATTCTTCGGTAATGAATGATACTGCTTTATAACAATCATTAACATCACATATTTTTTGTTGTTTAATTATCATTACCTCCTTTTAGGGATTTTTTATTTCAAATAAAAAAACAACCCTAACAAGAGTTGTTTTTTGGAGCTTCATCGTACATTATACGTCACGTATTATGTAAATCTAAGCTCCAAATTTATCTCTTGTTATTTTAATAATAACACTTTTTAAAAGAAGTGCAACTATTTTTTTAAAAAAATAAATTATTTTTAAATTTACCCTATTTTTGGCATATTTAAACACACTGAAAAATAATTTATTAAATTACTTCAAATAAACTTATCTAAAATTCTCTAAAAATACTTCTTTTGAAGTTCTTCAATTAAGAACGGGCCTTAATTTTTCATTTATAATATCGACTACTAAATCTATTTCTTGTTGCGTAACAAGATTAAAATCTGTCCCCCTACCATATCGTTTTCTAAATTCACGGTTTAGTCTTTCAATTAATGGTTTTTGATTAGGCGAAGCAGGGTCACAAAAATAAACATTAGAACCAGTAATCTTTTCCATTTCTTCAAACTTACTAAATTCTTTTCCTCTATCGGTTATTATTCCTTTAATTTTTCCAACTAAACCATTAATTCTAACTATATGTTTAAGTTTTTCTAAAACTTCATTAGCAGTATGTTCTTCTAATTTCATAGCAAAGTATTTTTTACTTGATTTCTCTGTCAAAACTAAACAACTAGATTGATGTTCTTTTCCAACTACGGTATCCATTTCAAATCAACCAACATCTGTTTCTTTATTTTCAATATCTCATATTGATTTAAATCTTTCATCTAATTTCCCACGATTATCAGGTCTTTTCTTTGTTCTATTTCTTCTACCACCATTTAATAAATTTTTCTTTAACAAACCCAAAAGACCTAAAAAAATTCATTTATAAAATGTTTTAAGACAGGCAGGAAATTTGATACCAAATTTTATTAAAAATCGCTGAATAATTTCTGCTGGTGAATCACCCAAAATATTAAATCGTAAATTTAAAAATTCTTGTTGTTCTTCTGTAAATGTAGGTATTTTTTTAATACACTTTTGTCGTTTTTTATAATAATCATCATGTGCCTCACGGGCATTATAATCTTCTATATTTGTAAATCTATTAATTTCTCTTTTAACAGTATTAATATCTCTTCCTGTTTGTCTTGATATTTCAGATAAATTAAGTGTGCCATTTTTCTTTTTGCAACTATCAGATAAAAATAAATCCTTAAAAAATCTTCGTTCATCATATTTTACATGTGTATAATCTTTCATTACTCTATATTTCCTCCAATTCTTTTATAAAAATAGTTATACATTAAATTTATAAAAAAGATAAATTTTCACATTTTTTTAAATTAAAATTATTGACAAATATATTATTAATTATATAATTATATTGTAACAAGCTCCAATTTATCTCTATATGCTTGTATACTAAAATAAAAAGTAAAGTAATTTACTTTTTTTTATTTTGATGTAAAATATAAATAATAAAAAGAACCGCGATGGTTCTTTCATAGTTTTTATT
Source organism: Spiroplasma endosymbiont of Sarcophaga variegata (assembly GCF_965178695.1). Taxonomy (NCBI): domain Bacteria; kingdom Bacillati; phylum Mycoplasmatota; class Mollicutes; order Entomoplasmatales; family Spiroplasmataceae; genus Spiroplasma; species Spiroplasma endosymbiont of Sarcophaga variegata. Next base: position 65,355 of record NZ_CBCXVU010000002.1, read on the forward strand.
TACTCTTTTATTTAATCATATTCATTAAATAATAGCAATTTTAATATGCAAAAAGGAGTAAAAAATGAAAGAATTTAATCCAAATAAAGCAAGTTTGGCAACTTTTTATCGTAAAATAGAGCAATTTTGAGAAAATAAATCACCCAATAAACCATATACTTTGAATGATTTAACCAATGAATTCAATCTTTCTAACAGATGAAAGCACGAAACTTACAAGAGCGAAAAGATAGTTCCTTTACTTGAAAAACAAGTTGATAGAATTGAAAGTGAAATAATTAACTTTATGATGAAATCACATGATGGTGCTAAATTATATTGACAACGAGCATTTAATTATAAATATTCACTGCAAGAAAAACAGTTAGAACAAGAATTAAACTTAAATAATCAACAACCAATAATTGTTAATTTACAAACGGATATTAGAGATATTAAAAAAGAAAGTGATAATAATGCTTAATCATTTTACTTATTTGTTAGAAACTCCTTATTGATTATTACAAAATAGTAGTATTGGTAATAAATATCCCTTTGCTAAAAAATATGAGTTAGTTAATGAAATTAATCAAATTGGAACACGATATAGTGGTAAGACTATTTCAAATATTAAAATGTTTGGTGAATTATTAAAAATTAGTTTATTAATTAAAGAACCAATTTGTATCATTGCTAGTATGTATTGAAGTAAGGATTTAAAAGATAGTGTATTTCAAAATATCTGAAATATGTTAGATGAAAATCATATTCCTTATACTATTAACTTATCAAATTTTACTTTTACTTTATCAAATGGTAGCAAAATATATTGTAAAGGTTTACATTCACCAAGCCGGAAAGAAAAATTAAAAGCTTTTGCTGATTTGAATAAATATAAATTAGTAATTGATTGAAGAGAAGAATGTGACCAATTTCAACAAAAAGATTTAAGTGATTTAGAATTTGCTATTCGTGGGTATCAAAATAAAATAACAATTAATACATGTAACCCTGAAAGTTTAAAAAGATATATTGTTGGTTATTGTAATGAATTAATGCCTTTTAATGAAGAAATAATGCGTAGTAAATATGAACAAATTAACTATATTGAAAAATGAAATATGAAGATTATTATTCATTATTCTAGTTGAAGACTTAATTATGAATTACCACAAGATAAGGTTAATGAACAATTAAGATTAGAACAATTAGATATTGAAAGAGCAAGAGTATGAAGTTGAGGATTGCCTGGTAATACTAGTGGGTCAATCTTTGCAAGATATCTTGATATTATGCAAGCAACAGATATTATTCAACCAACTAAGTTATTAGGTGGTGTTGACTTAGCAAACTCTACTAGTCCAAAAGGACATACAACAGCAGCGAGTTTTTGAATATATAATTCATTTGATAAAAAAGCCTATAAAGTTGCTGAATATACACACTCAAATGCTACTCAACAATTTAAGGGACCATTAGAACAAGTAAAAGATATATTAGATTTTTACAACAATCAATTAAATCAATATTTTAATTTAATCCAGCAAGGTATATCAATTAATGTTGATGATAGTGCTTATGCAACATTAGAAAGTTTAAATAGAGAAAAATATAATTATTCTTTTGGTCAATATATGCATTTTAAACCAGCACAAAAGCAGAAGTTTAAAATAAAACATCGTATTGAAGCATTTACCATGTTAATAAATACTAATCAATTAAAATGATTATGAGAAAAATGTCCTGTAAGTAAAACCCAATATGAATTAATTCAATGAGAAGATAAACCTGATGTAAGAGAAGAACGAATGTTAGATTTATATGATGATACATTTGATAGTGATTTTTATGCTTTACACTTTGAATTAGTTAATATGGTTAAACATAATAGTTCAGCAGATTATAAATTATGACAACAAAGGGAGTGAATAACTTAATGAAAAAAGATATTTATGTAATACACGATGAAAGAGTAATTAATGCAAAAAGACCATATATGTCTGTTTGTGGACAAGTTAAAAAAAGACTTTGTCAAGAATTAAAAAAAGATAATATCGCAATATGTAAATTAAATTTATATAACGAATATATTAAGAAATATCAAAAAGTTAAAGTATGTGTACAAGTTTTAGCAAATGAACCTAGTTTATTAACAGTAAATATTATTAATTATGCACTTATTTTAAAATTAAAGGAGCAAAATAACAATGAATAATACTTTTCCTAGTTTACCAAACTTAAATGATATTAATAGTGTTTTAAAATTTTATAATTATGATTGAACTATTAATTTAGCCAATATTATTGCTCGTCATCAAATGCGATTAGTTAATGGTAAAGATATTTTATTTAAGTCTCATCGTAAAGACATTTTAGAAAAATTAAATTGATGATATGAAACTTATAAAATAAAAGAAAAATTAGATAAAAATGAATTAACAGCAAGTTTAATGGGCAAAACTATTTTTGGTTTATTAGAAACATCAGATGGCAATATTGATTTATGAATTAATCCTTTTAACTTTACATCTCGTGTAAGTAAAATAAACGAAATTGAACAAGGTGCTGATATTTGATTAAATTATCATCAATCAGATAGTGGTTTTATTTTAAATTTAATTTGTACCAAAGATAAAATAGTTATTAAAGGTTGACCTAAAAATAATGAAGTAGTTGTTGGACAAAGTAAAACACAAATTAAAGATGATGTTAAACCTGTTTTAGTACAAGAATTTAAAAATAAATTAGGCGTAGTTCCTTTTTGAGAAATGATTAATGAACCTAATCCGTTATTTTTATCAACATCAACTACATTAAACCCATTACCTACAATGGCAAATTGTTATAAATTACAATTTGATTTAGAAGATAGTTTTAATATTAAATCAAAAGAAAGATGAGCAAATCGTACTCATTGATATGGAATATTAGATGATGATTTAATGACTGCTTATAACAAAGGTAATAAAAAAGTATTACAAGATGCTTTTGATGATATTTTTATTCAATCAGGTCAATCAGCCGTAGATGGTCAATTATCTCAATCTTTACAAGTAGTACAAGGTACACCAACATTAGAAACATATACTGAAGACCAAAAAGCAATTATTGAACAAGTATACTTAGCATGTCATTTTTCTAGTCCTTTTGGTGATAAATCAGATAATGACCAAAATAAAACACAGTCATTATTAACTAAAACAAAAGACTTAGAAAAACAAGCATATTTACAAGCATATCGTAAGCAATACTATACTAAAATGTTTGATACTGTTTTAAAATATTATGGTTTATGAGATGGTGTTGGTGAACGAGAATATGGTTTTGATTTTGTTAGTGCTAGTTTAGTTGACCAAATGCGACAAAATGAACTAATTACTGCTAGATTAGATAATGGCACAATGGAACCAATAAGAGCAATTACTGAATATGATAATATTGATGAATTAGAAGCAACCAAATATTTTGAAAAAGTAGAAGCATGACAAGATAAAATGCAAGTCAAAGAAATAGAACATAATAATAAATTACTAGAATATGATGAAACTGGTAATAATCAAAATGCCGTACAAGGTAGAACAGAAATTAAGGAGAATTAAAAAATGAGTAGAATTAACTCAGGGGTTATCGAAGAATTACGAAGACAAGCCCATGATACTTTAATAGATATCAGAGAAAACATAAAAGATAATCGTCATTGAATGGTCTTTCCGTTTAATGTTTATAGTTCATATATTCCTGATACAGAAACGGGATGAAAACCAAATAATGCTAAACCCAGTGATTATGGTAGTTATTCACGAATATTTGATAATATGGAAAGTACTATTGCGCAATGACAAGATAGTTTAAAAATAGTCCAAAAATATAAAGGTGAAGAAATTAATATTTTAACAGTTGATGATTTTAATAAACAACCAGTTAATTCAACAATATGAGCAAATAATGAAACACCTTTTGCTATAAAATTAAAAGATGAAAATAATAATATTTATTGAAAATTAATTGATGGTGAAAATATTTATGATATTAATAGAATGCTGGCATACTTAAATCAATATAAATTAAGTTATTTTATTAATAATGATAATAAAGCCGATAATTTTTATACAAAAGAAGTTAAGGTTGGTAAATATTGAGATGCTTATATGATTGATGATAGAAGTTCAATTCAATTTGGTGAGGCTAAATTTGAACAAGTATTTACTCAACAATCAACTGAAAGACAATATACTTTATTAATTTTAGATGAAGATGTAAATAAATTAAATATTAATGATTATTATAATTTTTATACTGTATTTAATGATCGTGGTTTAAATATTGGTGGTGGTGATATTAATTCTGCACCACAAGATAGACAATGATTATATCCATCAAATGTTATTAATTATTATTCACCTTATGATGGTAGTTTTTTATGACAAGAAATTACCTTTTCAAGTATTAATGACAAAATTAGTAATAGTGGTTTATCAGTAAGACAATTTATTCAGACCAGCGCCCCGGGCGAGGGTTATTGTTTTCCTAAAATAACTTATAATGAAAAAACAAATACATACACTATTGAATTAGATGAAGTTTTATTAAAAGACCCAGGGGTTAGAGCAATGGCAGTTAAATTTTATGGTAATCCTATCTTTTTTGATATGCCAGTTATTGGTCGGCCAATTATTAAAGGTCAATTTAATCAAAAAGTTATGAATTCCCGTGATTTATTAATGTATAACATGTATCCTGCCCCACCTGACAAAGTAAATACTTATGCTGCTCCAGAAGTAAGTTGATATAACATTCAAGGTATTCAACCAACAATTATAACGGGTTATGAAGATTGAAAAAAAGATATGGAAAGTAGATACGACTTTTGAAATCAAAAAAATAGTGGGGGTATTGTAATAACTGATAAAGCTAGTTCAACAGCAACTAATCCTACGGTTGGGACAACTATTCATAAAGAAGATAATGACTCTAAATTTTATTGGTCTAAAAATTGAATGATTACTCCACCAAACAAAATAAAAGTAAATAATGAAAATGTTAATAATATAATTAGTACCCAAGCATCATCATATTTTAGAAGAAAAGATGAATTTGGTAATACTGTCGGACAAGTTCAAATTGAATATAATAAAATGGGTAAATGTAATGTTTGAGATATTTTAAATATGAATAATTTTATTAATCGCCAAATTACCGTATTACCTTTAAACTATACGCAAAAGTTAGTTTTTAATCCTTTTACTATCCCAGGCGGAGTTGGTAAATTCTTAAACTTTATTTCCTTTGGTATTCCATGAGGATGAGTAATTAACCAAGATGAAAAAACTTGACCTAATTTTCAATTTCTTAATGGTTTTATGAGTTCTAATGTTTATAGTTTTTATAATGATGCTTTTTGGTCTGAAAACTCAAAAGGTAAAGGTTACTTACCCTTTGAAATATTTAGACAACAAGGTAATGATAAAGTTGGTGCTATTTTTGGTGCTAATGCTACTAGTTTAGGTTTTACAACTTTATTAACTGATAAATGCAAAGGTACTGTTTTAACTAAGGATGGTAAAGCAACTGAACGAATAACTTATTCAACTTATAATTTAAAACAATTAAACCCCAAAACTAATCGTATATATTTAATTAATGAATTAGTAAGAGCAGTAGATGCTCAAACACCAGTTAGTGATAGTGAAAAAGATACTGATTGCGAATTCTTACAAACACCAGATGGTACAAATTGTAGTTATATAATTGATATGTTTTCAATTCAAGCATTATATAAAGGTAATTTTGAAATTATCTTTTATGCTGATAACCCATATACTAATAATGAAGAAGATTATTTACGCTTATCAGTATGAAGTTTTCGTGGTAAAACAAAAAGTGTGTTAAATAATTATTTACGTGATATGACAACTAATTATAAAACTAGTTTCTTATTACCACATGACTATGAAATACCGACATTTAATTATCCTGAGTATGTATTACCCCCAGTTCCATACAACTATAAAACTTATACAAAAGATATTATGCCTTCCGATGTAGTACTACCATTATTAACAAAAATTACTGCGCAACCACAATGTAAAATAACTGATACTCAAATAGCAACTATGTTTATGGTTAATATATTTGATGATACAGAAGAATATACAGGTTATTATGAAACTGAAATTGATTTAAAACAAATTGACCCAACAATTCAAAGTATAAGTAAATTCCAAGATGCTTATAAAACTATTGAAATAAGTAATCTAAGTAATTTACAAGTTGAATGTGGATTATCAAATATAGAAAATTTTATTCCTAATAGAAATATTAATATATTTGGCGGAACTGATGATTGTAGCAATAATTTATTTTCATTAAAAAATATAACTTTAAAAAACATTGGTTTATCACAAACTGATAAAATTAATTTTGATAATACAATAAGTTTATATACTGATAATATAAAAATAAATGATACCAAAACAATATATACTACTGCTTATACTAATGGGTTACCTTTTAAAGGGTATTCCACCATATATGAAACATCAACTATTAATAGTGTAAAATTTTTATTACAAACAACATTTTTACCTAAATATGGAGTTAATAATAAAATCAGGGAAACATATTTACAGGCGTATTATACAAATAATATGAAATTAAAAATTAGATTTACAAAAGTAATATTGCCACTTTTACAGTTTTATTATATGGATGCTTATAGAAAACCAAAATATTTTGGTAATGATAAAGATATTACATTAGATATTAATAATCCAAATGTATTGGGTATTAGAAATAATAGTAATAGTGCTGTTAAAATTACATTTAAACCAAGATAAAAATAAAAAAGAGATTTTTAAAAATCTCTTTTTATATTATTCTTTAACTTTTACATTACCATCTTCATCAATATTTAAATTAGGTAATTTATGTTCTTCACCACTTCAACGATAAACTGATTTAAAATAAGTGCCATTATCTTCTAATCAATAGTAATAAAAAGCTGGTTTAAAAACAACTAAATCATATGGAAAAATTGATATACTTTCACTTACCCCCCTTTTTCCTATTTTTAAACTTATATTATTTTCAATATATTTAGTATTATGTAAGTAATCAGAATGCTTAAATTTAACAATTTTTCATTTATCATTTTTGTCACCACGCCATACGACATAATATCATTTATTATCAACCTCATTAAATGGTTTTTCTTGTGGTGCTATTCATTCTAAATTGTTTTTAATAGTTTCATTTGTTGTATTTATTTGGTTTTCTTTTTTTAATTGTTCTAATTGCTCTTTTGTATATTCTTGTGGTTTATTACAAGCAACTAAACTTGTTGTACTTGTTCCAATTAATGATATTGTACCTATTATACTTAATATTTTTTTCATATTTATTTCTCCTATTTTTTGAAAAATTTGTTAATTTAATTAAAAATAGAAATAAATAATTTATTTCTATTTATTTTTATAAATCTAATTTTTTATTTTTATGAACATTCAGCAGCTGCAGCGCCGGCAGCTCCACTAATTGCACCTACTGCTGCTCCAGAAGCAGCTCCACCAAAAATAGTTCCAAAAAATCCAACTATACCTCCAAAAATAGCACCAGCTATAGTACCAATACCTGGAATAACACTTCCTGCAAGAGCCCCTGCAACTGCTGAAGAAGCTCCAACAGTTACGGCTGAAGGAGATGATGTAATCGCACCTCCAACTGCTCCACCAACAGCACCATTTATAGCTGCTTTTGATACTTCAGAATTACAATTATTTTTTTTTCGAATAATTTCACCTATTTTATTTTTATTTACATTACTTGTACCTAATTTTAATGCTAAGGCCATTGTTTTATTAGTAACTCACTGTATTTCAGATTGAGTTGCTTGTTCTGATTTAATATTATTTCATCATTGTTGATTACGTTCTTGTGCCAGTTGATTTACTCATTGTGTTAAACCCTGTTGTCATTCATTTTTTGAATTATTAAATGATTGTTGAGCTTGTAAGAAACGTTGTTGAGCTTGACTAAAGGCTGTATGATTTTGATTTCTTTGAAAATCTTCACCCGCTCTTTGATATGCTAGTTCAGCATTACGTCATTGTTGTGCAATTTGAATTCATTGAACTTCGCCTCATCTTTTATTACGTTTTAATACTTTTTCTTCTGATTGATATGGTGCAGCAGCAATTACAGTTGGTATAGCACTACTTGTGATTGTAACTGCTCCTAAAATACTTATTAATTTTTTCATATTTATAACCTTCTTTCTTTAATTAAGATAAATACTATTATTTGGACTTTCACTATCTCAATATCCAATAGTATTTGTTTTAATAATAATTGATTGTTCTTGTTTTAAATTTTTTCAAATTTCATGAAATTGAGAAAAATGTTCTCAAATGAAATTTGCCATTATTTTTATATCTTCTTTATTTATAGAACCGCCAGCTCCGCTATGATCTGATTTTGGTAAATTAGATATTAATACCATAGTTTGACTTAAAAAATCTGCTTTGCTATCTGGTTCAAATTGATAAATAATTTTAAAAGCAGTATCTGATGATAATTTTAATTTTAATTCATCATGCTCTAAAAATTTATATCATTTTTCAAATACGTCATTACTTTTTTGTTCATGATTTTGATAAGGACTAGCGGCAATTGTTGTTGGTACAGCAGTTCCACTAATTGTTAATACACTTAATAAACTTAGTAATTTTTTCATTACTTGTATTTCTCCTTTTCTTAATCTTGAAACTTTTTATCAAGATCTACTTTCAGTATATATATATATATATATATATGCAATCAAAATTAACTAATTATTTAAAATTTTATCTTGTTAAATACCTCTTATTACGCGTTTTAAGGTCTAAATTAGCAAACAAAGATATTAAGTTTAGTATTTATATATACAAAATATATTGTATTTATAAACTATTGATATATAATTAATTTACAGGTTTAATCTTTTTCCGTAAAAAAGAGTTTATGCTGACTTGTTAATCGGACAAGAATAAAAAAAGAGAGGTTTATAAAATGGCACTTACAAAAGAACAATTAATCGAACAAGGTTTAAGTGAAGAGATTGCAGAAAATATCTTAAATCAGTTTAATAATGAAGCAAAGCAAATTAGAGAAAGTGTGCAAAAACGCGAAGATGTTATCTCAAAAGAAGACTTTATTAAATTATCTAATGAATTAGATGAATTAAAAGCATTTAAAGATGTTCCATCTACTAAAATTGAAGATATTAAAACTAATTTAGATAAAGTTAGTGGTAATTCTTTATCTGAAAAAATGCAAACTTTAAAAGAATTAAAACCTGATTTGTTTGTTGAAGAACAACTATCAGTTTCACCAACTAATTTTATTAAAGATATGATTGAAAAATCTACTGAAAATAAAAATGATGAAATTGAAATTATTAAAGAAAAAGGAGCATATACTCCTGATGAAATTAAAAAATTAACTGATTATACACTTAAAAACCTTAGATAATAAGGGAGTGAAATATTATGGCAACAATTAACTTGCCACAAGTACCTTTTACATTACAAGGTAATACAACAGACCAAAAAGCATATGTTGATATGGTTAATGCTTTATTGCGTGGACCTTTATATAACGAATATGCAAGTATTATGCAGTATGCTACTGCAACAGCAGAACAAGTTGCTTGATTACCTAATGCTGGTCAAGCATTATATAATTTAACTCATCGTGTGGTATGACAAGATGATTATTCATTGCCAAATGGTGGGACAACTCAAACAATGGGATTAACAAGAATTCCAGTTCCTATTGATAAAAGATTTAATTTAAAATTAATGAATGAGGCTTTTGATTTAGCATTAATAGAACAAAATATTAAAAATGGTGTTATTGCTGATGCTATTTCTAGTGTTGTACAAAATAAATTTGTTAATTTAGAATGTGAATTAATTCAGGCTATTTATGATTATTGTTTAGCAGATGGTCAATATGAAGTAATTCCATTTCGTAGTTATACAGCTGAAAATGCAGATGATGCCAATAAAGCATTCTTTACATTAAATGAAACTTTGATTGAATTAACAAATCAAATTAGTAATTTATACTTTGGTTTGCCAACCGATAAAATGTTTATGGTTTTAGGACGAAGAGCCTATTTAGGATTAACACCTGCTTATTTAAAAGTAATTGGTTCACAAGCCCAATTAAAAGCAATGGTTAATGGTGAATTATATGAAAATACAGCAATGGGTATTCCTGTATCAAAAAGTTTTCATTTAGAAAAAACATATACAAAAGGACAAGTTAATCGAGATAAAGGTTATAATTTTACTAATGTAAATGGTTTAATTATTAATAAACAAGTATGAGCATATCCAATTAATATGGATAGTATTCAACAAGTTTTAGATAATGATACTGCTAACCCTAAATGAATTGGTAAAGTACAATATGCAACACCAACTATTTTATATCCAAAAACATGTAAAATTATTTTAGAAAAACAACCAACACAAGATGAAATTAATACTGCTAAAAGTAATCTAAATAAAACATTTAGAGTGCCAGTTGATTATGTAATTCCATCATCAAGTAAAATTGATATTAGTAAAATTAATAAATTAGATAAACCAACTATTCATGTTGACGATCCAACTCAAACAACAGCAGAACAATTAAAACCACAATTTAAAGATGTTGTTTTAAAATCAGTAAAAGCGGTAAATAATTTTTTAACAGAAAATGATTTTGATTACTTTATTGAAAGTAAAGGTGAAGATTGACCAATTAATATTACAAATGATAAAACTGTTGAAGTTCAAATTCAAGGTAAAAATAACGCTAGTGGTCAAACAAATCCGATTGATGTAGTAATTAAAAATTCTTAATAAACAATGAATTTACTAATATTACGAGTTTTAACTTTATTAGTAACTAATTTAGAAAATAAACCTTTAATAAGTAAATTTGTAAATTTAATTAATAGAGTTAATAAAGTTCAAAATAAAATATTAAAGCCAATTAATTATATTACTGATAAATATAATAAAATTACAAGTAAAGTTGAAGATATTTATCAGTGATTAAATCCATTTACTTATTTAGATTTAATTAAAAAAGGTCATAAAAAAGAAATTCAACAAATATTAAGTCAATTAGAAAAAGATAATAATATTAAAAATAGAAAACAATTTAAAAATGAAAATTATCTAAATACTAATTGACAACCTTTAAATAGTAGTTGACTTGATAGTGGAATGTTTAATATAACTAATAAATTAACTTTAACAGGTAATTTAACTATTTTAATATATACAAAAACAGCAAAACATCCAAAATTTTATGGTCCATATGTTTATCCTAGTGTTCCAGTTGAAATATGAAAATTATTAAGTAATGCTGTTTCTAATGCAGGGACTTTATTTTGGCGTTATTGATTAAGAAAATGATTACCTAGTCATTTAAGAAATTATATTAAAAAACGATTACCACAAGCATTAAAAGAAAAATATCCCAAAGGAACTACTAAATTAACATTACCAACAGTTCAAAAATTACAACAAATTAAAAAGTTTATTAATAATTTAAAGATTGGACATTTTAATTTTAATTTTGCTGGTGAAATTAATAATAAAAAATGATATCGAGAACGCCGAAGTGATGTTAAAAATATTAAGAATTTATATAAAACACCAGTTAAAAATAAATTTTATCAGGTTAATAAATCTATTAAAGCAATTAATAAAACCAAAAGAAAGGTTAATAGTTATAAACCAAATAATTTAAAAAATAAATATCGTAATCAATTAAGGGGTGTTTTATATGGAAAATAATTTAAGTAATTTGTTATTTATAACAGTTGAAGATGTTAAAGCAAGTAAACTTTGACAACCTATTAATGATCGTAAACAATCTGCTTATAATGATAATTTAATTTATAATGCTATTTTAAAAACTAGTTTATGAATGGATAGATTATCAGGTGGAACAATTTCAGATAAAATTAATAAAAAAGATTTGTTTCCTTGAGTAAAAAAAGATAATACTGGTTTAATTGAATATGATAAATGATTAAGTTATATTCAATCTGCTTGTTTATTAGCAGTTATAAATTGATATTTACCAAAAGGAGTTAATGATTTAACTGGTAGTGCTTCATTTTCACAAGGTGGAGTTGCTTATTCACAAACTAATGACCCAGAAGCAAATGAAAATATTACTCGTGATGTTAAAAATGCTTTAAAATTAGCAGGTGAAATTATTGATATTATATCTAGTAAAACAGTATCTAGACCTTATAATTATAGTTTAGATAATTATGCTCATCCATGAGAAGAAGAATATAAGCATATTAGTAAAAAAACTTTTTATCCAACATTATTATTTTGATTAAAAGAACGATTACAAACTGATAATTCAATAAATATTACTTATCCTACTATTAATGATTTTTCTAAAATTGATTATAATGAGTGTATTAAATTAATAGTTCCCTTTGATAATAATACGATTTATTATGAAAATAATGTCTGAAAAGCAAAACAAAGTAGTGGTACTGATATAAAAATTGATAATAAAACTATCATCAAAAATGATAATGATGGGATTGAAGTTTCAGATTTAAAACAAGATAAATTAATATCGGGTGAAAATATTAAAACTATTAATGGTAATTCATTATTGGGGAATGGTGATATATCTATTAATACTGGTAATGATTGAGAATTAATTAATTATCCAGAAGCAAACGAAAAATTAACATTTAAAATTCCAGATTATGATTTAATAAAATATTACTATAAAATATCAATTTCAATAACAGATTATGCATCTGCTAATAAATTTGTAACATATTATTTTGAAACAATATCACAAAAATCAATATTTTCATTTTTAGCAGATAATTCTTATAAAAGAATAACAATTAAGCAAGATGGCTCAATTTCAAATGATACAAATAATATTGTTATTAAAGATTTAACAATTAAAAGAAAATTAATTTAGAAAGGATTTTTAATTAATGAAACAAAATAAAACAACTTGATTAAAGGGTGCCTTACCTTGAAATTGATTTAAAAAAGACCCTATTCCAACTTATAATTGAAATCATAAAGATATTAGAGAATGAGAAAGAAAATATAAAATTCGTAGTTGAGTAGTTAGTTTTTATACATTGATATTTTTAGCATTAAATTGTTGATTAGAATATGGCATGATTAATGCAATAAAAGATAATATTAATTGATATAATTATGGACAATATTGAGGTAATGGAATTGCTATTTTACTAACACCTTTATTTACATATGGAATTCAAGGTATATTTGTTGCTAGTAGTAAACCAAAAGTAGATATGAAAATTGATATTCCACGATTAAAAATATCTAAAATGGGATTAGTATTTACAATTTTACCTTTAATTACTTTAATAATTTCTTTAATTATTATTTGAATTGATAAATCAAAATGAAAAAAAGACCATTTAAGACATTGTTTGAACTGCCGTATTAATCCGCGTGTTATTCAACCAAGAATATCAAAACAATGAAATAATTTGGATGGTATAACAGAAGAAATATTTAAAAATATGCAAGATGAATATACTAAAAAACAAGAAGAAAATAACAAAGAATTAAATTTAAAATAAACTATATATAGGGGCGGTTGATATTTTTGGGTGGTTATATAGTTTAATTTATAAATTATTTTGTTCTGAAAGAATGGATGGCCACTGTTTGAGTAAGGATAAGAAAGGAAATAAAGAAATGGAAATTAGTAATGAAATAGTAATTGCTTTACTTGTATTAGCGGGTGCTGGTGGAATGGGTAGTCTTGGTATTCTTGGATTATCTGCTAAAAAAATTAAAAAATATAAAGCAGAAATTAGAGAATTAAGAACTGCTGTTATTGCTCACGAAAAACATTTACGAGGACCTGATTATGCAACAGAATTAGCATTAAAAACAGGTCAAATTAAAAATGTTAAAAAACAAGTTAAAGTAAATGACAAAAAACAAGCACAAAAAGATGCTATTAAAAAACTAACAAATAGTATTTAAAAAAAATAACCTTAATTGGTTATTTTTTATTTTCTAATATTAAGTCTAAATTTTTAACTTTACAAATAACTAAATTATTTTTTCCATAATTATTTTTATAATATTCTCAGTATTCAGTTGAATTAATATCTACATCTTGTTTATCAATCCCAATTATATATTCACCACGAGGGTTTTTACAAGGGCGATTACCTTGTTCAGATCGATAACATAAAATATAATTATTCATATTCTTTATTTCCTTTATAATGTGTTATATAAAAGTTAATAAGATATTCAATTCGTTGCGAATAAGTAAAGTTATTAAATTCATTTCAAACTTTTTCTTCATTTTTATTTAAGTAAATATTAACATTACGAATTTGACAAGAATAATACTTTCCTGTTTTTTGATTATATGAATGTTTCATAATATTAACTTTCATAATTAGCAATAATAATTGCATCTCGTAAATGATTACTTATTTTTTCATTATTATAAAATCAACCTTTACCATATTGATAAGTTAAATTAGTATCTTTATCAAATTTTCATATACAACTATCATTATATTTACTTAAATTTTCCATATTTTTAACAACTGATTTAGTATTTTTTGGTGATACTCAATTAATAAAATATTTATAAACAGATAATGCTCCTAATAATCTTAATAAATCATCTCTATCTTTACTAGCATTAGCAGATGTATATAAACAATCTTCAATATTAATTTTTTCTTCATAATCAAACAATTTATCATTAATAAATTGATATTGTTCTTTTCAATTTTTATTTGTAAATTCTAATTTTTCAATTAATTTATTATCTTCATAAATAACAATAGCAGTAGTACCTGTTCCTGATGGGTCAATACCTATTTTTATCAAGTGGCTCATTCCTCATCGTTGTTATTATTAATTGTTGGCACTACATTTGATATATCTTCTTCTTTAACTAAATTATTATCTGTCACTTCTTCACTTGATATATTTTCATTACTAATTTGACCCTTATTTATGCTTATATTGCTATCATTATCAATATAAATCTTTTCATCATTAGTTGTAATAACTGCCTGATCTGATTTATAAGCTTGTTGTAATTCAACAGACATAATACCTCATTTTCTTAATAAAGATGTTAATACTGTTTTTAATGCCATTTCATCAAAACTAGCAATATAAAATGATTTATTTTTAGCATAAGTTTTAGAATATTTCATAAAATGATTTTCCATTTGTTCTTTGGTCATATATAAAGTTTTTCCAAAACCATTAACCATTTTAAAGTATGCTACATAACCAATAATTGGTAATTTTTCTCTTTCATCTTCATTTTGAATTCAATTAAAACTAGTTCCTTTTAAACGATCATAATTTACTAATTCATTTTCTCTAACATCTGATACTGACATATCTAAATATTGACCACTTCTTTGTGCTAATTGAATATAACCTTTATAACCTATTTGAAATTGAGCTTGATTAATTCATTCTTGGATTTCGCGACCGTTAATAATTCTTGTTATTTTAGTATTATATGGAACTACATAAGCATAACCAAATTGTTTTTCCATTGGTAAATTTAATAAAACTCCTTGATAACAAGCAGTCATAATTGTTTTTGGATCTGCTTTTTGTAATAATTCATTACTATTTGATATTGCAACTATATTACTTTTAAATCTTGCAATTTCATTTTCATTAGAAAATTTACTTTTTATTCATTCTGTTGCTTTATCTGTTCTTAAAAATTCAACAATATTTGCCATATTATTTTTCTCCTTTATTTATTTTAAAATTAATACCTTTAACCCCAATTAAATTAATATCTTTATTACTATCTCACTGATCTTTAATTTCATTTTTAACAATTTGTTCATCAACAACTAAATAATTTTTAATAAGATTAATAAGTTCTAATTTATCAGCATTTTGTAAAAAATCATCATTAATACCAATAACCTCAATATCTTTAATTAATAATTTTTCTTTCCGAAAATTACTAGTAATAATTTTTAATTCTTGCTCTTTTTTTGCTACACTTTTAATTTCTAAAAATTGTTCTTTTTTATGAGTTTCAATAATTTCATTTTGTTTTTGAAATTGAATATTAATAACATTATTTTTTAAAGAATCATGATTATTCTTAATATTATTTTCTAAATTCAAAATATCTTTTCTAATAAAATTTAATTCATCTTTAAAAGATTTTATTAATTCTAATGGTTCTCTAAAAATATAATCAATTTTTGAAACTACTAATTTTAAATCTTTTAGTGATTGTGATTTATATTCTCCATTTATTAATCAAGCTTGTTGTCGATATATAAATTCTGCTAATTCTTGTCCATTTTCATCAATTCATTTTTTAATTGTTAATGCTTTTAAACTTAATTCTTTAAAATTATTTCCTTTTAAATAAAATGGATACGTAATATTTTTAACTTCATTATTTAATTTTAAATCTGCCATAATTAAATTTCCTCTAATTCCATTTCATTAATTAAATTATCAATATATTCATAAGCACTTTCTTCTGAATGACATTCTTCTAATGCCATATTAAATAAATCTTCTTCAGTATAAACATAACCATTTTCATCTTTTCACATACTAATTTACCTCGTTCTTTGCTATTAATATTTCTATTAATTTTCTTCCTTTTTGTTCTTTAATATCAAAATAAGTTATTTCTTGATTTAATAAATGTGCTTCTTCATTTTTAATTAAATTAATATCATCATTAATATTTTCTTTTTGCCCTGTTTTATTATCAAATATATTAATACAAAAATCATTGTACATATATATTGATATTAGATTTTTGATTGTCATATTTACCTCCTATTTTTAACTCGCTGGCACTCACTCCAAAGTGAAAGTGCCAAAGCGAGAGTTAGTTATATAATTAAGTATTTATCTATTTATTTACTACGCCATCCGCTTCACTGCGGGTGAGCGGTGGCGGTATGTTTTATTGTTTAATGTTTAATAATCGACAGTTGTTTTTATAAGATAATGCCAGAGAATTCTCTCTCTTCATCCGCACCATTTCAGGTCAAAGCGTTCAGTTTTTAAAATAAATTCACTTGCACATTGAAGAGCCTAATGCTGACTTTGTGGTTTTTAAAACCTCTGTCATCCTCTAATGGGATAATATCTATCGCAAATTTATTTATAAAGTGGCCATCTCAATATTTATTGTCGTTTGATGTTGACCCCGCACTTATCACGACTATCGCTTGTTAAAGCGTCTATTATTTACGGACTGATTACCGCTGGGCTAGACCGCCTATGTGGAAAAAAACACTTAGTTATTTAAAATAACTGTTCCACCCTGCATTAAGTTGTTTTATAAAATCAAAGTTTAAAAGAACCAGTTTTATCATCAAAGATAATTTTTGAATTTTCTAGTTTTTGATAAAACTGTTTTTGTGTTTTATCTTTTATTTTATTTAATAAATATTTATGTTTTTCACAAGTTCATAAAACTTTATTTGATAAAAATTCTTCGGTAATGAATGATACTGCTTTATAACAATCATTAACATCACATATTTTTTGTTGTTTAATTATCATTACCTCCTTTTAGGGATTTTTTATTTCAAATAAAAAAACAACCCTAACAAGAGTTGTTTTTTGGAGCTTCATCGTACATTATACGTCACGTATTATGTAAATCTAAGCTCCAAATTTATCTCTTGTTATTTTAATAATAACACTTTTTAAAAGAAGTGCAACTATTTTTTTAAAAAAATAAATTATTTTTAAATTTACCCTATTTTTGGCATATTTAAACACACTGAAAAATAATTTATTAAATTACTTCAAATAAACTTATCTAAAATTCTCTAAAAATACTTCTTTTGAAGTTCTTCAATTAAGAACGGGCCTTAATTTTTCATTTATAATATCGACTACTAAATCTATTTCTTGTTGCGTAACAAGATTAAAATCTGTCCCCCTACCATATCGTTTTCTAAATTCACGGTTTAGTCTTTCAATTAATGGTTTTTGATTAGGCGAAGCAGGGTCACAAAAATAAACATTAGAACCAGTAATCTTTTCCATTTCTTCAAACTTACTAAATTCTTTTCCTCTATCGGTTATTATTCCTTTAATTTTTCCAACTAAACCATTAATTCTAACTATATGTTTAAGTTTTTCTAAAACTTCATTAGCAGTATGTTCTTCTAATTTCATAGCAAAGTATTTTTTACTTGATTTCTCTGTCAAAACTAAACAACTAGATTGATGTTCTTTTCCAACTACGGTATCCATTTCAAATCAACCAACATCTGTTTCTTTATTTTCAATATCTCATATTGATTTAAATCTTTCATCTAATTTCCCACGATTATCAGGTCTTTTCTTTGTTCTATTTCTTCTACCACCATTTAATAAATTTTTCTTTAACAAACCCAAAAGACCTAAAAAAATTCATTTATAAAATGTTTTAAGACAGGCAGGAAATTTGATACCAAATTTTATTAAAAATCGCTGAATAATTTCTGCTGGTGAATCACCCAAAATATTAAATCGTAAATTTAAAAATTCTTGTTGTTCTTCTGTAAATGTAGGTATTTTTTTAATACACTTTTGTCGTTTTTTATAATAATCATCATGTGCCTCACGGGCATTATAATCTTCTATATTTGTAAATCTATTAATTTCTCTTTTAACAGTATTAATATCTCTTCCTGTTTGTCTTGATATTTCAGATAAATTAAGTGTGCCATTTTTCTTTTTGCAACTATCAGATAAAAATAAATCCTTAAAAAATCTTCGTTCATCATATTTTACATGTGTATAATCTTTCATTACTCTATATTTCCTCCAATTCTTTTATAAAAATAGTTATACATTAAATTTATAAAAAAGATAAATTTTCACATTTTTTTAAATTAAAATTATTGACAAATATATTATTAATTATATAATTATATTGTAACAAGCTCCAATTTATCTCTATATGCTTGTATACTAAAATAAAAAGTAAAGTAATTTACTTTTTTTTATTTTGATGTAAAATATAAATAATAAAAAGAACCGCGATGGTTCTTTCATAGTTTTTATTTACTCTTTTATTTAATCATATTCATTAAATAATAGCAATTTTAATATGCAAAAAGGAGTAAAAAATGAAAGAATTTAATCCAAATAAAGCAAGTTTGGCAACTTTTTATCGTAAAATAGAGCAATTTTGAGAAAATAAATCACCCAATAAACCATATACTTTGAATGATTTAACCAATGAATTCAATCTTTCTAACAGATGAAAGCACGAAACTTACAAGAGCGAAAAGATAGTTCCTTTACTTGAAAAACAAGTTGATAGAATTGAAAGTGAAATAATTAACTTTATGATGAAATCACCTGATGGTGCTAAATTATATTGACAACGAGCATTTAATTATAAATATTCACTGCAAGAAAAACAGTTAGAACAAGAATTAAACTTAAATAATCAACAACCAATAATTGTTAATTTACAAACGGATATTAGAGATATTAAAAAAGAAAGTGATAATAATGCTTAATCATTTTACTTATTTGTTAGAAACTCCTTATTGATTATTACAAAATAGTAGTATTGGTAATAAATATCCCTTTGCTAAAAAATATGAGTTAGTTAATGAAATTAATCAAATTGGAACACGATATAGTGGTAAGACTATTTCAAATATTAAAATGTTTGGTGAATTATTAAAAATTAGTTTATTAATTAAAGAACCAATTTGTATCATTGCTAGTATGTATTGAAGTAAGGATTTAAAAGATAGTGTATTTCAAAATATCTGAAATATGTTAGATGAAAATCATATTCCTTATACTATTAACTTATCAAATTTTACTTTTACTTTATCAAATGGTAGCAAAATATATTGTAAAGGTTTACATTCACCAAGCCGGAAAGAAAAATTAAAAGCTTTTGCTGATTTGAATAAATATAAATTAGTAATTGATTGAAGAGAAGAATGTGACCAATTTCAACAAAAAGATTTAAGTGATTTAGAATTTGCTATTCGTGGGTATCAAAATAAAATAACAATTAATACATGTAACCCTGAAAGTTTAAAAAGATATATTGTTGGTTATTGTAATGAATTAATGCCTTTTAATGAAGAAATAATGCGTAGTAAATATGAACAAATTAACTATATTGAAAAATGAAATATGAAGATTATTATTCATTATTCTAGTTGAAGACTTAATTATGAATTACCACAAGATAAGGTTAATGAACAATTAAGATTAGAACAATTAGATATTGAAAGAGCAAGAGTATGAAGTTGAGGATTGCCTGGTAATACTAGTGGGTCAATCTTTGCAAGATATCTTGATATTATGCAAGCAACAGATATTATTCAACCAACTAAGTTATTAGGTGGTGTTGACTTAGCAAACTCTACTAGTCCAAAAGGACATACAACAGCAGCGAGTTTTTGAATATATAATTCATTTGATAAAAAAGCCTATAAAGTTGCTGAATATACACACTCAAATGCTACTCAACAATTTAAGGGACCATTAGAACAAGTAAAAGATATATTAGATTTTTACAACAATCAATTAAATCAATATTTTAATTTAATCCAGCAAGGTATATCAATTAATGTTGATGATAGTGCTTATGCAACATTAGAAAGTTTAAATAGAGAAAAATATAATTATTCTTTTGGTCAATATATGCATTTTAAACCAGCACAAAAGCAGAAGTTTAAAATAAAACATCGTATTGAAGCATTTACCATGTTAATAAATACTAATCAATTAAAATGATTATGAGAAAAATGTCCTGTAAGTAAAACCCAATATGAATTAATTCAATGAGAAGATAAACCTGATGTAAGAGAAGAACGAATGTTAGATTTATATGATGATACATTTGATAGTGATTTTTATGCTTTACACTTTGAATTAGTTAATATGGTTAAACATAATAGTTCAGCAGATTATAAATTATGACAACAAAGGGAGTGAATAACTTAATGAAAAAAGATATTTATGTAATACACGATGAAAGAGTAATTAATGCAAAAAGACCATATATGTCTGTTTGTGGACAAGTTAAAAAAAGACTTTGTCAAGAATTAAAAAAAGATAATATCGCAATATGTAAATTAAATTTATATAACGAATATATTAAGAAATATCAAAAAGTTAAAGTATGTGTACAAGTTTTAGCAAATGAACCTAGTTTATTAACAGTAAATATTATTAATTATGCACTTATTTTAAAATTAAAGGAGCAAAATAACAATGAATAATACTTTTCCTAGTTTACCAAACTTAAATGATATTAATAGTGTTTTAAAATTTTATAATTATGATTGAACTATTAATTTAGCCAATATTATTGCTCGTCATCAAATGCGATTAGTTAATGGTAAAGATATTTTATTTAAGTCTCATCGTAAAGACATTTTAGAAAAATTAAATTGATGATATGAAACTTATAAAATAAAAGAAAAATTAGATAAAAATGAATTAACAGCAAGTTTAATGGGCAAAACTATTTTTGGTTTATTAGAAACATCAGATGGCAATATTGATTTATGAATTAATCCTTTTAACTTTACATCTCGTGTAAGTAAAATAAACGAAATTGAACAAGGTGCTGATATTTGATTAAATTATCATCAATCAGATAGTGGTTTTATTTTAAATTTAATTTGTACCAAAGATAAAATAGTTATTAAAGGTTGACCTAAAAATAATGAAGTAGTTGTTGGACAAAGTAAAACACAAATTAAAGATGATGTTAAACCTGTTTTAGTACAAGAATTTAAAAATAAATTAGGCGTAGTTCCTTTTTGAGAAATGATTAATGAACCTAATCCGTTATTTTTATCAACATCAACTACATTAAACCCATTACCTACAATGGCAAATTGTTATAAATTACAATTTGATTTAGAAGATAGTTTTAATATTAAATCAAAAGAAAGATGAGCAAATCGTACTCATTGATATGGAATATTAGATGATGATTTAATGACTGCTTATAACAAAGGTAATAAAAAAGTATTACAAGATGCTTTTGATGATATTTTTATTCAATCAGGTCAATCAGCCGTAGATGGTCAATTATCTCAATCTTTACAAGTAGTACAAGGTACACCAACATTAGAAACATATACTGAAGACCAAAAAGCAATTATTGAACAAGTATACTTAGCATGTCATTTTTCTAGTCCTTTTGGTGATAAATCAGATAATGACCAAAATAAAACACAGTCATTATTAACTAAAACAAAAGACTTAGAAAAACAAGCATATTTACAAGCATATCGTAAGCAATACTATACTAAAATGTTTGATACTGTTTTAAAATATTATGGTTTATGAGATGGTGTTGGTGAACGAGAATATGGTTTTGATTTTGTTAGTGCTAGTTTAGTTGACCAAATGCGACAAAATGAACTAATTACTGCTAGATTAGATAATGGCACAATGGAACCAATAAGAGCAATTACTGAATATGATAATATTGATGAATTAGAAGCAACCAAATATTTTGAAAAAGTAGAAGCATGACAAGATAAAATGCAAGTCAAAGAAATAGAACATAATAATAAATTACTAGAATATGATGAAACTGGTAATAATCAAAATGCCGTACAAGGTAGAACAGAAATTAAGGAGAATTAAAAAATGAGTAGAATTAACTCAGGGGTTATCGAAGAATTACGAAGACAAGCCCATGATACTTTAATAGATATCAGAGAAAACATAAAAGATAATCGTCATTGAATGGTCTTTCCGTTTAATGTTTATAGTTCATATATTCCTGATACAGAAACGGGATGAAAACCAAATAATGCTAAACCCAGTGATTATGGTAGTTATTCACGAATATTTGATAATATGGAAAGTACTATTGCGCAATGACAAGATAGTTTAAAAATAGTCCAAAAATATAAAGGTGAAGAAATTAATATTTTAACAGTTGATGATTTTAATAAACAACCAGTTAATTCAACAATATGAGCAAATAATGAAACACCTTTTGCTATAAAATTAAAAGATGAAAATAATAATATTTATTGAAAATTAATTGATGGTGAAAATATTTATGATATTAATAGAATGCTGGCATACTTAAATCAATATAAATTAAGTTATTTTATTAATAATGATAATAAAGCCGATAATTTTTATACAAAAGAAGTTAAGGTTGGTAAATATTGAGATGCTTATATGATTGATGATAGAAGTTCAATTCAATTTGGTGAGGCTAAATTTGAACAAGTATTTACTCAACAATCAACTGAAAGACAATATACTTTATTAATTTTAGATGAAGATGTAAATAAATTAAATATTAATGATTATTATAATTTTTATACTGTATTTAATGATCGTGGTTTAAATATTGGTGGTGGTGATATTAATTCTGCACCACAAGATAGACAATGATTATATCCATCAAATGTTATTAATTATTATTCACCTTATGATGGTAGTTTTTTATGACAAGAAATTACCTTTTCAAGTATTAATGACAAAATTAGTAATAGTGGTTTATCAGTAAGACAATTTATTCAGACCAGCGCCCCGGGCGAGGGTTATTGTTTTCCTAAAATAACTTATAATGAAAAAACAAATACATACACTATTGAATTAGATGAAGTTTTATTAAAAGACCCAGGGGTTAGA
Organism: Spiroplasma endosymbiont of Sarcophaga variegata; assembly: GCF_965178695.1. NCBI lineage: Bacteria > Bacillati > Mycoplasmatota > Mollicutes > Entomoplasmatales > Spiroplasmataceae > Spiroplasma > Spiroplasma endosymbiont of Sarcophaga variegata. Next base: position 89,042 of record NZ_CBCXVU010000002.1, read on the forward strand.
GCAATGGCAGTTAAATTTTATGGTAATCCTATCTTTTTTGATATGCCAGTTATTGGTCGGCCAATTATTAAAGGTCAATTTAATCAAAAAGTTATGAATTCCCGTGATTTATTAATGTATAACATGTATCCTGCCCCACCTGACAAAGTAAATACTTATGCTGCTCCAGAAGTAAGTTGATATAACATTCAAGGTATTCAACCAACAATTATAACGGGTTATGAAGATTGAAAAAAAGATATGGAAAGTAGATACGACTTTTGAAATCAAAAAAATAGTGGGGGTATTGTAATAACTGATAAAGCTAGTTCAACAGCAACTAATCCTACGGTTGGGACAACTATTCATAAAGAAGATAATGACTCTAAATTTTATTGGTCTAAAAATTGAATGATTACTCCACCAAACAAAATAAAAGTAAATAATGAAAATGTTAATAATATAATTAGTACCCAAGCATCATCATATTTTAGAAGAAAAGATGAATTTGGTAATACTGTCGGACAAGTTCAAATTGAATATAATAAAATGGGTAAATGTAATGTTTGAGATATTTTAAATATGAATAATTTTATTAATCGCCAAATTACCGTATTACCTTTAAACTATACGCAAAAGTTAGTTTTTAATCCTTTTACTATCCCAGGCGGAGTTGGTAAATTCTTAAACTTTATTTCCTTTGGTATTCCATGAGGATGAGTAATTAACCAAGATGAAAAAACTTGACCTAATTTTCAATTTCTTAATGGTTTTATGAGTTCTAATGTTTATAGTTTTTATAATGATGCTTTTTGGTCTGAAAACTCAAAAGGTAAAGGTTACTTACCCTTTGAAATATTTAGACAACAAGGTAATGATAAAGTTGGTGCTATTTTTGGTGCTAATGCTACTAGTTTAGGTTTTACAACTTTATTAACTGATAAATGCAAAGGTACTGTTTTAACTAAGGATGGTAAAGCAACTGAACGAATAACTTATTCAACTTATAATTTAAAACAATTAAACCCCAAAACTAATCGTATATATTTAATTAATGAATTAGTAAGAGCAGTAGATGCTCAAACACCAGTTAGTGATAGTGAAAAAGATACTGATTGCGAATTCTTACAAACACCAGATGGTACAAATTGTAGTTATATAATTGATATGTTTTCAATTCAAGCATTATATAAAGGTAATTTTGAAATTATCTTTTATGCTGATAACCCATATACTAATAATGAAGAAGATTATTTACGCTTATCAGTATGAAGTTTTCGTGGTAAAACAAAAAGTGTGTTAAATAATTATTTACGTGATATGACAACTAATTATAAAACTAGTTTCTTATTACCACATGACTATGAAATACCGACATTTAATTATCCTGAGTATGTATTACCCCCAGTTCCATACAACTATAAAACTTATACAAAAGATATTATGCCTTCCGATGTAGTACTACCATTATTAACAAAAATTACTGCGCAACCACAATGTAAAATAACTGATACTCAAATAGCAACTATGTTTATGGTTAATATATTTGATGATACAGAAGAATATACAGGTTATTATGAAACTGAAATTGATTTAAAACAAATTGACCCAACAATTCAAAGTATAAGTAAATTCCAAGATGCTTATAAAACTATTGAAATAAGTAATCTAAGTAATTTACAAGTTGAATGTGGATTATCAAATATAGAAAATTTTATTCCTAATAGAAATATTAATATATTTGGCGGAACTGATGATTGTAGCAATAATTTATTTTCATTAAAAAATATAACTTTAAAAAACATTGGTTTATCACAAACTGATAAAATTAATTTTGATAATACAATAAGTTTATATACTGATAATATAAAAATAAATGATACCAAAACAATATATACTACTGCTTATACTAATGGGTTACCTTTTAAAGGGTATTCCACCATATATGAAACATCAACTATTAATAGTGTAAAATTTTTATTACAAACAACATTTTTACCTAAATATGGAGTTAATAATAAAATCAGGGAAACATATTTACAGGCGTATTATACAAATAATATGAAATTAAAAATTAGATTTACAAAAGTAATATTGCCACTTTTACAGTTTTATTATATGGATGCTTATAGAAAACCAAAATATTTTGGTAATGATAAAGATATTACATTAGATATTAATAATCCAAATGTATTGGGTATTAGAAATAATAGTAATAGTGCTGTTAAAATTACATTTAAACCAAGATAAAAATAAAAAAGAGATTTTTAAAAATCTCTTTTTATATTATTCTTTAACTTTTACATTACCATCTTCATCAATATTTAAATTAGGTAATTTATGTTCTTCACCACTTCAACGATAAACTGATTTAAAATAAGTGCCATTATCTTCTAATCAATAGTAATAAAAAGCTGGTTTAAAAACAACTAAATCATATGGAAAAATTGATATACTTTCACTTACCCCCCTTTTTCCTATTTTTAAACTTATATTATTTTCAATATATTTAGTATTATGTAAGTAATCAGAATGCTTAAATTTAACAATTTTTCATTTATCATTTTTGTCACCACGCCATACGACATAATATCATTTATTATCAACCTCATTAAATGGTTTTTCTTGTGGTGCTATTCATTCTAAATTGTTTTTAATAGTTTCATTTGTTGTATTTATTTGGTTTTCTTTTTTTAATTGTTCTAATTGCTCTTTTGTATATTCTTGTGGTTTATTACAAGCAACTAAACTTGTTGTACTTGTTCCAATTAATGATATTGTACCTATTATACTTAATATTTTTTTCATATTTATTTCTCCTATTTTTTGAAAAATTTGTTAATTTAATTAAAAATAGAAATAAATAATTTATTTCTATTTATTTTTATAAATCTAATTTTTTATTTTTATGAACATTCAGCAGCTGCAGCGCCGGCAGCTCCACTAATTGCACCTACTGCTGCTCCAGAAGCAGCTCCACCAAAAATAGTTCCAAAAAATCCAACTATACCTCCAAAAATAGCACCAGCTATAGTACCAATACCTGGAATAACACTTCCTGCAAGAGCCCCTGCAACTGCTGAAGAAGCTCCAACAGTTACGGCTGAAGGAGATGATGTAATCGCACCTCCAACTGCTCCACCAACAGCACCATTTATAGCTGCTTTTGATACTTCAGAATTACAATTATTTTTTTTTCGAATAATTTCACCTATTTTATTTTTATTTACATTACTTGTACCTAATTTTAATGCTAAGGCCATTGTTTTATTAGTAACTCACTGTATTTCAGATTGAGTTGCTTGTTCTGATTTAATATTATTTCATCATTGTTGATTACGTTCTTGTGCCAGTTGATTTACTCATTGTGTTAAACCCTGTTGTCATTCATTTTTTGAATTATTAAATGATTGTTGAGCTTGTAAGAAACGTTGTTGAGCTTGACTAAAGGCTGTATGATTTTGATTTCTTTGAAAATCTTCACCCGCTCTTTGATATGCTAGTTCAGCATTACGTCATTGTTGTGCAATTTGAATTCATTGAACTTCGCCTCATCTTTTATTACGTTTTAATACTTTTTCTTCTGATTGATATGGTGCAGCAGCAATTACAGTTGGTATAGCACTACTTGTGATTGTAACTGCTCCTAAAATACTTATTAATTTTTTCATATTTATAACCTTCTTTCTTTAATTAAGATAAATACTATTATTTGGACTTTCACTATCTCAATATCCAATAGTATTTGTTTTAATAATAATTGATTGTTCTTGTTTTAAATTTTTTCAAATTTCATGAAATTGAGAAAAATGTTCTCAAATGAAATTTGCCATTATTTTTATATCTTCTTTATTTATAGAACCGCCAGCTCCGCTATGATCTGATTTTGGTAAATTAGATATTAATACCATAGTTTGACTTAAAAAATCTGCTTTGCTATCTGGTTCAAATTGATAAATAATTTTAAAAGCAGTATCTGATGATAATTTTAATTTTAATTCATCATGCTCTAAAAATTTATATCATTTTTCAAATACGTCATTACTTTTTTGTTCATGATTTTGATAAGGACTAGCGGCAATTGTTGTTGGTACAGCAGTTCCACTAATTGTTAATACACTTAATAAACTTAGTAATTTTTTCATTACTTGTATTTCTCCTTTTCTTAATCTTGAAACTTTTTATCAAGATCTACTTTCAGTATATATATATATATATATATATGCAATCAAAATTAACTAATTATTTAAAATTTTATCTTGTTAAATACCTCTTATTACGCGTTTTAAGGTCTAAATTAGCAAACAAAGATATTAAGTTTAGTATTTATATATACAAAATATATTGTATTTATAAACTATTGATATATAATTAATTTACAGGTTTAATCTTTTTCCGTAAAAAAGAGTTTATGCTGACTTGTTAATCGGACAAGAATAAAAAAAGAGAGGTTTATAAAATGGCACTTACAAAAGAACAATTAATCGAACAAGGTTTAAGTGAAGAGATTGCAGAAAATATCTTAAATCAGTTTAATAATGAAGCAAAGCAAATTAGAGAAAGTGTGCAAAAACGCGAAGATGTTATCTCAAAAGAAGACTTTATTAAATTATCTAATGAATTAGATGAATTAAAAGCATTTAAAGATGTTCCATCTACTAAAATTGAAGATATTAAAACTAATTTAGATAAAGTTAGTGGTAATTCTTTATCTGAAAAAATGCAAACTTTAAAAGAATTAAAACCTGATTTGTTTGTTGAAGAACAACTATCAGTTTCACCAACTAATTTTATTAAAGATATGATTGAAAAATCTACTGAAAATAAAAATGATGAAATTGAAATTATTAAAGAAAAAGGAGCATATACTCCTGATGAAATTAAAAAATTAACTGATTATACACTTAAAAACCTTAGATAATAAGGGAGTGAAATATTATGGCAACAATTAACTTGCCACAAGTACCTTTTACATTACAAGGTAATACAACAGACCAAAAAGCATATGTTGATATGGTTAATGCTTTATTGCGTGGACCTTTATATAACGAATATGCAAGTATTATGCAGTATGCTACTGCAACAGCAGAACAAGTTGCTTGATTACCTAATGCTGGTCAAGCATTATATAATTTAACTCATCGTGTGGTATGACAAGATGATTATTCATTGCCAAATGGTGGGACAACTCAAACAATGGGATTAACAAGAATTCCAGTTCCTATTGATAAAAGATTTAATTTAAAATTAATGAATGAGGCTTTTGATTTAGCATTAATAGAACAAAATATTAAAAATGGTGTTATTGCTGATGCTATTTCTAGTGTTGTACAAAATAAATTTGTTAATTTAGAATGTGAATTAATTCAGGCTATTTATGATTATTGTTTAGCAGATGGTCAATATGAAGTAATTCCATTTCGTAGTTATACAGCTGAAAATGCAGATGATGCCAATAAAGCATTCTTTACATTAAATGAAACTTTGATTGAATTAACAAATCAAATTAGTAATTTATACTTTGGTTTGCCAACCGATAAAATGTTTATGGTTTTAGGACGAAGAGCCTATTTAGGATTAACACCTGCTTATTTAAAAGTAATTGGTTCACAAGCCCAATTAAAAGCAATGGTTAATGGTGAATTATATGAAAATACAGCAATGGGTATTCCTGTATCAAAAAGTTTTCATTTAGAAAAAACATATACAAAAGGACAAGTTAATCGAGATAAAGGTTATAATTTTACTAATGTAAATGGTTTAATTATTAATAAACAAGTATGAGCATATCCAATTAATATGGATAGTATTCAACAAGTTTTAGATAATGATACTGCTAACCCTAAATGAATTGGTAAAGTACAATATGCAACACCAACTATTTTATATCCAAAAACATGTAAAATTATTTTAGAAAAACAACCAACACAAGATGAAATTAATACTGCTAAAAGTAATCTAAATAAAACATTTAGAGTGCCAGTTGATTATGTAATTCCATCATCAAGTAAAATTGATATTAGTAAAATTAATAAATTAGATAAACCAACTATTCATGTTGACGATCCAACTCAAACAACAGCAGAACAATTAAAACCACAATTTAAAGATGTTGTTTTAAAATCAGTAAAAGCGGTAAATAATTTTTTAACAGAAAATGATTTTGATTACTTTATTGAAAGTAAAGGTGAAGATTGACCAATTAATATTACAAATGATAAAACTGTTGAAGTTCAAATTCAAGGTAAAAATAACGCTAGTGGTCAAACAAATCCGATTGATGTAGTAATTAAAAATTCTTAATAAACAATGAATTTACTAATATTACGAGTTTTAACTTTATTAGTAACTAATTTAGAAAATAAACCTTTAATAAGTAAATTTGTAAATTTAATTAATAGAGTTAATAAAGTTCAAAATAAAATATTAAAGCCAATTAATTATATTACTGATAAATATAATAAAATTACAAGTAAAGTTGAAGATATTTATCAATGATTAAATCCTTTTACTTATTTAGATTTAATTAAAAAAGGTCATAAAAAAGAAATACAACAAATATTAAGTCAATTAGAAAAAGATAATAATATTCAAAATAGAGAACAATTTAAAAATGAAAAATATCTAAATACTAATTGACAGCCTTTAAATAGTAGTTGACTTGATAGTGGTATGTTTAATATTACAAATAAGTTAACTTTAACAGGTAATTTAACTATTTTAATATATACAAAAACAGCAAAACATCCAAAATTTTATGGTCCATATGTTTATCCTAGTGTTCCAGTTGAAATATGAAAATTATTAAGTAATGCTGTTTCTAATGCAGGGACTTTATTTTGGCGTTATTGATTAAGAAAATGATTACCTAGTCATTTAAGAAATTATATTAAAAAACGATTACCACAAGCATTAAAAGAAAAATATCCCAAAGGAACTACTAAATTAACATTACCAACAGTTCAAAAATTACAACAAATTAAAAAGTTTATTAATAATTTAAAGATTGGACATTTTAATTTTAATTTTGCTGGTGAAATTAATAATAAAAAATGATATCGAGAACGCCGAAGTGATGTTAAAAATATTAAGAATTTATATAAAACACCAGTTAAAAATAAATTTTATCAGGTTAATAAATCTATTAAAGCAATTAATAAAACCAAAAGAAAGGTTAATAGTTATAAACCAAATAATTTAAAAAATAAATATCGTAATCAATTAAGGGGTGTTTTATATGGAAAATAATTTAAGTAATTTGTTATTTATAACAGTTGAAGATGTTAAAGCAAGTAAACTTTGACAACCTATTAATGATCGTAAACAATCTGCTTATAATGATAATTTAATTTATAATGCTATTTTAAAAACTAGTTTATGAATGGATAGATTATCAGGTGGAACAATTTCAGATAAAATTAATAAAAAAGATTTGTTTCCTTGAGTAAAAAAAGATAATACTGGTTTAATTGAATATGATAAATGATTAAGTTATATTCAATCTGCTTGTTTATTAGCAGTTATAAATTGATATTTACCAAAAGGAGTTAATGATTTAACTGGTAGTGCTTCATTTTCACAAGGTGGAGTTGCTTATTCACAAACTAATGACCCAGAAGCAAATGAAAATATTACTCGTGATGTTAAAAATGCTTTAAAATTAGCAGGTGAAATTATTGATATTATATCTAGTAAAACAGTATCTAGACCTTATAATTATAGTTTAGATAATTATGCTCATCCATGAGAAGAAGAATATAAGCATATTAGTAAAAAAACTTTTTATCCAACATTATTATTTTGATTAAAAGAACGATTACAAACTGATAATTCAATAAATATTACTTATCCTACTATTAATGATTTTTCTAAAATTGATTATAATGAGTGTATTAAATTAATAGTTCCCTTTGATAATAATACGATTTATTATGAAAATAATGTCTGAAAAGCAAAACAAAGTAGTGGTACTGATATAAAAATTGATAATAAAACTATCATTAAAAATGATAATGATGAGATTGAAGTTTCAGATTTAAAACAAGATAAATTAATAAGTGGTACAAATATTAAAACTATTAATGGTAATTCATTATTGGGGAATGGTGATATATCTATTAATACTGGTAATGATTGAGAATTAATTAATTATCCAGAAGCAAACGAAAAATTAACATTTAAAATTCCAGATTATGATTTAATAAAATATTACTATAAAATATCAATTTCAATAACAGATTATGCATCTGCTAATAAATTTGTAACATATTATTTTGAAACAATATCACAAAAATCAATATTTTCATTTTTAGCAGATAATTCTTATAAAAGAATAACAATTAAGCAAGATGGCTCAATTTCAAATGATACAAATAATATTGTTATTAAAGATTTAACAATTAAAAGAAAATTAATTTAGAAAGGATTTTTAATTAATGAAACAAAATAAAACAACTTGATTAAAGGGTGCCTTACCTTGAAATTGATTTAAAAAAGACCCTATTCCAACTTATAATTGAAATCATAAAGATATTAGAGAATGAGAAAGAAAATATAAAATTCGTAGTTGAGTAGTTAGTTTTTATACATTGATATTTTTAGCATTAAATTGTTGATTAGAATATGGCATGATTAATGCAATAAAAGATAATATTAATTGATATAATTATGGACAATATTGAGGTAATGGAATTGCTATTTTACTAACACCTTTATTTACATATGGAATTCAAGGTATATTTGTTGCTAGTAGTAAACCAAAAGTAGATATGAAAATTGATATTCCACGATTAAAAATATCTAAAATGGGATTAGTATTTACAATTTTACCTTTAATTACTTTAATAATTTCTTTAATTATTATTTGAATTGATAAATCAAAATGAAAAAAAGACCATTTAAGACATTGTTTGAACTGCCGTATTAATCCGCGTGTTATTCAACCAAGAATATCAAAACAATGAAATAATTTGGATGGTATAACAGAAGAAATATTTAAAAATATGCAAGATGAATATACTAAAAAACAAGAAGAAAATAACAAAGAATTAAATTTAAAATAAACTATATATAGGGGCGGTTGATATTTTTGGGTGGTTATATAGTTTAATTTATAAATTATTTTGTTCTGAAAGAATGGATGGCCACTGTTTGAGTAAGGATAAGAAAGGAAATAAAGAAATGGAAATTAGTAATGAAATAGTAATTGCTTTACTTGTATTAGCGGGTGCTGGTGGAATGGGTAGTCTTGGTATTCTTGGATTATCTGCTAAAAAAATTAAAAAATATAAAGCAGAAATTAGAGAATTAAGAACTGCTGTTATTGCTCACGAAAAACATTTACGAGGACCTGATTATGCAACAGAATTAGCATTAAAAACAGGTCAAATTAAAAATGTTAAAAAACAAGTTAAAGTAAATGACAAAAAACAAGCACAAAAAGATGCTATTAAAAAACTAACAAATAGTATTTAAAAAAAATAACCTTAATTGGTTATTTTTTATTTTCTAATATTAAGTCTAAATTTTTAACTTTACAAATAACTAAATTATTTTTTCCATAATTATTTTTATAATATTCTCAGTATTCAGTTGAATTAATATCTACATCTTGTTTATCAATCCCAATTATATATTCACCACGAGGGTTTTTACAAGGGCGATTACCTTGTTCAGATCGATAACATAAAATATAATTATTCATATTCTTTATTTCCTTTATAATGTGTTATATAAAAGTTAATAAGATATTCAATTCGTTGCGAATAAGTAAAGTTATTAAATTCATTTCAAACTTTTTCTTCATTTTTATTTAAGTAAATATTAACATTACGAATTTGACAAGAATAATACTTTCCTGTTTTTTGATTATATGAATGTTTCATAATATTAACTTTCATAATTAGCAATAATAATTGCATCTCGTAAATGATTACTTATTTTTTCATTATTATAAAATCAACCTTTACCATATTGATAAGTTAAATTAGTATCTTTATCAAATTTTCATATACAACTATCATTATATTTACTTAAATTTTCCATATTTTTAACAACTGATTTAGTATTTTTTGGTGATACTCAATTAATAAAATATTTATAAACAGATAATGCTCCTAATAATCTTAATAAATCATCTCTATCTTTACTAGCATTAGCAGATGTATATAAACAATCTTCAATATTAATTTTTTCTTCATAATCAAACAATTTATCATTAATAAATTCATATTGTTCTTTTCAATTTTTATTTGTAAATTCTAATTTTTCAATTAATTTATTATCTTCATAAATAACAATAGCAGTAGTACCTGTTCCTGATGGGTCAATACCTATTTTTATCAAGTGGCTCATTCCTCATCGTTGTTATTATTAATTGTTGGCACTACATTTGATATATCTTCTTCTTTAACTAAATTATTATCTGTCACTTCTTCACTTGATATATTTTCATTACTAATTTGACCCTTATTTATGCTTATATTGCTATCATTATCAATATAAATCTTTTCATCATTAGTTGTAATAACTGCCTGATCTGATTTATAAGCTTGTTGTAATTCAACAGACATAATACCTCATTTTCTTAATAAAGATGTTAATACTGTTTTTAATGCCATTTCATCAAAACTAGCAATATAAAATGATTTATTTTTAGCATAAGTTTTAGAATATTTCATAAAATGATTTTCCATTTGTTCTTTGGTCATATATAAAGTTTTTCCAAAACCATTAACCATTTTAAAGTATGCTACATAACCAATAATTGGTAATTTTTCTCTTTCATCTTCATTTTGAATTCAATTAAAACTAGTTCCTTTTAAACGATCATAATTTACTAATTCATTTTCTCTAACATCTGATACTGACATATCTAAATATTGACCACTTCTTTGTGCTAATTGAATATAACCTTTATAACCTATTTGAAATTGAGCTTGATTAATTCATTCTTGGATTTCGCGACCGTTAATAATTCTTGTTATTTTAGTATTATATGGAACTACATAAGCATAACCAAATTGTTTTTCCATTGGTAAATTTAATAAAACTCCTTGATAACAAGCAGTCATAATTGTTTTTGGATCTGCTTTTTGTAATAATTCATTACTATTTGATATTGCAACTATATTACTTTTAAATCTTGCAATTTCATTTTCATTAGAAAATTTACTTTTTATTCATTCTGTTGCTTTATCTGTTCTTAAAAATTCAACAATATTTGCCATATTATTTTTCTCCTTTATTTATTTTAAAATTAATACCTTTAACCCCAATTAAATTAATATCTTTATTACTATCTCACTGATCTTTAATTTCATTTTTAACAATTTGTTCATCAACAACTAAATAATTTTTAATAAGATTAATAAGTTCTAATTTATCAGCATTTTGTAAAAAATCATCATTAATACCAATAACCTCAATATCTTTAATTAATAATTTTTCTTTCCGAAAATTACTAGTAATAATTTTTAATTCTTGCTCTTTTTTTGCTACACTTTTAATTTCTAAAAATTGTTCTTTTTTATGAGTTTCAATAATTTCATTTTGTTTTTGAAATTGAATATTAATAACATTATTTTTTAAAGAATCATGATTATTCTTAATATTATTTTCTAAATTCAAAATATCTTTTCTAATAAAATTTAATTCATCTTTAAAAGATTTTATTAATTCTAATGGTTCTCTAAAAATATAATCAATTTTTGAAACTACTAATTTTAAATCTTTTAGTGATTGTGATTTATATTCTCCATTTATTAATCAAGCTTGTTGTCGATATATAAATTCTGCTAATTCTTGTCCATTTTCATCAATTCATTTTTTAATTGTTAATGCTTTTAAACTTAATTCTTTAAAATTATTTCCTTTTAAATAAAATGGATACGTAATATTTTTAACTTCATTATTTAATTTTAAATCTGCCATAATTAAATTTCCTCTAATTCCATTTCATTAATTAAATTATCAATATATTCATAAGCACTTTCTTCTGAATGACATTCTTCTAATGCCATATTAAATAAATCTTCTTCAGTATAAACATAACCATTTTCATCTTTTCACATACTAATTTACCTCGTTCTTTGCTATTAATATTTCTATTAATTTTCTTCCTTTTTGTTCTTTAATATCAAAATAAGTTATTTCTTGATTTAATAAATGTGCTTCTTCATTTTTAATTAAATTAATATCATCATTAATATTTTCTTTTTGCCCTGTTTTATTATCAAATATATTAATACAAAAATCATTGTACATATATATTGATATTAGATTTTTGATTGTCATATTTACCTCCTATTTTTAACTCGCTGGCACTCACTCCAAAGTGAAAGTGCCAAAGCGAGAGTTAGTTATATAATTAAGTATTTATCTATTTATTTACTACGCCATCCGCTTCACTGCGGGTGAGCGGTGGCGGTATGTTTTATTGTTTAATGTTTAATAATCGACAGTTGTTTTTATAAGATAATGCCAGAGAATTCTCTCTCTTCATCCGCACCATTTCAGGTCAAAGCGTTCAGTTTTTAAAATAAATTCACTTGCACATTGAAGAGCCTAATGCTGACTTTGTGGTTTTTAAAACCTCTGTCATCCTCTAATGGGATAATATCTATCGCAAATTTATTTATAAAGTGGCCATCTCAATATTTATTGTCGTTTGATGTTGACCCCGCACTTATCACGACTATCGCTTGTTAAAGCGTCTATTATTTACGGACTGATTACCGCTGGGCTAGACCGCCTATGTGGAAAAAAACACTTAGTTATTTAAAATAACTGTTCCACCCTGCATTAAGTTGTTTTATAAAATCAAAGTTTAAAAGAACCAGTTTTATCATCAAAGATAATTTTTGAATTTTCTAGTTTTTGATAAAACTGTTTTTGTGTTTTATCTTTTATTTTATTTAATAAATATTTATGTTTTTCACAAGTTCATAAAACTTTATTTGATAAAAATTCTTCGGTAATGAATGATACTGCTTTATAACAATCATTAACATCACATATTTTTTGTTGTTTAATTATCATTACCTCCTTTTAGGGATTTTTTATTTCAAATAAAAAAACAACCCTAACAAGAGTTGTTTTTTGGAGCTTCATCGTACATTATACGTCACGTATTATGTAAATCTAAGCTCCAAATTTATCTCTTGTTATTTTAATAATAACACTTTTTAAAAGAAGTGCAACTATTTTTTTAAAAAAATAAATTATTTTTAAATTTACCCTATTTTTGGCATATTTAAACACACTGAAAAATAATTTATTAAATTACTTCAAATAAACTTATCTAAAATTCTCTAAAAATACTTCTTTTGAAGTTCTTCAATTAAGAACGGGCCTTAATTTTTCATTTATAATATCGACTACTAAATCTATTTCTTGTTGCGTAACAAGATTAAAATCTGTCCCCCTACCATATCGTTTTCTAAATTCACGGTTTAGTCTTTCAATTAATGGTTTTTGATTAGGCGAAGCAGGGTCACAAAAATAAACATTAGAACCAGTAATCTTTTCCATTTCTTCAAACTTACTAAATTCTTTTCCTCTATCGGTTATTATTCCTTTAATTTTTCCAACTAAACCATTAATTCTAACTATATGTTTAAGTTTTTCTAAAACTTCATTAGCAGTATGTTCTTCTAATTTCATAGCAAAGTATTTTTTACTTGATTTCTCTGTCAAAACTAAACAACTAGATTGATGTTCTTTTCCAACTACGGTATCCATTTCAAATCAACCAACATCTGTTTCTTTATTTTCAATATCTCATATTGATTTAAATCTTTCATCTAATTTCCCACGATTATCAGGTCTTTTCTTTGTTCTATTTCTTCTACCACCATTTAATAAATTTTTCTTTAACAAACCCAAAAGACCTAAAAAAATTCATTTATAAAATGTTTTAAGACAGGCAGGAAATTTGATACCAAATTTTATTAAAAATCGCTGAATAATTTCTGCTGGTGAATCACCCAAAATATTAAATCGTAAATTTAAAAATTCTTGTTGTTCTTCTGTAAATGTAGGTATTTTTTTAATACACTTTTGTCGTTTTTTATAATAATCATCATGTGCCTCACGGGCATTATAATCTTCTATATTTGTAAATCTATTAATTTCTCTTTTAACAGTATTAATATCTCTTCCTGTTTGTCTTGATATTTCAGATAAATTAAGTGTGCCATTTTTCTTTTTGCAACTATCAGATAAAAATAAATCCTTAAAAAATCTTCGTTCATCATATTTTACATGTGTATAATCTTTCATTACTCTATATTTCCTCCAATTCTTTTATAAAAATAGTTATACATTAAATTTATAAAAAAGATAAATTTTCACATTTTTTTAAATTAAAATTATTGACAAATATATTATTAATTATATAATTATATTGTAACAAGCTCCAATTTATCTCTATATGCTTGTATACTAAAATAAAAAGTAAAGTAATTTACTTTTTTTTATTTTGATGTAAAATATAAATAATAAAAAGAACCGCGATGGTTCTTTCATAGTTTTTATTTACTCTTTTATTTAATCATATTCATTAAATAATAGCAATTTTAATATGCAAAAAGGAGTAAAAAATGAAAGAATTTAATCCAAATAAAGCAAGTTTGGCAACTTTTTATCGTAAAATAGAGCAATTTTGAGAAAATAAATCACCCAATAAACCATATACTTTGAATGATTTAACCAATGAATTCAATCTTTCTAACAGATGAAAGCACGAAACTTACAAGAGCGAAAAGATAGTTCCTTTACTTGAAAAACAAGTTGATAGAATTGAAAGTGAAATAATTAACTTTATGATGAAATCACCTGATGGTGCTAAATTATATTGACAACGAGCATTTAATTATAAATATTCACTGCAAGAAAAACAGTTAGAACAAGAATTAAACTTAAATAATCAACAACCAATAATTGTTAATTTACAAACGGATATTAGAGATATTAAAAAAGAAAGTGATAATAATGCTTAATCATTTTACTTATTTGTTAGAAACTCCTTATTGATTATTACAAAATAGTAGTATTGGTAATAAATATCCCTTTGCTAAAAAATATGAGTTAGTTAATGAAATTAATCAAATTGGAACACGATATAGTGGTAAGACTATTTCAAATATTAAAATGTTTGGTGAATTATTAAAAATTAGTTTATTAATTAAAGAACCAATTTGTATCATTGCTAGTATGTATTGAAGTAAGGATTTAAAAGATAGTGTATTTCAAAATATCTGAAATATGTTAGATGAAAATCATATTCCTTATACTATTAACTTATCAAATTTTACTTTTACTTTATCAAATGGTAGCAAAATATATTGTAAAGGTTTACATTCACCAAGCCGGAAAGAAAAATTAAAAGCTTTTGCTGATTTGAATAAATATAAATTAGTAATTGATTGAAGAGAAGAATGTGACCAATTTCAACAAAAAGATTTAAGTGATTTAGAATTTGCTATTCGTGGGTATCAAAATAAAATAACAATTAATACATGTAACCCTGAAAGTTTAAAAAGATATATTGTTGGTTATTGTAATGAATTAATGCCTTTTAATGAAGAAATAATGCGTAGTAAATATGAACAAATTAACTATATTGAAAAATGAAATATGAAGATTATTATTCATTATTCTAGTTGAAGACTTAATTATGAATTACCACAAGATAAGGTTAATGAACAATTAAGATTAGAACAATTAGATATTGAAAGAGCAAGAGTATGAAGTTGAGGATTGCCTGGTAATACTAGTGGGTCAATCTTTGCAAGATATCTTGATATTATGCAAGCAACAGATATTATTCAACCAACTAAGTTATTAGGTGGTGTTGACTTAGCAAACTCTACTAGTCCAAAAGGACATACAACAGCAGCGAGTTTTTGAATATATAATTCATTTGATAAAAAAGCCTATAAAGTTGCTGAATATACACACTCAAATGCTACTCAACAATTTAAGGGACCATTAGAACAAGTAAAAGATATATTAGATTTTTACAACAATCAATTAAATCAATATTTTAATTTAATCCAGCAAGGTATATCAATTAATGTTGATGATAGTGCTTATGCAACATTAGAAAGTTTAAATAGAGAAAAATATAATTATTCTTTTGGTCAATATATGCATTTTAAACCAGCACAAAAGCAGAAGTTTAAAATAAAACATCGTATTGAAGCATTTACCATGTTAATAAATACTAATCAATTAAAATGATTATGAGAAAAATGTCCTGTAAGTAAAACCCAATATGAATTAATTCAATGAGAAGATAAACCTGATGTAAGAGAAGAACGAATGTTAGACTTATATGATGATACATTTGATAGTGATTTTTATGCTTTACACTTTGAATTAATACCAATGGTTAAACATAATAGTTCAGCAGATTATAAATTATGACAACAAAGGGAGTGAATAACTTAATGAAAAAAGATATTTATGTAATACATGATGAACGTGTAATAAATGCAAAAAGACCATATATGTCTGTTTGTGGACAAGTTAAAAAAAGACTTTGTCAAGAATTAAAAAAAGATAATATCGCAATATGTAAATTAAATTTATATAACGAATATATTAAGAAATATCAAAAAGTTAAAGTATGTGTACAAGTTTTAGCAAATGAACCTAGTTTATTAACAGTAAATATTATTAATTATGCACTTATTTTAAAATTAAAGGAGCAAAATAACAATGAATAATACTTTCCATAGTTTAACAAACTTAAATGATATTAATAGTGTTTTAAAATTTTATAATTATGATTGAACTATTAATTTAGCCAATATTATTGCTCGTCATCAAATGCGATTAGTTAATGGTAAAGATATTTTATTTAAGTCTCATCGTAAAGACATTTTAGAAAAATTAAATTGATGATATGAAACTTATAAAATAAAAGAAAAATTAGATAAAAATGAATTAACAGCAAGTTTAATGGGCAAAACTATTTTTGGTTTATTAGAAACATCAGATGGCAATATTGATTTATGAATTAATCCTTTTAACTTTACATCTCGTGTAAGTAAAATAAACGAAATTGAACAAGGTGCTGATATTTGATTAAATTATCATCAATCAGATAGTGGTTTTATTTTAAATTTAATTTGTACCAAAGATAAAATAGTTATTAAAGGTTGACCTAAAAATAATGAAGTAGTTGTTGGACAAAGTAAAACACAAATTAAAGATGATGTTAAACCTGTTTTAGTACAAGAATTTAAAAATAAATTAGGCGTAGTTCCTTTTTGAGAAATGATTAATGAACCTAATCCGTTATTTTTATCAACATCAACTACATTAAACCCATTACCTACAATGGCAAATTGTTATAAATTACAATTTGATTTAGAAGATAGTTTTAATATTAAATCAAAAGAAAGATGAGCAAATCGTACTCATTGATATGGAATATTAGATGATGATTTAATGACTGCTTATAACAAAGGTAATAAAAAAGTATTACAAGATGCTTTTGATGATATTTTTATTCAATCAGGTCAATCAGCCGTAGATGGTCAATTATCTCAATCTTTACAAGTAGTACAAGGAACACCAACCTTAGAAACATATACGGAAGACCAAAAAGCAATTATTGAACAAGTATATTTAGCATGTCATTTTTCTAGTCCTTTTGGTGATAAATCAGATAATGACCAAAATAAAACACAATCTTTATTAACTAAAACCAAAGATTTAGAAAAACAAGCATATTTACAAGCATATCGTAAGCAATATTATACAAAAGTGTTTGATACCGTTTTAAAATATTACGGTTTATGAGATGGTACTGGTGAAAGACCTTATGGTTTTGATTTTGTTAGTGCTAGTTTAGTAGATCAAATGCGACAAAATGAATTAATTACTGCTAGATTAGATAATGGCACAATGGAACCAATAAGAGCAATTACTGAATATGAAAATATTGATGAATTAGAGGCAGCAAAATATTTAGAAAAAATAGAAGCATGACAAGATAAAATGCAAGCCAAAGAAATAGAACATAATAATAAATTAATGGAATATGATGAAACTGGTAATAATCAAAATGCCTTACAAGGTAGAACAGAAATTAAGGAGAATTAAAAAATGAGTAGAATTAACCCAGGGGTTATCGAAGAATTACGAAGACAAGCCCATGATACTTTAATAGATATTAGAGAAAACATAAAAGACAATCGCCATTGAATGGTATTTCCTTTTAATGTTTATAGTTCATATATTCCTGATACTGAAACAGGTTGAAAACCTAATAATGCTAAACCAAGTGATTATGGTAGTTATTCACGCATATTTGATAATATGGAAAGTACTATTGCACAATGACAAGATAGTTTAAAAATAGTGCAAAAATATAAAGGTGAAGAAATTAATATTTTAACAGTTGATGATTTTAATAAACAACCAGTTAATTCAACAATATGAGCAAATAATGAAACACCTTTTGCTATAAAATTAAAAGATGAAAATAATAATATTTATTGAAAATTAATTGATGGTGAAAATATTTATGATATTAATAGAATGCTGGCATACTTAAATCAATATAAATTAAGTTATTTTATTAATAATGATAATAAAGCCGATAATTTTTATACAAAAGAAGTTAAGGTTGGTAAATATTGAGATGCTTATATGATTGATGATAGAAGTTCAATTCAATTTGGTGAGGCTAAATTTGAACAAGTATTTACTCAACAATCAACTGAAAGACAATATACTTTATTAATTTTAGATGAAGATGTAAATAAATTAAATATTAATGATTATTATAATTTTTATACTGTATTTAATGATCGTGGTTTAAATATTGGTGGTGGTGATATTAATTCTGCACCACAAGATAGACAATGATTATATCCATCAAATGTTATTAATTATTATTCACCTTATGATGGTAGTTTTTTATGACAAGAAATTACCTTTTCAAGTATTAATGACAAAATTAGTAATAGTGGTTTATCAGTAAGACAATTTATTCAGACCAGCGCCCCGGGCGAGGGTTATTGTTTTCCTAAAATAACTTATAATGAAAAAACAAATACATACACTATTGAATTAGATGAAGTTTTATTAAAAGACCCAGGGGTTAGAGCAATGGCAGTTAAATTTTATGGTAATCCTATCTTTTTTGATATGCCAGTTATTGGTCGGCCAATTATTAAAGGTCAATTTAATCAAAAAGTTATGAATTCCCGTGATTTATTAATGTATAACATGTATCCTGCCCCACCTGACAAAGTAAATACTTATGCTGCTCCAGAAGTAAGTTGATATAACATTCAAGGTATTCAACCAACAATTATAACGGGTTATGAAGATTGAAAAAAAGATATGGAAAGTAGATACGACTTTTGAAATCAAAAAAATAGTGGGGGTATTGTAATAACTGATAAAGCTAGTTCAACAGCAACTAATCCTACGGTTGGGACAACTATTCATAAAGAAGATAATGACTCTAAATTTTATTGGTCTAAAAATTGAATGATTACTCCACCAAACAAAATAAAAGTAAATAATGAAAATGTTAATAATATAATTAGTACCCAAGCATCATCATATTTTAGAAGAAAAGATGAATTTGGTAATACTGTCGGACAAGTTCAAATTGAATATAATAAAATGGGTAAATGTAATGTTTGAGATATTTTAAATATGAATAATTTTATTAATCGCCAAATTACCGTATTACCTTTAAACTATACGCAAAAGTTAGTTTTTAATCCTTTTACTATCCCAGGCGGAGTTGGTAAATTCTTAAACTTTATTTCCTTTGGTATTCCATGAGGATGAGTAATTAACCAAGATGAAAAAACTTGACCTAATTTTCAATTTCTTAATGGTTTTATGAGTTCTAATGTTTATAGTTTTTATAATGATGCTTTTTGGTCTGAAAACTCAAAAGGTAAAGGTTACTTACCCTTTGAAATATTTAGACAACAAGGTAATGATAAAGTTGGTGCTATTTTTGGTGCTAATGCTACTAGTTTAGGTTTTACAACTTTATTAACTGATAAATGCAAAGGTACTGTTTTAACTAAGGATGGTAAAGCAACTGAACGAATAACTTATTCAACTTATAATTTAAAACAATTAAACCCCAAAACTAATCGTATATATTTAATTAATGAATTAGTAAGAGCAGTAGATGCTCAAACACCAGTTAGTGATAGTGAAAAAGATACTGATTGCGAATTCTTACAAACACCAGATGGTACAAATTGTAGTTATATAATTGATATGTTTTCAATTCAAGCATTATATAAAGGTAATTTTGAAATTATCTTTTATGCTGATAACCCATATACTAATAATGAAGAAGATTATTTACGCTTATCAGTATGAAGTTTTCGTGGTAAAACAAAAAGTGTGTTAAATAATTATTTACGTGATATGACAACTAATTATAAAACTAGTTTCTTATTACCACATGACTATGAAATACCGACATTTAATTATCCTGAGTATGTATTACCCCCAGTTCCATACAACTATAAAACTTATACAAAAGATATTATGCCTTCCGATGTAGTACTACCATTATTAACAAAAATTACTGCGCAACCACAATGTAAAATAACTGATACTCAAATAGCAACTATGTTTATGGTTAATATATTTGATGATACAGAAGAATATACAGGTTATTATGAAACTGAAATTGATTTAAAACAAATTGACCCAACAATTCAAAGTATAAGTAAATTCCAAGATGCTTATAAAACTATTGAAATAAGTAATCTAAGTAATTTACAAGTTGAATGTGGATTATCAAATATAGAAAATTTTATTCCTAATAGAAATATTAATATATTTGGCGGAACTGATGATTGTAGCAATAATTTATTTTCATTAAAAAATATAACTTTAAAAAACATTGGTTTATCACAAACTGATAAAATTAATTTTGATAATACAATAAGTTTATATACTGATAATATAAAAATAAATGATACCAAAACAATATATACTACTGCTTATACTAATGGGTTACCTTTTAAAGGGTATTCCACCATATATGAAACATCAACTATTAATAGTGTAAAATTTTTATTACAAACAACATTTTTACCTAAATATGGAGTTAATAATAAAATCAGGGAAACATATTTACAGGCGTATTATACAAATAATATGAAATTAAAAATTAGATTTACAAAAGTAATATTGCCACTTTTACAGTTTTATTATATGGATGCTTATAGAAAACCAAAATATTTTGGTAATGATAAAGATATTACATTAGATATTAATAATCCAAATGTATTGGGTATTAGAAATAATAGTAATAGTGCTGTTAAAATTACATTTAAACCAAGATAAAAATAAAAAAGAGATTTTTAAAAATCTCTTTTTATATTATTCTTTAACTTTTACATTACCATCTTCATCAATATTTAAATTAGGTAATTTATGTTCTTCACCACTTCAACGATAAACTGATTTAAAATAAGTGCCATTATCTTCTAATCAATAGTAATAAAAAGCTGGTTTAAAAACAACTAAATCATATGGAAAAATTGATATACTTTCACTTACCCCCCTTTTTCCTATTTTTAAACTTATATTATTTTCAATATATTTAGTATTATGTAAGTAATCAGAATGCTTAAATTTAACAATTTTTCATTTATCATTTTTGTCACCACGCCATACGACATAATATCATTTATTATCAACCTCATTAAATGGTTTTTCTTGTGGTGCTATTCATTCTAAATTGTTTTTAATAGTTTCATTTGTTGTATTTATTTGGTTTTCTTTTTTTAATTGTTCTAATTGCTCTTTTGTATATTCTTGTGGTTTATTACAAGCAACTAAACTTGTTGTACTTGTTCCAATTAATGATATTGTACCTATTATACTTAATATTTTTTTCATATTTATTTCTCCTATTTTTTGAAAAATTTGTTAATTTAATTAAAAATAGAAATAAATAATTTATTTCTATTTATTTTTATAAATCTAATTTTTTATTTTTATGAACATTCAGCAGCTGCAGCGCCGGCAGCTCCACTAATTGCACCTACTGCTGCTCCAGAAGCAGCTCCACCAAAAATAGTTCCAAAAAATCCAACTATACCTCCAAAAATAGCACCAGCTATAGTACCAATACCTGGAATAACACTTCCTGCAAGAGCCCCTGCAACTGCTGAAGAAGCTCCAACAGTTACGGCTGAAGGAGATGATGTAATCGCACCTCCAACTGCTCCACCAACAGCACCATTTATAGCTGCTTTTGATACTTCAGAATTACAATTATTTTTTTTTCGAATAATTTCACCTATTTTATTTTTATTTACATTACTTGTACCTAATTTTAATGCTAAGGCCATTGTTTTATTAGTAACTCACTGTATTTCAGATTGAGTTGCTTGTTCTGATTTAATATTATTTCATCATTGTTGATTACGTTCTTGTGCCAGTTGATTTACTCATTGTGTTAAACCCTGTTGTCATTCATTTTTTGAATTATTAAATGATTGTTGAGCTTGTAAGAAACGTTGTTGAGCTTGACTAAAGGCTGTATGATTTTGATTTCTTTGAAAATCTTCACCCGCTCTTTGATATGCTAGTTCAGCATTACGTCATTGTTGTGCAATTTGAATTCATTGAACTTCGCCTCATCTTTTATTACGTTTTAATACTTTTTCTTCTGATTGATATGGTGCAGCAGCAATTACAGTTGGTATAGCACTACTTGTGATTGTAACTGCTCCTAAAATACTTATTAATTTTTTCATATTTATAACCTTCTTTCTTTAATTAAGATAAATACTATTATTTGGACTTTCACTATCTCAATATCCAATAGTATTTGTTTTAATAATAATTGATTGTTCTTGTTTTAAATTTTTTCAAATTTCATGAAATTGAGAAAAATGTTCTCAAATGAAATTTGCCATTATTTTTATATCTTCTTTATTTATAGAACCGCCAGCTCCGCTATGATCTGATTTTGGTAAATTAGATATTAATACCATAGTTTGACTTAAAAAATCTGCTTTGCTATCTGGTTCAAATTGATAAATAATTTTAAAAGCAGTATCTGATGATAATTTTAATTTTAATTCATCATGCTCTAAAAATTTATATCATTTTTCAAATACGTCATTACTTTTTTGTTCATGATTTTGATAAGGACTAGCGGCAATTGTTGTTGGTACAGCAGTTCCACTAATTGTTAATACACTTAATAAACTTAGTAATTTTTTCATTACTTGTATTTCTCCTTTTCTTAATCTTGAAACTTTTTATCAAGATCTACTTTCAGTATATATATATATATATATATATGCAATCAAAATTAACTAATTATTTAAAATTTTATCTTGTTAAATACCTCTTATTACGCGTTTTAAGGTCTAAATTAGCAAACAAAGATATTAAGTTTAGTATTTATATATACAAAATATATTGTATTTATAAACTATTGATATATAATTAATTTACAGGTTTAATCTTTTTCCGTAAAAAAGAGTTTATGCTGACTTGTTAATCGGACAAGAATAAAAAAAGAGAGGTTTATAAAATGGCACTTACAAAAGAACAATTAATCGAACAAGGTTTAAGTGAAGAGATTGCAGAAAATATCTTAAATCAGTTTAATAATGAAGCAAAGCAAATTAGAGAAAGTGTGCAAAAACGCGAAGATGTTATCTCAAAAGAAGACTTTATTAAATTATCTAATGAATTAGATGAATTAAAAGCATTTAAAGATGTTCCATCTACTAAAATTGAAGATATTAAAACTAATTTAGATAAAGTTAGTGGTAATTCTTTATCTGAAAAAATGCAAACTTTAAAAGAATTAAAACCTGATTTGTTTGTTGAAGAACAACTATCAGTTTCACCAACTAATTTTATTAAAGATATGATTGAAAAATCTACTGAAAATAAAAATGATGAAATTGAAATTATTAAAGAAAAAGGAGCATATACTCCTGATGAAATTAAAAAATTAACTGATTATACACTTAAAAACCTTAGATAATAAGGGAGTGAAATATTATGGCAACAATTAACTTGCCACAAGTACCTTTTACATTACAAGGTAATACAACAGACCAAAAAGCATATGTTGATATGGTTAATGCTTTATTGCGTGGACCTTTATATAACGAATATGCAAGTATTATGCAGTATGCTACTGCAACAGCAGAACAAGTTGCTTGATTACCTAATGCTGGTCAAGCATTATATAATTTAACTCATCGTGTGGTATGACAAGATGATTATTCATTGCCAAATGGTGGGACAACTCAAACAATGGGATTAACAAGAATTCCAGTTCCTATTGATAAAAGATTTAATTTAAAATTAATGAATGAGGCTTTTGATTTAGCATTAATAGAACAAAATATTAAAAATGGTGTTATTGCTGATGCTATTTCTAGTGTTGTACAAAATAAATTTGTTAATTTAGAATGTGAATTAATTCAGGCTATTTATGATTATTGTTTAGCAGATGGTCAATATGAAGTAATTCCATTTCGTAGTTATACAGCTGAAAATGCAGATGATGCCAATAAAGCATTCTTTACATTAAATGAAACTTTGATTGAATTAACAAATCAAATTAGTAATTTATACTTTGGTTTGCCAACCGATAAAATGTTTATGGTTTTAGGACGAAGAGCCTATTTAGGATTAACACCTGCTTATTTAAAAGTAATTGGTTCACAAGCCCAATTAAAAGCAATGGTTAATGGTGAATTATATGAAAATACAGCAATGGGTATTCCTGTATCAAAAAGTTTTCATTTAGAAAAAACATATACAAAAGGACAAGTTAATCGAGATAAAGGTTATAATTTTACTAATGTAAATGGTTTAATTATTAATAAACAAGTATGAGCATATCCAATTAATATGGATAGTATTCAACAAGTTTTAGATAATGATACTGCTAACCCTAAATGAATTGGTAAAGTACAATATGCAACACCAACTATTTTATATCCAAAAACATGTAAAATTATTTTAGAAAAACAACCAACACAAGATGAAATTAATACTGCTAAAAGTAATCTAAATAAAACATTTAGAGTGCCAGTTGATTATGTAATTCCATCATCAAGTAAAATTGATATTAGTAAAATTAATAAATTAGATAAACCAACTATTCATGTTGACGATCCAACTCAAACAACAGCAGAACAATTAAAACCACAATTTAAAGATGTTGTTTTAAAATCAGTAAAAGCGGTAAATAATTTTTTAACAGAAAATGATTTTGATTACTTTATTGAAAGTAAAGGTGAAGATTGACCAATTAATATTACAAATGATAAAACTGTTGAAGTTCAAATTCAAGGTAAAAATAACGCTAGTGGTCAAACAAATCCGATTGATGTAGTAATTAAAAATTCTTAATAAACAATGAATTTACTAATATTACGAGTTTTAACTTTATTAGTAACTAATTTAGAAAATAAACCTTTAATAAGTAAATTTGTAAATTTAATTAATAGAGTTAATAAAGTTCAAAATAAAATATTAAAGCCAATTAATTATATTACTGATAAATATAATAAAATTACAAGTAAAGTTGAAGATATTTATCAGTGATTAAATCCATTTACTTATTTAGATTTAATTAAAAAAGGTCATAAAAAAGAAATTCAACAAATATTAAGTCAATTAGAAAAAGATAATAATATTAAAAATAGAAAACAATTTAAAAATGAAAATTATCTAAATACTAATTGACAACCTTTAAATAGTAGTTGACTTGATAGTGGAATGTTTAATATAACTAATAAATTAACTTTAACAGGTAATTTAACTATTTTAATATATACAAAAACAGCAAAACATCCAAAATTTTATGGTCCATATGTTTATCCTAGTGTTCCAGTTGAAATATGAAAATTATTAAGTAATGCTGTTTCTAATGCAGGGACTTTATTTTGGCGTTATTGATTAAGAAAATGATTACCTAGTCATTTAAGAAATTATATTAAAAAACGATTACCACAAGCATTAAAAGAAAAATATCCCAAAGGAACTACTAAATTAACATTACCAACAGTTCAAAAATTACAACAAATTAAAAAGTTTATTAATAATTTAAAGATTGGACATTTTAATTTTAATTTTGCTGGTGAAATTAATAATAAAAAATGATATCGAGAACGCCGAAGTGATGTTAAAAATATTAAGAATTTATATAAAACACCAGTTAAAAATAAATTTTATCAGGTTAATAAATCTATTAAAGCAATTAATAAAACCAAAAGAAAGGTTAATAGTTATAAACCAAATAATTTAAAAAATAAATATCGTAATCAATTAAGGGGTGTTTTATATGGAAAATAATTTAAGTAATTTGTTATTTATAACAGTTGAAGATGTTAAAGCAAGTAAACTTTGACAACCTATTAATGATCGTAAACAATCTGCTTATAATGATAATTTAATTTATAATGCTATTTTAAAAACTAGTTTATGAATGGATAGATTATCAGGTGGAACAATTTCAGATAAAATTAATAAAAAAGATTTGTTTCCTTGAGTAAAAAAAGATAATACTGGTTTAATTGAATATGATAAATGATTAAGTTATATTCAATCTGCTTGTTTATTAGCAGTTATAAATTGATATTTACCAAAAGGAGTTAATGATTTAACTGGTAGTGCTTCATTTTCACAAGGTGGAGTTGCTTATTCACAAACTAATGACCCAGAAGCAAATGAAAATATTACTCGTGATGTTAAAAATGCTTTAAAATTAGCAGGTGAAATTATTGATATTATATCTAGTAAAACAGTATCTAGACCTTATAATTATAGTTTAGATAATTATGCTCATCCATGAGAAGAAGAATATAAGCATATTAGTAAAAAAACTTTTTATCCAACATTATTATTTTGATTAAAAGAACGATTACAAACTGATAATTCAATAAATATTACTTATCCTACTATTAATGATTTTTCTAAAATTGATTATAATGAGTGTATTAAATTAATAGTTCCCTTTGATAATAATACGATTTATTATGAAAATAATGTCTGAAAAGCAAAACAAAGTAGTGGTACTGATATAAAAATTGATAATAAAACTATCATCAAAAATGATAATGATGGGATTGAAGTTTCAGATTTAAAACAAGATAAATTAATATCGGGTGAAAATATTAAAACTATTAATGGTAATTCATTATTGGGGAATGGTGATATATCTATTAATACTGGTAATGATTGAGAATTAATTAATTATCCAGAAGCAAACGAAAAATTAACATTTAAAATTCCAGATTATGATTTAATAAAATATTACTATAAAATATCAATTTCAATAACAGATTATGCATCTGCTAATAAATTTGTAACATATTATTTTGAAACAATATCACAAAAATCCTTTAATTTTGTCGAAAACTCTTGATGAAATAAAAAAAATCATCAATATGACAATTTGAAAACTAATTTTGTGTAAGATTATGATTTTGCTTTAAATTTTTTAAACGTTAAAATATAATACCGTTGATTGTTGGTTTGGTGTTAAACCTTTGTGTTGGTATTTTCATTTTCAGAGCTTTAAATAATTTTGAATATTAGTGAAACCCAAACCATGATAATGAATTAAGGCTTCTTTAAGACTGGATTGTAATTTACTAATCTTATTTAACTTTTGATAACTAGTATCAGGGTTTGTACTAGTTTTGGTGGAATATAGAGTAGAATTTGTTTGTTTTGCTACTAATAAATATAGTGGTTGCATATCAGAAATAATTATTGATTTTTCTTTAATTAGTTGCTTATTCATATTTTCAATAATCCATTGTTTTTGTAATCTTTTGGTATTGGTGGATTGAACAAAAATATTATTATTGCTATCAACTGCCATTTGAATACAGCATTTGGTATCAGTTGAAAATGGATCGAGATGAGTTTTTCGTTTATCAAATTTATCTTTAAAATTGCCTTTATGAATTTCTTTAATAAATGTTTCATCCATTTGGATTTGACCATTTAATTTTTTAAATTTTAACTGTGTATTTTCTAATTGTTTTGATTGCATTAATTTTTGTCGATTATATCAAGCGGTTTTTGGGGTTGTTTTAATAAAACGAGAAATTATTTTACTAGATTGTCCTAACAATGAAATTTGAATTAATAAATTTCACTGTTCATAATTTAAATGACTTCAATAAGTAAAATGATGACGAAATGCATCAAAACTAGCACGACATTTTTTACATAAATATTTTTGTTTTCCTTCGGAATTATGACCATTTTTAACACAATGAAAAGATTTGCAATTAGGACATATAATGCCTTTATCTCTAAATTTTTGATCAATTTCATTTAAACGTTTTTGTTTTTTAATTAAGTCTGCTTGTTGTTTTATTTTTTCATAAAATTCTAAAAATTGATCATCTGTTAAGCTATTTATTAATTCTGTAATTATTTTTTTCATCATTTATTTACCTCCATATATTAAAAATATACCTAATTTTAGGTATATTTTATAAATATCAAGAGTTTTCGACAAAATTAAAGCAAAAATCAATATTTTCATTTTTAGCAGATAATTCTTATAAAAGAATAACAATTAAGCAAGATGGCTCAATTTCAAATGATACAAATAATATTGTTATTAAAGATTTAACAATTAAAAGAAAATTAATTTAGAAAGGATTTTTAATTAATGAAACAAAATAAAACAACTTGATTAAAGGGTGCCTTACCTTGAAATTGATTTAAAAAAGACCCTATTCCAACTTATAATTGAAATCATAAAGATATTAGAGAATGAGAAAGAAAATATAAAATTCGTAGTTGAGTAGTTAGTTTTTATACATTGATATTTTTAGCATTAAATTGTTGATTAGAATATGGCATGATTAATGCAATAAAAGATAATATTAATTGATATAATTATGGACAATATTGAGGTAATGGAATTGCTATTTTACTAACACCTTTATTTACATATGGAATTCAAGGTATATTTGTTGCTAGTAGTAAACCAAAAGTAGATATGAAAATTGATATTCCACGATTAAAAATATCTAAAATGGGATTAGTATTTACAATTTTACCTTTAATTACTTTAATAATTTCTTTAATTATTATTTGAATTGATAAATCAAAATGAAAAAAAGACCATTTAAGACATTGTTTGAACTGCCGTATTAATCCGCGTGTTATTCAACCAAGAATATCAAAACAATGAAATAATTTGGATGGTATAACAGAAGAAATATTTAAAAATATGCAAGATGAATATACTAAAAAACAAGAAGAAAATAACAAAGAATTAAATTTAAAATAAACTATATATAGGGGCGGTTGATATTTTTGGGTGGTTATATAGTTTAATTTATAAATTATTTTGTTCTGAAAGAATGGATGGCCACTGTTTGAGTAAGGATAAGAAAGGAAATAAAGAAATGGAAATTAGTAATGAAATAGTAATTGCTTTACTTGTATTAGCGGGTGCTGGTGGAATGGGTAGTCTTGGTATTCTTGGATTATCTGCTAAAAAAATTAAAAAATATAAAGCAGAAATTAGAGAATTAAGAACTGCTGTTATTGCTCACGAAAAACATTTACGAGGACCTGATTATGCAACAGAATTAGCATTAAAAACAGGTCAAATTAAAAATGTTAAAAAACAAGTTAAAGTAAATGACAAAAAACAAGCACAAAAAGATGCTATTAAAAAACTAACAAATAGTATTTAAAAAAAATAACCTTAATTGGTTATTTTTTATTTTCTAATATTAAGTCTAAATTTTTAACTTTACAAATAACTAAATTATTTTTTCCATAATTATTTTTATAATATTCTCAGTATTCAGTTGAATTAATATCTACATCTTGTTTATCAATCCCAATTATATATTCACCACGAGGGTTTTTACAAGGGCGATTACCTTGTTCAGATCGATAACATAAAATATAATTATTCATATTCTTTATTTCCTTTATAATGTGTTATATAAAAGTTAATAAGATATTCAATTCGTTGCGAATAAGTAAAGTTATTAAATTCATTTCAAACTTTTTCTTCATTTTTATTTAAGTAAATATTAACATTACGAATTTGACAAGAATAATACTTTCCTGTTTTTTGATTATATGAATGTTTCATAATATTAACTTTCATAATTAGCAATAATAATTGCATCTCGTAAATGATTACTTATTTTTTCATTATTATAAAATCAACCTTTACCATATTGATAAGTTAAATTAGTATCTTTATCAAATTTTCATATACAACT
The DNA here is from genome assembly GCF_965178695.1 of Spiroplasma endosymbiont of Sarcophaga variegata. Taxonomy (NCBI): domain Bacteria; kingdom Bacillati; phylum Mycoplasmatota; class Mollicutes; order Entomoplasmatales; family Spiroplasmataceae; genus Spiroplasma; species Spiroplasma endosymbiont of Sarcophaga variegata. The sequence goes on from NZ_CBCXVU010000002.1 coordinate 119,290, forward strand.
ATCATTATATTTACTTAAATTTTCCATATTTTTAACAACTGATTTAGTATTTTTTGGTGATACTCAATTAATAAAATATTTATAAACAGATAATGCTCCTAATAATCTTAATAAATCATCTCTATCTTTACTAGCATTAGCAGATGTATATAAACAATCTTCAATATTAATTTTTTCTTCATAATCAAACAATTTATCATTAATAAATTCATATTGTTCTTTTCAATTTTTATTTGTAAATTCTAATTTTTCAATTAATTTATTATCTTCATAAATAACAATAGCAGTAGTACCTGTTCCTGATGGGTCAATACCTATTTTTATCAAGTGGCTCATTCCTCATCGTTGTTATTATTAATTGTTGGCACTACATTTGATATATCTTCTTCTTTAACTAAATTATTATCTGTCACTTCTTCACTTGATATATTTTCATTACTAATTTGACCCTTATTTATGCTTATATTGCTATCATTATCAATATAAATCTTTTCATCATTAGTTGTAATAACTGCCTGATCTGATTTATAAGCTTGTTGTAATTCAACAGACATAATACCTCATTTTCTTAATAAAGATGTTAATACTGTTTTTAATGCCATTTCATCAAAACTAGCAATATAAAATGATTTATTTTTAGCATAAGTTTTAGAATATTTCATAAAATGATTTTCCATTTGTTCTTTGGTCATATATAAAGTTTTTCCAAAACCATTAACCATTTTAAAGTATGCTACATAACCAATAATTGGTAATTTTTCTCTTTCATCTTCATTTTGAATTCAATTAAAACTAGTTCCTTTTAAACGATCATAATTTACTAATTCATTTTCTCTAACATCTGATACTGACATATCTAAATATTGACCACTTCTTTGTGCTAATTGAATATAACCTTTATAACCTATTTGAAATTGAGCTTGATTAATTCATTCTTGGATTTCGCGACCGTTAATAATTCTTGTTATTTTAGTATTATATGGAACTACATAAGCATAACCAAATTGTTTTTCCATTGGTAAATTTAATAAAACTCCTTGATAACAAGCAGTCATAATTGTTTTTGGATCTGCTTTTTGTAATAATTCATTACTATTTGATATTGCAACTATATTACTTTTAAATCTTGCAATTTCATTTTCATTAGAAAATTTACTTTTTATTCATTCTGTTGCTTTATCTGTTCTTAAAAATTCAACAATATTTGCCATATTATTTTTCTCCTTTATTTATTTTAAAATTAATACCTTTAACCCCAATTAAATTAATATCTTTATTACTATCTCACTGATCTTTAATTTCATTTTTAACAATTTGTTCATCAACAACTAAATAATTTTTAATAAGATTAATAAGTTCTAATTTATCAGCATTTTGTAAAAAATCATCATTAATACCAATAACCTCAATATCTTTAATTAATAATTTTTCTTTCCGAAAATTACTAGTAATAATTTTTAATTCTTGCTCTTTTTTTGCTACACTTTTAATTTCTAAAAATTGTTCTTTTTTATGAGTTTCAATAATTTCATTTTGTTTTTGAAATTGAATATTAATAACATTATTTTTTAAAGAATCATGATTATTCTTAATATTATTTTCTAAATTCAAAATATCTTTTCTAATAAAATTTAATTCATCTTTAAAAGATTTTATTAATTCTAATGGTTCTCTAAAAATATAATCAATTTTTGAAACTACTAATTTTAAATCTTTTAGTGATTGTGATTTATATTCTCCATTTATTAATCAAGCTTGTTGTCGATATATAAATTCTGCTAATTCTTGTCCATTTTCATCAATTCATTTTTTAATTGTTAATGCTTTTAAACTTAATTCTTTAAAATTATTTCCTTTTAAATAAAATGGATACGTAATATTTTTAACTTCATTATTTAATTTTAAATCTGCCATAATTAAATTTCCTCTAATTCCATTTCATTAATTAAATTATCAATATATTCATAAGCACTTTCTTCTGAATGACATTCTTCTAATGCCATATTAAATAAATCTTCTTCAGTATAAACATAACCATTTTCATCTTTTCACATACTAATTTACCTCGTTCTTTGCTATTAATATTTCTATTAATTTTCTTCCTTTTTGTTCTTTAATATCAAAATAAGTTATTTCTTGATTTAATAAATGTGCTTCTTCATTTTTAATTAAATTAATATCATCATTAATATTTTCTTTTTGCCCTGTTTTATTATCAAATATATTAATACAAAAATCATTGTACATATATATTGATATTAGATTTTTGATTGTCATATTTACCTCCTATTTTTAACTCGCTGGCACTCACTCCAAAGTGAAAGTGCCAAAGCGAGAGTTAGTTATATAATTAAGTATTTATCTATTTATTTACTACGCCATCCGCTTCACTGCGGGTGAGCGGTGGCGGTATGTTTTATTGTTTAATGTTTAATAATCGACAGTTGTTTTTATAAGATAATGCCAGAGAATTCTCTCTCTTCATCCGCACCATTTCAGGTCAAAGCGTTCAGTTTTTAAAATAAATTCACTTGCACATTGAAGAGCCTAATGCTGACTTTGTGGTTTTTAAAACCTCTGTCATCCTCTAATGGGATAATATCTATCGCAAATTTATTTATAAAGTGGCCATCTCAATATTTATTGTCGTTTGATGTTGACCCCGCACTTATCACGACTATCGCTTGTTAAAGCGTCTATTATTTACGGACTGATTACCGCTGGGCTAGACCGCCTATGTGGAAAAAAACACTTAGTTATTTAAAATAACTGTTCCACCCTGCATTAAGTTGTTTTATAAAATCAAAGTTTAAAAGAACCAGTTTTATCATCAAAGATAATTTTTGAATTTTCTAGTTTTTGATAAAACTGTTTTTGTGTTTTATCTTTTATTTTATTTAATAAATATTTATGTTTTTCACAAGTTCATAAAACTTTATTTGATAAAAATTCTTCGGTAATGAATGATACTGCTTTATAACAATCATTAACATCACATATTTTTTGTTGTTTAATTATCATTACCTCCTTTTAGGGATTTTTTATTTCAAATAAAAAAACAACCCTAACAAGAGTTGTTTTTTGGAGCTTCATCGTACATTATACGGGTTTTAAATTTTTTTTCAAAATATCAATATCAAACAATGCTAAACGCTCTTTAACACTTAATTTAGTAATTTCTGACCAATAATATTCTTTATAATTAACTATTTCATCATTTTTTAAATCACGAACAAACTTTAATCATTTACTATCATATTTCTGTGCAAATTCTAATGGAATAATTATTTTAAAAAACCGAATTCCTAACCCAACATCCGACTTATGTTTTGCTCGTTTACCTTCGGCTGTTCGTTCTACTGATTTTGTTTTTCAAATTTCATAATCTGTAATATCTTGAAAAATACCAATTCGCATAATAAAGAAACGATTAAAAAAATTAAATCCTTTTTAGCAATAGGTTTTTTAAATGAAATTGGAATAATAATACCACTTGCTAATTGTCGAATATTATTTAAAATCATACCCTCACGCTGAGCTGTAAATAAAGCACGATTACCAAAATGTCTTGCTAATACAATTCACGGAATTTTACCACTATGAACTTTTTTCTCATCGTGGGGACTAGTTCCATCAATATATAAATAACTTTCATCAAATAAAATAACACTATCATCTGGGGGAACTGGTTTTGTTCTATCTGTAAAATCTAAATTTTTAAATGTTAAAACTTTAACTTTATCATCTTCTAACGGATAATTACTATAAATCTTATCTGTTAATAGTTTCATGGTTTGTGATAAATAAGTTAAAAGTAAAGTTTTTCCGGTTCCTAATTTACCAATAATAACTGATAACGGATTATCTCAAACAAAACTTACTAACCGAAAAGCATTTAACTGATAAAATATGTTTTTTCAAACTCATCATACAAAATAAACACATTGCAAAGCAAATAATAATCAAAATACTAAACCGGTATAATTTAATGAAATTATTCAAAGTAATAAATCAATTAAACTAAACAAAATCATTGAACCACTAATATAACAATAATTTTTTACGAAAAATATAAATTTTTTCATTACTTAAAATACCCAACTATTTTAAAAACCATTCACAATAAAAACCACGTTAAAAATAAAATCACAATTCAAATACCAATCATAAGAGTTAAATATTCATTTTGAGTTAAATTTCAAGTTGTAATAATTTCAACATTCGTTTTATCTATAAACAAAAATACATAAATAAAAAACTCTTTTAATTTTTCTCAATCATTTTGCATATTTAAAAACTCCACATTTTCTGAATAAGTTTAAAAAACATCCCCAAAAATAAAACGATAAATAATACAAATGATATGACATATAAAAATTCAGGAGCATTTGAACCAATAATATAACTAACAAATTGAACTCAATAATCATATAAACCCATTAATTTAAGTCCTTCAAATCATTAATTAATTTATCTACTTTTTCATCACTTCAATTTGTTAAATTATTGTTAGTTGTTTTTACTTTTTGAGGTTCACCAGGAAATATTGCTTTTTTCATTTGTGTAAAATAATTTTATTTGTATTGATTATACAAATTGATTAGTTCTGCTCCAGTTAAATATTTTCACACATGACGTTTTAAATTTTCATCATATTTTACAATACGATAAGAATTATCATAAATCAAACCGATTGCTACTTGTTCTGAGTGTTTTTCACTCGGATAAATAAATTTATTACTCAACCAAAAACCAATATGACGATTATGATTAGGTAAATTTATAAAAATTGCTTTTTCTGTTTCAAAAACTATCAACTCTTTACGAATAAAATAATTTTCTATATTTTGATTTTTCTTAACAAAATTACTCAATTTTATCAACTCCTAACTAAATATTTATTTAATAAACAATGTTATTAACAATGTTAAATATATAAAATAATAAAAATTGACACACTGAAAAATACTATTTAATTTTTATAATAGTTATTAAAATATAAAATTAATCATTTATAATTAAATTGATATTTTTGCACTACACACTGCCTACAAATTTTAAAAAGAAAGTAGATATATTTATAAAGAATATTATAAAAATTTATATTCCAAAACTACTATTAATATGACCCTTAATAAAAATATTCTTATTTTTATTAAATCCTACTTTAAAACAATTATTTCATTACTAATAATTTCAATAATAACTTATAGACAGTGTGTAATACAAAAATAAACAACAAAATTATTTAATCAACTCACATAAAAGCTAGTGTGCCATAGCTAAGATATATGATCAGTAATAATAAATATTAAAATATTTTAACCATAACACGGAAAAAGTTTAAAATCTTAATGATAACAAAAATACCAAATGGAATTAAAATAATTCACGCATCACCTAAAAAGGTCATTAATTGTGGTAATACAGCATAAATTGCTTCTTTAACTTTCATCATTGCTTGCCCTAAACCACTTCAAATAGAACCCATTCCATCTGAAATAGTAGGTTTATCACCAACTGCTAAAAAATTAATTGCTGTTGTTAAATACATACCTAACATTATTTTTTATCCTCCTTATTTTCAATTTCTTTTTTATCTTTTTTCTTTCCTCGAATTTGGCGAATTTTTTGATAAATTGATAAACCAATTCAAGCAAAAATACCTAATATAATAACAACACTAAAAATTGTCGTTAATCAAACTGGCATAACTTATTCCCCCTAAAAATCTAATTTTCGCGGCACGCTTCGCGTGTTCGCTACGCTCAAAATAAACTATATTGAATAAATTACCGCTAATAAATTACGCGGATAATTTATTCATCTTCTTTTTCATTATTAATTACAATATTATTTACCGTATTAATAACATTATCTTTTCCATACTTAGTTACTAAGGACCGTAAAATAAAATAATGTTTTCTTTCCATTAAAAAATCAACTCCTTTCTGAGTTGATTTGTTGCACTTCACTTACACGATGCCTTGTTATATTAATTTTAGTGGATATTCTCGGATTGTAAAGATTTTTTAACCAAAAGCATAAAAAAACACTAATTAATTAGTGTTTTTTTATATTTGGTTTAATTAAAAGTTGTTTATTAACTAAGCTGTTTTACCTTTAACATTAACATTAAAAGTAAATAATCCCAAAATTTTATTTCCTTCAGCAGTCACTATAAATATACAGCATTAATAACATCTAATTCAGATTGTTTAACATCAGTAATTGTTGCGACAGTAAGTTCAGGTGAACCTTTAGCTTACCCCTGAAATATCAACTGTTGCTGTTCCTTATTCTTTAACTGTAATTTCACTTGAAAATTCAGTCCCTGAAACATATCCTTGGATTTTTTTAGCTGTTGTCAAGTCCTCAGCCTGCATCTCATTGTTTGTATCTTTTTTGTAAAAATCTTTAATTTGATCATCAGTTGCTTTTTTAATTGTTAAAGTAAATTTTTTATCTTTTTCTAATGAAAAAGTAACATCTTTTGTTGTTACTACAAAAGTGTATCCAAATAATTTAAGATTATCAGTAATTTCTTTATTTTTAGCTTCATCTGTTACTTTACCAGCAACAATTCCAATTACTTTAGTATTTAATGCAGCGTCATCTGCAACTCCTAATAAAGCTTTTTCAAAATCTGATGCTTTTAATCCCCCTAAAGTATCTTTACTGTTATCTCCTTTGTTACATACGACTACTGTCGTTGCTCCGGTTGTTGTTAATCCGAATGCTCCTAAAATAGCTAGAAGTTTCTTCATTTTTTTTATTTCCTTTCTGTTTAAGTAGGACATATGAAATCAAAAGTAATTATTACAATTAAAAAATTGTAATACATAAGAGGAAAGGAACGTTAATTTACTATTACATATTTTAATAATACTTTAACTGCTTTCTAACCCACTGTCTTTATTTATATCTTTCTTAATTTCTTTCCCTTATACCGATAAGAATACCATATTCTTTTAAAAAAGCAATAAATATTAAAAAAAAAAATTTTCAATTAAATTGATTAATCTTTTTTTGTTTCTTTTACTGTTTCTGGAGTTGATTCAGCCGTTGGTTTTGAATCTGCTGGTTGTTCACTATCTGGCACAAACATCATAATTTCTTGGTTTAATAAGCTAACATTATTAACCATAAATTGACCAGCTTGGCTTGCTAATGAAAAACGAGTTTTTTTCTTACTACGACTTCCTTCCGTATAATGAATAATTAACTGGTTAGTTTTATCGTTCCGTTCAACACGATTAATTTTACGAATTAAAATTCGTTCTCCTAAAAAAGCAATTTCTTTTTCATCAATTCCAATTGCAATTGTTTGTAAAAATAAGAAAATGTAAACACCAACAGCAACTGTCAACACAAAAGCAATTACAATAACCGCAATTACTGGTGCATTTGTTGCTGGCTTAATCACAAATTCTAATAAGAAACCAACAATAACAACTGGTAAATTAATTCCTAACACAGTAAATAAAATAATTAAAATCTTTTTGTTTACAAAACGTTCTTTAAATTCTCGTTTTGTAAAACTAATTAGACAACCAATAATTGACAAACTAACAGCAACAAATAAAAATGCTGCCATTGCGATCGCAATTATTGTTCCTTTCTGAGCATCCATTTTATGCCCTCCTTTCTGGCAAAACAGTTCTATTTACGAACTTGTGCCATTACTTCAGTTGCAAAATCAACTTCTTCTTTTTCGATTCCTTCCCCAACTTCATAACGAATCATATCAACAACACTAACATTATTTGCTTTAATAACATCGCTAACTTTTTGGTCTGGATTAACAACAAAAACTTGATCAAGTAATGAAATTTCCGCTAATTGTTTGTTTAAACGTCCTTCAACCATTTTTTCTAAAATATTATCTGGTTTTCCCGCATTTTTAGGATCATTTTTTGCTTCAGTTGTTAAAATTGCTTTTTCACTTGCTAAAAAATCAGCTGAAATATCATCTCGCGAAATAAATTGCGGACGCATTGCTGAAACATGCATTGCCAATTGTTTTCCGATTGTTTCATCAATTTTACCATCAAACACTAATACTGTTACAATCCGTTGATTAGAATGAATATAAACTCCTAACGATTGAGTTTCTTGTAAATGTAATGTTTTAAAACGACGAAGGGTGATTTTTTCCCCAATTGTAGCAATTGCATGAACAATAACTGTTTCTAATGATTCACCATTAACTGATAATTGTAATGCTGCTTCCACTGTTTTTGGGTCATTATTTATTAAAGTTTCCCCAACAATTGCCATTAAATCTAAAAATTGTTTACTTATTCCAACAAAATCGGTTTCTGAATTAACTTCAAAAACAACTGTTTTATTTCCTTTTGTTACTAAACCAACTAATCCTTCCGAAGCAACACGGTCTGATTTTTTTGCGGCTTTTGTAATTCCTTTTTCACGCAATCAAGTAATTGCTTTTTCAATATTTCCATCTGTGGCTTCTAATGCTTTTTTACAATCTAACATTCCAGCCCCAGTTCTTTCTCTTAATTCTTTTACTAATTGTGCAGTAACTGCCATACTGATTCTCCTTTCAAATTTAATGCTGCTTGTATTGAAACTAATCAGTTAATACAATTCAATTTTTGTTATTTTTTTACTACTTTACTATCAACAATTGTTAAATGTTTACCTAAGGCACTAACCATTTCGGCTTTTTTTCCTTTTGGTAACCCAAATAGATTTCCTAAAGGTTCTAATTCATCAACTTTTAATTTTGTTAATGTTTTTTCTAAATCATTATCAACAACTTTGATTATATTTAAATCAAAACTTGAAGTTGAGCTATCTGCTGTCCCTTTTTCAACTTTTGCTTTTGCTGCCGGTTGTTCAGGGGCAACCGCTACTGAAGCAACTTTCTCAGTCTTTATTTTTGGTGCTGGTTGATCAGAACCCGGTGCTACAGTAGCAACTTGCTAAACTTTTGCTTTTGGTACTGACTGTTCAGGTGCAGCCGCTACTGAAGCAACTTTCTCCCCTGTTCGATTAGGACCAACTGATGCTCTGGTTGTTGGTCCTTCTGAACGATAATCACGGTTAGGCATATTACGATTAAATGAACGACGATTATCGTATTGACCACCACGTGGTCCACGATTATCCTCTCCTTCACGACGAACAAATTCATTTGGTTTAAATTGTGGTTCCGGCATTTTTAATCCCATTGCATCACCATATAAATCAGCAATATGATGGGTAATAATTGCAATTGAACGTGAAGTATCATCATTAGCTGGAATAACATAATCAATTGGGTTTGGATCAACATTAGTATCACAAATTGCAATTACTGGAATGCGTAATTTTCGTGCTTCACGCACAGCAATATGTTCTTCTTTTGGATCAACCACAAACAATGCTTGTGGCAATTCTTTCATTCCTTTAATTCCACCTAAAAATTTTTCTAGTTTTTCTTTTTCTTTTTTAATTAACATTTGTTCTTTTTTTGGTAATAATTTTAATTCACCATTTTTTTCTTGGCGTTCAATGTTTCATAAACGCTTCACTCGTAAATGAATTGTTCTTAAATTAGTTAATGTTCCCCCTAATCAACGTTGATTAACATAAAAAGATTCGCAACGCTCAGCAGCGTCTTTGACAATTCATTTTGCTTGTTTTTTTGTTCCAACAAATAAAATTTTTCCTTTACGCGCAGCAATTGATGCCATTAATTTTTTAACATCTTCTAATCGTCATAATGTTTGTTGCAGATCAATAATATGAATCTTATTTTTCTCACCATAAATATATGGTTTCATTTTTGAATTTCATCTTTTTGTTTGGTGCCCAAATTGCGCACCAGATTCTCATAACATTTCTCTTGTTAATTCTTTTGCCATATTTCTATTAAATTCTCCTTTTCGTTAAAGCTTCCATTTATTTCTAACATTCACCACTATCTTATTAAAATAAATAGCACTGGGCAAATGAATCCATAAATGTGTATTGTATACCATTAATTTTTATTGAATACAAGCATTAAAATTATAACACACTTTATTTTAAACAAGCAAATAAAAAACTTTAATTTTGTCGAAAACTCTTGATGAAATAAAAAAAATCATCAATATGACAATTTGAAAACTAATTTTGTGTAAGATTATGATTTTGCTTTAAATTTTTTAAACGTTAAAATATAATACCGTTGATTGTTGGTTTGGTGTTAAACCTTTGTGTTGGTATTTTCATTTTCAGAGCTTTAAATAATTTTGAATATTAGTGAAACCCAAACCATGATAATGAATTAAGGCTTCTTTAAGACTGGATTGTAATTTACTAATCTTATTTAACTTTTGATAACTAGTATCAGGGTTTGTACTAGTTTTGGTGGAATATAGAGTAGAATTTGTTTGTTTTGCTACTAATAAATATAGTGGTTGCATATCAGAAATAATTATTGATTTTTCTTTAATTAGTTGCTTATTCATATTTTCAATAATCCATTGTTTTTGTAATCTTTTGGTATTGGTGGATTGAACAAAAATATTATTATTGCTATCAACTGCCATTTGAATACAGCATTTGGTATCAGTTGAAAATGGATCGAGATGAGTTTTTCGTTTATCAAATTTATCTTTAAAATTGCCTTTATGAATTTCTTTAATAAATGTTTCATCCATTTGGATTTGACCATTTAATTTTTTAAATTTTAACTGTGTATTTTCTAATTGTTTTGATTGCATTAATTTTTGTCGATTATATCAAGCGGTTTTTGGGGTTGTTTTAATAAAACGAGAAATTATTTTACTAGATTGTCCTAACAATGAAATTTGAATTAATAAATTTCACTGTTCATAATTTAAATGACTTCAATAAGTAAAATGATGACGAAATGCATCAAAACTAGCACGACATTTTTTACATAAATATTTTTGTTTTCCTTCGGAATTATGACCATTTTTAACACAATGAAAAGATTTGCAATTAGGACATATAATGCCTTTATCTCTAAATTTTTGATCAATTTCATTTAAACGTTTTTGTTTTTTAATTAAGTCTGCTTGTTGTTTTATTTTTTCATAAAATTCTAAAAATTGATCATCTGTTAAGCTATTTATTAATTCTGTAATTATTTTTTTCATCATTTATTTACCTCTATATATTAAAAATATACCTAATTTTAGGTATATTTTATAAATATCAAGAGTTTTCGACAAAATTAAAGTAAAAAATGCTTTTTATACAAGATAAAAAGCATTTTTAGCTGTTCATTTTTATACGGCTGTTCATTTCGATAAAAATTATCATTTAAATTAAAAATTGTTTGTTTTTCAAATTTAATAATTTTTTCAGTAGTAAATAGGTAAATCAAAAATAACAATCATTTTTTAATTTAACATTTTCAATTTCCAATTATTAGGATTAATTTCTTCTTTTGAATGGTTATTTAAAGTTAAATTACGATTAAGTTCTTGTAACATTAAAACTTCAATTAAATCTAAGTCATCTTCTTGATAAATGGCATTGTGCTCATTGGCAAAAAGCTGGCAAAGATAAAGCATTAAAACAAATCAAACAAATAAATCAGCAATTACGGTTGCTACTGATCAAGCTTGATGCAATAGTTGCCGAATTTTAATATTATCATCAAGCACAAATGGTAATGAAATTTTTGTTGAACTATTAAGCAAACTAAATAAAACTAAAATTGTTACAAAGCGAATAATGTTACTTTTTTCATCTTGACGTGTTAAAAACCCACAAAGTTGTAAAATCACAACAAAAAGTAAGATTACTAAACAAGTGAATAAAATAAATAAATCTTTATCATAACGATTAATATTATTTAAATTATTAACAATAACTGGACCAATAATAATAATAAACGGTGAAGCATAAACAACATATAATAGAATCGATACTAACCGACGATTATTGACAATCATTCCTAAGGTAATTGTTAACTGCAAATATGAATATCCCGTTAACAAAGTTCGATAATAACTCGGATCAATTGAAAGATCAGGAACTAACACTAAATTCCAAATAATACTGCTAAAGAAAAAGACACTAATCCCACCAACAATTACCATAAAATTTAATAAGCCGTGGCGAGCACTGATCTTTTTACTTTTATAATGTAAAAAAGTTCATGAAGAAAGAATTGTAAACAAGAAAAAGGCAGCAAAAATAAACATTCATAAGAAAAATTTAAAGACACCATCAGCAGCATATCTATTGTTAAAAATTCATTCTCGTAAAAATGAATTGTCTAAATAATCTTTAAATAATATATCGTCAAATGAATAATACATTTTTGCCCCTCCTTTACAAAACAAACTTACCAATTTTTATTATACTCTACTTTTCTAAAAAAGATAAAAAAAACAACTTTTTATAAAAAATTGTTAATATGTTGATCAAATTGCAAAACCAACACTATAATCGCGTTCGTGACTAAGTGAAACATGAATAACTTCATTTTCTCCTAACGGTACACCTTCAACATGTAATTTATTATCATCTTTTAACTTAATTGTGACTTCGTTTAAAATTAACTTTATTTCTAACGCTTTAATTAATGCTTCTTTCGCCGCTCACCGACCAGCTAAAAACTGGCGTTGGTGTTCTTTATCCATTAATGTTTCATATTCTTGCAGTTCACTGATACTTAATAATTTCTGGCTTAATACTGTTGATGGTTTAATTCGCTTATTTTGGACAATATCAATTCCAACATTTTTAATCATCCTCAATGCTCCCCTCTTTTTATCTTAGTAATATTTTAACAAATTGATTAAAAAAACGATATAATAATTTAAAGAAAGAAAATAATGGGGACAATCATATGAAAAATGTTAGTTTTAAGAAAGTTGATCCGAAAGTTATTCAAGAAATTATTAACACTTACCAAACGTATGAAATTAATAATACTGATCCTAATAAAGTTAATGTTTTTAATAAAAGTGGTATTACAATTAGCATTTATAAGACAAATAGTGTTTTATTCCAAGGCTATCAAGCCGATAAAGAAGCGGCAAAATTTTTTACAATCCCAATAACCCCCATCATTCCCGCTAGTCAAACAACATCTTATTTTGAAAAAGATGTGATTGGAAATGACGAAGTTGGGGTTGGTGATGTTTTTGGTCCCCTTGTTGTTACTGCCACTTATTTACCGCCAACAAGTTTTCAACAACTAGTAACATTACCAATTAAAGATAGTAAAAAAATGACAACTGAACAAATTATGACCCTAGCACCAATCATTCAAAAACTTGTTCAATCGGTGACCGTTGTGATTGATAATAATCAATATAACCAATGATATACCCAATATCAAAATGCCCATGTTATTAAAGCGCTAGCCCATAATCAAGCCTTAGTCCAATTATTATCAATTTATCAATTAACAAATAAGACAATTTTTATTGACCAGTTTGTTAATGCAACAAAATATTTTAAATATTTACAAAAAATAACTCCTGTTGTTAAAGATAATGTGGTTTTTATTACGAAAGGCGAAGAAAAATCCTTAGCAATTGCGTGTAGTGCCATTCTTAGCCGTGCTACCTTCTTAACAACGATTAAAAACCTTGAAACAAAATATCATCTAAAGTTACCGTTAGGAGCAAATGAAAACGTTAAAGCTTTAGCACAAAAATATAAAGCAACACGTCCGCTTCGTGAATATCAACATTTTTTAAAAATTCATTTTAATTTAAAAGCAAAATAATCCTTTCGAAGGATTATTTTTCATCTTCAGCTAACCGCAGCATTTCATCAGTAATTGGTTTTTTATTTAATTTCAATGGTTTATGGTGCTTTGCTAAATAAGTATCTAAATCACTTTTTGAATACTTATGATTATTTAAACATAATGTCGCAATCACAACATCAAAGATTGGCCCCGCAATTCAGATTCAATTAAAACAAACTAAGGCGATTGAACAAAACCCGACAACAATTCGCGCTCAATAGAAGTTTGCTAATCCTAAAACCGCAAATATTAAAGTAATAATACTAAATGATAAAACAATTTCATTCTTATAGGGATAATTAAGAATTTTTGATCAAACATTCCGTAAAACATAATATAAAATTGAAAAAATAATGTTAAATATCGCAACGACAATTGCTAAAATCATTGCAATTTTTCCCTTCCGATCTAACTGACGGTATTGTTTAATATTTAACATAATTTTAATTTGATCAACTTTAGTAATATTATTCTCTTTAATTTGTTTACGGAAATAAAATAAGTTATTAATCCAAATAAATAAATATTGAAACGAGGTACATAACGTAAAAATTAGAACCGTACCAACCGCTAACATTGGAAACCCATTTGTCGCATAGAAATTTAAAAAGAAATATGGAAATAGGGTGTTATCTGGTTGGTGATCAGCATGGCGAATATAACCACGAATTAAAATACAAATTAAGTATAAGAATGGTTATAAACAAATTAACCAGTAATTAGCTTTATGATGTGTTTCAAATTTATAAAAAGTATCACCAGCAGTGAAAATATAACTAAAAATCATTACCCCTGGAATAATTGTGTGTAAAATAAAAGTTGAAATTCATTCATAAATACTCTGATTTTTAACAAGATCACCTTGGGCAAATAATCCAAACCAAAAAACCAGCATTGTCATCGTAATATAAACTGTCACCATTAACCGAATAATAAAATCAGGTTTAGTGTTTTTAAATTTATTTTGAAATAAATAAAAAACAAAATAAACAAAAACAAGATAATTTGATTGGGTTGTAAAGTAAGCATAATAGTGGCTTAACCGTTCCCCATATGATGTGAAAACCACAGACATTTAAGAATTTAGTTCATACCGTTAATAAAATTATAACATTAAAATAAAAAACTGCCATTAATTTTTGGCAGTTATAAATTAAATTAGAATTATAATACCATATTTGGGCCAGCAATAGTACAATGGCCACTTTCAAGTACATCCAGTCCAATTATTGCGTCAAATCCTTGGCTGAAAATATGTTCATTTCCGTGAACCATTGTAATCTTAGTTACAAATGAACTTGGGAATACTCGAGATTTTAATCCCTCAGGTGTTGATACTATTCCTTGTTGAAGGTCAGTTGGTAAATGTAAAGCAACCATATATGTATAAAATTCATCTTCTGAATTAGAACCAGTAGAAACTTTCATTTTTCCTCTTGACTCAAGTTTTAATTTTTCAACAATTTTAGTTTATATAACAGAATTTGTTGCACCAGGTATCTATTAAAGCTTTACAAAAAAACCATCCTTTAAATTAATTTCTTTGTTGGAAATGGAAGTAACGACTAAATCAACTTCGAATCTTCTATTTTTAAGTGACGTTCAAATTTTAGGCATAAAAACTTAATCCCACATATCCAAAATTATTCATTTTTGGATCTAAATCACTAATTTTTTGAACGATGAATTTTTTATCACTTAAATTTTCTAATGAATAAATATTAGCTTCATCATAATTAGAAAATTTTGCTACAAATTTTTTATCCGAAATTATAACAATATCCTCATTTTTTAAATTATATTTTTTAATTAATTCATTTTTATTATCATTAAATCATTTAAAATTTTCGTCAATATAATTCTTATTTTCACTTTTACTCATTTCACATCAACTCCTATTACATATTAATTATAACTTATTTTTTTAATTTTTAAATAATTTAAACCTAAAATAGCTAAAACAACATTCAGCTGCATTTATCATATCCAATTTATTTACACCAGGTTTTTCATCGCGAATATTAGTTTTCTCATTATTAATACAGTTAAATAATTCTTGATATAAATAACCGTTCTTTTTTACTAATATTTCTTTGTCATTAAATGTTTTAAAAACATCTAAATTCTCACTAAAATAAATTTTTCCTTCGGCTAATAATCTTTTTCATTTATAATGTCGGTCTTGTACACTTCATCCTTTTGTTCCAGTAACTAAAATAGTAGAAAATCTTGTAATATCTAAATCCATATTTTTTCAATCATTATTTTCAAGTAGTGTTTTTCTAACAAAATGGCCAACTGTACGAGCATCATGTCCAATCCGATAGTTAAATTCTTCTTTTAAATTATGATAAATTTGTGATCAACTATTAATTTTATTAACCATACTATCAACTTTTTCAGTCATATCCTTAAATTCTGTACTTGATATTGATTGTTCTTCAAGAATATAAATTCCTTCAATAAATTCTTCCTTATCAAATTCAAATCCTATTAAAATTTGAGTGGCATCATCTTGCCCTTTTATACTATCAGCATAATCTGCACCAATTTTAATTTTAGTAAATCAATATTTGTTCATATCTTTTCAATAAAATTATTTTGGATTAAAAAATTTGGCACCAGTAATTAAGTCTTTTTTGTAACTATAACGTTCAGGATTAAATTGACGCTCTCCCCCACGAAATAGTGAATCATATACTTCTGGTTTATTTTCATTTAATCAATTTCCTAAATCAAATACTCTTTGATTAAGATTTTTGTTATTTACTTTTGTAGTACCTCTGACAACTGTCACACCAATATCATTCATAAAAGTTTGATCATTAAAATATGATATATCATTATCATCTAGTTCTTTTTGGACTTCCTCTGTTAATGGAAAAATAGATTGGACGAATGTTTCATAAATAATATGATCAGCATTATGATTGTTAAAGCCAAAAATAATAATCTGTTCTTTTCGTAATTCCATTGTTACATCATCATCTGAATAACATAATTGTGGAACTACTTCTCTTGTAGTTGCAATATTTTTCCCACGTGAAATTTGAATTATCATATTGAATAATCGATATATGTATTCGTTTTCATCTAAAATTGTTGCATCTAGCGGAATTACCTCGTCTAAACCAAAAAAGGAATATTCCCCTACTGATGCATCTTGTCCTTCTCAAGTACTTCCGTTGTCAAAACCAACAACTTTAATTATTCTGCCATTCGGTCAAATATATTCAAATCTAGTGTCACTAACTTTTTTCTTTATTATTTTTTCTGAAATAGCTTCTTTGATTGTGACTCCATATTCTTCTAAATCATTAATAACTCTTGTCATTTTCTTATCGTAGTTATCTTTGGCTGATATGTAAGTATATCTTGCCAGTAGACAATTTCAATCTAAAAAATTGCATGTATAAAATAACGCTAATAAACAAATAAGATAATATTTTCCAAACCCTTTTGCCCCAGTTAAAATTTTAAATATTGCTGATTTCGATATTGGCTCACAAAATTTAGCAATAAAAATTTTAGCTAGTGCGTCAATGTTAAAATTACAGTTTTGTTCATCTCAATTTAAGTTAATTATTTCTTTTGTTTCCATGCCAATATAGATGCACTATTTTTCTTAAAAAGTCAATAAAATTACGCGCGAGCGCTCGTGGATTTTGGCAAATAAAAACCCTTATAATATAAGGGATATTAATGATCTAGATTGATCAGTGCTATCAAATAAACCAATTGCAAATTTAACTGTCTCATTATATTCATCAGTTAATTTAAACTCTCATAATCCATAACCCGGGATTGAACTAACTAATAATTCGGTGATATAAGATGGAGATTGTAACTTGAATTCGCCTTTTTTAGTAAGACTATCATTGTAAGAATCAAATTCAATTTTGCCACTACCATAGCTAGAGTATAATTGTTTGACTTCTTCATCTAAATTAGTAATTCGATGAGCTAAGTATTTTGAATAGCCACCATTAGCTAACTGTTGATCTAAAGGCATTGTGGAAGGAATCGAACTAGTTTCTAACGAATTATTAATTTCCGGAAATGAAAAGTTATTATAGTCTAATTGATAAATATAGTTTTTTGAAATTATATCTTGGTTAAATTCAAAGCTATTTTCAGTAAAAATACCATAATTTGATTTTAATTTAACAACTATATCTTTATATTCATAATAGTCAGTTGCATCTGGACTTTCTAGGATTAGTAACCTCAAAATAATATGGTAATAAAATTTTGTAATCGTCATTATCTCCTTTATTAATACAATAATTTGATTTTAAATTACTTGATAACATAGCTAATGCATTTTCAATTCGATTAACCATACTTTTATTTTCTAAAACTACTGTAGGATTTCTTTTTTTTCATGCTATTCATAAATTTGTTACTACTGCATATCTATCTTGACCTTCAAATAAAGTTCTAATTTTATAAATTTTTTCATTATCTATTACTTCTACTCATTGATTATCATTTTTTATAAGTTTAACTGCATGTTCAAATTCTCTATCTTTTCAGTAACCGTATGTTAACATTGTTTTAAGTAACTCAAAAGCATCTGAAGAAGGAGTTGCACCATCGGGAATAATTTCAAGATTAATAATTGAATTCAGTTTTGTTGTTTCTTGATATGGTACTAATCCATATGATGCAATTGATTGATATAAACTTTTAGCAGTACTATCAGAATTTGAAAAATCTGAATTAGGAAAAATTGTAACTTGATCTAAGTTTAATTCAAAAACTTTATTTCGACTAGTAAAAGGATTTTTTTGATAATAAGCTGTTCCAGTTCCACTATCAAAAGCCGGAACTTGATCATTTCCATCATAAACGGCATTAAATTTAATTCTTTTTGCTTTAGCAATTTGAATTGACGAGGGTGGTTGTGAACCACCAAGTTGTAAAAAATCTTGTAATGAAAACTCTTGATTGTATTTAATACCTTTTGAATCCAAAAAAGTGAAAATATCTTTTAAAGGGATAATTTGATTACCGTTTCAAAAATCTGTCATCGAAATATTTGGTTCCAATTGCCATGGAAAAACTAATTTCGGAAAAAGGACTGTTCCATCTTTTGCAATCAAATTAGGAACTTTCCCCTGTTTATTTTTTAATTTTAAATTACCAACATAACAACCATTGGGAGACGTAAAACTTAATTCAGTAATTTTATTAGTAAATGGCTTTGATAAAATTATTTTAATTGGCGATATTTTATAAGAACTCGTTAAATCCTTAATTTCACGAAAAATAAATGATGTTGAATCATTATTATTTTCAATATTAGGAATTTCCATTTCTTGATTTACAAATTTTTCAATGTTTTCAAAATTTTCAGTTGTAATCACTTCTTTTGTCAATAAATATAAGTAATCCGTATCAAATTGTTGTTCATCATTTTGAGTGGAAAAAACTAAACTAACTGTATTTTTTAAAATTGACTCAGAAGGATTAGTTGGATCTGCCAATTCATTTAAACTAAAGACATTATTTTGGGTTAAATATCCACTAATTTTTTGACCAAGTTCAATTTGTGTTGCACATATGGTTATTTTATTTGTTGAAGCTTTAATTCCATTTTTAATATTATTACCTGTTAATGAATAAAGCGGATAAATTCAATAATCTTTGACTTCATCTTCTGTATAAAATTGCGAATTATCTGCTTTTTCACGACGATTTAATTTTGCTTTAATACTTTCGACAAAATCATCGTTTAAATCATCAAATTGTTTATTTTCCATTATTAGTATCCTCCTGATTATTATTAATTGTTGGGGTATTTGTGATCATATTCATTGTTTGTAAAATATTTTTTTGGGTTGTTAAATCAATGTCTAAATCAACTGTTCCATCGCTAAAATCATAACCTTGTAATAAACTCCCTTCTTTTAAATTACATTCCTTTAGCATCATCAAAAATTTTTTTCCAAAATTTTGTAAAAAATTAACATATAACATTTTTTCGCGTTCAATAGCTGGCGATACTAAAAATTGATTGGCTTGAATTTCAGCAGTTGTTTGTTGCGCAGACTTAATTTCATCAATATTTGGTATTCCTAAATCTGTTTTAATTTCATTTCAAATATCATTCCGTGTGTTACGCATTGTTTGCATTAAAGAGTTTGGTTGCCATGTAACAACTGATTGGTTAAAAGGTAAAAAAACTTGGCCATCACCAACAATCGGTTTCATTCGAACCATTCCTTTTAATAACAAATAATTAATAAAATCATTATTATTTTTTTCTTCATTAGGATTATCTACTTGATCACTAGTAGTCATAATCCCTCCCTTTTCTCAATGAGGTAAAATAGCACTAATCTCTTCGTATTTTTCCATCATTTCTAACTTTGACTTAATTTTATGACAACGTGGTTTTTTATGTAAATCAACTGGCATTATTGCAACGGGCAAAAAACTTTGTGATAATTATTCAATTCGATCAAAACGATAATTTGCATAAGTTGCTGGCGATAATTCTTTTTTTGGTTTTTTAATTTCTCGGGTCTTTTGAATGTCCCAGACACTACGTGTAACACTAACTTTATTATTATTAACTGAATAAACTTCAGTTAAAGTATATAATGATAAACTATGAATAATATTATCTTGATAATTAACTGAAACCTCAAATATTTCACCATTTCGAGTATTTTTACAATTAACAAAGGCTGGTAAAATAATTGGTTCAGTAATAGCAATACCATTTTTATCAACACTTTCAGTTTGCACTTTATTAATAACTAAACTATAAATTCCATATCGTCCTGAGCGATATTTAGCCATTCATGATTTAAGCTCAAATTTACCCTTTTGTAAATATTTTAAAAATAAATCACGAACTGGTTTATTCTCTTGATTTTGGCCATTTTTAATTTTTCATTTAATTTCTTTATTACTTTTTGCTCGACCATAAATTAATTTATAAATTCCATTTTCATATAAAAATCCTTTTTCAGCATTTTTTTGTTCATTTTTATAAATTTCAACATGATCTTCAGCTCATTTTTTCATAATTTCACCGGGATTTGTAATAACATTATTAACTTTTGGCATACACTTACTACCCCTCTTCTGAACATATAGATGCACTATTTTTCATAAAAAGTAAATAAAAAATGAGCAAAGCTCATTATTATCCTTATGGATAATTGCGGTATGTTTGTGTATTAATACAAAATTATTATATCATAATAATTAGAAAGGATATTAATATTATGAGAAGAAATAACTCTGTATTATCCCCAGAAGATCTTTTGACATTAGAGATAAACTTAAAAAAATGGCATCAATCTTCAAATAGTAACCAAAAAGAATATATTTATAGACAAATTAAAAAGTATATTAAACTATGCAATTCTTACCACAATAATGAAATAAAATTAACTGATTTAATCTTTAATTTTGTCGAAAACTCTTGATATTTATAAAATATACCTAAAATTAGGTATATTTTTAATATATAGAGGTAAATAAATGATGAAAAAAATAATTACAGAATTAATAAATAGCTTAACAGATGATCAATTTTTAGAATTTTATGAAAAAATAAAACAACAAGCAGACTTAATTAAAAAACAAAAACGTTTAAATGAAATTGATCAAAAATTTAGAGATAAAGGCATTATATGTCCTAATTGCAAATCTTTTCATTGTGTTAAAAATGGTCATAATTCCGAAGGAAAACAAAAATATTTATGTAAAAAATGTCGTGCTAGTTTTGATGCATTTCGTCATCATTTTACTTATTGAAGTCATTTAAATTATGAACAGTGAAATTTATTAATTCAAATTTCATTGTTAGGACAATCTAGTAAAATAATTTCTCGTTTTATTAAAACAACCCCAAAAACCGCTTGATATAATCGACAAAAATTAATGCAATCAAAACAATTAGAAAATACACAGTTAAAATTTAAAAAATTAAATGGTCAAATCCAAATGGATGAAACATTTATTAAAGAAATTCATAAAGGCAATTTTAAAGATAAATTTGATAAACGAAAAACTCATCTCGATCCATTTTCAACTGATACCAAATGCTGTATTCAAATGGCAGTTGATAGCAATAATAATATTTTTGTTCAATCCACCAATACCAAAAGATTACAAAAACAATGGATTATTGAAAATATGAATAAGCAACTAATTAAAGAAAAATCAATAATTATTTCTGATATGCAACCACTATATTTATTAGTAGCAAAACAAACAAATTCTACTCTATATTCCACCAAAACTAGTACAAACCCTGATACTAGTTATCAAAAGTTAAATAAGATTAGTAAATTACAATCCAGTCTTAAAGAAGCCTTAATTCATTATCATGGTTTGGGTTTCACTAATATTCAAAATTATTTAAAGCTCTGAAAATGAAAATACCAACACAAAGGTTTAACACCAAACCAACAATCAACGGTATTATATTTTAACGTTTAAAAAATTTAAAGCAAAATCATAATCTTACACAAAATTAGTTTTCAAATTGTCATATTGATGATTTTTTTTATTTCATCAAGAGTTTTCGACAAAATTAAAGGATTTAATTAATAAATATTATATTGGTATGCAACAATTTTATTTAATTCGTGATAAAGTAAAAAAAGTAATTAATAACGATTGAAACTTTTCTTTATTTGAAAAGAAATCAACTCGCCCAAAAAGAATTCAATATAAGTATAAAAAAGAATATGGGACTGGAATTTATGAATTTTATTATTTAACCAAAATTGGCCATTTTAAATATCAAGACAAAACAGTTAAACATAATATTAAAACATTAATGAATTGAAATAATATTTTTAATGCAAAAACGTCAAAATATAAAAACCCAGCTAAACATCCACGTTATGAAGTTGAAAAATTAGGAAAAATCCAACATGATATCAAAGTCTTAACCAAAGATTTAACTGGATTAGATCGTAATTATTATGTTTTTGATTTTATTGACGAAAAATCACGTTTTGCAATTGGTTATATCTATGATTCAAAAGGTGTTACTAATGCTATTGGTGCTACTAGAAAAGCGATTCAACGTTTTGCTGACATAGGCATTAAAGTAACCCGAATTCGTACTGATAACGGAACTGAATATATTTCTAATTTACATAAACATCCAACAAGAAAAATAAGTGAATTTACAGAATTTTTAAATAAAAAAGGATAGTACATCAAACTACCCCTATTCGAACTCCCGAAGCAAACGGGAAAATTGAAAGATTTCATCAGAATTGAAATAAATTTTTTTATCAAGTTAAGTCAAAATGTTCCGGACTTAAAGATTTACGAAAATTTGCAGAAACCTTTCTTAATTATTATAACAATGTTCGCCCACATAAATCATTAAAATTAAAAACTCCTATACAGTTGGTCTGTAACCAAGTTAGTTGTTTAAA
The DNA here is from genome assembly GCF_965178695.1 of Spiroplasma endosymbiont of Sarcophaga variegata. Classification (NCBI taxonomy): domain Bacteria; kingdom Bacillati; phylum Mycoplasmatota; class Mollicutes; order Entomoplasmatales; family Spiroplasmataceae; genus Spiroplasma; species Spiroplasma endosymbiont of Sarcophaga variegata. The sequence continues at coordinate 142,441 of NZ_CBCXVU010000002.1, forward strand.
AATATTTGGAGCTCAGTATTCTGAGCAAATTCCACCTGTTACATTATCTAATCTTTTTGTTGTTGAATCTACTAAATAGATTAAAATTGTACAACGTGGCCCTGGTGGCAATGGATCTACTAAATTATATGATTTCACATCTGTCTTTAAAACTTTATATAATGGATCACTATTTATTCAATCTGGTGGCATAATTATTAATCATTTATCGTCTTCATTGTTATTACATGCCACAACTGAAAAAGAAACTGTACTAGCTAAACTTACTGCTCCTAGTAATGATAAAATTTTTTTCATACCGCAATTTCCTCCTTTACCTAAATTATAAAGAAAAAGTTGGAATAATCCAACTAAAATTTCTTTTTCATTTTCATTGCTTTTTCGTGTTGTTCACGATCATACAACTGTGATTTAATTTCATTTTGCTTATTAAGTAGACTGGTTTTATCATCATCTGGAATTAATCCTTGTAAACCATTAGCGCGTGAAATTTGATCACCATATTGTAATAATTCCTCAGTTTTTAATCGTCTTCGCAATTCTGCATCACGAATATTAGCAATGTATGATAAAACTAAAAATGCAAATAACATTGCTAAGAGCATAATTAAGCAAATAAATAAAGCAATTGCCCACCCGGGTAGTATTTGACTCAGTTTTGGAATTCCATAGAAAATTCCTTCAGCAACTCCTAATCCTGTTATTCCCGATACTCCGGTAATAGTATAATTTCTAATTTTACGCTTTTTATTTTTGATCATTTTAAATTCCTCCTGGTACATATAGATGCACTATTTTTCTTGATTTGTCAATGAATTTAATTTTCTTTCATTTCATAAATCTTCTTTTTGTTTAATTTTCTTATTGAACATTGTTCAAATTGGTATTGTAATCAAATAAGCAGGTAACCGATAAAGATGTTGAAAACCTTTACCAATATATAATTTTCTAGTTAATGGATTATTAGTTACTTTACAGATTCCTCAAATTCCTAAATATTCCACCGGGTAACCACCCCATTCTCCAAATTTTAAAGTAATAAAATTATGAGTATCATAAATTGGAGATAAACCCTCTCCAAATCATTTGTATTGGCTAGCCACTAATAAAATTGAGAAAATTGATAAATATGGAATATGGCCAAAATAACGAAACATTGCTTGACGTTTAATTTTTAACTCACAAATTTCTTTTGATAACTGCAACTCATTTGTTAGTTCTTTTTGTCGATTATCTCTTTCATCAAGATATTTATTTTTTCACTGCCCTACATTAAATAATTTCTTCAAGCCATCAAAAATGGGTTTTGGATTTAAACTTTCAAATAAATTAAATTTTGTATCTGCCATTATGAGTCATCTCCTTCATTTTTTTTGTAATATTTATAGTAAGGATGTAACCCTAATGTTTTCATTCGATGCTCATCTTTTTGCTGTATAAAAAAAATCCATCAACAATAGGTTTAATTTCGCTAATTTGGTCTTCTAATGGCTTAATATCAGATAATTTAGCATTTTCTCTCTTTAATCGTTTGCTTTCCTCTTCTGCTAATTCTAGTTCATGTTGTTTTTCTCAATAGGGAATTGTAAAATTAATTTTCTGATTTGAAATAGGTTTATCAAATGTTATTGGCAATGGTATTCCTTGACCATTATATTCATATACACTAAATTCTGAAATTTGACCTGATAAATTTTTACTATCAGTCATTTGGCTTTTTGTAACATCAAAAGTACAGTTATTTCCCCTTAAACTTATGATACCTTCTCTTGCAATTGCACCATCAATTGGAAAACTAATACTAACTCAAGATGTTTTAATTGAAATAACGCCAGCTTGAGTTGAAGATACATTAGTCTCTGACGATAAAAAAATGTCTTGACTAGTTTTTACTCCTGGTGAAACTTCTTGATAATTTGGTTTAACAAAATTTCAAAAATATAATTCTTTATTATTTATTATTCCAAAAGCAACAATTAAATACTTTTTATTTATATCTAATAAACTACCTTTTGTCTTAAAAAAATCAGTAACATCTTTATAAAGATTATTCTTTAGTAAATCAAATTTATCATTTGTCGAATTAATAGCATTTGTTAAATTATCTTTTTGATCTGTCGTTAATTGAGTAATATCACCAATATTACTTTTGTTATTTGTAATATCAGTTGTATTTTTGGCGATATCAGTTTTTGCTTGCATTACATCATTTTCAACACCATATCCTCAAACACGTCCAATTGCATTTACTAAATCACTATCAGAAGTTGACTGAACAACCATAGCATCTTTAACTTCACCCAAAATGTTATGATTTAAAATTGCACGTTTTTTACCTTCGGGAGTTGTGACAACGGCATTTGCTGGATAACGACTAATTTCTAAAATTTCATCAAATTGACCTAGTTTTTCAATAGGTCCAACTGGTTGACCTTCATCATCAGTTGCTTGCTGATATAAAATTTGATCAGCAATATTTTGCTTTTGGTTAATTTCGGATGTTAATTCAGTTTCTATTTTAACAATTAAATCACGGTTTTTTGTTGTTTCAATTTCAGCAAAACTATGTTCTTCTTGAATTGTATTATCTATTTCCAATAAGAAAGCATCAATTTCTTGTTTGTCATAAAACTGTTTCGGGTCTAATAATGGTGTCTAATTCTTTTTTGCTAAATAAGTTGAATATAGATGCTCTAGACCGGTTGCTCGTCAAGCTCTTCATGCAAAATCACCCAATAAACCATCAATTGTTAATTTAGGAGTTTTAACTGTTGAATCAGTTCGACTACCATTGCTAATTGATATATTAACACGATCATCTTCGACAACAACATAATCGTTAACGGGTAAATAATCCATTGCCCGGTAAGTAAAACGTTTTAAATGTTCCTGTGTAATTGCTGGTAAATCACGTGAATTAAATCAATTAGGATTATCAATCATATTACCAATTTTCTCATTGGCCATTTGTTGTGCGGTAATCATTTGCGCGTTAAAAAATTCCTCTGGAGTCGCATATCCTAAAGATTTTTGATATGACGTTAATTTAGAAAATTGACCTACCGTACTTCTCCAATTATTAAAATAATCATTATATGAAGTTATTTCTAACAATTGATTAAGTTCCATAATTATATCCCCCTAATATATTGTCGATTTAGATGTGAACCTACTTTTGATGATAAGATTTTAACAACTTGACCATTTTTATATTGATGATTAATAATTAAATTCTTAATTACTGGTGTAAAAAATTTTAAACTGGGGATTGCTCCTAATAAAAAATTAAAATTAGTATTAAAAATTTTTTTATACATTTTATTAACTTGATTTTCACCCCAGTTGTTAACATTGAAATTTTTTGCAACATGATACAACGATTTAATTGAATTGAAAAAATTAATATTTTGTTGAAAAATTGAAGCAATTTTTGGACTTAAAAAAGATAATAATTGAAACTCATTTTGTGAATAACCAAATCCTAATTGTCAATTTTCACGATAAAAAGTGTTTTGATGTTGTGAAACAGCGAATTGTTCAACTTCAAGTAAAGTTGTGTAAGCTATAATTGGACGATATTTTGAAACAATGCCTGTTTTTTTAGAAATATAATCTTTTTTATGAATTTCAATAATTCCTTCTCCACTAATTCCTAAAGGTTCAAACTTAAAACCTAATAAAAATGAATCAGGCTGATATGAAATTAATGATTGATACAATAATTTTTTTGGATCAACTTTAAAAATTTTTGTAATGGTCTGTGAAACTTTTTCAGATAATTGGGTTATTTTTTTCTTAATTGGTTCAAAAACAGTATTTAAAGCTTTTTCAATTCAATAAAATGGATTTGCTTTTTTAATTGATGAATTAACTTTTCCCTTAACTTTAATAAATCTTTTATAAAGCTGATTTCAAAATTGATTTTCTAATCGATATTGATTAATCTTCATCAAGGTAGTATTTCCAATTTTTGTTTTAGTAGCTAAGTCGGTAATGATTGCAATCGAATCATAATAATTCATTCTAACAAAATCTTTTAATGAAATACCTGCCGACTTTTGTAAATAACTATCATATTTTTTAAGATCTAAATTAGTATATTTTGGAATTAAGCTAGGATTTAATTTATAAATCGTTTTTTGAAGTGCCAATAAATCGCGAATTGAATCAGCAGAAAGATTTTTTAACTGTTTTCGTAATTCAGCATCAGCAATGCTAGCGATTGTTTGCAGTAATTGTTCATCTGTTACAGTTTTATTAAAACGAATTACAACTTTATTTTTAGTAATAATTTCGGATAAAGCAACTTTATTTCTAATTTGCATAAAGTTTTTAACTTTAGCACTAATCCCCAATTGCTTGAAAATTCATTGTTCATTAGCAATTTTAATAATTTTTTGAGCTTTTAAACCTCGTCCTAATTTACCAAAATCATTAAATGAAAAAGCCAAATTTAATAACGTATTTTTTAAACTCACATTGTTATTGATAACATCATTTGTTTCCATTACTAAAAAATTCGTAACTCCACTAATAAAAACTTTTCCTGTTGTAATAAACAACTGAGATGCACCTAAACCCTCAATTATTCCTGCCCCAATTCCAGCAGTTAAAAACCCTAAAACTGTTGCTAATACTTGTAGACCAATCATCGCTAATAATAGTTCTCAAAATGATTTTGCTTTTTGAGGCGTTTGATAAACAATCCGTTTTTTATACGTTATTAAGTTTTGATCTAAAATCTTACGAGGCATTTTTAGTGTCTAAAAACTTAAATGCTTCTTCTTTAGTTTTATATACATCATCTAATTTATTTGCATCATTAATTTTTTTAACATATTCACTACGTTCTTTAGTGTAAGGGACACCATCATAAGCTTCAAGAACTAAATATAAGGCTAATCTTTTTGCATTTTCTAATTGTTCAACATTTTCAATACTTCTTGTTACTCTTGTTGATGATGGTGGCACATAATCAGGGTCTGGATATGAAAATCAAAATTTATTTTGAACAACTTCACCATAATAAAATTCATTATTGGCAATAAATAACTGACCCAAATATCTTCCTTGAGTATACTGTCCCGCTTGTAGTGGCACATCAATAGCAAGAACTCATGCCATTGCTTGTGGTGCAATTGGTACCATTAAATGACCATACTGTTTAATTGGAGCCTCAACAAAATTAAATCCTAATGCGGAAGTAATTGTTGCCAAAGTTCCTTCAATTGTTGCTTTTGAATATTGAATTTTAGCATTAATCATTGCACTTACGACTTCAGGATCAATAAAAATAATACAATCTTCTAAATGAATATCATTTTCTAAAACAAATGCTTGTAAACGTTTTAATTCAGTTACAAAATTATCTTTTGTAATTTTAATTGGACTTGTAATTTTATTTGCTACGTTTGTGCATAAAACTTTAATAATATATTTATCTAAAATTTTAGCTTTTTGTGAATCAGTAATTGTTAATTTATTAGCTGGTCAATTTGATGCCAATTTATCTTGATTAGCAATTCGATTATAAACAGTAAAATTTTGATCTAATTGTACTTTTTTAAAGTCTTCTGTAACATAAGTTTCCGTAAAACCTAAATTAGGATCTCAATCTTTTTGTGTTATTGATTCATTTATAATTGGTAAGTAAACTTCGGCTTTTCATCCACCACCATCTTGTTGCAACTCATTAGGGAATAAAACAGAATATTTAGATCTTCCATATAAATTACTTAATTTAAAATTATCCTTAAAATAAGTTTGAATATTATTTAATGTAATTGCCATTATTCACTACCTCCCACTATTTTGAATGATTGTAAATCAATTCCCATTGAAGAATTTGATTCTTGATTATTATTAACATTTAAGTTATCAGACTGTTTATTTTCTTGAGTAAATCCTAAACCTTGATTTCCTTTAATTCCTTGTTGAATTTCTGCAAATTGTTTTTCAAGAACTGCAAGACTATCTTCTTTTTCAGTTTTCGTTTTAGTAGTTTGATCTTCTAATTGTTTAGTGGGTATTTCTTTAGCTTTTTCTTCTGCTAATTTTTCACCTTGTTCATTAACTTGTTTTTTTATTTCATCTGCCATTAAAGAGTCTAAATCAACTTCTTCAATTTCAAATTATTTTTTATCATTTAAAATTGGATTACCTTTATCATCTAATTTTAATTTTTTAATTATATTGGCCATAATAATTCCTCCTGGTACATATAGATGCACTATTTTTCTTAATTTGTCAAGGTTTACTTATTTTTTATGATATGCACGATCCAACCTACCTACTTTATCAATTTCAATTAAATTATTAATAACTAACAAATTATTTTTATAATATCGACTAAAAATATTAGTTAAAGAGCCTTTAATGTGAATTACATCATTAACTTCAAATTTCTTTAACTGAGTTATATTTTTTGAAATAGTTTCTTTAATTCAGCCATAACTGGAACCTCAACGAATTTGCATACTCATCACATCAACTTCAACACCATTAATTTTTTCTTTTAATAAATCTTTTTTATAAACTGCAACAATGCCATCAAATACTGATAGCAACATCTTATTATCAATTTTTCTTTGTGCCATAATCAATTACCTCCCAATTGTATTTTTCACATTTATATCCAAATTCTTTTTCCCTAAAATGTGCCTCTAAAATTGCTTTTGCATGAATTGAATGCTCATTTTTAGTAGTTCGTTCTTTAAGTTCTTTTTTAATAATTTCCTTGTTTTTATCAGCTGGGTAATGTAATTGCATTTTATTTTGCAATTCATATCTTAAAATTCCAATTAACTCACGGGTTGCACGCACCTCACGCATTTTTTCAGGACCCATGTGCAAATTCTCAACTACTACCACATTTAAAGATAAATCATGATGTTTATTTTTAAAATTATTGATAATAGTTAAAATTTCATTTGCTGAATCCGTTGGATTACTGCACCTTACTTGGACATATTTATAGTGGGGAAATCGTGTTCCAATTGTCTTAATAAAAATACCAGTAGTTCCAATTCCAGCTGGATCTATCCCAACTGAGAAACTAGGAAAATAACTTTGTTGTTTCATAAAAACCTCCATATCAATATTCGTGACTTTTATGTGTACCTTTCTGTGATTTCTTTTGTATATTTTATGTGAACAAGAATATCATAATATTTTGCCAAAGCAAAAATAACAATTTACGCAAAAATAGTCTATTGTGTTATAATTTACACATAGACGTATGTTTCTATTAAATTCCCTCTCCTATCATTAATCTCATAAAATATTGTCGTCATTATCAAAAACAATGGTTGGAGGATCATTATTACTGTCAGGGTTATCATTAATTTTATATTATGCACCACGGTAGGTTACAGGTTGGTTTGATAATTTTTTTTCTTGCACTTCAGCAAGTTTTTTTATTCTTTCATTATTTTCGATACGCTTATTAATTCATTCTTGATTGTTATTTCATATTTTTGTTAATTGATTATTAGCCTCAATTTGTGTTTTATGATCATATTGTTCTAATTCAATTAAATCAACAAAAATATTAAATCCTTTTTTCTTAATACTTGGAATTCCATGTGCAGCTTCTCTATTTGTTCGAGTATAATAAATAAATTGTGGAACAATTCCAACTATTAAAAAATCATCTTTAAATTTATCCTTATGAACAAAAGAACCAAGAAAAATAATTCAACGCTCAGGAGTTTTAACAATGTAACTAATTATTTTTTGGCCACAATTATTATATTTTTGCATAGAACTTTTATGAATTCGATAATTAGATATATTTTTATTTTTATCTTTTTGCTTGTAAGGTTTATAAATTTCTTTAGTTTCAGAATTAGTGCTAAACTCTTTTATAAAATCAAAGTCTTTAGCAAAATTCCTACTTCGATCATATCAACCAGATTCACAAATTTTTATGTTTTCCATTGTAGCTAACCCCTTTCTAATTAAAAATAATTAATTTTTCAACAGTTATGTTGCACTTTTTTTAAATTTAATATGTGGAATATCTGCTGCTCACTTAACAGCATATTGATGTATTTTTTTAATTTCTTTTAGTTGTTTTATTTTTTTTCATAGTTTCTTCATAATTTTTTCCTAGCTTTTTTATTTTAGTAAATTTATAATTCAATAATTGTTTGTAATTTATTTTTTTCTCCTTTTAATTTAATTGATATAAAGTCTTTAACTACTTCAGGTTCAATTCAATGTCCTGTAGAATTAAAATAATCTTCAGTAATTCATGCAATTCAATCTCAATCGTCATTGCCTATAACATATAGGAATAAATATTTCTCTGAGTTAGGTAATTTTTTAACTATATATCCATTTTTATATTTATAATTAAATTCTTTTATTGTCATTATTTTATATTCTCATTTTGAATTTCTTTATTTCAAGGTAATTCACTAATTTTACCTTTTGCATTAATACAATGTTGACAAGTTAAAAGTTCTTGTTTTCCTACTATTTGTGCATTGATAAAATTATTAAAATGTTCCATCATTGATTTACCTTTTTCATAATCATCTAAACTTAATTTTTTACATAATTCAATAAATTCATCACAAACATCTTTATATGTTTTATTGCTTAAACTTTCTTGTAAATATATTTGTTGCTCTTGGCTTATTTGTATAACTGTTTTTGCCATTATTAGTATCCTCCCTTACAAAATAAACATAAATCGCTATCAATCGTATTTACTGGACATTGACATTTTTTACAATATTTTGCCATTATCAATTGCCTCTTTTAATTCTTCATAAACAATTTTTAATGTCTCATGTGCCATTTTGTTAGGTCATTTTTTAAAATCATCACCACATATTTGTTTTACTTGTTCTATTTGTTTAATAATACTGTTAATTTTTTCCATACCACATTTCTCCTTCTTAAACGTAAAAAACCGCTTTTACGCGGTATTATGCTAAATTCTTAAATGTGTATGGTACCTTACAACCGTTCCCCATATGATGATAGCTGGCCATAAATCCCACTCTTTGTTTTTAAAACTAAAATAAAATCACACACTAAAAAAATAAAAATTAGCATAATACCAATAATTCGGTAAATAAATAACTTGCGATCGGTAAAATATTTTTTCATTTATCAAAAAGAACCTTTCTAATTAATAGTTAATAAGAAAATGGTTTAATATTTATTTTGGTTGGCGCGTTACAGTGATACTAATAACTGGTAACGATCGATAGCTAACTTGGGCTTGGTCAAACATTCGTTTGGCTGCTTTGTTATCATCAATACCAACATATTTATCATCATCATAAATGACTTCTTTAATTCCAACTTGAATGATAATTTTAGCACATTCAGCACAAGGAAATAAGGTTGTATAAATCCGACAATTTTCTAAGTTAGTATGAGCACTTAAAATGGCATTTAATTCCGCATGCGCAACATAAGGATATTTTGTTTCTAAATATTCTCCTTCCCGTGCTCAGGGAAATTCATTATCATTTAAACCACGTGGTAAGCCATTATAACCAGTGGCAATAATTTGACCAATTTGATTAACAACACAACTACCAACTTGCGTGTGCGGGTCCTTACTACGCATCGCACAAACATGCGCCACACTTAAGAAAAAGTCATCTCACGATAAGTAATCAGTCCGTTTTTGTGCTGTTAACGGTGTCATAAAACCATTCCAAACATATTGATAATATCCTTTGTTGTTTGCTGATTAGATGTTAAGAAATTTGGTCAATTATTTTTTGGATAGAAATAATAATTACCCAACATATTTTCAATGCTGCCCCGACTGACTAAACCGGCGCGGTAATAACTTATTAAAGCATCAATAACATCACCATTATATGGTGGCACATAACGTCGTCACGATAAAGTAACAGCAATCACAGCAATCATCACAACAACAACCAAAACAGGATACAACATTGTTCAATTGATGCGATTTGTGCGATTAAACTCTAAACAATAACCAATGGCACTACCCGCGAAAAAACCAACGAAATTAATTAAGTAATATGAATAACCTAAAAATAATGGCATTAATAACAATCACATCACTACAACTAGTGTTCGTTGATTTGCAATTAGCGCTCCTAAATCATCTTTCCCATAATTATAACTAAATAAAGCACCCCATAAGATTGCTAATAAAATTGTTGACCCACCAAAAATTCAATTTGGTAACACTGCGGCTAAAAATAACCCTGCTAATGGCACCCCAAAAATTAAAATAATTGCTAACCATCATCGTCCTAATAATGCTTCAGAATAACGAGCGACACTAAAAATCATAAATAAGTTGAAAACAACCAAAAATGGATTACCAGAAAATAGAATATAAGTTCATAATCTTCACCATTGATTACTTCAAATTAATAAATCACGGGTAATACCCCCGTAAACAAGGGCCGTGGCATTGGTACTTAAGTCTTTCGTGTTAAAAATTTGCGCTCCAAAAAAGATCCCAACAATTGGAATAATTAATAATAACGCAATTAAAACTCATGTCACCCCTAAATTATTAACACTTAACTTATCACTTAATTGTTTTAAGTTTTTTGTTAATTTACTATTTGGATCTTTAATTCCATCTAAGATTTCTTCTGGTGACATCCCCGCCATTGAACTATCATCATTGTTATCTTCTAACATTGTAATTTTTGGATAATAATGACTTAACCGGTCAAGATGATTATGTCTATCAACAAATAAAACAACATCCCCATTATCTTCCTTATAAACTTGCGAACGATTTTCAATTAAAACAACTGACAAAATAGAAAGTTTTACTCGTTGAAATTTTTTATTTAAAAAAGCCTTTAAATCTTGGACCACTTCATCAACACTAACATATTCTTTAAATTCACCACTAAAATCATCAATAATTTTAATTATTTGAAATTCTTTACTATCAACTTTATATAAATAAACATTATTATTACCTCGGGGTTTATTTTTATAAACATTATATTTCTCTTGTTTAAGAAAATAATCAACCAATGATAACTTGTCTTTATCAAAACTCATTGTTTCCTATCCTTTCGTGCGTAATGCTGCTAATTTATTTTCAAATTCCAACGGTAATGCTGCTGATACCGTAATTGGAAGATTTGTAATTGGATGCATAAAAGTTAACTGATAAGCATGCAAATATTGGCCAAATGATTCCTTTTTATCAGCGACCGTCCCATATAGTGGGTCACCAACAACCGGATGATTAATATACTTTAAATGCGCTCGAATTTGATGCGTGCGACCAGTTTCTAACTCACACTCTATATAAGTATAATCATTAAAGCGCTCAATTACAAGAATATTAGTCACTGCTTTTTTAGAATTTTTGGCTGTGACAACCATTTTCTTGCGATCTTGCGGATCGCGACCAATTGGCGCATCAATTTTTGCTCGCGTTTCAACAATATTACCGTGCACCAGGGCTAAATATCGTCGTTGTAATTGCTTTGTTTGAATTTGTTCTTGCAATTGGTGATGAATAAAATCATTTTTAGCAATAATTAATGTTCCTGTTGTTTGCCGATCAATCCGATGGACAATTCCTGGTCGCAATTCACCGCTAACAGTTGATCAATCTTCACTTCGGGCAATTAAAGCATTAACTAAGGTGTCATTTAAATGCCCCGGGGCAGGATGAACAACCAAATTATTTGGTTTATCAATTACCAATAACACATCATCTTCGTACAACACTGTTAATGGCATTGCCATTGGCGTTGGGTTTGTTGTTGATGGCGATGGTAAAGTAACAGTAATTGTATCATTGTTAACTTGGACAAGATAATTTTGGTGCACAAATTGGTCATTAACTTGGACTTGGTTTTGGGTTATTAATTCTTGAATTTTTGTTCGTGAAAAGATCGTTGCTGTTGTGGCAAAATATGCGACTAACACTTTATCAATGCGCCCACTTGTTGATGCAACAAAAGTAATTTTATTCATTATTCACAATACTTTCTTCGCGATTACTTCGCGCACGGTCACGATAAAAGCGCGTAATTTCAATGATAATTGCTAATACTAAAACAACAACCCCAAATGTTACTCAAGTATCAGATAAATTAAAAATACTATATGGTGGAAAGAGAATTCATGCTAAAAAGTCAACAACTCCCCCTTGGTTTCACATACGATCAATTAAGTTACCAAACCCACCACAAGTTATCATAATTAAACCAATCGCTGCTGTTTTACTATTAATATATAAAAACACAATAAAAGCTAATATCGTAATTAGCACCGCACCAATAATTGTTGCCACTAAATTATCAGCATTTGCTCCAAAAGCAATGCCTTTGTTAATAACAAACTTAAAATTAATAAAACCATCAAGAAACTTAACTTCTGGGGCATAAGGATCATGGGATAATAAATGAAAGGCTAATTGCTTTGTAATAATATCTAAAATTAATAAACCAATAAAAATTGGTAAGCAAATTTGGAGCTTAAATTTTCAAATATAATTTCGACTTTTAAAATATTCACCAACATCATGCCAAAATTGCTTTGTACGTTCTCTCATTCTTTCTAACTCCTTTTATTTCATTGCTATTATTATCGCACATTTTTTGCTAATAAAACATTAAAACAACGATCACAAATATCATTATTTTCCGCATTTAAATGTTCGTAAATCATTCAACAACGCTGACATTTAAAGCCATCTTTTTCTTGCGCTGTAATATAACTTGTTTCATATTCAGTTAAATTATTATGCTTAGGGGTAAAAATAATTTCACTAACAATAAAGATTTGATGTAAATCAGCAATTGTTGCTAATTTAGCATAAGCTGGTTTTAAGGCAATCGTTAATTGACATTCTAATGATTTTTTAATTTCTTTCCGTTCACGACGATATTCTAACTCTTTGTTGACATCATCACGTAATTTTAACACTTGTTCTCACTTTGCCACTAGTTCTAAACTAATTGGTTTACTAAAAACAAAATTTTCTTCAAAATGAACAGAACTTTGTTGGTGTGGATACTTAATGAACTTGTGACTTTCTTCAATTGTATGCGGAATAATTGGTTTTAACGCATCACTTAAAATACGATATAAATAATATAACGTTGTTTGGACTGCTCTTCGGCGCGATGAAGTCATTGCTTCAATATATAAAATATCTTTTGTAAAATCTAAATAAAACTTCGATAATGTTGTTGTCACAAAGTTATTGATTAACATATAAACATTATTAAAGTTAAATTCTTCATAGTTGCGATTAACTTTTTGCTGAAATTCACGCGCTAAGTGTAAAACATATCAATCAACTTCTGCTAAATCATCACGAAGATCAGTTGCGGGGTTAAAATCAGTTAAATTAGCTAATAAAAAGCGCAACGTATTACGGATTTTTCGATATGCTTCCGCCACTTGTTTTAAAATATCTGGCCCAATTTTAACATCATCACGATAATCAACTGCAGCTACTCACATTCGTAAAATATCAGCGCCATATTGAGCAGTAATTGCTAACGGCGAAATAACATTTCCTAATGATTTACTCATCTTACGACCTTTTTCATCATTCGCAAACCCATGTGATAAAACAATTTGATATGGCGCATGTCCGGTTGCAACAACAGAATTAATTAAAGAAGAATTAAATCATCCGCGAAATTGGTCAATCCCTTCTAAATAAACACTGACAGGATGTGGTAATTGGTGTGCTTTTGTCACGGCTAAATTACTAACTCCACTATCAAACCACACATCCATAATATCTTGTTCTTTGCGTCATTGTCGCTTTTGATAAGCTGGTGGTAACAATTGATCAGCAGTTCATTCAAACCAAATATCTGTTGTTTTTGCTTGTTGAAATAATTTAATAACATGGTCAATCAATTCTGAATTAAATTGTGGGACATTATTTTCATCATAAAAAGCAATAATTGGCACCCCTCATAACCGTTGTCGTGAAATACATCAATCTTGGCGATTTTCAATCATTGTTTCCATTCGTTTTGCTGCTCACGACGGATTTCATTGTACCTTTTTAATTTCAGCTAACAGTGCTGGTTTCATTTTTTCAATTGATACAAACCATTGGGCAGTGGCACGATAAATAACTGGTTTTTTTGTTCGTCAATCAATTGGATGTTTATGCTTAATAAATTTTAATTTTAGTAAAGCCCCCTCTTGTTCTAACCGTTGACCAATCATTTTATTAGCATTTTCATAAAAAACACCCGTTAATGTTTCATCATTGACTTCTTTCGTATATTTTCCCTCATCATCTAATGGGGCAAAAATTGGAATATTATTGGCACGAGCAATGTGATAATCATCTTCACCAAATCCCGAGGCAGTATGAACAATCCCTGTTCCAGCTTCAGTTGTCACATGATGGCCAAGAAAAACGATACTATCACGATCATATAACGGATGTTTCGTCACAATTCCAACTAAGGCAGTTCCGCTAACTTCTTGTAAAATGTGAACCTCTTCTCATCCAATCGTTGTTTGAATCGCTTCTAATAATGCTTTAGCAACTAAATATTTTACCCCCTGCACTAATACTTCCACATAAACAATTTCTGCGCCAACAGCTAACAACTGGTTCATTGGAATTGTTCATGGTGTTGTTGTTCAAATAACAATTTTTGTTCCGGGACTAATTAGACTATTTCCCGTTGTAACATTAAAAGTAACATAAATTGAAGGCGCTGATAATTCTTCATATTCAATTTCAGCTTCTGCTAACGCTGATTCACTTGATGGTGATCAATAAATTGGCTTTAACTGACGATAAATTAATTGTTTTTGAACCATTGTTTGAAATAATCGTAATTGTTCTAATTCATATTCTAAATCTAAGGTCACGTAACGGTGGTTTGTGAAGTCACTAAATAACCCCAAACGACTAAATTGTTCAATTTGTTTATCAATTTGCTCTAAAGCATATTTTCGACAAATTTGTCGAAAAGCAACGGGCGGTGTTGTTTTACGATCAACCCCACTTTTAACAACGGCTGTTTCAATTGGCAAACCGTGCGTATCTCACCCACAAATTCACGGACTATAGTAACCCTTTTGGTTATAATACCGAACAATAAAATCTTTTAAAATTTTATTTAAGGCATGACCAACATGCAAGTCACCGTTAGCATACGGCGGACCATCATGGAGAATAAATGGTGGCTGATGAGCATTATGGTGATAACGCCCCCTCACAACATTATTACGTAATCATTCCAGTTGAATTTTTGGCTCTTTTTCAGTTAAATTTGCTTTCATCTCAAATAAAGTGTTTGGTGTTAATAAGGTATCTTTATAGTTCATCAAAATCATTCCTTTCTGTCATAAAAAAAGTAAGACTATAAGAGCGCTAATAACACGCGGTACCATCTTACTTTATAAATATCTTGGCAATATTTACCTTTTTTTACAATGTTTGTTTAGTTGTAAAAACAAGGGATAATTATTTGGGTTTTATAATTAGCTCTCATCTTCCTAACCTTGCTGCGATAAAAGGGCCAAATAATTGTGGTTTGTTTTCTTATAAATAAATCTTACACTATTTATCTAATTTTGTTAATAATTTCTTTCTTAATCATTTCCGTAATCCGTTCCCCATCATTAATTGAAAAAGCATAAATTCGTTTATTACGTTCTAAGAACTCATCAATTACTTTTAAGACATTTTGCGGATTATGGCGGTGATCATCAATTGCTTCTAATAATAAGGCAATTTCATCTTTAAACGCATATGAAAAATCAACTGCTTTCATAATAATTCGCCCAGCGTTATGACTAGCAACTTCAAAGGCTTCCCGCGATTTCTCAATGTTATAGCGCGAAATATGCTCTAAATGTTGTAATTCTTGCAACCGTTGGACTAATTGGCGATTATCATATGTTAACTTTTCAATAATTTCATTTTGTTCACGAATAACTGTTCGTAAGTCTCTATCTTGTTCTGCCATAACTTTCCCTACCTTTTATGCAAATTTTGCAATTGTAATTCGATAATGTTGATTTTTGCTCGGAATAATTTCATTAATTTTAAAACGACCATACCGCCTTATTGATATTATAATATCACAAGCAACTTGAAAAGTCTTATTATTTACCACCGAAAAATTAACATAAACATTATCTGCTTCAACATAAGCTTGCCCTTTTTGGCGGGACAAATTACAAATCGCACTAACAATTGCATCTAACCGTAAACTTTTAACTGTTTTAGTAAAAATCGTAAACTGGTGGTCAAGGACAACGGGTGATGGTACTTAGTGTCATATTAGAACATGCTTTTGAATTACCAGTGGTGTATTAGTAAACACTGGTCCAATTTTTGCTAAAACACTTAAAGATATCATAGTCGCAGTAACATATAAATCACCAATTACACGCAAATCTAACTGTAACTGGTTTAAAATGAACCCCGGCACAAGATGATGTTGTAAAATAGTGGGAGTTGGTTGCGGGGTTGTCAGAATAATCGTATTATCCTGGGTACTATTAAAAGTAACCGTCTTCCGAAAGCCATTCACAAATGATTCGTGAATGCTATAATCAGTGATTTTTTCTTGGCGAAGGATTGCCGTTAAAATTGCTAATTGGCGTAAATCAAGAAAACCGGTTGCAACAATTTTTCCTTGGCGTGCTTGGGCACACCAACCCTTAATTTTATTAATTAAATCATAATCTTGCTGGTAATGTTGTAATAATTGAGTTTTATTAAGCATCTTTTCTAATCATAAATTGATAAGTCTTATGTTCTAACTTTTGAACATCCCCATCAAACGCATACATTACCCCGGTCATAAAATCTAACAACCGAATTCGCTCTTCTTTTGATAACTTTTCCAAATGAACAACTAACTGTCCTTTGCTTAATAATAAATCAGCCATTTTCGGAGCATCATTATAACTATCTGCAACAAAACCAGTGCTTATCGTTGAACTAGTTTCATCACTAGTTGCAACGTTCGGCGCTGGTTCTGACGCATCAAAAGTAACCTTTTGAAAAGGAACGGTTGGTGCTTGTGGGGTGTTATCTTCTTTGCGATCGGTTTGGACAATTGGTTCAACAGCAGCAGTGTCATTAAAATCAATTCGTGGTTGAGAATCGTAAATACTTTTAGGTTTTTTCTTAAAAATGCTCATTATTATCAACTACGACGAACAAATGGTGGTAAATCATCATCGTCATCATCATTATCAGCTGATCGATTATTCTCATTGACATGTTCTTTTCACGCATTGATTCGACGGCTGGCATTTGCTGTTTCGCGGCCAGCATTTTCTTGTAAATTATTAAAATAACTTGGGCACTTACGGACAACATCTTGGTCTTCTGGATCCTCATCAGCATTTTCAGGTGGCGCTGTTTTTGATGAAGGTTCTTCATATTCTTCCGCTGAAGCACAATAATTATTATCGGGGTTTAAAAAATTTTCATCTTCATCAAACCCTGTGGCAATAACTGTCACAATCATTTCATCATCTAGATGTTCATTAACAGCAGTTCCAAAGATAATATTAATTTCACCACCAATTGCCTGTTTAACAATGTCAACAGCATCATTAGCGTCATTTAAGGTTAATGTGTTTCCACCAGTAACATTAATAATGGCATCTTTTGCCCCACGAATTGATGCTTCTAATAATGGTGAAATAATCGCCTTATTAGCCGCTTCAATTGCTTTGTCTTTTCCAGAACCAATTCCAATTCCAAACAAAGCATTACCTTTACTTTTCATTACCGTTTTAATATCAGCAAAGTCTAAGTTAATTAATGATGGTACCGCAATTAAGTCGGTAATTGTTTGTACTCCCTGACGTAAAATGTTATCCGCCTCTTTGAAGGAATCCTTTAATGGCACGCCCCCAATAACTTCTAATAAGCGGTCATTTGAAATAATAATTAATGAATCAACATATTTACGTAATTCATCGGTTCCTTGAATCGCATAACTGTTCCGAGCACGTCCTTCAAAAGAAAATGGAGTCGTAATAATTCCAACTGTTAATGCACCTTGTTCTTTTGCAATTTTCGCAATAATTGGGGCAGCCCCAGTTCCAGTTCCGCCACCCATTCCAGCAGCAACAAAAACCATATCAGCGCCTTTTAACGCTTCTTTAATTTCTTCTGCTGATTCAATTGCTGCTTGACGGCCAACATCAGGATTAGCACCTGCTCCAAGCCCTTTTGATGTTTCTTTCCCTAATACAATTTTATTTTTTGATTTTGAAACACTAATAATTTGGGCATCAGTATTTGCAACAATAAATTCAACCCCTTGGACACCAGCTTCAATCATTCTATTAACAGCATTATTACCAGCTCCACCAATGCCAATGACCTTTATTGACGCAACTTGTTCATAATTATCAAAATTGTCCATAACCTTAACTCCTCCATTTTTATATATATATTGTACTATTTATTTGATATTTTGGTAATATTTTTGATGATATTGTTGTGAACTATTAAAATGTTGTTGATTAAGATTCACGACCCCTTGTGGTGTTCCACCAGAACCACCTGGTTGACCATTCTCATTCGGTGGTAACATTCGCTGTTTTTTATCAAGATTATTATTTAGATAACGAATATAGCGATGATCAACTGATTGAACATTTGTTGCGCTAACTTTGTTTGCTAAATGTTGATAGTAGATATTCCCTAAGAGACCGGTCGTTCATGGTTCTTTTGCCCCTAATGTTGGCGCCGTATAAACTGAAATATTACGGTCTTTATTTAAAGCCAATAAGGTTTCTTTAAACCCACTAATTCGTAAAATTTCACCAATAACAACAATTGGATAATGATAGCGCCCTAAGCTATGTGCCAATTTTTCATTTAATGTTTCCATTTCTTCACTTAAAACATGGTTAACAATTCGTTTTAAATCATAATGGGTCAAATTTAATTGTTTTTGTTGTTGATGATCATATTTACTATAAATAATTAAATTATCTTTACTATTATTATTTAAATTAATAATTTTATATAAATACTTTAGTGCTTGCTTATTATCACAGTTTAAGATATGACGTAACCGATTAATAATTTTTTTAACTCCACCCGGAATAATAATTTGGTTAGATAAAGTTTCACGAACAAAGACGTAAGCTTTAATACTGTCATGATCTCAATCAATAATTGTAATCCCATTCTGCAAATCAACTGGTGATGCAAGATTTCACGCAAGACTAAACCCTTCTGGAAGAATACCCATAATTTCTATTTTGGCATATTTTAAAGTAGCAAAAATACTTTGAATAATTTGTTTTTTTGTTACATAAACAATTGCCTTAATACTTACTTTATGCGCCGCCTGCCCGATTGGTGGCGATGATAATGCTTTTTGTTCATTAAGAATGTAACGATATGGTCTAATAAAGAATGCTGTTTCATCATCTAATAATGGTACTTCTTTTGCTAACGTAATTAATGAATCAATATCATTCTTAGTAACCAAACGGTCATGCGTTAAATTTAGCATTTTGGTTGAAGTTTTAATTGTCATATTATTAGCCAGAACTGTAATTGCCACCCGTTCAATTTCAAGTCCCAATTGGCGATTAGCATCTTTAATTAAATTCGCTAATTCTTTTGCAACATTTTTTTCATCAATAATGACTCCATTATCACAAAAACGATATTCAAGATGTCTTTTATAGAGCACTTTAATTTGTGATTCACTATAAACACCAACCATAAAACTAAAACTATAATTTTTAATTTCTAACACAGCATAAACTTCTTTTAATTTATAGTCCATTTCGCTCACCTCCCTTTAATATTTTTTAAGTTGAATATTATTTCACCCGTTCTAATATTCGTAACTTTGCACTAGTACTACGAGGATTAAGTATTTGTTCATCCACCGCTGGGACAATTGCTTTTTTGGTAATAATCCGGTAATTACTTTCAAAATGCGATGCCGTTGGTAATTGTTGATTAATTTCATAGTTTGGATCTTGTGTTAACGTTTGAAAATACTTTTTAACAATGCGATCTTCTAACGAATGAAACGAAATAACAACTAACCGTCCTTTAACAGCTAGAATTTTTGCTGCTTGTTCTAACGATGCTTGTAAAACCGCTAATTCTTGATTTACTTCAATCCGTAGCGCTTGAAAAATGCGTTTTGCGGGATGCTTTGCTTTCTTAAGAACTTTTTGCGGTAAACTTTTTTTAATAATTGTTACTAATTCGAATGTTGTTGCAATTGGTTGTTCAGCACGAGCAATCCCAATATTTTTGGCAATAACTTTTGCAAATGGTTCTTCCCCATACTCTTGAAAAACCTTTGCTAAAGCAGCAATAGAATAAGTGTTGATAACTGTTTTAGCTGTTAATATTTGTTGCTGATTCATCCGCATATCTAACATGCTATCATAGCGATAACTAAAGCCCCGTTTGTCATCATCTAATTGGGGGGATGAAACGCCAAGGTCATATAAAATGCCATTAACCGTTTTAATTTGGCGTAATTGTAACTCAGCCGCTAAATTAACAAAGTTATTTTTAATAATTTCATAGTTATCATAATTACTTTGTTGTAAAACCTGCTGAGAAGCAACAATTGCTTCTTCATCTTGTTCAAAACAATATAACTTTCCAGTGGCTAAATGTTTTAAAATTTCAAGACTATGACCAGCTCGTCCTAAGGTACAATCAACATAAATCCCATTGGGAATGATGTTCAACCCCCTCATTGCTTCTTGCAATAAAACACTTTGATGTTTAAATTCCATCGCTTAAATTTTTTCCTCAAAGTTTTTCGCCGCTTCTTCCATTCCTGGTGCTTGGTCAATATAAGTTTCTCAAACTTGCGGATCTCATAATTCAATGTGATCGTTATTTCCAATAATCACAACATCTTTAGTAATACTTACTTTATTTTGTAAAATGGACAAGATTTTAATTCGTCCAGCATTATCGAAAGTAGTTTCATCCGACATTGACATGATTTTCCGTGTTAATGCCCGCCCTTCGGGTGTGGCTTGACCTGTTGAAGCAACTTTTTCCGTTCACTTCAGTCATTCTGCTTCATTACGAACATCAATACAACCATCAAAACCAAGAGATATAAAGACTTTTTCATCTTTAAATTGCTCTCGCATTTTAGAAGGAATTGTTAATCTTCCTTTATCATCTAAAGTATGGTTGTAAGTTCCTAATAACGCCATTTTATCCCATTCTCCCCCACTTTCCTACATATTATATGATAATATTTCCCACTTTGCAACACTTTTAGTAATTTTTTTACAAAAAACAGTAATTTTTAACAATTAAAACTTTCCGGTTTTTAACCAAGATTAATTGATGCTCCCACTTTTCCCTTTGGTTTAACCAAAACAAAAAAAAGAATCTTTAACAAGATTCTCAGGTTAATGAAATATTAGATTAATCAACTCTAACAACTTCTTTATTCTTATAATATCCACATTCACGACAAACTCTGTGTGGCTTAATTGTTGCCCCACAATTTTTACATACTATTAAAGTTGCCCCAACTAATTTAAAATGGGTACGGCGTTTTCTTTTTGCCTGTTTGGATGTTTTGCGAAATGGTACTGCCATTATTTCCCCTCCTTTGTTGTTTTAACCAATTTCTCGTGTAATTGTTCTCATCGTGAATCCACTTGAGTGGCCTGATATGCTGCAAATTCATCTTCTGAAAAAACTTACCAAGTTGAATCACCACTAATTATTTTATCACTATTTTTTGATAAATTAATAGGAATATTCTTTAATTTTGTCGAAAACTCTTGATGAAATAAAAAAAATCATCAATATGACAATTTGAAAACTAATTTTGTGTAAGATTATGATTTTGCTTTAAATTTTTTAAACGTTAAAATATAATACCGTTGATTGTTGGTTTGGTGTTAAACCTTTGTGTTGGTATTTTCATTTTCAGAGCTTTAAATAATTTTGAATATTAGTGAAACCCAAACCATGATAATGAATTAAGGCTTCTTTAAGACTGGATTGTAATTTACTAATCTTATTTAACTTTTGATAACTAGTATCAGGGTTTGTACTAGTTTTGGTGGAATATAGAGTAGAATTTGTTTGTTTTGCTACTAATAAATATAGTGGTTGCATATCAGAAATAATTATTGATTTTTCTTTAATTAGTTGCTTATTCATATTTTCAATAATCCATTGTTTTTGTAATCTTTTGGTATTGGTGGATTGAACAAAAATATTATTATTGCTATCAACCGCCATTTGAATACAGCATTTGGTATCAGTTGAAAATGGATCGAGATGAGTTTTTCGTTTATCAAATTTATCTTTAAAATTGCCTTTATGAATTTCTTTAATAAATGTTTCATCCATTTGGATTTGACCATTTAATTTTTTAAATTTTAACTGTGTATTTTCTAATTGTTTTGATTGCATTAATTTTTGTCGATTATATCAAGCGGTTTTTGGGGTTGTTTTAATAAAACGAGAAATTATTTTACTAGATTGTCCTAACAATGAAATTTGAATTAATAAATTTCACTGTTCATAATTTAAATGACTTCAATAAGTAAAATGATGACGAAATGCATCAAAACTAGCACGACATTTTTTACATAAATATTTTTGTTTTCCTTCGGAATTATGACCATTTTTAACACAATGAAAAGATTTGCAATTAGGACATATAATGCCTTTATCTCTAAATTTTTGATCAATTTCATTTAAACGTTTTTGTTTTTTAATTAAGTCTGCTTGTTGTTTTATTTTTTCATAAAATTCTAAAAATTGATCATCTGTTAAGCTATTTATTAATTCTGTAATTATTTTTTTCATCATTTATTTACCTCTATATATTAAAAATATACCTAATTTTATGTATATTTTATAAATATCAAGAGTTTTCGACAAAATTAAAGGGAATATTCTTTAATTTTGTCGAAAACTCTTGATGAAATAAAAAAAATCATCAATATGACAATTTGAAAACTAATTTTGTGTAAGATTATGATTTTGCTTTAAATTTTTTAAACGTTAAAATATAATACCGTTGATTGTTGGTTTGGTGTTAAACCTTTGTGTTGGTATTTTCATTTTCAGAGCTTTAAATAATTTTGAATATTAGTGAAACCCAAACCATGATAATGAATTAAGGCTTCTTTAAGACTGGATTGTAATTTACTAATCTTATTTAACTTTTGATAACTAGTATCAGGGTTTGTACTAGTTTTGGTGGAATATAGAGTAGAATTTGTTTGTTTTGCTACTAATAAATATAGTGGTTGCATATCAGAAATAATTATTGATTTTTCTTTAATTAGTTGCTTATTCATATTTTCAATAATCCATTGTTTTTGTAATCTTTTGGTATTGGTGGATTGAACAAAAATATTATTATTGCTATCAACCGCCATTTGAATACAGCATTTGGTATCAGTTGAAAATGGATCGAGATGAGTTTTTCGTTTATCAAATTTATCTTTAAAATTGCCTTTATGAATTTCTTTAATAAATGTTTCATCCATTTGGATTTGACCATTTAATTTTTTAAATTTTAACTGTGTATTTTCTAATTGTTTTGATTGCATTAATTTTTGTCGATTATATCAAGCGGTTTTTGGGGTTGTTTTAATAAAACGAGAAATTATTTTACTAGATTGTCCTAACAATGAAATTTGAATTAATAAATTTCACTGTTCATAATTTAAATGACTTCAATAAGTAAAATGATGACGAAATGCATCAAAACTAGCACGACATTTTTTACATAAATATTTTTGTTTTCCTTCGGAATTATGACCATTTTTAACACAATGAAAAGATTTGCAATTAGGACATATAATGCCTTTATCTCTAAATTTTTGATCAATTTCATTTAAACGTTTTTGTTTTTTAATTAAGTCTGCTTGTTGTTTTATTTTTTCATAAAATTCTAAAAATTGATCATCTGTTAAGCTATTTATTAATTCTGTAATTATTTTTTTCATCATTTATTTACCTCTATATATTAAAAATATACCTAATTTTAGGTATATTTTATAAATATCAAGAGTTTTCGACAAAATTAAAGGGAATATTCTTTAATTTTGTCGAAAACTCTTGATGAAATAAAAAAAATCATCAATATGACAATTTGAAAACTAATTTTGTGTAAGATTATGATTTTGCTTTAAATTTTTTAAACGTTAAAATATAATACCGTTGATTGTTGGTTTGGTGTTAAACCTTTGTGTTGGTATTTTCATTTTCAGAGCTTTAAATAATTTTGAATATTAGTGAAACCCAAACCATGATAATGAATTAAGGCTTCTTTAAGACTGGATTGTAATTTACTAATCTTATTTAACTTTTGATAACTAGTATCAGGGTTTGTACTAGTTTTGGTGGAATATAGAGTAGAATTTGTTTGTTTTGCTACTAATAAATATAGTGGTTGCATATCAGAAATAATTATTGATTTTTCTTTAATTAGTTGCTTATTCATATTTTCAATAATCCATTGTTTTTGTAATCTTTTGGTATTGGTGGATTGAACAAAAATATTATTATTGCTATCAACTGCCATTTGAATACAGCATTTGGTATCAGTTGAAAATGGATCGAGATGAGTTTTTCGTTTATCAAATTTATCTTTAAAATTGCCTTTATGAATTTCTTTAATAAATGTTTCATCCATTTGGATTTGACCATTTAATTTTTTAAATTTTAACTGTGTATTTTCTAATTGTTTTGATTGCATTAATTTTTGTCGATTATATCAAGCGGTTTTTGGGGTTGTTTTAATAAAACGAGAAATTATTTTACTAGATTGTCCTAACAATGAAATTTGAATTAATAAATTTCACTGTTCATAATTTAAATGACTTCAATAAGTAAAATGATGACGAAATGCATCAAAACTAGCACGACATTTTTTACATAAATATTTTTGTTTTCCTTCGGAATTATGACCATTTTTAACACAATGAAAAGATTTGCAATTAGGACATATAATGCCTTTATCTCTAAATTTTTGATCAATTTCATTTAAACGTTTTTGTTTTTTAATTAAGTCTGCTTGTTGTTTTATTTTTTCATAAAATTCTAAAAATTGATCATCTGTTAAGCTATTTATTAATTCTGTAATTATTTTTTTCATCATTTATTTACCTCTATATATTAAAAATATACCTAATTTTAGGTATATTTTATAAATATCAAGAGTTTTCGACAAAATTAAAGGGAATATTCATAATTATTTCATCTCACGCATATTTTATTATATCAAAGTTTTGTTCATTTAAATAATTAATATCACTTTTTTTAAAAAATTTAAAACTATATTCATCGTTTCATTTTAAATTAATTGGGACCTTAAAATGTTCTAAAGTTCGGGCGTCTTCAACAACGATTTCGCCTTGAATTGTTGCAACAACATTAACTGCATTCAAACTTGCATGATAAGTAAGAACCCCGGTAATAAAAACATCATTTAGCGCTTTAATATTTGGTGAATAAGCTAATAATTAATCAGTAATAATTAGAGCTGTTTCAATGGTAATTATTGGTTGTTTGATCAAATCTGCTTCTGTATAAATCATTATTTTCCCCCATTTACTATTAATTTTAACAGATTTTTCCCTACAATTAATTTGATGAATAAAATTTTTTTGGAAAATTATTGTTATAATATAATTATACATTTATGTTTAAAGCGCAAATGTGTAAAAATGAGGAGCCGCCATGAAAATAATAACATGTGACAAAGAAAAACAATTAACTGAATTACAAATTCAATTAATTGAAAAGTTAAATAATGACATTCAGAGTGTTCTAGAATTAACTATCAATGAATTAGCTGACAGTCTTTTTATTAATACATCAACATTAAGTCGATTAATTAAAAAATTAGGTTTTGAAAATTATAGTAAATTCAAAGTCTGAGTTGCTGGAAAATATAATAATATTAAGGAATTTGATATCCAAGAAGATGACACAACCTTACATAATGTTATTGATAATATTTATAAGTTACATACCTATGCTTTGGATGAAACTTATCGCAATTTAAAAATAAACCAGTTAGAACAAATTATTGATACGATTCATAATAGTAACCGTATTGTTATTTGAGGAATTAGTCGTCATTCCTTAATTTGTGATAACTTAAATCTCCACTTAAATGTTTTAAAATATAATTCAACTTATTTATCAAACTATTATGCAACAATTCAAATCATTGAAACACTTGGTTCAGGAGATCTCCTAATCTTAGTTTCTAAAAGTTTACAAGATGCTGAATATCATTTTCTAATTGAAATTGCAACAAAACGTAATGTTCAAATTATTTTATTAACAATTAACAAAGAATATAAAGGTCCCCCTAATGTTCAAAAATTAACTTTAGAAAATACAGAAATTTTAAATTTCTATGTTGATAATCATCGTTATGTTTCACGTTTAATGTTAATTAATATAATATTTGGGATGCTAATTGCCAAATACCATCCAACTCATAATGAAGAATACCAAGATTATTACTTGGCAATTGATGAATGACATGAATATGTTAAAAAAATGAAATAGAGCAATCTGTTTCATTTTTTTAACGAATTTGTAATTTTAACGTTGCTAAATTAGCTTTAATTTTATCAAATTGTTGATTAACATCTGCTTCTGTTAATTGTTTTATCATATTATTAAAAGTAAAACTAATTGTTAAAGCACGATGATTTGGCATTGTTTTTTCATCAAAATATTGGTCAATCACTTCCATTGTAACAACATCTTTTACTTCTGTTAAAATTGTTGCTTTAATATCTTGATAGTTTAATTCGTTTGGAACTCAAATTGAAATATCACGACTACTTGGGGTAAACTTATAAAGATCGGCAAAGAAAGTTCTTTTTTTTGCCAAATAATTAAAAATTACTTCAAAATTAATTTCACCAAAATAAACTGGTGATTTTAAATCATGTTCTTTACTATAGACGGGATGAACCACACCAACCACCGCTAATAATTGTTTCTCTAATCAAACTTCACTTGTTTGATATGGATGATAAACATTATTTGCTGGTGCTGGTTGATAAGTTAACATATTTAAATCAATTTGTTCACTTTCAAGATAAGCTTCTAGTAAACTTTTTATATAATAATATGAATTTGTTAATTGCTCGCCAGTTGCTTTATTTTTTACAATTTCTGTTTGACTAACAAATGCCCCATGATAATAATTTTCCCCATCATTGGCATAAATTTTTTCAACCGTAAATAATTTTATATTTTTATTATTGCGGGCATTGTTATAAGCAATACTTTCTAATAAACTATTTGTTAAACTTAAACGCATTACTTCGTGTTCTTGGGATAATGGTGATAATAAATGGTATGGTTTTTGATAACCAAAAAAGTTAAAATTTTCAATTTCCTTCGTACTAACTAAAGCATAAGTTTTTGCTTGATAAAAACCATTATTTAACAAAAATGTTTCAAAATTCTTCATTGTTTTTTCATAGGGGCGTTTTGCTTTTGCTATGTTAGGAAGAATTGGTGGCTGTGGTGTAATTTGATCATAACCAAACAAACGCGCAATTTCTTCAATTAAATCTGCTTTTTGAAAAATATCAGTTCTTGTTACGGGCGGAGTTACTAATAGTTTTTCCCCTGTTTCTTGTAAGCGAAACGCTAATGGTTCTAATAAAGTTTTAATATCTCCTAACTGAAAATTATGGCCAATTAACTCGTTAATTTCAGTTAATCTAATACTAATTGGTTCAACTGCTTTTTTATATTCTTTAATAAAATTTAAAGCAGATAATTCTTCTAAAAAACCATTAATTTTTAACAAGTATAAATAACGTGATAGTCCTAACCCAACTGTAGCATAACTAAGTGGTTTAATATAACGTTGTAAATTAATATTACTAATCCCAACTTTTCGTTGTTGTTGACGCATAACGATATGATTTAAATGTAATGCTAAAACAGTAATTTCAACAGTCTTGGCACTAACAGCATACGTTGGATTTACCCGCACCCCAATTAATTCAACAAATTCATCACCATCAACAACAACTAAATCACCTTTTTTAATTGCAAAAGTGTCATTTTCATAATTATCAGTAATTTCTAAAGTTCCTTTAATTTTATTAAAATCATAAATTAATAATGGTTGTCCTGTTTCTAACGTTGTTTTAATTGCTAAATCTCCCAATGGATCAGTAACATCTGATTTATATTCATTAATTTTTAATCATACTCGTTCCGCCAGTTTTAATGGTGTTTGTTCTGCTGTCAACTTGACATTAACACTAATGGCTGATTCTACAGCAGTTGAATCTAACGTCACTTTTAATGGATTTTGATATTCTTTTAAATTCTCTGTTGATTCAAGTTCTAACGGATATAATTCACTATTAAAATAACGGGCCAATTCACGGGCCAATTCATAAGCACTTAAACAATCACTTCGATTTAAGGTTAAATCAATTTCAAATAAATAATCTGTTAAACCAATTTTTACTAAAACATCATCAGCTCCAATCATGTCATAAGAAACTTCTTTTTCATTAAAACTTAAAATAATTTCATCTTTTTCTTGGTCTGTTAAATACTTCTCAGAAATACCTAATTCACTTAACGAACACAACATTCCTTCCGAAGCGTATCCTTTAATTTGGCGTGGTTCAATTTTCATCCCATTTGCTAAAACAGCTCCTGGTTTTGCAACAACAGCATAACCATTTTCAGTTGGATTTTTAGCCCCACAAACAATTGGATCAACTAATTCTTGTGCTGTATCAACTAAGCAAAATTTTAAATGCGTGTCAGGAATTTCATTTACAACTTGGATGCGACCACAAACAACGTTACTATTACGATCAAAATTATGAGTGCGTTCAACCTCAAACCCTAAACTATTTAATGCCGCAGCAATTTCATCATTAGTAATATCTTCAAAATCAATATATTTATTTAATCATTTTCTTGTAATAATCATCATGGACCTCCTAATCAAATTTCTTAAACTGTTCTAAAAAGCGAACATCATTTGTATAAAACCGACGAATATCATCAATCCCATATTTAATCATTGCAATTCGTTCAATCCCAATCCCAAAGGCAAACCCAGTTAAATCTGGGTCTTGACCGCAAGCTTGATAAACCAAAGGATTAATCATTCCAGCCCCCATAATTTCAATTCATCCTGTTTGTTTGCAAATTGAACAACCTTGACCATGGCAATTAACACAAGTAACATCCAATTCAACCGAAGGTTCGGTAAAAGGGAAGAAACTTGGTCGTAAACGAATCTTAGTATTTTCACCGAACATTCTTTGACAAAAGTATTGAATTGTTCATTTTAAATTAGCAAAACTAGTGTGCGGAGCAATTAAAAAACCATCCACTTGCATAAATTGGTGCGAATGTGTTGCATCATCATCATCACGCCGATAAGTATTCCCTGTTGAAATCATTGCGACAATTTCATCTTTTCTTTTCATTTGCGAAATTGCACGTGCTGTCATATTTGTACAATGTGTTCGTAATAAAGTATTCTTCGTAATATAAAAGGTATCTTGCATATCACGTGCTGGATGACCAATTGGTAAATTTAACCGTTGAAAGTTATATTCATCATCTTCAACTTCGGTTCCAAAAACAATATCATAACCTAACTCTTGAAATAATTGTGAAATTTCATCAATAACTTGGTTTAACGGATGTTTTGTTGCTAATGTTAAATTATATCCCGGTAATGACAAATCAATTTTTTCTTGTTCAAACATTGCCATCGCCATTACATTTTCTAATTCGCTTTTCTTTGCTTGACATAATTCTGTTAATGTTGTTTTAATAACATTTGCTCGTTTGCCAACCGTTAAACGCTCTTCATTACTAATATCTTTCATTTTCTTTAAAAGTTCATTTAAAATTGATTTTTTCCCGAGATATTCTAATTGTAACGCCGCTAATTCAGCCGTCGTTGTTGCGGCGTTAATTTTTTCAGTTGCTGTGGTGAATAATAATTCTAATTCTTTTTCCATGGTTTTTTCCTTTCTTTTGAATGATTATTAAGTAATAAAAAACCTTGCTTATATCAAAATATAAACAAGGAATAATTACTTACGGTACCATCCTTTTTTTACTAATAAATTAGCCTTAATTACAGGTAACGAATTATTATCAAAATAATAATCCGGCTGGGATTAGCAGCTCTCCTTAGGTGAATTCCTAACCACCTAAGCAGTTATTTCCACCACCCATAACTTCTCTGTGCCTTAAGTTAGAAAGCACTACTCCTAATTCAAAGATTTAATCTGAAATTTTATAATTACATTATAACCCATTTTATTCTGTTAGTTCATTTAGTTTCCGTTTTTTTACCAAATACATTGATAATAGTCATGATAAGACTAAAATTACACTAATAATAACCCCAACTTTAACTGGTGTTTGTCAATTTAATTGTAAATTAATAACAAACTTAAACTGATGGAGAATAATATCAATTGCAAAGTACCACACTAGTAATGAAATAACATATGCTAATAAAAACATTAATAAAACACCAAAGACATAATTACCAATAATAATAAAGTTTACTTGCCGTGGTTTATATCCTAAAGCTCGCATTGTTAAAATAATTTGACTTGCTTCGTCAATTACTGATGAAGTAATTACTGCTAAAATAATAAAGATAATCATTCCATTTAAAGTTTGTAAAATTAACAAGGAATCATTTAAAACCCCTAATCCTGCTTGGGCTAATAGTTTTTGTAAAGCAATCATTTCAACATTATTAAGTCCCGTAAAAATACTAATATCAGTTCCATCACTAGTTATGGTCTGCATAATTTTTTGGAAACTATCTGTAAGATCATGGTTAAAAATATTAATTGTTAGGTTTTGTAACGTAATCTTGTAATTTTGTTTACCAGTTAATAAATCTTTTGGATTAATTTTATCATGCACCATAATTTCTTGCGAAATTACCCCATTATATAAGTCAGGAACTGGTTGCCCATAAAAATCACGGAAAAAATAACGAATAACATCAGCATTAACAAAAATATTACGACGCGTGGTATCATTCTTAATAATCCCTTTGACCACAATTGAAATATCATATGGTGTTAAAGTATTTTTAACCGTAAATTCATAGCCATCACCAATTTGTAAATTATTCAATCGTGCCATTTTTTCTGAAATTATCGCTGGAATGGTGGTGCGACTTAATGGCGTTGTTAATAAATCAGCAACAACTTGCTGATCAATTCCTTGCATTTGATAAAATTTAGCCCATATTTGGGGTTCAATTCCTTTTAAAACAAAATCATTTGTAACTGCTGTTTCATTAATGCTTGGGGTAACTGGCAAATTAATTAATGGTAATTCAGTTTGCGGATTATAATATAAGGTATTAAAAGTAAGAACCGTTTTAACTTGGCTTTGGTCAATGATTCCAGTTCAATTAACGAGATTTTTTAATCAATCTGGCGGTGACACCCCGACCATAGTTGATAAGTCATTAATAACTGACATCAAATCAGTTAAATAA
The DNA here is from genome assembly GCF_965178695.1 of Spiroplasma endosymbiont of Sarcophaga variegata. NCBI lineage: Bacteria > Bacillati > Mycoplasmatota > Mollicutes > Entomoplasmatales > Spiroplasmataceae > Spiroplasma > Spiroplasma endosymbiont of Sarcophaga variegata. Next base: position 173,940 of record NZ_CBCXVU010000002.1, read on the forward strand.
ACTGACTTGTTAATTGGTTGATAATCAAGCAGTTTTTTTAAAGTAGCAGGGTTCCGCGGATTTTGATGAATATCAGTTGCAAGAATATGAAAAGCAGCCAACGAAGCAGCTTGGGTTTGTTCCACATTTGCTGTTGGTACGACCTGAAAATGATTATTATTAACTAACTGTAACTTTTCTTCACCACTAGGGTTCTGATAACGTGCTGCCAGCATTAATGTATTAGGAAACTGAAACCGATGGTCAACATCTTTTTGATAAACATTGCTAAAAGATTGCACAATATCACCAAAAATATCCGAAGCATTAAATTGAATAATAAATAATAATGACGAAATAAAGAAAATAAACATTACAACTGTTCACTTTAAAAAACCTTTTAACGTAAATGCTAACTGAATTCGAAATAAAAAACTAGTTTTTTGAAAGATATGCTTAATACCCATTACTAGAAAATTAAAACGTAATTTTCCAGCACCGTTAATTAACACTAAACTTGGCTTGCGCAAATAACTGTAAATAAACAAAAATGATAACCCGGTAAATAAGATTGGAATCACCAAAAACAACATCAGCATAAACTGTCATGGGGCATAAATTAAAGCAAATGGAATTAATAATCCTGGGGTATACAAGGTATTGACATACAACTGAATTGGAATACTAAAACAATAACCTAACGCAACCCCCAAGAACATTGTTAAAAAGAATTTTGTGGAAAAAACCCAGGATAATTCTGCTGTCCGATAACCAAATGCTTTAAAAATCCCAATTTGACGCCTGGTTTTATTAATTTCCTTTTTCATTGTATAGTTAATAAAAACAAAACCTAAAAATAATAAGACACTACCAACAGCACTATACAAAATAATTTGAATGTTAATGTTTTGTGTTTGCGTTGCAATATAACCATCATCATAAGCAACTAATGTTGTTGTTGGATTGATATAAGCTTGATGCAAATCATTTTTTAAGGTTAGAATTGCTTCTGAGGCATTTAACTTAACTAAAGCTTTTTGTGACACTCTAAATTTAGTAATCCCTAATTCACCTTTTGCATTAGCATCAGCTAAAGTGCTAATCATAGTTGGGGTTGTAAATAAAACGCCATACTGACGAATATCATTATTATTTGTTGGTCGTAACCCGCCACTTGTTCCGGTAATAAAATTATCTAATTTATTTCCAATTCCAACGATTTTTAAACTAAATTCTGGTTTAGTTGGAATAATAGCAATCATATCACCAATTTTAAACTTATTTTGTTCAGCAAATAAACTACTAATAACAACTTCATTATCTGCTGTTGGTAAACGCCCTTGGTATAACTTTAATTGGTTAAAATTAACATTACCCCCACCATTGGCTAAATTTGGAACAACTGCAGCAGTAATTGCAAAATTATAATTTGGTGTAGTTTGTTGTGTAATTGATATTGTTTCAAAAACACCAGCTGAATATGCTGCTGGCATTGTTTGAGTGAATAACCTTGTCAATAATTCTTTACTTTGATTATAATCATATTTTTTAAAATACGATCAGGCAATTGGATTAATACCGTCAATGTTGGTCTTTGTGCCACGACTTGCTTCAATTTCTCCAAGTTTATTTATAATTTGCCCATAACGACAATTCTTTTGTAATGCGGGGTTCGAGACAGCTGCACAAGTGGCTTCCGTTGCTTTTCATCAGATACTATTAAGATCTAAAATTGGTTGGTTTGTTTCACCAGTTACTTTAATTTTATGATTATTTTTATCAATAAATTCATTATGTAAATAATAGTTTTCAATAAAGTTGTCATTATATTCATCTGGTGCACCAACAAAAAAATAATCTCATTTTTGAGAAGTGCTAGTTAAATCATTATATTTTAGTTTATATTGTAATACCCCAGATAAAATCCCGGCAATCGTCGCAATAATAATAATTACAAACAAAATTAAACCTGTGGCTTCAATTCAGTTTTTAAAATATGATTTTAAGTAACTTTTTAAAATTTGACGCATAATGTCTCCCCGTTGAATCGTATTTTTGCCCTAATTTTTTTTATTATATCAAGGAATAATATAATTATTTTAATATAACAATAAAAAATAGGTCCATTTTTTATTTTGAGAACCTATGATAATCGTTATTCGAATCAATTAATTCTGCTAAAACATAACCAATTTGTTCAATAATATCGGTTGGTAACAATGGTTTTTTATATTGCGAAATTTCATCACCAGCAAAACCATGCAAATAAGTTCCAATAATGGCAGCTTCAAATAACTCATAACCTTGTCCAATTAAACTAGCAATTAAACCAGTTAAAGTATCGCCCATCCCAGCTACTGCCATATAAGGGTTCCCCGTCCCGTTAATATAAACAATATTACCATCTGTAATAATTGATTGATAACCTTTTAGTACAACAATGATCTTGTATTTATTAGCAAATTCTTTTGCAATATTTACCCGGTCTTGTAAAATTTCTTCAACACTTTTAGCAATCAATCGTGATAATTCTAAGACATGAGGGGTTAAAACACCACGGCCACGTAATTTACGCAATAATGGCGGGTCTAAAACATTAATGCCATCAGCGTCAACAACAATTGGCCCCTTATAATTATCTAAAATATAATTTAAAGTATTATATGTTCGCTCTGTTTTTCCTTTTCCCATTCCATAAGCAACAATGTTAACTTTATTTGTTAGTAAATCTAAAATACGATTACGATCATAAGAATCACAAAAGGTCACTTCTGGGGTGGTATGATTGGTTTTTCCTAATATTTCGGGCGAAACCGCTCAAATTACTAAACCAATTCCAGCATTTAAAGCCATATTAGCTACTAATGTTCCAGCATTTACATACTCTAAACTTGAAGCAAAAATAATTAAATTACCATAATCCCGCTTATGTGAAATTAATGGTCGTGATTGTAACTTAATACTATTATTATAAAATAGATTATTATTAACTAATTGTGAACAAATATCATTGACAGCCTTTGGATGAAAACCTAACTGTCAAAACACAACTTCTCATAAGTAAGGAATAATATCATAAATAATAAATGCTGTTTTATAAGTAAAAAAAGTAACTGTTTTATTAGCTTTTATTAAAATTGTTGGAATTATTGCTTTATCATTATCAATTCCACTAGGAATATCACACGATAAAACATATTTTTGGACTTGATTAATTTTCTTAATAATTTCAGCAATTGCTGCTGGCATTTTACCTTGATATCCAATCCCAAAAATACAATCAACAATAAATTCAGCTCATAAAAGTAGTTTATCAAGATCATCACTTAAAAAACTAATTGTTACATTAGCTAAAGATTTTAATTGGCGATAGTAATGTGCCACTTCTGGTGTCTTTGCCGCATCAAAGTCTGCCTTAGAAGTACAAATATAAACATGCACTTTTTTAGTGGCATCATAATCACTAATTAATTTTGCCAAAGCAAGCCCATCGCCCCCATTATTTCCAACATTACTAAAAATTAAAAAATTATTAACCGTTAAATTAACATGATTAAATAATCCCTCTGCTGCTTTGGCCATTAATTTAATGGCGGGAATTTCTAATTGGTTAAAAATAAAATCATCAATTTTTTTACTATCGGCTTGGTTAGTAATATAAAGCATAGTTTTTCATCTCCTCACTTAATTATAGTCAATTAAAGCAGAAAAACCAGTTTTAAATTCCTGGTTTTTTTAAAATTTCAACTTTTTCCTTATAATTTGGCATATATCGTTCAACATAATATCAAAACGATTTTGAATGATTATGATGCACTAAATGCGATAATTCATGAACAATAGCATATTCTAATACCGTTGGGTCAAAATGAATTAGTTTTGTGTTTAAAACAATTTTTTCAGTTTGCGGATAACAGACACCTCATTTTCGTGTCATTGCTTTCACCGATAAATTTTTATAAGTTAAACCCATTGTTGCTGCTCATTTATCCAATAATTGTTCAAATTTATAACTAAATTTTTGTTTCAAAAATTGGTGTAACTTTTTAACATTTTCCTCATAACTACCAGCATCTTTCATTACAAATAATTGACGATTAATAATTTTGGTATGAACATTTTCGGCAGTTAATTGTAACGGATATTTTTCATTAAAAACAAAGACATAACCAGTTCCATCGGGATTAATCATAATTTTACGGTAATTATCATGAACATCAATTACAGTAATAATTTTTTTAATATTTTTATAAATTAAAGCTTCAATTTCCCAATCATACGCATGACTTGGAGCTGAAACTTTAATTTTGCCATTATTGACATTTAAAACAATATTTTTTTGTTCTTTAATAATTAAATCATATTTAATTAAATTGCCCTGATATGGTAGCACTTTTTGAAATGCCATAATGTTCCTCCCTTACTAAAATAGTTTTTGATTAATGATGATCATCATGTTCTTCAGTATTATCATTATTATCGTTAACATAATCATCAAAGTTATCAGTTGGATTAACATAAGATTTTGGTTTTGCTTTTTCTGATTGTTTAGTAATATCTTCGCGATATTTTTTTCCGGCGGTTCAAATTTTATCAATATCACCCAAGAAAACTTTTCCATCATACGAATTATCAACACGAGCATTCGGATTTACCCGTTGTTTCCCACTAATTATTGGTACTGAACCAATTCGTTCTTCTAACTCTCGCGTATCTAATGGCATATGTTGTTTGGATTTTGGAATGATAATCGAACCTGGGCCAGTTCCTTTTTGTTGCGGTGCTGATGAAGTTGTTTCACTAAAAACAGGAGCAGAATAATCATGGTGTTTAATGATATCGCCTTTTTTAACAAAATTACCTTCTTGTTCAATCATAACACCAGTTGGTGATTCGTCAACTACCCCAACTCCTTCTTCAATTGTGCGTAAGTACTGACCTTTAGCGCCAACACGAATTGGTGCTTTTTCATCAGGAGTTTTACTATTATCTTTTCAACGACTATTATCATATTCTGCTGTTGGTTCAGCTAAATGCGCTTCACCTTGTTCATTTAACATTGCATTACGCGCCATTTTCTCTTTTAATAACGCCATTTTTGTTTTTAAATCAGTTGCTGCCGGATTTTTATTCGTTGCCCTAGGAGATGCATCTTCACGAGCAGAACGTTCCGCTTGGTTAACCATTTCTTTTTGTGGTGTTAATCCTTTTGCTCCAATTTTACCAGTTGTTAAATTAATTGCTGATAAACGATTTTGTTGATCTTTTGTCAATGGTTTTGCTTGGCGTGCTTTTCGATAATAAGTTGTTGTTAAGATTCCACCAAGAAGAGTAAAAACTGGCCCAATAAACAATAAAGCAAAACTAGGATTAATTTTTAGTCCTAATTTAAAAACACTTAATCTTGTTTTTCCATCTGGTGTTTGAACACCAAATACTACCGCAAGAATCAGAAAGAAACACGTAAGAAGACCAAGAATTAAAGCAAAAACAACGCCAAACCCTTTATAACCACCATTTTTTGTTAAATAATTTGGAATTAAATACATTAACACTAAAAAACTAGAAATTCCTATTAAAATTCCACCCACCAAGGTTGGATTAGCAAGGACTTTGATATACATTGTTTGATCTGAAAATTGCAATACAAACCGCACAATATCTTCAAGCAACATTCGTGCTGCTTCATAAAGTAAATGACTAGTACTCATTTTAGCTTTAAAAATAATTAATAACCCAAAAAAAAGCGCGCTAAAAAGCCCTCCAATTGTTAGAAAAATTAATGACTCTCCACGTAATTTCTTCATTCTTTTCACCTATCTTTTAAACTTAACACAACCATACATATATTATTTATCTTCTAAATATACACAGTAATTATACCTTATTTCTTTTAAAACTAGTAATATTAATTATATTTTAATATTTTAAAATGTAAAAAAATTTGCGTAATAACTAATAAATAATAAAAACTAAATCTAAATTAGAACGCAATTCATCCTATTTGATAGTTAATATTACTTAACATTACACTATATAAAAACACTAAAAATGTGCTTAAAATAAGCACATTTTTTAAATTAGTTTTTTGAATTTATTTTAATAAATGCGGTTTGATTATCACTAGCTAATTTTATCTCATAATAATCAGCTAACTTTTCTTTAAAAAATGATAGTGTTTTAGTGTTATTAAAACCATAATTTCTTGGATCAAAATCAGATTTTCTTCGAATTAATAATGAAATAACTTGGGAGAATTCGGCAAAACCATCATCAGTTGAAATTTCATTAATAATGTTATTTACCAGGGTAGTTAGGCTTTTAATATCACCTCCTATTTTTTTAGATTCTTTATTATTATTTTTTATTTTATCAATGTTAATAAATTTATTATATAAATTTTTAAATTCTTCAGAGATATCTTCTTTATTTCCTGCTCCAATAACTTGAATATTTTGTTCTCTTAATGTCATTGTTAAAGGAGCAAAATCTGAATCATTTTTCGCTAAACATATTGCATTAATATAATGTTTATTAAAAACTAAATCCATTGCCTCGATTGTCATTCTAATATCGGTCGCATTTTTTCCGGTAGAATATGGCAATTGCATAATTGGCATTAATCCTAACTTCTTAAGTTTTTCTGAAAGTTTTTTATCTTCAAAATTAGAATAAAAAACTTTTTTCATTATTATATCTCCAAACATTTCTAGTTCTTTTAATAAAATTTTTAAATCTTCTTAATTATTAAAATTATCATAATCAATAAGTAAGGCGGTTTTATATTTAACTTCTTCCATCAATTATCACCTTCAAATTTATAGTATCATAATATTTTAAAAATCACTTGTCTTCTTTAATTTTGTCGAAAACTCTTGATATTTATAAAATATACCTAAAATTAGGTATATTTTTAATATATAGAGGTAAATAAATGATGAAAAAAATAATTACAGAATTAATAAATAGCTTAACAGATGATCAATTTTTAGAATTTTATGAAAAAATAAAACAACAAGCAGACTTAATTAAAAAACAAAAACGTTTAAATGAAATTGATCAAAAATTTAGAGATAAAGGCATTATATGTCCTAATTGCAAATCTTTTCATTGTGTTAAAAATGGTCATAATTCCGAAGGAAAACAAAAATATTTATGTAAAAAATGTCGTGCTAGTTTTGATGCATTTCGTCATCATTTTACTTATTGAAGTCATTTAAATTATGAACAGTGAAATTTATTAATTCAAATTTCATTGTTAGGACAATCTAGTAAAATAATTTCTCGTTTTATTAAAACAACCCCAAAAACCGCTTGATATAATCGACAAAAATTAATGCAATCAAAACAATTAGAAAATACACAGTTAAAATTTAAAAAATTAAATGGTCAAATCCAAATGGATGAAACATTTATTAAAGAAATTCATAAAGGCAATTTTAAAGATAAATTTGATAAACGAAAAACTCATCTCGATCCATTTTCAACTGATACCAAATGCTGTATTCAAATGGCAGTTGATAGCAATAATAATATTTTTGTTCAATCCACCAATACCAAAAGATTACAAAAACAATGGATTATTGAAAATATGAATAAGCAACTAATTAAAGAAAAATCAATAATTATTTCTGATATGCAACCACTATATTTATTAGTAGCAAAACAAACAAATTCTACTCTATATTCCACCAAAACTAGTACAAACCCTGATACTAGTTATCAAAAGTTAAATAAGATTAGTAAATTACAATCCAGTCTTAAAGAAGCCTTAATTCATTATCATGGTTTGGGTTTCACTAATATTCAAAATTATTTAAAGCTCTGAAAATGAAAATACCAACACAAAGGTTTAACACCAAACCAACAATCAACGGTATTATATTTTAACGTTTAAAAAATTTAAAGCAAAATCATAATCTTACACAAAATTAGTTTTCAAATTGTCATATTGATGATTTTTTTTATTTCATCAAGAGTTTTCGACAAAATTAAAGAATATTCCCTTTAATTTTGTCGAAAACTCTTGATATTTATAAAATATACCTAAAATTAGGTATATTTTTAATATATGGAGGTAAATAAATGATGAAAAAAATAATTACAGAATTAATAAATAGCTTAACAGATGATCAATTTTTAGAATTTTATGAAAAAATAAAACAACAAGCAGACTTAATTAAAAAACAAAAACGTTTAAATGAAATTGATCAAAAATTTAGAGATAAAGGCATTATATGTCCTAATTGCAAATCTTTTCATTGTGTTAAAAATGGTCATAATTCCGAAGGAAAACAAAAATATTTATGTAAAAAATGTCGTGCTAGTTTTGATGCATTTCGTCATCATTTTACTTATTGAAGTCATTTAAATTATGAACAGTGAAATTTATTAATTCAAATTTCATTGTTAGGACAATCTAGTAAAATAATTTCTCGTTTTATTAAAACAACCCCAAAAACCGCTTGATATAATCGACAAAAATTAATGCAATCAAAACAATTAGAAAATACACAGTTAAAATTTAAAAAATTAAATGGTCAAATCCAAATGGATGAAACATTTATTAAAGAAATTCATAAAGGCAATTTTAAAGATAAATTTGATAAACGAAAAACTCATCTCGATCCATTTTCAACTGATACCAAATGCTGTATTCAAATGGCAGTTGATAGCAATAATAATATTTTTGTTCAATCCACCAATACCAAAAGATTACAAAAACAATGGATTATTGAAAATATGAATAAGCAACTAATTAAAGAAAAATCAATAATTATTTCTGATATGCAACCACTATATTTATTAGTAGCAAAACAAACAAATTCTACTCTATATTCCACCAAAACTAGTACAAACCCTGATACTAGTTATCAAAAGTTAAATAAGATTAGTAAATTACAATCCAGTCTTAAAGAAGCCTTAATTCATTATCATGGTTTGGGTTTCACTAATATTCAAAATTATTTAAAGCTCTGAAAATGAAAATACCAACACAAAGGTTTAACACCAAACCAACAATCAACGGTATTATATTTTAACGTTTAAAAAATTTAAAGCAAAATCATAATCTTACACAAAATTAGTTTTCAAATTGTCATATTGATGATTTTTTTTATTTCATCAAGAGTTTTCGACAAAATTAAAGAAAATCTTCTTTAATTTTGTCGAAAACTCTTGATATTTATAAAATATACCTAAAATTAGGTATATTTTTAATATATGGAGGTAAATAAATGATGAAAAAAATAATTACAGAATTAATAAATAGCTTAACAGATGATCAATTTTTAGAATTTTATGAAAAAATAAAACAACAAGCAGACTTAATTAAAAAACAAAAACGTTTAAATGAAATTGATCAAAAATTTAGAGATAAAGGCATTATATGTCCTAATTGCAAATCTTTTCATTGTGTTAAAAATGGTCATAATTCCGAAGGAAAACAAAAATATTTATGTAAAAAATGTCGTGCTAGTTTTGATGCATTTCGTCATCATTTTACTTATTGAAGTCATTTAAATTATGAACAGTGAAATTTATTAATTCAAATTTCATTGTTAGGACAATCTAGTAAAATAATTTCTCGTTTTATTAAAACAACCCCAAAAACCGCTTGATATAATCGACAAAAATTAATGCAATCAAAACAATTAGAAAATACACAGTTAAAATTTAAAAAATTAAATGGTCAAATCCAAATGGATGAAACATTTATTAAAGAAATTCATAAAGGCAATTTTAAAGATAAATTTGATAAACGAAAAACTCATCTCGATCCATTTTCAACTGATACCAAATGCTGTATTCAAATGGCAGTTGATAGCAATAATAATATTTTTGTTCAATCCACCAATACCAAAAGATTACAAAAACAATGGATTATTGAAAATATGAATAAGCAACTAATTAAAGAAAAATCAATAATTATTTCTGATATGCAACCACTATATTTATTAGTAGCAAAACAAACAAATTCTACTCTATATTCCACCAAAACTAGTACAAACCCTGATACTAGTTATCAAAAGTTAAATAAGATTAGTAAATTACAATCCAGTCTTAAAGAAGCCTTAATTCATTATCATGGTTTGGGTTTCACTAATATTCAAAATTATTTAAAGCTCTGAAAATGAAAATACCAACACAAAGGTTTAACACCAAACCAACAATCAACGGTATTATATTTTAACGTTTAAAAAATTTAAAGCAAAATCATAATCTTACACAAAATTAGTTTTCAAATTGTCATATTGATGATTTTTTTTATTTCATCAAGAGTTTTCGACAAAATTAAAGAAAATCTTTAAAAGTTTCTAAAAACATATATGGTAAAATTGAAAATTGACATCATATTTTATATTCAAATTTAGAACTATCAAAATTTTTAATTTGATATGTTAGACTACTATTTGGATTAAAATCACTAGTATCTACAAATTCTCAATTACTACTACTAATAAGTATATCACCATTACCTAATAATGAATTACCATTAATAGTTTTAATATTTTCACCCGATATTAATTGATCTTGTTTTAAATCAGAAACAGTAATCTCATTTTTATCATTTTTAATAATATATTTATTATCAATTTTAATATCACTACCGCCACTTTGTTTTGCTTTTCATACATTATTTTCATAATAAATCGTGTCATTATCAAACGGAACAATAAGTTTAATATATTCGTTATAATCAATTTTAGAAAAGTCATTAATAGTAGAATAAATAATATTTATTGAATTATCAGTTTGTAATCGTTCTTTTAATCAAAATAATAATGTTGGATAAAAAGTTTTTTTACTAATATGCTTATATTCTTCTTCTCATGGATGAGCATAATTATCTAAACTATAATTATAAGGTCTAGATACTGTTTTACTAGATATAATATCAATAATTTCACCTGCTAATTTTAAAGCATTTTTAACATCACGAGTAATATTTTCATTTGCTTCTGGGTCATTAGTTTGTGAATATGCTACACCACCTTGTGAAAATGAAGCACTACCAGTTAAATCATTAACTCCTTTTGGTAAATATCAATTTATAACTGCTAATAAACAAGCAGATTGAATATAACTTAATCATTTATCATATTCAATTAAACCAGTATTATCTTTTTTTACTCAAGGAAACAAATCTTTTTTATTAATTTTATCTGAAATTGTTCCACCTGATAATCTATCCATTCATAAACTAGTTTTTAAAATAGCATTATAAATTAAATTATCATTATAAGCAGATTGTTTACGATCATTAATAGGTTGTCAAAGTTTACTTTCTTTAACATCTTCAACTGTTATAAATAACAAATTACTTAAATTATTTTCCATATAAAACACCCCTTAATTGATTACGATATTTATTTTTTAAATTATTTGGTTTATAACTATTAACCTTTCTTTTGGTTTTATTAATTGCTTTAATAGATTTATTAACCTGATAAAATTTATTTTTAACTGGTGTTTTATATAAATTCTTAATATTTTTAACATCACTTTTTCGTTCTCGATATCATTTTTTATTATTAATTTCACCAGCAAAATTAAAATTAAAATGTCCAATCTTTAAATTATTAATAAACTTTTTAATTTGTTGTAATTTTTGAACTGTTGGTAATGTTAATTTAGTAGTTCCTTTGGGATATTTTTCTTTTAATGCTTGTGGTAATCGTTTTTTAATATAATTTCTTAAATGACTAGGTAATCATTTTCTTAATCAATAACGCCAAAATAAAGTCCCTGCATTAGAAACAGCATTACTTAATAATTTTCAAATTTCAACTGGAACACCAGGATAAACATATGGACCATAAAATTTTGGATGTTTTGCTGTTTTTGTATATATTAAAATAGTTAAATTACCTGTTAAAGTTAACTTATTTGTAATATTAAACATACCACTATCAAGTCAACTACTATTTAAAGGCTGTCAATTAGTATTTAGATAATTTTCATTTTTAAATTGTTCTCTATTTTGAATATTATTATCTTTTTCTAATTGACTTAATGTTTGTTGAATTTCTTTTTGATATCCTTTTTTAATTAAATCTAAATAAGTAAATGGATTTAATCACTGATAAATATCTTCAACTTTACTTGTAATTTTATTATATTTATCAGTAATATAATTAATTGGTTTTAATACTTTATTTTGAACTTGATTAACTCTATTAATTAAATTTACAAATTTACTTATTAAAGGTTTATTTTCTAAATTAGATACTAATAAAGTTAAAACTCGTAAAATTAGTAGGTTCATTGTTTATTAAGAATTTTTAATTACTACATCAATTGGATTTGTTTGACCAGTAGCATTGTTTTTACCTTCAATTTGAACTTCAACAGTTTTATCATTTGTAATATTAATTGGTCAATCTTCACCCTTAGCTTCAATAAAGTAATCATAATCATTCTCAGTTAAAGAACTATCTATGGCTTTAACTGCTTTTAAAACGACAGCTTTAAATTGTGGTTTTAATTGTTCTGCTGTTGTTTGTGTTGGGTCTGTAACGTGAATAGTTGGTTTATCTAATTTATTAATCCCACTAATATCAATTTTATTTGATGATGGAATTACATAATCAACGGGTACTCTAAAAGTTTTATTTAGATTACTTTTAGCAGTATTAATTTCATCTTGGGTTGGCGCTTTTTCTAAAATAATTTTACATGTTTTTGGATATAAAATAGTTGGTGTTGCATATTGTACTTTACCAATTCATTTAGGGTTAGCAGTATCATTATCTAAAACTTGTTGAATAGTATCCATATTAATTGGATATGCTCATACTTGTTTATTAATAATTAAACCATTTACATTAGTAAAATTATAACCTTTATCACGGTTAACTTGTCCTTTTGTATATGTTTTTTCTAAATGAAAACTTTTAGATACAGGAATACCCATTGCAGTATTTTCATATAATTCACCATTAACCATTGCTTTTAATTGGGCTTGTGAACCAATTACTTTTAAATACGCAGGTGTTAATCCTAAATAGGCTCTACGACCTAAAACCATAAACATTTTATCTGTTGGTAATCCAAAATATAAATTACTAATTTGATTAGTTAATTCAATCAAAGTTTCATTTAATGTAAAGAATGCCTTATTTGCATCATCAGCATTTTCTGCTGTATAACTACGAAATGGAATTACTTCATATTGACCATCTGCTAAACAATAATCATAAATAGCCTGAATTAATTCACATTCTAAATTAACAAATTTATTTTGTACAACACTAGAAATAGCATCAGCAATAACACCATTTTTAATATTTTGTTCTATTAATGCTAAGTCAAAAGCCTCATTCATTAATTTTAAATTAAATCTCTTATCAATCGGAACTGGAATTCTTGTTAATCCCATTGTTTGAGTTTTTCCACCATTTGGTAATGAATAATCATCTTGTCATACCACACGATGAGTTAAATTATATAACGCTTGTCCTGCATTAGGTAATCAAGCAACTTGTTCTGCGGTTGCAGTAGCATACTGCATAATACTTGCATATTCATTATATAAAGGTCCACGCAATAAAGCATTAACCATATCAACATAGGCTTTTTGACCTGTTGTATTACCTTGTAATGTAAAAGGTACTTGTGGCAAATTAATTGTTGCCATAATATTTCACTTCCTTTATTATCTAAGGTTTTTAAGTGTGAAATCTGATATCTTTTTAATCTCTTCGGGAGTATATGCTCCTTTTTCTTTAATAGTTTCAATTTCATCATTTTTATTTTCAACCGATTTTTCAATCATTTCTTTAATAAAATTAGTTGGCGAAACTGAGGGTTGTTCTTCAACAAACAAATCAGGTTTTAATTCTTTTAAAGTTTGCATTTTTTCAGATAAAGAATTACCACTAACTTTATCTAAATTAGTTTTAATATCTTCAATTTTAGTAGATGGAACATCTTTAAAAGCTTTTAATTCATCTAATTCATTAGATAATTTAATAAAGTCTTCTTTGGATATAACATCTTCGCGTTTTTGCACACTTTCTCTAATTTGCTTTGCTTCATTATTAAACTGATTTAAGATATTTTCTGCATTCTCTTCACTTAAACCTTGTTCTATTAATTGTTCTTTTGTAAGTGCCATTTTATAAACTCCTCTTTTTTTATTCTTGTCCGATTAACAAGTCAGCATAAACTCTTTTTTGTGGAAAAAGATTAAACCTATAATTTAATTATATACTAATATTTTACTAATACAATACTTTTTATATATTATAACTAAACTTAATATATTTGATTACTAATTTAGTCATTAAAACGCGTAATAAGCATTATTTTTAAGAATAAAATTATTACATAATTCATAATTTTGCTTGCATATATATATATATATATATATACTGAAGGTAAATCTTGATAAAGAATTTCAATAAATAGTTTCAAGATAAGAAAAGGAGAAAAAACACGTAATGAAAAAATTACTTAGTTTATTAAGCGTATTAGCAATTAGTGGAAGTGCAGTACCAACAACAATTGCTGCCAGCCCTTATCAAAAAAAACAAAGTATAAGAGTAAAAAGACAAACACAAAGTCCTATTTTTAAAACTAATGGAGCTGACATTCCAACAGAACAACAAATCAAAGATAAATTAATTAATAAATATCCACACATAGCGGCTGAACAAATTAAAGTCAAAAATATTACTAGTAATTCTGTAAATATTACTATAGATGGATTTTCTGGAGAAACAACACTTACTTTTATAGTTGATAAATCTATACCTTTAAACAATGTTATTGCAAACCCTAATTTAGGAGAAATAGATTTTTCAAAATTAGGTAATGGTTATGAAGAACAAATTAAGTTTAGATTATTAGAATTAAACCCACAATTAGACACAACAAAAATTAATGTTACAAGTATTACAACAAGTAATGCTAAAGTTAATTCAAATGATATAAATATTTATAATGGTGAATTAAATATTAAATATAGTAGACCAGTAAAATCAATTATTAAAAAAATTGAATTGGGTTCAATTATAACTAATGGTTTAAATTTACCAACAGAACAACAAATTAAAGATAAATTAAAAGAAAAAAATCCAAATTTAGCAGATATTATAAATGATTTTGAAGTTAAAAATATAACTCCTACATATGCAAAAATAAGTTATAAACAAAAAGATATTTTAAGTGGTGAAGTAGTTGTTAATTTTACATCTAATATTAATTTAAATAAAATTATTACAAATAATAATTTAGGTGAATTTAAAACTGAAAATTTATCTAATCCAACAAAAGAACAAATTAAAAATAAACTAAGAGAAATGTATACCGACTTAAATATTAGAAAAATCAACGTTGAGAATATTACTAACAGTAGTGCAAAAATCACTTCCGCTGATAAAAATGTTTATACTAATAATGTAAATGTTAACTATACTGTTTCAATAGATTCACTTAATTGATAATAAAAGAGGAAATAATCAAATGAAAAAAATATTAAGTCTTATAGGAACAATCACTTTAATAGGAACAAGTACAACAAGTTTAGTTGCTTGTAATAAAGCACAAGAATATACAAAAGAAGAATTAGAACATTTAAAAAAAGAAAACCAAATAAATACAACAAATGAAACTATTAAAAATAATTTAGAATGAATAACACCCCAAGAAAAACCATTTAATACAGTTGATAATAAATGATATTATGTAGTTTGAAGAACAAACCCAAAAAATAAGTGAGAAACTAGTAAGTTTAAAAATGATACTTTTTTTTCTGATAAGCAAACAAAAGAAATAGACTTAAAAAGTAACTATGAATTATTTTTATATAAAGCTCCATATTTTCCTGTAGATTTAGTAATTGGTAAAATTAATAATATCGTTTCTATCGTCCAATGACGAGAATATATAAAAAATAAAACCTATTTTAAATCGGTTTATCGTTGAAATTTAGATACTGAGAAACTAGATTTAATTATTGATAATGATGGTAATGTAAAAGTTGGTGGTGAATAAAAAAAGAGATGTAAAATCTCTTTTTCTTTTATCTTGGTTTAAATGTAATTTTAACAGGGTTATCACTTTTATTTCTAATACCTAAAACATTTGGGTTAGAAACATCTATTGTAATATCTTTATCATTACCGAAATTAATTTTAGTATTTGGTTTTCCTATTAATTTAGCAATCAATACTTTTGAAAATCTAATTTTTAATTTTACATCATTAGTATAATATGCTTGTAATTTTATTTCTTTAATTTTATCATTATCATTATTATATAGTTTTGTTATTTGTAATAAAAAGTAAATTTTTCAAAGCCCTAAAGGAGGTTTATTTCTAGGTTCATAAGTGTTTTCATAATATTTTTCTGGTAATCCATTAGTTTTAAAAGTATCAAGCGTTTTAATATCATTAGTTATTTCTTTCGTATTTATTGTAAAAATATTTGGAAAATTAACTTTATCAACTTGTGAATAACCACTTTCTAATAAATTTAAATCTTCTAACAAACATATTGTTTTATTACAATTTGCATACCCGGTTAATAAATTAACATTTCTATTTGGAATAAAATTTTCTATATCTGGTTGTCAACATTCTACTTGTATATTATTAAGATTACTTATTTCGATAGTTTTATAAGCATCTTGGAATTTACTGATACTTTGAATAGTTGGGTCAATTTGTTTTAAATCAATTTCCATTTCATAATAACCATTATGTTTTGTTTTATCATCAAATAAATTAACACCACCAAATGGTGCTGGTGCAAGTTGGCATTGTGCTGGTGCTGTAATTTTAGTTTTTAATGGTTGTACTGCAATAGAGGGCATAATATCTTTTGTATATTCTGGGTAATTATATGGTACTGGTGGAAGAACATATTGTGGGTAATTAAATGTTGGTATTTCATAATCATGTGGGAGTAAGAAACTAGTTTTATAATTAGTTGTCATATCGCGTAAATAATTATTTAATGTACTTTTTGTTTTACCACGAAAACTCCATACTGATAAGCGTAAATAATCTTCTTCATTATTTGTATATGGGTTATCAGCATAAAAGATAATTTCAAAATTACCTTTATATAATGCTTGGATTGAAAAAATATCAATAATATAACTACAATTTGTTCCATCTGGTGTTTGTAAGAATTCACAATAATTATCTTTTTCACTATCACTAACTGGTGTTTGAGCATCTACTGCTCTTACTAATTCATTAATTAAATATATACGATTAGTTTTGGGGTTTAATTGTTTTAAATTATAAGTTGAATAAGTTATTCGTTCAGTTGCTTTACCATCCTTAGTTAAAACAGTACCTTTGCATTTATCAGTTAATAAAGTTGTAAAACCTAAACTAGTAGCATTAGCACCAAAAATAGCACCAACTTTATCATTACCTTGTTGTCTAAATATTTCAAAGGGTAAGTAACCTTTACCTTTTGAGTTTTCAGACCAAAAAGCATCATTATAAAAACTATAAACATTAGAACTCATAAAACCATTAAGAAATTGAAAATTAGGTCAAGTTTTTTCATCTTGGTTAATTACTCATCCTCATGGAATACCAAAGGAAATAAAGTTTAAGAATTTACCAACCCCGCCTGGGATAGTAAAAGGATTAAAAACTAACTTTTGCGTATAGTTTAAAGGTAATACGGTAATTTGGCGATTAATAAAATTATTCATATTTAAAATATCTCAAACATTACATTTACCCATTTTATTATATTCAATTTGAACTTGTCCGACAGTATTACCAAATTCATCTTTTCTTCTAAAATATGATGATGCTTGGGTACTAATTATATTATTAACATTTTCATTATTTACTTTTATTTTGTTTGGTGGAGTAATCATTCAATTTTTAGACCAATAAAATTTAGAGTCATTATCTTCTTTATGAATAGTTGTCCCAACCGTAGGATTAGTTGCTGTTGAACTAGCTTTATCAGTTATTACAATACCCTCACTATTTTTTTGATTTCAAAAGTCGTATCTACTTTCCATATCTTTTTTTCAATCTTCATAACCCGTTATCATTGTTGGTTGAATACCTTGAATGTTATATCAACTTACTTCTGGAGCAGCATAAGTATTTACTTTGTCAGGTGGGGCAGGATACATGTTATACATTAATAAATCACGGGAATTCATAACTTTTTGATTAAATTGACCTTTAATAATTGGCCGACCAATAACTGGCATATCAAAAAAGATAGGATTACCATAAAATTTAACTGCCGTTGCTCTAACACCTGGGTCTTTTAATAAAATATCATCTAATTCAATAATTCCTTTATTTAATTTTCCATCATAAGTTATTTTAGGAAAACAATAACCTTCACCGGGTGCTGATGTTTGAATAAATTGTCGCACTGATAAACCACTATTACTAATTTTGTCATTAATACTTGAAAAGGTAATTTCTTGTCATAAAAAACTACCATCATAAGGTGAATAATAATTAATAACATTTGATGGATATAATCATTGTCTATCTTGTGGTGCAGAATTAATATCACCACCACCAATATTTAAACCACGATCATTAAATACAGTATAAAAATTATAATAATCATTAATATTTAATTTATTTACATCTTCATCTAAAATTAATAAAGTATATTGTCTTTCAGTTGATTGTTGAGTAAATACTTGTTCAAATTTTGCTTCACCAAATTGAATTGAACTTCTATCATCAATCATATAAGCATCTCAATATTTACCAACTTTAACTTCTTTTGTATAAAAATTATCGGCTTTATTATCATTATTAATAAAATAACTTAATTTATATTGATTTGAGTATTCTAACATTCTATTAATATCATAAATATTTTCACCATCAATTAATTTTCAATAAATATTATTATTTTCATCTTTTAATTTTATAGCAAAAGGTGTTTCATTATTTACTCATATAGTTGAGTTAATTGGTTGTTTATTAAAATCATCAATCGTTAAAATATTAATTTCTTCACCTTTATATTTTTGGACTATTTTTAAACTATCTTGTCATTGAGCTATAGTACTTTCCATATTATCAAATATTCTTGAATAACTACCATAATCACTGGGTTTGGCATTATTAGGTTTTCATCCTGTTTCAGTATCAGGGATATATGAACTATAAACATTAAAAGGAAAGACCATTCAATGACGATTGTCTTTTATGTTTTCTCTGATATCTATTAAAGTATCATGGGCTTGTCTTCTTAATTCTTCGATAACTGCTGGGTTAATTCTACTCATTTTTTAATTCTCCTTAATTTCTGTTCTACCTTGTAAGGCATTTTGATTATTACCAGTTTCATCATATTCTAGTAATTTATTATTATGTTTTATTTCTTTGGCTTGCATTTTGTCTTGTCATGCTTCTACTTTTTCAAAATATTTGGTTGCTTCTAATTCATCAATATTATCATATTCAGTAATTGCTCTTATTGGTTCCATTGTGCCATTATCTAATCTAGCAGTAATTAGTTCATTTTGTCGCATTTGGTCAACTAAACTAGCACTAACAAAATCAAAACCATATTCTCGTTCACCAACACCATCTCATAAACCATAATATTTTAAAACAGTATCAAACATTTTAGTATAGTATTGCTTACGATATGCTTGTAAATATGCTTGTTTTTCTAAGTCTTTTGTTTTAGTTAATAATGACTGTGTTTTATTTTGGTCATTATCTGATTTATCACCAAAAGGACTAGAAAAATGACATGCTAAGTATACTTGTTCAATAATTGCTTTTTGGTCTTCAGTATATGTTTCTAATGTTGGTGTACCTTGTACTACTTGTAAAGATTGGGATAATTGACCATCTACTGCTGATTGACCTGATTGAATAAAAATATCATCAAAAGCATCTTGTAATACTTTTTTATTACCTTTGTTATAAGCAGTCATTAAATCATCATCTAATATTCCATATCAATGAGTACGATTTGCTCATCTTTCTTTTGATTTAATATTAAAACTATCTTCTAAATCAAATTGTAATTTATAACAATTTGCCATTGTAGGTCATAGGTTTAATGTAGTTGATGTAGATAAAAATAAGGGGTTAGGTTCATTAATCATTTCTCAAAAAGGAACTATGCCTAATTTATTTTTAAATTCTTGTACTAAAACAGGTTTAACATCATCTTTAATTTGTGTTTTACTTTGTCCAACAACTACTTCATTATTTTTAGGTCAACCTTTTATAACTATTTTATCTTTGGTACAAATTAAATTTAAAATAAAACCACTATCTGATTGATGATAATTTAATCAAATATCAGCACCTTGTTCAATTTCGTTTATTTTACTTACACGAGATTTAAAGTTAAAAGGATTAATTCATAAATCAATATTTCCATCACTAGTTTCTAATAAACCAAAAATAGTTTTGCCCATTAAACTTGCTGTTAATTCATTTTTATCTAATTTTTCTTTTATTTTATAAGTTTCATATCATCAATTTAATTTTTCTAAAATGTCTTTACGATGAGACTTAAATAAAATATCTTTACCATTTACTAATCGCATTTGATGACGAGCAATAATATTGGCTAAATTAATAGTTCAATCATAATTATAAAATTTTAAAACACTATTAATATCATTTAAGTTTGGTAAACTATGGAAAGTATTATTCATTGTTATTTTGCTCCTTTAATTTTAAAATAAGTGCATAATTAATAATATTTACTGTTAATAAATTTGGTTCATTTGCTAAAACTTGTACACATACTTTAACTTTTTGATATTTATTAATATATTCGTTATATAAATTTAAATTACATATTGCGATATTATCTTTATTTAATTCTTGACAAAGTCTTTTTTTAACTTGTCCACAAACAGACATATATGGTCTTTTTGCATTTATTACACGTTCATCATGTATTACATAAATATCTTTTTTCATTAAGTTATTCACTCCCTTTGTTGTCATAATTTATAATCTTCTGAACTATTATGTTTAACCATCGGTACTAATTCAAAGTGTAAAGCATAAAAATCACTATCAAATGTGTCATCATATAAATCTAACATTCGTTCTTCTCTTGCATCGGGCTTATCTTCTCATTGAATTAATTCATATTGGGTTTTACTTACAGGACATTTTTCTCATAATCATTTTAATTGATTAGTATTTATTAACATTGTAAATGCTTCTACACGATGTTTTATTTTAAACTTCTGCTTTTGTGCTGGTTTAAAATTCATGTATTGACCAAAAGTATAATTATATTTCTATCGGTTTAAACTTTCTAATGTTGCATAAGCACTATCATCAACATTAATTGATATACCTTGCTGAATTAAATTAAAATATTGATTTAATTGATTGTTGTAAAACTCTAAAATATCTTTAACTTGTTCTAATGGTCCTTTAAATTGTTGCGTAGCATTTGAGTGTGCATATTCTGCTACTTTATATGCTTTTTTATCAAATGAATTATATATTCAAAAACTCGCTGCTGTTGTATGCCCTTTGGGGCTAGTAGAGTTTGCTAAGTCAACACCACCTAATAATTTAGTTGGTTGAATAATATCTGTTGCTTGCATAATATCAATATATCTTGCAAAAATTGAACCACTAGTATTACCAGGCAATCCTCAACTCCATACTCTTGCTCTTTCAATATCTAATTGTTCTAATCTTAATTGTTCATTAACTTTATTTTGTGGTAATTCATAATTAAGTCTTCAACTAGAATAATGAATAATAATTTTCATATTTCATTTTTCGATATAATTAATTTGTTAATATTTACTACGCATTATTTCTTCATTAAAAGGCATTAATTCATTACAATAATCAACAATATATCTTTTTAAGCTTTCAAGGTTACATGTATTAATTGTTATTTTATTTTGATAACCACGAATAGCAAATTCTAAATCACTTAAATCTTTTTGTTGAAATTGGTCACATTCTTCTCTTCAATCAATTACTAATTTATATTTATTCAAATCAGCAAAAGCTTTTAATTTTTCTTTCCGGCTTGGTGAATGTAAACCTTTACAATATATTTTGCTACCATTTGATAAAGTAAAAGTAAAATTTGATAAGTTAATAGTATAAGGAATATGATTTTCATCTAACATATTTCATATATTTTGAAATACACTATCTTTTAAATCCTTACTTCAATACATACTAGCAATGATACAAATTGGTTCTTTAATTAATAAACTAATTTTTAATAATTCACCAAACATTTTAATATTTGAAATAGTCTTACCACTATATCGTGTTCCAATTTGATTAATTTCATTAACTAACTCATATTTTTTAGCAAAGGGATATTTATTACCAATACTACTATTTTGTAATAATCAATAAGGAGTTTCTAACAAATAAGTAAAATGATTAAGCATTATTATCACTTTCTTTTTTAATATCTCTAATATCCGTTTGTAAATTAACAATTATTGGTTGTTGATTATTTAAGTTTAATTCTTGTTCTAACTGTTTTTCTTTCAGTGAATATTTATAATTAAATGCTCGTTGTCAATATAATTTAGCACCATCATGTGATTTCATCATAAAGTTAATTATTTCACTTTCAATTCTATCAACTTGTTTTTCAAGTAAAGGAACTATCTTTTCGCTCTTGTAAGTTTCGTGCTTTCATCTGTTAGAAAGATTGAATTCATTGGTTAAATCATTCAAAGTATATGGTTTATTGGGTGATTTATTTTCTCAAAATTGCTCTATTTTACGATAAAAAGTTGCCAAACTTGCTTTATTTGGATTAAATTCTTTCATTTTTTACTCCTTTTTGCATATTAAAATTGCTATTATTTAATGAATATGATTAAATAAAAGAGTAAATAAAAACTATGAAAGAACCATCGCGGTTCTTTTTATTATTTATATTTTACATCAAAATAAAAAAAAGTAAATTACTTTACTTTTTATTTTAGTATACAAGCATATAGAGATAAATTGGAGCTTGTTACAATATAATTATATAATTAATAATATATTTGTCAATAATTTTAATTTAAAAAAATGTGAAAATTTATCTTTTTTATAAATTTAATGTATAACTATTTTTATAAAAGAATTGGAGGAAATATAGAGTAATGAAAGATTATACACATGTAAAATATGATGAACGAAGATTTTTTAAGGATTTATTTTTATCTGATAGTTGCAAAAAGAAAAATGGCACACTTAATTTATCTGAAATATCAAGACAAACAGGAAGAGATATTAATACTGTTAAAAGAGAAATTAATAGATTTACAAATATAGAAGATTATAATGCCCGTGAGGCACATGATGATTATTATAAAAAACGACAAAAGTGTATTAAAAAAATACCTACATTTACAGAAGAACAACAAGAATTTTTAAATTTACGATTTAATATTTTGGGTGATTCACCAGCAGAAATTATTCAGCGATTTTTAATAAAATTTGGTATCAAATTTCCTGCCTGTCTTAAAACATTTTATAAATGAATTTTTTTAGGTCTTTTGGGTTTGTTAAAGAAAAATTTATTAAATGGTGGTAGAAGAAATAGAACAAAGAAAAGACCTGATAATCGTGGGAAATTAGATGAAAGATTTAAATCAATATGAGATATTGATAATAAAGAGACTGATGTTGGTTGATTTGAAATGGATACCGTAGTTGGAAAAGAGCATCAATATAGTAATTTGGTTTTAGTTGAACAAAATAGTAAAAGTTATTTTGTTATGAAATTAAAAAATCATACTGCTAATGAAGTTGTGGAAAAGTTTAAAGATATTGTTATAAGTAATAATTTATTTGGGAAAATTAAAGGAATAATAACTGATAGAGGAAAAGAATTTAGTAAATGAAGAGAATTAGAAATATTTGCTGAAACACAAGTTTATTTTTGTGACCCTGGTAAACCACAACAAAAACCATTAATTGAAAGACTAAACCGTTAATTTAGAAAACGATATGGTAGGGGGACAGATTTTAATCTTGTTACGCAACAAGAAATAGATTTAGTAGTCGATATTATAAATGAAAAATTAAGGCCCGTTCTTAATTGAAGAACTTCAAAAGAAGTATTTTTAGAGAATTTTAGATAAGTTTATTTGAAGTAATTTAATAAATTATTTTTCAGTGTGTTTAAATATGCCAAAAATAGGGTAAATTTAAAAATAATTTATTTTTTTAAAAAAATAGTTGCACTTCTTTTAAAAAGTGTTATTATTAAAATAACAAGAGATAAATTTGGAGCTTAGATTTACATAATACGTTTAATAAAACTAAATATAATAACGGTTGAAAATGTTGATTATTAATTAAATTAATATATTTTTGAAAATTATTATACAAAATTAATGTCAGAATAATTAAATTTAATGACTATGTTAATAACACTAATCAATTATTTTTTAATAATAATTTACACTGTTCAAATGAATATTGATAATAACGAAAATTAATTAAAATTTGAGTTAAAATTCCCACTACAAAAGCAGAAATGAAGGAAATTAAAACAATATATCCTAAATTAAAAATAACATTATCAAAAAGCATATGATCAAGCTGATAAATTATCCCTACTCCTCAGAAGAAGAAAATATAAAAAAGTAACATTAACAAAAATGAACTAAGAAATTTATGATAAAAACTATTAAATTTTTTGACCATTATCATCACCCGCTACTTTATTAAACTATCCTATTTTATACTCATTATTATATCACTTATTATTTCAGAAAAATTTTAAAAAAATAATTTACAGTAAAAATTGCTGCGAATAGCAATTAATCATCTAATTTTAAAACGGCCATAAAAGCTTCTTGTGGGACCTCAACTGACCCAATTGCCTTCATTCGTTTTTTTCCTTCTTTTTGTTTTTCTAGTAATTTCTTTTTCCGAGTAATATCACCACCATAACATTTTGCTAAAACATTTTTTCGCATTGCTTTAATATCTTCGCGAGCAATAACTTTATGATTAATGGCAGCTTGAATTGGAACTTCAAAGTTTTGACGGGGAATAATTTCTTTTAACTTAGCACATAATGCTTTTCCCCGACCATACGCAAAATCACGATGAACAATAATCGATAACGCATCAATAACATCGCCATTTAATAAAATGTCCATTTTTACTAGTTTATTTGGACGATAACCAATAAATTCATAATCCAAAGAAGCATAACCCTTACTAATTGATTTTAAGCGGTCAAAAAAATCAAAAACAATTTCATTTAGTGGCATTTCATATGTTAAAATTCGGTGGGTATCATCAATATATTCTAAATTAACATATGTTCCCCGTTTATTTTGACATAATTCCATTAATGGGCCAATATATTGATCAGGGGTCATAATTGTTGCTTTAACAAAAGGTTCTTCAATCCGGTCAATCTTTTGCACGGGTGGTAAATCGCTTGGGTTATCAATGGTAATCATTTCCTTATTTGTTAAATAAATATGATAAATTACTGATGGTGCTGTTGCAATTAATTCTAAGTTATATTCACGTTCTAACCGTTCTTGAATCACATCCATATGTAATAACCCTAAAAACCCACAACGAAAACCAAAACCTAATGCTTGTGAAGTTTCTGGTTCATATACTAACGATGCATCAGATAATTGAATCTTTTCTAACGCTTCTTTTAAATCTTTGTACTTTGCTGAATCAATCGGATATAATCCACAAAAAACCATTGGATTCATTTTTTTATACCCTGATAATGGTTCAACGGCCGGATTAGCAACAGTTGTAATCGTATCTCCTACTCGGACATCACGAACCATTTTAATACTTGCCGCTAATCACCCAACTTCACCAGCAAATAAGAAATCTTTTTTAACTTCCTTTGGGGTTTTAACCCCTAATTCTGTTACTTCATAAATCGCATTAGTGTTCATTAATTTAATCTTATCCCCAATATGGACTGTTCCTTGTTTAATTCGAATTGAAACCATTACCCCACGGTATTTATCATAATGCGAATCAAAAATTAAAGCTTGTAACGGTTTATTATCATCAGCATCTAAAGGCGCTGGAATATATTGTACAATTGCTTCTAGCACTTGATCAATGTTAAGGCCAGTTTTTGCACTAATTAATGGAGCATTAGTCGTTGGAATCCCAATTAACTTTTCAATTTCTTCTTTAACACGTTCTGGGTCTGCTGATGGTAAGTCAATCTTATTAATGACAGGAATAATTTCTAAATTATTATCAATTGCTAAATAAACATTTGCTAAGGTTTGTGCTTCAATTCCTTGTGCAGCATCAACCACCAAAATAGCGCCTTCACAAGCAGCTAAGCTCCGTGATACTTCATAGGTAAAATCAACATGTCCTGGCGTATCAATTAAATGAAAAATATATTCTTGGTTATCTTTCGCATGGTATTTTAACTGGACTGAATTTAACTTAATTGTAATTCCCCGTTCACGTTCTAAATCCATTGAATCTAATAGTTGCTCTTGCATTTCTCGTTTATCAACAGTCCCTGTTAATTCTAAGATGCGATCAGCTAAGGTTGATTTCCCATGATCAATGTGGGCAATAATTGAAAAATTGCGAATTAATTTTTTATCCATTCTAAACCCGAACCCTTCCTACAGTAAGATCAGTTATCTCTCTGATATTATTATACATAATTTTAAAAAAGATAGTTGTTTCAACCTTAATTCTCATCATAAATCCAAATTATCGAACCCTTAGGGGACAAAGTGCTTGCTTGAATTTTAAGAAAAAATATTATATAATATAATATACAAGTTAGAAATTAAGGGGAAAATAAATCGATTATTATCAATATTTTTTATAACGATGAAAAGAGGAAAACTAATGGATAGTGATTTTATAAAATACTACAATCAATTGATGAATGAAGTAAATTTAGTTAGTAATATTGAGAAAATTTCTGATACAAAAAAAGATTGGCTTTATACCTTACTAAAAAATTTAAAAACATTCAATACGAAACAAGTTAAGTTACAACAACACGAAGGGTTAATTTATCAAATTATGAAAGTAATTGATCAAAGTACTGAATTCATCCATAACCGCATTAGTAATGCTTTAAACGAATATCGCAAGCTATACCGTCAACATTTTAAAGTTAATCTAGATATGCGACAAGAAAATGATCGAATCTTTGCCTACTGTAAAAAACAACTAGAAGCAAACTACGGAGACAGCTTGCAAGTGTTACGGGACTCTGTTATTAACTATTATTATTTAAATTATCTAAAAGATAAAATTGAAGAAACCTTAAAAATTATTAGTTTATCAGCACGAACATTGTAACAAGCAAAAAGAGTAATCCTATTGGTTACTCTTTTTATAATGTCAAAATTGTTCATCATCTCAAATTTTATTCGTACTATGTTTGTTAACCCAAGCAAAAACAACAGCTAAGGTAATACCAACAACAGTTGAAACAGCAACTTGAATTGCATCATTAATTAATTCAAGAATTGCAACAGCTGAACCAAATAATAAATAACTATATAAAACATATCATAATAGCATTAAACTACTTAAAAAGATTGCCCCATAGCGGCTTATCACCCGTGCTAAAAAATAAGTAATAAGAAACATTAACACTCTAATGACAATTGAAACTGGAATAAAAATAAAACCATCGGTAATAATATCAATAATTGTAACATACAACACACCACTAATTAATAACATTGGTCCTTTAATCAAAGTTATTAAGGATAAAAATAACCCATCTGCTAACTGTAATATTCCTTTGCCATTCCCAAGCCGAATAAACTGCGAAATATAGGCAACTGTTACTAACAACGCCGTGATTAACGCTGTTGTAACTAAATATTTTAAAGATTTTAAGCGATACATAATTAAATAAAAATATTTCCGGAAGTTATTTCTGAAGATGGAGTATGATAATAATTTTTTGCTTCCGTTACTTTTTTGCCTTCGCGTTGCAACCGTGTAATTAATAAGTATCCATCTTCAACTTTAACTTTAACTCCTGTTTTTAAAACAGCAATAATGGTGCCATTTACTAAATCAACATCTTTTTCGGTTAATGGTTCTTCCGCAATAACCGCTTGATGAATTTTGTAAATAACATTATCTACGGTAGTATAAGCAATTGGTCAAGCATACAATCCCCGAATTTGATCATAAATATTTTGTTTTGGTAAATACCAATTAATTTTTTCTTCATCACGAGTAATGTTATAAGCAAATGTTACTTGCTTCTCATCTTGCGTGGTTCCTAACTGCTGACCAGTAATAATATCTAATAAGGATTTTTCAACCATCCCTCCTGCTAATGTCATTAAGCGATCATGTAATGATGAAGCGGTTTCATCAGCAGCAATTGTTAAGGCTTCTTGGAAATACATTTCCCCCGCATCCATTTTTTTAATCATTTTCATTAAAGTAATCCCCGTTTCTTGTTCACCATACATAATTGCTTTATGAATTGGGGCGCCACCCCGTAATTTTGGCAATAATGAAGCATGAACATTAATACAATTAATTTTTGCTAGTTTTAAAATTCGTTCCGGAATAAACTGCCCATAAGCACATGTCACAATCACATCGGGTTGTAATGCTTCTAATTCGGTGTAAAGATCATTAATTTTTTCTGGTTGAAAAACTTGAATTTGATGTGCTAACCCAAATTCTTTAACTGGTGAAAACTGAATCTTTTGATTACGACCAATTTTGCGATCAGGTTGCGTTACAATCCCAATCAATTCAATTGTTGGTGCTAACTTTGTTAATGCGGTTAAAACTGCTGTTGCAAAAACAGGTGTTCCCATAAAAATTACTTTATACTTTTGCATTCTCTTTGCCTCCCTTTTCTAATGATAAGTTTTTCATTAAATGAATAATATGTTGGTAAATGACAACCATTGCCAAAGTATCACGATTACAATATTTTAACATTTCCTCTCGAAAAAAGGTTTTTCAAATTGTACTTGGAATGTTATTTTCTACCCGACGGCGAAAGATTTCACTTGCCATATCCCCCTTTTGCACCTTTAACGCTTGATATGTAAACTGGTTATCAAAAGCTGGTTGGGTTTTTTTAATTGATACTGAACCATAAAATTCTTTTTTATAAATCATAAAATCTTGAAAAAAATCCATTAGGTCAATTGTTTTATTTCGAATAATGGCTAATTTTTGTTGTCATGTTTGATAAGTTGTAATTATTGTTTGCTCAGTAGTTTTGCTAATTAAAATTGCTAAATAATTAATTAATTCGGATAATACTTTACATTCAAAACTCTTATAATAAGCAACATATACTCCGACCTCGGCACGAAACAAATCCGTTACTAAATGTTCAATTAATTGTAGACGTGGATCACCATCCCCATCAGCTAAAAAAGCATAGTGTTCCATCGTTGCTTCATCATGATAATTAAAGTACTGATCTTTAATGATATGAACGGAGTATTGAAACGGAATTTGTTGATACGAATAAGAATAATCAAACCGCGGCACCGCTGCTTTCATTGTTTCAAAGTCATACATATACAACGGATATTGATATTTCGCTAAAACTGCTTTAATATGCTCAATTTGTGTTGGGTCAATAACTGGGGCATTATCTTGAACCGCTAAAATTTGACGTTGTTGTTTAACTGAAAATAAAATTGGTTTTTTTTCATACGATGATTGTTGAAAAGTAAATGGTAAAATAACATCTGTTAAATAATCAATATGTTCTTGATACTTTAATAAGGTCTTCTTTTCCATTCCACGGGTTAATTCAAACACACTGTGATGTTCTGGTAAATAATCTGTTGCGTGTTGACAATACCCATACCCATAGCGATCTCCTTTCGCATTAAAACATTGTTCTTGCGTAAATAAGGGAAAAACTTCAACAGCTGGCTTTGCGAAATAACTTTTAATTAATGCTAAATCATCAGTAATTAAACGATTTTTTGCAACTCGTTTCACAAATGTTCCTGTTAACATTTGTTGACAAAATTCTAATAAACTAACTGGTGCTAACGTTTTTGTTGGTAATTTATATCAATCCTGAAACATAAATAATTCATCATCATCAATATCACCAACACGTTGATATTCTGAATTCAATAACATTAAAGAAACGCGACTAATTGTTAATCCAACGCCAGTTAAAACATAATATTGGTACGCCACATCATAACCATATTCATCTTTAACTGGTTTATCAACATACATTTGTAAATCTTTGTTATATTTACGTCCCGTTGAAGCTTTAACCTCAATTAAGTGATAAGTTCCATCGGGTAGTTTTTTTAAAATATCACACTTCGTAATACAATTGTTATAAATAAAGGATGGTTCAAAATAAACATCATAGTTTGGATTAGCTAATACTTCCGTTGTTTTGGCAAAAGCGATTTTCTTACTATAGTGTTCTAAATTAAAATAGTTATGATCACGCATAAAGTATTCTCGTGCTCGTTGCCCAACTTCGTTCCCATCGGCAATTGTTTCACCGGGATAAAAATCAATTGGATTGGTAATAGTTGATTGAACATCATCCATAAAAGAGCGGACATCATCACTAATCGTGTCATCTTTATCAGCGGGTCAGTAAGTCTCTAACGCTAAATCATATAAGTTTGGCATAAACAATCCTGACCCAACTTCGCTTTCATCATCATCACTACCAATAAAATCACTATCATTAATTTTGGCACTATTAATGTTATCTTGTAAATCAAAAAAGACAGAAATTTTTTGTTCTGTTACTCACTGTTGGACTGTTTTTAAGTTAGTCCGTGATGCTAATGTCCACGCAATTTTTAAACATTTTTTAAAGCGTTTAAAATCCTCTTTTTTTAATGTTACGAATGAATCCATTTGTTGCACTTCACTTTCGTTATTTGTTCCAATCCCCTAAAAGATAAAGAAAATAAGACTACGCTTATTTTCTTGGGACAAATTTCTCAGGTTTCGGTTTTGGTCGTTCCTCAACAGGTAGTTGTCCTGCTTTTCGTAATTTGCGCTCTTCTTCACGTTTTTTGACCATTTCCGCACGATGAGCTTCATATTCTTGTTTTGCCGTAATTTTAGCTGCCTTCTTTTCCTCTTTTGTTAATTTAACTTTCTTCTCACTAATTTCAATGCGATGTTTAGTATCGTCTAAATCAATTTCTTGATTAACAGTTCAAGTTGTTTCATATTGTTTTTTACTAATTTTTTTTGAAATTCCTTCAATTTCAAAAGCTTTTTGTTCTAAAAAAGAATTAGTTTTTGCTTCATAAATATCAACAATAACATCAAAGATATCACGATATTTAAATTCTTTCCCCTTACGAGCAATAACTTTTTCATATTCTAAGCGTAAGTTTTTACGATTGTCAGTTTCTTTAATATACTGTTTAATTTTATCTTTAACTTGTTTTTTACGCTTTTCTCGTTCAAGACGCTGCGATTTTCGTCCCATAATTGAAGAAACAATTGCAAAAATAATAACTGCAACTACAATTACTACTAAAATGACATTCATTGTCATACTGCCACCCAGAAAATTTGACATTGTTATCTAGACTCCTTTTTACTTTATTTATATTATGCACTATTACCAAGGATTTTACAAATATTTTCCCAGGTGAGTTCTAATATTATTTTAGTCACTAGTTTAACAATAGTTTTAAACTATCTCTTTGTAAAAATGGTTAAATCCAAAAATAAATACAATGATTCACTAATAACTTCATTTAAATAAATATAATTTAAAACTATTTTTACACTTATCTTGTGTAGTTTTAATTAACAATTAATTATTTTACCTAGTAATAAAATTAAAAAAATAATTAATTATAAAACAATTTTATATATAATCTGAAATTACCTTTAGTTCAATATTATATTTTTTAAGTGTCAATAAAATTTTTGAATCATAAGAGTAAATTTTATCAAATAAAATTATTTTTTCAAACTTAGATTTTTGTAAATTATTAGAAAGTACAAAGTTTTCATATACTAAAATCTGTCCAATCGCTTTATATATTTCAGTTCCAGAAGTTTTAATTTCAAAAATTTTAGTTTCATTTTCATTTTCTACATATAAATCAATAAAATTAAATTTTTCTATTTTAACCTTATAATCTTGGTTAAAGAAATGAGCAGCTAATATACTTTGAATTCTATTATGTTATAAAGACAAACAAGATTGCCTATTAATTGTTATAACCTCTAAATTTTCATTTTTGTTCAGTTCAAAAATATTAGTATCTCAGTTATCATATAAAATTTTATTTTGTTCTTCTTCATTTACTTCTAATATATTAGGAAAGATTTTTAAAGTTGGTCCAATACTTATTTCTTTTTTAAAATATTCTAATTTTTCATAATTAATTTTGTGATATATTTCTTTAGATTTTTTAGGTCGCATAAATAAAATAAGGGTTTTGGAAAAAAAATCGGAAATTGAATAAGAATAATAAACCATTTACTAAAATGGTTTTTTTATTTGTAAAACCAAAACTATTAATTAATTGATTCAGAGAAAGGGCAGTATCTTAAATATTTACAAAAAAACTATAACAACTTTCTGATACCCTCTTTAAGTTGTTTACACATTTATTAAATATCTTAGAAATCTTTACAAAAGTGTACCTGTTTTTCTTCTAATTTAAGGTGTTGTCCTTTCTCTGTTTCAGTTAATTAATTTGCTAATAAAAAAACTTAATAAAAAGGAAGGAGTAAGTAATGAAAATTAATAAGCAACAACAAATTTGCGATATTGATAACTGCTATAAAGCAATATCATTCATTACCGAAGAATTTGTATCAAATAAAGTTTTATGAACTTGTGAAAAACATAAAGATTTATTGAATAAAGTAAAAGATAAAACGCAAAAGCAATTTTATCAAAAACTAGAAAATTCAAAAATTATCTTTGATTATGAAACTGGTTTTTTAAAACTTTGATTTTATAAAACAACTTAATACAGTGTGGGACGGTTATTTTAAATAACTAAGTGCTTCCATAAGAACATGAGTTTAAACTCATTCTCACCAGAGGCGGTCTAGCCCAGCGGTAATCAGTCCGGAAATAATAGACGCTTTAACAAGCGATAGTCGTGATAAGTCCAAGGTTAATATCAAACGACAAAAAACATAGAGATAGTGACTTTATAAATAAATTTGCGTATAGCATTAGGCTCTTCAAGGTGCAAGTGAATTTATTTTAAAAACTGAACGCTTTGACCTGAAATGGTGCGGATGAAGAGAGAGAATTCTCTGGCATTATCTTATAAAAACAACTGTCGATTATTAAACATTAAACAATAAAACATACCGCCACCGCTCACCCGCAGTGAAGCGGATGGCGTAGTAAATAAATAGATAAATACTTAATTATATAACTAACTCTCGCTTTGGCACTTTCACTTGGGAGTGAGTGCCAGCGAGTTAAAAATAGGAGGTAAATATGACAATCAAAAATCTAATATCAATATATATGTACAATGATTTTTGTATTAATATATTTGATAATAAAACAGGGCAAAAAGAAAATATTAATGATGATATTAATTTAATTAAAAATGAAGAAGCACATTTATTAAATCAAGAAATAACTTATTTTGATATTAAAGAACAAAAAGGAAGAAAATTAATAGAAATATTAATAGCAAAGAACGAGGTAAATTAGTATGTGAAAAGATGAAAATGGTTATGTTTATACTGAAGAAGATTTATTTAATATGGCATTAGAAGAATGTCATTCAGAAGAAAGTGCTTATGAATATATTGATAATTTAATTAATGAAATGGAATTAGAGGAAATTTAATTATGGCAGATTTAAAATTAAATAATGAAGTTAAAAATATTACGTATCCATTTTATTTAAAAGGAAATAATTTTAAAGAATTAAGTTTAAAAGCATTAACAATTAAAAAATGAATTGATGAAAATGGACAAGAATTAGCAGAATTTATATATCGACAACAAGCTTGATTAATAAATGGAGAATATAAATCACAATCACTAAAAGATTTAAAATTAGTAGTTTCAAAAATTGATTATATTTTTAGAGAACCATTAGAATTAATAAAATCTTTTAAAGATGAATTAAATTTTATTAGAAAAGATATTTTAAATTTAGAAAATAATATTAAGAATAATCATGATTCTTTAAAAAATAATGTTATTAATATTCAATTTCAAAAACAAAATGAAATTATTGAAACTCATAAAAAAGAACAATTTTTAGAAATTAAAAGTGTAGCAAAACAAGAGCAAGAATTAAAAATTATTACTAGTAATTTTCGGAAAGAAAAATTATTAATTAAAGATATTGAGGTTATTGGTATTAATGATGATTTTTTACAAAATGCTGATAAATTAGAACTTATTAATCTTATTAAAAATTATTTAGTTGTTGATGAACAAATTGTTAAAAATGAAATTAAAGATCAGTGAGATAGTAATAAAGATATTAATTTAATTGGGGTTAAAGGTATTAATTTTAAAATAAATAAAGGAGAAAAATAATATGGCAAATATTGTTGAATTTTTAAGAACAGATAAAGCAACAGAATGAATAAAAAGTAAATTTTCTAATGAAAATGAAATTGCAAGATTTAAAAGTAATATAGTTGCAATATCAAATAGTAATGAATTATTACAAAAAGCAGATCCAAAAACAATTATGACTGCTTGTTATCAAGGAGTTTTATTAAATTTACCAATGGAAAAACAATTTGGTTATGCTTATGTAGTTCCATATAATACTAAAATAACAAGAATTATTAACGGTCGCGAAATCCAAGAATGAATTAATCAAGCTCAATTTCAAATAGGTTATAAAGGTTATATTCAATTAGCACAAAGAAGTGGTCAATATTTAGATATGTCAGTATCAGATGTTAGAGAAAATGAATTAGTAAATTATGATCGTTTAAAAGGAACTAGTTTTAATTGAATTCAAAATGAAGATGAAAGAGAAAAATTACCAATTATTGGTTATGTAGCATACTTTAAAATGGTTAATGGTTTTGGAAAAACTTTATATATGACCAAAGAACAAATGGAAAATCATTTTATGAAATATTCTAAAACTTATGCTAAAAATAAATCATTTTATATTGCTAGTTTTGATGAAATGGCATTAAAAACAGTATTAACATCTTTATTAAGAAAATGAGGTATTATGTCTGTTGAATTACAACAAGCTTATAAATCAGATCAGGCAGTTATTACAACTAATGATGAAAAGATTTATATTGATAATGATAGCAATATAAGCATAAATAAGGGTCAAATTAGTAATGAAAATATATCAAGTGAAGAAGTGACAGATAATAATTTAGTTAAAGAAGAAGATATATCAAATGTAGTGCCAACAATTAATAATAACAACGATGAGGAATGAGCCACTTGATAAAAATAGGTATTGACCCATCAGGAACAGGTACTACTGCTATTGTTATTTATGAAGATAATAAATTAATTGAAAAATTAGAATTTACAAATAAAAATTGAAAAGAACAATATGAATTTATTAATGATAAATTGTTTGATTATGAAGAAAAAATTAATATTGAAGATTGTTTATATACATCTGCTAATGCTAGTAAAGATAGAGATGATTTATTAAGATTATTAGGAGCATTATCTGTTTATAAATATTTTATTAATTGAGTATCACCAAAAAATACTAAATCAGTTGTTAAAAATATGGAAAATTTAAGTAAATATAATGATAGTTGTATATGAAAATTTGATAAAGATACTAATTTAACTTATCAATATGGTAAAGGTTGATTTTATAATAATGAAAAAATAAGTAATCATTTACGAGATGCAATTATTATTGCTAATTATGAAAGTTAATATTATGAAACATTCATATAATCAAAAAACAGGAAAGTATTATTCTTGTCAAATTCGTAATGTTAATATTTACTTAAATAAAAATGAAGAAAAAGTTTGAAATGAATTTAATAACTTTACTTATTCGCAACGAATTGAATATCTTATTAACTTTTATATAACACATTATAAAGGAAATAAAGAATATGAATAATTATATTTTATGTTATCGATCTGAACAAGGTAATCGCCCTTGTAAAAACCCTCGTGGTGAATATATAATTGGGATTGATAAACAAGATGTAGATATTAATTCAACTGAATACTGAGAATATTATAAAAATAATTATGGAAAAAATAATTTAGTTATTTGTAAAGTTAAAAATTTAGACTTAATATTAGAAAATAAAAAATAACCAATTAAGGTTATTTTTTTTAAATACTATTTGTTAGTTTTTTAATAGCATCTTTTTGTGCTTGTTTTTTGTCATTTACTTTAACTTGTTTTTTAACATTTTTAATTTGACCTGTTTTTAATGCTAATTCTGTTGCATAATCAGGTCCTCGTAAATGTTTTTCGTGAGCAATAACAGCAGTTCTTAATTCTCTAATTTCTGCTTTATATTTTTTAATTTTTTTAGCAGATAATCCAAGAATACCAAGACTACCCATTCCACCAGCACCCGCTAATACAAGTAAAGCAATTACTATTTCATTACTAATTTCCATTTCTTTATTTCCTTTCTTATCCTTACTCAAACAGTGGCCATCCATTCTTTCAGAACAAAATAATTTATAAATTAAACTATATAACCACCCAAAAATATCAACCGCCCCTATATATAGTTTATTTTAAATTTAATTCTTTGTTATTTTCTTCTTGTTTTTTAGTATATTCATCTTGCATATTTTTAAATATTTCTTCTGTTATACCATCCAAATTATTTCATTGTTTTGATATTCTTGGTTGAATAACACGCGGATTAATACGGCAGTTCAAACAATGTCTTAAATGGTCTTTTTTTCATTTTGATTTATCAATTCAAATAATAATTAAAGAAATTATTAAAGTAATTAAAGGTAAAATTGTAAATACTAATCCCATTTTAGATATTTTTAATCGTGGAATATCAATTTTCATATCTACTTTTGGTTTACTACTAGCAACAAATATACCTTGAATTCCATATGTAAATAAAGGTGTTAGTAAAATAGCAATTCCATTACCTCAATATTGTCCATAATTATATCAATTAATATTATCTTTTATTGCATTAATCATGCCATATTCTAATCAACAATTTAATGCTAAAAATATCAATGTATAAAAACTAACTACTCAACTACGAATTTTATATTTTCTTTCTCATTCTCTAATATCTTTATGATTTCAATTATAAGTTGGAATAGGGTCTTTTTTAAATCAATTTCAAGGTAAGGCACCCTTTAATCAAGTTGTTTTATTTTGTTTCATTAATTAAAAATCCTTTCTAAATTAATTTTCTTTTAATTGTTAAATCTTTAATAACAATATTATTTGTATCATTTGAAATTGAGCCATCTTGCTTAATTGTTATTCTTTTATAAGAATTATCTGCTAAAAATGAAAATATTGATTTTTGTGATATTGTTTCAAAATAATATGTTACAAATTTATTAGCAGATGCATAATCTGTTATTGAAATTGATATTTTATAGTAATATTTTATTAAATCATAATCTGGAATTTTAAATGTTAATTTTTCGTTTGCTTCTGGATAATTAATTAATTCTCAATCATTACCAGTATTAATAGATATATCACCATTCCCCAATAATGAATTACCATTAATAGTTTTAATATTTTCACCCGATATTAATTTATCTTGTTTTAAATCTGAAACTTCAATCTCATCATTATCATTTTTAATGATAGTTTTATTATCAATTTTTATATCAGTACCACTACTTTGTTTTGCTTTTCAGACATTATTTTCATAATAAATCGTATTATTATCAAAGGGAACTATTAATTTAATACACTCATTATAATCAATTTTAGAAAAATCATTAATAGTTGGATAAGTAATATTTATTGAATTATCTGTTTGTAATCGTTCTTTTAATCAAAATAATAATGTTGGATAAAAAGTTTTTTTACTAATATGTTTATATTCTTCTTCTCATGGATGAGCATAATTATCTAATAAATAATTATAAGGTCTAGTTTTTGTTTTACTAGATATAATATCAATTATTTCCCCTGCTAATTTTAAAGCATTTTTAACATCACGAGTAATATTTTCATTTGCCTCAGGGTCATTAGTTTGTGAATAAGCAACTCCACCTTGTGAAAATGAAGCACTACCAGTTAAATCATTAACTCCTTTAGGTAAATATCAATTAATAACTGCTAATAAACAAGCAGATTGAATATAACTTAATCATTTATCATATTCAATTAAAACAGTATTATCTTTTTTTACTCATGGAAATAAATCTTTTTTATTTATTTTATCTGAAATTGTCCCACCTGATAATCTATCCATTCATAAACTAGTTTTTAAAATAGCATTATAAATTAAATTATCATTATAAGCAGATTGTTTTCTATCATTAATAGGTTGTCAAAGTTTACTTTCTTTAACATCTTCAACTGTTATAAATAATAAATTACTTAAATTATTTTCCATATAATACACCTCTTAATTGATTACGATATTTATTTTTTAAATTAGATGGTTTATAACTATTAACTCTTGTTTTTGTTTTCTTAATTGTTTTAATAGTTTGATTAGTTTTGTAAAACATATTTTTAACTGGTGTTTTATATAAATTCTTAATATTTTTAACATCACTTCGGCGTTCACGATACCATTTTTTATTATTAATTCCACCAGCAAAATTAAAATTAAAATGCCCAATCTTTAAATTATTAATAAACTTTTTAATTTGTTGTAATTTTTGAACTGTTGGTAATGTTAATTTAGTAGTTCCTTTGGGATATTTTTCTTTTAATGCTTGTGGTAATCGTTTTTTAATATAATTTCTTAAATGACTAGGTAATCATTTTCTTAATCAATAACGCCAAAATAAAGTCCCCGCATTAGATACAGCATTACTTAATAATTTTCAAATTTCAACTGGAACACTAGGATAAACATAAGGTCCATAAAATTTTGGATGTTTTGCTGTTTTTGTATATATTAAAATAGTTAAATTACCTGTTAAAGTTAATTTATTTGTAATATTAAACATACCACTATCAAGTCAACTACTATTTAATGGTTGTCAATTAGTATTTAAATAATTTTCATTTTTAAATTGTTCTCTATTTTTAATATTATTATCCTTTTCTAATTGACTTAATATTTGTTGTATTTCTTTTTTATGACCTTTTTTAATTAAATCTAAATAAGTAAATGGATTTAATCACTGATAAATATCTTCAACTTTATTTGTAATTTTATTATATTTATCAGTAATATAATTAATTGGCTTTAATATTTTATTTTGAACTTTATTAACTCTATTAATTAAATTTACAAATTTACTTATTAAAGGTTTATTTTCTAAATTAGATACTAATAAAGTTAAAACTCGTAATATTAGTAAATTCATTGTTTATTAAGAATTTTTAATTACAACATCAATTGTATTTGTTTGACCAGTAGCGTTGTTTTTACCTTCAATTTGAACTTCAACAGTTTTATCTTTTGTAATATTTATTGGTCAATCTTCACCTTTACTTTCAATAAAATAATAAAAATCATTTTCAGTTAAAGAACTATCTATTGCTTTTACTGCTTTTAAAACAACATTTTTAAATTGTGGTTTTAACTGTTCTTGTGTTGCTTGTGTTGGGTCTGCAACATGAATAGTTGGTTTATCTATTTTAATAATTCCACTGATATTAATTTTACTGGGAGTTGATGATGAGAATACATAATCAACTGGCACTCTAAAAGTTTTATTTAGATTACTTTTAGCAGTATTAATTTCTTCTTGTGTAGGTGCTTTTTCTAAAATAATTTTGCATGTTTTAGGATATAAAATTGTTGGTGTTGCATATTGAACTTTACCAATTCATTTAGGGTTAGCAGTATCATTATCTAAAACTTGTTGAATAGTATCCATATTAATTGGATATGCTCATACTTGTTTATTAATAAGTAAACCATTTACATTAGTAAAATTATAACCTTTATCACGGTTAACTTGTCCTTTTGTATATGTTTTTTCTAAATGAAAACTTTTAGATACTGGAATACCCATTGCGGTATTTTCATATAATTCACCATTAACCATTGCTTTTAATTGGGCTTGTGACCCAATTACTTTTAAATAAGCAGGTGTTAAACCTAAATAGGCTCTTCGACCTAAAACCATAAACATTTTATCAGTTGGCAATCCAAAATATAAATTACTAATTTGATTTGTTAATTCAATCAAAGTTTCATTTAATGTAAAGAATGCTTTATTTGCATCATCAGCATTTTCAGCTGTATAACTACGAAATGGAATTACTTCATATTGACCATCTGCTAAACAATAATCATAAATAGCCTGAATTAATTCACATTCTAAATTAACAAATTTATTCTGTACAACACTAGAAATAGCATCAGCAATAACACCATTTTTAATATTTTGTTCTATTAATGCTAAATCAAAAGCCTCATTCATTAATTTTAAATTAAATCTTTTATCAATAGGAACTGGAATTCTTGTTAATCCCATTGTTTGAGTTGTCCCACCATTTGGTAATGAATAATCATCTTGTCATACCACACGATGAGTTAAATTATACAATGCTTGACCAGCATTTGGTAATCAAGCAACTTGTTCAGCCGTTGCTGTTGCATATTGCATAATACTTGCATATTCATTATATAAAGGTCCACGCAATAACGCGTTAACCATATCAACATATGCTTTTTGATCTGTTGTATTACCTTCTAATGTAAAAGGTACTTGTGGCAAATTAATTGTTGCCATAATTTCACTCCCTTATTATCCAAGGTTTTTAAGTGTATAATCAGTTAATTTTTTAATCTCTTCAGGTGTATATGCACCTTTTTCTTTAATAGTTTCAATTTCATCATTCTTATTTTCAGTTGATTTTTCAATCATATCTTTAATAAAATTAGTTGGTGAAACTGATGGTTGTTCTTCAACAAACAAATCAGGTTTTAATTCTTTTAAAGTTTGCATTTTTTCAGTTAAAGAATTACCACTAACTTTATCTAAATTAGTTTTAATATCTTCAATTTTAGTAGATGGAATATCTTTAAATGCTTTTAATTCATCTAATTCATTAGATAATTTAATAAAGTCTTCTTTTGATATAACATATTCTCGTTTTTGCACACTTTCTCTAATTTGCTTTGCTTCATTATTAAACTGATTTAAGATATTTTCCGCAATCTCTTCACTTAAACCTTGTTCGATTAATTGTTCTTTTGTAAGTGCCATTTTATAAACCTCTCTTTTTTTATTCTTGTCCGATTAACAAGTCAGCATAAACTCTTTTTTACGGAAAAAGATTAAACCTATGCTTTTAATTATATACCAATAGTTCACAATTACAATATATTTTGTATACAAATACTAAACAAATAATATAAAAGTGTTATAATAAAAATGAAATGAGGTAATAAAATGAATAAAAGAATTATTTTTAACAAAGATGACAATTACGGTAGTTTTCATTTAGAAGAATACTATCCATATAAAAGAGATAATCATGTAATACTTGATAAAGATGATAAATTACTAAATACAAAATCTATAAAAATAGAAATAGATTGCCCAATAATTGATAAAGCTATTGAATTTTTGCAAGAATGTAAAAAAGAATTAAAAGAAGAAAGAACTTAGTTTCTTTCTTCTTTTAATAATTTATTTAGTTCTTTTTTTGTAAACAAAGATAATGTTAAATCTATAAATTTTTCTTGTTTATGTAAAGAAAATGTTATATGTGCAAGCATTTGTTCATGGTCTTTTGAATTATCAAAAACAGATAATATATGTTCATTTTTTGTTTTTAAGTCAAAAAGTTTAATAAAAAATTTATCATTTAATTTATATTGTTTTATTTCAAAACTATTATCAATATATAATATTGAATCCATTGTATTAAAAATCATTTTTTCACCCCTTTGATTAAATTAATAAAGAGGTAAAAACCTTATCATTCTTACTTGAAATAATTATTTATTAATATATAATATAAAGCAAGAATGATGATCAGGGTCATTCTCTTTTTTATTGTATAATTTAACTAATAGAAAAAAGGGCTGAGTAAATATGTCAAAAATTATGGAAAAAAAGATTATAAATTATTGGAATCTAAATTTAATGAATGAGAACAAGATATTTATAATCACAAAGAATTAATGGAAAGTTTAAAAGCATTAGCAGATACATAAAATAAAGAGGGAGATATACAGATGAAAAGATTATTAAGCATAATAGGTGCAATATCATTAATAGGAACAAGTACAACAAGTTTAGTTGCTTGTAAAGATAAAACACATGAATATACACCCGAAGAACTAGCAAAACTAAAAGCAGAAAACAAAATAAATACCAAAGATCAAAACATTAAAGACAATTTAGAATGAATGGCACCACAAGAAAAACCATTTAATAAAGTAGGAAATAATAAATATTATTATATTGTATGAAGAGGAAAAAAAACAGATAAATGAAAATTAATAAAATATAAAGATCTTGGATTAATTTCAATAACTCTAATAGATAAAACAAACAACAATTCAGAACTTCATAGAGTAAGTAATGATTTACAAACAATAGCAGACAAAGAATATAGTAGTTGATGTACAAATTTTGGTTTTAATAATAAAGATGATGGAACTCACTTTAAATCAGTATATCGTTGAAATTTAGATACAGCAGAACCTAATTTAATAGTTGATGATAAAGGAAATGTAAAAGTTAAAGGCGAATAAAAAAGAGATATTATAATCTCTTTTTCTTTTATCTTGGTTTAATAGTTATTTTAATAGGGTTATCACTATTATTTACCACATTTAATACACCTAAGGCATTTAAGTCTATTGTTATATCTTTATCATTACCTGCATAATTATTTGCAACTTCTATTGATAAGTGCGTGAATACTACTTTTAAAAATCTAATTTTTAATTTCATATCATTTGTATAATATGCTTGTAAATATGTTTCTTTAATTTTATCGTTCAATTTATATTTAGGTATAGATGTTATTTGCAATAAAAATAATATGGGAACATAAACACCAAATAGTGGAATTTCAGAATTATAACTATTTTCATATTTTCCACTTGGTAAACCGTTAGTAGATGCAGTGACGAATGTTTGAACATCATTTACCTTTATATTATCTGTATATAAAGTTATTGTATTCTCAAAATTAACATTATCAGTTTGTGGTAAACCATCTTGTTTAAAAGTTATATTAGATAATGAACCTAAATTATGGTCGCAACTATTAGCTCCAGTAGACAAATTAACATTTCTGTCTTTAATAAATTTTTCTATATCAGGTTTCAAACATCTAACTTGCAAATTAGCTAGATTATTTATTTCAATAGTTTTATAAGAATTAATAAATTTATCGATACTTTGAATTGTTGGATCAATTTGTCTTAAATCAATTTCATTTTCATAATAAGCATCATAATAATTATTGAATAAATTAATACCACCTGAAAAAGACTTATTATTTGTGCATTGTGCTGGCGCGGTAATTTTGGTTTTTAATGCTTGTCCTGTTTTACCATCTCAGATATCTTTTATATAAGGTTTATAGTTATATGGCACTGGTGGGAGAACATATTGTGGATAATTAAATGTTGGTATTTCATAATCATGAGGTAATAAGAAACTAGTTTTATAATTAGTTGTCATATCGCGTAAATAATTGTTTAATACGCTTTTTGTTTTACCTCTAAAACTTCATACTGATAATCTTAAATAATCTTCTTCATTATTAGTATATGGATTATCAGCATAAAAGATAATTTCAAAATTACCTTTATATAATGCTTGAATTGAAAACATATCAATTATATAACTACAATTTGTCCCATCTGGTGTTTGTAAGAATTCTAAATCATTATCTTTTTCACTATCACTAACTGGTGTTTGAGCATCAACTGCTTTGGTTTGTTCATTAATTAAATAAACTCGATTAGTTTTAGGATTTAATTGTTTTAGATTATAAGTTGAATAAATTAATTCTTCTGTTGGTTTACCATCGTTAGTTAAAACAGTACCTTTACATTTATCAGTTAATAAAGTTGTAAACCCTAAACTAGTAGCATTTGCTCCAAAGATAGCACCAACTTTATCATTACCTTGTTCTCTAAATATTTCAAATGGTAAATATCCATTACCTTGTGCACTATCACCTCAAAATGCATCATTATAAAA
Organism: Spiroplasma endosymbiont of Sarcophaga variegata; assembly: GCF_965178695.1. NCBI lineage: Bacteria > Bacillati > Mycoplasmatota > Mollicutes > Entomoplasmatales > Spiroplasmataceae > Spiroplasma > Spiroplasma endosymbiont of Sarcophaga variegata. The sequence goes on from NZ_CBCXVU010000002.1 coordinate 218,112, forward strand.
ACTATAAATATTAGCACTCATAAAACCATTAAGAAATTGAAAATTAGGTCAAGTTTTTTCATCTTGATTAATTACTCACCCTCATGGAATACCAAACGAAATAAAGTTTAAGAATTTACCAACTCCGCCCGGTATCGTAAAAGGATTAAAAACTAATTTTTGTGTATAGTTTAAAGGCAATACGGTTGTTTGGCGATTAATAAAATTATTCATATTTAAAATATCTCAAACATTAGATGTACCCATTTTATTATATTCAAATTGAACTTGACCAACTGTATTACCAAATTCATCTTTTCTTCTAAAATATGATGAGGCTTGAGTACTAATTATATTATCAACATTACCACTATTTACTTTTACTTTATTTGGTGGTGTTATATTTCAGTTTTTAGACCAATAAAACTTAGAATTATCATCTTCTGTATGAATATTTCTACCAACACTAGAATTAGTTGCTGATGTAGTAGTTGGGTCAGTTATAACAATACCCTCACTATTTTTTTGATTTCAAAAATCATATCTTGCTTCCATACTATCTTTTCAATCTTTAAATCCTGTTATCATTGTTGGTTGTATACCTTGAATGTTATATCAACTTACATCAGGTGAGGCATAAGTATTAATTTTATCCGGAGCAGCAGGATACATGTTATACATTAGCAAGTCCCTTGAATTCATTACTTTTTTATTAAATTCACCTTTAATAATTGGTCGCCCAATAACTGGCATATCAAAAAAGATTGGATTACCATAAAATTTAACTGCCATTGCTCTAACTCCTGGGTCTTTTAATAAAATCTCATCTAATTCAACAATACCTTTATTTAATTTTTCATCATAAGTTATTTTAGGGAAAGTATAACCTTCACCAGGTGCACTTGTTTGAATAAATTGTCGTACTGATAAACCACTATTACTAATTTTGTCATTAATACTTGAAAAAGTAATTTCTTGTCATAAAAAACTACCATCATAAGGTGAATAATAATTAATGACATTTGATGGATATAATCATTGTCTATCTTGGGGTGCAGAATTAATATCACCACCACCAATATTTAAACCACGATCATTAAATACAGTATAAAAATTATAATAATCATTAATATTTAATTTCTCAGCATCTTCATCTAAAATTAATAAAGTATATTGTCGTTCTGTTGATTGTTGAGTAAATACTTGTTCAAATTTAGCATCGCCAAATTGAATTGAACTTCTATCATCAATCATATAAGCATCTCAATATTTACCAACTTTAACCTCTTTTGTATAAAAGTTATCTGCTTTATTATCATTATTAATAAAATAACTTAATTTATATTGCTTTAAGTATTCTAACATTCTATTAATATCATAAATATTTTCACCATCAATTAATTTTCAATAAACATTATTATTTTCATCTTTTAATTTTATAGCAAAAGGTGTTTCATTATTTGCTCATATAGTTGAGTTAATAGGTTGTTTATTAAAATCATCAATCGTTAAAATATTAATTTCTTCACCTTTATATTTTTGGACTATTTTTAAACTATCTTGTCATTGAGCAATAGTACTTTCCATATTATCAAATATGCGTGAATAACTACCATAATCACTTGGCTTAGCATTATTAGGTTTTCATCCTGTTTCTGTATCCGGAATATATGAACTATAAACATTAAAAGGAAATACCATTCAATGTCTATTATCTCTTATATTTTCTCTTATATCTATTAAAGTATCATGGGCTTGTCTTCTTAATTCTTCCATAACACCTGGGTTAATTCTACTCATTTTTTAATTCTCCTTAATTTCTGTTCTACCTTGTAAGGCATTTTGATTATTACCAGTTTCGTCATATTCCATTAATTTATTATTATGTTCAATTTCTTTGGATTGCATTTTATCTTGTCATGCTTCTATTTTTTCTAAATATTTAGTTGCTTCTAATTCATCAATATTTTCATATTGAGTGATTGCTTTTATTGGTTCCATTGTGCCATTATCTAATCTAGCAGTAATTAATTCATTTTGTCGCATTTGGTCTACTAAACTAGCACTAACAAAATCAAAACCATAAGGGCGTTCACCAGTACCATCTCATAAACCATAATATTTTAAAACTACATCAAACATTTTAGTATAATATTGCTTACGATATGCTTGTAAATATGCTTGTTTTTCTAAGTCTTTTGTTTTTGTTAATAATGATTGTGTTTTATTTTGGTCATTATCTGATTTATCACCAAATGGACTAGAAAAATGACATGCTAAATATACTTGTTCAATAATAGATTTTTGGTCTTCGGTATATGTTTCTAAGGTTGGTGTACCTTGTACTACTTGTAAAGATTGTGATAATTGACCATCTACTGCTGATTGACCTGATTGAATAAAAATATCATCAAAAGCATCTTGTATTTCTTTTTTATTACCTTTGTTATAAGCAGTCATTAAATCATCATCTAATACACCATATCAATGTGTACGATTTGCTCATCTTTCTTTTGATTTAATATTAAAACTATCTTCTAAATCAAATTGCAATTTATAACTATTTGCCATTGTGGGTCAAGGGTTTAATGTAGTTGATGTAGATAAAAATAAAGGATTAGGTTCATTTATCATTTCTCAAAAAGGGACTATACCTAATTTATTTTTAAATTCTTGTACTAAAACAGGTCTAACATCATCTTTAATTTGTGTTTTACTTTGCCCAACAACTACTTCATTATTTTTAGGTCAACCTTTAATAACTATTTTATCTTTGGTACAAATTAAATTTAAAATAAAACCACTATCTGATTGATGATAATTTAATCAAATATCTGCACCTTGTTCAATTTCATTTATTTTACTTACACGAGATGTAAAGTTAAAAGGATTAATTCATAAATCAATATTACCATCTGATGTTTCTAATAAACCAAAGATAGTTTTACCCATTAAACTTGCTGTTAATTCATTTTTATCTAATTTTTCTTTAATTTTATAAGTTTCATATCATCAATTTAGTTTTTCTAAGATATCTTTACGGTGTGATGTAAATAAAATATCTTTACCATTTACTAATCGCATTTGATGGCGAGCAATAATATTTGCTAAATTAATAGTTCAATCATAATTATAAAATTTTAAAACACTATTAATATCATTTAAGTTTGGTAAACTAGGGAAAGTATTATTCATGGTTATTTTGCTCCTTTAAATTTAAGATAAGTGCATAATTAATTATATTTACTGTTAATAAATTTGGTTCATTTGCTAAAACTTGTACACATACTTTAACTTTTTGATATTTTTTAATATATTCGTTATATAAATTCAATTTACATATTGCGATATTATCTTTTTTTAATTCTTGACAAAGTCTTTTTTTAACTTGTCCACAAACAGACATATAAGGTCTTTTTGCATTTATTACACGCTCATCATGTATTACATAAATATCTTTTTTCATTAAGTTATTCACTCCCTTTGTTGTCATAATTTATAATCTGCTGAACTATTATGTTTAATCATTGGTATTAATTCAAAATGTAAAGCATAAAAATCACTATCAAATGTATCATCATATAAATCAAACACTTTATCTTCTATTGCCTCGGGTTTATCTTCTCATTGGATTAATTCATACTGCTTTTTACTTATAGGACATTTTTCTCATAATCACTTTAATTGGTTTGTATTTATTAACATTGTAAATGCCTCTACACGATGTCTTACTTTAAATTTTTGTTTTTGTGCTGGTTTAAAATGCATATATTGACCAAAAGAATAATTATATTTTTCTCTATTTAAACTTTCTAATGTTGCATAAGCACTGTCATCAACATTAATTGATATACCTTGTTGTATTAAATTAAAATATTGATTTAATTGATTGTTATAAAACTCTAAAATATCTTTAACTTGTTCTAATGTTCCTTTAAATTGTTGTGTAGCATTTGAATGTGTATATTCAGCAACTTTATATGCTTTTTTATTAAATGAATTATACAATCAAAAACTAGCAGCAGTAGTATGTCCCTTAGGACTAGTAGAGTTTGCTAAATCAACACCACCTAATAATTTAGTTGGTTGAATAATATCTGTTGCTTGCATAATATCAATATATCTTGCAAAGATTGAACCACTAGTATTACCAGGTAATCCTCAACTCCATACTCTTGCTCTTTCAGGATCTAATTTTTCTAATATAAGTTGCTTTCTTTTAACATCACTATCCAAATAACTATTAAGTCTTCAACTAGAATAATGAATAATAACTGTTTTAGTAAATTTCTCATTCTTTTCATAATAATTTATTTTAAATTTACCTATTTGGTCATAATTTAATCGCATTAATTCTTCATCAAATGGCATTATTTCATTACAATATCCAATAATATATCTTTTTAAACTTTCAGGATTTGATGAATTAATAATAAACTTTCTTTTTGCACCACGAACAGCATAATCTAACTCACTTATGTCTTCTCTTGTTAATTGGTCTGCTTCTTCTCTTCATTCAATCGCAAATTCATATTTTTCTAAATCAGCAAACGCTTTTAATTTTTCTCTTTTAGTAGTTGAATGTAATCCTTTACAAATAATATAAGTACCATTATCTAGAGTAAAAGAATGCTCAGATAAATTAACTTTATAATTAATATTCATAGCATTAAGAGTATTTTGTATATTTTCAAAAACACCTTTTCTAATATCTTTACCCATTTTTTGAACAGCAATAATAAATATTGGTTTATTTACTAATAAAGATATAGCACATGATTTACCAATCGGATTATCTTTAATCATCCATGTTTTAGCACTAAACCGTGATCCAATTTCATTATATTCATCAGCAGGATTATATATTTCTTTTCAAGGAGCATTAGGAACATTTTGCTGATAAAATCATCTTGGTATTTCATCTAAATGTAAAAAATGTTTAAGCATCTTTAATCACCTCATTTATTTTTGGTAATTCTTCTTTATCAAAAGTAATAACTATATTTGAATTATTTATATTTGTATCTTTAACATATTTCTCAACATATATCTTCTTACCCCCGCCATATTGGTCATTTAATAAAGCTAATTCCAATTCTATTTCTAATTGATTTATCGTATCCTTAATAAAATCAACGGTTTTTGTATCAACTTTATTTTTTCAATCATTAAATGGTAGTTTTAAATAATATAAATATGCTCTTTTATTGCTTAATTTGTCCGCTTTTTGCCGTAAAAACTCCTTAGTTTTACGCGAAATAGTCTTAAAAGTTACCATTTTTTACTCCTTTTTGCATATTAAAATTGCTATTATTTAATGAATATGATTAAATAAAAGAGTATATAAAAACTATGAAAGAACTCTCACAAGTTCTTTTTTATTATCTATATTTTACATCAAAATAAAAAAAAGTAAATTGCTTTACTTTTTTCAGTTAAATTAATTTGCTAATAATTAACACTTAAATTATAACACAATAAATAAAAAATAATATCTTTTTTTGCATTTTCATTATTTTTATGATATTGTCCTAAACTATAGAAAGAGGGTACAAAAATAATGAATATTGATAAAAACTTTTTTAATAATTTTATTAATTTGTTATATATACAAAGTATTGAAATTATTCAGCAAAATTTAGAAAATTCTGATGAATGAATTTTTAAAAATTATAAAACTGATGAAACTTTAAAAGAATTTAAAGATTATAAAGTAAAAGAAATAAAAGCAAGAACATTAAATATTTTAAATGGTAAGATAACTTTTAAAAGAAGAAAATATTATAAAATTAATCCAAAAACAGGTAAAGAAGAATATATTTTTCCTTTGGATAAACTTTTAGGAATTGAAAAATGACAAAGAATAGATAATTCTGTTAAAGAAAAAATATTATCATTTATTACTGAGAAAAAAAGATATAAAGATATTTTAGATACTATGGAACATGTAAAAATTAGTTTAATGACAATATCTAATATTATGAAAAATGCAAAAATTGATAAAGAATATTATATTAATAAAACTGATAAAAGAATTAAGGTACCACATACTTTATATATTCAAATTGATGGAACTTATTTAAAAATGTTAGATGCAACAAAACAAGGACGAAAAAAGATAAAAAAACACACAATAGTTTCTACTGTACATACTGGTTTTGATGAAGAAAAATATACTGTAAAAAGACCTGTAATTGCAAATAAATTAGGTATTTTTGAAATGGATAATATTCCAGATTATCTTAAAAAAGAAGCAAATTTAAAACCAGTTCTTATAAAATTATTTACTTTAATTGAAACTCATTACAACATGACACCCAATATTGAAATTATGATTTTAGGTGATGGTGCACCTTGAATTAAAAATACTAAAAATTTTATGCATCAATATTTTCCTAAAAATAAAATTCACTATACAATAGATAAATTTCATCTTACAAGTAGATTTAAAAAACTATATCCCTATCAAAATAAAAATAAGAAAAATAGAGAAACATATCATAAAGCCGTTGATTATTTTTTTAATGCTAAATATGAAGAATTATTACAATGCTTAGAAGATAGTAAATCTTTTATAAGCGATGCTAAATTAGATTTTTTAAATAAAACTATTACATTAATTAAAAATAATGAAGAAGGCGTTAGAAATCAAACATTATGAAATAATGTTGGTTGTCATATGGAAGGTGATATTTCTCATTATTGAAAAGGAACTATGATTAAAAAAGCAATTTATAGTGAAAAAACTATTAAAAATAAATTAAATGCTAGTATGATGGGATTAAAAAATAGAATTGATTTATTTAAAAATAATGAACAACTGCTAGAAGAAAATAGAATTAATTATTCAGTTAATAATTTACAAAGAAATTTATATTTTTATTAATTTTATCTAATAAATTAAATAACTTTAATAAACATGTATTTTTGTCGTGGAAAAATTTAAAAAAATAGAAAAAAGTGTTGACAATAAAATTAAAAGTAATACAATCTAAATAAGTAAGTGGTATATTATTCCACAATTTCTAAGATATTAATTTAAGACCCTTAAATAATTTATACGACCATTTTATCAATGATTAATTCAACAAAGTTTAAATTTTTATTCATTTTTTGATTCTCAATTGATTTTCCACCACCAAAAAAACCTAAAAATACAAAACGCTGAAATTCAAGTTCTTCTTTAGTAGCATCATTTTCTTTTCGTTTTGCAGTTTTTTTACCAAAATTAATTACCCGTTCAGTTCGATAATTTGCTCTTAGTCCTATTGTTAAATTACCATATACTTTCTCTTTGCCTTTATATTTATTAAATAATACTGAATCATATACTTTATTATCAACTTTTCCAGCAAAAATAAGTGATGGAATATTACTCTTAACCCCTAATAAATGGTCTTTTAATTTATTTATATTAATTCAAAATTCTCCTAAATCAATATAACTTAAATCATTTGGATTAATTTTAAATTCTGAATATAAAACCGCGGGAACAGTAACTGCCTTTAAACTTGATAAATTTACTCCTTTTTTAGGAACTTGTCTATTAATATCCGGTGATGCCTCAGATGGTGACCAAATTATTAAATTATTTTCTATACGCATACTAATTTCTTTTTTCACTATTGATTACTCCAAATATCTGTATACACTATAATGTTAACAAAAAAATAAAAAATAGCACAATATTATGCTATTTATTTTTTAAAGTTTTATATACTGCAAGAGCAATTGCTTTTGATAATAATGGTGGAACTGCATTTCCAATTTGTAATAATTGTCATTTTTTTGTGCCCTCAAAAATAAAATCATCTGGGAAACTTTGTAATGCTGCTAATTCTCTTGGAGTTAAAACTCGTGGTAATTTTGGATGTATATTTACACCACCATGATTTTCTTTAATAGTACATGAAGGCTTATTTCATGGCGACTTTTTTCATGCATCTGAATAATTCTTATATAAAGATTTACCCTCAGGAACTTTTGATAATCTTTTCTTCATTTCTTCTGTATGATTTGTAAATATATGATTAATATCTTTATTTTCGTCTATATATAAAAAACGTTCTAGTTCTTGACCCAAAGTTTTATAATTATTTTCATTAAAAATAGGTTCTGGATGATAATTTACTAAACCTATATTATTTGCTATAAAAATAACTCTTTTTCTTTGCTGAGCAACACCATAATCAGCTGCATTCAACGTATGAACAGAAATATTGTATCCTATATCTTGATAATCCGAAATTATCATTTTTTCAATCTTACCATTTAGCATACTTCGTAATCCTTCTACATTTTCCATAACAACAAATTTAGGATTTATTTGTTTAACTATTTCCAACATATCTAAATATAAAGAATTTCTAGGATCAGCCACAACTCTATTTCCTGCCATACTAAAACCTTGACATGGAAACCCCCCAACTATGACATCTACTTGCTCTTCTTTACATTTTTTAATTACATTTTGTTTTATTTTGGCATCTTTAATATCTCTTGTTTCAATATTTTCATTTGGAAATCTTCCAGAATTTATAAAGTTTTTTTTATATGTGTTAACAGCACATTGCAAAATTTCTACACTATAAACAGGTGTAAAACCAGCCATTACCATTCCACAAGATAAACCACCAGCTCCTGAAAATAAATCTAAAAATTTTAATCCCTTTTTATTATTTTTATTATTTCAACCATCAATTATTTTCATTTCAGGTAAAATATTTATAAATTTAGTGTCTTGATATTCAATATTTTTATTGAAATATTTAATTCTATCTGGTATTTTATTAATTTTATGGTCCGCTGTTTTTCACCTATAATATTCCTCTTTATTTACAGAATAAAAATTACCACCTTTTTTCTCTGCAAGTAGTTCATTACTCGCGATTGCTCTACGAATAGTTTTTAAGCTCTTTTGTTCTAATTCAGCTATTTCTTTAATTGTTAAAAATTATTGACTAATATAATATCACCATAATTAATTATAATACATTTTTTAAAAAATATGTTAAGTGGACATATTTTTTTAAAAATCTATTTAATTTTGCCATTAATAAGTGAATCAATTGCAATTCTAATTACTTTTAAATGATATTTATAATATGACATTTTATATTTATTATTATTTTTTCTTAATAATAAAATAAAATCATTCATATTTTTTGGACGTCAATTATAAGGAAATGTTATATTGTTAAAATTTAATACTAATGGATGCGCAAGAATGTTTCTTATATTTTGAATTTCATTTATTTCACCATCATTATAATTTGAAAATAAATTTTTATTTTCAGTATTTATATATAATGATTCAAAAAAATTTTAATTTTTCTTAATGGTTCACTTTTACCTCCTGTTTCTAACTGTTTTAGTAACATATTGAGACCCCCTTCTTTGCCAATTAATAAAATATTAAAAGGATTTATAACTATAATCCCTGATGGTAAAATAATTTTATCATTTAACAATATTACAACTGCCATTTTTCTAAATGATTCATACATTATATTTAATAATTTTATATAAAAATAGGTAAACTGCATAATATCATTTTGATCCGGGACATCTGAAATACAATTTTCAAGAGCAGTAAATTCAACAATAATTCATTTTTGTAAATCAATTAATTCTTTATTTATTTTTAAATTTAATTAATAAAATTTTTTATTAATTTGATTCTTTCCTTTTTTCTATTTGGATCTGTTGTTCCTTGTGTATGCAATTCAATACATTTTTCACACATTAACTTAAGATTATCAGTAAGTGCTTTTTTTCTTCTAAATATTGTCTATTTTTAGTTTTAGTTAAAAAAATATTTCTATCTAGTGACGCGAGTTTTGCAATTTGCTCATTATCCATTTTTTTATTTCTATTAACAACATAAAAATTGTAAAAAAATATTTACGATCAAAACTTAATAAACTACCATTTAAGTTAATTATTTTTTTAAAAATATCTATTGCTTCCCTATAAATATATATAACAGAATTTAATGCATCTAAAGCATTTGAAAATGTATCATCATTATCATATTTTTCATAAAAATTATTGATACTCTTATCAGAATCATTAACATAACTTTCTAAATAAAAAATTAAAATTCTTGCTAAATCTTCTTGCAACTTCATACGTCTTATTTCCATATCTTTATATAATCCAAGTTCTTCTATTTCATCAAAAATTGCTAATCTTATTTTTTCAACTATAGTTTTAAATGTACCAAAATAATTTGCATTTCGTAACTCTTGACTATTTAATGCATAATTAAATGTATTTAAACGAGCAAAAATATCATATATTATATTTTTATCTTTAGTAGAAAAAACCTGACAAGGAATTTCGTATGATAATATAAGTTCTTTTTGTTCATCTGGTAAATCTTTAAAAAATAAATTAGCCACTTCTTCATTATGAACTTTTAAAATTTTAAAAGAATTATTAACATACTGCAAAATTGTAGATATTCGTTGTTGACCATCTAATACTTCTCTATTAGTTTTTATGGTAGAAGCATCTATTTCTTAAGCTAAAAAAATATGTGGAATAGGGTATCCTTTAAGTAAAGAATCTATTAAATATGATTTTGCTTTATCAGGTCATACTAAATTTCTTTGATAATGTGGATTAGTAATTAATTGGTTGCTTTGTGATCAATTTAAAAAATCTATAACTTTATATTGTTTACTAGTAGTTTGCATTTTGCACCTCTTTCATTCATACTTTGATCAACTTTGTTAATAATTTTATTATATTAGATATATATAAAAAAACATAAATAAAATCTAACTTTTTCAAATAAACTAATAATTTGAATTTTTATCATAATTTTATTTAGGAATCTATAAGTAAATTTCCTTTTCTTTTTGGTTAATCCTTTCTTAACCAACAACAACATTGTGATAAACTTCTTGAACATCATCAACTTCGTCTAACATATTTAACATTTTTTCAAAGCGCTCTGCGTCCTCACCTTGTAATGTAATTCGTTCATGGGGTAACATTGTAATTTCCGCCATTTGAAATGCTTCAATTCCATTTTCATCTAAAGTTTTTTTAACACTATTAAATGCTGTAGAGGGAGCACACACAACAACTTGGCCATCTTCAGCCACAACATCATTAACATCACAATTTGCTAGCAGTAATAATTCAAAAATTTCTTCAACTGTTTTTCCTTCAAAAGCAAAAACTGCTAAATTATCAAATAAATGCGTTACTGCACCATTAACCCCTAATTTACCACCAGTTTTTGTAAAAAAATTACGAACTTCTGCTACAGCACGATTAACATTATTTGTTAACGTATCAATAATAATTGCACTGCCTCCTGGTCCGTAACCCTCATAACGAATTGCTTGGTAGTTTTCATTATCATTACCACTTGCTTTTTTAATTGCACGGTCAATAACATCACGGGGAACTTGTTTTGATTTTGCTTTATCGATTGCATTACGTAATGCTAAATTAGCATTCGGATCAGCTCCGCCTTCCCGCGCTGCTAAATAAATTTCACGTGCCACCCGGTTATATAACACCGCTTTTTTCGCAGCAGTTGCTGCCATTGATTGTTTTCGAACTTCAAACGCTCTTCCCATAATTTGCTCTCCTTAAATCCTGATTTTTTCCGTATATATTATACAATAAAATCTTTAAAAGTTATTTATCATAATGCTTTAATTTTGTCGAAAACTCTTGATGAAATAAAAAAAATCATCAATATGACAATTTGAAAACTAATTTTGTGTAAGATTATGATTTTGCTTTAAATTTTTTAAACGTTAAAATATAATACCGTTGATTGTTGGTTTGGTGTTAAACCTTTATGTTGGTATTTTCATTTTCAGAGCTTTAAATAATTTTGAATATTAGTGAAACCCAAACCATGATAATGAATTAAGGCTTCTTTAAGACTGGATTGTAATTTACTAATCTTATTTAACTTTTGATAACTAGTATCAGGGTTTGTACTAGTTTTGGTGGAATATAGAGTAGAATTTGTTTGTTTTGCTACTAATAAATATAGTGGTTGCATATCAGAAATAATTATTGATTTTTCTTTAATTAGTTGCTTATTCATATTTTCAATAATCCATTGTTTTTGTAATCTTTTGGTATTGGTGGATTGAACAAAAATATTATTATTGCTATCAACTGCCATTTGAATACAGCATTTGGTATCAGTTGAAAATGGATCGAGATGAGTTTTTCGTTTATCAAATTTATCTTTAAAATTGCCTTTATGAATTTCTTTAATAAATGTTTCATCCATTTGGATTTGACCATTTAATTTTTTAAATTTTAACTGTGTATTTTCTAATTGTTTTGATTGCATTAATTTTTGTCGATTATATCAAGCGGTTTTTGGGGTTGTTTTAATAAAACGAGAAATTATTTTACTAGATTGTCCTAACAATGAAATTTGAATTAATAAATTTCACTGTTCATAATTTAAATGACTTCAATAAGTAAAATGATGACGAAATGCATCAAAACTAGCACGACATTTTTTACATAAATATTTTTGTTTTCCTTCGGAATTATGACCATTTTTAACACAATGAAAAGATTTGCAATTAGGACATATAATGCCTTTATCTCTAAATTTTTGATCAATTTCATTTAAACGTTTTTGTTTTTTAATTAAGTCTGCTTGTTGTTTTATTTTTTCATAAAATTCTAAAAATTGATCATCTGTTAAGCTATTTATTAATTCTGTAATTATTTTTTTCATCATTTATTTACCTCTATATATTAAAAATATACCTAATTTTAGGTATATTTTATAAATATCAAGAGTTTTCGACAAAATTAAAGTCATAATGCATTAAATAACCATTTTCATTACCATAATATTGGGGAATTGTTCGCACAATGTCAAATCCATGCTTAAGATATAACTTTTGGGCGGCTAAATTATGTTCATTTACTTCTAAAAAAATACTATGAAAAGGAAAATGTGCTAATATATAAGTTAACATTTTAGTACCCCATCCTTGTTGGTGGTGTGTTTTTTTAACGGTAAGTTTAATAATTTCTAAATCATCACCACTATGCATTAAAATAAAAGAGCCCACTAAATTATTATTAATAACCAATTTATAAACAAGATAATTCGGATTATTAATAATTTGAATTAAATTACGATATTTATAATAATGCTGCGGGTAATTTTCTTGCTCTAACAAAAACAATAATAACCCATCAGTATTATTAACTGCTTTAATTTCGAACATTATCCGAAAGCTTTCTTAATATAACGTGGTTCTAAAGCGAAAATATCATCTACCAAGTGAAAATGGTTCTTTAAAAGTTGATAATTTTGGACGGGGTCAATTTCTTGTAAATCACTACGAAATTGATAACCTGGAAATTGTTTACTAATTTCGAGACAAGTTTCATAATCAACAACTTGACTAGGAATAATTTCTTGCCCATTACTAATTACAGCAAAGTAGCGTTGTCCACCGCGCGCATCTAACATTGAAACAACACTGTCAAATCCTGCTTGATATAATAAAGTATTAATAACCGATACTTTAACATCGGGATTAATTATTTTAATGGTTTTAACAATTGTCATTGGAATTCGAAGCCCAGTATAACTCCCTGGTCCTGTTGTTAAATAAAAATGATTAACATCTTTTAACTGAAAGTGATATGTTGCTAATAACTTATTAATCGCTGGTAACGTTTCTTCAGTGTGACGCCGCGCATTATTTTGATGAACATGGCCAAGAACTTGCTCATCTTGTTCTAATATTAAAATTAAAAAATCAGTACTAGTATCAATAAATAGGTTTAACATATTATCCCCCGCTTTCTAATGCAATGCGTAACGCGACATTATTGGTTTTAATGGTGAAAACTCGTTCCTGGTCTTTTTCAATATTAATAGTAATTTTAATTATTTCATACTGGTCAGTTAAATCATTACTAATTAAACTTGGTCATTCAATAATATTAATACTATTTGGGAAATAATCAAAATACATTCCTCATTCTTCAGAATGATCTAACCCTAATAACCGATAACAATCCATATGGTTAATAAGCGTTTGATCTGGGGTGGTATATTGATTCATAATAATAAAAGATGGTGAAGTAACTGGTTCTGTCACTCCTAACGCTGCTAATAAATACTTTGTAAAAGTTGTTTTACCCGCTGCTAATTGTCCTTCTAATAATAAGCATCAATTGGGTTGTAAAAATGGTGCTATTTTAGTAGCTAATTGTTTTGTTGCATTTTCATCGCTAATCATTATTTTCATAATATCCCACTTTCTATAAATAATTATATCTAGGAATTAATTATTGTGCTATACTTTCCAAAAAATATGTAATAATTAAAGTGCAGAAAAAGAGAAAGGTCGTTATAAACTAATGAAAGATATTTTAATTATTGGTGCTGGTCCCGTTGGGTTATATGCTTGAAGCTGTGCTGTAATGTTGGGATTAACTGGTTATATCATTGAAGGAAATGATACCCCGGGGGGTCAACCCTGAGAGTTATATCCTGAAAAACTTTTATATGATATGCCTGGTTTCCCGGAAATTAAAACAAAAACTTTTATTGAAAATCTAATTGTCCAAGGTGAAAAAAATAATAAACAAATAACATATTTTGGAAAAACAAACATTCTAACGGTTGTTGAAGAAAATAATGGATTTACTATTACTTTAACAAATAACAAAGTTCTTAATGTTAAAACAATTCTAATTACTAGTGGCAATGGTGTTTTTACCCCTATTCGGTTAGAACATCTTGATGCAACAAAAGAATACGACAACTTGTGATATGCTGTGAAAGATCTACCTACTTTAACTAATAAAAAGGTTATTGTCCTTGGTGGTGGTGATAGTGCTGTTGACTGAGCAAATCATTTAGTTGAAGATAAGATTACCAACAATGTTACCATCATTCATCGTCGTGACTTATATCGTGCTAAAGAAAGCAATGTTCAAAAATTACAGCAAAATAAGATTACCGAACTCAAACCTTATCATGTTAAAGCAGCACAAATCCAGAATAATGAGATTACAATGTTAACCCTTGAACATGAAAGCAACAAAGAAACGTTAGAAGTACCAGCTGATTATTTTATTGTTCAATATGGAGCCAAAGTAGCACCAACAATGTTACAGCAGTTTTCATTAGAAACAACCCCAATGCGGAAAATTATCATTCAACCAAGTGGGCAAACTAGTCACAGCCATATTTTTGCCGCAGGAAATAGCGCTTATTATGAAGGAAAATACTATAATATGGTCACTGGTTTTGGCGAAGCAATTAATTCGTTATTTAACATTACAAAAATCATTCATGGTAATAAATATCATCCTGGTTATTTAAGTAATATTAAAAAATAATAATTATACTTTATTTAAAAAATGTATATTTTATATACATTTTTTGTTTTATTAAATTCTTTACGTTCCTTTTAATTTATAAATTTCTTTTGGTGGTTCATCCTCACTCATTTTCTTTGTATTTTGGTGTAAGGCTTCTTCACGTTCTCATAATTTTTGATATGGCATTTCTGGTTCGGTTAAGGTAATAAAATCATCTTCATATTTTTTCTGACGAATTTGACGCATTTTATCTTGGCGTTTTGTTCAAATTTTATGCACAATTGGTAAACGTAAGAAAATTCCACGAACTGAGCGCGGTGCTCATAAGATTGAGTTCCCAATAATAACAAACAAGGAAGCAAAGATTAATCCAAAGAACATATTTAATAGTTTTTGTCAGCCCCATATTGGTTGTAACTGATCATTATAAATTTCCATTGGATTATATGTTTTTGTTAAGAATAAATAGTTAACTAAAATAGCAACCACAATTGGCACCAATAAAATCATTCAATTACGAAAAACACCTTTAAAATTACTATTGTATGTTAAAAATAATCAGTTATAAAACCATAAATATAAAAAGCGAAGAAGACTAACAAAACACGTAATAATTAAAATCCCATATAATGCCGCGGAAAGATCATTTACTAAAAAACGGAAAATTAAGGCCGTAAAAAAACACAACACAATATTAATAATTCCAATCACAAAGGTTGGAATTGCCGTTTGTTTATAATTTGCTTTGGCGTACACTAAAACATTGGCTGGTTCAGCTAAAACAATAAAAACCGAACTTAATGCCACTAATAATGAAAATGTTGGCTGATAAAAAATACTTTTAAAAATAGCTATTTCTTGTGCGGTTCAAGCATTTACACCTGTTGCACTATTATTAATTTGTTCAATAATTTGGGGAGCATATAATGTTGTCACAAAATATGGTGATAAAATAAATTGGTTTACAAATAAAAACCCGCCAATCATAAAGGCATACGTTTCAAACTTAAGATAGCTATTTCAATCAATCCGGCCATTTTTTGCCGTTCAAGCAGCAAAAAACTCACGAAATGAATTAATTAAAATCATCATAATACTTCGTACCCCAACGGTAATTGTCATATATAGCGATAAGGTTGATGACACCCGTAATCCTAATAGTAAAGCGGTAATAATAACATCCCCATTAATTAATAAGGTCTCACCAATATTTTTTAATACAACAATATTACTTGATTTTACTAATTGCATATTATCTTTTTGGCGAACAATTCGAATTCAAGGATAATGAAACTTAACAAAGATATAAATTAAACTTCCTTTCATAATGGAATATGCTAAGAAAATTATAAAAACAAAAAGCGGGTCAACTGTTCGTGAGATCAAGTAAAAAATAACTGAATAAGAAATTAAATCACAAATCATCAAAATTAAACGCCGCATATGATTATTTTGATCTGCTTGCATTAAATTTTCATAACAAGCAGATCAAAATAAGGCAATTAAGTTTTTTGATCCAATAATTACAATAATTAACATCATTTTTCATAACGGATAACTAATTGTATGATCATTTCATAAAATGCTAAAATTACCTTCAAATAAATAAATATAAGTACTATACCCAATTGCAATGACCGCTAATAAAATGACCCCAACAATTCCCGAAATCTTATACTGGTGTTTTGCTGTATTGACCATTTCATTAGCTTTAATTCAATCTTTTTGTAATAATGGTTTCATTAAAAAAATAACGGTAATGGCTCCTAACCCACCTTCAACGGTTCCTAAGAATGAAACAATGGCAATACTATTCTTCACAAACCCATTTAACTGTGAACCATAACTCCGAATTAATAAGTACATTAAAGTAAATTGAAAAGCAGTTCCAATTAAAGAAGTAAAAGCGCCAATCAAAATACTAATGATTCCTCTTCTTGTTGACAATTACTTCACCTCTTTCCATTCTTACTCATATTATTATTCTATAATATTTTCTAAAATTTTAATAACCTTTTCATTTAAATATTCTAAAGGTCCAGGTAACTGATGGAACACCAAAGTTGTTGCATATAAACCAATCATATATTTTTTGGTTATTCTTTTAGCACCATATTTAACATCATTTATAATTGGATGCTGTAAATAACTTAATGATGCTCGAATTTGATGTTTCCGTCCCGTTCCTAATGTTACTTCTAATCAAGTTGTATTTAGTGTTCTTGTAAGAACTTTAAAATAGGTAATTGCCTTTTTACTATTCGGTTGCTCTGTTAAACTAAAAATCATCTTCTGCTCTGATTCATCTTTGACAAGATAACCAGTAACAGTAAATTCATCTTCTGTTATGATTCCTTCACATTGTGTTAGATATTTTTTTTCAATATATTCTTTTTGATTAATTTTCTTTAATAATAAATCTAAACTAATTTTATTTTTAGCATATAGCACTAACCCTCGTGTTAACTTATCTAGCCGATGAACATGAGAAATAACAAATGATTGCTCAGTTTGCGGGTGATACGCTCCTTTTTGCATTAAATAACTTTGGACCATTCCATCTAAGGAACTATGAAACGTTGAATGCATTTCTACGCCATGTGGTTTATCAACAACTAAAATGCTTTGATCTTCATAAACAACTGCTACCTTTTCTGACGCAGAATCAGTTTCTGCTATTTGTTGTTTTCGTTCTGTAATGACTAAATTCTTATCAAAAATTAAAATTTGATCACCTAATTGTAACTTATAATTTCGTTCTTTCATAACTTTATTATTTACTTTAATCTTTTTATTCCGAAATAATTTATAAAGGACTGATAATGATGTTGTTTGAAACATTTTTTTCATAAAATTAAAAATCGTTTGATTTACATCATTATTCTTAACTGTTAATGTAATAATTGTTTTTTGTTCCATACTTTCACCCAATATTGTTTTCTAACAATATTATATAATGAAAGTTCAATGATATGACAAGAAAAAAACATCCTAAGTTTTACTTAGAATGTTTAGCACCTTTTTGTTTTTTTGCTTCAACTTTTAAAACATTATCTTTAATCTCTTCAATTTCAGCAACATCAGTAATTTCATTAAACAAATGATATAACATATAATTTTTTTCTTTTTCTTTCGTTGCAAAATGTTGTTCAAAAAAAGCGGCTGTTTCATCAATTATTGTCATTAATTGATAAGCTGTTTTTGTATCAATACTATTTGTTGATAGTGGTCCTTTCACTAAAGTTGGTAATTGCGTTACAAAAGCATAATCCTCCAAGGCTTTTTCTTTTTCCGTATAATAAAAAATTCGAAAGGCACTCACTTTTGCTCCAATTGTTTTAATCGCATTTCGAACAGCAGTCACTTTTGTTGATAACATGTTTTTGATAAAGACTGCAATAATAACAGTAATCGTCCCAATTGGAATAATAATTAATAAGATTATATCTAAATCAACCCCAAATTTTGTGGCAAAGATGGCTTTAATTAAAGTATAACCATTTTGAATTAATAACACTGTTACAAAGAATGAGAAGTTCGTTGCTTTTCATCATTTGTGCGGAACTAAAACTTCGGTTTTTTTATTTAAAACATATCAGAAGAAATATGATACTAAAACCAATAAAACTCCATATGCTAAACTAATTAAAGTTGTTAAAAAGTTAAAAAAACTGAAAATAATTGTTAAATTTGTTAAAAAGTTTAAATACATACGAGGGTTAAAAATAACATAATCATTTGGAAAATTTGTTGATAACCCATAACGTCATTCAAAACTACGACGTTGTGCCAATTTAATAATAATAACAATATAATAACATAACGCAATTAAAGCAATTAGTGCTGTAATAAATAAATATGAATATGCCATATTAATATTTGTTGCTCGTTGATTTCAAGCTACACTTCAATCCGTTACACTATTATTTGTCCCAAAAAAATTAAACGATAATAATGAAAAATCAATTAATGGATATGTAATATTCATTAAATTTTTATAAATGTCTTGGACTTGTGCTGGGTCTTTTTGTCCCGCCGCAATTTGCGCTAAAAGTTGTGAAACATTATTTTCACTATTAATTCGATCACGTTCATTAATAAATAAAACTAAAAATGTAATAATAATTGCAGTAAAAATAATTCAAAAAATCATTGAAACTAAATACTGCCCGCCAACTAAACCAGTTGGTTTTTTATTTTTTGTCATTAACATCACCTTGTTTTCTGTTATTTTAAAAATAAAACTATGAATTACTATAAAGTTGTGTTTGATATTATATTGATATATAAATATTAATTTTTATACTAAAATGATTATAACAAAAAAATAAATAAATACAAATATTTATTTTATAAGGTTGTAAAAAGATGTTGTCTAAATTTTTTACCATTTAATTGATGAATAAGTTCTCATAATGATTTATAATGCTCTTTTATTCGATCATAAAACGAATCTTTAGTTTGGCCAACATAAACTCTAAATTGATTTAGAGTAAAAATTGCATAAATCCCAAAACACTGAAACAACTTATCATCCATTTTTTAAATTCATCAAATTGTTGTAATGTCCAAGTTCTATTAAATTTTATGTATTTAATTATGTCTAATTTTTGTTTGTTTGATAAATTAGATAATTTATCTTCTTTTTTTCCTTTCATAAATTTTATTTAAAAAGATTAATAATTTTGGCAAAGTAAAAAATAGGTCGTATAAATTATTTTGGGGTCTTAAATTAATATCTTAGAAATTGTGGAATAATATACCACTTACTTATTTACATTGTATTACTTTTAATTTTATTGTCAATACATTTTTCTATTTTTTTAAATTTTTCCACGACAAAAATACATTTTTATTAAAATTATTTAATTTCTTAGATAAAACTAATAAAAATATAAATTTTTTTGTAAATAATAATTTACAAAATTATTAACTGAATAATTAAATTTATTTTCTTCTAATGATTTATTACTATTAAATAAATCAATTTTATTTTTTAACCCCATCATACCAGCATTTAATTTATTTCTAATAGTTTTTTCACTATAAATGGCTTTTTTAATCATAGTACCTTTTCAATAATGAGAAATGTCACCTTCAATATGACAACCAACATTATTTCATAATGTTTGATTTTCAATTCCTTCTTTATTATTTTTAATTATGTAAAGTAAAGATGCAAATAGGACAATTTGCCCTTATTAAGTCAATAATATATTTTTTATTAAAAATTGCAACTATTTTTTCAAAAAAAATATTTTTTTAAATTATGTAGTTATTTCAGCATCACAAAAAATGATTTTTGCTAAAAATCTAAAATTAATAATTTAATTACTTAATATTTTGTAAAAATGCCTCTTTGGAGGATAATCAGCCTAAACTCGGTCGTGGTTTTTCATTAATAATTTTCATAACTTTATTAATTTCTTTTTGAGTAATATTGTTGAAATCTGTTCCCTTAAGAAGATATTCTCTAATATCTCTATTCATTCTTTCAATTTTAGGTTTTTGTTTTGGTTTACCAGGGTCACAAAAATAAACATTAGTTCCAGTAATTTTTTCAATTCCTTTTCAGTTTGAAAATTCTTTTCCTCTATCAGTTATAATTCCTTTTATATTTTCTTTATAAAGTTTATTTTTAAAAATACTTTTAATTGCTTTATTAACCTCTTCTGAATTATGGTGGTCTAATTTAAAACAAATCGTATATAAACTTTTTTATTCTGTAAAAGTCAAACAAGCAGATTGATGATCTTTTCCAACAATACAATCCATTTGAAATCAACCAAAAGTTCCTTTTTCATGTTCTGCTTCTTCAATAAATCTAATATTAGTCAATTGACCACGATCATCTTTTCTCTTTTTTGTTTTAAATTTTTTACCTTTAAATGGTAATTTTTTCTTAATTTCATTATCTTCTTCATCAAAAACTCCATGTTCAATATATTTGTAAAGTGTTACATGTGAAAATGGAAACTTTTCATCATATTTTTTTTCATATTCAAAGATAATTAACATCGGTGAATATCGTCTTTTACTTAAAATTTTTCTTATGTGATTTATAACTTTTTTTCTAATTTTAGTATATTTTATAGATTTTTTTCTTTTATTTTTACTTTAATTTTGTCGAAAACTCTTGATATTTATAAAATATACCTAAAATTAGGTATATTTTTAATATATAGAGGTAAATAAATGATGAAAAAAATAATTACAGAATTAATAAATAGCTTAACAGATGATCAATTTTTAGAATTTTATGAAAAAATAAAACAACAAGCAGACTTAATTAAAAAACAAAAACGTTTAAATGAAATTGATCAAAAATTTAGAGATAAAGGCATTATATGTCCTAATTGCAAATCTTTTCATTGTGTTAAAAATGGTCATAATTCCGAAGGAAAACAAAAATATTTATGTAAAAAATGTCGTGCTAGTTTTGATGCATTTCGTCATCATTTTACTTATTGAAGTCATTTAAATTATGAACAGTGAAATTTATTAATTCAAATTTCATTGTTAGGACAATCTAGTAAAATAATTTCTCGTTTTATTAAAACAACCCCAAAAACCGCTTGATATAATCGACAAAAATTAATGCAATCAAAACAATTAGAAAATACACAGTTAAAATTTAAAAAATTAAATGGTCAAATCCAAATGGATGAAACATTTATTAAAGAAATTCATAAAGGCAATTTTAAAGATAAATTTGATAAACGAAAAACTCATCTAGATCCATTTTCAACTGATACCAAATGCTGTATTCAAATGGCAGTTGATAGCAATAATAATATTTTTGTTCAATCCACCAATACCAAAAGATTACAAAAACAATGGATTATTGAAAATATGAATAAGCAACTAATTAAAGAAAAATCAATAATTATTTCTGATATGCAACCACTATATTTATTAGTAGCAAAACAAACAAATTCTACTCTATATTCCACCAAAACTAGTACAAACCCTGATACTAGTTATCAAAAGTTAAATAAGATTAGTAAATTACAATCCAGTCTTAAAGAAGCCTTAATTCATTATCATGGTTTGGGTTTCACTAATATTCAAAATTATTTAAAGCTCTGAAAATGAAAATACCAACACAAAGGTTTAACACCAAACCAACAATCAACGGTATTATATTTTAACGTTTAAAAAATTTAAAGCAAAATCATAATCTTACACAAAATTAGTTTTCAAATTGTCATATTGATGATTTTTTTTATTTCATCAAGAGTTTTCGACAAAATTAAAGTATTTTTATAATCATCATTCGCTTTTTTAGGATCGTATTCTTCTTTAAGTATTTTAGACTCTAATCTAATTGTATTACGACTTTTATTCATTACTTTTCCTATTTTAGAATAATTGGGTGTACCATCTTTCTTTTTAAATTTTTCGGATTCTAAATATTCTTTTAAATCTTGTCTTTCTGGTAACTTAAAATGTTTAAATTTTTTCTTTTCTTTTTTCATAAGACAACCTAGCCCTTTCTATTAAAATAGTTATACAATAAAAATTAATATTTTGTTGACAATCCGTTAAATGATGGTAGGATGGTGATGTAATTTAATACAAGTAGAATTTACTAGCCCTTAATCGCTTGTTTAAAAATTACTAAAATTAGAGACTTGAAAAAGTCTTTTTTTTTAATTTATTTTACTTTTTTATATTTTTTTGTAGAATGGTGATGACAAAAAGAGGTAAAAAAGATGGCAAAAGTAGATAAAAAGTGATGAATAATGGCAAATTTAACAAAAATAAAGCAAAAATTAACAAAATTTGATGAATATTGTAAAGAAAATAAGATAAAACTTGCCACTAAAGAAACCTTATTAATCTTTTGTAATTTAGAAGAAGATGAATATAATGCCTTAAAAGACACTAATTTATTAGCATTTAATGAACTTAAAATGAAAATAAGAATACTAGAAAATAATATAAAATTACATCTCTTAAACGAAACTAGGGGGGGGTGTATCAGTATATGCACAGTATTATGGCCGTGAAAATGAAACTGAAATCAATTATAATCCCCCAGTAATTAACATAACAGATGGGAGAAAGATATAATGGCAATGTTATATGAATATAGTTATCTTAATAAGATAGTAGTTAGTTTATTAAATAATACAGAGTATATAGCAGATGAAATTAATTTAGCAGGTAGTCGTAAAGCGGGTAAAACATATAGTATTGATGAATTAATAGCATTATTAAGTTGTGTTGTATTAGCAAATAAAGATAAAAAAATAGCAATATATGGTTTTAGATTAAATAGTGCTGATACTGCTGAAATGCAACAAGATATTCAAGATGCATTAGATAAAGTTGGATTAATCCTTAATCCTACTAAAAAATGAAAAGGTGGTCATTATCAATATAATGCTCGTTTTAATAAACCAACTTGAACATTTCCTAATGGTAGTTTTATTAAATTACAAGGTGCAAGAAAAAGTAATTCATCACAAGTATTAGGTAAAGGTACAGCAAGAGCAAATAGTGCTGATTTATGTATTATTTGATTAGAAGAAGCAAATGAATTTAGTAAATCAGAAAAAGAAGCAATTATGCAAGCAGTTTGTGATTATAAAAAATTAATATTAATTACAAGTACTAACCCCGATAGTATTTATCAAGATCATATAGATTATTTAAACAAATTATTACCTTTTAATCGTAAAGAATTAGAAAGTAAAGGTGAACAAATATCTAAATTAGTAGTTCCAGTATTAGATCCTAAAACAGGTCAAAAAGCATATGATAAAAAAGTAATTAATCATTATACTAATTATTTAATTAATAAAGATAATTTAAATTATGATGAATTAATGAAATTATATGAATTAAAAGCAGAATGACCTAAAAAATATGAGGTCTGAGGAATTGGAATGCCTGGAGCATTAGATGGATCTATTTTTGCTAATTATTTATTTAGTAAATTATACGATTTTGAACCAGTTAATTTTAAAGCGGGTTTAGATTTAGGTTATGCTGATTCACCTCTTGGACATGCAACACATGCGATTTTAATGGGATTAGATAGAGAATATAAAAAAATGACACCATTAATGGAATATAAACATAGCAATGCTGAAATGATACATAAAGATACAACTAATATTTTATTTGAAATAGTACACTTTTTTATAACTGCTTCTATAAAATGAGATTATTTACAAGATGGTTTAGATGTAAATGTTGACTATGGAAATGGTGGTTTAGTTTCTATTGATACATTAAACAATATTCGGCGACAATATTTCCCTGAGGCTAATTGATTAAGATTTAAACCAGTAGTAAAAGATGTTTGATATAGAACTGATAGAATTGATGCTATAATCATCCTGCTAAATAAGAATTATTTACAAATTAGTCAACGATTAACACCAGAGTTATTTAAGGATATGTTAAAAATGGAATGAAGAAAACCACCTGCAAATAAATCTACTTATAAATTATTTGATGATGGTTTTGATGCTATGACTTATGCTGTTATGGATATAATGGAATATTTTATAAAAACATTAGATAATCCATTTTTAATAAGTAAACAATTCGGAAAGCGAGGTTAAAATTATGGCATTTTGAAATAAAAATAACTATGTAATTGATTTAGATAAAAAGAATTATAAAGAATATATATTATTTAAGTGAGATAGATTTATGAGTGGATTTACTCATTTATGATGGGCATTACTTTATAATACATTTTTTGCATTAGGTTGAACATGAGCAGTTAAAAGTGGTCAATTTGATGGTTTTAGTTGAGATAGTATTATGTCATCAAGTAATATTATTGGTTTAGGATTTGGCCATATTACTTTATTAGGTATTCAAGGTATTTTAATGTGAATTGGTCGTAAACCTAAAATAGATAAAAATATTAAATCACAAGGTAATCATTTAATTAGAAAAAGAAAATTAGGTATTGTATTTATTATTTTAGGTTTAATGCCTTTAATTATTTGATCTATTGGTAGATTAATTATTATGTTTATGTGCAAAGCATATTTAAAAGCAAATGGTAGTTATGAAAGAATTGAAAATAAATTTATTAAAGATTTAGAAATTAAAAAAGTAGATAAAGATACAGCAATAGAAACTGTTTCACAATTTGCAGAGAAAATATTGAAAGGAAAAGATTAATTATGGCAAAAAAACAAATTAAAAGAAATATTGAAAAAATGCGAATGGATAAAAATATTTGTTGAATGATAATTGATGGTAAAGAGTGTTTTAAAAAAGTAAGTAAAAATTGAAATGGTATTGGTGTTCCTGCGTGTGAAGAACATACTAAAATATTTCAAGAGTTAATGAAAGAAACTTATGATTATGGTGTTAATAATCAAAAAAAATATTTAGATCAATATGAAAAAGGTTTTAAAAAAGGTATTGAAGAAACTAGAACTGAAATTAAGAAAAAATATCCACAAGTTTACAAAAATTAAAATGATGGTAAGATGGTGACGATAGTTTTTGAAATTTTCTATAAAAAAATAATGGAGGGATTAAAGTTATGTCAAACTTTAAATATGAATATAAAGAAAATATGACACAAGATGAAATTAATGCTTTATTGGAACAAAAAGAAAAACAAGTACTATCTAGTGTCTTACCAAGTGCATAAACTCGTATAAAATCAGAAACTGAAAAAGAATATTTAGAACAAATTAATAATTATCAGTCAAAAATAAAAGAATATGAGTTATCACAAGTACCACAAGAAAATCGTAAATTAGTAGAAGAACTATTAAATAGTGGTAAAGATATGGAATATATTAAAACTAATTTTAAAGATTTAGTTGAGAAAAAACCAACATTAGATATGAAAAACCTAATGAATGGTGGAATTCAAATTAAAGATGAAAATATGTTTATTGAAGAATTATCACAAAAAATAAAAGAAAATTTACAAGATAATCATAATATTCCTATTAATGAAAGAATTAAAAACTTAGTTCAAAAAGAATATCAGAAAGGAAAATAAAATATGGCATCAATTATAGGATTACATGAGGGATTTGTTATTGGTAATGGTGTAGCAAATTTAACAAAAGAAGGACATTTATTATTATCAGCACAAGAAATGCGAGTTAAAGATATTTTATCAAATCCTGATTATTATACATTTCATCGTTTAACAGCAACAGCACAATCAAGTCCTAATATGGAAAGTGCAGATTATGCAGTTGCAATTTATACAATACCTGAACGATTATTTTATGGTGATTCAGAATGAAACCATGAAAAAGGAAACCCAAAACAAAATCAAAATGCTAAGCGTGGTCGTTTAGTAATTGATCATACTATTGGTTTAAAAACACAATGAAGAAGATTTGATTTATCTCGTTTAAAAGATTATGATCCATCATTACGCGGTGAATTAGTAGCAAAATGAACTGGTTCAATTACAGAAAATATGATGTTTAATTTAGAATTATACTTTTTAAAAGGTGTAGTTGATAATTATATTGCTAGATCTAAATTTAATAAAGATTGTGCTTTTGTTTATGATACAAGTAAAATTAAAACTCAACAAGATGCATTAGATTTAATGTATAAATTAGGACATCGTATGACTGATGAAACACGAAAAATTAATGCATCTCAAATTGGTACAAATACTAGTGATTGAGAAATGATTTGAGAACCACATTCATATTTAGATTTAACACGAGCATATACTCAATTAATTGGTGAAAATATTTCAGCAAATACAATGGTAACAGGTACTTTATTACAAGATAAAGTTTTAGGTTATATGGTTTCTAAATCATTATGACTTGGTCAAAATATTAAACCTTTGCATGGTAAAACATCAGATGGACAATTAGAGGTTAATTTACAAGGAATGAATAGAACTCGTGGTTTTGATTTATCTATTAATAATAAAATAGAAGCATTAGTTATTCATAGAGATAATGCAGCAATGATTACTATTTTTACTGAAAATATTAGTTATGTAGATAATGATACACAAGAACCAGCATTTACTAGTCGTGTATTATTTTCATTACCTGCTTTAACAAGACCAGAATTAGGTTTCTTAATTGTTAAAGAAATGTTTACAGAACAAGAACAAAATGATGCTATTGCTCGCTTATGAGATAATACAAATCCAACTGGTGATTCATGACAAAAATATAATGAATTTACTGGTGAATGAGAAAATGAATTAACTTATCAATTATTAGATTATGATCCAAATTATAAAGATTTTTATAATCCTACATTTAAAACTGCAATGAAAAATACTATTAACAACATTAATAATTTAACAGAAGACCAAACAGCATTAAATATGGATGTAAAGAAAAAATATTACGAATTATTTGGAATTACCCCATCTACTCTTGACAAAGCAGAGATTAAAAAATTATTTGATAAAGTATTAGATAAAAATTTAACTACACCACAGAAACAAAGAATTTTAGCACTTATGCGTTCTATTATGATATTAAATGATGGTAAAAATGATTATCCAATTCAAACAAATTCAGCAGGTATTTATTTACCAGTTAATGAAATTGTAAGTGATAATATTTATTTACATATTAATGCAGGTATTATTGATAATCAAAATATTAATGATAAAAAAATATTAATTAAAGGTAACTCTAAAATTGATATTAGTAAAATTAATAAATTAGATAAACCAGCTATTCACGTTACAGACCCAACAAAAGCAACAACAGAACAGTTAAAACCACAATTTAATTTTGATTACTTTATTGAAAGTAAGGGTGAAGATTGACCAATTAATATTACAAATGATAAAACTGTTGAAGTTCAAATTCAAGGTAAAAATAACGCTACTGGTCAAACAAACCCTATTGATGTAGTAATTAAAAATTCATAGTATATAAAAAATAGGAATTAACCTATTTTTTTATTTTTTATAGTATTTATTGGATGTTTAATTACATTAATACCTTTTTTAAGTTCTTTATAAATATTTATTGTTTTTGGTTTTGATATTATTTTAGTATGTAATTTTTGATAACCAGTTTTTAAATTAGTTGCATATTCTCGCTGTTGATTTAATCAATTTTTATTATCTATAAACTGTTTATTTTTATTTAATTTACTATATTTTAAATTATAAAAATTAGTACTATATTTATTAATTTCTTTATTTAATTGTAATAAATTTTTATTAATACGACTTGCTCTTAATTTAACATCTCCACCACCTTTATTTTGTTGTGTATATATTTGTCAATTAACATATTCTCTTAATTCACTGCGTAATCATACATGTAATCACATATTTCAAAATACTGACCCTGCCCCAGTTCCATTTTTACCAGTTGCTGATTTCATTGCTTGTCATACTTGAATATGTACTTTTGGATAAGTATAAGGTCCATATCATCTTTTTTGTTTATCATTATCTGATTGAATTAAAATAGTTAAATTACCTATTAATTTTTGTTTATTAGTTATTTGAAAAAATCCTTTTTTACATCAACTACTAGATAATATAGTTCAATTACTTTCTGTTGGTGTTAATGATTTTACAATTTCTTTATATTTATTTTTATCTAAAAAACTAATATCTTTAAATAATTGTATTTCTAAACTTTTAGGTAATTTTGCTAATAAATCACTTAATATATTAGGGTTTAAATAATATTGAATTTGTGCTAATTGATGTTCAATATCTTTAATACTTTGCAAAATTGCTTTTATTTTAGAATTCCCATATTTTTCTAATAATTTTATAATTCTTAATGCTATTTTTGGATTTTCTAAAATACTAGTAATTAATGTTAATAACTTTCACATTTTTTGACACTCTCCTTATGGTGATTATATAATGGGTGATGACAAAAAGAGGTGTAAAAATGGATAATAAACAAGAAATAAATTTTAATGAATTAATTAATAAGCCTGAATATTTAAGTTATTTAGAAAAAGGAAAATATAAAATATTGCAAGAACAAAAATATTATATTGATATTCCTTGAATTATTGCTAATAGAAAAGCCGCTCCGTTAACTATTGGACAAGGTTTAATGTTTAATTGTGATAATGATGATACGCAAGATTGAATAGAAGAATGATACGAAAAAAACTATGTTTATTCTAAGTTATATCAAAATGAATTATCAAATAGTTTATATGGTCGTAGTGTAATGTATTTATTAAAAACAGAGACTGACGATTTAACTATTGATGTTGCTCCAATTGGTTCAAATGTTCGTATTGCTAAATATTCAGAAATAGAACAATATGCTGAAATGTGAATATTACCTGCTCAATCTGATTATATGTGATATCAAAGAGTGCAATTCTATCCTAGAAAAGCAAAAATAACTTACTATACAGCAAAAGATTTAAAAATTGGAATTTGACAAACTTATGGAGAATTAGAAAGTAAACTAAAACCAGTTTCAACAATGGAATATGATACTGGAATTGATATATTACCTATTGTTGAATTTATTAATTTACCTAAATTAGTGCATGGTACAAAAACAACAATAGATGCTATCCCTGATTGTTTACCTGTCTTTAATTTAATTAAAGATGTACAAGACAATATTTACTATAAAAGAATTGAAAGAATTATTAATCGTACTCATTTTATAGGACAAAAAGATACTACTCATTCACTTGTTGATAATGGTAAAGGTTCAGAAGAATTAGTAAGTGCTGATGCTATTATTACTAGTACAGTACAAGGTTATGCTAATTTAACTGGTAATAGTGGAATGGGTTTAATTCATGCTCAACAAAATTATACTGAAATAACTATTGATAGTGATTATTCTATGAAAATGATATTTAATGGTGCTGGTTATGAATATGATAATTTTTCAGGAAATAGTTATACAAATAAAACAGAGTCATTAATGAATAATAAATTAGATATTTATACTACTTTACAAAAAAGGTCTTTAAGATTGCCAAAATTATATCGTTTATTTGATTATATATTTAGACATTATGGTAAATGAGATAACTTAAATGATAATAATACAAATAATGATAATATTAGACCTTATACATTAGAATTTATTGATATATCAATGGTTAATGAAATTACACAATCAGAGGTAATTGATCGCCAATTAAATAATAATAGTACAACAAATATTAAAGCAATTAAAGATCAACATAAAATTACAAATAAAAAAGCAAGAATAATGTATTAAGAAAGATTAAAAGAAAGAAAAGAACTGGATAAATTAGAAATGAGTTATTTTGATGATGATAAACAAACAAGAGAAGAAGATATTAAAGGAGATATACAATAATGCAAGTACCAAATATTAATAGTATTTTTAAAAACTTAAATGAAAGAATAATGGATAATAGTGTTCGATCTGATTTAACTAAATTAGATATTGATATTAAAAGTAATTATTACTTTTTTCCATTTATTATTAAAACTGGATTAGTAAATATTACTGATAAAGGTTTTCAACCTAATAATGGAGTACCACAAAACTTTACTCAAATGTCACAAATATTTACTGGTAAAGAGGGAATTATAGCACAATGAAAAAATGCAATTAAAATTAGATCTAGACATATCCCTGATATTTGAAATTATGATTTTTTTCAAAAAGAAAAAGATTGATTTACTTATTCTTTTGATGATTTTAAAAAAAGTTTAACAGATAAAATTAGTTATTTATATATTACTAGTACTGAAAAAACTTATTTATGAAATGCAACAAAACAAGTTTTTATTAATTCAGAAGAACCTGAGAATAATTATCCAATTAATGATATTTGAGAAAAAATTAATAATGAAAATGGTTTTAATGTTTATGTTATGAATTTACAAAAAATTAATAAAGCATTAGATAATTTTGCTATTAAAAGAAAATTTAAAGGTGATGCTTATAAATGTCATATTGTTAATATTAATGATACTGTTGAATTTTCTAAATTAGGTGGTGAAGAATATTTTGGTGAATATAATGCTTGATATCTTGATCGTACAATTACCATTGAAACTACTTATAATTTTCAAAGAGAAGATTTTTTAAGATTTTATTTAGTACCTTTACAATCTGATAAAGAAGATGTTGATGATAATTTATTAATGTTTATATCAAATGCTCAACCTAAATATAATGATTTAAATGAATTAGTATATTGAAATATTACTTTTAGTTATGTTAAAGATTATATTAATACTACGGGACAAACTATTCAACAATTCGTACAATTTTCAGCACCAGGTGAAGGATATGTAATACCTAAAATAATATGAGATGATTTAGGTATTCCCAAAGATTATGAAATTAATGAAAAATTTACTGGTGATAATGGTATTAAAAGTATTCAATTAACTTTATTAGGTAATAACGCTTTTTCAGCACCAGTTATATTTGGTCGACCTATTGAAAATTTAGGGAAATGAAATGAAAAAGTATACCCACAAAGAAGATTATTTATTGATGATTTAAAAATGCCAGTAGCAGATAGTTTAACAAAATCATCTAAACCATTAACTACTTATTTACTAACAAATGGAATTCCTGCTATTAATGGTCAATATGATAATTGATTAAAAAGAAAACAAGGTCAATCTAATCAAGAAATTAAAAAAAATTATGAGGGTTATTTAAATACAGATAGAAAATTAACACAAGCAACTAATCCAAATAATTTAACAGTTAAAGATGTTGCTTTAAATTATAAAGGTAATAAGGTTATTAAAGATTTTGATGTACGAGCAAATGGTTATTTTAAATATAATGTTGATATAGGATATAACACAATTAACCCAAGTAAAAATCGTGGTCAATTAAAAGATATGTTAAATTTATTTAGTGTTATGGTTAATCATATTATTAGTTTACCAATAGATATAACAGAAAGTATTGCATGAACTCAGCGTGATATTCCTATTGTTGGTAAATTTTTAAATGCAATAAGTTTAGGAATTCCAATTTATTGAAAAACAATAGATAAAAATACTAATAACTTATATCCAAATATTAAAACTGGTATTCCTTTATTTATTGGTAAATCAAATTATACATTTTATGATGAAAGTTATTGGCCTATTGTTGAAGATAGTACTCGTCCACAAGCAAAAAATCAAGGTAATATTCCATTAGATGCTTTTAGATATAATACGCAAGATGAGGTAAATGATATAATCGGTGCTAGTGCAAGTAATACAAGTTGAGCATTTACTTTAACTGATAAAATAACAGTATCAATATGATCTAAAAAAACAAAAAAAGAATATGGGAAAAATTATAGAATTAGTGGTGTTATGATACCTCAATCATTTAATGATGAAGATAGCTTTAATTTTGTCGAAAACTCTTGATATTTATAAAATATACCTAAAATTAGGTATATTTTTAATATATAGAGGTAAATAAATGATGAAAAAAATAATTACAGAATTAATAAATAGCTTAACAGATGATCAATTTTTAGAATTTTATGAAAAAATAAAACAACAAGCAGACTTAATTAAAAAACAAAAACGTTTAAATGAAATTGATCAAAAATTTAGAGATAAAGGCATTATATGTCCTAATTGCAAATCTTTTCATTGTGTTAAAAATGGTCATAATTCCGAAGGAAAACAAAAATATTTATGTAAAAAATGTCGTGCTAGTTTTGATGCATTTCGTCATCATTTTACTTATTGAAGTCATTTAAATTATGAACAGTGAAATTTATTAATTCAAATTTCATTGTTAGGACAATCTAGTAAAATAATTTCTCGTTTTATTAAAACAACCCCAAAAACCGCTTGATATAATCGACAAAAATTAATGCAATCAAAACAATTAGAAAATACACAGTTAAAATTTAAAAAATTAAATGGTCAAATCCAAATGGATGAAACATTTATTAAAGAAATTCATAAAGGCAATTTTAAAGATAAATTTGATAAACGAAAAACTCATCTCGATCCATTTTCAACTGATACCAAATGCTGTATTCAAATGGCAGTTGATAGCAATAATAATATTTTTGTTCAATCCACCAATACCAAAAGATTACAAAAACAATGGATTATTGAAAATATGAATAAGCAACTAATTAAAGAAAAATCAATAATTATTTCTGATATGCAACCACTATATTTATTAGTAGCAAAACAAACAAATTCTACTCTATATTCCACCAAAACTAGTACAAACCCTGATACTAGTTATCAAAAGTTAAATAAGATTAGTAAATTACAATCCAGTCTTAAAGAAGCCTTAATTCATTATCATGGTTTGGGTTTCACTAATATTCAAAATTATTTAAAGCTCTGAAAATGAAAATACCAACACAAAGGTTTAACACCAAACCAACAATCAACGGTATTATATTTTAACGTTTAAAAAATTTAAAGCAAAATCATAATCTTACACAAAATTAGTTTTCAAATTGTCATATTGATGATTTTTTTTATTTCATCAAGAGTTTTCGACAAAATTAAAGGAAGATAGTATTTATTTAATTAATGAAGAAACTGTATCATTACCAACTATGGAAACAGGGAAAAATTTATTAACTGATATTACAGGTAGTGGTCGTTATATAATTGATGCAGTTGGTTTTTATAATTTAGGAAAAACAGCATGTAGTATTTATATGTTTTCCGATGATATTGATTTATATGATCCATATTCAATTATGAGTTATTTTGTTAGTTTACAAACAACAAGTTTATATAATAATTCAGTACGAGATTGATTAACTCTTTATTCACTTAGTTATTTAGATCAATACATAGATGATGATATCGTACACGATTGACCTGTTAAATTACCAGACCCACCACCAAGTATTAATTTCTATCCAGTACAAATTATTTTAAATAAAGCAGATAGTAAATTAGAAGCTAATAGTGCTTGGAATGGAAATCCAGCAAGTACACCTGATTATAAAAATTATCCACAAGATATTTTATTATTTGATTTTGGAACATTTGGAGCAACTGAATGAAAACAAGTACAAGATAATTATGATAGTTTTACATTTTTTAATACTGGCCATATCCGTGTATGATCAGATTCACAAGGAACTCCTACAAATCATTTGGATAAAGAATTAGGTAATAGATATGTTGTTAAAGCAAAAGATATTAATGAAAGTGGATACTCTGTTTTTAATAATTTAGAAGAATTAAATTACCCTTTTCAAAAACAAGCGGGTTATTATTTTAGAACACAAATTATTTTTTATAATGAAGGTGTTAAATTAAAAATGAAAGTTAATTATGAATTGTATGTTAAAGGTGGTAATTATCAAATTGGAGGATATTGATAAAGAGGAAAGTTTAATATTTAAACAAATCCAATGGCATATTTTAATTTAAAACAAAAATAGGGTTTTATCCCTATTTTTAATTTAAACAATTATATTACCATTTTCATCTATTTTAGGTAAAGTTGGAGTAGGTGTATCATCATCTCATTTATATAAAGATTTAAATAATTCTTGTTGTTTTGAATCATCTTCTCATCTTTTAATTAATACAGTTCTTCATTGATCTCTTTCTTCAACTAACATTAATCCTGAATTATATCCTTGTTTAATACTATATTGAAGAATATATTTACCATCTTTTTGAATATTTGTAACTGAACTATTTATAAAATTAAATAAACTAATTTTTCATTTATCTTCTTTTGTTGTTCTTCAAATTGTAACATAATATTTATTATCAACTTTTTTAAATGGTTGGTCTTTTGGACACATTTGTTTTCAATTGCCAATATCATTTCGTTCGCACTCACTTACATTATCAACTTTGCAACTTATTACCCCCACAGTACTTGTACCTACAATAACCAAACTACCTAAAATACTTAATAATTTTTTCATTTATACCAACCCTCTTTTTCTTATATTTTATTAACTGGTCACATTATATATATATATATATATATATATATATATATATATATATGCAAGGATAAATTAGATAATAAAAAATAAAAAAGTGCTATAAATAAGCACTTTTGTTGATATTTTGATAAATAATTATTCATAGAGAAGATTACTACAAATATTTTAAAGAAGGATAAGTAATTTATTAAATTAAATAAATTACTTAGATGAATTATATTATTTTTTTATATAAAATCAATAAACAATATTATTTCAACCATTTTTAATTATATTGTTGATTATTTTTATGGTGATGTTAAGATGTTGTCGTAAAAAATAAGAAAGGAAGATAAAATATGAATTATGAAATCTTAGTTGGTATTGGCGTTGGTGCTTGTTTTGTAGGTATTTTATGTTATAAAGGATTGGAACTTTTAATTAAAAAAGTATCTAAAAATAAACTTAAAGAGTCTACAAATAAAGTAGTAGGACAAGAAACATTAGAAGCTATTCATTTAGGTTTAATTCAAACTGCTAATACTTTGGGTCTTGGTAATACTGAATGAGCACAAGTATTAGAAACAAATAAACCTATTAGTGAAGATGAATTTAATCATATTGTTAAACTACAAAGAGCAAAAACACCAATTTCTAAAAAAGATATTAAGTTATCTAATAAAACAATTAAAGTCTAAAAAGACTTTTTTTGTTTATAATGGTGATGCGAAGAAGTGAAATTATGAATAAATTAGAAAGTTTTAAATTAATAACATTAGAAGAATTTAAAAATTGAGAGGGTTTTGATAAATTAGTAGCACAATATGGTAAAAAACTTTATGATGATAATATTTCAAATTATTTAATTGAGGGTATTACAAGAGCAAGTTTACAATTAGATAGTATTTGTGGTTATCGTTTAGAAACGGAGTTTCCATTACTTGATCCAAATAGTGAGATTGATAAAAAACGCATTAATTATGTTAAAATTGCTTGTTGTTTACAAACTCAATATTTAATAAGAACTGGGATTGAATATTCTAGTGGTGGTGAAAATAGTAGTGATGGTGTCGCAAGTTATACATATCTTAGTAATATGAAGATAGAATTTTCACCAGATGTTATTAGTTTATTAGAAAAAGCAAAGTTTTATAAATCACAAACTATAACTAAAATAAATCCTGATAATTATGGTTTTAAAAATGAATATCATACTTGATTTGGTCGCCCTGATATTAATCATAAAGATCGACCAATTATGTTAAGTGAAGCAGATGCTAAGTATGTATGAAAAAATAGTATTTTTAGATCTAATACTTTATCAATTATTCCGTGATCTGATACTGAAAAAAGTGGCATATGACAAATTGAAATATCACAAGAATTATTAGCAAAATATATTGATAATTATATAAATAATGTTTCAATTAAAGTTGATAATAAATCAGTGGTATATAATTCTAATAATGAGTTATCAGTTCCTTTTGATAATAAGACTATTATTAAAAGTGATA
Organism: Spiroplasma endosymbiont of Sarcophaga variegata; assembly: GCF_965178695.1. Taxonomy (NCBI): domain Bacteria; kingdom Bacillati; phylum Mycoplasmatota; class Mollicutes; order Entomoplasmatales; family Spiroplasmataceae; genus Spiroplasma; species Spiroplasma endosymbiont of Sarcophaga variegata. The sequence continues at coordinate 254,774 of NZ_CBCXVU010000002.1, forward strand.
ATAATGAGATTGCAGTTTCTGATTTAAAACAAGATAAATTAATAAGTGGAACAACTATTAAAACTATTAATGGTAATTCATTATTAGGGAGTGGTGATATTTCAATTAGTGGTGGCAATGATTGAGAATTAATTAATTATCCAGAAGCAAACGAAAAATTAACATTTAAAATTCCAGATTATGATTTAACAAAATATTACTATAAAATATCAATTTCAATAACAGATTATGCATCTGCTAATAATTTTGTAACATATTATTTTGAAACAATATCACAAAAATCAAGATTTACATTTTTAGCAGATAATTCTTATAAAAGAATAACAATTAAGCAAGATGGCTCAATTTCAAATGATACAAATAATATTTCTATTAAATATTTAACAATTAAAAGAAAATTAATTTAAAAAAATAACTAATTAAGGTTATTTTTTGTATTTAATCTTTAATTTTGTCGAAAACTCTTGATATTTATAAAATATACCTAAAATTAGGTATATTTTTAATATATAGAGGTAAATAAATGATGAAAAAAATAATTACAGAATTAATAAATAGCTTAACAGATGATCAATTTTTAGAATTTTATGAAAAAATAAAACAACAAGCAGACTTAATTAAAAAACAAAAACGTTTAAATGAAATTGATCAAAAATTTAGAGATAAAGGCATTATATGTCCTAATTGCAAATCTTTTCATTGTGTTAAAAATGGTCATAATTCCGAAGGAAAACAAAAATATTTATGTAAAAAATGTCGTGCTAGTTTTGATGCATTTCGTCATCATTTTACTTATTGAAGTCATTTAAATTATGAACAGTGAAATTTATTAATTCAAATTTCATTGTTAGGACAATCTAGTAAAATAATTTCTCGTTTTATTAAAACAACCCCAAAAACCGCTTGATATAATCGACAAAAATTAATGCAATCAAAACAATTAGAAAATACACAGTTAAAATTTAAAAAATTAAATGGTCAAATCCAAATGGATGAAACATTTATTAAAGAAATTCATAAAGGCAATTTTAAAGATAAATTTGATAAACGAAAAACTCATCTCGATCCATTTTCAACTGATACCAAATGCTGTATTCAAATGGCAGTTGATAGCAATAATAATATTTTTGTTCAATCCACCAATACCAAAAGATTACAAAAACAATGGATTATTGAAAATATGAATAAGCAACTAATTAAAGAAAAATCAATAATTATTTCTGATATGCAACCACTATATTTATTAGTAGCAAAACAAACAAATTCTACTCTATATTCCACCAAAACTAGTACAAACCCTGATACTAGTTATCAAAAGTTAAATAAGATTAGTAAATTACAATCCAGTCTTAAAGAAGCCTTAATTCATTATCATGGTTTGGGTTTCACTAATATTCAAAATTATTTAAAGCTCTGAAAATGAAAATACCAACACAAAGGTTTAACACCAAACCAACAATCAACGGTATTATATTTTAACGTTTAAAAAATTTAAAGCAAAATCATAATCTTACACAAAATTAGTTTTCAAATTGTCATATTGATGATTTTTTTTATTTCATCAAGAGTTTTCGACAAAATTAAAGTATTTAATCAATTATTTTCAGCATTTTAATAATATAATTAACTCTATAAAGGAGAAAAATATATTATGTATGACAAAAATAGCAAAATTATTGTAAAAATAACAAATATTACTCCCTATGGTGCTTTTTGTAGGTCAGAAAGAGCTGATGGTTTAATTCATATTAGTGAAATTTCAGATTATTATGTAAGAGATATAAGAGACTTTTTTGATATTGATGATGAAATTGAAGTTGAAATTATTGATTTTGATTCAGTTAGAAAACATCTTAAATTAAGTTATAAAAATTGTCACCCTGAATTATTGAGAAATGATAATGATAAAATCAAAGAAACTTCACCTAATTTAGAAAAGTTATTAAATACAAATTATTTTTTAGAAAAAGAAAAATAGTCTTTATATGACTATTTTTTTTCATTTTATTTATTTTCTTTGTTGTGTACTATATAAAAATTGATAAGATGTTCTATTCGTTGTGAGTTGGTATATAATTCAGGTAATTCATTTCAAACTTTTTCTTGTTTTTCATTTAAGTAAACATTTATATTACGAATTAATTTTCTTTTCATAAATATCATTCCTTTAAATAAATAATGTAGTTTGAATATTACTTAATCTTTGTTTTGCTAATTTATAATATTTTTCATTAATTTCTATACCAATTCAACGCCGATTTAATTGTTCACAAGCAATAGCAGTTGTTCCACTCCCTAAAAAACAATCTAATACAGTATCGCCAACTTTACTATGTTTATTAATTTGTAATTTAATTAAATTAATATCTTTAACAGTAGGATGTTTAATAGTTCCTATAAATTGATTATTACTATTACTAATTCTATAAATAGTTTTCATATCTTGATTTCAAACATTACTATAAGAAATTGGTTTATCATAAATATATAAACATAATTCTTTATCTTTACGATATGCATTATTAGTGGGTGCATCATTTGTTTTTTCAATATTTATTAGAATAGATTTTAAATTATATTTATCAATTTCTATTAAATAATCTTTTGTTTGTTGCCAAGATAAATAAATTATAAAATTGGGTTTTTTAATAATTCGCATTCATTCTTTAAAATATGATGGTATATCAAAACTATTAATAAATTCACCTTGTAAAAATTCAAGTTCTCTTTTCCGAATTTGATATTGAATATTAGATGTATTAGGATCATTTAATTTTTTTAAATTATATTCAATATGTTTTTCCTTATTTTCTAATTTTTTAGCAATATCAGGATAAAGGTATGGTGGGTCAGTTAATATTAAATCAATACTTTTATCAGGTATTGTTTTTAATATTTCTAAACTATCACATAAATATAATTCACCTAAATTAGTTTTCATTATTTACCTTCATAATTAGCAATAATAATTGCGTCTCGTAAATGATTACTTATTTTCTCATTATTATAGAATCAACCTTTACCATATTCATAAGTTAATAAATTATCTTCACCATAAATTGCTGTTATTTTAAGATATTTACTTAAATTTTCCATATTTTTAACAACTGATTTAGTGTTTTTTGGTGATACTCAATTAATAAAATATTTGTAAACAGATAATGCTCCTAATAATCTTAATAAATCATCTCTATCTTTACTTGCATTAGCAGATGTATATAAACAATCTTCAATATTAATTTTTTCTTCATAATCAAACAATTTATCATTAATAAATTCATATTGTTCTTTTAAATTTTTATTTATAAATTCTTTTTTATCTATTAATTTATTATTTTTATAAACAACAATAGCAGTAGTACCTGTTCCTGATGGGTCAATACCTATTTTTATCAAGTGGATCATTCCTCATCGTTGTTATTATTAATTGCTGGTACTACATTTGAGATATCTTCTTCTTTAACTACATCGTTTGTGCCCGCTATTTCTGTATAAGATGGGGTAAAATTTATATTATTTGATAATGGTTCATCGCTCATCTGCCCCTTATTTTTGGCGACACTACTATCATTATCAATATAAATCTTTTCATCATTAGTTGTAATAACTGCTTGGTCTGATTTATATGCTTGTTGTAATTCAACCGACATAATACCTCATTTTCGTAATAAACTAGTTAATACCGTTTTAAGTGCCATTTCATCAAAACTAGCAATATAAAATGATTTATTTTTAGCATAAGTTTTAGAATATTTCATAAAATGATTTTCCATTTGTTCTTTGGTCATATATAAAGTTTTTTCAAAACCATTAACCATTTTAAAGTATGCTACATAACCAATAATTGGTAATTTTTCTCTTTCATCTTCATTTTGAATTCAATTAAAACTAGTTCCTTTTAAACGATCATAATTTACTAATTCATTTTCTTTTACATCTGATACTGACATATCTAAATATTGACCACTTCTTTGGGCTAATTGAATATAACCTTTATAACCCATTTGAAATTGGGCTTGATTAACTCATTCTTGTATTTCACGACCATTAATAATTCTTGTTATTTTAGTATTATAAGGAACAACATAAGCATAACCAAATTGTTTTTCCATTGGTAAATTTAATAATGACCCTTGATAACAAGCAGTCATAATTGTTTTTGGATCTGCTTTTTGTAATAATTCATTACTATTTGATATTGCAATTATATTACTTTTAAATCTTGCAATTTCATTTTCATTAGAAAATTTACTTTTTATTCATTCTGTTGTTCTATCTGTTCTTAAAAATTCAACAATATTTGCCATATTATTTTTCTCCTTTATTTATTTTAAAATTAATACCTTTAACCCCAATTAAATTAATATCTTTATTACTATCTCACTGATATTTAATTTCATTTTTAACAATTTGTTCATCAATAGTTAAATAATTTTTAATAAGATTAATAAGTTCTAATTTATCGGCTTTTTGTAAAAAATTATCATTAATACCTAATATTTCAATATCTTTAATTAATAATTTATCTTTACGAAAATTACTAGTAATAATTTTTAATTCTTGCTCTTGTTTTGCTACACTTTTAATTTCTAAAAATTGTTCTTTTTTATGAGTTTCAACAATTTCATTTTGTTTTTGAAATTGAATATTAATGACACTATTTTTTAAAGAATCATGATTATTCTTAATATTATTTTCTAAATTTAAAATATCTTTTCTAATAAAATTTAATTCATCTTTAAAAATTTTTATTAATTCTAATGGTTCTCTAAAAACATAATCAATTTTTGAAACTACTAATTTTAAATCTTTTAGTGATTGTGATTTATATTCTCCATTTATTAATCAAGCTTGTTGTCGATATATAAATTCTGCTAATTCTTGTCCATTTTCATCAATTCATTTTTTAATTGTTAATGCTTTTAAACTTAATTCTTTAAAATCATTTCCTTTTAAATAAAACGGATAAGTAATATTTTTAACTTCATTATTTAACTTTAAATCTGACATAATTAAATTTCCTCCAAATTCTTTTCTGCAATTAAAGTATCAATATATTCATAAGCACTATCTTCTGAATGACATTCTTCAAGTGCTTCATTAAATAAATCTTCGTCGGTATAAATTTTGCCATCTTCATCTTTTCACATATTATTCACATCCTTGTCATTTAATATTTTCATTTTCTAAATCAATAATGGTTGTTTCGCTATAAAATATATTTTTAGCAGCAATTTTTGCTTCTTCTAATGTATAAAAGAATTGAGTATCAAATCCACTATTTTTTGATAATAATAAGTATCTATAATTTTTTTTATTCATAATTTATCACCTCATAATCTGCTTCTTCATCTTCTAAATAGTCATTTATTAAACCTTTAACTTCATCAATTTCATATCATTTCAAATTCAAGTCAAAATCTATTGGCAATGAAATATTTCCAACATATCGCTCTTCATTATCAAATTTAAGATATAAATTTAATTCTCAATTCATATCATAATCACTATCAATTTGTGCATAAATAATATCTTTATTACTAATTTTTAATGCTTTATTATTAATTCATTTTTCATTTAAATAATCACTAATACAATATGACATTTTTTATTCCTCCTAATTCTTTTTACCTAATGCTCAATGTTCATCAGTCATATCTTCAAATAAAACTGGATAACTTTTAAGCATTAATTCTTGTAATTTATTTTCTTGATTGCATTTTGAGCAATAACCTCAATATTTTTGTTTAAGACAAATTTTATTTAACTTTTTCATATAAATCCCCTAAACTATTCCTTTGATTTTTTGGTCAATTTGTAATATTTTTCAACCATCGGAAGCTAAATCTAAAATATCGTTAATTTTATAATGTTGCATATATGAAACAATAACATCTCATCTATCTTCTTTAATTTTGTCGAAAACTCTTGATGAAATAAAAAAAATCATCAATATGACAATTTGAAAACTAATTTTGTATAAGATTATGATTTTGCTTTAAATTTTTTAAACGTTAAAATATAATACCGTTGATTGTTGGTTTGGTGTTAAACCTTTGTGTTGGTATTTTCATTTTCAGAGCTTTAAATAATTTTGAATATTAGTGAAACCCAAACCATGATAATGAATTAAGGCTTCTTTAAGACTGGATTGTAATTTACTAATCTTATTTAACTTTTGATAACTAGTATCAGGGTTTGTACTAGTTTTGGTGGAATATAGAGTAGAATTTGTTTGTTTTGCTACTAATAAATATAGTGGTTGCATATCAGAAATAATTATTGATTTTTCTTTAATTAGTTGCTTATTCATATTTTCAATAATCCATTGTTTTTGTAATCTTTTGGTATTGGTGGATTGAACAAAAATATTATTATTGCTATCAACTGCCATTTGAATACAGCATTTGGTATCAGTTGAAAATGGATCGAGATGAGTTTTTCGTTTATCAAATTTATCTTTAAAATTGCCTTTATGAATTTCTTTAATAAATGTTTCATCCATTTGGATTTGACCATTTAATTTTTTAAATTTTAACTGTGTATTTTCTAATTGTTTTGATTGCATTAATTTTTGTCGATTATATCAAGCGGTTTTTGGGGTTGTTTTAATAAAACGAGAAATTATTTTACTAGATTGTCCTAACAATGAAATTTGAATTAATAAATTTCACTGTTCATAATTTAAATGACTTCAATAAGTAAAATGATGACGAAATGCATCAAAACTAGCACGACATTTTTTACATAAATATTTTTGTTTTCCTTCGGAATTATGACCATTTTTAACACAATGAAAAGATTTGCAATTAGGACATATAATGCCTTTATCTCTAAATTTTTGATCAATTTCATTTAAACGTTTTTGTTTTTTAATTAAGTCTGCTTGTTGTTTTATTTTTTCATAAAATTCTAAAAATTGATCATCTGTTAAGCTATTTATTAATTCTGTAATTATTTTTTTCATCATTTATTTACCTCTATATATTAAAAATATACCTAATTTTAGGTATATTTTATAAATATCAAGAGTTTTCGACAAAATTAAAGTCTATCTTTAAATAAATTTAAGTACATTTTTGCTCATTCTAAACATTGCAAATCATAATGATTTTTATGATGTGAAATAAGACAATTAATAGGTTGACAATTAACTCAATCAAAAGATGTTGTTATTTCATTTCAAGTTTTATTAATATACAAACTTTTATATTTTGTCATTATAATTCCTCCTATTTTTAATTCGCTGGCACTCACTTCCAAGTGAAAGTGCCAAGCGAGAATTAGTTATATAAGTATTTATCTATTTATTTACTACGCCATCCGCTTCACTGGAGGTGAGCGGTGGCGATTAGAATTTACAATTAACTACAAAGTACTACAATGTTCTACATTTTGTAGTTGTTTGTAAATTTGTTACGCCGTGTATATATACCTCTTCATCCGCACCATTTCAGGTCAAAGCGTTCAGTTTTTAAAATAAATTCACTCGCACCTTGAAGAGCCTAATGCTAATCGCAAATTTATTTATAAAGTGATCATCTCTTTGTTTATTGTCGTTCGATGTTGACCTTGCACTTATCACGACTATCGCTTAGTTATAAAAACCAGCGCCGATTTACATTTTTCCTCATACACTATTTCAGTACTTGCCTCGGCCGGCTGTGGAATAAAAACACTTAGTTATTTAAAATAACCGTCCCACACTGCATTAAGTTGTTTTATAAAATTTAAGTTTTAAAAAACCAGTTTCTAAATCAAAAATAATTTTTGAATTTTCTAGTTTTTGATAAAACTGCTTTTGTTTTAAATTTTTAACTTGATTTAATAAATCTTTGTGTTTTTCACAAGTTCATAAAACTTTATTTGATAAAAATTCTTCGGTAATGAATGATATTGCTTTATAGCAATCATTAATATCACATATTTTTTGTTGTTGAATTATAATTACCTCACTTTCAAATTAATTTTTAAAGTTAATTTTTAAATAAAAAAATCAACCCAATAAGGGTCGATTTTTTTGTCCTATTTCATCCTTTATTCTACATTAATCTAATAGTTTTATTTAAAAAATCTAATTTAGCATCGCTTATAAAAGATTTACTATCTTCTAAACACTGTAATAATTCTTCATATTTAGCATTAAAAAAATAATCCACTGCTTTATGATATGTTTCTCTATTTTCCTTATTTTTATTTTGATATGGATATAATTTTTTAAATCTACTTGTAAGATGAAATTTATCTATTGTATAGTGAATTTTATTTTTAGGAAAATATTGATGCATAAAAATTTTAGTATTTTTAATTAAAGGAGCACCATCACCTAAAATCATAATTTCAATATTAGGTATCATATTTAAATGAGTTTCAATTAAAGAAAATAATTTTATAAGAACTGGTTTTAAATCTGCTTCTTTTTTAAGATAATCTGGAATATTATCCATTTCAAAAACACCTAATTTATTTGCGATTACAGGTCTTTTTACAGTATATTTTTCTTCATCATACCCAGTATGTACAGTACATGCTATCGTATGTTTTTTTATCTTTTTTCTTTCCTCGAATTTGGCGAATTTTTTGATAAATTGATAAACCAATTCAAGCAAAAATACCTAATATAATAACAACACTAAAAATTGTCGTTAATCAAACTGGCATAACTTATTCCTCCTAAAAATCTAATTTTCGCGGCACGCTTCGCGTGTTCGCTACGCTCAAAATAAACTATATTGAATAAATTACCGCTAATAAATTACGCGGATAATTTATTCATCTTCTTTTTCATTATTAATTACAATATTATTTACCGTATTAATAACATTATCTTTTCCATACTTAGTTACTAAGGACCGTAAAATAAAATAATGTTTTCTTTCCATTAAAAAATCAACTCCTTTCTGAGTTGATTTGTTGCACTTCATATTACAATTTACATATTATAAAAAAAAGCAAGAGATTTAACAATAAATTTACTTTTTTATTTAAAAAATTCAATTTCTTTTAAGAAAAAAATAACAATACTTTAATTAACTTCTATTAACTTATTATTAATAATTTGATATTTTTTTATAACTTTATAAATTCATCATTGAAGTTTTTTAAGATCGTTTTGATTATACTGCAAAGTATTCTTAAAAACATTGGCCTCCCTTTTAAGTTGACTAAAATTTTTATTATTTGCCCCAAAATTTATTTATAATCAAAAAATATATGCTGGATCTTGATATTTTGAACCAAGTTTAACATTGTCTTAATCAATTATTTTCTTAACTTCTAAATTTTGGGTAAAAATAATATTAACTGGGCTTAAATCCCCGTGAACAACATATTTTCTCTTATATTTTAATTTCTGAAAAGTTTGAATTACTAACAAAATATTTTTTAATTCTAAAATCCCTGTAAAACCAATTTGTTTAAAAGTATAACCGGAAATTAAATCATATGAAATATAATTTTGAAAAATATTTATATTAGGTAAATAATAACTATTATTTGCTAATAATCAATTAATAATGTTTTTTCTTTTCGGACTTAATTTAACAAATTTAAAAACTGTATTATGATTAATAATAATTATTTGGTTAGATAACCCATTATATTTAAAACTTTTCGAAAAATTTGTTAAATTTTGTGACACCCTAAAAATTCCTTCACATTTTTAAATTAAACATTAAAGCCTGTTATTTTTAATGATTCCAAATCTCATGATACTTTTTGTGCGTAATTCGTGGTAGAATCGTTTCTCGGCGCCCAATAAAAGGATAATCAAAATGAATAATTGCTTTGGCAAAAATCGGTGTAATGATTACAAACCAGATAACACTAAAGATTGGAATTCAGAAGAACTGTGTTCCTTTTGCCGCTGGTAAAATCCCCTTGTAAATAAAATCAATTAAACCATCAGTAAAGGATACTCAAATGTGAACACCTAACATCGACATAAATAAGCCATTTAACCCAGCAATTGGCGCATACACAAACACATATAGTAATGGTGATGCTAAGAAAATAAATAAGTTAATGATAATATTATTTCCTGTTAAGATTGTTACTAATACGATAATTGACATTAATAACGCGGTTGGAACGCGGTTTTCTTTCTCACTAGTTAAAACAATAGCAACACTAACCCCTAATGAAGCACCAAATACAATCGCATAATTTGGTGGTAATTTTAATTGAAATAGATCACCAATGTTTTGACTATATAAGAATCAATTATATAACCACGTTTCAATTCCATTAATTTGTGGTAAACGGTTAAATGGTAAGATTGACATTCAGTCAATTAAAGATAATTTACTATTAAGTAATTGTGGTTGTTGTAAATATGTTCATACCGCTTGAATGCTTTCATTATTTCAACTTTGCGTGAAAATATTATATTGTCAACCATAACTATATGAGATCTGACAAAATAACTCTAGAAATTCTTGTTGAGTTAATAATTGTGAATTACTTTGCACAAATAAGTTTGCTGAAATATCTTTAAATCCAAATGGAACTAATAAGATATTTAAAAATTCATAAACAAAAGCAGCCCCTAAAAAATTACGCGCACTTTGACTTCACATTCAGAAATAAAGTTTATTTAAAAACATTGCCATCCCAATCCATAATAATAAGAAGATAACAGCTAACAGCATACTAACAAAAACAACAATGATGCTGACCAAAGGAAAGCCATTCAGTAATCCTAATGATTTAGGCATTCTTAATTCAATACACTTATAATAAATGTATGATGACACAAGACCAACAACAACCCCACCAAAAATTGACGTATTTAAGGTAACAATTCCTAATGTTGAGCCTAAAAATAAAGATAAATTATCCCCCTTATAGAAAAATAAAATGCTATCAACATACAAGATTCCATCTGGTGTAACCTGATATTGAATTAAAGCAAATTGGGTTACCGAAAAGACTAAAAAGCCAGTAACACCAATTGCTACGGCTTTAAGATTATTAGTAATACTAATAACAGTAACAAGACAAAAAATAATTGATAAATTATTAAAAACAGCTCTTCCAATTTTAATGAAGACGTCCCCTATTGTAATTAAGACTTGATTTTTACTGTGTTCATTTAAAGTGGCACCAATCCCATAGATCAAAACAATCAACAACAATGGGATAATTATTAAAGTAATAATTTTAATAAATCGTTCGTATATATCTCTAATTTTAATTTTATTATTACTATAGCCCTTCCCATTTTTTTTGATTTGATATAACTTATCAATCCTTGACATTTCTAATTAATGCCCTTTAATTCAAAGTCTACTTCTGACTCATAAACTGGATTCGACCAGTTACTGCGTCATAAAATGGATACGGGTCAGCATATTGCTGCGTGATATTTAGAGTATACATCACACCGAACTGGATCGTATTGTTTAATAACATTCCAACAACCGATAAAACAACATAATCACCAATGAATTGTGACTTAACTTTACCCATTGTGAACATTGCCCCTGATGAACCAGTATTAAAATCACTCGTACGATAAACCATACTATCAAAGTTGTTTTGTTTATTATCCCCTTTTAACCCTGTTGTAATGCTTGAGTCAATAATTTTAAAATAAGGATATTGTTGAATAAATAATTCTCATGTCGTAGCATAATTTAAGTAGTTAAAAACCAATGGTTTGTCACTATTAGTGACAAATTTCATCCCACGTTTTGCAACTGGAAATGATGCATTTCCAGACATCACACTAATATCTCAATTTAAATATTTCGTTGTGGCTTGTTCTTGATTAAGCGTTGGTGGTAACGTTGATCCTAACGTTGAAGCTGTTATAATGGTAAAAAATGTTTTGTTCATATTTAAATAACTCCTTCTTTATATTCAATTAATATTGTTGATAATTGCTAAATGTTTAATATAAGTTGATACAAAAAATAGCTGCTAACTATTCTATGTAATTAATCATATCATATTTTACTTTGGAAAAAAAGAAAAAACTGCTTTAATTTTGTCGAAAACTCTTGATATTTATAAAATATACCTAAAATTAGGTATATTTTTAATATATAGAGGTAAATAAATGATGAAAAAAATAATTACAGAATTAATAAATAGCTTAACAGATGATCAATTTTTAGAATTTTATGAAAAAATAAAACAACAAGCAGACTTAATTAAAAAACAAAAACGTTTAAATGAAATTGATCAAAAATTTAGAGATAAAGGCATTATATGTCCTAATTGCAAATCTTTTCATTGTGTTAAAAATGGTCATAATTCCGAAGGAAAACAAAAATATTTATGTAAAAAATGTCGTGCTAGTTTTGATGCATTTCGTCATCATTTTACTTATTGAAGTCATTTAAATTATGAACAGTGAAATTTATTAATTCAAATTTCATTGTTAGGACAATCTAGTAAAATAATTTCTCGTTTTATTAAAACAACCCCAAAAACCGCTTGATATAATCGACAAAAATTAATGCAATCAAAACAATTAGAAAATACACAGTTAAAATTTAAAAAATTAAATGGTCAAATCCAAATGGATGAAACATTTATTAAAGAAATTCATAAAGGCAATTTTAAAGATAAATTTGATAAACGAAAAACTCATCTCGATCCATTTTCAACTGATACCAAATGCTGTATTCAAATGGCAGTTGATAGCAATAATAATATTTTTGTTCAATCCACCAATACCAAAAGATTACAAAAACAATGGATTATTGAAAATATGAATAAGCAACTAATTAAAGAAAAATCAATAATTATTTCTGATATGCAACCACTATATTTATTAGTAGCAAAACAAACAAATTCTACTCTATATTCCACCAAAACTAGTACAAACCCTGATACTAGTTATCAAAAGTTAAATAAGATTAGTAAATTACAATCCAGTCTTAAAGAAGCCTTAATTCATTATCATGGTTTGGGTTTCACTAATATTCAAAATTATTTAAAGCTCTGAAAATGAAAATACCAACACAAAGGTTTAACACCAAACCAACAATCAACGGTATTATATTTTAACGTTTAAAAAATTTAAAGCAAAATCATAATCTTACACAAAATTAGTTTTCAAATTGTCATATTGATGATTTTTTTTATTTCATCAAGAGTTTTCGACAAAATTAAAGTATTTAATCAATTATTTTCAGCATTTTAATAATATAATTAACTCTATAAAGGAGAAAAATATATTATGTATGACAAAAATAGCAAAATTATTGTAAAAATAACAAATATTACTCCCTATGGTGCTTTTTGTAGGTCAGAAAGAGCTGATGGTTTAATTCATATTAGTGAAATTTCAGATTATTATGTAAGAGATATAAGAGACTTTTTTGATATTGATGATGAAATTGAAGTTGAAATTATTGATTTTGATTCAGTTAGAAAACATCTTAAATTAAGTTATAAAAATTGTCACCCTGAATTATTGAGAAATGATAATGATAAAATCAAAGAAACTTCACCTAATTTAGAAAAGTTATTAAATACAAATTATTTTTTAGAAAAAGAAAAATAGTCTTTATATGACTATTTTTTTTCATTTTATTTATTTTCTTTGTTGTGTACTATATAAAAATTGATAAGATGTTCTATTCGTTGTGAGTTGGTATATAATTCAGGTAATTCATTTCAAACTTTTTCTTGTTTTTCATTTAAGTAAACATTTATATTACGAATTAATTTTCTTTTCATAAATATCATTCCTTTAAATAAATAATGTAGTTTGAATATTACTTAATCTTTGTTTTGCTAATTTATAATATTTTTCATTAATTTCTATACCAATTCAACGCCGATTTAATTGTTCACAAGCAATAGCAGTTGTTCCACTCCCTAAAAAACAATCTAATACAGTATCGCCAACTTTACTATGTTTATTAATTTGTAATTTAATTAAATTAATATCTTTAACAGTAGGATGTTTAATAGTTCCTATAAATTGATTATTACTATTACTAATTCTATAAATAGTTTTCATATCTTGATTTCAAACATTACTATAAGAAATTGGTTTATCATAAATATATAAACATAATTCTTTATCTTTACGATATGCATTATTAGTGGGTGCATCATTTGTTTTTTCAATATTTATTAGAATAGATTTTAAATTATATTTATCAATTTCTATTAAATAATCTTTTGTTTGTTGCCAAGATAAATAAATTATAAAATTGGGTTTTTTAATAATTCGCATTCATTCTTTAAAATATGATGGTATATCAAAACTATTAATAAATTCACCTTGTAAAAATTCAAGTTCTCTTTTCCGAATTTGATATTGAATATTAGATGTATTAGGATCATTTAATTTTTTTAAATTATATTCAATATGTTTTTCCTTATTTTCTAATTTTTTAGCAATATCAGGATAAAGGTATGGTGGGTCAGTTAATATTAAATCAATACTTTTATCAGGTATTGTTTTTAATATTTCTAAACTATCACATAAATATAATTCACCTAAATTAGTTTTCATTATTTACCTTCATAATTAGCAATAATAATTGCGTCTCGTAAATGATTACTTATTTTCTCATTATTATAGAATCAACCTTTACCATATTCATAAGTTAATAAATTATCTTCACCATAAATTGCTGTTATTTTAAGATATTTACTTAAATTTTCCATATTTTTAACAACTGATTTAGTGTTTTTTGGTGATACTCAATTAATAAAATATTTGTAAACAGATAATGCTCCTAATAATCTTAATAAATCATCTCTATCTTTACTTGCATTAGCAGATGTATATAAACAATCTTCAATATTAATTTTTTCTTCATAATCAAACAATTTATCATTAATAAATTCATATTGTTCTTTTAAATTTTTATTTATAAATTCTTTTTTATCTATTAATTTATTATTTTTATAAACAACAATAGCAGTAGTACCTGTTCCTGATGGGTCAATACCTATTTTTATCAAGTGGATCATTCCTCATCGTTGTTATTATTAATTGCTGGTACTACATTTGAGATATCTTCTTCTTTAACTACATCGTTTGTGCCCGCTATTTCTGTATAAGATGGGGTAAAATTTATATTATTTGATAATGGTTCATCGCTCATCTGCCCCTTATTTTTGGCGACACTACTATCATTATCAATATAAATCTTTTCATCATTAGTTGTAATAACTGCTTGGTCTGATTTATATGCTTGTTGTAATTCAACCGACATAATACCTCATTTTCGTAATAAACTAGTTAATACCGTTTTAAGTGCCATTTCATCAAAACTAGCAATATAAAATGATTTATTTTTAGCATAAGTTTTAGAATATTTCATAAAATGATTTTCCATTTGTTCTTTGGTCATATATAAAGTTTTTTCAAAACCATTAACCATTTTAAAGTATGCTACATAACCAATAATTGGTAATTTTTCTCTTTCATCTTCATTTTGAATTCAATTAAAACTAGTTCCTTTTAAACGATCATAATTTACTAATTCATTTTCTTTTACATCTGATACTGACATATCTAAATATTGACCACTTCTTTGGGCTAATTGAATATAACCTTTATAACCCATTTGAAATTGGGCTTGATTAACTCATTCTTGTATTTCACGACCATTAATAATTCTTGTTATTTTAGTATTATAAGGAACAACATAAGCATAACCAAATTGTTTTTCCATTGGTAAATTTAATAATGACCCTTGATAACAAGCAGTCATAATTGTTTTTGGATCTGCTTTTTGTAATAATTCATTACTATTTGATATTGCAATTATATTACTTTTAAATCTTGCAATTTCATTTTCATTAGAAAATTTACTTTTTATTCATTCTGTTGTTCTATCTGTTCTTAAAAATTCAACAATATTTGCCATATTATTTTTCTCCTTTATTTATTTTAAAATTAATACCTTTAACCCCAATTAAATTAATATCTTTATTACTATCTCACTGATATTTAATTTCATTTTTAACAATTTGTTCATCAATAGTTAAATAATTTTTAATAAGATTAATAAGTTCTAATTTATCGGCTTTTTGTAAAAAATTATCATTAATACCTAATATTTCAATATCTTTAATTAATAATTTATCTTTACGAAAATTACTAGTAATAATTTTTAATTCTTGCTCTTGTTTTGCTACACTTTTAATTTCTAAAAATTGTTCTTTTTTATGAGTTTCAACAATTTCATTTTGTTTTTGAAATTGAATATTAATGACACTATTTTTTAAAGAATCATGATTATTATTAATATTATTTTCTAAATTTAAAATATCTTTTCTAATAAAATTTAATTCATCTTTAAAAATTTTTATTAATTCTAATGGTTCTCTAAAAACATAATCAATTTTTGAAACTACTAATTTTAAATCTTTTAGTGATTGTGATTTATATTCTCCATTTATTAATCAAGCTTGTTGTCGATATATAAATTCTGCTAATTCTTGTCCATTTTCATCAATTCATTTTTTAATTGTTAATGCTTTTAAACTTAATTCTTTAAAATCATTTCCTTTTAAATAAAACGGATAAGTAATATTTTTAACTTCATTATTTAACTTTAAATCTGACATAATTAAATTTCCTCCAAATTCTTTTCTGCAATTAAAGTATCAATATATTCATAAGCACTATCTTCTGAATGACATTCTTCAAGTGCTTCATTAAATAAATCTTCGTCGGTATAAATTTTGCCATCTTCATCTTTTCACATATTATTCACATCCTTGTCATTTAATATTTTCATTTTCTAAATCAATAATGGTTGTTTCGCTATAAAATATATTTTTAGCAGCAATTTTTGCTTCTTCTAATGTATAAAAGAATTGAGTATCAAATCCACTATTTTTTGATAATAATAAGTATCTATAATTTTTTTTATTCATAATTTATCACCTCATAATCTGCTTCTTCATCTTCTAAATAGTCATTTATTAAACCTTTAACTTCATCAATTTCATATCATTTCAAATTCAAGTCAAAATCTATTGGCAATGAAATATTTCCAACATATCGCTCTTCATTATCAAATTTAAGATATAAATTTAATTCTCAATTCATATCATAATCACTATCAATTTGTGCATAAATAATATCTTTATTACTAATTTTTAATGCTTTATTATTAATTCATTTTTCATTTAAATAATCACTAATACAATATGACATTTTTTATTCCTCCTAATTCTTTTTACCTAATGCTCAATGTTCATCAGTCATATCTTCAAATAAAACTGGATAACTTTTAAGCATTAATTCTTGTAATTTATTTTCTTGATTGCATTTTGAGCAATAACCTCAATATTTTTGTTTAAGACAAATTTTATTTAACTTTTTCATATAAATCCCCTAAACTATTCCTTTGATTTTTTGGTCAATTTGTAATATTTTTCAACCATCGGAAGCTAAATCTAAAATATCGTTAATTTTATAATGTTGCATATATGAAACAATAACATCTCATCTATCTTCTTTAATTTTGTCGAAAACTCTTGATGAAATAAAAAAAATCATCAATATGACAATTTGAAAACTAATTTTGTGTAAGATTATGATTTTGCTTTAAATTTTTTAAACGTTAAAATATAATACCGTTGATTGTTGGTTTGGTGTTAAACCTTTGTGTTGGTATTTTCATTTTCAGAGCTTTAAATAATTTTGAATATTAGTGAAACCCAAACCATGATAATGAATTAAGGCTTCTTTAAGACTGGATTGTAATTTACTAATCTTATTTAACTTTTGATAACTAGTATCAGGGTTTGTACTAGTTTTGGTGGAATATAGAGTAGAATTTGTTTGTTTTGCTACTAATAAATATAGTGGTTGCATATCAGAAATAATTATTGATTTTTCTTTAATTAGTTGCTTATTCATATTTTCAATAATCCATTGTTTTTGTAATCTTTTGGTATTGGTGGATTGAACAAAAATATTATTATTGCTATCAACTGCCATTTGAATACAGCATTTGGTATCAGTTGAAAATGGATCGAGATGAGTTTTTCGTTTATCAAATTTATCTTTAAAATTGCCTTTATGAATTTCTTTAATAAATGTTTCATCCATTTGGATTTGACCATTTAATTTTTTAAATTTTAACTGTGTATTTTCTAATTGTTTTGATTGCATTAATTTTTGTCGATTATATCAAGCGGTTTTTGGGGTTGTTTTAATAAAACGAGAAATTATTTTACTAGATTGTCCTAACAATGAAATTTGAATTAATAAATTTCACTGTTCATAATTTAAATGACTTCAATAAGTAAAATGATGACGAAATGCATCAAAACTAGCACGACATTTTTTACATAAATATTTTTGTTTTCCTTCGGAATTATGACCATTTTTAACACAATGAAAAGATTTGCAATTAGGACATATAATGCCTTTATCTCTAAATTTTTGATCAATTTCATTTAAACGTTTTTGTTTTTTAATTAAGTCTGCTTGTTGTTTTATTTTTTCATAAAATTCTAAAAATTGATCATCTGTTAAGCTATTTATTAATTCTGTAATTATTTTTTTCATCATTTATTTACCTCTATATATTAAAAATATACCTAATTTTAGGTATATTTTATAAATATCAAGAGTTTTCGACAAAATTAAAGTCTATCTTTAAATAAATTTAAGTACATTTTTGCTCATTCTAAACATTGCAAATCATAATGATTTTTATGATGTGAAATAAGACAATTAATAGGTTGACAATTAACTCAATCAAAAGATGTTGTTATTTCATTTCAAGTTTTATTAATATACAAACTTTTATATTTTGTCATTATAATTCCTCCTATTTTTAATTCGCTGGCACTCACTTCCAAGTGAAAGTGCCAAGCGAGAATTAGTTATATAAGTATTTATCTATTTATTTACTACGCCATCCGCTTCACTGGAGGTGAGCGGTGGCGATTAGAATTTACAATTAACTACAAAGTACTACAATGTTCTACATTTTGTAGTTGTTTGTAAATTTGTTACGCCGTGTATATATACCTCTTCATCCGCACCATTTCAGGTCAAAGCGTTCAGTTTTTAAAATAAATTCACTCGCACCTTGAAGAGCCTAATGCTAATCGCAAATTTATTTATAAAGTGATCATCTCTTTGTTTATTGTCGTTCGATGTTGACCTTGCACTTATCACGACTATCGCTTAGTTATAAAAACCAGCGCCGATTTACATTTTTCCTCATACACTATTTCAGTACTTGCCTCGGCCGGCTGTGGAATAAAAACACTTAGTTATTTAAAATAACCGTCCCACACTGCATTAAGTTGTTTTATAAAATTTAAGTTTTAAAAAACCAGTTTCTAAATCAAAAATAATTTTTGAATTTTCTAGTTTTTGATAAAACTGCTTTTGTTTTAAATTTTTAACTTGATTTAATAAATCTTTGTGTTTTTCACAAGTTCATAAAACTTTATTTGATAAAAATTCTTCGGTAATGAATGATATTGCTTTATAGCAATCATTAATATCACATATTTTTTGTTGTTGAATTATAATTACCTCACTTTCAAATTAATTTTTAAAGTTAATTTTTAAATAAAAAAATCAACCCAATAAGGGTCGATTTTTTTGTCCTATTTCATCCTTTATTCTACATTAATCTAATAGTTTTATTTAAAAAATCTAATTTAGCATCGCTTATAAAAGATTTACTATCTTCTAAACACTGTAATAATTCTTCATATTTAGCATTAAAAAAATAATCCACTGCTTTATGATATGTTTCTCTATTTTCCTTATTTTTATTTTGATATGGATATAATTTTTTAAATCTACTTGTAAGATGAAATTTATCTATTGTATAGTGAATTTTATTTTTAGGAAAATATTGATGCATAAAAATTTTAGTATTTTTAATTAAAGGAGCACCATCACCTAAAATCATAATTTCAATATTAGGTATCATATTTAAATGAGTTTCAATTAAAGAAAATAATTTTATAAGAACTGGTTTTAAATCTTCTTCTTTTTTAAGATAATCTGGAATATTATCCATTTCAAAAACACCTAATTTATTTGCGATTACAGGTCTTTTTACAGTATATTTTTCTTCATCATACCCAGTATGTACAGTACATGCTATCGTATGTTTTTTTATCTTTTTTCTTTCCTCGAATTTGGCGAATTTTTTGATAAATTGATAAACCAATTCAAGCAAAAATACCTAATATAATAACAACACTAAAAATTGTCGTTAATCAAACTGGCATAACTTATTCCTCCTAAAAATCTAATTTTCGCGGCACGCTTCGCGTGTTCGCTACGCTCAAAATAAACTATATTGAATAAATTACCGCTAATAAATTACGCGGATAATTTATTCATCTTCTTTTTCATTATTAATTACAATATTATTTACCGTATTAATAACATTATCTTTTCCATACTTAGTTACTAAGGACCGTAAAATAAAATAATGTTTTCTTTCCATTAAAAAATCAACTCCTTTCTGAGTTGATTTGTTGCACTTCATATTACAATTTACATATTATAAAAAAAAGCAAGAGATTTAACAATAAATTTACTTTTTTATTTAAAAAATTCAATTTCTTTTAAGAAAAAAATAACAATACTTTAATTAACTTCTATTAACTTATTATTAATAATTTGATATTTTTTTATAACTTTATAAATTCATCATTGAAGTTTTTTAAGATCGTTTTGATTATACTGCAAAGTATTCTTAAAAACATTGGCCTCCCTTTTAAGTTGACTAAAATTTTTATTATTTGCCCCAAAATTTATTTATAATCAAAAAATATATGCTGGATCTTGATATTTTGAACCAAGTTTAACATTGTCTTAATCAATTATTTTCTTAACTTCTAAATTTTGGGTAAAAATAATATTAACTGGGCTTAAATCCCCGTGAACAACATATTTTCTCTTATATTTTAATTTCTGAAAAGTTTGAATTACTAACAAAATATTTTTTAATTCTAAAATCCCTGTAAAACCAATTTGTTTAAAAGTATAACCGGAAATTAAATCATATGAAATATAATTTTGAAAAATATTTATATTAGGTAAATAATAACTATTATTTGCTAATAATCAATTAATAATGTTTTTTCTTTTCGGACTTAATTTAACAAATTTAAAAACTGTATTATGATTAATAATAATTATTTGGTTAGATAACCCATTATATTTAAAACTTTTCGAAAAATTTGTTAAATTTTGTGACACCCTAAAAATTCCTTCACATTTTTAAATTAAACATTAAAGCCTGTTATTTTTAATGATTCCAAATCTCATGATACTTTTTGTGCGTAATTCGTGGTAGAATCGTTTCTCGGCGCCCAATAAAAGGATAATCAAAATGAATAATTGCTTTGGCAAAAATCGGTGTAATGATTACAAACCAGATAACACTAAAGATTGGAATTCAGAAGAACTGTGTTCCTTTTGCCGCTGGTAAAATCCCCTTGTAAATAAAATCAATTAAACCATCAGTAAAGGATACTCAAATGTGAACACCTAACATCGACATAAATAAGCCATTTAACCCAGCAATTGGCGCATACACAAACACATATAGTAATGGTGATGCTAAGAAAATAAATAAGTTAATGATAATATTATTTCCTGTTAAGATTGTTACTAATACGATAATTGACATTAATAACGCGGTTGGAACGCGGTTTTCTTTCTCACTAGTTAAAACAATAGCAACACTAACCCCTAATGAAGCACCAAATACAATCGCATAATTTGGTGGTAATTTTAATTGAAATAGATCACCAATGTTTTGACTATATAAGAATCAATTATATAACCACGTTTCAATTCCATTAATTTGTGGTAAACGGTTAAATGGTAAGATTGACATTCAGTCAATTAAAGATAATTTACTATTAAGTAATTGTGGTTGTTGTAAATATGTTCATACCGCTTGAATGCTTTCATTATTTCAACTTTGCGTGAAAATATTATATTGTCAACCATAACTATATGAGATCTGACAAAATAACTCTAGAAATTCTTGTTGAGTTAATAATTGTGAATTACTTTGCACAAATAAGTTTGCTGAAATATCTTTAAATCCAAATGGAACTAATAAGATATTTAAAAATTCATAAACAAAAGCAGCCCCTAAAAAATTACGCGCACTTTGACTTCACATTCAGAAATAAAGTTTATTTAAAAACATTGCCATCCCAATCCATAATAATAAGAAGATAACAGCTAACAGCATACTAACAAAAACAACAATGATGCTGACCAAAGGAAAGCCATTCAGTAATCCTAATGATTTAGGCATTCTTAATTCAATACACTTATAATAAATGTATGATGACACAAGACCAACAACAACCCCACCAAAAATTGACGTATTTAAGGTAACAATTCCTAATGTTGAGCCTAAAAATAAAGATAAATTATCCCCCTTATAGAAAAATAAAATGCTATCAACATACAAGATTCCATCTGGTGTAACCTGATATTGAATTAAAGCAAATTGGGTTACCGAAAAGACTAAAAAGCCAGTAACACCAATTGCTACGGCTTTAAGATTATTAGTAATACTAATAACAGTAACAAGACAAAAAATAATTGATAAATTATTAAAAACAGCTCTTCCAATTTTAATGAAGACGTCCCCTATTGTAATTAAGACTTGATTTTTACTGTGTTCATTTAAAGTGGCACCAATCCCATAGATCAAAACAATCAACAACAATGGGATAATTATTAAAGTAATAATTTTAATAAATCGTTCGTATATATCTCTAATTTTAATTTTATTATTACTATAGCCCTTCCCATTTTTTTTGATTTGATATAACTTATCAATCCTTGACATTTCTAATTAATGCCCTTTAATTCAAAGTCTACTTCTGACTCATAAACTGGATTCGACCAGTTACTGCGTCATAAAATGGATACGGGTCAGCATATTGCTGCGTGATATTTAGAGTATACATCACACCGAACTGGATCGTATTGTTTAATAACATTCCAACAACCGATAAAACAACATAATCACCAATGAATTGTGACTTAACTTTACCCATTGTGAACATTGCCCCTGATGAACCAGTATTAAAATCACTCGTACGATAAACCATACTATCAAAGTTGTTTTGTTTATTATCCCCTTTTAACCCTGTTGTAATGCTTGAGTCAATAATTTTAAAATAAGGATATTGTTGAATAAATAATTCTCATGTCGTAGCATAATTTAAGTAGTTAAAAACCAATGGTTTGTCACTATTAGTGACAAATTTCATCCCACGTTTTGCAACTGGAAATGATGCATTTCCAGACATCACACTAATATCTCAATTTAAATATTTCGTTGTGGCTTGTTCTTGATTAAGCGTTGGTGGTAACGTTGATCCTAACGTTGAAGCTGTTATAATGGTAAAAAATGTTTTGTTCATATTTAAATAACTCCTTCTTTATATTCAATTAATATTGTTGATAATTGCTAAATGTTTAATATAAGTTGATACAAAAAATAGCTGCTAACTATTCTATGTAATTAATCATATCATATTTTACTTTGGAAAAAAAGAAAAAACTGCTTTAATTTTGTCGAAAACTCTTGATATTTATAAAATATACCTAAAATTAGGTATATTTTTAATATATGGAGGTAAATAAATGATGAAAAAAATAATTACAGAATTAATAAATAGCTTAACAGATGATCAATTTTTAGAATTTTATGAAAAAATAAAACAACAAGCAGACTTAATTAAAAAACAAAAACGTTTAAATGAAATTGATCAAAAATTTAGAGATAAAGGCATTATATGTCCTAATTGCAAATCTTTTCATTGTGTTAAAAATGGTCATAATTCCGAAGGAAAACAAAAATATTTATGTAAAAAATGTCGTGCTAGTTTTGATGCATTTCGTCATCATTTTACTTATTGAAGTCATTTAAATTATGAACAGTGAAATTTATTAATTCAAATTTCATTGTTAGGACAATCTAGTAAAATAATTTCTCGTTTTATTAAAACAACCCCAAAAACCGCTTGATATAATCGACAAAAATTAATGCAATCAAAACAATTAGAAAATACACAGTTAAAATTTAAAAAATTAAATGGTCAAATCCAAATGGATGAAACATTTATTAAAGAAATTCATAAAGGCAATTTTAAAGATAAATTTGATAAACGAAAAACTCATCTCGATCCATTTTCAACTGATACCAAATGCTGTATTCAAATGGCAGTTGATAGCAATAATAATATTTTTGTTCAATCCACCAATACCAAAAGATTACAAAAACAATGGATTATTGAAAATATGAATAAGCAACTAATTAAAGAAAAATCAATAATTATTTCTGATATGCAACCACTATATTTATTAGTAGCAAAACAAACAAATTCTACTCTATATTCCACCAAAACTAGTACAAACCCTGATACTAGTTATCAAAAGTTAAATAAGATTAGTAAATTACAATCCAGTCTTAAAGAAGCCTTAATTCATTATCATGGTTTGGGTTTCACTAATATTCAAAATTATTTAAAGCTCTGAAAATGAAAATACCAACACAAAGGTTTAACACCAAACCAACAATCAACGGTATTATATTTTAACGTTTAAAAAATTTAAAGCAAAATCATAATCTTACACAAAATTAGTTTTCAAATTGTCATATTGATGATTTTTTTTATTTCATCAAGAGTTTTCGACAAAATTAAAGAAAAACTGCTTAAATAAGCAGTTTTTAATTAGCTCTTTAAACAACAAAATCCCTTCATAAAACCTAATCTTACTGTTTATATTCATAAATCTGGTTAATAACCCTTTTCATCATCATTTTTGAAGACTAATTTTTGTAAAAAATTTAATTTTTAGGGGGATTAAGATAATGCGAATAGTTAGCAATTGTCAAATTAACCGGAATGTAATCTGTCATCCCAATAATTAATTTATTTTCTTTACTAAAAATTTTAATAAAAACAACAAAACTATTAACATTTAAATTATGATTCTTAAAAGCTTCACCTGTTTTATTTTTAAAAATTTGATAAGAATAATCATTACTTGTAATATTGATATTAGTTTTATGAAACATTTTCAAAATTACTTCATCAATTGTTTCTCTAAGTTCTCCAATTGTAATAGTTGTATTTTTAGCTGTAATAGAAATTATTTTTTCATCAAGTTCTGTTCATATACTAATGTTTATTTTTTGTTGATTATTAAAAGAACTTGGTTGTAAACGAGTCATTGGTATTTTTGATTTTCGTATCGAAAGAACCATATATGCAAATCATATAGTTGTTAAGACAGTATAAATTGTATCTCCGATTTCCATTGCGCTACTCCTTTTTGCAAAGTTTACTTGCTTATTAATATTATACTTGAAAAGAAAGCAAAATTATTACCCCTTCCTCTTTAACAACTTACTTCCATAAAGATTTAATTAGTGCAAATTATTTGATACTTTCATATGTTCCACTAGATGTTTATTAAAAACACATTGACTTTTTAAACTTTAATTTTTAATGAACTAACAACAAAATTATCCGGATGATCAATTAATTGCCAATGATATTTTTTTCAACTATAACATAGAAAAGGAATCAAACATAATGAAGCAATAAAATCAATCCCACCCATTGCGATAAAATAATAAATTGAATTATTAGTTCAAATACTAATCCCATATCCTAAACATATCATTGGAATTGCAATAAAGATAGCACAAAAACTAGTTGTTATACTTGCCAAAGTTGTTTTATTAATCCCTTGATAAAGGGTAAAACAAATAAAAGTTGTCACACAAAATAAATACGAATAAACACACAAAACTAATCATCATTTATATTTGCTAACATATTGACTTGGAAAAGCAAACATTAACAGCATTTGCCGATTAAAGATTATTACTAATAATAACATTAAACAAAATCAAATAATTAACAAATAACCTTTAATTTTGTCGAAAACTCTTGATATTTATAAAATATACCTAAAATTAGGTATATTTTTAATATATAGAGGTAAATAAATGATGAAAAAAATAATTACAGAATTAATAAATAGCTTAACAGATGATCAATTTTTAGAATTTTATGAAAAAATAAAACAACAAGCAGACTTAATTAAAAAACAAAAACGTTTAAATGAAATTGATCAAAAATTTAGAGATAAAGGCATTATATGTCCTAATTGCAAATCTTTTCATTGTGTTAAAAATGGTCATAATTCCGAAGGAAAACAAAAATATTTATGTAAAAAATGTCGTGCTAGTTTTGATGCATTTCGTCATCATTTTACTTATTGAAGTCATTTAAATTATGAACAGTGAAATTTATTAATTCAAATTTCATTGTTAGGACAATCTAGTAAAATAATTTCTCGTTTTATTAAAACAACCCCAAAAACCGCTTGATATAATCGACAAAAATTAATGCAATCAAAACAATTAGAAAATACACAGTTAAAATTTAAAAAATTAAATGGTCAAATCCAAATGGATGAAACATTTATTAAAGAAATTCATAAAGGCAATTTTAAAGATAAATTTGATAAACGAAAAACTCATCTCGATCCATTTTCAACTGATACCAAATGCTGTATTCAAATGGCAGTTGATAGCAATAATAATATTTTTGTTCAATCCACCAATACCAAAAGATTACAAAAACAATGGATTATTGAAAATATGAATAAGCAACTAATTAAAGAAAAATCAATAATTATTTCTGATATGCAACCACTATATTTATTAGTAGCAAAACAAACAAATTCTACTCTATATTCCACCAAAACTAGTACAAACCCTGATACTAGTTATCAAAAGTTAAATAAGATTAGTAAATTACAATCCAGTCTTAAAGAAGCCTTAATTCATTATCATGGTTTGGGTTTCACTAATATTCAAAATTATTTAAAGCTCTGAAAATGAAAATACCAACACAAAGGTTTAACACCAAACCAACAATCAACGGTATTATATTTTAACGTTTAAAAAATTTAAAGCAAAATCATAATCTTACACAAAATTAGTTTTCAAATTGTCATATTGATGATTTTTTTTATTTCATCAAGAGTTTTCGACAAAATTAAAGATAATAAGTAAAATACCAAATAGTAACAAAACTAACTGCTGTTCCAATAAAGATAAACTCAATAAGCCCTGAAATCAAAGCACTTTGGAAATTTTCTGCTGATGCAGTTACGATATTATTAATTAAAGTATAATAATGTCAAATTAAAACAAAAATTAAAATTAACATTGTAATTGGTACGACAACTCATTCTCATATTTTTAACTTCATTTGTTTTGTTATTCATAATTTAATAGCAACCGCAAACATCATCGCATAAATAAAAATTGTAATTGCCGAAGAAGCTGCTGTTAACGAAGATCCAGTAAAAGGTTCCTGATAAGTTAATGATTGTTCAATCGTACACATAAAACCATATTCTTTTGTTAAGGTAATTCCTTTGATTAAATCTGGAATAATTAACCAAATAAATAAACTAAGAATTGTTAAACTCATATGTAAGAATGATGCTTTTGTTGAAATATTATCACGACTTAATTTTTGAAACCGATTAGGAAGAAATCCTTCGTGCGCTAATGGCTGTAACGATGTTCCGCCATATAAACTATCTTGCATAATTAGGTTAATTTTTAACGTAATTACAAACATAATCATCATAATCGTGCCCCCATAAACAACAAATTTATTATGAAAACTATTTCAAGTTCCCATATTCATATTTTGTACAAAGTGATTAAAAGCAGCAAAGAAAATTATGGCAATAATTAAATGGGATAAAACATTAATAATTAAAACGATAATAACCCCTAACCCAATATTCTTCCGTGCTGAAGCAATATTACGACCAGCAGTTGTAAAAACTTCAAACCCAATAAAAAAATAAAAACAAGAATTAAAGGCCTTAACAAAACCATCTAAATTTAAATGACTATTAGTACTTCAATATTTAAAATTATCATGACCATTGCGAAAAGCTAAATAAAGGCCTGCTAAAATTAAGACACTCGCTGCAATTAATTTTAAACTAGCCGTTAAATCGTTCAAACGTTTATATAATTTCATTCCGCCAAAAATAACAAAGGAAAAAAATAAGTAAATAACAATTCCAATCAGATCCATTCATAAATCACCAAAAGCAACAAAATTAAAAGCATACCACGGAATAACAACATGGTTTTGTTGATCATAACTAGCTACCCATGGCGCACTAAATGTTCCCCGTAATAACATCATAATTTAAAATGTAATTAAAAATGGCAATGTTATATATTGCATAAAAGCAACAAAAATTCCTCAAAACCGGCCAAAACTAGTTCGAACAAAAATATAAATACCACCATTATTATAACTATGGTGAATTCATGCAAACCGCGCACAAATATGGGCACACACGCCAACAATAAGTCCTTCTAAAACAATGATTCATAAAACATAAATTACAATTGCATTGGGAGCATCTAAATTTGATAATGTCGCAAAAGTTCCAACAAAGGTAATGCTAACTACATAGTTACAACCAAGTCAAATAAAATATGATAAACAAAATTTATTGTGACTATCATTTTTCTGAAGCATTCTCCACCTCCTTTATTATTTATAAATATTATAAATAGTTAATAATAAAAAGTAACTATCTTAAACAAATAGTTGCAATAAAATTTTGTATAATTAACTCTTATTAATTTTTAAATTAAATTTAACATCTTAATTAAAAATAATCTGAAGAAATTAGGATTCGTTCAGATCAAAATTTGCAATATACTTTTTGCAAATATTTATAAAAAATAACCAAAATGCTTCTTAATTCTCATTATCGACAAAAATCTTGAATTCGTCGACTTGGTTCTGTTTTAAAAGCTCCAACAACTTTACAAATTAAGTTCTCTTTTCAATTTTCAAGTTCTAATGGCATTTCCAACAAAATTTCTCGAAATGATTGCGTGTTTTTAACACCATTTTTTGTAAAATTAGCACTACCCGATCAAAATGCTAACAGTTCATTTTTGGCATTATATCAAGCGTACAATTTAGTATGTGTTTTTGCTGTCGTACTTTTAATAAGGCCCTCATCGTCTTTAATACTTCCCCGCGGATGTTCACGAATAATGTTTAAACGATTACTATACTTTTGATCAGTAATCACTTGCTTTTCCAAAACTGGATCAAAACCAGCCGCACTATTCCCAACAAAAACATCTAAATTAATATTATCGTCTGCTGTTTGATCTAAGTAGTCTTTAATAACTTCAGTTCCCCCATCGCCAGACAAAATTAATAATCCCTTCGCTACTTTTAACTTTGGATTTTGTTTTTGAATATTAACAATATCATTAAATTGTGATTTTTCTTTAATAACATTTGGCCCAGATTGATAAGTTTCTTTCTTATTAATATCAAAACCAGCACAATTTGCTTGATAGATTTGACTAATTCTTGTTGTATTTACTTGTTGTGTTGCGTTAATCCCACCACAAAAAATATCACGACCAACCCCTTTATAATTAGTAACATCATATAAAACTTCCTTATAAGAAGGTGCCTCTAATAATGCACTATTAGAAAAATTACCACTTCCCGTTAAAGCACGAATCATTTCATTTTTATCATTAAATCAAAAATATTATTTCATATGTGACAATTCTGTCGGATTATCAATAACATTTGCATATTTTGCAACATCATTTTTTAGAAATTGCTGATTATATTTTGCAATTTTTTCATTTTCATCAGGAGCACGACCACTACTTTTATAACTACGAATAATATCAACCGAAAACTTTCCTTTAACATTTTCCATTAAA
Source organism: Spiroplasma endosymbiont of Sarcophaga variegata (assembly GCF_965178695.1). Lineage (NCBI taxonomy): Bacteria > Bacillati > Mycoplasmatota > Mollicutes > Entomoplasmatales > Spiroplasmataceae > Spiroplasma > Spiroplasma endosymbiont of Sarcophaga variegata. The sequence continues at coordinate 284,554 of NZ_CBCXVU010000002.1, forward strand.
TATTTTTCCACAATTGAAGTTCCAACAAAACCATTAATAAAAACAGCATGCGCTGTATCGGGCGGAGTTGCTGTGATCATCTCTCATAATTTTGTTTTTTTGTTGCAAAATGATCATTACCAATGTTGCTAGTTTTTAACCCAAAAAATAGTCCTAAACTTAATCCCAATACTTCTAATAAACCACCACTAATCGATCCAATCATTTTGCCATTTTTCTTTATATTTTTTTGCATCTTGTTATACTACTTTCTCTTTTAACCTTTACTTTAACTATTAAGAATGTTTGCCTACAGTTTAATCTATTTAAATTATATCTTGTTAATATATTTTTTTATAAGGAATTATGCTTTAATTTTGTCGAAAACTCTTGATGAAATAAAAAAAATCATCAATATGACAATTTGAAAACTAATTTTGTGTAAGATTATGATTTTGCTTTAAATTTTTTAAACGTTAAAATATAATACCGTTGATTGTTGGTTTGGTGTTAAACCTTTGTGTTGGTATTTTCATTTTCAGAGCTTTAAATAATTTTGAATATTAGTGAAACCCAAACCATGATAATGAATTAAGGCTTCTTTAAGACTGGATTGTAATTTACTAATCTTATTTAACTTTTGATAACTAGTATCAGGGTTTGTACTAGTTTTGGTGGAATATAGAGTAGAATTTGTTTGTTTTGCTACTAATAAATATAGTGGTTGCATATCAGAAATAATTATTGATTTTTCTTTAATTAGTTGCTTATTCATATTTTCAATAATCCATTGTTTTTGTAATCTTTTGGTATTGGTGGATTGAACAAAAATATTATTATTGCTATCAACTGCCATTTGAATACAGCATTTGGTATCAGTTGAAAATGGATCGAGATGAGTTTTTCGTTTATCAAATTTATCTTTAAAATTGCCTTTATGAATTTCTTTAATAAATGTTTCATCCATTTGGATTTGACCATTTAATTTTTTAAATTTTAACTGTGTATTTTCTAATTGTTTTGATTGCATTAATTTTTGTCGATTATATCAAGCGGTTTTTGGGGTTGTTTTAATAAAACGAGAAATTATTTTACTAGATTGTCCTAACAATGAAATTTGAATTAATAAATTTCACTGTTCATAATTTAAATGACTTCAATAAGTAAAATGATGACGAAATGCATCAAAACTAGCACGACATTTTTTACATAAATATTTTTGTTTTCCTTCGGAATTATGACCATTTTTAACACAATGAAAAGATTTGCAATTAGGACATATAATGCCTTTATCTCTAAATTTTTGATCAATTTCATTTAAACGTTTTTGTTTTTTAATTAAGTCTGCTTGTTGTTTTATTTTTTCATAAAATTCTAAAAATTGATCATCTGTTAAGCTATTTATTAATTCTGTAATTATTTTTTTCATCATTTATTTACCTCCATATATTAAAAATATACCTAATTTTAGGTATATTTTATAAATATCAAGAGTTTTCGACAAAATTAAAGGAATTATGTAAAATGAAGTGCAACAAATCAACCCCTTTCTGATTTGATTTGTTGCACTTCACTTACACGATGCCTAACTATTCATACTGGAAAAAAAATAGTAATCTAAAACAAAAATTTTATATAACAAATTAAAACAGCGGACTAAAACGGGCATTATGTTAATCATGTTTTTAAAGTGTGTATAACAATTTACCACTTATATTTTTATTATAACGAAAAAATATTTTTCATTAAATAAAAAATACATTTTCTTTTCTTATAAAATATCTTTTAAAATTAATTCCAAAATAAATTATATTTTGCAAATAATTTGATACTTTTCTTAGCCCCTAATTTTATAGGTTATAATAATATATGTGTAAAAATTTACACACTCTACACAAAAAACTTTTGAAAATAAGTTATCAAAGGCAACTGATACAACTTATTGATAAATCAGTCAAGGCTTAACAATAAAAATTACAAATAGGACCGTAACAACTATTCTTAATACAATGTAATTTTTTCTTAACAAAGATTATTCCTTGGCAAAGATTTTGAGTAATGAAAGCATCTTCATCTAATTCATGAAGGTGCTTTTATTTTAATTTTAAAGAATCTGTTTCATAATTAAGTACTAACAATATTATTTCGTGCCAGAATATTTGCTTTCCACAAATTAATTTTTAAAAATTTTGCTAAAACTTTTTTAACAACATTAACATATGGTCCCGAAATAAATATAAAGGCCATTGTCCCAAAACTAAAGTTAGTAAATAAAAAACTTCACTTATCATCATTTAATGGTAAAAAGACTCAGAAAATAAACCCGGGAATAACCATCATCACATCTAACAAAATCCGAGCAACAGGATATTTTAATTTTGTTAGTTTAATAAATGCTTCACAAACATGGTTATAAGGACCATATCAAGTTTTACTATAAATTCAAATTGCTAACCCAACACAATATAATGAAAAACCACCTAAAAATAATCACGCCGCAATACCACCAGAACTCTCTGCTCATTGTTGAATCCCATCCGCTGAAATAATATATTGTCAATTAAAGTGAATTAACATTGGTAATAACCGTGCTAAAATTAAATCGCCAAGAATCATAATTGCAAATTTAACTCAAATTTAACGATCTTTTGTTTTCCGATATGCTTTTACATTTACAATTAACATAAAAATAATTGTAAATAAAATTAAAACTAAATAATACATTGATAACACTAAGGCATAATGAGCAGTTAGAACCGTATCATTTAAGTGACCCGACGCATAATTACCATACATTAAGGCTAACAAAGCAAAAATAGTAAAATCAATTTGACTAGCACCAGTACTAGTTGGCGCATAAATCGCAATCCCTAATGATGTCAAATAAATGCCAACAAAAAACAAAAAACCTTGTAACAAGAAAATATGTCATAATTGTTGTCACTGTCATTTAATTTTACTAAATCATTTTTTCATAGTATCCTCAATAGCTTTCTTTTTTTGTACTTTAATTTTACTAAGCGGATAAAGAAATGCAAGGTTATTTAAAATAAAAATTTAAAAAATGATATTCCCTTATTTTTTTAAATAATAAATGGGTCAGTATCAACAGAAACCTTAACCAATTGTCTCTTCAAAAATAGTTTGAATATTATTTAATAAGTTTCCTTTAATATAAGTTAATTCATTATCTAATAAATGACAACTTGTTTTGACATCATATCATAAGACATGATCATTGATGGTAGTTTTTCGAAAGTTAATTTTGTTAATATTCTCTTTTAATAATTCTAATAGTTTATCACTTTCAAGATGATCAATAATTAAATTGATTGCTTGTTGATTTGAAGTAAATTTATATCCTTCAAAAAAATTAATAAAGTTCATCGCATATTCTTCTTTTCATTTTGGGTTGGTTGAAAAAATGTAATCTTTAAATTCAAATAAATGCATTTTTTGATTAAATGTTCAATAAAAAGTTTTAATTTGTTCGATCACATCGGGAATAATCTCTAATTTTTTTTCATTGACATTAAAAGTCAACGTTAAAAATTGCATAAATAAATTAACAATAATATTTTCCGCTGCTTTTTTAATATCTTTATGGTATTTATTAAGATTCTTTTGAATTAACGGAACATCATAAAATAAATTATAATCAATTAAAAAAGCATATCTGATCCGATTCCGTAAATAATTATCATAAAAAGCTTCATAAACTTTCTTATTAGTAATTGCTGTTTCATAATAATTAATAATTAATCTATCATTAATTGGTAAAGCTAATAAATAATCAATAAAAAACTTATTTAAACCTTGGTATTGAAATTGGGTAATTTGATGATACGATAAAAAATACTTTCGATATTGACTAATACTAATTTTTCGTCAAATTGTTTCCGAACTAGTCGGATTTGAAAAATCAAAAGCTAGTTTTTCAGCTTTAGATGGTTCGTTTCATTTATCGGTTTGTTCTACAATATCTGCAACAGGTTCATCTTTTAAAATAATATTTCGTTTATATGGGTCAATATAATCTTCATCATCCTTCATCATTGTATTTTTTCTGCTATCATCAAAATTATTAGAAGTTAAATCAGGAATATCAACTAAAGCAATTTTAGGTTTTTCTTTTTCATTTTTAATTGGATATAATAATTGCATAAAATTTTGATAGCGGTCCGAAAAAGATAAACTACTAAAATCAATCATTTTTCGTACTGATGTTGTTTTTGGTTTTGCAACAACTTTTGGTTTTTCTTTTTGTTTAACAACTGGTGCTAATTTTTTAGTTACCACTGTTGGTCGCAGAACCTTTTCTTGTTCGTCCTCTTCATCATCTTGTTGGCGACGGTTAAATGATTCTAATGTTTCATTACCAACATAACCATAGCCACGAAGAAAAACAACACGGTTATTTTTTAACAAGGTAATAAATTGATTTGCTTGATCTGATGTTACTCTTGGAAAATATGTATGAATCAAATTTAATAACTCAGCTTTAATAATTCGATTACCATTTTTTGGTAAATATGTTTTAAATAAATATATTTCTAAATCCGTTAGATTTTTCATTTTTTTAATTTTAGCTAAATCAAATTTCATAAGGCCTCCTATTTACCAATAATCTTTTGAACAATGTCGTTAATAAGATCTGCTTGCTGATTCTTTACCATTCAATTACTATATAAAATTGATTCAATTTTTCAACCACGATCAACTAAATACTTTTGCCAATAAAAATCATATTCTTTTTGTTCAACTCCGATTGGATATATTAAATCATCACAAATAATCCCTAAAACATAATGATCATTTTTTTGATCATAAACAGTAACATCAATTTGATAAGTTCCTTGAACAGTGTGTGTGGCAATTTGATAACGATCATATTTGCTTAATGCGGTTGTTAAAGCAGCAGCAACTTCGGATGTAAATTGACGGTTAACTTTATAACCTTGTTGCTCTTGATGATAACTTTTAGCTGTTGCTAATTTTTCTAATACTTTATGTTCTTGATCTTTACCACGATTTAATTGTTCAACATATTCTAAATAATATTTAAAATAGCGCGGACCGGGATGTTTTGAATCTTCAGAAATTAATGATGACGGAAATGATTTAACAATATAAATTTTTTCTTTTGCCCGGGTAACAGCAACATTCAAACGGTTTTCACCCCCAGCTTGGGATAACGGCCCAAAGAATTGTGCAAATTTATTATTTTCATCGCGGGCAAAACCAATTGAAAAAATAATAATATCACGTTCATCACCTTGAATATTTTCAATATTTTTAACAAATAATCCCTCATTCCGACCATCATAAACACGGTGCAACTCTTGTTCTAGTTCTGGTGTTTTTTCAAATTCTTCTGTCAAATATTGTCAAATTAAGTTTTTTTGAACTTCGTTAAAAGTAACAACCCCAATTGTTTCTTGTTGTTTGCGCGTTACAATGATTTCTTTTATTAAAGCAACAACCCGTTTTGCTTCAGGAATATTACCACGGTTTTTTCAAGTTCCATCCGGAACTTCAATTAGTTTTAAGGGAAAATCTTTTTTTGTATTATTTGAAATCATAATTAAATTGTTATCATAAAAAGCCGCATTAGAAAAATTAATTAATTCACTATATTTTGAACGGTAGTGAAAACGCAACATACTAGAATTATATTGTTTACTAGCAAAGTCAAGTAAACTTTTATCTGTTAAATTTGTTTCAATTTCTAATAATTCGGCACTATTTTCCAACCCTTCATAATCAAAACGCGATGAAAAAAAGTTTGTTGGTCCTAATTGTTTTTTATCTCCCGCTACTAAAATCCGATTAGAGCGGTAAATAATTGGAATTGCTCGTTCAACAAAAATTTGTGACGCTTCATCAAAAATCAATTGGTCAAACTCCTGATGATTTAATGGTAATAATTGCGAAGCAATATCTGGCGTTACCATAATCATTGGAAATAACGTTTTAATTAATTCATAATTATTTTTAAAAAAATAAGTAATTGATCTTTTTGTTTTCTTTTTAGATTCTTCAATAATTTTTGGTAATGTTTCAATGAAGTTTTCTTTAATAGAATCACGAATTTGTTGATGATATAAATAAGTTAAATATTCTGTGGTATTAAGCATTGATTTATTACTTAAATTAGTTAGTTCCTGACGTCAATTCAATGTACCAACCTTTAATAATGCTCCATGTTTAAGTTTAAATTGATGGACAAAATAATGTTGATAAAGCAACGGGATGTCTTCTTCATCCGCAATAATTGGTCCTAAGTAAGCATATAATTCATAGTTTTTATCTTCACGTTGTAAGCGATCATTTTGATCAATTAATTCCAAGCGATTAACAAAATAATCAATATTTTTAAATTCTGTTGTCAAAGCCGCAATTAATTCTTCTTTTTCAACTTTAAATAAGTTAAATTTATTTTCATCAACACCATTAATTGTGTAACTAACCAGATTATTATTTAATAAATTAAAAATTAACGCTAAAAATTTTTGTGGTTTTAATCCTGTCGCTTTTTTTAACATTTTTTTAAATTCTTTCGTACTAAAACGATGATAAAGTGCCGCAAAATTTGGAAAATCATTAAATAACGCTAAAAATTTCTGAACAACGATTGTATTCTGATACATACGATGACAATGATGCAAATAATCATTATATTCTAATTCAAAGAAATAAAACTGACTTAATAATTCAAAATCTAATGTCATTGGATGGGCTTTAACATTATCTAAAAATTGGAGGTAGTACTGATACTCATTTTGACGCACAAAAGCTTTGTATCTTTTAATATCATTAAACATCGTATCCATTTTGCTTAAGAATGTTGCACTTTCTACTGGTGGATACAACTGGTTAATATTATTTATACTATCTAAAATTTTTTGATAAAAACTTTCCTTTTCTTCTAAATTCGTAATCATTAAAGCATAATTTTGAATTTTTTTCATATTATTATAAACTACCTTAATTGCATCTTGTTTTTCCGCACAAAAAAGAACTCGTTCACCACGACATAAATTATTAACAATTAAATTACTAATTGTTTGTGATTTTCCGGTTCCCGGTGGACCTTGAATAATTGTATTTTTTTCTAAAGCTTTTTTAATTGCTACTTTTTGAGAAATATCATAATTATTAATAGCCATAACAGCACTTTCTGTTAACTCTTCTTGATATAGCAACTGATTTTCTTTTCAATCTTCTTCGACATTATATTCATTTTCAAAAATTTTATTAACCGAATCATCAGTAACTTTTTCTAGATCACAATAATCACGATATAATGTGGTTGAGGAAATATTATACATCCCAAAATAACCATCAAGGACTAATCCTAAATTATTAATCTGATAATTATTATTTAAATAACTTTCTAAATTCTCATCATGTTTGAGAAACAATTGTTCTTGTTGTTTATAATAATTTAAATTATGTAAATGATTAATGCTGTCTTCGTTTTTAACTTTAAAACCCAATGTTTTTAAATCAGTAATTGCCTTCATAAAAATATCATCTGTTAAGGTTAATGAATCAAAACTAAATTCCGCAACATTATAATTACTATCTTTGATTTGACTCAAACGAATCGCTGAGTTTAATAAGATTTCATCATGTTTTGTTGCAAGAACAATTTTAGTTTTATTTCGACTAATTTCAGTAATTGGTCATAATAATAATGGGGCACGAAAAACTTTTTGTGATTGTGTTAATCCTTCAATGTATGGTCACCCAATATATAAAGGATTAATATTTTTTTCAAATAAATATAGTTTAGCATCTTGTAAAATTCGGGCAAATTTATTAAAAATTTTCGTTGTTTCTTCGGTAATAACTTTCTCTAATTTTAATAAACTTTCTTCAGTAATCTTTTTCCCCTCTTTTTTTACAAACAACGTAAAAATAAATTCAAGAATTTTTGAATAATGCAAAATTGGATACTTAGTAAAACCATGTTGTTTTAAATGCAAAGCAAATTCTTCATCGTTCCTGCTTTTATTAATAATTCCACCAACATAGCCACAAATTTCTTTAATTGTTTCTGTTGATAATTTTGTAATAATTAGATTTTCTTTTTTGCTAATATTTTTTCACACTTTTTCCGGATTTTGATTTGACAAAAATAACAAATCTAACAAATTAATAATATTTTTACTTTTTGTATTAATTTTTGTTAAAAAGATGTCTCCTACCGACTTGTCATTTAATAGTCGTTTTTTATACTCACTTAAAATTGTTAAAATATTTTTTTTCATAGTTTTTCTCTTCCTATTAATCTTAATTATACTAGCACATTTGCTAAGGGTTGTAAAATATTAAAAATAAAAGTAGTATTTTTGATTTTAAAAATACTACTTTTTTCTAAATTAAAAAGTTATCGAGGTATAAGTTATTATAAAAATGATATTGTTATGAAGTTAACGGTTAAATAATATGTGCACTTCACCGCGTAGTGAAGTTAATAATAATACTGGAAAAATAACACCATAAAGAAATGAAAGAGCTAAGAAATAAGAAATAATACTTACATATAATTGTGCTTTTTTATTTTTTGAATTAATAGAAATTAATCCTAATCAAAAGGAAATTAAACTTGAAATAAAAAGGATTACAATTGTTAAAAATGTTTCAAATGACATTTTTAGCACTGTTAACTCTGCTTTTCTTGTTATAAAGAAATTAAGTCCCTGCGGTAATAAAATAACATAAAGTAGTCAAACTACCATTACTAAATTAAAAATTCAAATACCTTGTTTTCCAACTTTATTATATTTATCATTATAATTTTGTAAATCAAAAGTATGACTTTCTTGACAACTAGGATCAAAATATAATAACAAACTGGAAAAAAACATTATAATCGAAGGAAGCACACTAATCAAAATCAAGATTGGTCGAATAAATTTTGCTTTTTTAGTTTTAATACAAAAAATAACAATGTTACAAATAAAACCAAAAAAAGTAAAACTAACCAAAATTATGCAATATGCTCACACTAATGAATAATTAAAATAATAACTTGTTATTTCACCACCATTTACTGCTACGACTTGATAAAATAAAAAGAATGGAAAAATTGTTAAAATACTAAGCTGATAAAGTCCTATTATTCACATGCCTCATAAAAATAATTTATAATTTTTCATTATGACATTGCTTTGCAATTAACAATGCGAAAACCAAACTGGAGTCACTAAATAAAAATGAAATATCATCCCATCATCAGTATTTCAATCATTTCCAATTAAACTTAATATTCCACTAGCAATCGCGATAATTGTACCATATAGTGTTTGTGACAGTCCATCAGCAAAAATACTACTAGCATTGCCACCATTTGTTAATAAATTATAGACTTGATCACATCTTCATTTTGCAATGTGTAGTTTTCAATATCCAAACCAGTATCACTTTGTTTCTTGCATAAAACCATTGTGTCAACCATATGCAATATTATTAAAAAAAGATGGTTCATCAGCATTAAACTTAAGGATACCTAACTGACTCATTAGTTCTAAATAAGCAAGATACTCATCACTTGTTAAAAACTGATAGACCGTTGGACTTCATAACGTTTGATTTAATTGTTGACGATCAATTTTAATTTTATTTTCTATTTTTTTAATTGCAGCTAATAAATTATTGTGCTGTTCAACACTAATTAAATTATCATCCTGCCCTATCTGTTGATCAGAAGTTATTTTACTTGTTGGTAGGCTCATCCGTTGTTCTGTTTCTAGTTTTTGTTTTAATAAACTATCATTTGTTATATTAATTGTTAAGGTTGTTAATGAAATGATACTAAAAATCATTAATAACTTTTTCATTATTAAACGTCCCTTCTATTGAACAATTAATAAACAATTATCATAATTTTTTCTTAATTTCATTGTAGCATAAAAAATAATTCTTATTGAATTAACCAATAAGAATCATTATAATTTATTAAACTATCAAATTTTTTTCTGAAAAATTTAAATCTCATTTCTTAGCAAACGCTAATGTTTTTTCTTTATATGCATTTTGATCAACAACAAGAGCCCCTGTATGTTCTGCTTTATTAACTAAAAAGATTTCACTCTTCTGACTTTCTTGTTGTTGTAAATAATACATCACCACTGAATTATGATATTTTACAAAACTATCTTTTGTCCCATGAATAAATAAAATTGGTAAATCTTTTAGGCGTTGATTTTCTTTTAATAAATTCATATGTTTTAAATTTGTTTTTGAATGCTTACGAAAGTTACGGTTAATTCCTAACGATATTAATCATCATGGTAACTTAACATATTTTCGTAAAAAAGCACGAATTTGTTGTACTGGTTGTGAAAATGGACAATCAACAATTAATCAATCAATTTTATTTTCATAATAAAACTGATGGGCAAATCATAATGCTGTTTATGCTCCCATACTAATCCCAAAGACACCAATCACACTTGGATTTTTATTTTGTTTTAATCACGTAATTAAAAAATTTAAAATAATTGAATTAGTAACACCTAAATCAGATTTATTACCATAAGTATTTCCGTGCGCGTAAGCATCAAATGTTAAGATGTTATATCACGCTTGATAAAAATGATAAATATTTCGTAACCCAATATATTTATTTCGTTTAAAACCATGTAACCCGACAACTCATTTCGTTGAAGTTGGATGTTCTAACGTTAATGTACTAATTTTATTATTATTAAATTCAATAAATGATTCTTGTAAATCATTTTCATTAATAATAAAATCTTTTAGTTTTTTCGCTTTAACATCAGCTTCTAACTGTTGTAAGGTATTTAATTCAACATTATTTTGATCAATACCACTCCGTTTATATTTAAAAAGATGTGGCACAAATACTTTTGAACAAATAAAGTATAGTAATAAAACAATTGGAAATAAGATAATTACTAATAAAACTTTAAAAAAGTGTAATTATATTGTCTTAGTTTTCGTAAACTTTTTTTGTAATTTGCCTCCATAGTTTCACCACCAATTTGTTATTTAATATATAATCGTTAATTATACAACAAAAGGGGAGAAAATCTTAACTAAATTAAATAGATTAATTAAATGAATTTACATTATTTAATTAATCTATTTAACATATTCTTATTATTTTCTTCTAAGATACTCTTCAATATCAAGTTCTTTTTTATATTCTAACTTTTTATTATAAAGTTTATATCACTCTTGTACATATTCATCGACATGAATCAAATAAGAAATATAGTTTTTACACGTTTTTCTATCATTTGCCTTATTTTTTAATTTAAAAGAAAAACCTTCTTTATTTTGATAAATTTTAGTATTTAAATGATACATATCTCAAAATTTTTTTGATATAAAAAACAACATTTTATGAAATTGAGATACTTCTAATAAGTCATCGAAGTTTTTTTCTTCTTCTAAAATATCTAAGATGATTGCTTGTAGTGGTATATTTAAAATCTTTGCAACTTTATTAATAATGTTCCTAATTATATATACAAATTTAAAGAAATTTGTATTCTTATACGTATTATTTATTTTATTAAATAACTTTTCATCATATGTCTCTTCTAAATTATCATAATTTTTAAAAACATAATCACAATCTTTAATTGAAAATATCGGAACAATATCAACTTTAATTTGATTTTTTCCCGTAATTTGTATTGACCTATTGTTATCTTTTACTTCCTTGCCTTTTCCAACACTTTCTTCTAAAAAATTAAAAATATCTGTTTTTATTTTTTTAAATTTTTCAAGATTTAATTCATTTTCAAAATATTTTATTGAAATATCTAAATCATTGTCTTTTAATTTTCTTTCAAAATAAACAGTTTTTGTTTTTACTGAACCCTTTAAGGCTATTTGACTTTTAAAAATAAAATTATTTTTAGTTAAAATAAATTTAACATCCTCAAATTTTTCTAACATTTTTTTATACTTAAAATTAAAATTATTCTTTTTTTAGGTTCTTTATATAACCATAGATATGTCATAAATTTATTCTTCATCTATTTTTGACATTTATCCTTTATATGAAGAAATGTTCCTTAAATTAATGTAGAATTTCCATAGTCTTTAATTTAATATTATCATTTATTTTTTAAATAATGTTTTTATCCTAATTATTTTTAAAAGGCATTATAATCAAACTAAATAACCTTACCAAAAATTATCAAAAAATAATTTTAATTAAAATATTTATTAATAATTTTTAACACATTATTTGTAAATATGTTATTTAATACTTATAAAAGGAAGGAATTTATTTATGTTAATTGCACATCGAGGTTTTCGTAGCCCCGCCGGAGAAAATCGTATGGTTGATTTTATTAATGCATTAGAAACTTGTCCTGGAGTTGAATTTGATATTCGAATGACTAAAGATCATCAAATTATTATTTTTTATGACCATAATTTTAAAAGAATTGGGAATGTTAATAAAACTGTTCGCCATTTTACTTATCAAGAAATTAAAGAGCTTGATTTTTTTAAAAAAAATCCCGAATTTTTACCACCCTTATTGATTGATGATTTTACTAACAAAATTGCTAAGCAATACCGAGTAATTAATGTTGAAATCAAACCAGATCGTTATAATGAACAAGAATTTACTTTGATTAAACAAGCATTGTTATTACTACAAACAAAAACAAATGCTGAAATTATTGTTTCTTCATTTGGCCATGACGCTTTAAAATTTATTAGTAATTTAAATAGCCCTTTTAAAAAAGGTTATTTAATTGAGAGTTTAAAAGATATTGATCAAACTTTAATTAACAAATTTGATTATTTACATCCGTCAATTGCAACAGCCAAGCAAAAAAAGAATGTTGCTATTATTAAAAATCTTAATTTACCATTAAATATCTGAACTTTTAAAAATGAAAAAGATCTTAAAATTATTAATAATTTATATCCCCAAGATTTTGTCCATAGTTATATTAGTTACATTGCAACCTTAAATCCGACCTTAAAATAATATTTTTATTTTGAAAGGAAACAAAATGAAAACATCAGAACAACAGAAAAAAATTAGTAGCAAAACAATATGAATTATTGCTCTTTTAGCACTAGCCGATGTCTTAGTAATGGCTATCCCATTCTACTTAAAAAACGTTATTTCTTCTGTCAAAATTTAAGAAGGATTGGGAATTAGCGCCTCGCAGTTTTCCCAAGCCAATGCTATTTATGGATATGTAGCATTATTAAGTTATTTTCTGGGCGGTTATTTTGCCGATCGCTTTAATTTAAAAAAGTTAACCCTAATTGGGTTAACTGGAATTGGGATTGTCAGTATTTGATATGGCTTAATTCCTTTTATTACTGGTGGAAAAATTATTAAAGTTTATGTTATTTTTTCCTTATGAAGTTTTATTACTTGCTTTATTTTTTGAAGTGCGCTATGGAAATTGTTATCAGAACAAGGAACTCCTGCTCAAAACGGTAAACTAAATGGAATTCATGGTAGTTTAAATGGGTTGATTGGAACAGTTATAATTGCAATCGCTTATTTAGTCTTTTGATTTTTTGAAAATGTTTGAACAGAGTCATTAGGAAACTGAGCTTTTAGTACTCTTGTCTTTATTTTTCCGGGTTTAATTTTTATTAATTGTATTTTATTATGAAAATTTGTTCCTAATATAAATCATAATTCTAATCAAAATAATAATTTTGATATTAAAGAATTGGGTAAAACATTAAAAAATTTTAAATTATGAATTGTTACTTTATTAATTATGGGAGTTTATATGTATCAATCTGGTTTAAGTATTTTTGTAACTTTTATGCAAGATGCCTTAAAAATTCTACCAATTATTGTCGTTGTTGTAGGAATTTTACGAACATATTTCTTCCGGTTTTTATTTAGTGCCCCCGCTTGTAAATTAGCTGATCGTACCCAAAAATATATTTTATTTATTGTAATTGGTTTAAGTTTAGCATCCTTAATTACTATTACTGCGATTAGTTTACCTGGTTATAATGAAACGTCATTTGAATCATTATCATCAACTTGAAAAATTGTTATTCAAACTTTAATTGTTATTTTATATTTAACATTAGGAATTATTTGTTGATCATTAGTTACCAACCGTTGAGCAACAATTTATGAAATTAATATTAGTCAAAAAGAATATGCTGCCTCTGTTGGGTTAATCTCATTTATTGCTTTTTCACCAGATGCCTGATTTTGACAAATTGATTCAATTTTATTAAAACATTATGGAACTGAAGCGGTTTATCTAACTAATAAATTAGCAAACCAAATTAGTTTAACAATTATTACAGGAATTGGCCTTTTTGCCTCTCTCGCAGGAGTTCTATTATTATTGGTTCTAAAAAAAGAGAAGCGACAAAAACAACAACTTGTTACCCTTGAATTTTAAAAAAAGAACTGTTGTCGTTGAAAGTTCTTTTTTTTAAAATAACATTTAATTTTATTCTGTTTTGTCAGGTTCTTGTAAATCCCCTTCAGCCTGATAAGCTTCCTGGCGAATATGTTTAGCATCCTGATAATTTGGATTATCTTTAGATTGATAAATTTTTTGATTTCGAACTAAATAACGATCTAATTCAGTTTGAATTTCCTTCACAACATAATTTCAATCATCTGTTACCGTAAAGAGAGCATCTAAAGTCGCTTGTAATTGTGGATTAGTTTTTAATCGTGCTTGATATTTTTTTCAATAGTATGTGTAATACCAAATAACAGCAAAACTAATCATTCCGACAATATAAGCAATTTCTAATGTATTTGATACAATCGTTGCAATTCTTTTTGAAGCACCTGTATTTAACAAATTAATTGCAGTATGATATGAGCGTCCTAAGTCAACAAAGAATTGCACAAATTATCAAATTAAGAAAATTAATACTAATGATCAAGCAATCATTTCTCAAACCTTTACCCGCATTTTTTTCGTAAATCCTAACTTTAAAGCAACCATTATCACAAACGAATAAATAATAATCATAATTAATGATGCTTCCCCAGTAATAGCAGCATACGAGAAGACAGCATTGCCACCCGTTGCACCTTGAATAATATCAGGAATAAATAATCAAATCATTGCAAAGATAAAAGTAATAATTAAGTTTAAAAACGAAGCTTTAAAAGGAATTCTATCTTTATTTAATTCTTTATATTTACTTGGCATTAACCCTTCCACGGCAAATGGTTCTAAAATCGCCCCTGAATATAACGCATTTTGCATTCCCGCATTTGCTTTTAGCGAAATAGTACAAATTAACATAATAATAACACCAGCATAATAAATTCACTGTCCAACATGATTACCTAATAACCGGAAAATTTGTAAATTTGGATTATTAGTAAATGCGCCCGCAACTGCTCCTAACATTAAGATGGTAACAACAACATAAAAGATAATTGCTAATGCAATTGTTCAAATAATACTACGACCAATATTGCGTTCTGGATTACGAACATTTTTTCCAATTGTGGCATATGTTTCAAACCCTAAAAAGAAAAAGAAACACGAGGTAAAAGCAATTGAAAAATTAGTTGGATTTAAGGTGGTGTACTTTGGACTAGCATTAAAATCTCACGCAGAAGTTCCATTAATAATAAATAGGGTAATCAACGCAATAATCAATAATCCTGTTGAACCTCATTTAATATAACTAGAAGCATTTAAATAACGTTTCAATAAACGCATTCCTAAGAATAATGTACACATGACACTAACATATAAATAGCAATTCCAATTGCATCTCAAATTAAGTTTGCTCAATTGCCTAAAATATCTTTTGTATCAAGAAACGTTCCTGAACCAACAAAATTTAAACGAATCATTGAAACAATTTGTGATGTAACAATAATTGGTAATGTCATATATTGTAAGAATGAAATTAATCATCCTCAAAATTTTCCAAAGTTTGTTCGAACATAAATATAACTAGCACCATTCCCAGCGGGGTGTACTTTTGATAACTTATTAAATGCTCACGCACAAGTTCCGGCCACTAACCCCTCCACTAAGAAGATTCAAATCATATGCATCCCTAAAAACTGCCCCGTTTTATCGACTTCTGAAAACATCATTGTTGCATAAACTGAAGTAAAAGCAATCCCACAAGTATAATTAAATCCTAATCAAACTAATTCTGGCAAACTAAACTTCTTGCTCTGAGCAGTTGTTTTCTTTTGTTCTTTCATTTTTTATGGCCTCTTTTCTAATTTTTTTTAAATCTAAAAATATCATATCGTTTTTTCAAATATTTTTAATAAAGTCAATAATTTTTTTAATTATAACAAATAACTTTTTAATGTTTACTTAGTAACTAACAAATTATTTTCAAAATAAATGTTATTTAGCTAACTTTTTCTGTGCCTTTCTTGTTTTTTTCAATTGGCGTAAATTATGTGTTTCTACTAATGTAATGTCCGTTACTTTCTCATATCCATTGAAAATAATTAACGCTGTAACTAAACAGAAGATTGGTCCAACAACTCAAATTCATGTAAAGAACATCAATGCAATCATTAATAATGCGCCAGCAATTCGTGCACCAATTTTACCACGTAATGCAAAAACAAAACAAGTAATAAATCCAATTAAAGCTAAGAAGGAAATAAAAATAAAGGCAATTAAGACATGGTCATCAATTTGATATTGATTTATAATTTCAATACTTCTTGTATCATCCACAATTTTATGCAGCGAAGCAGAAATAACATAAAGAATATTGATTCCAATGTTAAAAGTTAACACAATAATACCAATAATAAAACCAGTGATTGTGACCTTATTAGTGTGCATCACATATTGAATTGGTACAATTTTAACATTCTTATTACGATAGTAACGGAAGTACAATAAGTTATTAATAAAAATATAAAAGTATTGTAATGACACGGCAACAACACAAATGACAACCAACGCGGTGGCAACCATAATATCCCCACCGGGCTGGAAATAATTTAAGAAAAAGTATGGAAATAATGTACTCGGATCTTTACCATCTAAATGACGATAAGTCCCCCGTAAAAGAATAATTGTTAAATACAACACCATATATAACATAATTAATCATAAATATTTTTTATGATGATCTTCATAATAGTAATAATGGTCACCTGATGTTAAAACATAACTAGTAATCATTGTTACTGGCATAATTAAGTGTAAAATAATTGTTGCAACCAAATGATAAGGACGATACTGATGCGCTTGATCTTTTTGACCAACAATTCCAATCCAAAAAACTAACATTGTAATAGTGATGTATGTTGTAACTGCTAATTGAATAATATAATGCGGCTTTGTATTTTTAAATTTTGATTCAAATAAATATAAGAAAAAATATAAGGCGACAATATAGTTTGTTTGCGTTGTAAAAAATGAATAATAATTTGAAACCCGTTCTCCGTAACCCCCAAATGGGCAAATTTTGGTTGTGGATAATAAATTGCCATTATTAAATCAAGTAATAGAAATAAGCTCAGTAAAATTAACGTAGCTAAACGTAAATAAAAATGTACCCGGGTATTCCATTTAAATATGCCAAAACTCCTTCACAGTCAATATAATACTTATATTCTAGCCCTTTTTGCCCTAAATCACAAGTAAATATAACGAAAAAGATTAGGAAATAATATTAAATCTTAATAAAAAGACTTTCTATGTTTAGAAAAAGTGATAAAATTATATTCAAATAAAGAGGGGGATTTAAAATGTTTAATTTTAACAATGAAAAATTAAACCAGTTAATTGTGAGTTATATAAATTACAACATTGACCCTAAGCATGATAATGATTTGCAAATAACAAAGTTTGATAACAGTAATTTATTTTACCAAATTGATACGCGCAAACTAAAAGATAGCACTAATGGGGTTGTTAGTTTTCATTTAACAACATCAGAACAATTCGCAAAAGCTGGTGAAATTATTGATGAATTTTATTCAGAAAAAACACCCTTCATCTGATGTACCATTACAATTGATAATACTCAGGGTGAACGATCATTTTTTAAAAAAAGCGGATTAAATCATTGGCGAACTGGGAACGGAATGTTATTAAATCTCACAACCTTTTCCACAACAGTTGAATTATCAGAAAATGAAAAATTTATTACTGCAACAGATCTAAAAGCTTTAAAAGAAATTAATGATACGAAACTTACCAGTGCTAATAATCTTAAGATTGTTAATGACAATGAATTACCGTTAAAAGATTTACCAACACCAACAAGTACTGCTGCTTTGGACCAAACTTGTAATCTTTGTTATGTTGCAACATTAAAAAAAGATGATGTTCCAATAGTAACTGGTATTATTTATTTTGAAGCAGCACTTGCTGTGATTGGTGAAATTATTAGTTATGATAACGAACACCCTAATGATGAGAAAAAAATGTTAAACCATTTATTAAATCAAGCCCAAAAAGCAAAATATCAAAGTGTAGGAATAGTTGCTCCAATTGATAAAGTGCCCCTATACCAAGAACTAGGTTTTAAGCCACAAGATTTATATTTCAACACTTATGTTATGCATTATTCAAAATAATGCATTTTTTTATGTAAATAAATAAAATTAATACTGTCGAATAATCTATTTATTACTCATCTTAATTATTTTTTAATGTCCTTTTTCGATCTTGTTTTGTTAACTTTACCATAATAAAAACCTTTCTTTAAAAAAGAAAGTAATTTTCTGAAGCAAAAAAGATTTCAGTAATAAAGGTTAAATAAATAAGGGTTTACTGGTAAAAACCAGTAAACCATACCTTTTAAATCTAGTGACAAAAGCAAAGTATGAACCAACACTAATTGTACTAATAAAAATTAAAGTTCCAAAAATTGGTTGGTAAATTGATGTAAGTGCTAAGTTCCGATCAACAGAAGGGACAATTAAGAAAAACCCATTCGAATTATAATTACTTTGTGTGTAAAATATATAAACAATTCAAGTAATATATTTTTGTGGAATAAAATAACCAATGATAATTGCTGGTGTTGTTGTTGCATACGATAAATCAATTAAAAAATCACCGAACAATAACGAAAAAATAAAAATTAATATATTAATCGTTTGCACAATGTAAATATTTTTTAATGAACCAGCAACTAAAAACACTAAGAAGAACATTATTAAAATATTTAAAATAATGTGGTATACCACACACATTTTGGAGATTGCAAGAAAACAAGAAAAAATAATAAAATATATAATTTAAAATAAAAAAATATCATTAAAAATGATAAATATATAAATAAAAATTATAAAATTGGTACACTAAAAAATAGTTTAAATAAAACTTTATAAATTTTAAATTATTTAGTTAAATTAGTTAAAAATTGAAATGGTGTCTGAAAATTCAAAGATTTATGCACTCTTTCAAAATTATAAAAATAATAGTAATCATTTAATTTATTTTGTAAACTAACTGAATCCAATATTTTTTCACCAAATACAAATAACTTAGTATAATTTTGATGAAATCTTTCAATTTTACCGTTTGATTGTGGAGAACGAACCGGTGTTGTCTGATGCAAAATATCTTTATCTGTTAAAAATTGAGTAAAAGTAGTTTCTTTAACACTACTTTTTTGATTATTACGATGACTATTAATAAATTCAGAACCGTTATCAGTTCTAATCCGTGTTATTTTAATACCAAATATTTTTTTAAAATCAATAATTGCTCTTTTAACAGCATCAATAGCATTTTCAGTACATAATTTATCATAAATATAACCGAATACTCCTCTAATTCTTTCATCAATAAAATCATAAACATAATACTTTTTTTCAACTGGAAATTTACTTGGCATAAAATATTTAGCATCCATTTGTAATAATCCTAATTCTTTAACTTCATATCTTGGATGTTGTCTTTTAATTTCTTTAATTTTATTTTTTATTTTTAATCAACGCTTATCTTTTTTAAGTCAACGAAAAAATGTTTTTAAATTTTTAGGTGCTTTATTTTTTAATTCTTCACCATTAATTCCTTTTTTTAAATTATAATACAAAGATAAAACACCACCAGCACGTTTATCAGAATATTCAAAATATAAATCACAGATATTTTCACGAACATCATTACTATATTGATAATTAATATTATTAGGAACTGTTGATTTTAATAATAAATCTTCAAAATTATTATTTGCATATGCAAGTAAAATTTTATTTGCTCAGTAATAAAAAGTTGAAAACTTATTTTTAAAATATTTTTTAATTAAATCTTTTAATAACAACTTAGTTTCAAGAAAAAACTCCTTACATAAATTAATATATGCAAATATTTTTGTTTTTATTCTTTTATAATATTTATTTTTATAATTTTTACTTAAAAAATCTTGCAATTTTGCTTGTAAATCGCTTAAATTAGAGTTATTAATAATATATTTCATTAATTTACACCCACCTTAAAAATATATATTAAATTATGCTAATTATAACATTTTGAAATTAATTAACTTTTTATTAGTTATTATTTACAATTTATAAAGAAAGAAGAGAAAATATTATGTATGACTTAATAAACCTAGCCGAAGATTTAAAAAAATGTAAAAATTGTAGTTTTATTACTTGTAAATTGTAAATGCCAAATCATAAAAAGTTAACTATTAATTTAGTTAACTTTTTTAAGTTAATTATAGGAGGTTGAAATTATGCAAACAAAGCAATATTTAATTTTGCGGTCATTAGTGAAAAAGTATGGTAAAGATATTGTTATTAATACTGTCAATAAGATTGTAAAAGATATTGAAATTAAAAAGTAAAAGAATAAATTATTCCGCGTAATTTATTAGCGGATAATTTATTCAATAATGTTTTTTAAGTGGAGCAAAGCGACAACGAGCGGAGCGAGTTTGCAAATTTCAATTTTTTAATTTATGAAAGGAGTTATATCGTGCCAGTATGATTAACATGAATATTTAGTATTTTGATTTTGTTAGGTATTTTTGCGTGAATTGGTTTATCAATTTATCAAAAAATTCGACAAATTCAAGGTAAGAAAAAAGAAAAAAAAGAACTTGAAAAAAAGGAGGATAGAAAATAATGAATTTATTAACTGAAACAGTTACAAAAATCGGTTTTGGTGATGGAATGAATTCCATTTGAACTGGTTTAGGTAATGCAATGGGTAAAGTAAAAGATGCCGTATATGGTATTTTACCGCAATTAATGACCTTTTTAGGTGATGCGTGAATTATTTTAATTCCATTTGGATTATTTATTATTATTAAGATATTAAACTTTTTCCGTCATATGGTTAAAGGATTTTAATAGAATATAATACTATATTCTAAGTTATTTCTTTAATTTTGTCGAAAACTCTTGATATTTATAAAATATACCTAAAATTAGGTATATTTTTAATATATAGAGGTAAATAAATGATGAAAAAAATAATTACAGAATTAATAAATAGCTTAACAGATGATCAATTTTTAGAATTTTATGAAAAAATAAAACAACAAGCAGACTTAATTAAAAAACAAAAACGTTTAAATGAAATTGATCAAAAATTTAGAGATAAAGGCATTATATGTCCTAATTGCAAATCTTTTCATTGTGTTAAAAATGGTCATAATTCCGAAGGAAAACAAAAATATTTATGTAAAAAATGTCGTGCTAGTTTTGATGCATTTCGTCATCATTTTACTTATTGAAGTCATTTAAATTATGAACAGTGAAATTTATTAATTCAAATTTCATTGTTAGGACAATCTAGTAAAATAATTTCTCGTTTTATTAAAACAACCCCAAAAACCGCTTGATATAATCGACAAAAATTAATGCAATCAAAACAATTAGAAAATACACAGTTAAAATTTAAAAAATTAAATGGTCAAATCCAAATGGATGAAACATTTATTAAAGAAATTCATAAAGGCAATTTTAAAGATAAATTTGATAAACGAAAAACTCATCTCGATCCATTTTCAACTGATACCAAATGCTGTATTCAAATGGCGGTTGATAGCAATAATAATATTTTTGTTCAATCCACCAATACCAAAAGATTACAAAAACAATGGATTATTGAAAATATGAATAAGCAACTAATTAAAGAAAAATCAATAATTATTTCTGATATGCAACCACTATATTTATTAGTAGCAAAACAAACAAATTCTACTCTATATTCCACCAAAACTAGTACAAACCCTGATACTAGTTATCAAAAGTTAAATAAGATTAGTAAATTACAATCCAGTCTTAAAGAAGCCTTAATTCATTATCATGGTTTGGGTTTCACTAATATTCAAAATTATTTAAAGCTCTGAAAATGAAAATACCAACACAAAGGTTTAACACCAAACCAACAATCAACGGTATTATATTTTAACGTTTAAAAAATTTAAAGCAAAATCATAATCTTACACAAAATTAGTTTTCAAATTGTCATATTGATGATTTTTTTTATTTCATCAAGAGTTTTCGACAAAATTAAAGAGTTATTTTAAACAAAACTAAGGCACACTAGTTTATTCATTTTTTATTAATTTATTTTATAATAACTATTACTTTAAAATTTAATAGTGTTTTTCAGTGTGCCAATTTTTATTATTTTATATATTTAACATTGTTAATAACATTGTTTATTAAACATTAAATAAACAATATATTAGCATTATGTATAACATTGTTAATAATCAATGTTTTTATCAATAAATAAGCAATATATAAACATTAAATATAACATTGTTTATTAAATAAATATTTAGTTAGGAGATTATCTTATGAAAATTAATAAAACTAATTTATTATTTACTATTTTGGTTTCATTGTTTGTTTCTATTATTTTATCTTTTGTAATTTGAGTTTTATATTATTTAGTTACAAGATATTTAAACAATTCATTAGATAAAGGAGATTTAATATTTCATGTTTCAATTTTAATTATATTAACTTTAAATATTTTCATTATATATATTCAATTTTTATATGCAACATATTTTTATAAATATAATGAAAATTTAATTAAAAGAGGAGTTGATAAAATTGAGTAATTTTGTTAAGAAAAATCAAAATATAGCAAATTATTTTATTTCTAAGGAATTAATCCCTTTTGAAACAGATAAAGCAAGTTTTATAAATTTACCTAATCATAATCGCCATATTGGTTTTTGATTAAGTAATAAGTTTATTTATCTTAGTGAAAAACACTCAGAACAAGTAGCAATCGGTTTAATTTATGATAATTCTTATCCTATTGTAAAATATGATGAAAATTTAAAACGCCATATTTGAAAATATTTAACTGGAACAGAATTAATTAATTTGTATAATCAATATAAACAAAATTATTTTAAAAGTATGCACAAAGCATTATTTTCAAATGAACCTAAAAAAGTAAAAACAACTAATAACAATAGTAATTTAATAAATTGAAATGATGAAAAAGTACAACAATTAATTAATGACTTAGAAAGTTTAAATTAAATGAGTTTATACGATTATTGAGTTCAATTTGTTAGTTATATTATTGGTTCAAATGCCCCTGAATTTTTATATGTTATATCGTTTGTATTATTTATTATTTTATTTTTTGGAATGTTTTTTAAACTTATTCAGAAAATGTGGAGTTTTTAAAAATGCAAAATGATTGAGAAAAATTAAAAGAGTTTTTTATTCATGTCTTTTTATTTATAGATAAAACAAATGTTGAAACTATTACAACTTGAAATTTAACTCAAAATGAATATTTAACTCTGATGGTTGGTGTTTGAATTGTAATTTTGTTTTTAACTTGGTTCTTATTGTGAATGATTTTTAAAATAGTTGGATATTTTAAATAATGAAAAAGTTTGCATTTTTTCTAATAAACTTTTGTTATATTAGTGGTTCAATGGTTTTGTTTAGTTTAATTTATTTATTACTTTGAATAATTTCATTAAATTATACTGGTTTAGTATTTTGACTATTATTTGCTTTACAATGTGTATATTTTATTTGATGAGTTTGAAAAAATGTTTTTTATCAGTTAAATGTTTTTCGTTTAGTTTACTTTATTTGAGATAATCCATTATCCGTAATTATTGGTAAATTAGGAACTGGTAAAACATTACTTTTAACTTTTTTATCACAAGTTATGAAACTTTTAACGAAGAAAATTTATAGTAATTATCCAATTGAAGATGATGCAATAAAACTTTTAACTTTTAATAACTTAGATTTTACTGATAGAACTAAATTAGTACCACCTGATGATAGTTTAATTTTGTTTGATGAGAGTTTTTTATATATTGATGGAACTAGTCCCCACGAAGTTAAAAAAGTTCACGGTGGTAAAAGTGTGTGAATTGTTTTAGCAAGACATTTTAAAAATAGAGCGATTTTTACCGTACAGCGTGAGGGTATGGTGTGAAATAATATTCGTCATTTAGCAAGCGGTATTATTATTCCGATTTCATTGAAAAAACCCGTTAAATCTAAATTAGGTAATATTTTTAATCGTAGTTTTGTTATGCGAATTGGTATTTTCCAAGATATTACGGATTATGAAATTTGAAAAACAAAATCAGTAGAACGAACAGCAGAAGGTAAAAGAGCAAAACATAAATCAGATGTTGGTTTAGGAATTCGGTTTTTTAAGATAATTATTCCGCTTGAATTTGCCAATAAATATGATAGTCATTGATTAAGTTTTGTTCGTGATTTAAAAAATGATTAAGTTATTAATAAAAAAGAATACTTTTGAAAAGATATATCAAAATTAAACAATAAACAACGCTTAGAATTGTTTGATATTGATATTTTGAAAGAAAATTTAAAAGCAAAAAAAGGGAAAGGAAAAATAAAAAATGAGTAATTTATTAAGTGAAAGTGTGAATAATGATAATTGAAATAAGATTTTTAGTTTTATTTTTGATACTTTTTTATTTGTTTTTGATGTGATTTGAAATACTAAATTGCCAATGACAAATATAACAATTGCTTATTTTTTAATCTTTTTTATGGTTATTAAGTTATCAATTTATGCTATTCACGGAACATCAACTAATTATAACGATTTGGGTTCAACGGTTAAAAGCGGTGTTATCAATAGTTCTAAACTATACGGTGCTACTGTTCGGGGTGTTTCTAGTACTAAACAAGGTTTACAAAAACATATTAAAGAACGAAAACAATTTAAAGTTAGTCGCAATAAACAACAGTTATCAAGTTTAGCAAAACAAGCAAAAACAAGAGAACAAGGGTTTAAAAGAATTCATAGTACTAAAAGAATAAAAAAATAAGTAAGGAGTTGTAAATATGAAAAATAAAATTTTGAAATTTTTAAAAAAATGATGATGAAAAACATTAATTTTTATTTTATGTAATTTTTTAGGAATTGTTTTGTTTTATTTTAATTATGATTTTGAAAAACTTAGATTTCTTTTTAAAAGTTTTGGTGTTATTGGACTTTTAATGTTTTTTGGATATTTCTTAATTTGAATTTGTTTAGCGTTTTTTTTAATTAGTATTATTGAGTTTTGAAAACGTTTCAATAATGTTATTAAAAATCAAAAGAAAGGTGAAGTAAGCAATGATTAAATTAGTTTTATTGGTAGCGGCAATCGCTATATTCGGTACTGGATTTATTACAGTTATTATTAATCAGTTGACATCAGCAAAAAATATTATTATGGATTTATATAACTCTGATACTTGGTTATTATCTATTTTTGGTAAAATGGCGATTTTATTTAGTCATCCGTTAATGTTAACAATATCAAGTTTATATATTATTGGTTTTATTATTTCAAAAACATTGTATAGTTAGGAGTTGAATTTATGAAAAGTAATGTAGAAAATAAAAAAGAAAAGAAACAAAATGGTTTATTTATTTCTTGGGTTGATTTAATTTTATATCTTATTATAAGTTTTTCTTTAACCCTTGTATGTATTTTAGATACAGTTTTAACGATTGAAGAATTAAAAGAGAAATATGCTGGTATAAATGGTTATATAATTTATGGTTTATGATTTGATATATTGTGATATATCTTAATAATTCATTATTTTTATGGTTATTTATTTAATGAAATTATCAAATTAATAAAAGAAAATCGTAAAAATAAGTTGTTAGAGAATGATGCGTAAGTTTTTAGTATTATTTTCGTTTATACCAATTTTATTGATTTCTTTTTTCTCGTTAGGGGCGATGACATTACAACAAAACCATCAATCACAACAAACAGAAGAAAAAGCAAGAACAAAGCGAAGTGTAGAAACTGGTATTAATGAAACTGATTTTATTAATACGATGTTTTTACGCAGTACTTTTTTCGAAAATTGAAGTGATACCAATTATTTTATTAATCCTACTTTAAAAACATCAAAATCATTAACTTATAACGATAAATGATATTTAGATTTTTTAAAGGATAGTTATTCAACTGGTATTTCTTATGATAAACCTAGTGATAAATTTATGGATTTGTATAAAAATTGAAATACTTATTCTAAACAGAATAATATTGATAAGTTCTATGATGTTGATAAAAAACAATTTTTAAAAGAATTAACAAATTTTGTTTATTCATTTGCAAATAAATATAATTTAACATCAATTTTAAATAAAGTAAAAACAAATATAAATGATTTACAATCAGTTAAATTAATTGAAGATAATTGAAAATTAATTACTGATACTACGGGGGAAGGAAATAGTGGTAAAACTTATATTGGAATTTTTGGAAATAAACCTAATGTTCATATTACAAGTTGAAAAGGAATTGAAGGCGAAGGACTTTGACATTTATATCAATATAAAGCAATTTATCGCTGGGATGGCGTTCGTGAACCACAAATACCAGCAATTAACTCTAATACTGGTGAAATTACAGATTGAAATATTGAAAATCAAAATAAAGTTAAAGATTTTTTAAATATATATTTAGATGTTATTATTCAAGAAAATATTAGAGTTCAGCAAGGTGGTAATCCCGATTATGAGAGTTCTATTGTTGGAACACAAAGAATAATTTTTGATTTTGAAATTATTAATAATTTGGATAAGTCTAGTACTGGTACTATTTTAACTAAAAAATCAATTTATCGGATGGTTTTAACAATTAATAAAGATAATAATATTATTGCTGGTAGTTTAGAATTAATACATCTTAAACAATATTGGAATGGATATGATTATAATAGCTATCGGTATACCGATGATTTAGGGTTTTTATTTTCTTTTATGAAAGATAAAGAAAATATCTTTAATTTTAGTGCTGAAACATATAATTATTATCAAGGTAATAGTCCTAATACTGGTAAAGAAGTTTTTGAACAGATGAAAGGTCAAATAGATATTAATAACTTTTTAAAATCTTTTTTTGCATATGCTTTGGTACCTGCTTTTCAAAATCGGAGTAATTTTATTGAAAGTGGTTATATTGATAATTTACAATATGATACTGTGTTAATTAATTTTTTTGGTTTAAAATTAGAAAATTTTAAAGATGTTATTTTAGATGAAAATGGAAGATCAATAAAATATTTCGATGACTACAATAACTATATTTATAAATTTGAAAATAATAAAAAAGTTTTAAAAACCGAAAAAGAGAAAAAAGAATTTGAAGAACGAAAGAAAAAGTTTTTAGTTTCTTATGATAAATTTAAAGAATTATTAAATAGTATGTTTGTTATATCTAAAAATTTTTATAAGGATTATTTAAGAACAATTTTTGATTTAGAAAATAATACTTATACACAAGGATATAATAAAAAATATGGTTTATTAGCAAATAATGGTTTTAAAATTTACCCACGATATTTTTATTTTTCTGATAAATATAAATCATTAGATTTTAAGATGTATTCTGCTTATAAAAATCGGTTTTATAACACTAATTATGGAGATGTATTTAACTATGATTTTTCTGTTGCAAATGATTATAATATTAATCAAAATGAGGGTTATGTTTTTGAAGGTGCTTTGAAAGATAAATATGGTTTAAAATATAAGAAAATGGAAGAACAAAAAATCGGTTATAATGTTTTTGAGTTACAAGCACAAAAAGAAAATGATATGTATCGTTATTATGATTTTAATTTTGGTATTTATAACTGACAAGAAATAAATAATGGTGGATTATTTCCTGATAGTCAATGATGACAAGCACAATATGAAAGTTGTAGTTGATATAATTTAGCGTGTCATATCAGAAATGCGGCAATTTGAATAGTTAATAATATACCCGGTATAAAACAAGTAAACGAACTAGCGAGTGGTGTTGGTAAAATTTTTCAAACAATATATAGTTTTTTTAGTCAAACATTCGAAGTATGAAAATTTAGTCCTGCACTTTATAGTACAATAACTAATTTATTCTTATTAATTATTTTTATGAAATTTGTGCGATTAATTTAAAAAGGAACTATTTTTAAGTTCCTTTTTAATCTTTTCAATCTGTAATTTCACCAGTATTAGAGTTAATTGCTGGTATTTGTGGTTCACGAACGCCATCCCAGCGATAAATTGCTTTATATTGATATAAATGTCAAAGTCCTTCGCCTTCAATTCCTTTTCAACTTGTAATATGAACATTAGGTTTATTTCCAAAAATTCCAATATAAGTTTTACCACTATTTCCTTCCCCCGTAGTATCAGTAATTAATTTTCAATTACTATCTTTTGGCGGTTGTTGTGGTTCTGGTGTAGGTTCTGGTTTATTACTTCCCCCGTTTTCATTGTTATTTGGTTTTTCACAACTAATTAATGTTGTTGTACTTGTTACTGTTAATCCGATTACTCCTAAAATACTTAATAACTTTTTCATATATTTATCCCTTTCTGTGAAATGTTATAATTAACATAATTATATTATACATTTTTTAAGTATGTGTAAATTTATGAAATATATTAATTAATAATTTTAATTTAATAAAGAAAGGAAATAATAAAATGTTTAATTTTAATAAATTTAGTGAAAATATTTATGAAAATGCTTTAAATCAGTTAAAAGAAAATATAGAAAAAACTGATGATATAATTTTTAAAAAACGAGATAAAACAAAATATTTTGTAAAAGAAATAAAAACTAGAAAAATTAAAACAGAATTTGGAATATTAATTTATAAGAGAAGAATTTACAAATATCTTTATAAGGGTAAGTGAAAATATGTTTCTCTTGTTGATAAACAATTTGGAGTTAAAAAATGGCAAAGAATAATTAATGATTTAAAACTAAAAATAACTGCTGAAATAGTAAAAAATAAAAGATATAGTGATATATTAGATATGTTTAATTGTAAATTACATTGTTCATCTATTTCGCGTATTTTACGAAAAGCATTAATAAAAAGAAAAGATAAAAAAATAGATTTGAAAAATTGTGAAAATTTATATATTAATTTAGATGATGCCCATGTAACTTTAAAAAATAAAAATAATAAATCTTATTTGCAAACTGTTAGAATAATTTCATTTAATACTGGAAAAGAAAATAATAAATCTTTAAATAAAAAATATTGTTATTTTTTTCTTAATAAGAAAACTCGGGGTGCAGAATTTAATGCGTTTTTTATTAAAAAACAAATTCAGAAATTTTTTAAAAATTATGAAAATATTAAATTAATTATTGGTGGGGATAGCGCTAAGTGAATTAAAAAAACTGCTAAAATTTTAGATGGTATGTTTATATTTGATAGGTTTCATGCAATAAGAGAATTAAAGAATAATATATATTGTGGTAATCGTAGTAAAGAATCCTTTAAAAATTATTTATACGCAAAGGAATTGTTTTTACAAGGAAAATACAACGAATTTATAACTTTTTTAAAATCATTACAGAATGAAAGAATTAAATTAAGGTATTTTATTAATTTAAAAAATGGTATTTTAAATCAAAATAAAGACTGAAATATTGGCGTATCTGCTGAAAGTGATGTTTCAAGAGTTGTAAAATCTTGTTTAGGATACGGTAATAAAACATTTTCATTCTTAACATTTAAAAAAATTTTAGATTTAAAAATTATGAGATTTAATTTTAGTTAATTTAAAATAATTTAATCTTAGTTTTTTAAACTATTTTTTAGTGTGCTAAAATATGAAATTATTATTTGTATTTTTATTTTTTTGTGTTATTATGTTTTTATAAAAGAAAAAAGTTTCTTGTTTTTAAATAAATTAAATAATACCCGTTTATATGCAACACTCCCTTTTTATATTTAACAATGTTTATTAAACAATAGATAAACAATATTTTAACATTATTTATAACATTGTTAATTAAAAAAAATCTTTAATTTTGTCGAAAACTCTTGATGAAATAAAAAAA
This sequence comes from Spiroplasma endosymbiont of Sarcophaga variegata, assembly GCF_965178695.1. Lineage (NCBI taxonomy): Bacteria > Bacillati > Mycoplasmatota > Mollicutes > Entomoplasmatales > Spiroplasmataceae > Spiroplasma > Spiroplasma endosymbiont of Sarcophaga variegata. The sequence continues at coordinate 314,797 of NZ_CBCXVU010000002.1, forward strand.
ATCATCAATATGACAATTTGAAAACTAATTTTGTGTAAGATTATGATTTTGCTTTAAATTTTTTAAACGTTAAAATATAATACCGTTGATTGTTGGTTTGGTGTTAAACCTTTGTGTTGGTATTTTCATTTTCAGAGCTTTAAATAATTTTGAATATTAGTGAAACCCAAACCATGATAATGAATTAAGGCTTCTTTAAGACTGGATTGTAATTTACTAATCTTATTTAACTTTTGATAACTAGTATCAGGGTTTGTACTAGTTTTGGTGGAATATAGAGTAGAATTTGTTTGTTTTGCTACTAATAAATATAGTGGTTGCATATCAGAAATAATTATTGATTTTTCTTTAATTAGTTGCTTATTCATATTTTCAATAATCCATTGTTTTTGTAATCTTTTGGTATTGGTGGATTGAACAAAAATATTATTATTGCTATCAACTGCCATTTGAATACAGCATTTGGTATCAGTTGAAAATGGATCGAGATGAGTTTTTCGTTTATCAAATTTATCTTTAAAATTGCCTTTATGAATTTCTTTAATAAATGTTTCATCCATTTGGATTTGACCATTTAATTTTTTAAATTTTAACTGTGTATTTTCTAATTGTTTTGATTGCATTAATTTTTGTCGATTATATCAAGCGGTTTTTGGGGTTGTTTTAATAAAACGAGAAATTATTTTACTAGATTGTCCTAACAATGAAATTTGAATTAATAAATTTCACTGTTCATAATTTAAATGACTTCAATAAGTAAAATGATGACGAAATGCATCAAAACTAGCACGACATTTTTTACATAAATATTTTTGTTTTCCTTCGGAATTATGACCATTTTTAACACAATGAAAAGATTTGCAATTAGGACATATAATGCCTTTATCTCTAAATTTTTGATCAATTTCATTTAAACGTTTTTGTTTTTTAATTAAGTCTGCTTGTTGTTTTATTTTTTCATAAAATTCTAAAAATTGATCATCTGTTAAGCTATTTATTAATTCTGTAATTATTTTTTTCATCATTTATTTACCTCTATATATTAAAAATATACCTAATTTTAGGTATATTTTATAAATATCAAGAGTTTTCGACAAAATTAAAGGTTTTATTTAATTTTGAAAATAATGGTTTAAGATTAAACTGGATTTTATGATTCATATCCAACAACATCTTCAAAATAATTAACTAACACTTTCCGTAAACTACCATTATTTTTAATAATTTCTGTAATTGGCTGGTCACTATAAATTTCACCATCTTTTAAAAGCAAAACACGATCACAAAGTAATTCAACTTCTTCTGGTGTATGTGAAACAATTAATAAATTAATTTTTTTTTCGTCTTTTCACCTTTTTAAGAAATTAACAAGTTTAATTTGCATTTTTAAATCCAACCCTGTAACTAATTCATCTAAAACAAGAATTTCTGGATCATTTATAATTGATAAAAAACAATTAAAACGTTGACGTTGCCCACCAGACAAAGATGAAATTTCTTTCTTCAACAAATTCTTCAACTCAAAAGCATCAATTAACGTTTGTCCCTCTAAAGTTGTTAAATAACCACGTCCTTTATAAAATTTAATTAAATCAATTGGGGTTGTTCCTGATGGTCAATAGCCATCTTGAAATTGTACTCCAATTGTTTTTTTAATCTTTTCATATTTGTCATTAAAAAACATTACCTTACCAGTTGAAGGTTTTAAAACACCAGAAATAATTTCAACTAAAGTTGTTTTTCCACTCCCATTTGCTCCTAAAAAGCAACTGATTCACTTTCTTTAATCTCTAAATTAATATCTTTTAAAACATAATTTTTACCATAATGTTTGCTAATATTTTCTAAAATAATCATTTTTACTTTTCCCTCCCAAATACAATGTTATAAACTTTATTGATCATATTTGTCATTACATCATCAAGTTTTAACCGTGGTTTTACTTTTGCAGCGGCAACTGGATCAGGACCTTGTGATCACAACGGGTTATTATCCTTATCACGAGGGACTAATGACCCAAATACATAAAAATCAACATCAATTGATTTTTCAATTGTTCGGCCTAAATCTTGAATTCAAATTTTTGCTCATTGAAAATAAAATCCTGCCTGAAAATACTTCATAACTCATAAGTTTAAATGCTCGTTTGGATTAATATTATTATCAGCTGGATCAATAATTTGATTGATTGATATTTCAATAAAATACGAGCGTAAACTTAAGGCCATAAATTTTTGCATATCATAAGAAAAAACAATCTTTTGCTCAATATAATCATTAATTTCAGCAAGGGGAAGACCAATTTCATCATAACCCGGTTTACCGATATTTCCTTCAGCTGTATCACGATATTTATCATATTCATTACGATAAAAACTATAAAAACCTTCCATCATTTTCTCATTTGTTGCAACAATTTTTTGTTGAGTGTCATTATATAAAAATTGTCAAATCTTGAATTGACTCATATCTTTTGCTGGTCAACCGCGACTTGGTTCTACAATTTGTTTTAAATTATCTGATGTTTTAAAACTATTATTTGTAAAAAAATTAATAATACTAGCAAGTGGAATAACTAAAAATGAACTTATTAAAATAGCTCATAAATATTTTTTCATATTTTTTCTCCTTTTGTATAAAGTGCTTCAATAATTCATAAACTGTTCATATTGAACCATTTTTAATTATGACAAAAAAAGCAAGCATATGATTATTACCGCTCTCAATTTTGCTCACTTACATTTTAACCTAAATTTTCATATCACAATATAAATAATTAAATATGTTAATTTTAAAAATATTTTTTACAGAAGACATCAATATTAAGAGAAAATTGAAGATAATAGGAATCCTTACATTAATACCTATTAGTAATAATTTAATTATAAAAAATAAAAGTAGTCTCATCAATATGAGACTACTTTTATTTTAAAAATGATCTTCTGTTGGAATTAGGTTTTGGTCAAGGGCATCACGCATTAAAAATGGTTTATTATGACCAGGTAAAACCTGTCATATTGGTTCCAAGTTTGTAATACGACGTAACTCTGTTACAAAGTAATTATCATTACACATTGCTCCCGTATACCCTGGGCTTGCTTTATCAGGCATTAAACTTGCCCCTGTTGTTACTAAGTTTAAGGCTTTAATTCGTAACATTTGTGTTCCGGCGGTATGACCGGGAATATGAAAGACTTCAATTTGATAACCAATTTCTTCGACAACAGTATCACCAGTTAACGGAACAAGATTTGTTAATGGATAAACAATGCCTGGTCCTAGAATTTCTCCAGTTGTATCATCAACCTTATGTTGTGATAATAATCGTAAATCAATTTTTTGAATATAAATTTTTAAATCTGGACATTGCTGTAATACATCATCAATCCCATCATAGTGGTCAATATTACCATGGGTAATAAACAAGGCTTTTAAGGTCAGATTTTTTTGTTTAATATATTCGATTGCATCTTTTGCCGCATTTGAGGCATCAATCATAATTGCTTCATTTTGATCATTAATGATTAAATAAACATTTTGATTATCATAAGTTGCATCTACAAAATTTTTTATCTTTGCCATTAGTAGTTCTCCTTCTGTCTTACTCTTCGGTTTCTTTAAACTCTTCAATAAAGTAAGAGTTTGATTCAATGTAATTCAACAAATCTTCAATTAAAAATAAAACGTCATTAATGTTATCGTAATCTAAACCTTTGATTTTACTAATATTCATAACATATAACTTTTGTAATAATTTATGCCCATCATCTTGATTTTCAATACGATATCCAAATCAACGGGCAATTCCTAAGGCAGCACCACCTAATAAATGGCTTAAAAAAGATTTAACATTAGGATTGTCAATATGTTTATCGTAAAAAGTAGTACGGATATAATTAGTTTTAATTATTTCAGAAATAATTGTCAACAATAAATTCGCATAATCAGTAATCGCAATAATGTTTTCACCATAAGTTTGAACTTCATCATCAATTTTAACAAAAACATTCATAACACCCTTATATAATGCTTTAAAAGAAATAACATCTTTTAATTCATTATTATTCGGAATCATATCATGATAACGTTCAAATCCAATTTTTGTTGCTCATACAGCAGCAGAATAAATGCTTTCAAAAACTTCTTGTGTTGGGCGATATCATTTAAAACGTAAAAAAATTTTTGGATCAACAGCCCCTGTTTCCTTTGCTAAAGCTTCTTGTGTTAGTGTCATCGCCTGTTTATAATTTAATTTTGCGTCTTTTTTCGCCAATACTTTTATTACGTATGTTTTCTCCATAAAACTTCCCTTATCCTATTAATTTCTATATTTTGTTGTTATACCATTTTTTCAAGAAAAAGTCCTGTTTCAAAACAAAATAAAAACCCGCTATAGCGGGTTTTTTGCTTTATTTTAAAAAACAAAGCATTAGTTAGTAAATGAAAATTGACGTACACTATAACGCATTTTTCCAGTAAAACTATTAAGATTTTTACGGTAAGAAATGATAACTGATTTAAAATCATCTAGATTAAATTCAGCATTAAATCTTTCTGCTAAATCGTTTCATACTACACATTGCATTTCTTCACCATTATCTAAAACTCAAAATTCACATAAATCTCTTGTTTGGCCGTCTTTACTAGTTACTGTTTTTAAAGTAGGTTGTTTATCTGCTAATAAAAACTTTTCGTCGTTAATAATATCATCAGTTCTTTTGGTAAACTTTTGATTCGGTCTATTATTATACACTTTTACGGTCCTCCTTTCTCTTATTCAAATGAATACTTAAAATCATACCTTATATTTTAATTGAAAAAAAGAAAGATTTATTATATTGTCATATGAACAAAACCATTATATCATTAAAATAACTTTAAAAAAATTATTTTGAAAAAGGTTCATCTTTTTCTACAAAATCATCATTTAATAATTGCTGTGAACGTTGTTTTCTAGCGTTACACTTTGTTCCTAATCATTTTTTTAAATAATAAAGTGGATAACCACCTAACATTATTCCCAACACAATAAAACAATTCCATAATTCTCACATATTCGCCGTTACAGTTGCATAATAATACATTGCTAAAATTGAACCAATAAAAGTAATTGTACATAAACTTAATGCTAAAATAACTAAAATAATAAATACTGGTTTTCGATAAAGGGGTTGATAATTAACATCCTTTTGGCGTAAATATATTAAGGTAATCATTGTAATGAATTTTAAAACACTAACAGCAATAATAAAATAATTTGTGACATTAAACAACGATGTTCATAAAATGTAAATAATTGCTAACACGACTAAAAAGAGGATTGCTAAATATGGCATATTAGTTCGTTTCGTTGTCTTTTGAAAAAAGGCAAAAAAATCGTTTTCTTCACTCATTTTAAAAATTAACCGTGAATGATACACTAAAAATGAATTTAATGATCCCACAAAAATAAAAATTGCTAAAATTGAAAATAAATAGTTTAAAAATGATGGAATCGCAGGATTATTACTAATCGCATAATATCATACATTGTTAAAACCCGTTGGTCCTAATCAATTCTGTGGTTTATTAATTGTTAATAATCCAATTGCTAAAATAATATATAATAAAACAATTGCAATTGTCGCGGTAATCATTGCCCGCGGAATGTTTTTACGAGGATTAATAATTTCCCCACTAACATACGTAATTGCTTCCATCCCCGAATAAGCAAACATTGTCATTGCTGTTGCTGGTAATAATAAAAATGATGAAAGATAAATTTGACTTAAATTTTTATTAATTGTATCATCAGTAAAACTAGCAGTGTTACCATAAACCATTGCAATAACTAAAAGCAAAACAATTGGAAATCCTTTTAGTAAAGCAAAAACAATTTGGGAATAACCACTACTTTTTTTAATAAAAATTTGCATAATAACTAACACTAATAAAATTATAATCCCAAATAATTTACCATATCATTGGTTATCTAACTTTAATAAGGTAATTAAAATATTGCCTAGTGCTAAACAAGCAGTTGCAATAGCTGTTGCACTAACAAATAATACCATAATTCAACCAAACCAAAATGAACAAGCATTTCATTTTGCACGTTTAATTCAGTAATAACTTGTCCCATTTTCAGGATACGAAGTAGCTCCTTCGGATAATAATAACATTTCTGGTAAAACTAATAAACCTCCTAAAATTCAAGCAATAATAATTAAAATGGGATTAAACTGTGCTTGAAAAGCAACTTGGCCAAACGAAACTAAAATCGAAGAACCTAATGTTGCTGAAATTGCTAATGCTAAAATCTGTCAAAACCCATATTTTCTTTGTAATTTCATCCTTATTTCCTTTCTTGTTGTGCTAAAAATGTTTTAATAGCCGCAAGATAAACTTGATGCCCTTTTGAAATCGCTTCAACATGGTTAATGTTTAATAAGGATACTAATTCACTTTGACCGGTTGGTTCAAACTTTGCTTTTTGAGTAAAAAATTCTTTACTCATAAAGTAAGGAACAAAATCATCGTAATTACCATGAATAATTAACATTGGAAAATCTTTTAACCGCTTGGTATTTTTTAATAAATTATATTTTCGTAAATTAAAACCAATTTCTTTGTTAAATTTCTTTGTTAAACCAAAGCTAATTAACCACCAGGGATGCTGATAACGATATTGCATCACATAACGAAATTGAACTAATAAACTACTAAACCCACAATCACTAATTGCTCAATGAACTAATTGATTTTGATAACCTTCATCAATTAAATATTTTGTTAAACAAGCAGCTCCCATACTATTCCCAATTAATCCAATTTCTTCAACAGAATAACTATCTTGAAGTCATTTAATAACATCACTTAAATTTTGGGCATTCAAATAACCAATAGCGGTATAGTCCCCCACACTTAAACCATGTGCAACACTATCAAAAGTTAATACATTGTAGCCTTGTTGATAAAAGTAAAATACTTGTCGTAACCCTAAATATTTATTTTCCGTTCAACCATGCAAACCAATTACTCATTTCTTTGAATTAGAATGTTGTAAATAAAGCGCACTAATTGGTGCTTGATGGCGATTTAAAATCGTCACCATTTGCATTGCTGTTTCTTCTTTTTTACTAAAAACAAAATTAAATTGATCTAATTTTTTTGCAATAACATCTTGGTGATATACTTCAAAACTATTAAAATCAAAAGTTGTTGTTTCAATTGTCATTAACCCTTTTCGTTGATAAGTTTGGGTAAATGTAAAAAAATCTTTAACATATTTTTTTGATCGAAAATAAACTAACGGAAATAATACTATCACACATAAAATGCGTAATCAATTAAAACAAAATTTATGATAACCATCATTTAATGTTTGCTTACTAGGTGTTTTTTCAATTACTTTCATTTTTTCTTTCCCTTTTTAATATTCTTACTCTAACAAAATTTTTACTAAAAAACAATTTAAAATGTTATTTTTTGCTAAAAAAGTTAGCAAAATGAAATTTATTGCTAACTTTAATAACTTTTAACTATTATTGTCCAAAAACTACGGTTTCAATAACTTTTGCAATCCCATCATAGTCATTATCATCAGCCACTAAATCAGCGATTGCTTTTACATCATCGGGCGCATTCCCCATTGCCACGCCAATTCCAGCTCACTGTAACATCGCAACATCATTATGTTCATTCCCGAAAGCCATCACATTCTTTGCTGTTAAGTGATATTTTTGACAAATTTGAGCAATACCAGTCGCTTTATTAATATTACAACTAGTAATTTCTAACGCTGAGCGATCACCACGAATTTCTTGTGAAATTTCAATTTTATCCTTTCATTTTGCAACCAACCGATTAATATCGGAAATATAACTACTAATATAAATTTTATTAACATTAACATTGAAATTATTTGTATATAAACATGCTGTTACTTCATCTTGTTCTTCGCTAAAAGATGATAAATAATGTTTTGTCATTTTATCTTCAAATCCTTTGCAATGTAATAACATTTTATTAAACGAAGAATGATCAGCATCAAACATAATTAATGTGTCTAAATCAAATGCCAAGACATCAACATAAAGTTCTCGTAGTAATTGTTGATCAAAATAATCACAAAATAAAATTTCTTCAGTGGCATTATTTGCAACAACTGAACCATTTAAACTAACAGTAAAATCATTAATATCCGTTAATCCTAAATTTGTTACAATATGTTTTGTTTGATATAATGGTCGTCCGGTCGCAATTACTAACTTAATATCTTTTGTTGCCAGTCCTTTTAAAACTTCTAATGTATGCGGGGACATTTCGCCAGTTGAATTTAAAGCTGTTCCATCTAAATCAACAGCAATTAACTTAATTTCTGTCATTATCATTATTCTCCTATATAAAATAATTTTAATCTATTTTCTAGTACTTGTAAAAGATATTGTTAAAATTAAAATAACTTTCAGATATAAACACTTAATTATATTGAAAGTTTCAAACTATTTATAGTTTCCTTGAGCGGAATTTTTAAATGTAATTTAGTGTTTATATCTGAAAGTTATTTTAATTATAATATATCTTTTATAATTTTACAATTTTTTTTTAAATTTAAAATGTCGGAAAACACTGCTCTAAAACCCTTATTTTATAAGGATCTAATTTTTTAACTCCTTATGTTTATTGGGTTTTTTTGATGTTGAGTTATGTTAGTTAATAAATATGCAGTTTATCCTTCTTTAAAATAAATTTATAATTACTATATAAATTATACTCCTTTTTTCAGCAAAATGAAATATTATTTTGCAAAATAATGTTTTAGTAATTTATAACTTACGATCACATTTAAAAAGGAGTTGTTTAATAAACAACTCCTTTTTCTTTTTCACCATTAAATGAGAAAATTGTAGTATTTATTAATTAAAAACCATAAAGCATCAAAGATAAATCTTTATCTACATAGTAAAAACTATTATTATCTTTTTTTTGCATAATATTAATATTTAAAAATTTTTGGGTAGTATTAATATTTAAGTGATTTACTTTAATATTTGCGGCATTGCTAAAATCAAATTCAACTATTGGCAGATTTTGAGTATCTGAATAATTAGTAAAAATTAACTTATTATTTAAAATTACATAACTTGCTGGATATAATCCAGTTACTGTTCTGTTTTCCAACGGAAATGCATAGTAAAATGACATATTATCAGCCCCATTAATCTTTGTTAAATTTCATTTTCCATTAGTTAATGTGGCATAATAAGTACTAACATCACCTTGAATTTTTAAAATTCCAACATTATCCTTAAGGTTCAAATATTGCTCTATGACAAAATCAGAAATTTTAGTCTTAACTCAACTCATGTTGATGTGTTATTACCAGTGATTGTTCAAGTTACACTTTCTCAATTTTGGCTGATTTCATTTCATTGTGTATAAAATAACTTATTTTTAGCTACTAAATTCATTGTTTTAATTGGCGTAGCGATATCATTTAAATATTTTACAGTAGGATTATTAAAGTCTGAAATAATATGATAATTTATTATTTTTTTTAACAAATATGTTTTTCCCATTCCTGATGAACCAAGAATAAACATATTATGGTTTGTTCTTTTACTTGTAATTTTAAATTGATCTAACAATACAACATTTCCCATATTATTTGTTCCCAAGTACATTCCTTGTTTATCATATAATCCACTATCAATAAATGGAAGTGATGCTGCTAATGTACTTGTTGGCATTTCTCGACCATATTTTTTTATTATGACCTTATTGTTATAGGGTATAAAACCTTTTAAACCATTAAATTGTTTATATCACAATGGATTAAGTTTAATATCCATTTCTTTTAATGCTTTTGTTAATTGTGTTTGTGCTTGTAGTAATGTTTTTTTATTTGTTCCATAATTTAAAAATAAAATATTAACATTTTTTAATAATTCACCACCACCATTAACCTCATCAATTAAATGGTAGTATGTTTCTAATTCATAGTTATTTTCATTTGTATTAACATATGATTTTGTCATTACTTGTCTTGTTTGGGTTGTTTGAATGGCACTGTTGATTGCTTTTTTTGTTTCATCATAATTTAAAGGATTTATATTTCAAATAATAGTTTGCTCATTCGAAAATAAACATGCTCCTAATAAATCATTAATAAATAAAGGGTAATCCTGAATAGTATTAATTGAATAATATAAATCATTTGCTATAAAATAATTTTTTTTAATATTTGGTTATTTAAATTGCAATAATTTTGCTAAATTATCTTTATTTTTATTAAAATCTGTTTTATTTAATGGTTTTTCATACGGATTTCACATCAATTTTAAGATTTTTGTTATTTCGTAATTAGATAAAATATTACAATTAATTTTTCCTTTATATAATTTGTCTTCTAAAAATAATATTTTTTCATTTAAATCTTTTTCACTATTTCCATATACAAAAAGAAAAAAACATTTTTCTGTTTTAATTTCATCATTTATTTTAATTAATTCTTTTTTTAAAAAAACAATATTATTTTTAATTTGTTTTGTAATTTTTACAAATTGATTAAAACTAATTTCTTTGTTTTTATAACGAATTAGCGTTTTATTAATTTGTTTTTGTAAATATTTAATGTTATCATCAAAATTTAATGGTAATTCTAACTTTAAAAAAGTTATTGGAAAATTAGCAAATTTAAAAACATCTTGCAAATCTCGTAATCTTAATATTTGCTCTTCGCTACTTAATAAAGTGATATCGAATCCCTTTATTTTAATTGCTCCAATTAAAGTATTTTTTAAAGTACCCTTTAAAATTCCGTGTGTTGCAATATAATTATCATTAATAACTTTATTATATGGCACTAGTAAAGTTGTTTTATTTTTACTGTATTTCTTACAACTAAATAAGTAATTAATTTTATAATATAAATATTGTCATCATTTTAAATTAGTTTTTTTATTTGTAATAATTAGCGGTAAGCTAATTAAAATCATAATTGATGATAATAATAATTTTATTCATAGTTTTCATTGAAAACCAAAGATAAACATAATTGTTAATCCAACTCAAACAGCAATTATTAAAACATCTGTTATTGTTATATTGCGTCAAAATCGATATTTGGCGTCTTTTAATTTTTTTGGTATTACATTTCTCATATTTTACACCTCTTTCTTTTACATATTAAAACGGCATTTTAAATGCCGTTTTAAAAACTATTTTTAATTAATAAAATATAAAATATATTAATAATAAAATGACTTTCATTGCTAATTTATCCCTTAAAACGCGTCATAAGAGCTATTTTTCAAGATAAATTTTTAAAATAATTCATAATATTTTGCTTGCTTATATATATATATATATATATATATATATATATATATATATATATATAATGTCAATAGGTCTTGATAAAAAGTTTCAAGATTAAAGAAAGGAAATTATACAAAATGAAAAAACTTTTAAGTTTATTAAGTGTATTAACTATTAGTGGAACTGCTGTACCAACAACAATTGCCGTTAGTCCTTATGAAAAAGAAAAAAATATAAATAGTGATATTAATTATTTACAAACAAATAATTTAGATACTTTAAATAGAAATAAAAGAGAAAATAATATTAATTTAAATGTTCCTAATATAGTTCAAGCTGATCCAGATTGATGTGGTCCAGCAATTGGAGAGTCACTTCTAAGATATTTTAATTATAATGCTAATAATTCAAACACAGGAAGAGGAAGCAGAAATTTTCAAAGTACTTTAGCATATAGCATGAGAACAAACCCGCAAACAAATATTGGAAGTGGAACTTTGGTAGGTATCCCATTGGGAACATCAGTGGAAAGTTGACAATATACTATTAATCAAATAATAACAACTAATAATTTAAATCAAGGGAGACAATATTCAATACAAAATATTGATAGGTATTGTGGCAACACACATATTACAAATACAATCCGAAATAGTTTACAAAATAATATGCCAGTAGCGCTTGCTTATAGAGGTGTTTTGCCTGGTAGTTTTAGTTTACACAGTAATAATACAAGTAATCATTTTATTTTAATTAATGGTATTAGTTATAATAATCAAACAATTAATTATATGGATCCTTGAACAGGACAATTTGGAACTTTTGATATTAATTCATTTTGACTTTTAGTTTCTCGTGATGATAGTAGCGGTAATCATTTGCAAAGTTATTTAATTTATCATGATCCAAATTCCCAATCTGAAAATCAAATACCAAATTCAAATCAAACAGAACCAATGGAAATAGGAAATTGTGGTGGCGTTATTAGACAAGCTATTATTGAAAATAATCTTCATTGTATTCTTGGAACAAGAAGTAAAAGAGATTATTTAAATAATAATTTATCGTGTCCAAGTGCCGCAAACCCTTATTATGAATATTATGGAAATAATAACGAAAAAAATGATTATTTTAGAGTATGAGGTAAATCTGGACATGATGGCATTGAACTAAAAATTTCATTAAAAACTGCTCTTGCTTTTGAAAATTTTTTTCAGCAAAATCAAAGTTTAGAAATTAAAAATTATTTAGAAAATTTAATAAAACATGTTGAACAAAAAAATGATACTTGATCTGGTGGTTGAATTTTAGATACAGATATAGAACTTATGAAAAATTTTATTTATGACGGATATTTAAAATTTCATGATAAACTTTTAGAATTAATTGATGCAGAAAATAGAAAGAAAAAAAATAATTCAATTTTTGTTAGAACATGAAGAACATATAATTGAGCAAATTTAAGTGAAGAATATCAAAATAGCGCCTTTTATATTAGTAAAAATAGCAAGGGTAATAATTATTAGTAAATAAAATATGAAAAATATATTAAGCATTTTAGGAACAATTGCTTTAATAGGAACAAGTACAACAAGTTTAGCTGCCTGTAATATAAAACCACAATACACCGAAGAACAACTAAAAGAACTAAAAGAAGAAAAAAATATAAAAGTAAAAACAAACGACGGTAAAAATGGTATTTTATAATGAATGGAACCACAAGAAAAACCATTTAATACGGTGGATAATAAATATTATTTTGTAGTTTGGCGTAGTGATACAAGTAATAATTGAAGGATTATTAAATTTTTGAATGATACAAATAGTAAAAAAGAATTAGATAGTTATGGTAGATATAAACTTATTTTTAAAGAATATAGTCCTTTTTATGATTTCACATTATTAATTAGGGGTGAGCGAGGTGATGCAGATCATACTTGAAAAGATGATAATGGTACATATTTTAAGTTTCTTTATCGTTGAAATTTAGTAGATAAACCAGCACCCGATTTATATCTTGATCATAACAATAATATAAATGTTAAATAATAAGAAAATATATAAATTAAAAAAGTCATATTTAAAATGACTTTTTATATTTCTAATGTAATTAATGATAATTTTTCATTTTTTCTATTAAATAATTGTAATTTATTAATAATAATTTGTTCTTTTTCTGTAAAAATTGTAATATCATAATTCCCATAACCCCATATTCCAGATATTTTAATTTCATTTAAAGCAAATAGTTTAACATCATAAGTTATTTTAATGCTATCTCCAACTAAATTTTTAGTCATACTTATTCAAACTGCTTTAGAATAAAGTAATCTATATCATTGAGAAAAATAGTTTAAATAGTCTTCTATTTTGTCATTAGAAATAATTAAATTTGTTAAATATTTGCCGTATTCACCATCTGATAACTTAATTTCTTAAGGAATAAGGGATGGTATATTATTTGTTTCTAATTCATTTGTTATTGATAATCAATTAAAATAATTGGCTTCTAATTGATAAATATGGTTTTCTGAAATATCTTTGTTTTTAACAGTTACTTTAATTTCATCATTACTAATGATATTATTTTGTTGTTTTAAATTTCAATCTGTAATTTGTCCTGTTTTTGGTTATATAAAAGGTGTGTTTGGTTCATTTGTTCCATATCAACGATAAAGAAACTTAAAATATGTACCATTATCATCTTTTCAAGTATGATCTGCATCACCTCGCTCACCCCTAATTAATAATGTGAAATCATAAAAAGGACTATATTCTTTAAAAATAAGTTTATATCTACCATAACTATCTAATTCTTTTTTACTATTTGTATCATTCAAAAATTTAATAATCCTTCAATTATTACTTGTATCACTACGCCAAACTACAAAATAATATTTATTATCAATTTCTTTTAATGGTTTGTTTTTTTCATAAATTTCTTTTCAATAATTTATTGGTATTGGTGGAATAGGGTCACCAGTAAAATTAAAATATGATGAATTTAATTTAACTTTACAGTCTTCAAATTCTCAATAACCAGTTTCTAATTCTCTTGGATTAGAAACTAATTCAAAATAATAAGGAGAGAACAATTTAATATCATCATTATAACCTTTATTAATTGCATATTTACTATATGTATAATTTGATAACATATAGATAACTTGTTTAATTCTTTTTACATATGTTTTATGTAATTCACTTGGATTATCTAATTTTCAGTTTTCAAATAATCCATCAATAACATCTTCTGGTTTTTGACCTTCAAATTTTTGGCGTAGTTCAGCTGCTTTATTGGTAGGATTTCCTTTTTCATCGTATTTTGCCCCTTGAAATTTTCTATCATAATTATAACGATATGTTAAAAAATTTAATAATACTTTTTCTAAACCGTTATTTTTTATTAAACTTAAAATATTATCTGGTTGAATATATTTTTTTGCAATACTTCATGGTAAAAAACTTTCGGTAAATCAATATTGAAATACTCTTAAATTAGGGTTTGTTTCAATTGGCATTGATAACAATGGTACTAAACTAGCATTTTCAATATTTGATGATGGATAAGAATAAACACCATTCACATTGCCTCAACACTTAATGTTTCCAAATAGCATAGATTTAGGATATTTAATTTCAATTCCAGTAAATATTGTATCTTTGGGCAGTGATTTTTGTAATACTAAATGAATACTATTTTGATTTTTTCATTTAAAGTCAGTTATTTTAACTAAATGAGTAGATTTAATAACGTTAATTCCATCGGGTGAATAAGGACGTTTGTATTCTTCGATGATATAGCATTCATTTTTATTGTATTCACTAATTGGTTCATTAATAGATACTATTTTTAAATCTAATGTTTCTAAAAATGCTTTGTCTTGTTTTGAAATATCATTGATTAAAATATCTTTTTCATCAATCATTATATAACTTGTGCTATTATCTTGAATTGTAGTATTTTGTTGAATTTGTAATTTAAAATTAAAGTCACTAATTTCATAACCCGTTATTTTAATATATTCATCTTTATCAATAAAACCTATTTTAACACTATTTTGAGAGTAGTTTAAGGTTGGTTTTTGTTTTGTCTTAACAAGATTATTAATTTTATAAATATATAAGGTTCTAGCACGGTCTTCACTAAATAACTGTTCTAAATCGGGGTCACTATATTGTGATTGACTGGCAAAATCTAAGGGGATATTATCAATTGAATAATCAATTGGTTCATCGCTTAATTGTGATAACATCTTTTCTGATGGTTTTAGCATTATTCTTGTCCTCCTTGCTCTTCATTACGATCATTTATAATTATTTCATCATTTTTTAATTGTCTATTTAAAGTAGCATTTACGGGTAATTTAACATCAACAATTAACTCATCAATATTTTTAATATTGAATGTTCTACTGTTTAAAATAGCATTATCATATTTAATTAACTTAATAATAAATTCCGTTAATTTAATTTCTCTAATATAT
Source organism: Spiroplasma endosymbiont of Sarcophaga variegata (assembly GCF_965178695.1). Lineage (NCBI taxonomy): Bacteria > Bacillati > Mycoplasmatota > Mollicutes > Entomoplasmatales > Spiroplasmataceae > Spiroplasma > Spiroplasma endosymbiont of Sarcophaga variegata. The sequence goes on from NZ_CBCXVU010000002.1 coordinate 330,585, forward strand.
ATCATTTGTTCGTATGATGCGTTTGTTTGAATATTTACACCAGCAACTTCCGCTTGTGTTTGTTGTGCTCCCTTAGCTATTGCGGGAACATGATGGCGATTTATTTTATAATAATTAGTTAATAATCAATCATATATTTTGGTTAATTGTTCACCTTTAAAATTACCAGCAATATAGTCTACTGGTTGAAAATTACTATCAGGGTCTCCTTCAACTAATAACAAGTCATTTTCAATAAATGAAGCCAACATTTTACTAATTTCTTGGTCAACTACACCAGTCACACCATTAGTATTAATGGTAAATTTACCACTATTTAATAACGGGTCTAACATTATCTTTTCAGCAATAATATCTAAAATACTAGCAAATTGTTTGCCATAACGAGCAGAAGGTTCAAAATTAGGGTTATTAGGAATAATTTCAATTGGGATAAAATTAAGTGGTAATATTTCTTCTCTTTGTAATGTTGTATAGTTATTTCATTTAGCATCATCAATATATAAGTCCGTAATAGTACTGTATAATCGAGTTTTTAACTTTCTAATAACTTTTACTTGTTTAGTTACATAATCAATTTCTAATTTTTCAGTAATAAAAATACTCTGGTCATTTTTAATATAAGGATCATAATCAAAAGTGCAAGATACTAAATTACCCAATTCATCATACTGGTCATTGTAAAAATCAATAGTAATAAAATTAAGTTTTGAATTATTAGCAAAAATAAAGTATGCACCTTTACCATTCTTATTAATTTTATATTCGTTATATCAATTCTTATTAGTAAAGTCTTGCATTTTTAAAAAGTTATTAATTAATTGAGAGTTTATTTGTTTATTAGTAAGTGGATTATAAATGCTAATTTCTAAATCTCGTGGATTTAAAAAATTAGCATTATCTTCACAAATTCTTTTTTCTAAAATCTCATTATGTTTTTGAACAGTAACATTTTTACGATTAGTAATCGTTGATGCTAAATTAAGATAATAACTATCAATATCATATTCTTTTTTTAATTTCTTTTTTGCTGGCAGCAATCCCATTTATAACAACTCTTTATTTTGTTTTTTCTTTTTTAATAACATCTTCAATGCCATCTTTATTTTGTTCTTTTTTATGTGTTTTGATAAATCTAATTGTTTCAATAATTAAAACAATAACTCCAAAACCATTAAGCATTGCACCAATAATTACATATGCAGGTCAACCAATTCCTAATTTAGTAGGTCCTATAAAACAAATAATAATTCCTGCAATAAAAAACAATGATTAAACTCCAAAGATTTTCAAAAACATAATTATATCTTTAACTTCTAATTTTGGCATAAAACATCTCCTTTCTAATTTATTAATTAATATTTTTTTCTTCAAATAAACAATGTTCCCATTGGTGAATTTTTATCATTTTTATCTTTAACATTAACAATTCCAGCAACAGTAATCTCTAAACTATAACCACCAACAAATGATGCACTAATATTGTTATTAAAATAATCAAATGTTTCGATTACTCCAGAATAAGGTCACTTAAAGGGAGACGCAGAAATTTTGTAAATATAATTTATTTTATTAAAATCTTTAATTTGATAATCTTGACTATTTGATACAAAATCACTAGTATCAACAACTTGTCATATACAAGAATTGTATACTGCTTTTGCAGTTGGTACTTCTTCATCTGTTGACTTATCATTAATATTTTTTGTAATTGGTACTTGAATATTATTTTGTACTTCTCTGACTATTTTTGTAAATCTTGGTATATCTTCTGGTTTTGGGTCATTATGAAAACTTAAATCACCATATATGTATATATCTTTAGAACTAACATATCTTTGACAAGATATATAATCAATTTCTAGATTAGAATTTTTTGTTAATTTATCTTGTTTTTTATCTAAATTTTCTTTTGTTTCACTTGATAAATTATCAATTTTTTTATCTAATTTGTTATCAGTTTCTATTCTTTCGTTTTTTTCTTTTTCTAATAAAGCATCTTTAATTTTGTCGAAAACTCTTGATATTTATAAAATATACCTAAAATTAGGTATATTTTTAATATATGGAGGTAAATAAATGATGAAAAAAATAATTACAGAATTAATAAATAGCTTAACAGATGATCAATTTTTAGAATTTTATGAAAAAATAAAACAACAAGCAGACTTAATTAAAAAACAAAAACGTTTAAATGAAATTGATCAAAAATTTAGAGATAAAGGCATTATATGTCCTAATTGCAAATCTTTTCATTGTGTTAAAAATGGTCATAATTCCGAAGGAAAACAAAAATATTTATGTAAAAAATGTCGTGCTAGTTTTGATGCATTTCGTCATCATTTTACTTATTGAAGTCATTTAAATTATGAACAGTGAAATTTATTAATTCAAATTTCATTGTTAGGACAATCTAGTAAAATAATTTCTCGTTTTATTAAAACAACCCCAAAAACCGCTTGATATAATCGACAAAAATTAATGCAATCAAAACAATTAGAAAATACACAGTTAAAATTTAAAAAATTAAATGGTCAAATCCAAATGGATGAAACATTTATTAAAGAAATTCATAAAGGCAATTTTAAAGATAAATTTGATAAACGAAAAACTCATCTCGATCCATTTTCAACTGATACCAAATGCTGTATTCAAATGGCAGTTGATAGCAATAATAATATTTTTGTTCAATCCACCAATACCAAAAGATTACAAAAACAATGGATTATTGAAAATATGAATAAGCAACTAATTAAAGAAAAATCAATAATTATTTCTGATATGCAACCACTATATTTATTAGTAGCAAAACAAACAAATTCTACTCTATATTCCACCAAAACTAGTACAAACCCTGATACTAGTTATCAAAAGTTAAATAAGATTAGTAAATTACAATCCAGTCTTAAAGAAGCCTTAATTCATTATCATGGTTTGGGTTTCACTAATATTCAAAATTATTTAAAGCTCTGAAAATGAAAATACCAACACAAAGGTTTAACACCAAACCAACAATCAACGGTATTATATTTTAACGTTTAAAAAATTTAAAGCAAAATCATAATCTTACACAAAATTAGTTTTCAAATTGTCATATTGATGATTTTTTTTATTTCATCAAGAGTTTTCGACAAAATTAAAGTTTAATTCTGTTGTTGGAAAGAAATTAATTTTATTTGCATTCTGCATACTAACAAATAACCGTGGATTATCATAAGTGGCAATACTTTTTACAATTTTAACTTTGACTGGCATTACTGTCAATGATGGCACAACTTTGATAAAATTATTATCAATCGCTGCTTGATATCACGTTGTTGGAATGCCATTAACAAAGTCGCCACTATATGAACCATCAAAGTTAAAATCATATGGTTTAATAACTCAATATTCCTGACTATTAACAGTTTCTTTTCGTACTATTTTATTAGATCCTGATGATACCTCTAATAGTTTCCGTTGTTGACCATTATTTAAAGTAATCACTTTATTCGTCCAAATTTGTTCCATTGCTGAATTGGATGGAATTCATAATTCAACATTATTTAAATTATAATATTCACTCTTTGGATCTGCTGAAGCATAATATTTTGTATTAGAACTTGCGTTATAAGTAAAATAACTTTTATCTAACGAATATAAACTCTGGTAATTATTTGGATTTCATGGCCCTGGACTACCACTAAGGTTATATTTCCAGTTTTGTTTAACTAATGCGGTATTATTATTACTAAACTCTGTTCACTGCTCTGGACCAACATTATATTGTAAGGTTGATAATTGTGGTGTCAAAGTAATTTCTTTCCCAACCCACAAGTTTAACTGCTGAAGTGATGTCACATTTGCAATTGCATTAACAACTTGATTATTATTATTATTATTATTATTTGCTAAAGCAGCACGATCATCTGCTGATAATTGTAGCATTTTTGTATTAGCGTTAATCCCATAAACTGGTAAGTTTTTATCATTATATGCTGCATCAAAACTAGTGAAAACATCATCAGTTGCATTATTATAACTCATTGTTCCAATTCCTAAAGCAAAGTGATTTGCACGATCAGGATTCTTATTTCAATCCTCTTTTACCGAAGCTGGAATAATACCGTTTGTTGCTTTACTAAAACAAGTATTTCACAAAGCAACATAATCACCTTTGTCTGGGAACGGTGGATATGGAATCGCGCCAATCCCAAGGGCTTTTGGTAAGACAGTACATAAAATTTCAGAAATTAAAGCTCGCACACTATCGCCACTCGGTGAATTTTTTATTAATTCATTTAGATAATTAAAAATTCCTAATGATAAATTAGTTCCTGACAAAGTAACAAAGTTATATGACAACATATCTTTTAAAATTCCTGCCACTGTTGGTTCTTGGTTTACTGTTTTTAGTGACTTAATTATTTTACCACCATCAATACTATAATAATTTGCTAATGGTGTCATTCCCCCAATTGGATATAAATATTTATCAGTTGGATCCCCGGTGTTTGGAACATTATTAATTCCATTTCATGGATATGTTTTGTAATATGACAATGGACTATTACTAATAACATTACTATATTTAACCTCACTACCATATTTAATATTTTTATAATAGTTTGTATTAAAGTTTTTAGCATAAACGGGGGCTAATAATGATACTGTTAAAGTAAAAGTTACTAAAGCAAAGATGCCTAAATAAGTAAAAGCTTGCTTTAAGGAAGTTGATAAAACCACCATCCGGAAGCGACCAACAAACGTTTTGAAGTCCAAACTACGAACAGAACGCGCTAATTTATTATCAACATTTAATTCCCGTGTTGGATAAATTAAACTTAATACTTCTGTTTTACTAATTGAAAAATAACAAGTAACAAATGTAATCAACGATAGAAAAGCAACAAAAAAGGCTGATAAAAAGAGCAGAATCATTCAGTTTCAAGTAAAGGTTCAATTAATAATAAAGAATAAATTAAATAATTTTACAACAAAGAGTTGGAGGGTAATCCCAACTAACCAACCGGTCGGGACAGCAATGAGAACACTAAGCATTAAAATACTTCAATAAGATAAAGTAATTTCACGAAGATAATATCCACCCGCTTTTAACATCCCAATTTGTGATGATTCTCGTTTAATCATTTCTTTAATGATAATATATGAAACAACAAATAATGTTATTGCAAAAATAATAATGAAAAATAATCCAATATAAATATAAACATTAATTGTTTTATCTAATAAACTATAACGTCATGTTAATTGACTTGTTTCATTTTTAGTTTCAAAAGTACCAATGGCAGGATCAGTTGCTTTTTGATTATTATTTATTTGTAACGCTTGTGCATAAGTATCTAATTCATTAGGATTGTTAGCATAATATTTTTTAAAAAGTGCTAAATTAGCTGCTGGTTGTCCAGCTAAACTTTTTAAAAAAACACGTGAATTATCTTTTAAACTAATTAAACCTTTATTATTATCTTCTGACAATAATCACATGCCATATGAAGATAAATAAACAACAGTATCTGTTTTAAAATCAGGAATAAAATCAGTTTCATAAATTGTTGGATAAATGTTTAATCTGTCTCCCCCTGTTGCCCCAACCGTAAAAGTTTGTTGGCCAATCCTAATATCATCACGTAAGGATTTATTTTGAAATTTTAAATAATTAGGACTAACAACAACATAACAGTTGTTTAAGGTTGATTCAACAAGAGATGGTCCTTCTCATTCAGAAACCTTATTAAAAATTTTTAATTGCTCATCTTTTAATAAATCATGTCAACCAATTACTTTGTATTTTAAATTATTAACAATATCTCACGTTGTAACTTCCTGACGCATTGAAATTGCAAAATTACTAACAATTCCGAGCATTTTGTAATAACTTTGAACAAAATTAATAAACGAACTTCGTTCACTATTATTGCCAAAAAAAGTAACATTATTAAATAAATCACCAACAACCATTCGTCCTTCATTAATTCCGGTTTGGTTTAATTTATCAATATATTGATAAGGTGATTGCGCTAAATATTGAATTCGCTCTGCTTCATTCCCACCACTATCTGTTATTTTATAACGCGCCGCAACTCCAAAACTACCACGTAAACCTTTATCAAACAAAGTATTTATATTAACAGTGCTAATTGTTTTATTGTCTTTCCCTAATGTGACGTCAATATCAGGCATCTCAAAATAAGAAAAATCATTATTTGTTGTTTTTAATTCTCAATCTCAACGATTAACTGCCTTTTGATTTTGATCTGCTTGCCCATTTGTAAACATAGCAATGGCATTTTTAATTTCTACTTCTGTTGCGGTGGGATTTATTACTAGAAAATGTTTATTAATATAATCAATAATAATTCCTAAAAAGTTTTTATAAATTTGCGTTGTTTTAAAATTAGCAAAATACTGATCAGCTAATGTATTTTGCCCCATTGCCCGTAATTTCGCAATTAATGTATTTTGATAACTCGGTGCTGATTGGCGAATTTTTAAAGCTAACCATAACCCAGCTATTGCTCCAGAAGATGTTTTGTCAAACGTAATATCTTGCTGTGTTAAAGCTTAAAAAACATCACTATTGGCCGTACCAATTGTAATTTTTGGATATGTTAATTTATTATCGTTGTTTTCTACAATAACATATTCTGAATCAAAGGCAAAACTTGGTGTAATTGTTTGCATATTTGAATTTTCAAATTCCATTGCTGAATAGTGAAAAGAATGGTTATAATCAAAACTACCATATCCCATTTGACGGTTCGCTGCTTGTAAACTAGTTACCGTCGTAAATAAACAAGAAGTAATAATTGAACAAATAAAAATTAAAAGGAGCAATGAAATAAATTGCCCTTTTGCCTTAATTATTCCTAAGATTCCTTGCTTCATCAACAGTGTTTTTTTCATGTTTAATCCTACACCACTATCTTAATCATTTTGCACAACATCATAATAACGTTTTCATTGTCCGCTACTATCTTTTGCAAATCATTGAATATTAGAAATTACTCAGTATTGATGACTATCATCACCAGGATTGACATTTGTCCAAGTAATAGTATATTTGTAATTAACTTTTTGATAATTATTTCCTAAACCATCATACTTTTCAAATCAATCTAAATCATAGTTTCCTAACGCATCTAAATAAGCTTTATTTAAATCTTGGTATGTTTTAATTCCATCTTTTGCCACATATCATTTTTCATGTAAGTTTAGATTAGTAGCAACATCAGCATCACCAATTCCTTTATATTCAAGGTCATACTGCATATTATTTTCGTTTAAAAACTTTCCATTATTAATAAATCAATTTTCTCCTAATAATAACGTATTCGTATAATCATATAAGGAATTATTAATTGCTAATAAATCTTTCCGTGTTTCTGAATTAGGATCAAAATATAATTTATTTAATAACGCACGAACTGGTTTGGTTCCATCGTTAAACCATGTAAATGCTACGTCCATAAATGAACCGGCTGCTGGTTTGGTTGGATCTGCACTACCAGTTAATAATTTTGCAATTTCTGTTTGATTTTGTTCCTGGTTATTTGGATCAGATCATGAAATTTGACTAACTTTTGTTAATGAATCAGCATTATCTAAAATTCCTTGTGATAAGGCAATAACAAACTGATTCATATCATTAATTGTTAAAGTTCATAAACCATCATTTGCTGGTAACATCATCATTTTAGCCATAGATTGTAAGACTACTTTAAATCCTGGCGTAACAACTTGTCCTGCAACTTTTAAAAATGTTCCAATAGCATTATTGGCCTCCCCTTGTTGTTCTATTGTTGCCTTTGTATATCAACCATTAACTTCGTTTCCAAATTCAATAAATAATTCGGCTAATGATTTTGATGAACTATCTTTTTTAAATAATAAATCAGCTAGTGATAATTTTGGTGTTTTTCCATTCCACATTGCATCACGATTTTTATATTGGTCCTCTGGTTTTGCCAAATCTAAATCATCTTGCATTGGTTTTGTTAATAATAAATCACTAAAAATTTGTGCTTGTTGGGCAAAGAAATTATTAATTTTTGCTTCAATTTCTTGTTTTGCATTTCCTGTTGCTCCTAAATTACTTAAGGCTACTGAAACACCTTTTTTTGCTAATTCATAATTTGGATTTTTTTCGTTTGGATTATTTGGCATTGTTGGTGAACCAAAAATTTGAAAATAAATAGCTCCTAAAATACTTCCAAAAAAAGTCCCATCCGCATCTTTTGACAATGGTAAAAATTTGTTTAATTGATTAATATATGTTTTTGATTGTGAACGGTCCGTAAACATATCAGCCATTAAAATTAACTGTAAAATTACCATTAATTTATCTTGTTCTTCTGATTTCTGTGCTGTGGTAAATGATTTACCTGTCGCAAATTTTTTCCCATTAATAACAAAATTTGAATTTGTTGTAGTATCAAATTTAATGTCTTTTGTTGCCAACGGATTATAATTCATATTTAAATCATAAAAGTAAGTTGTTCGTTGTAACTCAAACACTGCTTTGTTATAAGCATCCTTAATCGTTTTATGTAACCGCGCATCTCCTTGTTGTGTTGCTAAAATTTCTTTTGCAATTGAATAATTTGATAGTGGTCCCCCATCATATCAATAATTTAACATATTACTATTTGCTGCTAAACTAGGCATTGCTGGTAATAAATCATTTTCAGAATATCCTGGAAGCTTTGCTTTTGTTTGATTTTCCGTATTATATAAGTCATTATTCAAGATATTCATATAATCATAATTTGATGCCATATTATTTAATGGCATTCCATCTTTTTGATTTAAATAACGACCACGATAATAATCAACATCAACTAAATTGCCATCTTTATCTTTGTATGAATCTGGCAATCGTGTTAACATCTGTAAAGTTGATGGTGTATATCCATTTAAATTTTCATGTCGATTAGCAATTGCCATTTTTGAAAATAATGTTGTTTGTAAAATCTTTGATTTTAATGGTCCATTTGGCATTTTTTCGACTTCGGGATCTTTATATTTATCCCCCGTTTGTGCTTTTCCCTTGTTTTTACAACTAACAACAGTAATAGCTGGAGTTGTCACTAAAACTGTAGCAGCCAAAATATTAAGTAACTTGCGCATTCTTGTTCCCTCTTTTCTTTTTTATTGATAAGTTGTCTTTGTTAATAAATTGTTTTTTATAAGCCATTGAATTAGTTAATCTAAGCATTATTTTATTCTTGCAACGACCCCATTCAGCCATTAATTTCATTTTTTAAGAATTTATTTGGTAAGCTTTCTAAACCATTTTTTTGACTAATATTAAAAAAATGAAGGGCATTTAATAATAATGAAAGTTCAACCAATTCGATTTCATTATTATCAGTAATTTCTCATAAATTTTGCATTGTTTTTTTGACTGTTTTCATCAAAAAAACAAATATAGTAAGCATAGAATTTTAATTAGTTTTAATAAAATTTTTAAAAGTAACGAATGTCTTAAAACTCGTAAATCATTTGGTCGGCTTTCAAAATTACTAATTGTAATTAAAAAGATTAGCAAATGAAAAGCAAACTTATGTACAAATTTTGTTTTTAGATCAAATAAGTAAAAAATTGCAACAATAAAACCAGTTAAAATACTTCATGTTAACCATAGAACTAAGATTTGATGATTATGAATTTTATCAAGTCAAAGCAATAATTGTTTTCCCATTAAAAATGAAAATAACAATGAAGTAAAGATTAACATCATTAATTTAAAAATATAATTTAAAAATTGTTTGTTCATTAAAATAATAATTCCAATCATAAATTGAAGAACTAACACTGTCTCAATCACAGCATAAGTAGTAATATAATTACCGAGAGCATAAATTTTTATAAAAACCATTTGTAAAATTATTGTCATAATAAATTCAGTAACAATTAAGATTACATTAAAAAAATATTTTGTTGCTTGTACTCCTAATCTTAATTTAATTGCATAAATTCTAAAAAAATAAGTAACAACTTTCTTTAATTTTGTCGAAAACTCTTGATATTTATAAAATATACCTAAAATTAGGTATATTTTTAATATATAGAGGTAAATAAATGATGAAAAAAATAATTACAGAATTAATAAATAGCTTAACAGATGATCAATTTTTAGAATTTTATGAAAAAATAAAACAACAAGCAGACTTAATTAAAAAACAAAAACGTTTAAATGAAATTGATCAAAAATTTAGAGATAAAGGCATTATATGTCCTAATTGCAAATCTTTTCATTGTGTTAAAAATGGTCATAATTCCGAAGGAAAACAAAAATATTTATGTAAAAAATGTCGTGCTAGTTTTGATGCATTTCGTCATCATTTTACTTATTGAAGTCATTTAAATTATGAACAGTGAAATTTATTAATTCAAATTTCATTGTTAGGACAATCTAGTAAAATAATTTCTCGTTTTATTAAAACAACCCCAAAAACCGCTTGATATAATCGACAAAAATTAATGCAATCAAAACAATTAGAAAATACACAGTTAAAATTTAAAAAATTAAATGGTCAAATCCAAATGGATGAAACATTTATTAAAGAAATTCATAAAGGCAATTTTAAAGATAAATTTGATAAACGAAAAACTCATCTCGATCCATTTTCAACTGATACCAAATGCTGTATTCAAATGGCAGTTGATAGCAATAATAATATTTTTGTTCAATCCACCAATACCAAAAGATTACAAAAACAATGGATTATTGAAAATATGAATAAGCAACTAATTAAAGAAAAATCAATAATTATTTCTGATATGCAACCACTATATTTATTAGTAGCAAAACAAACAAATTCTACTCTATATTCCACCAAAACTAGTACAAACCCTGATACTAGTTATCAAAAGTTAAATAAGATTAGTAAATTACAATCCAGTCTTAAAGAAGCCTTAATTCATTATCATGGTTTGGGTTTCACTAATATTCAAAATTATTTAAAGCTCTGAAAATGAAAATACCAACACAAAGGTTTAACACCAAACCAACAATCAACGGTATTATATTTTAACGTTTAAAAAATTTAAAGCAAAATCATAATCTTACACAAAATTAGTTTTCAAATTGTCATATTGATGATTTTTTTTATTTCATCAAGAGTTTTCGACAAAATTAAAGACAACTTTTAAGATTGTATAAAATAAAATAATACTTGCCAGAAAAAATATTGTAACACGTTCCAATGAGGAATTAAAGAAAAAATGAATTGAGCTTGGGATATTAAAATTTGAAATTCCATTTTGTAAATTCATTTTTTTCTCCTCACAAATTTTAAATAGTCCGTTGTTGCTTATTGAATATATTAAAGCAAAAAAAACAAGTGGGTACTCTTTGTTTTTTTATAAAAATTAGACTTTCAACTATCGAGAAAGACTCTTATTGTAAAAATTTAAAATATCTTGATAAATTTCTTGTTTAATTGGTTCATTTAAAATTTCATGACGAGCATTTGGATATAATTTCACTTTAACTTTTTTACCGGCTTTTTTATACAATTCAACGGTTTTTAATACTGTCTTCCCATATTTGCCAACCGGGTCATCTTGTCCAGCAATAAATAACAACGGTAAAGTATTTGGTGTTAACTTAATATTTTTTTTATTAGTGATAAATAATAATCCCGTAAACATATCTTTAAAAGCACTCGTTGAAAAAACTTGACCTGTTAGCGGATCATTTGCAAATGCCTCTTGCACGGTTCTATCTGTTGATAATCATTCTGTTCCTAAGACCCCTTCATCTTTATAACGAACATTTAGTGGCGCATAAGAAAATTTATAAATAAAATTATCTTTTGACTTTGGTCCCTTAAGTTTTTGACCAATTCTAGCCATTTTAACTGAAAATTTTAATAATCGTTTTGGATAATGCGCTGTTCCACAAATAACTAAAGCAGCAATATTTGTTCCATATTTAATCGCATAATGGCGAACCATAAATGATCCCATTGAGTGACCAAACATCACAATTGGCGTATTAGGATAACAATGTTTAATATAAGTTGTTACTTCATATAAATCATCAATAATTTTTTCTCAGCCTTCTTTTTCTGCAAAAAATCCTAAATCTTCAGAACAAGTCGCTGTTTTCCCATGGCCGCGATGATCTTCGGCAACAACAACATAATTATTAGCAACTAAAAATTTTGCAAAATCTTCATAAAGTAAAGAATGTTCCGCACTCCTATGGACTAATTGCACAACGCCTTTAATATCTTTGTCGTTTACTGGTTTTCATTCATACATTTGTAATTCTGAACCATCACGTAATTGTTGCTTTCACTCTTTAAATTTAATATGCTTTATCACCCTTCTAATTAAAAATAAATTTGCTATATTTTACCATTTTCAAGTTGTTATTAAAAGCACTTTATTTAAAAATAATAATCCTGTTAACTAAACAAAAAGAAAAAGTGTCATTTAACACTTTTTTACCGCCCTTGGTTTCCGGCACGATGAAGATCACGGAACGGACCATCAATTGAAACTAATTCATCATATTTTCCATTCTGAATAATTCCTTGCCCTTTTCCTAAGACAAAAATTTCATCAACATTTTTAATTGTGCTTAATCGGTGCGCAATTGAAATTGTTGTTTTACCAACCATAATTTTTTCTAATTCGGCTTGGATTTCTTTTTCAACAATATTATCTAACGCACTTGTTGCTTCATCTAAAATTAAGATTTGCGGATTTTTTAAAATCATTCGGGCAATAACTAACCGTTGTTTTTGTCCTCCTGATAACATAGAGCCACGTTCACCTAAAATGGTGTTATAACCATCTTTTCAGCCCATTACTAAATCATGTAAGTTAGCTTTTTTACAAGCTGCAATAACTTCTTCTTCGGTCGCATTAAACATTCCATAACGAACATTATAAATAACATCCCCAAATAAAATTTTTGGCTCTTGTTCAACATAACCAACATGTGTTAAGTAACTTGCTAAATTTAAATCTTTTAAATTAGTATTATTAATAATAACTTCTCCGCTTGTTGGATCATAAAAGCGTAACAATAATTTTGAAATTGTTGATTTTCCACTTCCAGTTTCGCCAACAAAAGCATAACTTTTTCCTTTTTCAAATTTTAAAGTTGTTTTTGGTAAAATAACAACCCCCGGTTTTTCTGGATACTCAAAAACAATATCTTTTAAAACAATATCACCAGTGATTTCATTAACATTTGGCGCGTCACGGTTTGGTTCAATTGTTGTATCAACACGAATTAATTGAATAATTCTTTTTGTTGATGCTGTTGCCCGCGCTAATCCTGGTACTAATCCAGTTAATGTTCAAATTGGGAAGGCTAATGTATTAACTCCTGTAATAAAAGCTGGTAAAACTTTCATAATGTGGTTAGTACTTTCTGACCCTTTATTACCATATAAAATAATACTTGATAAGACAACAATAACAGTTAAACTTAATGCACAAAGAATAATAATTGTTGTCATTCGCGCTTGAATACGATTTAAACGACGATTAATACGATAGTATTCCTTATGAATTTGTTCAAAACGAACACGTTCATATTCTTCTGTTCCTGTCGCTTTAATTAAAGCAATTGAAGCAATTCGATCAGTCACATCACCATTAACGTCAGTAATTTTAGCACGAACATTTTCTGTTTCTGATGATTGTGAACGGAATGTTACAGCAACTGCTGTCATAAATAAAGCGGTTGCCCCTAAACAAATTAACGCTAATTTTCAATCAATATTTAACAATACGATTGCACTTCCAATAAAGATAATTGGAATACTAATTAAGTTAGCTGGCGTTAATTGTGATTCATCCCCAATAATTTGCGTATCATTAATTAATTTTGTCATTGTTTCTCCAATTTTTTTATCAGAATAATAACCAATGTTTAAATCAACTAAGTTATTTAGAACGGCATTTCGAACATCAATTTCAATATTCCGTCCCAACATTCCCCCAACACGTTCACGAATATTTGTTGTGACAACCCCGATTACTAAGACAACACCAATGATAATTAATCAAATTCATCAGTCTAAACCAGTTGATACTGCCCCCGGATCATTTCCAAATTCAAATAAAATTTGGGTCATTAACTTATTTATTAAAAGGGTAATTGTTACAATTGACGTTGAACTTAAAACTAAAGTAAATAAAATTGTAAATGATCGTCATAAATAGTCACGATAATAAATTGCAACCAACTTAAAAAAACCGATTCGCGGTGCTTTAATTTCCTTCATCATTTCTAATGGCGTTTGTTGCTTACGAGTCTGATTTTTATGGTTTAATTCGTTATACTCCAAGTCTTTTTCAATCTTATTAATATCAATTAACTCTTTAATTTTCCCCATAAACTCACCTCTTATTCCAAATAAGTTTTATCAATAAACTCTCTTATCTGTATATTATAACAAAAAATAAAACTTTTTTAATGTTTTAAAAAAGTTTTTTAGACATATATTCCATATCGATCAACCAACTGTCTTGTTCGTCGTTCTAATAATAAAAACAATGTAGCATTAACAATATACTTTGCGGTAAAGATTCCAAAGAAAATTCCAATAAAGATTAAAGTATGTTGTCATGATTCGAAAATAGACGCCATCCCATTATTGTCGTGATCATGGTCATGACCAGCGTGAGCAACACTAACACTATCTGGTCAATTAATAATTTCGTTTTGTGTACTAACTGCGGGGGATAACATATTAATCCCGTGGTTAATCATATGAACATGTTCTTCTTCTAAATGAGAATGGCCAGTATTTACTAGAATTTTTGCAACAATTAGAAATGATAACGTTTCAACTAAAGCACACAATGGCACAATAATTACAAATGCTAAAATCTTCTTTGTTCAAGCAATACTAATAATTTTATGATGGTGATCATGAGCCTTTTTAACATGATGATACTCATGAATTGTATGATCTTCAATATCTTCTGGAACTTCTACTTTATAGTAAGCATTAAACAAGATATAATAGATAAACCATGTGATAAGAACAACTAGAATGTTAGAAATCATAAAGAATGCCATTTCAATCCAAGTGTGGTGACCATCAATTAGATTATGAATCCAAGGTAAAGCTATTCCCTCCAATAACGCAAACCCTAACCCAACAATTGAGATTGAATAAATAATCACTAATGTGTCAAAAAAGCGTAAACCAAAGGTTGCTCCTCATGGCGTTGGAATATTAAAAATTTCTAATAAACTTAAACCAACAGCGACAGCTAAAAAGATTGCCGCAGCAGTAATTTTAAAGGTAACCGACCTTTGATTATATAATTCTTTGTGAAATAATGATGATTTAATTCGAACCCAAATCCTATCATTTTTCACAGTTAAATCATTGTTACTATTTTTTTTCATTATTTTTTTCCTTTCTTATTTATAAAAATTATAATTTATCTTTTTAAAAAGTCAAGTCCACAATAAATTTTTAACAAAATAAATTATAATTTATTTTAATAAAGAAAAAATAAAAATAGATGGCTCTATTTTTATTTGCAAAGTCATAACATCATAACCCACGTTCTGTTTTTTATTTTATAAAATAAAATACTAGTTATTTATCTATCAATTTTTTAAAATTAATCTTCTTATTTTCTTCTGTTTTGAAAAAAAGAAGTTCCCTTACCAAAATTTAGGTTTCTCGCTTGTGGGGTTTACCCGTTCCATTTTTTAAATTTCTTTAAAAACTCGTTTCTGTGGCACTTTTATAGAAAAAATTCCATATTAATAATAACTTAGGATTTTTTTCAGCCGTCATAAGGATCCCTTATGCCTAATTCTTATGAATTAAATTAGCACAAACACTACAATCATCGCAGATTGTGCGAGCGTGGAGTTTCCTCTATTAACTGTTGTTAATAGCAACTAGTTCTGTTATAACTCATAATAATTATACTATATATAAAAATAAAGTGTTAATTTTACTAATAACCATTTGTTAAAATTTAGTCATTTTTTATCTTACCTTCTAAATTATGGATTCGTTTTATTAGATCAGCTTTTGAAAAACCTTCTTCTTCTAACCGTGCTTTTTGGGCTTTTGTTTCATCAAGTTGGGCTCTTAAAACATCATTCTTATCTTGCAAATCATTTATTTGCTGACGCAAATATTTAATTTCTTTATTGAAATCATTAGTAATGCCTTCAAAAACACGATAATCAGTGGCAATCATATCCAAAAACATATCAACTTCATTCGGATCATAGCCTTGATAATCAACCTGAAATTCTTTATTAATGATATCAACTGCTCGCAATTTAATTGTTTTCATTTTAACACCTCTTTTGCAAGGAACAAGTGTCCTTTTTTGTTAATTATATTATTGAAGGAGGAAACAAGTATGCACCTACCCAATAATCGTGGAATGTTTTTAGAATCTTTACTTAATTATACTATTCAAAAATATTTTGACCATAATATTGGCCTCTTTTTTAAACGAGCAGTCAATATTATTCCGTTGGAAAAAGATCAACACATAATCATAAAAGGTTATTTTAAAGAAAAAACTGGTTGTGATTATTATGGTCTTTATCAAGGCCATTATATCGAATTTGAAGCAAAAGAAACCAATCAGCAAAAATTCAACTTAAACAATATTAAAGCACATCAGTTAAAACAATTAGCTTTAGTTAAAAAACATCATGGCATTAGTTTTATTATTATTTATTTTCATCATTATGATCGTTATTTTATCCTATCATATCAGAAATTAACAGAATGAATAAAACTAATGCCAACAAAACAAATCCCAGTTTCTTTTTTTGAAGAAAATGGCTATGAACTTTTTCTGACCCTTCCTAATTTTCTTGACTTTAAACCAGTTCTTAATCAATTAATCAATTGTACTTAGTTAATGATTTTGGTTTATTTTTAAGATAATTATCAATAAACTTAATAAGTTCTTTAAACGTCATTTTTGT
The DNA here is from genome assembly GCF_965178695.1 of Spiroplasma endosymbiont of Sarcophaga variegata. Lineage (NCBI taxonomy): Bacteria > Bacillati > Mycoplasmatota > Mollicutes > Entomoplasmatales > Spiroplasmataceae > Spiroplasma > Spiroplasma endosymbiont of Sarcophaga variegata. Next base: position 347,539 of record NZ_CBCXVU010000002.1, read on the forward strand.
TTCTTGATGATTAGTGATAATTAGGGTTAATTGAAAATCAGAAATTTTATTCTCTAAGTAAGTATTTAAAGTGGCTTTTTCGTGTTCAGTTAAAGGGTTTTGTAAAATTTGATTGACTTGGTCAAACAAAATCTTTTTTTCAACATTTAACTCTAAATTTTCGATTGCGATAATAATTTTGTTGAAAATTGGTGATAGATCCATTTCTAAAACATCTTTTTTCATCTTAATATCAATAAAACCTTCTTGTTTTAATTGATCTAACATGCTTTTTGCTTTTGTTTCCGTAAAATTGGAGTGATTAGCAATTTCTAACGGAGTGATGAACCTTTTATAAGAAGAAGAAAAGTTCATAATCAACATGATTAACACTAACTGTTCTTCTGACAAATTTATTAATTTGTAATGGCTCAACAAAAATCGCCACTTATTAATACTGCCCTTGTTAAATAAATTATTTAACATTACAATAAATTCTTAACTAACTGTTGATTAGTTTAATGCATCTTTTAATTGTTTAGCTGCTTTGAATTTAGCTGCTTTAGAAGCTGGAATTTTAATTGTTTCACCAGTAGCTGGATTTCTTCCTTCTCTTGCTGCTCTTGCTGATACAGAAAATTTCCCAAATCCGGCAATTGCAACCTCATTTCCCTTGACTAAAGTTTCTTTAATTCTATCAAAAGCAAAGTCGACAATTTCTCCCGCTTGAGATTTTGATAAATTAAATTGTCCCGCAATTAACTCTGCTAGTTCTTTTTTTGACATCATTACACCTCTTCTAATTAAACCTTATAATTTAGGTTTATATTATCTTACCCAATTTTATTTCAAATGTATACCTTTTTCAAAAAAAACATTATTTTTGCCAGACCCATATCATTTTTATTAGTTTATCTATCTTTTAAATTAATTAATGCTAAAATATTATGGTAGTAATTGCAGGATTATTATAATTACTACAAATCAACCAAGAATCAAGGAGAAATAGTTATAAATGACTTTAAAAATAAAATTAATTTGAAAGCAAATTTATAAACTATTTTTTGCAATAGTTGGAATTGCCATCTTAACATGAGCATTTGTCAATGGGATTCTCAATCAAAATGATATTATTAACCGTTACCATGGTGATTACACAGTATATACATTAGATTTTTTTACAACTTTTACTTGTTTATCAAACTTAGGAATCTTATTCTGATTCTTAATTAGTGGAATTCGCCATCATCAAGAAAATAAAAATAAAATTCAATCATATCCAGTTGCCCTAGCTGCAGCTTGTTATATTACCATTACTTTTATTATATATAATTGTTTACTACTACCAACACAGCCCCTACCAGGTGGTGCTTTAGGCTGAATTACAACCGTTATTGATCATATGACCAATCCAATTGCGTTTGTTGTTTATGTTCTATTTTTTATGGAAAATAAGCAAGAAATTAAGTTAAAACAATTTTTTCGCACAAACTTTTGAAAATATGTCCTTGTTTTACTAGGATATTGTGCTTATGCAATGATTAGAGGTGAATTACGTCGTCTTTCTGGTGATCATTTTACTTGACCAGGAAGTACACCCGGTGTAATTGAAAATCGTTGATATCCATATTTCTTTTTAAATGTCCACGGAACCTTTTTTGGTTTGCAAGGATATGTGTGATTTATTATTGCTTTTATCGCAATTTTAGGAATTTTAATTGGTAGTATGTATTTATATAATTACTGTAATAATAAAATCATTAAAACAAAATTTTACCAAACTTTGCAAAAAATAAGTATCACAAAAGAACCATCATAAGATGGTTCTTATTTTTTGCAAAATGAAAATAATTTTCTAAATTTAACCAATATAATTATTTGATAATTCTGAAACCTTCTAAAAAAGAAAATGATTTTTTACCTTTTTGCGAGATAATAGAGGTGGTGATCAGAACATTATTATTTAAAATTAATTATGAATAACTGCTTACAAAACAAAACTGAATGTATTCTTGTTACCTTTTATTACTTTAAAATATTAAACTCTAAATCCTAAAATATTTATTAAATAATAATGTGACACCGATTCATTCTAACGATGCTACAAGAATGAAGAAAAAATGGTTAATACTTTATAATAAATATTATGCTGCTGAATATTATAAAGTATCGTATTAAAAGTAAAAAACTTTTTACAATAAAAAATCTACTGATCATATTTTCCTACCTAATATTTTCTTTAGGCATCAAGCAAGCCCCCCTGCTTGGTTATTGTAACCTTTAAAATAATATTCATTTAATTGATTAAAACCTCTTAAGAAATTAAGAGGTTTTATTTTTTTAATTCAACTTGTAATAAATATTCTTTTGTTGCTTGTGGAGCAAGATGATTAATTCATAGTTTTTGATCAAATGGTGTTGTTGCATAATTAACATCATCTTGATGACCATCTCATGGTTCAACACAAATATATTTTGCATCATTTTGACATTTTCAATCCAAAACATTAGGATAACCCTTTGTTGTTAAGCGGATAACTCGGATTGGATCAACAATTAATGCTTGTTCAGTTGTTTGATTTAATAAAGCGTAACATTGCCCTGTCGCAAAATCATACTCATCTAATCCAATTTCATTTTTAACTTCTGTTGTCATTGTTGTTCCTAAAAAAGCACCGCCAGGAATATGCGTAACTATTTGAGGTTGATCAAAAATAATTTTTCCTAAATGATCATCACAAATAAACGCTGGATGCCACCCAAAATTATAAGGTAATGGTTTTGAATCAAGATTAGTAATTTTAACCTTATTAATTAGCTCAGCTCCTACTAATTGATATGTTACTTCTAGTTTAAAGGTAAACGGATATTGGTCATAAAAAGTTTTTGCTGCAACATACTCAACAACTAACAGCTCCGTTGTCTGTGTAACAACTTTTCAGTCAGTAATAGCAAGGAAAAAAACATTCCCTGTCATATGATATGTTTTATCATCCAGGCGATATTGGTCATTAATTAATTTTCCTGTAATTGGAAAACAAATTGGTCATTATTTTTTTCAAGTGCTATCCTGTTGATAAACATATTCTTTGCCATCTTTTTTTAATGAAACTAATTCAAAAGGATTTTTACTAATCTGTGCTGTTAAGTTTTCATTTTTTAAAATGTACATTCTTCTTCCCACTTTTCTATTTGTTTTAATTAATGGCCCGTTAAGTGTGTTTTATCTTGCATAATAGCAACACCACCACTAGTTCCAATTCTAGTTGCTCCCGCCGCAATCATTGCTAAAACATCAGCTTTACTACGAACGCCCCCGGCTGCTTTAAATTGCAAACGATCACCAACTGTTTCTTTCATTAACTTGACATTCGCTGTTGTTGCTCCTGATTTACTAAAACCAGTTGACGTTTTAACAAAATCAACCCCTGATTGTTCAGCTAATTGACATGCTTTAATAATTTCTGCGTCTGATAATAAACATGTTTCTAAAATAACTTTAACAACAGCTGTTCCGGCCGCTTTTTTACATGCCATCATATCAGCTGCTACTAGATCATAATTATTTGATTTAAACTGACTAATATTCATTACCATGTCAATTTCATTGGCACCATCTTGTAAAGCATTAGTAATTTCTGTTACTTTTGTTGCTGTGGTATTTGCTCCTAATGGAAAGACAACAACAACACAAACATTAACATTGCTATCTTGCAATAATTCATTAGCTAATAATACATATCTTGGATTAATACAAACTGCAGCAAAATCATATTGTTTTGCTTCAAGACATAACTGCTTAATATCCGTCGTTGTAGCATCTGGTTTTAATAAAGTATGATCAATATATTTATTTAATTTCATTTAATAGTTCTCCCTGTTGTTCTTCGTTAACTTGTACTGCCTCTAAAATGCGAATTGCAGCAATAGAATAATCTAATAAGCGTTGCATTTCAGAATAGTTCCCTGTATTTATTATATTCACAAAATGTTGTAATTCATAATACATTTTATTCTGATGTTCAGCTGGTAAGGGAAACATCGTTGTTTTATTTGTTAAACGGTTATATACGCTAATTGTTTCTAATTTTGTTAAATTAGTAAAATTAATTGTTGCATCATAACTTAAAATTTCACTAGCACTAATCCCAACCGCTGCTTTTGAACAAACAATATTTGTTAAAATATTACTATGATGACGTAAGAGAACAACGTTGTTAATATCAACACCGTTTTTTAACTTATGACTCATTGCCTTAACATCTTTCACTGGGCCAAACAATGCCACCGCTAGTTCAACTGGATAAATTAACATATCATATAACGAACCCTTCCCTAAGGTTTCATCAAAAACAGAATTATAATCATCTAATAAAACTTCTTTCATCCGACTTGAATATTGGTTACAATGAAATGTTGATAAAAAAGGATGCATTCGATTAACGTTTTCTTGTAAAACCTGATATGCTGGCAAATGGATTGGTTTAAAAGCTTCCATTAAAAAAACATTATTAATAATCGCTACCTCTCTTAATTCAATTAACTCTTGCGCTAAAAAAGTTGCTGGTTTTTCAATTAAAACATATTTTTGCTGCTGTAAAAAATATTTTGCTTGTTGATAATGTAACCCATTTGGGGAAGCAATATAAATAATATCAATATGATTAAGCATATCTTCAAAATTATCAACTATTCGCACTGATAAATTATTTTTTAACGCAAAAATTTTCGCTTTTTCTAAACTACGCGAGTAAAGACAACTAACTTCAACTCCCGTTACTTCCCGACAAGCTTCAATAAATTCACTAACAATATTCCCAGTTCCAATTGTTCCAATCTTTAACATAAAAGAACCTCACTATTCACCTTTCATTTTTGTTAAGTGGTTGGTAGTATTATTTACTTAATAACTGCATTAAAAATAAGATCACTTGTTGCAAAGAAATCACTTGTTGTACCATCAGCTGAAACAGTATAAGAATTACTTGCTTGATCATATCTCCCTCTTAAACCAAGTTCTGTTAAAGTGGTTTTGCATAGAGCGGCTCCCCCTAACGCTGTAAAAGCTGCTGCTTCTAATTCACCTTCTGCGCTAACAGTTAATGTTCGTTGTCCTTCTGGTTGTCAATCTTTTAAACTAGGACGAAGATCAACATATGTTGGTGGTTTTGCTTCGGCATTTCCTCACATTACTGAACCTTTAATTGATTTTGCCCCATCTTTTGCTTGCATTTTAACATATACTTGTTTAAAAGTTGGTTTTGGTGTAATAGCTGAAACTGTCACGTCAACTTTATTTCAAGGTAAATAAATTGACGCAAGGTCTTGAATTCCTTTTGTTATTCCTGTTTTTAAATCAACTTGATTATTTTCGATGACATTATCTTTTTTCAAATTAAATTTATTACCTATTTTATCAAAAGCAAATAAACTTAAATCTAATTTATCACCAATAGCATTATTCCCGTCATCTTTTGGTTGAGGTAAACATGCAATAACATTTGCACTAACGACTGTTGTTAATGAAATACTGGTTAGTAAAACTAAAAATTTCTTCATTTCTTCATACTCCTTTATTAATTATCCTTTGCACTAATTATAAACTAATTACTATTTTTATCATCATCAAAAAAAGGATTTTGTGTTTTTTTTGTGGAATCTTTTTTTTCTAATGTTAGCTTATCATCACCTTCTTGTTGTTCTTTTTCTCATAACTCAGAGTCCTGCCAATTTTTCTTTACAATAAAAATTCGTTCTTCAACACGAACAATTGACTCTAAAACAGAAAAAGCAATTGTTCCAACAAAAACAGTTGGAAACCAAACATATCAAAAAATACAAATTTGCGTTGGATTTAAAACTTTGGAATTAGCTAAAATTAAAAAAAATAAACTAATAACAAAAATTAAATATTGACCAATATAAAAAACTTGCATAAAAATAATATGCTTACGTAATAATTGGAATGGGGTTTTTTTCAATTCATTAATTCGAACTAAATGATAAATAATAAAAATAATAGTCGCAAAGCCAATTAAGACATAACCAATTTTATATCCTGTTACTGCCGCAATATTTCATTTTTGTAATCCTAGAATTAAAAAAATTAATACTAAAGCAGTATATAATATTACATTTGCAACACTAACTAGTGCTTTAATCGATACTACTTTTGTCATTCTTATTTTCTCCTATAACTCTTTTTCATACATAATCATTGCTAAAATAGCTAACGGTGCTGTTTCTGCTCGCAAAATACGTTGTCCTAGTGAAACTAGATTATAACCATTCGCTGTTAAAACCGTAATTTCTTCTGCCGTAAAGCCACCTTCTGGTCCAATTACAATAGTAACTGTTGTAAAGTCTTGGTGTAAAAAATCCTTTAGTTGTGAATTTTGCCCCACTTTTTCATAACAAACAAGGTTCACATCACTCTGATATTTTTGTAAAACTTTTAAATCACTCTCAACATCACTTATTAAAGGGATTTGATTTCGATATGATTGTTCACTAGCTTCTTTACAAATTTTTGTTCAACGCTCAATTTTTTTAATGTTATTTTCACCTTTTAATTGTACCACACAACGTTTAAACTGAAAGGGAATGATTTCATTAACTCCTAATTCAGTAGCTTTTTGCAATAAATAATCTCATTTTGTATTGCGAATTAAACCAGCAATTAAACGAATCTTAATTGGACTTTCGTGATTTTGTTTTAATTTTTTTGTTAAGTTAAATAAATAATTTTGTGGTGGAACAACTTCAATTGTTGTTAAATAATGTTCAGCATTATAAATACAAATGATTTGTTCATTATCTTTTAAGCGTAAAACTTGTTTAATTTGTTTAACATCATCAGCTGTTAAAACAAAATAATCATGTTCTAATGTTATTGCAAAAAAACGATGCATTACTGTTTATCTCCTAATATTTCTCTCATTATTTCATCTAATTGATTATATAAAAATTGTAATGATGCAGTGGTTTTAACTTGATAGTCTGGTTTAATATCTTTAAATAAAGCCTTCTGAATTTTTAATAATTGTTTTGTTTGCGGTGCTGATTGTTGATCACGAGCGGCAATTCGTGCTAAAACTGTTTTTTCCCTAGCTGTAATCAAAATCTTAGCTCTAAAAGTTAAAGGTAAGATATTAAGTCCCACCGCTTCAATTAAAAAATCTTGCGCCGGATTATTATTAATTATTGTTAATATCTTGTCTCTTACTTTTGGTCACAAATAACTATTTAACTTTGTATTAGCTGTTTGATTAGTAAAAATAATTGTTCGTAAAGAAGGGCGATCTAAAAAGCTATCTTTAACAACCCCGGGAAAAGTTTTGTTTAAAAATATTAAAGTAGTTTTTTCCTGCATAATTTCTTTGGCAATTTGATCAGCTTTTAAATAAGTTAAATGATATTTATTTTGCAGATATTCACAAGCACTAGTTTTACCCGTACCAATATAACCATAAACACCAAGAATCATTCTTATTTATTCCTTTCACAATGTTTTACAAAATACATTAATTTACTGCTAATAAATTGTCATTAATAATAACATCAAAAATGGCTTGTGCTACCGCTGAAGTTTCAGATGGCGTATAGTGAATTCCATCATATGTTGTTTGATCTTCTATATGTGGATTAGCAGTTAGTTGTAAATTAACAACAAGAATTGTTAAATTAGCAAAATATTTTTGATAAGCACTTGGTAATGAAGTTAATAATTCACCATTATGCATTGTTAATGCTTTTGGTGGACAAACAACTAATATTTTATAATTAATTTCTTCATGATTATCACGATGAAAATTTTTCATTTGATTAATTAATTGTCCTAATGAAGTAACGATTTTTTCTTCAATTGGATAGTCTGCGATTTCTTTTAACTTTGCATACGCATCATAACCAAAATAATCGTTTGTTCCTAAAAAAACGATAAACAAATCAAACGGACTCGCTTTTTGGTACAATGCTAATAAACTATACATCCCATTATCTTGTGGAAACCCAAAATCAATTAATGGTTTAATAATTGTTCGTCCTGGTTGTGCATTAGTTTGAATTTCAATTTCTGTTGTTTGATAATGTTGAGTTAATAAATTTGCTAATTTTGCCGGTCAATTATCCGCTTCTGGCATCTTACCAATTCCCATTGGTAAATAACCAAATGTTAATGAATCTCCTAAAATTGCAATTTTTTTCTTCATTGAAACCACTCTCTCCTCTATACGATTATTTTATCTTACTTATAACTAATTATGCTTTAATTTTTAAAACTTTTTGAAAAAAGGAAATAATTCATACTAAACCAAATAAACTACGTAAAGCATTATTTAAATCTTGATAAACTCGCAAATATTGTACTAATGTATAAATTAAAAATAACAATGCAATAATAATAGAACAAAAAATTCATAATAACATTACAACCATAATATTTACTCACTCAGTAGTATTCTTTTCTAGTTGTTCAGAAAATTCGTCTGTGGTGTGGAACCGAGCTAAAAAATAACCCAATGGTCATAATAAAAGATATCAAAAATATAACAGTGGTGACAACAAAAGAAATAAAATTACCTTTATAAAAATAAGTCCTGCCGGTTGTTTCACTATTTCTCGCTTCTTTCTTACTATTATTAATTTTATAATGTTCTAAACAAGAATACAATACAAATTGTTTTTTTAAGTTAGAATTTGCAATTTTAGTAAAGGAGCATTTATTGGGTTGTGAAAAAAATCTTTTTTTGAAGTTTTATTAGTATTCCAATTGTAATGGTAATTCTGTTATTATCGTTATATTTTACAAATATTTGAAAGCCAACAGTCATTGCAATTGTTATTAATAATATTTTATTAATTATTGTTGGAATTTTTGCCGTGGTTTATTTACAAAATAGTTATCGGAACTTTGCAAAAGATGATACCGGTGAATTTCAGTATAATACTAAACAAAAATTTTGAAAATTAGGATTAATTGGTTTTATTGCAGATTTTTGTGACACAATTGGGATTGGTTCTTTTGCCATTAGCATTGTTTTATTAAAATTAACAAAGCAAGTTAAAAACGATAAACAATTACTAGGAACATTAAATGTTGGTCATGCTATTCCTACTTGTTTACAAGCAATTATTTTTATTTCTTTAGTAAAAGTCGAATGAATAACACTAGTATTATTAATTCCATCAGCTGCTATTGGTGCTTATATTGGCGCTTTTTTAGCTAATAAGATTAAATTAGGATGAACTCAAATTTTACTAGGAGTTGCTCTAATTATTATTTCAATCATTATTTTATTAGGTCAAAAAGAAGTTCATGTTATGCCATCCGCTAGAACAAGTGATTCGTTAGAAGTGTGGTGAAAATATCTCTTAGGATCTATGATCTTTTTTATATTAGGAATTCTACAATCATTAGGGGTCGGAATTTATGCGCCAGCAATGGCGGTAACATATTTAATGGGCTTAAGTTTATTATGTGCCTTCCCAATTATGATGGGATCAGCAGCCTTTTTAATGCCCATCGGGGCCTTTCGTTTTATTAAATATCAAAATTACGATATTAAGATTGCCACTAGTTTTATCTTGGGTGGTAGTTTTGTGGTTATTGCCTCTTATTTAATTGTCTTTATCGGAATTCAAAATGGATTAGGACTAGATAAAACTAATTTTATTAATGTGTTAAACTGAATTATTATTGTAGTAATTTGATATACAGCAGCAATGATGTTTTATAATTATTATCAACAACATCGAAAAGTTTTAGCTAAACCATAAATAAGATAAATGTTCTTTTATACAAATTCAAATTATAAATAAAGTTTTCGTAAAGCATAAGCAACAGGTGGGAAAATCGCAACTGCTAAAGCCATCTCAGGTAAGTAATTTGTTGCTAAAATAAGTCAAGTAAAAGTTCGAAAAATAGCTTGTTGATCAGGATTAGTATAAATTAATGGTCCAATAAAATACATAAAAACTAAAACAAAAATAGTATTTAAAGTTGCTGTTGTAAAGGCAATAATAACATTATAAATTTTTAAATAATGTCGTTGATATCATGTTAATTCAGTAATTTGATTTGCATAAATTTTTGTTTCAATGTTATCAGAAATCTTTGTTAAAAAATAAGCCAAAACCCCGACACAAAGTCCCATTAAAACACGGGGAACAACGGAAAATAAGGGGTTAATAAAAATAAAACTTGTAATCCCTGGGGAAATAAGTGTTTGAACTAACGAAGACAGGCCAAAAACAAGACCATAAATTAAACCTGCTCAAATTAAATTTAGATTCATTGTGACATATAACGCATACATTCCAATTAAAAATAAAATATGCATTAAAGTTAGATTAACTGGACCAACCGCAATATATCCTAATGAAGGAACTAATGCAAACAGTAAAAAAATAGCAATAATAATACTATTAATTGTAATCATTCTTGTTGTAATTTTTTTCATTTGTGCCTCCAATAATAATTTCACACTTACTATTATTGTTTCATTATTTTTTTGTTCCTCATTGTCATGTTTTTAACTTTGCTGTATCAGCAATCGCAATAATATATGGTAAGTTTCGTAAACGTTCTTCATAGTCTAACCCAAAAACAATTAAGAAAGCGTCCGGAACGTCAAAACCATATCAATCAGCAACTAAATCTACTTCGCGTCCCGCTTTTTTATCCAATAAAGTAACAACTTTAACGCTACGAGCACCTTTTAAATATAAATATTCTTTAATCATTTTAACTGTTTTACCACTATCTATAATATCTTCGACTAATAAAACATCACGATTTGTGACCGGAATTGGTAAATCTAATAAAATTTGTGGAACACCATTACTTTTTACCCCACCAAAATATGATGAAACAACCGTATATTCCGTCTCACATTCGACCCCAACTAAATGGGGAATAAATTTTGCCATAAAAGGAATACAACCTTTTAGTAATCCCAAACACAAAATGGTATTATCTTGAACCGGATATTCATTAAGATAATAACTACTAATTTCTTGCCCTAATTCTAAGCATTTTTGTTCAATTTCTTCTGCGGTAATTAAAACTTCTTTGACGAGTGGATGTAATTTCATTTTTTTGCCTCACTTAATATTAATAAGTTAATTATATTATAATCAAGCCCCAATTAAAAGGTTCTTAGTTTTAAAAAATCATTATTTATAATACAAGTGATTTTTTTTTGTTTTTAAAAAGTTTTATAAAAAACTTGGTTAAAATAAAGGTAGTAGCAAACTTAACAGGAGAATTCTAAAATGAAAATTGAAATTTATCACAGGATTATTAATTGCTTAGAAAACATTCGTATGCATTTAAGATTAAGCCAATTAAAATTTGCCGCATATTTTTCCTTTACACGGGAAGGATATCGCCTTGCTATTGCAAAAGATACTAACAAAAATAAAACTTATGTTAAAATTGATTTAATCCATATTTTAACAACAATCTTATATAACTTAGAAAATTATGATTTATGAAAGAAAAAAGCTTCTTTAATCGTTACCGAAATTGAATCGTGTTTTACCAAATATTACCAAAAATTAATTACTTTTCAGTAATTTGCTAAAAATTATTAGCACTTTATTCATAATTATTTTATTTAAATTATTCTAGAAAGGGGGAATTTATTATTAGCTTAAAACATAATAAAATCTGAATGAAACATCATACTTTACAAATAAGAAAGGAAAATAAACATGGCAAATACCCAATTATTTTTTCAACATTTTGGTTTAGAAATGTTCGGCACAATGCTTTTAATTATTTTAGGAAATGGTGTCGTTGCTAACATTTTATTAAAAAATACAAAAGGAAATGGACAAGGTTTTTTTGCAATTACTGCCGGCTGAGGTTTTGCGGTGCTAGTTGGAGCAATGGCTAGTAGCGCTCTAAAGGGAGTTGCTCATTTAAATCCAGCAGTAACATTTGCAATGGTTGTTCAACAAACTTGATTTATTAATAACGGGTGATTCTTACTACCAGCCTTATTATTAGGGCAAGTTGCTGGGGCTTTAATTGGCCAAATTATTGTAGATATCTTTTATTGAAAACATATTAAAGATACTGTTAGTGATAATCCCGATTTTATTCTTGCGATGCATGCAACAGGACCAACTTATCGTCCTGCCTTCTTTAACTTTTTTGCTGAATTTATTGGAACATTTGTATTAGTTGCCGCAATTTTAACAATTGGTAAATATGAAACATTTAGTTTAGGGACATTGGGGCCACTATTTGTTGGTTTAACAGTTTTTGGAATTGGAATCTCATTAGGAGGAACAACTGGTTATGCCATTAACCCTGTTCGAGACTTAATTCCAAGAATTGTTCATTTTGTTTTACCATTAAAAAATAAAGGCAACTCAGATTGAAGTTATAGTTGAATTCCAGTTGTAGCACCAACATGTGCTGGTCTTGCTACTGGCGGAATCTTCTTACTATTTTAAGCAATTTAATAGAAAGGATATTATAAATATCATGAAAAAATCCACTTATGATGTTTGTATTATTGGTGGTGGCGTTATTGGTGCGGCAATTAGCCGTGAATTAAGCCGCTATCAATTAACAACCATTACAATTGAAAAAAATAAAAAAGTAGCAATGGAAACTTCCGCTGGAAATTCTGGTGTTATTCATGGTGGTTTTGACCCAACACCAGGAAAATTAACCGCAAAATTAAATATAGAGGGACATCACCTTTATCAAACGATTTTTAAAGAACTAACAATTCCCTATCAACAAGTTAATTCACTTGTGATTGCTTTTAATGATGGAGAACAAAAACACTTAGAAATGCTATATGAACGGGGAATTACAAACAATGTTGATCCAAAACATTTACGTCTTATTAACCAAGCAGAAGTCCATGCTTTAGAACCAAACCTAAGTCCTGATGTTCAAGGAGCATTGTTATGTACTTCTTCGTATGTTGTTGACCCCGTGGTCTTAACCCAAAGTCTTTTTTCAAATAGTATTAAAAATAAGCAACATTTAAAGTTAGATCACATGGTAACAAATATTAAGTATCATGCTGATCAGAACCACTTTGAAATTACAACCTTACATCAAGAACAAAAAGTTACTTATTTTGCAAAATACTTAATTAATGCTGCTGGCCACTATTGTGATATCCTTGCCGCAAAAGCTGGTTATCCCGATTACGAATTAGTTACAAAACGTGGTGAATATCGTGTTTTAGAAAAAAGTGAGGGTAATTTAGTAAAAAATATTATTTTTATGGTGCCAACAATTCATGGTAAAGGTGTTATTGTTGCGCCAACGTTAGATGGTCATCTCTTAGTTGGCCCAACCGCGGAAGACAATATTCCAAAAGCAGAAACCCGTCTTGTTACACCAGCAATGTATGAAAAAATTGGTCAAATTGGAACTAAAATTATTCCAAACCTTAAAATGGAAAAAACATGTCAAACTTTTGCGGGATCACGCCCAATTGAACCCCTTTCCAAAGATTTTTATTTAAAACCAGCCCATGATAATCCAAGATTTATCAATGTTGCTGGAACAAAATCTCCCGGGTTAAGTAGTGCCCCTGCAATTACCAAATATATTTGCCATTTACTAACGGCCGCTGGCTGTGAATTAATCACAAACCCGCATTTTGATCCTATCCAAACTGAAATTATTCCAACAATTTAACGAAAGGAAACGTTTATAATGCCAAAATATATTATAAGTTTAGATGAAGGAACAACAAGTTGTCGCACTCTTGTAATTAATCACAAAGGTGAAATTGTCGCAAGTGATGCGCTAGAATTTAGTCAGATTTTCCCAAAAGCTGGTTGAGTTGAACATGACGCAGTTGAGATTTGAAACTCACAACGAACAACATTAGTGCAATCAGTTAATAAAGCAAAAATTAAACCAGAAGATATTGTCGGAATCGGAATTACTAACCAACGTGAAACAGTAGTAATGTGAAATAAACGCTCTGGTTTACCGATTTATAATGCTATTGTCTGACAAGACCGTCGTACTACCAAATATTGTGATGAATTAATTACCCAAGGAAAAAGTGAATTAGTCCAAACAAAAACTGGTTTAATTATTAACCCTTATTTTTCTGCGACAAAAATAAAATGGATTTTAGATAATGTTGAAGGAGCCCGCCAATTAGCAAAGGATAATAACTTACTTTTTGGAACAATTGATACTTGATTAATTTATCGTTTAACGGATGGTAAAACACACATTACTGATTCAACTAATGCCAGTCGAACAATGTTATTTAATATTCATACGAAAGAGTGAGATGATGAATTATTGACCTTAATGGATATTCCAAAGAGCATTTTACCAACAGTAAAATCCTCTTCAGAAGTTTATGGTCATACTTTTCCGGGATTATTAAGCAAAGAAACCGACGTTCAAATTCCAATTGCTAGTGCCATTGGTGATCAACAAGCAGCCTTGTTTGGACAGCTTTGTTTAGAACCGGGTGAAGTTAAAAATACTTATGGAACTGGATGTTTTATTTTAATGAACACCGGTCAAACTCCAATTAAATCAAATAATGGTTTATTAACAACAATTGCTCTTGATTATAAAGGAACAATAACTTATGCCTTAGAAGGTTCGGTTTTTGTGGCGGGAGCAGCTGTCCAATGATTGCGCGATCAAATTAAGATCATTTATCATGCTAGTGAAACGGATTGATACACAAATCTTGTTAAAGATGACCAACGAGTGTATGTTGTTCCTTCCTTTACAGGGTTAGGGTCACCATACTGGGATTCTTATTCACGCGGAGCAATCTTTGGATTAGAACGCAGAACAAAACGTGAAAACTTAGTAAAAGCAACCTTAGAATCATTAGCTTATCAGTCTTATGATGTTATTATGGCAATGGCTGAGGACTTAAAAAAACCAATTAAAAGAATTAAAGTTGACGGTGGTGCTAGCCGTAATGAATATTTAATGCAATTCCAAGCGGATATTACCCAAGTGGAAGTAATTCGCCCAAAAAGTATTGAAACAACGGCAATGGGAGCAGCCTTTTTAGCTGGTTTAGCTGTTGATTTCTGAACATCCCGTGATGAAATTAAACAAATTTTAAATGTTGATAAAACATATTATGCTAAATTAGATCAAGCAATTGTCCAAAAACTGTTAAAAGGTTGAAAGGTTGCTGTCAATCGAACATTAAATTGACTAAAAGATATTGAATAAAAAAGTGTTGTCAAATAAAAAAATGCTATTTATAGCATTTTTTTATTTATATTCCAATCTTATTTCATAAGCAATTGGATTGTATTCAGTATCTGTGTTTAATTCAACATGAAATATTTCTGGCTCCTCAGTGTTAACTTTTTTAACAAAGTATAATAAAACATCATCATTAATAACAGCATTTAACTCATTACTAGATATATAAATTTTGTTTTGTGTTCCAGAAGTTCCTTTAACTTCAATTTTCTTTGAATCTCCATTTAAATAAAAACTATCAACATCATATCCAGCATCATCAATATCTAAAATTTTTACTTTTGCAGCTAAATTATTTTTATTATTTTCTATTAAATAATGTTTTTCATAATCTCTAACAACTTCCTCTGCTTTGTTTCCTATTTTTGTTTTTTTAGTTAATGCTTCTTGCATTTGAACTCTAGAAATTATGTTTTTTTTATTATTTTTTTCTGTTTTCCCTTTAATTGGAATTAATTTTCTTTCATTAAAATTATAACTCTTAACCTTATCAACTTTTTTAATGATTCCATCTAATAAGTTATCAGAAATATTATCTATTAAATCAATTTTTTCTAACATATTATAATAAGAGGACATATTAATGTTTTCAGTAATTTTATCGTAAATTTCAAATAATAAATTTAGCTCGTTAAAAAGTATATCTTCATTTATTTCATCAAATGACAGTCATTTATATACAAATGAAGAATATAAATATAAATTACCCCTAGAAGATTTATTTGGATTTGAAGGAATTAATAATTTTTCTGGATTTGGGGGTAACACATTATTATATTTAAAATTAAATTCTTTTTCTAACTTTTCTTCTTTAATTTTGTCGAAAACTCTTGATATTTATAAAATATACCTAAAATTAGGTATATTTTTAATATATGGAGGTAAATAAATGATGAAAAAAATAATTACAGAATTAATAAATAGCTTAACAGATGATCAATTTTTAGAATTTTATGAAAAAATAAAACAACAAGCAGACTTAATTAAAAAACAAAAACGTTTAAATGAAATTGATCAAAAATTTAGAGATAAAGGCATTATATGTCCTAATTGCAAATCTTTTCATTGTGTTAAAAATGGTCATAATTCCGAAGGAAAACAAAAATATTTATGTAAAAAATGTCGTGCTAGTTTTGATGCATTTCGTCATCATTTTACTTATTGAAGTCATTTAAATTATGAACAGTGAAATTTATTAATTCAAATTTCATTGTTAGGACAATCTAGTAAAATAATTTCTCGTTTTATTAAAACAACCCCAAAAACCGCTTGATATAATCGACAAAAATTAATGCAATCAAAACAATTAGAAAATACACAGTTAAAATTTAAAAAATTAAATGGTCAAATCCAAATGGATGAAACATTTATTAAAGAAATTCATAAAGGCAATTTTAAAGATAAATTTGATAAACGAAAAACTCATCTCGATCCATTTTCAACTGATACCAAATGCTTTATTCAAATGGCAGTTGATAGCAATAATAATATTTTTGTTCAATCCACCAATACCAAAAGATTACAAAAACAATGGATTATTGAAAATATGAATAAGCAACTAATTAAAGAAAAATCAATAATTATTTCTGATATGCAACCACTATATTTATTAGTAGCAAAACAAACAAATTCTACTCTATATTCCACCAAAACTAGTACAAACCCTGATACTAGTTATCAAAAGTTAAATAAGATTAGTAAATTACAATCCAGTCTTAAAGAAGCCTTAATTCATTATCATGGTTTGGGTTTCACTAATATTCAAAATTATTTAAAGCTCTGAAAATGAAAATACCAACACAAAGGTTTAACACCAAACCAACAATCAACGGTATTATATTTTAACGTTTAAAAAATTTAAAGCAAAATCATAATCTTACACAAAATTAGTTTTCAAATTGTCATATTGATGATTTTTTTTATTTCATCAAGAGTTTTCGACAAAATTAAAGCTTTTCTTTGAATTTTTGATTATATTCAATTAATGTTTTAAAAATAATACTTTTTTTCTTCACTATTTTTTTACTATTAATCATATTTGCGGCACTACAACAAATACAAATAAAAATACCATTAAGTTCTGGAGTAAAAATTAATGCAGTTGCAAAACAATTAGAATCTGAAAATCATTTTGCTGAAGCTTTATCTTTTTTAATGCCTATTCAAGGAGTTTTAGCTAAACGACCACTTTCTTGAGAATACTTAGCCTATATTCACTTAAATCTAGATCAAAATCAATTAAAATATTATACTTTATTTCTTTCATTAATGAAAAAGCTTTCTTCAATTTTTTTTGATTATCTGATGAATAATCTTCTATTTTCGTATAATACTCTACCCCTCATGTAGTTTTAAGTAAACAACCTATTTCAATAAATTTATCCACAGTGTATACTCCTTTACTTGTAAATATATTAACATTTTCAAACAAAAAGGCACATAATGGTGCCTTATACAATTTAATTTGCTAATTAAAATAACTATTTTTTTAAATGTAAAACATGTTTTTTTAAATTATAGAATGTTTTAATTCCATCATATTCAGCAACAGGTCCTAATTCATCTTCAATTGCTAATAAACGATTATATTTTGCAATACGGTCACTTCGTGACATACTTCCCGTTTTAATTTGTCCAGCATTTAAAGCTACTGCTAAATCAGCAATTGTTGAATCTTCTGTTTCTCCCGAACGGTGTGAAACAACTGCTGTTCATCCAGCTTTTTGGGCCAATTGAATTGTATCAATTGTTTCAGTAACTGTTCCAATTTGGTTTAATTTAATTAAAACTGAGTTAGCAGCTTCATTAGCAATTCCTTCCGCTGTAATTTTTGGATTTGTAACAAATAAATCATCTCCTACAATTTGGATTTTGTGTCCCATTGTTTTAACTTGTAATTCAAATCCAGCTCAGTCCGCTTCTGCTAAACCATCTTCAACGGAAATAATTGGATATGTGTCAACTAATTTATCAATATATTTAATTAATTCTTCTGTTGTCATTGCATATTCTTTACCAGTTACTTTTTCAATTTTCTTAAAGTGGTATTTTTTATCTTCAAAATACAATTCTGATGAAGCACAATCCATTGCAATCATAACTCCATCTTCGCCTGGTTTATATCCGGCTGCTTTAATTGCATCAACAATTAAGTCTAAGGCAACTTCAGCTGGTGTTCTTGCTTGGAATGATGCTAATGATTGATCTTTATAAGCTCAATTAAAGTGTGGTGCAAAGCCCCCTTCATCGCCAACCGCAGTAATATCTCCTTTATCATGTAAGATTTTTTTTAACGTATGGAAAATTTCTGATGATCATCGTAGCGCTTCTTTAAAACTTGGTGCTCCAACAGGCATAATCATAAATTCTTGGAAATCAATTGCACTATCAGCATGTTCTCCACCATTAATAATGTTTAACATTGGTACTGGTAGTTTTTTAGCATTAACTCCACCTAGATATTTATATAATGGTATTTCTAATTCACAAGCAGCTGCTTTAGCAACCGCCATTGAAACTCCTAACATAGCGTTAGCCCCTAAATTCTTTTTAAAATCTGTTCCATCTAAAGCAATCATGGCTTTATCAATTGCAACTTGATCAGTTGCTTCCATACCAACAAGTTCTTCAGCAATTTTTGTATTCACATTATTAACAGCTTTTAAGACACCTTTCCCCTGGTAACGTCCTTTATCACCATCTCTTAATTCTAGTGCTTCACGGCTTCCCGTTGAAGCTCCTGATGGCACCATCGCTGAACCATATCCACCAAATTCTGTTCAAACTTCAACTTGAACCGTTGGATTACCTCGTGAATCAATTACTTCACGAGCATAAATTTTCTCAATTTTTGACATAATTTTGTACTCTCCTTCTAAGTCTATGAGATTATTATATTATTTGTTCTAGCAATAGTAAATAAATTACAATGAAAATTCAAGAAAAAACATCATTTTTCCTTGTTTTTTGATTGCAAAGATAAAATTATTTGCTATGATAATACTAATATATCATTAATTTTGGAACAGGACGGAAAAAAGATGGAAGGAAAAACACCAACAATTGTCTCAGGAATTACTGCCACTGGACAATTAACATTAGGAAATTATATTGGCGCAATTAAAAATTTTATTGAATTACAAAAAGATAATAATTTAATTATTTTTGTTGCAAATTTACATGCAATTACAATTCCCATTGGAAAAGAAGAATTACGAAGCAATATTAAAAATATGATTGCGTTATATTATGCTTGTGGTTTAGATCCTAACAAAGCAATTATTTATGTTCAATCAGATGTCTTAGAATTAACCCAATTAAGCCATATTTTATTATGTAACACCACTGTTGGAGAATTATCACGAATGACACAATTTAAAGATAAATCAATTAAAATGAAAGCGGAAAATGGAACTGAATTTATTCCAACCGGACTATTAACTTATCCAACCTTAATGGCTGCTGATATTTTATTATATGATGCTGACCTAGTTCCAGTTGGGAAAGATCAAAAACAACATATTGAATTAACACGAAACATTGCAGAACGAATGAATAATCGTTACCAACAAGAACTTTTTAAACTTCCTAATGATTTTATTCCCCCTGTTGGTGGTAAAATTATGGATTTACAAAATCCAACTAAAAAAATGAGTAAATCCTCAAATGATCCAAAATCTTTTATTGAATTATTAGATGCCCCGGACATTATTCGTAAAAAAATTCGTTCCGCAATAACTGATTCTGACGGGAAAATTGCTTATAATCCTGAACAAAAACCAGGGGTAAGTAATCTTTTAACAATTTATACTGTTTTAAAAAACATCACAATTGAAACTGCTGTTAAAACATTAAATAATTATGATTATGGTCAGTTAAAAGAAGAAGTAGCATCAACAATTATTGCAACCTTAAAACCAATTCAAATAAAATATCATCAACTAATTAAAGATGATACCATTGACCAATTAATTGATGCTGGCGCAGAAAAAGCTCGCTATCTTGCCAATAAAAAATTAACAAAAATTAAAAATACCGTTGGTTTAAATTATAAAAGAAAATAACACATAACAATTATTCTTAACGAATTTCATATTTTAACTGGTTCAATTGTCAACGATAATTGTTTTTTTGATCACTAACATTAAAGTTAAATTCACCTTGCTTACCAATTTGCTTAGTATCTAAATTATTAAACTGAAAATTAAGTTTATCGGTTAAATAAGCAGTTAAAGCAGAAATATTTTTAATTGTTTTAATATTACTAATTTTGAAATTATTAGAGTCATTGTAAACAGCTGTTAACCATCTTGTAATAATTGCTTCGTCAGTCATATTTTGTGAAAAAATAAAACTTGGATTCGTTTGGATATAATTAATTAAATAACTTAATAAATCTTTATTAATTTCATAATTTCAAAAAACATTACTATTTAAATTAATTGTTAAATAATAAATTTTTGTTGTTAAATGTTCGCCATCAATCGTAATTTCTTGCATTGTTGTTTCACCCTTTGTATAACTATATGCAGTAGTATTTCTAATCAAGGAAAATAATTGAAAATCACGATACAATTGTTCTGGTGGTGGTAACTTTGATGGCATTGCAACAAGATATGTTTTAAATAAAATGTTTTGTTTTGGTAATTCAAAAGCTGAAACTGCTTCTGAATTATTAAAATCATAATTAATGATTGGTGCCAAAGTGTGGGCTTCTTTTTCCTTATTAAAGGTTGTAAAAATTAAATCATCATTATCATGTTTTACTCAGTAATCACCTTCATCGTTAAATGCTTGCAAAGTAAACTGCGACAAAAACTGACTAATATCAGCTTCCATATCAGTATTTCGCGTTGGAACATAATGTCTTTCTTGTTGATTACAACTAATTACTGTTGTGACAGGTGTTACAATCATTGTTATTGTTCCTAGGATACCTATTATTTTTTTCATCATATCATTCCTTTTGTTAAGCTATATTGTAAATTATAACAAAAAAAGATTTTTAAAATTATTAACTAATAATTTTAAAAATCAACATGATTTGGATCTGGTCCTAATCTTTCTTGTGGTAATGCAAACAATGTTGCCATATCTGCTTCATCTAACATAAAATCATCTAATTGAGTGTTAGCAATCAAACGTTCTTTATGCGTTGATTTTGGAATAACAACAATGTTTTGTTGTACTGCTCATTTTAAGCAAACTTGAGCTGGACTTTTTTGATGTTTTTCCGCAATTTTTAAAATGGTTGGATTTGTTACACATTTTCCTTGCATTAGTGTTGCTCATGATTCAACAATAATGCCATTTTGTTGGCAAAATTCAACAACAGCAGTGTTATTTAAGCCAGGATGTAATTCAATTTGGTTAACCATTGGTTTAACTTCACTAATTGTCATCAATTCTTGTAAATGACTAACTTCAAAATTGCTAACGCCAATTGCTCGAATTTTTTTTGCTTTATAAGCAGTTTCTAATGCTCGAAAACATTCATTCCGATCAACAGTTGGTCAATGGATTAAACACAAATCTAAATAATCAATATCCAATCTTTGCAAAATATTATCAACTTCTTGTAAAGCAGCATCATATTTATGATTAGCATTTCAAATTTTACTTGTAATAAAAATTTCATTACGGGGAACCCCACTATCTTTTATTGCTTTTCCAATAATTGTTTCATTCCCATAATATTGTGCTGTATCAATATGACGATAACCATTTTGCAATGCTGTTAAAACAGTTTGATAAGTTTCGGTTTCATCAGTTAATTTATAAGTTCCTAGGCCAATTAATGGGATTTCAACTCCATTTAAAAGTTTTAATTTTGTCTCAATTAATTTCATTTTTATTTTTCCTCTTTTCCTAGACCTTTAGTTATATTGTAAATGTTATTTAAAAAAATAACAATCTAAATTATTCAAACATTTCAAGAAGACTATTAAACATCACAATAATTATTAAAATATAAATTATGATTTTAAACACTACATTAAAAATTTAAACAAAAAAACAGGATTACTAATAAAATAATTCTGTTTTTGAAATTTAATTATATAGTCTAATATTATTCCCAAGTTGTATTTTGCTTTCTAAACTAGCATAAGAAGCTCTTCAATCTAACAAATGAAATAAAATTAATTGAAAGTAATAATTACCCTTATATCAATAAAAGTTTATTCCAAATTTTTGTTTTGACCCCATTCAGGCAGAATAGTAGTGGGTATCAATTTCTTGAATTGTATTAGACGTTGTTTTATCAATTTCTTGAATTGGCGTTCCACCACTAATATTACTATTGTTTGTAATAATATTTTCTAATAAATTATCTTTTGTCTTTAGTAAACTATTAAAAGTATAATTTATTTTTGGAATGGTATATTTATATCTTACTTTATCTTCGTTTTCATAAGGATAACCATACTTTGTTTTTCCTCAATATGTTCCTGCCTGGGAATCAACATCATTAAATTCAATATATTTATAATTTAATGGGTTTATTTTCCCAAGGTTAAAGGTAAAGATATCAAATGAATTAATATTGTTACTAGCCGTAAAAGATATTGTAACATTTTCTTTTCTATTATTGAAATAAAGCAATAGTTCTTTTTTTAAATTGCTACTTTTTAGATTTGGCATTAAAGTTGAACTTAATTTTTGTGAATCTAAATGATAAATCTCACCAATATTATTAAGAGCAAAAACTCCACCTTTACCGTCTGCTGTAAGATTAACGATTGGAAAATTTAAATTTGTAAAGTTATGACTTTTTTCCCCTTTTTGAGCATAGTTTAAAATAACACCATTATTTGTTCCAATATAACTATCACCAGTATGTAAGAGTCAACCTTGCGTGTTTTTATCTAACACAATAACAACATTCTTAGCTTTTTTACCGCCATTAAAATTATCATTGTTGTACGATGAGCTTGCTGCTGAAGCTGGAATTTGTTGCAACGCGGTTGGTGCTGGTTGTGGTGTATTATTAAAATTTTGTTGTTCTCCCGAATTATTTGGCGAATCAAATTTTTTATTTTGTGATTGGTCTGGAATATTGTTAGTTACAACATCAAGATTATATGTAACGTTTACTGAACCAAAGTATAATCCATTATCATTTGTTCAAACAATTGCCTCATTATATGAAATAAAAGCAAAAGAAAGTCTTTAATTTTGTCGAAAACTCTTGATATTTATAAAATATACCTAAAATTAGGTATATTTTTAATATATAGAGGTAAATAAATGATGAAAAAAATAATTACAGAATTAATAAATAGCTTAACAGATGATCAATTTTTAGAATTTTATGAAAAAATAAAACAACAAGCAGACTTAATTAAAAAACAAAAACGTTTAAATGAAATTGATCAAAAATTTAGAGATAAAGGCATTATATGTCCTAATTGCAAATCTTTTCATTGTGTTAAAAATGGTCATAATTCCGAAGGAAAACAAAAATATTTATGTAAAAAATGTCGTGCTAGTTTTGATGCATTTCGTCATCATTTTACTTATTGAAGTCATTTAAATTATGAACAGTGAAATTTATTAATTCAAATTTCATTGTTAGGACAATCTAGTAAAATAATTTCTCGTTTTATTAAAACAACCCCAAAAACCGCTTGATATAATCGACAAAAATTAATGCAATCAAAACAATTAGAAAATACACAGTTAAAATTTAAAAAATTAAATGGTCAAATCCAAATGGATGAAACATTTATTAAAGAAATTCATAAAGGCAATTTTAAAGATAAATTTGATAAACGAAAAACTCATCTCGATCCATTTTCAACTGATACCAAATGCTGTATTCAAATGGCAGTTGATAGCAATAATAATATTTTTGTTCAATCCACCAATACCAAAAGATTACAAAAACAATGGATTATTGAAAATATGAATAAGCAACTAATTAAAGAAAAATCAATAATTATTTCTGATATGCAACCACTATATTTATTAGTAGCAAAACAAACAAATTCTACTCTATATTCCACCAAAACTAGTACAAACCCTGATACTAGTTATCAAAAGTTAAATAAGATTAGTAAATTACAATCCAGTCTTAAAGAAGCCTTAATTCATTATCATGGTTTGGGTTTCACTAATATTCAAAATTATTTAAAGCTCTGAAAATGAAAATACCAACACAAAGGTTTAACACCAAACCAACAATCAACGGTATTATATTTTAACGTTTAAAAAATTTAAAGCAAAATCATAATCTTACACAAAATTAGTTTTCAAATTGTCATATTGATGATTTTTTTTATTTCATCAAGAGTTTTCGACAAAATTAAAGAAGAAAGTGGTAAATTATTTAATAAAGGATTTAACTGATATATTCTTGGAAGAAACTCTTGCAGACTAATTGTTCCTAAATCAGTGTTAGTAATTATTGAATTTAAGCCAATTGTGTTTAGAGTAAAAGTTACTACAATTTCACCTTCATATTGTGAAAATTTTGGTGCAATAATAGCATCAGAATGACTATAATGTACTAGATAATAATTATCCAAAAAATTAGCACCAT
The DNA here is from genome assembly GCF_965178695.1 of Spiroplasma endosymbiont of Sarcophaga variegata. Classification (NCBI taxonomy): domain Bacteria; kingdom Bacillati; phylum Mycoplasmatota; class Mollicutes; order Entomoplasmatales; family Spiroplasmataceae; genus Spiroplasma; species Spiroplasma endosymbiont of Sarcophaga variegata. Next base: position 372,300 of record NZ_CBCXVU010000002.1, read on the forward strand.
TATGATTTAATAAATAATTATTAATACCATTGATAATCGTATCTAATTGATTGTTAGGAATTATTCCTAAATTAATACTTGTATGATCGTTAAATAAAGACGAAGTTGGATTTGAAAAATTATTAAAAAGTGATGAATTGTTATTGTTTCGTCTTAAATGAACTTGATCATAACTGCAATAAAACACTGAATTACCGACTCTAATTTCAATATCACCTTGAGTCTCAAAAGTTACTCAGATAAAATTATTTTGATAAAAAGTATTGTTCTCCAAGTTTTCTCGCAACACGATTTGTGCTTGATTATCTAATAATCTTGCAACAGCAATTTCATTCCTCCTAACATTTCTATTTAAGGCAATAATTTGCTGTAAATGTCTTCTTCGCTGTTTGTAGGAATTTTCCCTAAATTGGTATTTTTTATTAATTTTGGTAAAAATATCGGATGATTCTCTCTTTTTGTTTTATGACTTGTTTTAAAACTATTTGCTTTTAAAAAATAATTTGGTTTGTTTTCTATTTTGGTTTCTTTTTTTCATAAACTAGCAGCAATTGTTATTGGTAAAACGCTACTTGCAATTGTGGTAATTAATAATAATTGTAAAAGTTTTTTCATTTTATTTGTTGTCCCTTTCTGATATTTTTTATTAAATTACAAAAATATTATATTTTTACAAATAAAAAATATAAAAATATAAAATCTATTTTTATAAATATTTGTTGATACAGGTTATTGATATTTAATATAATTAATATTTTTTAAAAATTTATTTATACCATAAAAATAACCTAAACCTTTTTTGATTTAGTAATATTATTTTACCGTGGCCAAGTAAGGGTAGTTAACCAAACTATTGTTATTCTAAAAATTATTTTTGAACATAACAACTAGTTCCTAACATTAATTTTGCTAAATATGTTGTTTTAAATTTAATAATGCTACCAACTGCTAATTGTTCCTGATAATCAGCAACATCTAAGATTGTATGGTCACTTGATTGTCCTAAAATAGTAATTCCTTTTTCAAAAGGTGTTAATTCCTCGAAAGGACAATATTGTCGTCCTAAGGCAATTATTGCTTTTACCCGATTGCCAACATCATCAAATTCTTTTACCCGGCCAAAAGCATCTAATCCTCGTTCTCCAATTGATGCACTTGGCTTTGTTTGCAATTCAATAATCTCAGCTTCTAATCATAAATTATCTTGTTGTAAAAAAGTAATTGGTTCATCATTTAAACCTAAACACATTAATAAAGCTGTCCCACTCCGAATTTGATTAATTGCTCGGTCTAATTGTGGGTTATCTCAAATTGTAATATGACTTGAATTACCACAACTAATAATTGGCAACATAATACTAAAATGTTGTTCTAATTGTTGTTTTAAGTTTGCTAATTGATTTAATTTTTTAACAGTGGGAACTGTTGCACCAAAACAAGCAAAATTAGTTCCTAAACCAGTTAACTTAATATGCGATAGCGATAATACCGCTTTAACTGTTTGAAAAATTAATGCCTCATCTCATAGTCCCTCGCGAATATCACCAGTTTCAATCATTAAAATTATTTCAAATTTTTTATTAATAATTTGTGCCGCTTGATTTAAAGCCTTAATTGTTGCAAGTTCAGATACCAAAACACAATCAGCATTATTAACAACCATTGTAACTTCACTTAACATTGGTAATCGTAATAACATTTTTCTAACTGGAAAATGGGCAAATTGTTGCAAGTTTAAAATGCGAGAATCAGCAATTGTTTTAATTCCGCTTTCTATTAATGTTGAGACAATTTTTTCTTGGCCGACCCCCAATTTAACAACCCCGACAAGGTCTAAGTTTCTAGTTGTACATTCTTGCACCATTATTTGGCAATTTGTTTTAATACGGGGTAAATTTCATATTAGTTTTGGATACATGGTTTTTCCTTTTCCTCTTTGTTTTAGACTTCATCAAGAGGTTGTTCTAATTGTTGATCATTTAAAATTTTATTATATTGACTATGAATTTTATGGTGTGTGGTATTTAATTGGTCAATATTGCCATTTAATTTTGTAAAGTTTTTCGTAAATTCTTCTCATCGTTCAACTCAACGGTCGAATTCACTTTTTATTCGCAATAAATTATTTTTAATAACTTCTAAGTTTTTATTAAAAGCAACTTCACGCATATGTTTTTCTAACACAAATAAAATGGCAGACAAAGTTGTTGGTGAAGTAACTCACACTTTCTTTCGAAAAGCAAAAGTAATAACATCCTCAGGGAATTGACCATAAATAAAAGCAAATAAATCTTCTGAGGGAACAAACATAATTGCACTTGAAATTTCATTTTCTAAGTTAATATATTTTGCAACTTCATTGATGCGATCTTTTAAATCTTGTTTAAATAAGTTTAAAAATTTATCTTTAATTGCTTTTTCACTAGTTTCTAAATATTTATTATAATTTGTTAACGGAAACTTAGCATCAATCGCAATGTTTTCCTTCGCTCCGCCAGTTTTAACTAACGCATCAACTAGGGTTCCGGTTGGTAAGCGATACTGGCGTTCTCATCCTTGATGTCCTTCCCCATACATATCACTCAATACTTTTTCTAACAAATATTCTCCTAAATTACCTCGTTTTTTATTATTTAAAAAAATATCATTTAATGCTTTAACTTTTTCTTCGACTTCTTTTAAAGTTACTGATGATTCTTTTAAAACATTTAAATTTGATAAAACATCACTAAATGATTTTGAAATAGACTGCCCCTGTTGATTTAAGTTATTTTTTAAATCGCTGTCTTGCTTTGATAAATTGTTTTTAAAACTATTTAAACCCTCATATAAGCTTGTAAGATTTCGATTAAACTCATTATCATTAGTTATCGAAGAACGCTGAAACTCACTAATTAATTTTAATAATTCTTGTTTTTGTTCTGTAAGTTGCCCTTGTAACATTGTTACTTGTTTTTCTAAAATTTCTTTTGATGCTTGAATATCTTTTTGTAATAATGCTGAATCATTATTGGCCATTGTTTTTTTACTTGATTTAAATAAATAAATTCCTAAAAAAATAACTAAAATACCTAAAATAATACCTAATAAAACATATGAAATTGTTGTCATACTGCTCCCCCTTAATTTTATAAACGATCATTAATATGTCTTTTTAATTATAAACTGTCATAACAAAAAAAGAAACTCATAAGTTAATGAGTTTCTTTTTTCTTTTAAGCAAAAGTTACATTTAAAGTATACGATGGAATATTTGTCATTAATGATGCTAAAGCATCAGATGCTGCCAAAATTTTTGACCCGGGTTTAGCATTAACCGTTGCTCCTGAATTGTCTGCTTTAAAGACTACTCAAATTTCATCATACCAAATATCTTTATATTGATCAGCAAATTCTTGTCCTAATAACTTTGTCACAAGATCATAACGTAACATATCAACTGTTGCTTCAGTATAAGTTTTATCTAATGATACATTAATTGTGCTACCCGATGTTGGCTTTGCATTCTTATCATTTAAAAATTTTCGTGGCGTTGAATGAATGGTAAAGTTAGCTGTTAAAACTGATTTATTAATAACTCAAACCGCACTTGCTTCAATCTTTAGATTTCCCACACCAGTATTTGTATCAATTGTTAAGGTAACACCATCGTTCATCATGGCATTCATCATTACCTCCAACATTGTCTTTTTATATAAAGCTGCAAAACGATTGCGATCGCCAACAAACTCCATAATAGCAGCCGTTAACGCTGTTTTGTTATTCTCCTGCTTATCTTTATAATTATTTCATAATGTTTCATCAATATAGATATCACCAATATTTGTTAGCGGAAAGGCTTCAGTAAAGGTGATTGGTTCATTAACAATTGTGATTGGTGCCCCAGTAAAATTTCCCCCCGCTTTTGGAGTAATTGTTGAATTATGAGTTGTTTGATCAACATCAACGTCAACATCAGCAAGAGTAAATTTCGTCCCATTTAAACCATTAACAGCATCTAATACAGTTTGTGCTGCTAAGGGGCTCCCCATTCCTTTATCATATGGCATTGATGATGTAACGGTAATAATTTTATTAATGTCAGTTGTTGGTCATATTAAAGCCATTTCTTTTGTTAAAAATGGTCGGTTTGGTGCATCTGGCATAAAACGGATTATTGCTGATTTCATTCCTGATGCCAAATCAACATCTAAATTATCAATATTGTACCCTTCTTTTTTTAATTGTCTTTTAATATTAGTAACTGTTAGAAACCCATCTTCAGTTTGGCCCCCTTTGTTAACATCTTTACAAGCAATTACAGCCCCTGCAATTGGTGTTGTTAATGCTAATGAAGTTAAAATCATCATCATTTTTTTCATTTTTTCTTTCTCCTTTGTTTTAATTTTAGTAAATTTAATTATATCTCTTAAGTATTATTAAATAATAAATCAAATTTTAATAAAAATATTTCCTTTATAAAATCATTTTAAAATCTAACATTTGTGGTGGGGTTGTTTCCTTTTTAAAAAGCAGTAAACGATAACTTTTAATTATATTTGCAATTAGAAAAGATATTAAAATTAATTTTTTTAATAAAAAAATAATTAAATCATTAATTCGATACTTAACAAAAGTATATGATCTTAAAATAATAAAGAATAATGTTAAATTAATCAATGGATTAAAATAAATTAAATCATTAATCTTATATCAATAAATTAAGTAAATTTGAAAGGTAATTAAAGTAACAAAAAAAGTAATAACAAATAAAGCATAAAAGAAATAAAATGAAATTAAAATTGATTGGTAAAACTGATAGTAAAATTGCGTAAACCGATTAACCAAAACTGTGGCAGAAGTATTAACATAAACCTTATATGATAATAATAAAATATTAGCTATTCACAATAATATTACAATAATATTGATTTTTAAAATGTTATCTCATTGCAAAATAATCCGTTTATAATGCTTAAAATTTTGTAAAACTTGAATTAAAATTGCTAAGAAAAATAAAAAAGAACCCGTTATTAAAATAATATAGATTAAATTTAAAGTCACAGTAATAAAAGCTCAATTAGTATAATGGCGAATAAAACGCGTTAAAAAAAATGAAATTCCAAAATATAGAATAAATAATATGGAATATATATTAAAAAATGTTTGAAAATACTTTTTGAAATTTGTCTTCATTTTAATCACCTATATGACATTGCCCACTTAATATTATATCTAACTTTAAATTCAATTAAAAACCCTTTGTGAACTAACAGTTAAAACCAATTAACAATTATTTTATCTATTAATAATGTTCAGAGTAATTATACCGTGAAAAATTTTAAAATAAAAGAAAAAAATACTTTAATTTTGTCGAAAACTCTTGATGAAATAAAAAAAATCATCAATATGACAATTTGAAAACTAATTTTGTGTAAGATTATGATTTTGCTTTAAATTTTTTAAACGTTAAAATATAATACCGTTGATTGTTGGTTTGGTGTTAAACCTTTGTGTTGGTATTTTCATTTTCAGAGCTTTAAATAATTTTGAATATTAGTGAAACCCAAACCATGATAATGAATTAAGGCTTCTTTAAGACTGGATTGTAATTTACTAATCTTATTTAACTTTTGATAACTAGTATCAGGGTTTGTACTAGTTTTGGTGGAATATAGAGTAGAATTTGTTTGTTTTGCTACTAATAAATATAGTGGTTGCATATCAGAAATAATTATTGATTTTTCTTTAATTAGTTGCTTATTCATATTTTCAATAATCCATTGTTTTTGTAATCTTTTGGTATTGGTGGATTGAACAAAAATATTATTATTGCTATCAACTGCCATTTGAATACAGCATTTGGTATCAGTTGAAAATGGATCGAGATGAGTTTTTCGTTTATCAAATTTATCTTTAAAATTGCCTTTATGAATTTCTTTAATAAATGTTTCATCCATTTGGATTTGACCATTTAATTTTTTAAATTTTAACTGTGTATTTTCTAATTGTTTTGATTGCATTAATTTTTGTCGATTATATCAAGCGGTTTTTGGGGTTGTTTTAATAAAACGAGAAATTATTTTACTAGATTGTCCTAACAATGAAATTTGAATTAATAAATTTCACTGTTCATAATTTAAATGACTTCAATAAGTAAAATGATGACGAAATGCATCAAAACTAGCACGACATTTTTTACATAAATATTTTTGTTTTCCTTCGGAATTATGACCATTTTTAACACAATGAAAAGATTTGCAATTAGGACATATAATGCCTTTATCTCTAAATTTTTGATCAATTTCATTTAAACGTTTTTGTTTTTTAATTAAGTCTGCTTGTTGTTTTATTTTTTCATAAAATTCTAAAAATTGATCATCTGTTAAGCTATTTATTAATTCTGTAATTATTTTTTTCATCATTTATTTACCTCTATATATTAAAAATATACCTAATTTTAGGTATATTTTATAAATATCAAGAGTTTTCGACAAAATTAAAGAAAAAATACTTTAATTTTGTCGAAAACTCTTGATGAAATAAAAAAAATCATCAATATGACAATTTGAAAACTAATTTTGTGTAAGATTATGATTTTGCTTTAAATTTTTTAAACGTTAAAATATAATACCGTTGATTGTTGGTTTGGTGTTAAACCTTTGTGTTTGTATTTTCATTTTCAGAGCTTTAAATAATTTTGAATATTAGTGAAACCCAAACCATGATAATGAATTAAGGCTTCTTTAAGACTGGATTGTAATTTACTAATCTTATTTAACTTTTGATAACTAGTATCAGGGTTTGTACTAGTTTTGGTGGAATATAGAGTAGAATTTGTTTGTTTTGCTACTAATAAATATAGTGGTTGCATATCAGAAATAATTATTGATTTTTCTTTAATTAGTTGCTTATTCATATTTTCAATAATCCATTGTTTTTGTAATCTTTTGGTATTGGTGGATTGAACAAAAATATTATTATTGCTATCAACTGCCATTTGAATACAGCATTTGGTATCAGTTGAAAATGGATCGAGATGAGTTTTTCGTTTATCAAATTTATCTTTAAAATTGCCTTTATGAATTTCTTTAATAAATGTTTCATCCATTTGGATTTGACCATTTAATTTTTTAAATTTTAACTGTGTATTTTCTAATTGTTTTGATTGCATTAATTTTTGTCGATTATATCAAGCGGTTTTTGGGGTTGTTTTAATAAAACGAGAAATTATTTTACTAGATTGTCCTAACAATGAAATTTGAATTAATAAATTTCACTGTTCATAATTTAAATGACTTCAATAAGTAAAATGATGACGAAATGCATCAAAACTAGCACGACATTTTTTACATAAATATTTTTGTTTTCCTTCGGAATTATGACCATTTTTAACACAATGAAAAGATTTGCAATTAGGACATATAATGCCTTTATCTCTAAATTTTTGATCAATTTCATTTAAACGTTTTTGTTTTTTAATTAAGTCTGCTTGTTGTTTTATTTTTTCATAAAATTCTAAAAATTGATCATCTGTTAAGCTATTTATTAATTCTGTAATTATTTTTTTCATCATTTATTTACCTCTATATATTAAAAATATACCTAATTTTAGGTATATTTTATAAATATCAAGAGTTTTCGACAAAATTAAAGAAAAAATATTTTTTATGATGGTTTTTTAACATATAATGGAAAAGATAACAATTATCATTTTTTATTAATCCTTTTATAATTATGAAAGAATGGAGCCAAGATATGCACCAAAAACAAATAAATTTTTTTATGAAGAAAAGCGGTGTTTTTTGATTTTTTGCCATTCCATTATTAATTATTGTTATTGTTAGTATTGGTCTTTTAATTGCAACAGGATGGTATCCAATTGATTATCAAATTGCTGTCGAATTTGCAAAAGGCTTAACAAATGAATTTGTAAAATACTGAGTTCATTTTTATGATCAATTAGGAAATACAGAATTAATTGTAGTTGTAATAATTTATCTTGCAATTTTAATTGAAAAATGGTTTTTAATAAAAATTAATCAAAAAAACAAAAAATTTAAAAAATACTATTGAATTACAGCTGCTTATTATTTTTTAGGTTTAAGTGCCTGAGTAATTGGAAATACCGTTAATTTAGCATTAATTCCTAGGAAAGATGACGGATTTGGACCTGGAATTGACTTTATTTTATTTGATGATTACCATTATAAATTAACAAGTGCAATTTTAGTTTTCTTTTATCAAACAATTCTCTTGAGTCTTGGTTTATACTATATTAGTTATTGTTTAGTTAAAAAACAACGCCTATTAACGGAACAACATTGATTAAAAGCCGTAAAAACCGCAAGTTTTTTAATTGTGTCTTATTTTATTATTGTTATTATGAAAGGAGCAACTCATCGAATTTACTATTATAATGCTATTTTGGATGATTTAATACAAGAACATACCACCTTTTTAGATCACTATTTACAATCATCTTTTCGTTACGGTTATAATATTGGGAATGGCTATGTTAATAATATTCCCACAGAATGAAAATACCCATTATGAAAACCAGCATTTGCCTTATTTAACAATCCCAATATGCCAACATTTAAAACACCATGAGAATATGCTTTTCCTAGTGGTCATATTAACGCAACATTTTGTAGTGGTGCATTAATTCTTTTATTTTTAAAAAATAAAAACAATAATAAAATTAATTGAAAAATAAAACTATGCTTCATATTATGATTATGTCATATATTATCGATGAATTTTGCCCTTATTGTTGAAAGATTTCATTGAATTTCAGATACTGCTTTCACTTTTATTTTTTCAACATTAATGATTATCATTATTCATTTTAGTGTTAATAAAATCTTTGCTAAACATCTTGCTTTATAATAAAAAGGGTTTAAAATTCTGAATAGAATTTTAAACCATTTTAATTTAATTTTTTATTTATTAATTAAATGATACGTGTCTTCACAAATCATTGCTTCTTCATTTGTGCGCATTGCATACACTGGGTAACAACTTGCGTGTGGAGTTGAAATTAAAATTTCATTTTCATATGAACTTTGATTTGCTTGCGTTGATAATTCTAAGTTCAAAAGTTTAACTTCATTAATTACTAATTGACGCATTTCACTTGAGTTTTCACCAATTCCAGCCGTAAAAACAACAGCATCAAGTTTAGTTCCTAAATCATTGGCATAAGCAACAATATACTTTGCGATTCGTTTTGCACTCATTGTTAAAGATAGTTGACTACGGCTATTATCTTTACTGCTTTTAAATACATCACGTAAATCTGAAGATACCCCCGAAATTCCTAATAAACCAGATTTTTTATTTAATGTATTAGTAATATCATCTAATGATGCACCAGTTTGGCTAGCAATAAACTGATGAATTGAAGGGTCAATATCACCACTACGAGTCCCCATAATTAATCCTTCTAAGGGAGTTAACCCCATTGACGTGTTAAAACTTTTTCCATTTTTAACCGCACAAACAGACGCCCCATTTCCTAAATGACAAATAATGGCATTAAGATTTGCCGCAGGTTTTTGTAAAACTTCTCCTAAGCGTTTTGTAATGTAACGGTATGAAATGCCATGAAAACCATACCGACGAACTTGATGCTCAGTATATCATTCGTATGGTACTGAATATAAATAATTTTCTTCTGGAATTGTGGTATGAAATGATGTATCAAAAACAGCTATATTTGGAACTGAAACAATCCTACGGAACGCTTCAATTGCCGCAATTGCAGGTGGATTATGTAATGGTGCTAATGTTACCATTCGTTTAATTTCGGCAAAAACTTCATCGGTAATAACCGTTGATTGCGTAAACTTTTCACCACCATGAACAATACGGTGCCCAATTCCTTGAATATCAGAAAAATCTTGAATAATCTTGTGCTCTTTTAACTTAGCAATTAAAACCTTTGCTGTTGCACTGTGGTCTGATAAATCTTCATTTGTTTGAAACTCTTGCCCATTAAATTTAATGGTAAAAATTCCATCAATATTGATTCGCTCCGCTAAACCTTTACAAATCACTTCGTAATTATTATTAGTTACTTTATACAGTTGAAATTTCATTGAACTACTTCCCGCATTTATTACTAAAATCATATTATTTTCTCCTTCACTTAATTATTTTTTATTATTTATAGACACATAAGTATGCCGTAACAAGAACGGTGTTATAAATATCATTAATTGTTGCTCCCCGCGATAAGTCATTAACAGGACGATCTAAGCCAATTACAATTGGACCAACCGCTTCAAATCCCCCTAAACGTTGAGCAATTTTATATCCAATATTTCCAGCATCTAAATTTGGAAAAACAAAAATATCGGCTGGGGCTGTTAAAGATGATGTTGGTGCTTTTTTGTTCCGAATTGTATCATCTCATGCCGCATCAAATTGAAATTCCCCATCAATTCGACAATCTTTCAATTCTTTTGCTTTTAAAATTTCATATGCTTCACGAACTTTATCAACAGAAGTTCCTTGTCCTGATCCTTTTGTTGAAAATGATAATAAGGCCATTTGTGGTTTTTTAAATTCAAAGACTTGACTTGCTTCATATCCTAAATAAGCAATATCCGCTAGTTCTTCCGCTGTTGGGTCAATGTTTAATGCACAGTCAGTAAAAATATAACGTTCATCATTACGAACCATTAAAAAGAATGATGAAACTAATTTAACCCCTGGTTTAGCTTTAATAATTCGTAACGCTGGACCAATAATATCTTTTGTATCATAAGTAATTCCCCCAGCCATTCCATCAGCTAAACCTTTTTTAACTCATAAGACAGCCAAATAATTACATTCACCAACTAATCGTGTTGCTTCTGCAATTGAAACTTTTCCTTTTCGTAGGTACACTAAATATTCAGCTAATTCTGCCATATTTTGTTCTTCAGCAATTAAAACTTCTGCTTGACAATCAGCAATTGTCGTTGGAACTTCAGCATGAGTTTTAAAAACAAGAACTGGAGTAATATTTGTTCCAATTAATCGTTTTGCAACTTCTTGAATTCGTTCTGAATTTCCTTCCGGAAAAATAATTTTAATTTTCTTTGAAAATTCATTAATTTTTTTAAGTGTATTTTCTAATACATTCATCTTTAACCCTCTTTCTCATTAAATCTTTACCAAATAATTATATTACTTTTTTTAATAATTTTAGAAAAAGTGTGCGATTAATTGGTAATTATAAAATAATTTTTGGTACTTTAATTAAATTTTTAACCCTTATTGTAATTGTTGTAATTTTGATAAACTAATCTTTGTTTCCCATATTCAATCTTCGTGCACCGCACTGCCCAAATGAACAGCATCACAATATTGACTAATTGTTTCATAATTAGTTAAATTAATCCCACTGCCACCTTGAATTTGCACACCATAATTACGTAATGCTTGTAACATTGCCAAATTTTCCATAATTGGTGCCGTTCCTCCTTGAGTTAAAATTGTCTTAACCCCTAACTGTGCTAGTTGTTGAACTGCTGCTATTTTATCAGGAATTAAATCAAATGCGCGATGAAAAGTAACTGCTAATGGATATGCTAAGGTAACTAATTCTTGCATTCGAACAAGATCAATTTGATAATCGGGTGTTAAAATACCAACAACAATCCCTTCCGCTTTAGTTGTCTTAATATAGGCAATATGCTTTTTAATTTGTTAATATTCATCATCAGGACAATAAAAATCTGTATCACGATGACGGACAATAACACGAATTGGTATTTTAATTCCGGCAGCGCTTTCTTTAATAACATCATATGGTGGGGTTAAACCACCACGGTTTAAATCAGCACACAATTCAATCCGGCTAATATTTCCTGCTTGCGCAATAATTTGACAATCATGATAATTTGTTGCAATAATTTCAATAAACATTTATTCTTTCTCCCCACTAATAAATTTAATGCGATTAATAATTCCATTAATCTTATTATTATATGTTCCTAATTTAATATTTAATAACAAAACATTATTTACCTTTAACAAATTAGCATAATATTTATAAATCCCAGCAAAAGTAGTAATACTAATTTCTCCACTTTCATCGTAGCAATCTAAAAAAGCCATCTTATTATTATTTTTATCAGTAATTACTTTACTTCGTTTTACTAATACTAAAACATTTGTTGACCCCAAACTTAATCGTAAATTACTAATTAGGGTTGTTTTAGCTTGATAACCTTCTTTTTCACGAATATACTTTAGCGGATGGTTTGATAAGTAAAACCCTAAAAACTCATATTCTTTTTCCAAACAAATAACCTCATCATCTGGTTCCATTACTAACTCTGGTTTTTCAGCTAGAGAAAAATCAACAACTAAGTTTTCATTTTCTTCTTGGGTTTTAATTAATTCAATATAGGTAATAATTCGTTGATAATTATTAAATAAAGTAACACGATTCATTTTAAATAAATCTAATGCTCCTGAAAAACATAATGCTTCATAAGTTTTTCGATTTAGCCCTTTTTTATATAAACGAATAAATAAGTCATATAAATCACCAAAAGGACCATTACTTTGATATTCACTAGCAATTTTTTTAAAGAAAGCAAAACCAATTTGTTTAATGATTAATAAAGGAACACAAATTTGATTATCAACCGTATGATATTGGCGATACGGAGCATTAATATTGGGTGGAACAATTGTTAAATGATTCTTTTTTGCTAAGGAAATATAATCATTTGTTTTATGTTCATCACCAATCACATTCGTTAATAAACTAGCTAAAAACTGTGAAGGGTAATTTGCTTTTAAATATGCCATTTGATAACCTAATAGCGAATAAGCAACAGCATGGCTCCGGTTAAAACCATAGGCGGCAAATTTATAAATTAATTCTCAAATTTCTTGAGCAGTTTTTTCAACATAATGATTTTTAATTGCTTCTTTAATAAATTCAGTTTTCATTTGGGCCATAATACTAGCATCCTTTTTCCCCATTGCCCGGCGCAAAACATCAGCTTTGGCTAATGAGAAATTAGCAACTTTTTGGGCAATTAACATAACTTGTTCTTGATAAACAATAATACCATATGTTGGTGCTAAAATTTCAGTTAAGCGATCATCAATATAGGTAACTTTTGTTAAATTTTTTTTTCGTTGAATAAACAATGGAATATTATCTTGTGGTCCTGGTCGATATAATGACGAAGTTGCTACAATGTCTTCTAACTGATCAGGAACCATATCAACTAACACTTTCGTCATTCCAGGTGATTCTAACTGAAAAATCCCTTTTGTATCACCTTGAGCTAACAAATGATAAGTTTTTTGATCATTTAATGGCAATTTATTAACATCTAATTTTACTTTTGCTTCTTGATAAATATTATCAACAACATTATGTAAAATTGTTAAATTTCGTAATCCTAATAAATCCATTTTCAAAATTCCAAGTTCTTCTAAATAATTCATTGAATATTGCGTTTGATAAATGCCATTATAACCTTCTTTAACTGGAATAATTTCTTGTAACCGTTGTTGTGTTAACACAACTCCCGCGGCGTGGGTTCCTGTTTGACGTGGCAAACCAATAATTTTTTGTAAATGTAAAAATACTCGGGGATATTTTTTTTGATAAATTTCAAAAACAGGATTAGAACCAATTGCTTGCTCATAATGATAATTATATTCCAAGGGAACTGCCCTACTCATTTTATCAGCCTCTTCAATTGCAATGTCAAAAATTCGACAAATATCACGAATTGCTATTTTCATCCCAATCGTTTGAAAAGTAACAATATGTGCGACATGATCTCTCCCATACTTTTCAAACAAATATTCAACAATCATTTCCCGTTTATCATCTTGAAAGTCAATATCAATATCAGGCAAACTTTTTCGTTCCGGATTTAAAAAACGTTCAAAAAGAAGATTATAAGCAATCGGATCAATTGTTGTAATGTCTAACAAATAACTGACTAAACTTCCAGCAGCACTTCCACGCCCCGGACCAACAAAAACATTTTGTTGTTTAGCATAACGAACATAATCTCAAACAATTAAAAAATAATCATTAAAACCCATTTTATCAATAACATCTAATTCATAACTTAACCGTGCTTCATATTTGCCATGAAAACCATTTAACTTTTTTGCTTTTAACGTTGTTTGACAAATTTCTGCTAAAAATTGTTGCGCTGTTTCACCATTTGGAAGTGGATATTGTAACAAATTATCAAAAATAGTCCCTTTGTTTAATGGAAAAATTTCAATATCAGTAATAAACTGCTTAATGTTTTCAAAGTATTCTTCATAACGACTCGGTGGTGCAACTCAACCATATAAATCATTTAATTTACTTTCCTTAAATAAAGTTTGTGTTTTAATCGTATCAACAACTTTATAAGCGGTAAAATCATCACTGGTAAAATATTGCACTTTGTTATTCCAAATAATCTGTTTTGCTGCTCCTAAACTAAGAAAGCGATCTAATAGCACAGCATTCCCATTATTCACGCCTAAAAATAAATCATTTATCTTAACTAAATTATTTTTTAACGTTTGAAATACTTTTGGTTGATAATTATCAACAGTATAATTAATAATAATTTTTAAATCAGTTGTTAAAAACTTACTAAGGTCGTCAAAAGTTAATGTTGTTTTATGTTCAGCATTAATCATTATTAATGATGAAATTTCAACTAAATTAAAATATCCTTTTTGGTTACGGGCAAATAAATTTATATTATATGATTCATCATCAAACAACATCGTAACATTTAACCCAATAATTGGTTTAATATTGTTTTTTTTAGCAAGCCGATGAAACTCATAAACACCAAACATATTACTATCACAAATTGCTAAGGTTGAAAATCCATTCATTGTTGCATAATTAAAATATTTATCAAATGTAATTAAAGATGATAATAAACTGTAACTTGTTCGAACATTTAAGTGGGGAATCATCATACTTGTTACCTCTTTCTACTTTCATTTTAAAGAAAAAGAAAATAAAAACCACAATTGTGGCCTAATTTTATAGTTTAATGACAATAATAATCATTACAACAATTAAAATTGCTAAAATTCCAAAAACTAAAAAACGCCATAAACGGGGTTTTTTCTTTGGTGTCATTTCTTGTAATAATACTTTTTCTAAATCAATAGCATTTTCATTATAAAAATTATTTTTCTCTTTGTTCATATTTACAACTTTAATATCATCATCTTTAAAATCACGAATGATTGAAAATTCTTCATAAATTAAAATTGTTTCTTCTAACAAATTAGTTCGTGAACGTTCTGTTGATCGTAGTGCTCGTTCATTAACTAGTGTTTTTGATGTTTCTTTCTTTTTTTGAAAAAGATTAGCTTTCTTCATAGATCTCATCCCTGTCAATTACATATGTCTTTATATTCTTATTAATTATAACATCAATTATTTCTTGTCACATTAAATTTTGTTCTTGGAATTCCGTTTGTTTTATGCGTGGTTTTGTCACTGGATTTTTTGGAACAAAAAGACTGCAACAATCTTCAAACGGTAAAATTGATGTTTGATAAGTATCAATTTCTTTTGCAATTGCAATGATTTCATTTTTATCAAAACATAATACTGGACGTAACACTGGTAATGTTGAAACGTTATTAATAACATTGATACTTTCAATTGTTTGTGATGCAACTTGCCCCAATGATTCACCAGTAATAATTGCCTGACAATTTCATTTTGTAGCTAAAATGTTTGCAATTCGATAAAACATCCGGCGCATAATCGTAATTCAATAACTTGCATCAGGGATATGCATTAGTTCATGTTGCAACATTGAAAAATTAACAACATGCAATTTTTGTTGATTTTGACCAGTATAATAATGTAATTTTTGCACTAAAGTTTTAACTTTTTCTAAGGCTTCTTCACTTGTGTGGGGTGGTGTTGCAAAATGTAAATATTCAACATTCATTCCCCGTTTCATTGTTAAAAAAGCAGCAACCGGGGAATCAATTCCCCCCGATAACATTACTAATCCTCGCCCAGAGATTCCAACTGGTAAACCACCAATGGTTTTTATTTTGTTAATGAAAACATAGGTAAATTCACGACGAATTTCAACATCAATTTGCAAAGTTGGATGATGAACATCAACTTTAACATCTGTTTGTTGCAAAATTTTTTGTGCTAATTGTTGCTTAATTTCCGTTGAATTTAATGGAAATGTTTTATCGCTCCGACGAACTTCTAACTTAAAAGTATCTGGTTGATAATATTGAACTAATGTAATTGCACAATTAGCAATTGTTGTTAAATCCCGATCAACACGTTTTGTCAATGAAAGTGATGATGAACCAAAAACATTTTTAACAATATTAATAACTGCTTCACTAACAGTTGGATCTAATAATTCAATAAATAACCGATCAAATTCTTTCTTTAAGCGATATTGTTTTTCATATCCTTGTAACTTATTTTTAATATTATTGACTAACACCCTAGTAAAATCATTCCAATTTTTCCCTTTTGTTGTCAACTCTCCATAACGAACTAATATTACATCAAAATTCATTTTATACTCCATTTCTTATTTCTTTTTTCCTCGTTCTTCATTAATAATTTTTAATGTTAAAAACAATGATCCATCATAATCCCCATCACAATATGCAATTTGGGCATTTCGCAACTGATCATCAACATCATCATTTGTTAAAATATATTTTTGGGCATAAACTAATGTTTCTTGCGCTAATAAATCTAATAAAATATTATTTTTAATTTTTTCAAATAATTTTAACACTTCTATTTTTAGGCGATTTAGTTTTCCTGTTACCTCATCAACTTCATAACGATTATTAACATCAAACGAGAGTTGTTTAACCTTTTCAAGGGCTGTTCGATAATCATTAATTGATTTTTCATATTTTGTTAATAATTTTCGATATTGTAATTGATTTAATCGGACTTCAGCTTGTAATAAAACAACTTCCAATAAATGAATTGTTTTTCGAATTTCAGTTTCCGCAAAATTACGCTTTTCAATAATCTTCACAACATTTTCTAAGGCTTCTTGAGTAACAACCGCATTTTCTAATAAACGAACTAGTTCTTTATTAAAAACAATATAATCACGGCCATTACGATTTATTTCTAATACTAAACGATTTGTATCATGCGTTAATTCTTTTGTTTTACCCATTGCTTCACGATAAACACCTTCTTCATATTCGGTTAAGGTTGATGAACTACGTAAGGCTTCAATTTGCCGTGAAATGACATTAAAACTACGTTCAATTTTATTAATATATTCCATCACAACTTTATAATATTTTTTAAAACATGCAATGATTGCTTTTTGATGCTCAATTGTTTGATCAAAATCACTAATATGATTAATAATTTCAATTGTTTTTTTCGTTGCTTTTTTATATTGTAAATTATCCATATACTTTGAAATTAAAATTTTTGTTTCATCAATACTTTTTGTTAATTCATCAAAACTATATTTTAAGACATCACGACTATTTTCATCCTTATTAAATAAAACATATTTATCTTTTAACAAAGATAATTTGTTTGGAACTACTTTTGTTAATAATGTTTTAATTTGTGGAATATTATCTAAAATTTCAACAAAAATTGTTAATGAAGTAGTAATGTTTGATAAAATTTGTTCTGTCTTTGCAAAATTACCAGCTGTTAAATAATCTTCAAACTCATCAAACATTCCTTCAATATTTCGTTCAAAATCATTAATTTTTTTCGTATCTAACGAAACATTCATTTGCAGTTTAACGGCATCTTCTAATAATGAATTAAACATTTTTTTATGCGCTAAAATATAATCGCGTTGTAATAATTCAATCTGTAATTGACTATTAATTTCATCTAATAAACGACGAGCTTCTTCTTCCAGTAATGTTAATTCTTTTAATAATGGAATAATTTTTTGAGCAGATAACTTGGGCATCTTTTTTGGCGTTGTCTTATTAATTTGATATAGTTTGCGAAATACTTCTAAACAACTTATTAACTTTTTTTCATAAATAATTTCATATTTTGTTCGTCAAACCACGAGATCTTTAACATAACGATTATTATGACGAGCAATTTCTGAAATTCGAAAAACTTTATGTTTTAATGGTAATCGTTTTAAAATATCAAACTTTTGTAAAATTTTAATTTCAACTGTTTTTAAATGCCGTTTTCTGCCCCAAAATAAAAGTGTAATACTTAATAATAACAAGCAAACAAAAAATAAAATAAATAATGTTAATTTAAGTGGATTACTAATAATATTATTAATAACATTACCCATTTTATCTTGCCCCCCATCAAACTACATATCAATTGAATTATAGCACTTGCCAAAAATATTACATTAAAAATTAAAAAAATATTGAATTATCCTGTATTTTATTATACAATAACTCCTAGACAACACAGAGAAGCAGCAGAATTGCATAGTAATGTTCTTAGTTTTTAAACACTTATGATTTAACCATTAAAAGTAACCCTAGCTGTTAGGGCGAAGCAAAAAACTTCCATTATTAGAGTAATTCAATGAATCTTTTTGTATGTCACAATGATATATAGGAGGTTTTTTTAATGGCACGTTATCGTGGAAGTACATTTAAAAAAGCAAGACGATACGGATTTAGTATCTTAGAAAATGACAAAGAATTTTCAAAAGGGAAAAAAAGAACAACAGCCCCAGGTCAACATGGGCAACGCCGAACAAAATTGTCAAACTACGGATTACAATTACATGAAAAACAAAAAGTTCGTTACATGTATGGTTTAACAGAACGTCAATTCCGTAATACTTACAGTAAATCAAAAAAAATGAAAGGAATTACCGGAACTAACTTCTTAATTATGTTAGAATCACGTTTAGATAACATTGTTCACCGGATGGGATTAGCACAAACAAGATCTGGAGCTCGTCAATTAGTAAACCATACACATATTTTAGTAAATGGAAAAAAAGTTGATATTCCATCATATAGTTGTAAACCGGGTGATGTTATTAGCGTTAAAGAAAGTTCACAAAAAAATGTTAAAATCTTAGAAAGTTTACAAAGTCAAGTTAGCACGTTAGAATTTGTAAAATTTGATAAAGCTAAGATGACTGGAACATATGTTCGTTTCCCTGTTCGTGAAGAACTAAATAGTAATATTAATGATGCTTTAATCGTTGAGTGGTACAACCGTTTAGTATAAAAAACATCTCAGAAGAGATGTTTTTTTATTGTTAAATAATTAAATTAAGCAATATCGATATTAAATATTAATGCTTCCTGTTTCTTAATTGTATCAACAATCGCTGGGTTAAATTTTGATTTTATTTCAAATTCTATATCTGTTACTTTACAACGTATATTTATTGCTTGTTCCAAATCATTAAAATTATTAATTTTTTTTCATTGTTTAGTTGTTTTATCCAAATATTCAAATATCATTTTTTCAGTAAAGGTTGCTGTGATTGAAATACTTTCATTAGTGATTAAATCAAGTTTTTTAAAAACAGCCTCAGTTAACAAATTCTTAATTGTATCACTAGATAATATTATAAAATTATAATGATAATCCTCGTTACCAAGAATTGCCTTCGGAATTGTGATAGTTATGCCCCAGTTTTCATTTAAACTCTTTGTAAATAAATTACTAAACGAATCTTTAACTCTTTTAATTTCAAGTAATTATGTCATTGCATAACTAATTTTAGATTCATTCTCACTTTGTTCTCATGGTTTATTATATTTAACTTTACCACCAGCAACATCTTTTGATGAACCTAAGGTTTCTAATAATAATGGTTCATCAGCAGATGACCATTCACCATTCTTATTTTGTCAACCTTCTAAAATATTATGAAAAAGTGATTCAAGATTAGTATTAAACTTTAAAAATTCGTCATCTTTTTTAATTGCTTTATTTTTGATTTTACTATTAACGCTTAAAAAACCATCATTATTAATATTTTTTGGTTTAGCAAATAAATATTTCCCTAATAAAAGTAATTTATTATCCGAATTATTAATATCTTTTTCTTGCTGCAGAAAATTATTAAAGTTAATAACATTTGGTAATAACGCATTTAAAATATCAAGATATTTACCTTGATATGTTATTGTCAGACCCGTTATTATTTTTGTTTCACCCGAAAAAGTACTTTCTTTATAGTTTTCTCTTAATAATTTACTAAATTCAGAACTTAATTGTAAACTATTAACAAATTCATTTCATTGTTTTCAATGAGGGTCACTCTCATTAAAACTGGTCGGAATTACTGTTGGCAAAGGGCCTAAACTATTAACTGATGTTAATAGTTTTAATATGTTACTAAAAACAGATGCTTCTACAAGTAATGAAACATTTAACCTTTCATTATCACCATCTAAATTAGTTATATTTTTCTTTATTGTTTCAACTTCTTTAAGATTTAAAACATTAGTCATAAAGTAAACTGAAAAAATTGTATTTTTTTGTTCAACTATTTTATTGTTTTTTAAATTATGCCCTTTAAATTTTGCGGTTAATTGTAAATGACCATATGCTTTTCATCGCCCCGCTTCATCAGCCGTAATTTCTTTAAAGTTAGCGCGGACGTTATTGCTAATTCATCTTTAATATCTGCAAAGTGATCATCGTATAATTTTTTAATTACATCATCTGCCTTAATATCATTATAATTTTCATTATCTAAAATCATTGGATTTGTCTCAGAATAAGAATTAATTTTTTCATTAAAATTATTTTCTTGCTTTTCAAGTTCTTTCTTTTCTTTTTCATTGTCAACTTCTATTGTTGGATTTATTGATGTAATTTTATTTTGTTTACAAGCAATCGCCCCTAGACTCGTTGTACTAATAAATGTTAAACCACTTAAAAGCGTTAAAAGCTTTTTCATCTTTCCACTCCCTTCTTTTAAGCAAAAAATACAATTTTTATTGAAAATTTTAATATTATTATTAAATTAATAAATTATTATTACTTTTTTTGTTAGTAAATAGCAAAATTATTATATCACAAAAAAAGTTTTAACAACTTTAATTTCAATAGTCGTGAAAACTTTTTTCTAATCCATTAATTAATGTTAATTCCGTGAGATTGTAATAAACCAGCCGCCGTTTTATCAACGACAACAGTAACATCCTGATGCATTTGTAAAGCGGTGCATGGTCATAAATTATTGATTTCTCCTTCAACTAATTGTTTAATTGCTTGCGCTTTGTTTGAACCATTGGCAATTAAAATAATTTTTTTAGCATTTAAAATTGATTTAATTCCCATTGATACTGCTTGTTTTGGTACTTCATTTGCTGAAACGAAAAAACGGGCATTTGCTTGAATTGTTGTTTCTACCAAATCAACAACACCTGTTAAGGAATTAAAATCAGCTGGTGGCTCATTAAATCCAACATGACCATTTGTTCCAACCCCTAATAGTTGTAAATCAATTCCCCCCGCTTTAGCAATTAAAGCATCATATTCCTTTGCCCCAGAAACATAATCACCTGTTCCCAATGGAACATACGTATGGTTTTTATCAATATTAAGATGATCAAATAACTTTTCATTCATAAAATAACGATAACTTTGCAGATGAGTTGGTTATAAACCAACATATTCATCTAAGTTAAAAGTTGTCACTTTACTTCAATCTGTCTTATTTTTTTGATAATCTTCAATAAGATACTGGTAAATTGGTTCTGGTGAAGAACCAGTTGCTAATCCAAAGACAATCTTTGGATTTTGTTGCACTGTATTGACAAAAATTTGCCCAACAACCTTTCCAATTGCATTTTTATCTTCAACAACAATTAATTTCATTTTTTTAACCTCATTTCTTACTATTGTCTTATTATATCCTATAACCTAAAAACTTCTTTTATTGCTTGAATTTCAATTGTGAATAAGCAACTTCACCTTCACATAATGTCATTAAAACCTTTAATTCTGAATCCAACACCACTAAATCCGCTAATTTGCCAACAGCAATTGAACCGGTCTTTTCAAAAATTCCTAATTGCTTGGCAATATTAGTACTAGCAACCAATGCTAATTCTTGTAATGAGCAATTAGTAAAATGATGAAAATTACGAACACAATAATCATATGTTGCCACTGACCCAGCAATTGTCTCCGTTCCTTTAATAACAACTTTTTGCCCCGTTTTAACAACTGGCAAAGGTACAAATTGATATTCCCCATCAGGAAGCCCTTTCGCAAGCATCGCATCAGTCACTAACGCAATGCCCGTTGCTCCTTTAATCTTGTAATTTAAATTAATAATATTTTCATTAACATGAATTTCATAACTAATTAACTCTCCAACAACTTCATTGAAATTTAAAACCGCTGGAACAACTCCTGGTTGGCGATGATCATACTTACTCATTGCATTATATAAATGTGTAACATGTTTAACCCCCATTTTTACCCGCTCCGCCACTAAATCAAACGTAGCATTTGAATGACCAATTGATGGTAAAATATTATGTTCTAATAAAAACTTGGTGAAACTACCATCTTCTTCTTCGGGTGCATATGTTACAATCCGAATATTATCATTTGAAACTGCAATTCATTTTTTTAAAAGTTCAATGTTTGGTGCTTGTAAAAGCGTTTCATCATGGGCTCCTTTAAAAGTTTTTGAAATAAATGGTCCTTCTAAATGAGCACCAATCTGGCGAGCTTGTGGACCTTTATTATAATTTGCCATATAATCTTGATAAACAGTTAAAATTGATGTTATTGTTTCATCACTACCAGTAATAATTGTTTGACAATACTTTGTGATTCCTTCTTGGGCTACTTCTTGGGCAAATTTTTGAAAACTACCAATTGTTCCTTTTTCGGTATCTTCCCCATAACCGCCATGAACATAACCATCAATAAATCCTGGAATAATAATTGCTTGTTGTAAATCATAACCTGGTTCAGTCGTCTGCCCAGCATTAACAATAATAATCTTATTATCTTTAATTTCTAATCAACCATTTGTAATTACTTGGTCTTCACAAACTATTTTTGCATTTTTTAAAATCATCTTCTTTGTCTCATCTTTCTATTCTTTAAAAAGTAAAATTTAATGGTAATTTTTTCAAATCAAATGTTACTTTTTTTCGTCCTAAGCACCGATACAAGAGCGCTAAAATTAACATATGATTATTTTCTCGCAGTAAATAAGTTTGTTTACCAACAGTAATTTTAACACCAATATCAATATATTCAACATTATTAATATTGTTTAAATTAAACTGCACAACCCTTTCATTATTATCTTTATCAAAACCATCAATAATGAATCGCTTGTTCGTAATTAACAATACTCCTTTGCAAAAAAAATCAATCTCATTTTGAGCAGTAAAAAAATTAATATTAACGGCATTGTTTTTAAAATGACATTTTTCCTTTGGTTCTAAATCAAACGCCACTGGCAAGACTTTTAACGGTCGTCACAAGGTAAAATTAAACTCTTCAACATTATAAATAAATTCTTGTTCACGACCATTTAAAACTAAATCTAATTTCCGCTGATACTTATAAAAACGATGAATAAAATCTTGCGTATAAGCAAAGTTTTTTAAAATCCCAGCGTTTAAAAATCCAATACTTAAAACTGCGGAAGTTTTGCTCACCCATTTTTTTCTGATAACGGTCTAACACAAACCGTGGTTTATACTTAAAATTATCTTCATTTAAAGCAAATTTTCATTCTTCACGTTTTAAATAAAAAGTTACATCTTTTGTCATTCTTGAAAACATTTCCATCACCTTTGTTAATTATATAACAAAATAAAAAAACTCTAAACTAATCAATTATTAATTTAGAGTCTAGGGTTATTTTTAACTAAATTCAATGGTGGTTCAGGACGGAATTGAACCGCCGACACTTTGAGCTTCAATCAAATGCTCTACCGACTGAGCTACTGAACCACGATTGGCGGTCTTGACGGGATTTGAACCCGCGATCTCCTCTGTGACAGAGAGGCATGATAACCACTTCACTACAAGACCATTGGTTGCGGGGGCGGGACTTGAACCCGCGACCTTTGGGTTATGAGCCCAACAAGCTAACCACTGCTCCACCCCACAATTTTAATACTATCATATTTTAAGTTTTAATTGCAATTTTTTTCCTTTAATTTTGTCGAAAACTCTTGATGAAATAAAAAAAATCATCAATATGACAATTTGAAAACTAATTTTGTGTAAGATTATGATTTTGCTTTAAATTTTTTAAACGTTAAAATATAATACCGTTGATTGTTGGTTTGGTGTTAAACCTTTGTGTTGGTATTTTCATTTTCAGAGCTTTAAATAATTTTGAATATTAGTGAAACCCAAACCATGATAATGAATTAAGGCTTCTTTAAGACTGGATTGTAATTTACTAATCTTATTTAACTTTTGATAACTAGTATCAGGGTTTGTACTAGTTTTGGTGGAATATAGAGTAGAATTTGTTTGTTTTGCTACTAATAAATATAGTGGTTGCATATCAGAAATAATTATTGATTTTTCTTTAATTAGTTGCTTATTCATATTTTCAATAATCCATTGTTTTTGTAATCTTTTGGTATTGGTGGATTGAACAAAAATATTATTATTGCTATCAACTGCCATTTGAATACAGCATTTGGTATCAGTTGAAAATGGATCGAGATGAGTTTTTCGTTTATCAAATTTATCTTTAAAATTGCCTTTATGAATTTCTTTAATAAATGTTTCATCCATTTGGATTTGACCATTTAATTTTTTAAATTTTAACTGTGTATTTTCTAATTGTTTTGATTGCATTAATTTTTGTCGATTATATCAAGCGGTTTTTGGGGTTGTTTTAATAAAACGAGAAATTATTTTACTAGATTGTCCTAACAATGAAATTTGAATTAATAAATTTCACTGTTCATAATTTAAATGACTTCAATAAGTAAAATGATGACGAAATGCATCAAAACTAGCACGACATTTTTTACATAAATATTTTTGTTTTCCTTCGGAATTATGACCATTTTTAACACAATGAAAAGATTTGCAATTAGGACATATAATGCCTTTATCTCTAAATTTTTGATCAATTTCATTTAAACGTTTTTGTTTTTTAATTAAGTCTGCTTGTTGTTTTATTTTTTCATAAAATTCTAAAAATTGATCATCTGTTAAGCTATTTATTAATTCTGTAATTATTTTTTTCATCATTTATTTACCTCTATATATTAAAAATATACCTAATTTTAGGTATATTTTATAAATATCAAGAGTTTTCGACAAAATTAAAGTTTTTTTCTTGCAAAAAAAATGGCGGAAGATGGGGGATTCGAACCCCCGCGCGGCTTTCACCGCCTGTCGGTTTTCAAGACCGATCCCTTCAACCAGGCTTGGGTAATCTTCCACGATGCTCTAAAAGCAATTAAATATAACAATGGTGGACCCTACTGGACTTGAACCAGTGACCATCCGGTTATGAGCCGGATGCTCTAACCAACTGAGCTAAGGGTCCATGGTAGCGAGAAAGAGACTTGAACTCTTGACCTCCCGGGTATGAGCCGAGCGCTCTAACCAGCTGAGCTATCCCGCCATATAAAAATTTTAATTGCTTTTTGGTAAATTAATGGTGGACCCGAACGGGATCGAACCGTCGACCCCCTGCGTGCAAGGCAGGTGCTCTCCCAGCTGAGCTACGGGCCCAATTAAATAAAAAAATGGTCGGAAAGACAGGATTTGAACCTGCGACCCCTCGGTCCCAAACCGAGTGCTCTACCAAGCTAAGCTACTTTCCGAAAAAAAATAACATTTAAATAGATGGCGCGCCCAGAAGGATTCGAACCCTCAACCTTTTGATCCGTAGTCAAACGATCTATCCAATTGATCTATGGGCGCATAGAAGTAAAAGTATTTAAATGTTAATCCGATTTAAATGGAGGCACTAGTCGGACTCGAACCGACGATCGGGGAGTTGCAGTCCCATGCCTTAGCCACCTTGGCTATAGTGCCATAAAATCTAAACCCCTACTATATTATCATATTCACAATGCATTTCAACTAAAATCTTCTTTAATTTTGTCGAAAACTCTTGATATTTATAAAATATACCTAAAATTAGGTATATTTTTAATATATAGAGGTAAATAAATGATGAAAAAAATAATTACAGAATTAATAAATAGCTTAACAGATGATCAATTTTTAGAATTTTATGAAAAAATAAAACAACAAGCAGACTTAATTAAAAAACAAAAACGTTTAAATGAAATTGATCAAAAATTTAGAGATAAAGGCATTATATGTCCTAATTGCAAATCTTTTCATTGTGTTAAAAATGGTCATAATTCCGAAGGAAAACAAAAATATTTATGTAAAAAATGTCGTGCTAGTTTTGATGCATTTCGTCATCATTTTACTTATTGAAGTCATTTAAATTATGAACAGTGAAATTTATTAATTCAAATTTCATTGTTAGGACAATCTAGTAAAATAATTTCTCGTTTTATTAAAACAACCCCAAAAACCGCTTGATATAATCGACAAAAATTAATGCAATCAAAACAATTAGAAAATACACAGTTAAAATTTAAAAAATTAAATGGTCAAATCCAAATGGATGAAACATTTATTAAAGAAATTCATAAATGCAATTTTAAAGATAAATTTGATAAACGAAAAACTCATCTCGATCCATTTTCAACTGATACCAAATGCTGTATTCAAATGGCAGTTGATAGCAATAATAATATTTTTGTTCAATCCACCAATACCAAAAGATTACAAAAACAATGGATTATTGAAAATATGAATAAGCAACTAATTAAAGAAAAATCAATAATTATTTCTGATATGCAACCACTATATTTATTAGTAGCAAAACAAACAAATTCTACTCTATATTCCACCAAAACTAGTACAAACCCTGATACTAGTTATCAAAAGTTAAATAAGATTAGTAAATTACAATCCAGTCTTAAAGAAGCCTTAATTCATTATCATGGTTTGGGTTTCACTAATATTCAAAATTATTTAAAGCTCTGAAAATGAAAATACCAACACAAAGGTTTAACACCAAACCAACAATCAACGGTATTATATTTTAACGTTTAAAAAATTTAAAGCAAAATCATAATCTTACACAAAATTAGTTTTCAAATTGTCATATTGATGATTTTTTTTATTTCATCAAGAGTTTTCGACAAAATTAAAGACTAAAATAGACAAAAAACTTAAAATCATTTTCTTAATAAAAATTTTTTATTCAACAGCAATTAAAAATGAATATAATAGTTGATCACCATCAATAAATTCATATTCAACATCAAAACTTTCGTCAAGATATTTCCGGATGGCATTAATATCTCGCCTTTCAGCATCTTCACCCGTGAAAATTGTAACAATTTCTGTTGATTTACTAATCGCGCGGTCAAATAAATATTTCATTGTTTTTGATAAGGTTGGATATGAACAAATAATTTTTTTATTCATAATACCCATATATTCCCCTTTATTAATTTTAACCCCATCAATTGATGTTGTCTTTGCCGAAGCAGTAATTCCTAAACTTGTTACGGTTTTTAAACTTGATTTTAAAGTTGAAAAATTCTTTTTCGCAATTTCACCTGGTTCAAATGATAATGCGGCAACCATTCCTTCTTGAATCGAAGTTGTCGGTACAACATAAACATTTGATTTTCGTTCAACTTTTGCTGCTTGTTGTGCTGCTAAAATTGCATTACTGTTGTTAGGTAAAATAAAAACATCAACTGCATCAACCGCTTCAATAGCACTTAAATAATCATCTGTTGAAGGATTCATTGAAGAACCACCATTAACAGTATATTGAATATTTAAATCACTTTTAAAAAATTGAGCAATACCATTTGCTGGTGTTACTGCAATAATTGCCGCTGGATTTTTTAATTCCCGTTCAACCCTAATTGTTTTAACATGTTTTGCTGCTTGTAAATTCATATTTTCAATTTTAATATTTTTAAATTCACCATGTTGTTGTAAAAATATTAAAGTATTTCCAGGCATCAAGGTATGAACATGCACTTTTAAAATGTCATTATCAACAACAGCCACAATTGAACGGCCACCTTGATCTTCTAAGGTTTGGCGAACTTGGGTAACATTAATTTTATTAATATGTTTGCTATCTAAGATAACAATTGCTTCAGTACAATAACCAAATTCTTCGTTTTGTAAATCCATTACAACATTATCACCAGTATTTTCAATTTGTTTTTTCCTTTGTGGCACAATTTTCCCAGTTTTTCAATATATTGTAATTCCTTCAAAAATTTTTACTAAGCCAAAACCACCCGAATCAACAACACCAACTTCTTTTAAAACTGGTAATAACTCTGGGGTATTATTTAGAGATTCTGTTGAAAAATCAACAATTTTCTGAAATAAATCAGGAAGCGGAATTTCTTGATCCAATGTTAAAACATGTTCAGCTGTTTCACGAATAACAGTTAAAATTGTCCCTTCAACAGGTTTCATCACAGCTTTATAAGCTACTTCTTTTGCTTCTGAGATTCCTGCTTTAACTGAAACAAAATTTAATTCATCAAACTCTTTTAGACCGTTAGCAAAACCACGGAAAATCTGTGACAAAATAACACCAGAATTCCCCCGTGCTCCCATAATTAATCCTCGGGCAAAAACATCAGCAATTTTACTAATTGACTCTGAATCAAGGTCATTAATCTCCTTAACGGCATTTGTCATTGTTAAATTCATATTTGTTCCTGTATCACCATCGGGAACTGGAAAAACATTTAATTTATCAATTTCTGGATAAAAGTTATATAAATTGTTATACCCGCTGATTAGTGAATCTTTAAAAGATTTTGCATTAAATTCCATTTCTATCACCTTTACATTTTTCATTTAATTACTTTTTCCTTTTTTAATTCTCTTAAGTGATATAATTGTAAATCTTGCATTGTGCTAATATCTCGTTGTTAATAAATTTGTTAAATTAATAAATCTTGAATATTTACATTAACGTAAATCAGAATATCTTTTGAGTAAACATCCAATCTTTCTAATTCATACTTAATTCTAATTTGTATTTCTCGAGCAATATCTTTAATATTTACTCCTTCAAGTAAGATTAGAAAAATATCAATATAAAAATTACGACCATCTTGTCTCAATTTAATTGATTGTGAGTAATCTTTAAGTAGCATTGTAACATTTTCTTCGCTATTTTCTGCTTCATCAGCCTTAGCAAAACCAGCAACACCAGGAACGGTCGTCACTGCGGCATAAACTAAAGCCGCTATTTCAGTTACATTAACTTTTTCAATCATAAAAATCACCACTAAACTAAATTAACATTAATAATTATAGCGAGAAAATACAATAAAGCAATAAATTTATTATATTTTCTTAATTAAAATTATTAATTTTCGTTTTCTTTCTCTACTATTATTTAAAAAAATCATCTAAATTAGTCAACATATGACTAGCACTAACAAGGCCGTCTAATGTTTTTTCCTCTGCTAATATTAATTCTTTGTTTTTTAACACAAAGTCTTTTGTATCAATGTTTTGTTTTGCTGAAAGATATTTAATTTTGATACATTCATTAACATCCTCTCAAGAAAAACCATTTTGTACTCTTAAAGAAGCTATTGAATGAGCAATACTATATGGTTTAACGCTTTTTGATCGCGTTTGCCACCAATTGTATTTTCAAATGATAAAGTTTGTGTAAACGAATAATGATTGCTACCTTGGTCACTTGATTTTTTTACTGTCATCTCAATCATAAGATTTCCTCCCACATAATATAATTTTACTACAAAATAGGGCTAATTACCACCTTATCAGCCACAATAATCCAAAAATAAAAGATTCATAAATCGATGATATTTAGACTAAAAATCATCTTAAAAAGAGATAATTGTCGTAAAATAACAAATTTAACTACTTCTTTTACTTCTGATAAATCTTATTAAAATCAAAAATTATAGCAAAAAAAAACATTTTTAACTAAGATACCATATATTCGTTGTTTTCCCCCCACCCTAAAATAATCATATTTTTTAATATTTTGTGAAATTGTTTTATTAAAATGAATTTTAACATACCCTATTAATTCCAATGGTAGGGTTTTCGTCAACCGACAATTATTAGTTTGAATAGTTGAATAATAACAAGTTTGTCTTGAACCTTGTTTTAAACTTCGTATAGAATAATTACAAATTTTTTTAATTTCATTTAGAAAATCATCATTTACTTTTTTTGATTTATTAATATATGCAAAATTGAAAAAAACCTTTTTATCTAATTCATCTATTTTATTGACCATAACATCCTGGCTTCGTTATTTATTAAATTAACTGTTCAATTTGTTTTAGTTTTTCGTGAAAATAACTTAATATTGCATCATCACTAATTTCTTCACCATAATTAGTTTCTTTTCACGGACCTTCAACATGCGAGATTGTTACTAATTCAAGCGCACTATATTTATTAAAATAGGCATCGTGTAAGTGAAGTGCAAAAAATCAACTCAGAAAGGAGTTGATTTTTTAATGGAAAGAAAACACTATTTTATTTTACGGTCCTTAGTAACTAAGTATGGAAAAGATAATGTTATTAATACGGTAAATAATATTGTAATTAATAATGAAAAAGAAGATGAATAAATTATCCGCGTAATTTATTAGCGGTAATTTATTCAATATAGTTTATTTTGAGCGTAGCGAACACGCGAAGCGTGCCGCGAAAATTAAATTTTTAGGGGGAATAAGTTATGCCAGTTTGATTAACGACAATTTTTAGTGTTGTTATTATATTAGGTATTTTTGCTTGAATTGGTTTATCAATTTATCAAAAAATTCGCCAAATTCGAGGAAAGAAAAAAGATAAAAAAGAAATTGAAAATAAGGAGGATAAGAAATAATGTTAGGTATGTATTTAACAACAGCAATTAATTTTTTAGCGGTTGGTGATAAACCTACTATTTCAGATGGAATGGGTTCTATTTGAAGTGGTTTAGGGCAAGCAATGATGAAAGTTAAAGAAGCAATTTATGCTATATTACCACAATTAATGACCTTTTTAAGTGATGCGTGAATTATTTTAATTCCATTTGGTATTTTTGTTATCATTAAGATTTTAAACTTTTTCCGTGTTATGGTTAAAGTATTTTAATATTTATTATTACTGATCATATATCTTAGCTATGGCACACTAGCTTTTATGTGAGTTGATTAAATAATTTTGTTGTTTATTTTTGTATTACACACTGTCTATAAGTTATTATTGAAATTATTAGTAATGAAATAATTGTTTTAAAGTAGGATTTAATAAAAATAAGAATATTTTTATTAAGGGTCATATTAATAGTAGTTTTGGAATATAAATTTTTATAATATTCTTTATAAATATATCTACTTTCTTTTTAAAATTTGTAGGCAGTGTGTAGTGCAAAAATATCAATTTAATTATAAATGATTAATTTTATATTTTAATAACTATTATCTTTAATTTTGTCGAAAACTCTTGATATTTATAAAATATACCTAAAATTAGGTATATTTTTAATATATAGAGGTAAATAAATGATGAAAAAAATAATTACAGAATTAATAAATAGCTTAACAGATGATCAATTTTTAGAATTTTATGAAAAAATAAAACAACAAGCAGACTTAATTAAAAAACAAAAACGTTTAAATGAAATTGATCAAAAATTTAGAGATAAAGGCATTATATGTCCTAATTGCAAATCTTTTCATTGTGTTAAAAATGGTCATAATTCCGAAGGAAAACAAAAATATTTATGTAAAAAATGTCGTGCTAGTTTTGATGCATTTCGTCATCATTTTACTTATTGAAGTCATTTAAATTATGAACAGTGAAATTTATTAATTCAAATTTCATTGTTAGGACAATCTAGTAAAATAATTTCTCGTTTTATTAAAACAACCCCAAAAACCGCTTGATATAATCGACAAAAATTAATGCAATCAAAACAATTAGAAAATACACAGTTAAAATTTAAAAAATTAAATGGTCAAATCCAAATGGATGAAACATTTATTAAAGAAATTCATAAAGGCAATTTTAAAGATAAATTTGATAAACGAAAAACTCATCTCGATCCATTTTCAACTGATACCAAATGCTGTATTCAAATGGCAGTTGATAGCAATAATAATATTTTTGTTCAATCCACCAATACCAAAAGATTACAAAAACAATGGATTATTGAAAATATGAATAAGCAACTAATTAAAGAAAAATCAATAATTATTTCTGATATGCAACCACTATATTTATTAGTAGCAAAACAAACAAATTCTACTCTATATTCCACCAAAACTAGTACAAACCCTGATACTAGTTATCAAAAGTTAAATAAGATTAGTAAATTACAATCCAGTCTTAAAGAAGCCTTAATTCATTATCATGGTTTGGGTTTCACTAATATTCAAAATTATTTAAAGCTCTGAAAATGAAAATACCAACACAAAGGTTTAACACCAAACCAACAATCAACGGTATTATATTTTAACGTTTAAAAAATTTAAAGCAAAATCATAATCTTACACAAAATTAGTTTTCAAATTGTCATATTGATGATTTTTTTTATTTCATCAAGAGTTTTCGACAAAATTAAAGACTATTATTAAAAATTAAATAGTATTTTTCAGTGTGTCAATTTTTATTATTTTATATATTTAACATTGTTAATAACATTGTTTATTAAACATTAAATAAACAATATATAGCATTATGTATAACATTGTTAATAATCAGTGTTTTTATCAATAAGTAAACAATATATAAACATTAAATATAACATTGTTTATTAAATAAATATTTAGTTAGGAGTTGATAAAATTGAGTAATTTTGTTAAGAAAAATCAAAATATAGAAAATTATTTTATTCGTAAAGAGTTGATAGTTTTTGAAACAGAAAAAGCAATTTTTATAAATTTACCTAATCATAATCGTCATATTGGTTTTTGGTTGAGTAATAAATTTATTTATCCGAGTGAAAAACACTCAGAACAAGTAGCAATCGGTTTGATTTATGATAATTCTTATCCTATTGTAAAATATGATGAAAATTTAAAACGTCATGTGTGAAAATATTTAACTGGGGCAGAACTAATCAATTTGTATAATCAATACAAATAAAATTATTTTACACAAATGAAAAAAGCAATATTTCCTGGTGAACCTCAAAAAGTAAAAACAACTAACAATAATTTAACAAATTGAAGTGATGAAAAAGTAGATAAATTAATTAATGACTTGAAGGACTTAAATTAATGGGTTTATATGATTATTGAGTTCAATTTGTTAGTTATATTATTGGTTCAAATGCTCCTGAATTTTTATATGTCATATCATTTGTATTATTTATCGTTTTATTTTTGGGGATGTTTTTTAAACTTATTCAGAAAATGTGGAGTTTTTAAATATGCAAAATGATTGAGAAAAATTAAAAGAGTTTTTTATTTATGTATTTTTGTTTATAGATAAAACGAATGTTGAAATTATTACAACTTGAAATTTAACTCAAAATGAATATTTAACTCTTATGATTGGTATTTGAATTGTGATTTTATTTTTAACGTGGTTTTTATTGTGAATGGTTTTTAAAATAGTTGGGTATTTTAAGTAATGAAAAAATTTATATTTTTCTTAAAAAATTATTGTTATATTAGTGGTTCAATGATTTTGTTTAGTTTAATTGATTTATTACTTTGAATAATTTCATTAAATTATACTGGTTTAGTATTTTGATTATTGTTTGCTTTGCAATGTGTTTATTTTGTCTGATGAGTTTGAAAAAACATATTTTATCAGTTGAGTGCTTTTCGTTTAGTTAATTTTGTTTGAGATAATCCGTTATCAGTAATTATTGGTAAGTTGGGGACGGGAAAAACTTTACTTTTAACTTATTTATCACAAACTATGAAACTATTAACAGATAAGATTTATAGTAATTATCCGTTAGAAGATGATAAAGTTAAAGTTTTAACATTTAAAAATTTAGATTTTACAGATAGAACAAAACCAGTTCCCCCAGATGATAGTGTTATTTTATTTGATGAAAGTTATTTATATATTGATGGAACTAGTCCCCACGATGAGAAAAAAGTTCATAGTGGTAAAATTCCGTGAATTGTATTAGCAAGACATTTTGGTAATCGTGCTTTATTTACAGCTCAGCGTGAGGGTATGATTTGAAATAATATTCGACAATTAGCAAGTGGTATTATTATTCCAATTTCATTGAAAAAACCTATTGCTAAAAAAGGATTTAATTTTTTTAATCGTTTCTTTATTATGCGAATTGGTATTTTTCAAGATATTACAGATTATGAAATTTGAAAAACAAAATCAGTAGAACGAACAGCCGAAGGTAAACGAGCAAAACATAAGTCGGATGTTGGGTTAGGAATTCGGTTTTTTAAAATAATTATTCCATTAGAATTTGCACAGAAATATGATAGTAAATGATTAAAGTTTGTTCGTGATTTAAAAAATGATGAAATAGTTAATTATAAAGAATATTATTGGTCAGAAATTACTAAATTAAGTGTTAAAGAGCGTTTAGCATTGTTTGATATTGATATTTTGAAAAAAAATTTAAAACCTAAAAAAGAAAAAGGAAGTGATAAAGATGATTAATTTATTATCAGAAAGTAATAATTGAGATAAGATTTTTAGTTTTATTTTTGATGTATTTTTGTTTATTTTTGATGTAATTTGAAATACTAAATTACCAATGACAAATACAACTATTGCTTATTTTATTATCTTTTTTATGGTTGTTAAGTTATCAATTTATGCTATCCACGGAACAAGAACACAATATAATGAATTAGGTTCAACTGTTAAAAACAATACATCAAAATTGTATGCTTCAACAGTACGTGGTGTTAAAAAAGCACATAAGGCTAATAAAAATGGTCGGTGAAAGGAAACAGATTAATGATTAGATTAGTTTTATTAGTTGCTGCAATTGCTATTTTTGGTACTAGTTTTATTACGGTGATTATAAATCAATTAACATCAGCAAAAAATATCATTATGGATTTATATAACTCAGATACTTTTTTACTTTCTTTGTTTGGTAAAATGGCAATTTTGTTTAGTCATCCATTAATGTTAACAATATCAAGTTTATATATTGTTGGGTTTATTGTTTCAAAAACATTGTATAGTTAGGGGTTGAATTATAAATATGAAAAAATCATTATCTTTATTTGCCATATCTATTTTAGGTATTTTAGGTTTAATTATTCCATTTATTACTTTAACAGCATTTAAACCCTTAAATCAGCAGAATTATACTGTTAATTAACAAACAATGGGAATGAATGAAACTGATTTTATTAATACAATGTTTTTACGCAGTAGTTTTTTTGAAAACTGGTCTGAAACAAATTACTTTATTAATCCAACTCTAAAAACATCACAAACATTAACTTATAATGATCAGTGATATTTAGACTTTTTAAAGGATAGTTATTCAACGGGAATTTCATTTGATAAGCCTAGTGATGAGTTTATGGATTTATATAAAAATTGAGATACTTATGCTAAACAATATAATATTGATAAATTCTATGATGTTGATAAAAAACAATTTTTAAAAGAATTAACTAATTTTTCTTATTCTTTTGCTAAGTATTTTAATACTGTGGAAGTTATTAATAAATTAGAAAGAGGTATTGATAATTTACAATTAGTTAAAATGATTAATGAGTTTTGAATACAAATTCCTAGAACACAGGCACCTAATAAATAATTTTTAACTGCTACTAATAAATGATATTTTTATGGAGAAAAAAGAAATGGTCAATATTTGCTTACAAAATTTTATTTTGATAATAATTTTATTAAAAATCAAAACACTTGATGACAACACTTAAAAAATGATTCAGATTTTATTTGAAACTATAATTTAGTATATCGTTGAGATGGAAACGGTGAACCAGAATCACCCGTTGTTGATAATGATGGCAAATTAAAATGATATACTGAATATTATCAAAATGTTCGTTCTTTTTTGCTTAAATATATTGATGTTATTGTACAAGAAAATATCCGAATTCAGCAAGGTGGTAATCCAAACTATGATGACCCAAATTTGGGTAGTGAAAGAATAATTTTTGATTTTGAAATTATTAATAATATGGAAAAATTAGATTGAAAACCTGATGTTATTTTAACTAGAAAATCAATTTATCGGATGATTTTAACAATTGATGAAAATAAAAATATTATTGCTGGTAGTTTAGAATTAACACATTTTAAACAATATTGGGATGGTAATAATGCAAATAGTTATTGGTATACTGATGATTTAGGTTTTTTATTTTCTTTCATAAAAGAAAAAGAAGATACTTTTAATTTTAGTGCTGAAACTTATAATTATTATCAAGGTAATTCTCCTAATATTGGTAAAATGGTTTTTGAACAGATGAAAGGTCAAATTGATATTAATAAATTTTTAAAAGCTTTTTTGCGTATGCTTTAGTCCCGGTGTTTTAAAATCGCAGTAATTTTATTGAAAGTGGTTATATTGATAATTTACAGTATGATACTGTTTTAATTAACTTTTTTGGTTTAAAATTAGTTAATTTTAGAGATGTTTTAATTAATGAAAATAATATGATTAAAAGTCAATTTGAAAAATTATTAAATAGCATGTTCACGGTTTCTCAAAATTTTTATAAAGATTATTTACGTACCATTTTTGATTTAGAAAATAATACTTATGTGCAAGGATATAATAAAAAATATGGTTTATTAGCTAACAATGGTTTTAAAATTTATCCTCGTTATTTTTATTTTTCTGATAAATATAATCAGTTAGATATTAAGTTATACTCAGCATTTAAAAATCGTTTTTATAATACTAATTATGGTAATGTGTTTAATTATGATTTTTCAGTTGCAAATAATTATAATATTAATCAAAATGAAGGTTATATTTTTGAAGGTGCTTTAAAAGATAAATACGGTTTAAAATACAAAAAAATTGAAGAACAAAAAATCGGTTATAATGTTTTTGAATTACAAGCTCAAAAAGAAAATGATATGTATCGTTATTATGATTTTAATTTTGGAATTTATAACTGACAAGAAATAAATAATGGCGGATTGTTTCCTGATGGACAATGATGACAAGCTCAATATGAAAGTTGTAGTTGATATAATTTAGCGTGTCATATAAAAAATGCCGCAATTTGAATTGTAAATAATATTCCCGGTGTTAAACAAGTAAACGAATTAGCAAGCGGTGTTGGTAAAATATTTCAAACAATATATAGTTTTTTTAGTCAAACATTTGAGGTATGAAAATTTAGTCCAGCATTATATAATACAATAACAAATATATTCCTATTAATTATCTTTATGAAGTTTGTTCGATTAATTTAAAAAAGGACTTGTTAGTCCTTTTATTCTTTTCAATCAATTATTAGTCCTGTGTCTTTATTAATTTCTGGTATTTGTGGTTCATTGTTTTTATTTCAAAGATATACTAAATTATAGTTTCAAATAAAATCTGAATCATTTTTTAAGTGTTGTCATCAAGTGTTTTGATTATTAATAAAATTATTATCAAAATAAAATTTTGTCGTTATATAATTATTTTCATATTTATTTATATAAAAATATCATTTATTAGTAGCAGTTAAAAATTCTTTATTAGGCGCCTGTGTTCTAGGAATATTAGTTCATTTGCTATTTTCTGGTAGTTGTTGTGGTTCTGGTGTAGGTTTATTACCCCCCCCCCGCGTTTTCATTATTATTTGGTTTTTCACAACTAATTAATGTTGTTGTACTTGTTGCTGTTAATCCGATTACTCCTAAAATACTTAGTAACTTTTTCATATTTTACTTCTCCTTTATTAAAATTACTTGAATGCTATAATTGATTTTATCATATATCAATAATGTATTAAATAATTTTAATATTAAATTTATAAATTAATGAAAGGTATATAAATGTTATGTATAGTC
Source organism: Spiroplasma endosymbiont of Sarcophaga variegata (assembly GCF_965178695.1). NCBI lineage: Bacteria > Bacillati > Mycoplasmatota > Mollicutes > Entomoplasmatales > Spiroplasmataceae > Spiroplasma > Spiroplasma endosymbiont of Sarcophaga variegata. Next base: position 410,284 of record NZ_CBCXVU010000002.1, read on the forward strand.
ATTTAAGTTTTATTGATAAGGTTAAATTGGAAAAATTATTATTATCAAAATTATTTTTAAAAAAGAATGGTGAAATAAATATTTCACAAATTGCTAAATGTTTGAACAGAAATCGTAGTACTATTTTGCGAGAAATTAAGCGTTTTAAAACTATTGATGAATATAGTGCTTATAAGTCAGATAAAATGTATTATGAGAAAAGAAAAAAGAATAATAAAAGATATAAGTTTACAGAAGAACAATTAAATTTTATTAATATAAGATTTAATGTTTATCGTGATTCTCCATCACAACTTATTCATCGTTATTTTTTAAAGTTTGGTATTAAATTTCCTGTTTGTGTTAAAACATTGTATAAATGAATTCGTTTGGGTTTTTATGGTTTTTTAAAACAGAATTTACGTCATCGTGGTAAAAAATATAAAACAAAAGGAAAATTTGATAATCGTGGTAAATTAATTAATTTTAAATCAATATGAGATATTGAGAAAAAAGAGACTGATGTTGGTTGATTTGAAATGGATACCGTAGTTTTAAAAGAGCATCAATCTAGTAATTTGGTTTTAGTTGAACAAAATAGTAAAAGTTATTTTGTTATGAAATTAAAAAATCATACTGCTAATGAAGTTGTGGAAAAGTTTAAAGATATTGTTATAAGTAATAATTTATTTGGGAAAATTAAAGGAATAATAACTGATAGAGGAAAAGAATTTAGTAAATGAAGAGAATTAGAAATATTTGCTGAAACACAAGTTTATTTTTGTGACCCTGGTAAACCACAACAAAAACCATTAATTGAATATATGAATTCTGAACTTAGACAATGATTTCCTAAGGGAACTGATTTTAATAATGTCGCTCAACAAGAAATAGATTGAGTAGTCAATGATGTTATAAATGAAAAATTAAGGCCTGTTCTAAATTGAAAAACTTCCAAAGAAGTATTTTCAGAGAATTTTAAATAAGTTTATTTGAAAAATTTAATAAATTATTTTTCAGTGTGTTTAATTTTCCTTAAAATAAAATAAAAACTATAAATATTTTGATTTTTAAAAATTTATAATTGATTTTTTATGATTTTTATTGTATTATTTGACTAATAAGATTTGTTGCACTTCATTTTACATAATTCCTAGATTTGCTTTGAATCACGCGAACTATTATTTTTAGGTTCACTTCAACCAAAATAAAAGATAAACCAAAAAACAACAATACCAGCAACACCACCAAGGAGAAAAAAGACTGATGTTGCAAACAATCCTTCTTCTTTAACAAACATACTAATCTCAATAATAATTAATAAGATACTACCCAGTGCTAAAAAAACACTAGTTTTTTTCATCTATATCACCTCAGATTTTAATTTTGATTTTGATTTGTTATTATAGTTTCAATTCATAGTTACGTTTGATATCTACTAGTATTATAACAAGAAAAATACCAAATATTTTTGGGTTTAATCTTTAATTTTGTCGAAAACTCTTGATATTTATAAAATATACCTAAAATTAGGTATATTTTTAATATATAGAGGTAAATAAATGATGAAAAAAATAATTACAGAATTAATAAATAGCTTAACAGATGATCAATTTTTAGAATTTTATGAAAAAATAAAACAACAAGCAGACTTAATTAAAAAACAAAAACGTTTAAATGAAATTGATCAAAAATTTAGAGATAAAGGCATTATATGTCCTAATTGCAAATCTTTTCATTGTGTTAAAAATGGTCATAATTCCGAAGGAAAACAAAAATATTTATGTAAAAAATGTCGTGCTAGTTTTGATGCATTTCGTCATCATTTTACTTATTGAAGTCATTTAAATTATGAACAGTGAAATTTATTAATTCAAATTTCATTGTTAGGACAATCTAGTAAAATAATTTCTCGTTTTATTAAAACAACCCCAAAAACCGCTTGATATAATCGACAAAAATTAATGCAATCAAAACAATTAGAAAATACACAGTTAAAATTTAAAAAATTAAATGGTCAAATCCAAATGGATGAAACATTTATTAAAGAAATTCATAAAGGCAATTTTAAAGATAAATTTGATAAACGAAAAACTCATCTCGATCCATTTTCAACTGATACCAAATGCTGTATTCAAATGGCAGTTGATAGCAATAATAATATTTTTGTTCAATCCACCAATACCAAAAGATTACAAAAACAATGGATTATTGAAAATATGAATAAGCAACTAATTAAAGAAAAATCAATAATTATTTCTGATATGCAACCACTATATTTATTAGTAGCAAAACAAACAAATTCTACTCTATATTCCACCAAAACTAGTACAAACCCTGATACTAGTTATCAAAAGTTAAATAAGATTAGTAAATTACAATCCAGTCTTAAAGAAGCCTTAATTCATTATCATGGTTTGGGTTTCACTAATATTCAAAATTATTTAAAGCTCTGAAAATGAAAATACCAACACAAAGGTTTAACACCAAACCAACAATCAACGGTATTATATTTTAACGTTTAAAAAATTTAAAGCAAAATCATAATCTTACACAAAATTAGTTTTCAAATTGTCATATTGATGATTTTTTTTATTTCATCAAGAGTTTTCGACAAAATTAAAGGGTTTAATTTAAAAAATCTAAAATATAAAAAATTAATAAAAAATCATTTTTTTCTTGCTTTTAAAGTTAAAATTCGCTATTATTTTATAGTATGTAGATATAAAGGAGTGAAATCATGGCAAGAAAATGTGAAATTACTGGCAAAGGTGCTTTATCAGGTAATAAGCGTTCGCATGCGTTAAATGCAACCCGTCGTAAATGAAATGTTAATTTACAAAAAGTTCGCATTGTTGTTGATGGTGAAGTTAAAACATTACGAGTAGCAACAAGAACTTTAAAAACATTAAAACGCAAAGGGCAAATTGCACAATAACAAAAACCAGGAAATATTTGAAAAATAATGAAAAAAAGTAAGGATAAATTTTAAAATTTATCCTTACTTTTTTTATAAAATACGATAAAATTAAACTGGTATCTAAATGCCCATGTGGCGGAATTGGCAGACGCAGTAGACTCAAAATCTACCGAAGAAATTCGTATCGGTTCGAGCCCGATCATGGGTACCAATTTTAAAACAAAAAAATAATCGGTAATATTTACCGATTTTTTATTTACTATAAATTGCAACAACTTGTCCGTATAAAACATTAACATTACCAGTGGCACTAACAAATTCATTGCTAATTGCATTAGCAGATAAGCCAACTAATGGTAAATCCTCAACATTATATTTTAAATTAGTAATTGTTACCGCCGCTGTTTGTAACGCAAATAATGAAAAATAACGATATTCTGGTTTTCTAATAACCTCATTCATTCCCGGTTGCAATAAATAAGCATAAGTATGATCATTAATAAAAATAACATTATAACGATAAATAAAGTTAAGACAACTTAATTGCATATCAAAACGATGACCTTGGGCAATTAAAATAATTTCAATTGGTTGGAGCTTTAATGCTTCTTGAATCGCAATTTCACCATCAATATAATCTTTAACTTGCGAAATTTCTAACACTACTTTGGCCTTGCTAGTAATAAGTGCTAATTCATCATTTTGTAAACTGTCTTGATCACAACACACTAAATCAATCTGATTAAAAGTTCTAATTAAATCTAAGCATCCCCGTTCAACGCCAATTTTGTAATAATCGTGGTATTGGTTTAAATCTAAGTTCGTTTCTGAACAAACAATTAACACTTTAGTTGGTTTCATTAGCTAATAATCCTTGTAAACGTTCCGCTAAATCAGGGTGGCCAAATAAATAACTTCCCGCTACTAAGACATCAACCCCATAGTTCTTACAAATTAATCCTGTTTGTTCATTAATCCCCCCATCAACTTCAATTAAAGTTGGATACTGATGCTGATCAAGATATCCTCGTAACTCTTTAATTTTCTTTGCTGCCGCAGGAAGAAACTTTTGCCCCCCAAAACCAGGTTCAACAGTCATAATTAATACTAAATCTAATTGCGCAAGATATGGTAAAACTACTATTAATGGTGTTGCTGGCTTAAGCGCTAATCCTATTTTTATTTTCAATTTTATTCGTAATGCTAAAAATTCTGTTAGTTGTTCTGGGGTCAAAGCTTCATAATGTAAGGTGATTGATGAAGCCCCAGCTTTAACAAAGGGAGCTAAATAACTTTCAACACTCCTATTTTTAATCTTAACCATTAAATGACAGTCAAGATGTAAATTACTTTCACTTCTAATATCTGCTAAAATTTTTGGTCCAAACGTTATGTTTGGAACAAAATCCCCATCCATTACATCAAAATGAATTCATTCCGCTCCCGCTCTTGTAATGGCTGTTAAATCATCTTTTAAAGCTAAATAATTAGCACTTAAAACACTCGGAGCAACAAAATATTTTTTCATTATAACCTCTTTCTATTGTTCTTGCATAATTCGCACATAATCATTGTAAAAAAAGAGTGGAATTACTTTATCTTGGACTAATGCTTTTATTTTACAATGTGGTTCATGTAAGTGCAAACAAGTTCGAAACTTGCATTCATTGGCATACTGGGCAAAAAGATGATATGCTCTTGCTAATGATGCTTTTTGATAATCTCTTAAATCAAAAGTTGAAAAACCAGGCGTATCAGCAATCATTCCATCTAACAATTCATATAAAGCACTCGTTGTTGTTGTATGTTTTCCTCGCCCTAATGCTTTTGAAATTTCTTGGGTTTTAATAACCTCATCTTGTAATAATGTATTTAATGTTGATGATTTACCACTCCCTGTTTGACCAGTAAAAACCGAAATTTTATTTTGAAAAATTTGTTCAAATTGTTGTCAAGTTGCTTTATCATCAATTTTATTACTAATAAAATAAACTTCATAGCCTAACTGGGGATACCAATTAAAATATTTTTGATAAAGCTCATCAGTTGTTATTAAGTCTTTTTTTGTAAAAACAATCACTGGTTTTATCTCTTTATATTCAATAAACGCTAAATATTTATTTAATAAATATGAATTAAAGGTTGGTTCAGCCATTGCTGTAATAATAATAACTTGATCAACATTGGCAATTCGTGGGCGGTATAACTCATTTTTACGCGGCGCAATTTGATAAATAATTCCTTGCTTGTCATCTTGTTTTTCAAACTGAACATAGTCACCAACAACCGGTTTAATTTCTTGGTGCCGAAAAATTCCTTTTGCTTTACAAACATAAATTTGGTTATCCTTATTATTTTTAACATAACAGAACTCACTAATAATTTGAACAATCATTCCTGTTTGATGCATATAATTTTACCTCGGTAATAACAAGCAAAGGCATATCATTGCTGTTAAAAAAGCAACAATTAGAAAAATTAATCAAAAAACAACTTTAATTTGTAAAAACCGCGGATAAGAATAATAACGATCATGAACTTTCCCACGTTTACCTTTAACTTCAAGGTAATTACGTAATTTTAATGGTTTATCATATTGATGCTCAGAATTTTCAACAGCTTGCAAACTGGCGTTAAATTCAGCAACCGTTTGAAACCGTTCGGTCGGGTCTTTAGCAATTGCCTTTAAAATTACATTTTCTAAACTTTGTGGTAACGCGGGATTAATCAAACGAGGACGTAATGGTAATTCTTTGACATGTTTAACTGCCACAAAAGTTGGGTTTTTACCAACAAAGGGGGCCATTCCAACTGCTAATTCATACAACATAATTCCTAACGCATAAATATCGCTTCGCCGGCTCGCTGGTCTAGACTGGACAATTTCGGGAGCCATATATTTTGATGTTCCAATAATTTTACCTGATTCTAAATCTTCACTGTTTTCTAAAATTGCCACCCCAAAATCAGCAACTTTAATTTTGCCATCATATGAAATTAAGATGTTTTCTGGTTTAATATCACGGTGAATAATATCATTTTGGTGCGCTTCAGTAATTGCTAAATTAATTTCATCAAAAAAATATAACAGTTCTTTCACAGTACAAGGTCCTAGCGTTAACAACCGATCTTTTAAAGTATAACCTTTTACTAGTTCTAACACTAAACAATGACGATCATAAGCTTCAAAAGACCCATAAACCTTAACAACATTTTTATGTGAAAATTGAGCAATAGAATTATATTCCTTATTAAAACGATCAACAGCTTCCTTATTTTTTGATAACGATAAAGCCATAATTTTAATTGCAACATATCGTTTTAATAACGTATCATATCCTTCAAAAACTTCAGCCATTCCCCCGTCGGCAATTTTAGCTAAAATCTGATAACGATTATATAACATAGTTCCAACTGTAATTTGTTCCATCTTCCGCACCCTTATTTTGAATTATCTTCAACTTGTAAACATAATAACATAAAAACGAACAGAAGAAAAAAATAACAGAGTTTAATCTGTTATTTCAAAAATAATCCCAGTTAAATTATCCGTTGATAAATTTTCTAAGGCGCGGTCAATTAAAATTTTAACTTTATCATTTAATTTATTTGCTGATTTTAAACTATCAATAATATCACTTTCATCAACATAATCATGAATCCCATCTGTTGTTAATAAATACTGTCCTTTAATATATTCAATAACATATGTATCAATCTTTAAGGTTTTTGTTGGTCCTAAAGCACTTGTTAAAACTTTTCAAAAAGTATGCATGTTATACTGTTTTTTATATTGTCCTTGAAACTCTAGTTCTTGCTTTTCACGATATTCCGTTGAATTTTCCATATTTTGATCTGTTGTAATTTGATAAATTTTATCATAATGTAATTTATACAACCGGGAATCACCAATGTTAATAACATATACTTTTTCATTTGCAATAAGAGCTGCTACAACAGTTGTCCCCATATCACTTGTATCAGGATAAATTTGAGCATAAGTAACCATTTCTTCTTGAATTGATAAGATTGTTTGGCGAAATCATTTATTAATTTCTTCATCTGTTAAATTATTAAAATTTGTTCGTTTAAAATGAGCAACTAAACTATCAACAGCCATTTTACTAGCCACTTCTCCGTGTTGATGACCTCCCATTCCATCGCAAACAATCGCAATATAATTATTAAAGCTGTTGTTTGCAAAATCAAAGTAGTCTTGATTACTACTCCGGTAAGCCCCAATATCTGTCTTGTATCCAAAGCGTATTTGCATAATTATTTTCTAATAATCCCTTCATTTTTGGCACGTAACTGCCCACAAGCAGCATCAATATCGTGCCCAAATTCACGACGAACAATACAATTAATTTTTTGCTGTTGTAATGTTTCAAAAAACTGGTTAATTTTAGTACTCCGTTGATAACCATTTTCAGCAACAGTATTGTAGGGGATTAAATTAACATAAGCATTCATTCCCCGAATTAATTTTGCTAATTCTAAGGCTGTTTCACGACTATCATTAACATCTTCAATTAAAATATATTCAAATGTAACCCGACGATTAGTTTGTTCAATATAGTATCGAACAACATCCATTAATTTTTCAACCGGATATGCTTTATTAATTGGCATCAATTGATTTCGAATTGTATTATTTGGCGCATGTAATGAAATTGCTAAGTTTACTTGTGTTTTTAAATCAGCAAATTGTCTAATTTTCGGAATTAAACCACAATTTGAAATTGTAATATGACGCGCCCTAATTTGATAACCTTTTGAATCATTAATAATGTTAACGAAATTAATAACATTTTCAAAGTTATCTAATGGCTCACCAATCCCCATTACAACAATGTGACTAACACGTTCTCCTGTTGCTGCTAAATAACGATTAACCATCATTACTTGTTGAACAATTTCCGCTGTTGATAAATTTCGGGTTTTTTTAATAAGCCTGAAGCACAAAAGGTACAGGCCATATTACAGCCAACTTGGGTGGTAACACAAACCGAATTACCATAACTTTGTGGCATTAATACCGTTTCAATTTTATAACCATCCGCTAATTCAAATAAAAATTTAACGGTGCCATCTTTTGATTGCTGCTGCACCGCAATTTTTAACGGTTCAATTGTATAATGTTCTTGTAATTTGATGCGATCTGGCTTTGAAATATTTGTCATTTCATCAAAAGAATATATGTTTTTAACATATATTCAATCAAAGATTTGCTCCGCTAAATATTTTTTAAAACCATAAGCCACTAAATCTGATTGTAGTTCCTGTTTTGGATATTCAAAAATTGATGTCATTATGTTCCACTCCACTTTTATACAATATAATTTTATCATAAAATTGGATTTGATAAGATAGACAAAAACTTTAATTTTGTCGAAAACTCTTGATATTTATAAAATATACCTAAAATTAGGTATATTTTTAATATATAGAGGTAAATAAATGATGAAAAAAATAATTACAGAATTAATAAATAGCTTAACAGATGATCAATTTTTAGAATTTTATGAAAAAATAAAACAACAAGCAGACTTAATTAAAAAACAAAAACGTTTAAATGAAATTGATCAAAAATTTAGAGATAAAGGCATTATATGTCCTAATTGCAAATCTTTTCATTGTGTTAAAAATGGTCATAATTCCGAAGGAAAACAAAAATATTTATGTAAAAAATGTCGTGCTAGTTTTGATGCATTTCGTCATCATTTTACTTATTGAAGTCATTTAAATTATGAACAGTGAAATTTATTAATTCAAATTTCATTGTTAGGACAATCTAGTAAAATAATTTCTCGTTTTATTAAAACAACCCCAAAAACCGCTTGATATAATCGACAAAAATTAATGCAATCAAAACAATTAGAAAATACACAGTTAAAATTTAAAAAATTAAATGGTCAAATCCAAATGGATGAAACATTTATTAAAGAAATTCATAAAGGCAATTTTAAAGATAAATTTGATAAACGAAAAACTCATCTCGATCCATTTTCAACTGATACCAAATGCTGTATTCAAATGGCAGTTGATAGCAATAATAATATTTTTGTTCAATCCACCAATACCAAAAGATTACAAAAACAATGGATTATTGAAAATATGAATAAGCAACTAATTAAAGAAAAATCAATAATTATTTCTGATATGCAACCACTATATTTATTAGTAGCAAAACAAACAAATTCTACTCTATATTCCACCAAAACTAGTACAAACCCTGATACTAGTTATCAAAAGTTAAATAAGATTAGTAAATTACAATCCAGTCTTAAAGAAGCCTTAATTCATTATCATGGTTTGGGTTTCACTAATATTCAAAATTATTTAAAGCTCTGAAAATGAAAATACCAACACAAAGGTTTAACACCAAACCAACAATCAACGGTATTATATTTTAACGTTTAAAAAATTTAAAGCAAAATCATAATCTTACACAAAATTAGTTTTCAAATTGTCATATTGATGATTTTTTTTATTTCATCAAGAGTTTTCGACAAAATTAAAGGACAAAAAAACATTAATTAAAATTATTAATGTTTTTTAAAATTTATTTAGTTTTTGGACTTTGTCCATTTGGAATTGCTGCTGCTTGTTCCTTTCGCATTGCCGCTAATAATTCGCGCATATATGGTTTAATAACTTCTTGTTCACCACCATAGACAATTTGCACTGACTTACCACGAACAATCATCCCGGTACTTCCCCCTAAGGATTTAATCACGTTCTGATCAACAACGCTACTATCAACAACTGTCACTCGTAAGCGTGACGCATATGAATCAACAGCAGTAATATTATTTGGTCCACCTAAAAATTCAATAATTTTGCGGGCTTTTTCACGTTTGGCCGCATCGCCTTTCGCTGGCACAGCACTAGCTTCACTGCCACCTTGTTTTGCCTTAAAATCAGCTTTTGTGTATAGTTTTGCACTACCATCACGACCAGTAATGCCAACTTTTCCGTATTTAATACAGAAGTAAAAGGCCGCAAAGTAAATTGCAATATATGGGATTCCAACAACTAAAATTCAGTAGAAGTTTGTTCCTTTACCACCAACAAATGGAATGATTCCAAAGACAATAAAGTCAATAAATCCTCCTGACACCATCATCGAAGTATGAACATGTAATAATCACATTAACATAAATGAAATTGCACATAATGGCATATGAACCCCATAGAATAATCACGGTGCAACAAATAAGAAGGTAAATTCAATTGGTTCTGTAATTCCTGTTAAGAAACAAGTAAAGGCTGCTGAAAAGTAAATCCCCATCACTTGTTTACGATTTTGTTTTGGAACACTAAACCACATTGCCGCCGCGGCAGCTGGTAATCCAAACATCATAAATGGGAATTTTCCAGATTGGAATCTGCCAAGATTTAAGCCCATATGTTCTACCATTGTAAAGGTAATCTTTGGATCAGCAATAATTTTATACATAATCGTTTGATCTCCAACTGCTGAAATTGTTGAAGCATTTAATGATGATACTCAACTGTTAACAGCAACGATTGCATCAGCAGCACTAATTTTTGCCACATCAACACTAGCATCAATATAACCAGCAGCTTGTAGATCTTTTAAGAAAGCCATATAACTTAACGGGTCTTTCAAAACATTAGCAATTAAATCAGCCATACTCCCCCCCGCTTGTGTTCACCATAATGGTGAATAAAAAACGTGGTGTAGACCAAATGGTACTAATGAACGTTCAAAAATTTCAAAAATTAACGAATCTAACCCAACAGGTAATTTTCCGGAGTTATTTCCAAATCAAGCTAACCCTGTTCCAATTAAAGGTCAAATAATCATAAAAATAAATGCTAACGGAATTACCGCTAAAAACATAATAATTGGCACTAATTTAGTTCCACTAAAAAAACTAAGTGCTGAAGGGTAATTGTGTTTTATGAAAACGATTAAAGGCAAATGCTGCAATCGCCCCCACAAAAACCCCACCAAAAACACCGGTGTTTAATGAATTAACCCCTAAATTAGCAGTTAATAATTTACTTTGTACCGCTCAAGTTTGACCAGTATAAAATAACAAATTAAACTGATCACTTACTCGTGCTGAGCTAACAATCACAATTTTTGCATTTGGATTATCAACTAATCGTTGATAAATCTCACTATTACGCATATAATTTAATAACTCATCAGCCGTCAATAAGGTTGGACTGGCTGATTTTAAACCATCAACCGTTAATCCTTTAATTGGATTAGCAACCCCCTCAATATCAACAACATATTGAATGTGGGCAAATGCTTCGTTTAATAATGACAACTGAATGGCATTAAAAACTAAAAACCCAACAACCGATGTTAAAGCTGCAACCCCGGCATCTTCTGTATAAGCCATTGCCACTGAAATACAGAATAAAACTGGTAAATTACCAAAAGCAATATTCCCCATTTTATTTAAAAAATTACCAAAATATTATGCTGCTGAAGCGGGGTCAACTTTTGATGAAATTGTTGCTCCAACTCCTAAGAAAATTCCGGCAATCGGTAACAAGAACGCTTTACTTAATTTGCTCAACGTTGCCATTGTCCTCTGATTTGACCGTTTTCATCATGCTCTTGAGACAAATGGCTTAAGTTTTGCTTTTTCACTCATTTTTAACTTTCTCCTTTTAAAATAATTTCTAAAATAATATTACTTTCTATAAAACTAATAAGAAAAAGCCCGATATTCCAATAACATAGCAAAAAAATGCTCCGTATAAAGCAATATTCCGCTTAATATAAGTCCACAAATCTAATTTTGTATTATTTTTAGCATAATAATCGCCACTATTTGCTAATCGCCTTTTTTGGATAATTCAAACAATTAATAATATTGTTCCAATAATCATACCAAAAAGTACAATTGCTAAATATGTAATATTCTGTGGTGATAAACTTAAAATCATTTTGGATATGTTACTCTTTTCTACTAAAATAATTTTATTATAACCAGACTTGTCCATAGAATTTTTATTATTTTATATTTTTATTATAGAACATTTTTCTTTAAAAATTTATAATTTGGAATTATGTAAAATGAAGTGCAACAAATCTTATTAGTCAAATAATACAATAAAAATCATAAAAAATCTTTAATTTTGTCGAAAACTCTTGATATTTATAAAATATACCTAAAATTAGGTATATTTTTAATATATGGAGGTAAATAAATGATGAAAAAAATAATTACAGAATTAATAAATAGCTTAACAGATGATCAATTTTTAGAATTTTATGAAAAAATAAAACAACAAGCAGACTTAATTAAAAAACAAAAACGTTTAAATGAAATTGATCAAAAATTTAGAGATAAAGGCATTATATGTCCTAATTGCAAATCTTTTCATTGTGTTAAAAATGGTCATAATTCCGAAGGAAAACAAAAATATTTATGTAAAAAATGTCGTGCTAGTTTTGATGCATTTCGTCATCATTTTACTTATTGAAGTCATTTAAATTATGAACAGTGAAATTTATTAATTCAAATTTCATTGTTAGGACAATCTAGTAAAATAATTTCTCGTTTTATTAAAACAACCCCAAAAACCGCTTGATATAATCGACAAAAATTAATGCAATCAAAACAATTAGAAAATACACAGTTAAAATTTAAAAAATTAAATGGTCAAATCCAAATGGATGAAACATTTATTAAAGAAATTCATAAAGGCAATTTTAAAGATAAATTTGATAAACGAAAAACTCATCTCGATCCATTTTCAACTGATACCAAATGCTGTATTCAAATGGCAGTTGATAGCAATAATAATATTTTTGTTCAATCCACCAATACCAAAAGATTACAAAAACAATGGATTATTGAAAATATGAATAAGCAACTAATTAAAGAAAAATCAATAATTATTTCTGATATGCAACCACTATATTTATTAGTAGCAAAACAAACAAATTCTACTCTATATTCCACCAAAACTAGTACAAACCCTGATACTAGTTATCAAAAGTTAAATAAGATTAGTAAATTACAATCCAGTCTTAAAGAAGCCTTAATTCATTATCATGGTTTGGGTTTCACTAATATTCAAAATTATTTAAAGCTCTGAAAATGAAAATACCAACACAAAGGTTTAACACCAAACCAACAATCAACGGTATTATATTTTAACGTTTAAAAAATTTAAAGCAAAATCATAATCTTACACAAAATTAGTTTTCAAATTGTCATATTGATGATTTTTTTTATTTCATCAAGAGTTTTCGACAAAATTAAAGTAAAAAATCAATTATAAATTTTTAAAAATCAAAATATTTATAGTTTTTATTTTATTTTAAGGAAAATTAAGCACACTAAAAAATAATTTATTAAATTACTTCAAATAAACCTATTTAAAATTATCTGAAAATACATCTTTTGCTGTTTTTCAATTAAGAACAGGCCTTAATTTATCATTTATAACATTAACTACTCAATTTATTTTTTGTTGACTAACATTATTAAAATCAGTTCCCTTAGGAAATCATTGTCTAAGTTCAGAATTCATATATTCAATTAATGGTTTTTGTTGTGGTTTACCGGGGTCACAAAAATAAACTTGTGTTTCAGCAAATATTTCTAATTCTCTTCATTTACTAAATTCTTTTCCTCTATCAGTTATTATTCCTTTAATTTTCCCAAATAAATTATTACTTATAACAATATCTTTAAACTTTTCCACAACTTCATTAGCAGTATGATTTTTTAATTTCATAACAAAATAACTTTTACTATTTTGTTCAACTAAAACCAAATTACTAGATTGATGCTCTTTTCCAACTATGGTATCCATTTCAAATCAACCAACATCAGTCTCTTTATTCTCAATATCTCATATTGATTTAAAATTAATTAATTTACCACGATTATCAAATTTTCCTTTTGTTTTATATTTTTTACCACGATGACGTAAATTCTGTTTTAAAAAACCATAAAAACCCAAACGAATTCATTTATACAATGTTTTAACACAAACAGGAAATTTAATACCAAACTTTAGAAAATAACGATGAATAAGTTGTGATGGAGAATCACGATAAACATTAAATCTTATATTAATAAAATTTAATTGTTCTTCTGTAAACTTATATCTTTTATTATTCTTTTTTCTTTTCTCATAATACATTTTATCTGACTTATAAGCACTATATTAATCAATAGTTTTAAAACGCTTAATTTCTCGCAAAATAGTACTACGATTTCTGTTCAAACATTTAGCAATTTGTGAAATATTTATTTCACCATTCTTTTTTAAAAATAATTTTGATAATAATAATTTTTCCAATTTAACCTTATCAATAAAACTTAAATGACTATACATAACATTTATATACCTTTCATTAATTTATAAATTTAATATTAAAATTATTTAATACATTATTGATATATGATAAAATCAATTATAGCATTCAAGTAATTTTAATAAAGGAGAAGTAAAATATGAAAAAGTTACTAAGTATTTTAGGAGTAATCGGATTAACAGCAACAAGTACAACAACATTAATTAGTTGTGAAAAACCAAATAATAATGAAAACGGGGGGGTAATAAACCTACACCATAACCACAACAACTACCAGAAAATAGCAAATTAACTAATATTCCTAGAACACAGGCGCCTAATAAAGAATTTTTAACTGCTACTAATAAATGATATTTTTATATAAATAAATATGAAAATAATTATATAACGACAAAATTTTATTTTGATAATAATTTTACTTTAATTTTGTCGAAAACTCTTGATGAAATAAAAAAAATCATCAATATGACAATTTGAAAACTAATTTTGTGTAAGATTATGATTTTGCTTTAAATTTTTTAAACGTTAAAATATAATACCGTTGATTGTTGGTTTGGTGTTAAACCTTTGTGTTGGTATTTTCATTTTCAGAGCTTTAAATAATTTTGAATATTAGTGAAACCCAAACCATGATAATGAATTAAGGCTTCTTTAAGACTGGATTGTGATTTACTAATCTTATTTAACTTTTGATAACTAGTATCAGGGTTTGTACTAGTTTTGGTGGAATATAGAGTAGAATTTGTTTGTTTTGCTACTAATAAATATAGTGGTTGCATATCAGAAATAATTATTGATTTTTCTTTAATTAGTTGCTTATTCATATTTTCAATAATCCATTGTTTTTGTAATCTTTTGGTATTGGTGGATTGAACAAAAATATTATTATTGCTATCAACTGCCATTTGAATACAGCATTTGGTATCAGTTGAAAATGGATCGAGATGAGTTTTTCGTTTATCAAATTTATCTTTAAAATTGCCTTTATGAATTTCTTTAATAAATGTTTCATCCATTTGGATTTGACCATTTAATTTTTTAAATTTTAACTGTGTATTTTCTAATTGTTTTGATTGCATTAATTTTTGTCGATTATATCAAGCGGTTTTTGGGGTTGTTTTAATAAAACGAGAAATTATTTTACTAGATTGTCCTAACAATGAAATTTGAATTAATAAATTTCACTGTTCATAATTTAAATGACTTCAATAAGTAAAATGATGACGAAATGCATCAAAACTAGCACGACATTTTTTACATAAATATTTTTGTTTTCCTTCGGAATTATGACCATTTTTAACACAATGAAAAGATTTGCAATTAGGACATATAATGCCTTTATCTCTAAATTTTTGATCAATTTCATTTAAACGTTTTTGTTTTTTAATTAAGTCTGCTTGTTGTTTTATTTTTTCATAAAATTCTAAAAATTGATCATCTGTTAAGCTATTTATTAATTCTGTAATTATTTTTTTCATCATTTATTTACCTCTATATATTAAAAATATACCTAATTTTAGGTATATTTTATAAATATCAAGAGTTTTCGACAAAATTAAAGTAATTTTATTAATAATCAAAACACTTGATGACAACACTTAAAAAATGATTCAGATTTTATTTGAAACTATAATTTAGTATATCGTTGAAATAAAAACAATGAACCACAAATACCAGAAATTAATAAAGACACAGGACTAATAATTGATTGAAAAGAATAAAAGGAATAACAAGTCCTTTTTTAAATTAATCGAACAAACTTCATAAAGATAATTAATAGAAATATATTTGTTATTGTATTATATAATGCTGGACTAAATTTTCATACCTCAAATGTTTGACTAAAAAAACTATATATTGTTTGAAATATTTTACCAACACCGCTTGCTAATTCGTTTACTTGTTTAACACCGGGAATATTATTTACAATTCAAATTGCAGCATTTTTTATATGACACGCTAAATTATATCAACTACAACTTTCATATTGAGCTTGTCATCATTGTCCATCAGGAAACAACCCGCCATTATTTATTTCTTGTCAGTTATAAATTCCAAAATTAAAATCATAATAACGGTACATATCATTTTCTTTTTGGGCTTGTAATTCAAAAACATTATAACCGATTTTTTGTTCTTCAATTTTTTTGTATTTTAAACCGTATTTATCTTTTAAAGCACCTTCAAAAATATAACCTTCATTTTGATTAATATTATAATTATTTGCAACTGAAAAATCATAATTAAACACATTACCATAATTAGTATTATAAAAACGATTTTTAAATGCTGAGTATAACTTAATATCTAACTGATTATATTTATCAGAAAAATAAAAATAACGAGGATAAATTTTAAAACCATTGTTAGCTAATAAACCATATTTTTTATTATATCCTTGCACATAAGTATTATTTTCTAAATCAAAAATGGTACGTAAATAATCTTTATAAAAATTTTGAGAAACCGTGAACATGCTATTTAATAATTTTTCAAATTGACTTTTAATCATATTATTTTCATTAATTAAAACATCTCTAAAATTAACTAATTTTAAACCAAAAAAGTTAATTAAAACAGTATCATACTGTAAATTATCAATATAACCACTTTCAATAAAATTACTGCGATTTTAAAACACCGGGACTAAAGCATACGCAAAAAAGCTTTTAAAAATTTATTAATATCAATTTGACCTTTCATCTGTTCAAAAACCATTTTACCAATATTAGGAGAATTACCTTGATAATAATTATAAGTTTCAGCACTAAAATTAAAAGTATCTTCTTTTTCTTTTATGAAAGAAAATAAAAAACCTAAATCATCAGTATACCAATAACTATTTGCATTATTACCATCCCAATATTGTTTAAAATGTGTTAATTCTAAACTACCAGCAATAATATTTTTATTTTCATCAATTGTTAAAATCATCCGATAAATTGATTTTCTAGTTAAAATAACATCAGGTTTTCAATCTAATTTTTCCATATTATTAATAATTTCAAAATCAAAAATTATTCTTTCACTACCCAAATTTGGGTCATCATAGTTTGGATTACCACCTTGCTGAATTCGGATATTTTCTTGTACAATAACATCAATATATTTAAGCAAAAAAGAACGAACATTTTGATAATATTCAGTATATCATTTTAATTTGCCATCATTATCAACAACGGGTGATTCTGGTTCACCGTTTCCATCTCAACGATATACTAAATTATAGTTTCAAATAAAATCTGAATCATTTTTTAAGTGTTGTCATCAAGTGTTTTGATTTTTAATAAAATTATTATCAAAATAAAATTTTGTAAGCAAATATTGACCATTTCTTTTTTCTCCATAAAAATATCATTTATTAGTAGCAGTTAAAAATTATTTATTAGGTTCCTGTGTTCTAGGAATTTGTATTCAAAACTCATTAATCATTTTAACTAATTGTAAATTATCAATACCTCTTTCTAATTTATTAATAACTTCCACAGTATTAAAATACTTAGCAAAAGAATAAGAAAAATTAGTTAATTCTTTTAAAAATTGTTTTTTATCAACATCATAGAATTTATCAATATTATATTGTTTAGCATAAGTATCTCAATTTTTATATAAATCCATAAACTCATCACTAGGCTTATCAAATGAAATTCCCGTTGAATAACTATCCTTTAAAAAGTCTAAATATCACTGATCATTATAAGTTAATGTTTGTGATGTTTTTAGAGTTGGATTAATAAAGTAATTTGTTTCAGACCAGTTTTCAAAAAAACTACTGCGTAAAAACATTGTATTAATAAAATCAGTTTCATTCATTCCCATTGTTTGTTAATTAACAGTATAATTCTGCTGATTTAAGGGTTTAAATGCTGTTAAAGTAATAAATGGAATAATTAAACCTAAAATACCTAAAATAGATATGGCAAATAAAGATAATGATTTTTTCATATTTATAATTCAACCCCTAACTATACAATGTTTTTGAAACAATAAACCCAACAATATATAAACTTGATATTGTTAACATTAATGGATGACTAAACAAAATTGCCATTTTACCAAACAAAGAAAGTAAAAAAGTATCTGAGTTATATAAATCCATAATGATATTTTTTGCTGATGTTAATTGATTTATAATCACCGTAATAAAACTAGTACCAAAAATAGCAATTGCAGCAACTAATAAAACTAATCTAATCATTAATCTGTTTCCTTTCACCGACCATTTTTATTAGCCTTATGTGCTTTTTTAACACCACGTACTGTTGAAGCATACAATTTTGATGTATTGTTTTTAACAGTTGAACCTAATTCATTATATTGTGTTCTTGTTCCGTGGATAGCATAAATTGATAACTTAACAACCATAAAAAAGATAATAAAATAAGCAATAGTTGTATTTGTCATTGGTAATTTAGTATTTCAAATTACATCAAAAATAAACAAAAATACATCAAAAATAAAACTAAAAATCTTATCTCAATTATTACTTTCTGATAATAAATTAATCATCTTTATCACTTCCTTTTTCTTTTTTAGGTTTTAAATTTTTTTTCAAAATATCAATATCAAACAATGCTAAACGCTCTTTAACACTTAATTTAGTAATTTCTGACCAATAATATTCTTTATAATTAACTATTTCATCATTTTTTAAATCACGAACAAACTTTAATCATTTACTATCATATTTCTGTGCAAATTCTAATGGAATAATTATTTTAAAAAACCGAATTCCTAACCCAACATCCGACTTATGTTTTGCTCGTTTACCTTCGGCTGTTCGTTCTACTGATTTTGTTTTTCAAATTTCATAATCTGTAATATCTTGAAAAATACCAATTCGCATAATAAAGAAACGATTAAAAAAATTAAATCCTTTTTTAGCAATAGGTTTTTTCAATGAAATTGGAATAATAATACCACTTGCTAATTGTCGAATATTATTTCAAATCATACCCTCACGCTGAGCTGTAAATAAAGCACGATTACCAAAATGTCTTGCTAATACAATTCACGGAATTTTACCACTATGAACTTTTTTCTCATCGTGGGGACTAGTTCCATCAATATATAAATAACTTTCATCAAATAAAATAACACTATCATCTGGGGGAACTGGTTTTGTTCTATCTGTAAAATCTAAATTTTTAAATGTTAAAACTTTAACTTTATCATCTTCTAACGGATAATTACTATAAATCTTATCTGTTAATAGTTTCATAGTTTGTGATAAATAAGTTAAAAGTAAAGTTTTTCCCGTCCCTAACTTACCAATAATTACTGATAACGGATTATCTCAAACAAAATTTACTAACCGAAAAGCACTCAACTGATAAAATATGTTTTTTCAAACTCATCAGACAAAATAAACACATTGCAAAGCAAACAATAATCAAAATACTAAACCGGTATAATTTAATGAAATTATTCAAAGTAATAAATCAATTAAACTAAACAAAATCATTGAACCACCAATATAACAATAATTTTTTAAGAAAAATATAAATTTTTTCATTACTTAAAATACCCAACTATTTTAAAAACCATTCACAATAAAAACCACGTTAAAAATAAAATCACAATTCAAATACCAATCATAAGAGTTAAATATTCATTTTGAGTTAAATTTCAAGTTGTAATAATTTCAACATTCGTTTTATTTATAAACAAAAATACATAAATAAAAAACTCTTTTAATTTTTCTCAATCATTTTGCATATTTAAAAACTCCACATTTTCTGAATAAGTTTAAAAAACATCCCCAAAAATAAAACGATAAATAATACAAATGATATGACATATAAAAATTCAGGAGCATTTGAACCAATAATATAACTAACAAATTGAACTCAATAATCATATAAACCCATTAATTTAAGTCCTTCAAGTCATTAATTAATTTATCTACTTTTTCATCACTTCAATTTGTTAAATTATTGTTAGTTGTTTTTACTTTTTGAGGTTCACCAGGAAATATTGCTTTTTTCATTTGTGTAAAATAATTTTATTTTTATTGATTATACAAATTGATTAGTTCTGCTCCAGTTAAATATTTTCACACATGACGTTTTAAATTTTCATCATATTTTACAATAGGATAAGAATTATCATAAATCAAACCGATTGCTACTTGTTCTGAGTGTTTTTCACTCGGATAAATAAATTTATTACTCAACCAAAAACCAATATGACGATTATGATTAGGTAAATTTATAAAAATTGCTTTTTCTGTTTCAAAAACTATCAACTCTTTACGAATAAAATAATTTTCTATATTTTGATTTTTCTTAACAAAATTACTCAATTTTATCAACTCCTAACCTTTAATTTTGTCGAAAACTCTTGATGAAATAAAAAAAATCATCAATATGACAATTTGAAAACTAATTTTGTGTAAGATTATGATTTTGCTTTAAATTTTTTAAACGTTAAAATATAATACCGTTGATTGTTGGTTTGGTGTTAAACCTTTGTGTTGGTATTTTCATTTTCAGAGCTTTAAATAATTTTGAATATTAGTGAAACCCAAACCATGATAATGAATTAAGGCTTCTTTAAGACTGGATTGTAATTTACTAATCTTATTTAACTTTTGATAACTAGTATCAGGGTTTGTACTAGTTTTGGTGGAATATAGAGTAGAATTTGTTTGTTTTGCTACTAATAAATATAGTGGTTGCATATCAGAAATAATTATTGATTTTTCTTTAATTAGTTGCTTATTCATATTTTCAATAATCCATTGTTTTTGTAATCTTTTGGTATTGGTGGATTGAACAAAAATATTATTATTGCTATCAACTGCCATTTGAATACAGCATTTGGTATCAGTTGAAAATGGATCGAGATGAGTTTTTCGTTTATCAAATTTATCTTTAAAATTGCCTTTATGAATTTCTTTAATAAATGTTTCATCCATTTGGATTTGACCATTTAATTTTTTAAATTTTAACTGTGTATTTTCTAATTGTTTTGATTGCATTAATTTTTGTCGATTATATCAAGCGGTTTTTGGGGTTGTTTTAATAAAACGAGAAATTATTTTACTAGATTGTCCTAACAATGAAATTTGAATTAATAAATTTCACTGTTCATAATTTAAATGACTTCAATAAGTAAAATGATGACGAAATGCATCAAAACTAGCACGACATTTTTTACATAAATATTTTTGTTTTCCTTCGGAATTATGAC
Organism: Spiroplasma endosymbiont of Sarcophaga variegata; assembly: GCF_965178695.1. Taxonomy (NCBI): domain Bacteria; kingdom Bacillati; phylum Mycoplasmatota; class Mollicutes; order Entomoplasmatales; family Spiroplasmataceae; genus Spiroplasma; species Spiroplasma endosymbiont of Sarcophaga variegata. The sequence goes on from NZ_CBCXVU010000002.1 coordinate 431,703, forward strand.
CATTTTTAACACAATGAAAAGATTTGCAATTAGGACATATAATGCCTTTATCTCTAAATTTTTGATCAATTTCATTTAAACGTTTTTGTTTTTTAATTAAGTCTGCTTGTTGTTTTATTTTTTCATAAAATTCTAAAAATTGATCATCTGTTAAGCTATTTATTAATTCTGTAATTATTTTTTTCATCATTTATTTACCTCTATATATTAAAAATATACCTAATTTTAGGTATATTTTATAAATATCAAGAGTTTTCGACAAAATTAAAGACTCCTAACTAAATATTTATTTAATAAACAATGTTATATTTAATGTTTATATATTGTTTACTTATTGATAAAAACACTGATTATTAACAATGTTATACATAATGCTATATATTGTTTATTTAATGTTTAATAAACAATGTTATTAACAATGTTAAATATATAAAATAATAAAAATTGACACACTGAAAAATACTATTTAATTTTTAATAATAGTCTTTAATTTTGTCGAAAACTCTTGATATTTATAAAATATACCTAAAATTAGGTATATTTTTAATATATAGAGGTAAATAAATGATGAAAAAAATAATTACAGAATTAATAAATAGCTTAACAGATGATCAATTTTTAGAATTTTATGAAAAAATAAAACAACAAGCAGACTTAATTAAAAAACAAAAACGTTTAAATGAAATTGATCAAAAATTTAGAGATAAAGGCATTATATGTCCTAATTGCAAATCTTTTCATTGTGTTAAAAATGGTCATAATTCCGAAGGAAAACAAAAATATTTATGTAAAAAATGTCGTGCTAGTTTTGATGCATTTCGTCATCATTTTACTTATTGAAGTCATTTAAATTATGAACAGTGAAATTTATTAATTCAAATTTCATTGTTAGGACAATCTAGTAAAATAATTTCTCGTTTTATTAAAACAACCCCAAAAACCGCTTGATATAATCGACAAAAATTAATGCAATCAAAACAATTAGAAAATACACAGTTAAAATTTAAAAAATTAAATGGTCAAATCCAAATGGATGAAACATTTATTAAAGAAATTCATAAAGGCAATTTTAAAGATAAATTTGATAAACGAAAAACTCATCTCGATCCATTTTCAACTGATACCAAATGCTGTATTCAAATGGCGGTTGATAGCAATAATAATATTTTTGTTCAATCCACCAATACCAAAAGATTACAAAAACAATGGATTATTGAAAATATGAATAAGCAACTAATTAAAGAAAAATCAATAATTATTTCTGATATGCAACCACTATATTTATTAGTAGCAAAACAAACAAATTCTACTCTATATTCCACCAAAACTAGTACAAACCCTGATACTAGTTATCAAAAGTTAAATAAGATTAGTAAATTACAATCCAGTCTTAAAGAAGCCTTAATTCATTATCATGGTTTGGGTTTCACTAATATTCAAAATTATTTAAAGCTCTGAAAATGAAAATACCAACACAAAGGTTTAACACCAAACCAACAATCAACGGTATTATATTTTAACGTTTAAAAAATTTAAAGCAAAATCATAATCTTACACAAAATTAGTTTTCAAATTGTCATATTGATGATTTTTTTTATTTCATCAAGAGTTTTCGACAAAATTAAAGATAATAGTTATTAAAATATAAAATTAATCATTTATAATTAAATTGATATTTTTGCACTACACACTGCCTACAAATTTTAAAAAGAAAGTAGATATATTTATAAAGAATATTATAAAAATTTATATTCCAAAACTACTATTAATATGACCCTTAATAAAAATATTCTTATTTTTATTAAATCCTACTTTAAAACAATTATTTCATTACTAATAATTTCAATAATAACTTATAGACAGTGTGTAATACAAAAATAAACAACAAAATTATTTAATCAACTCACATAAAAGCTAGTGTGCCATAGCTAAGATATATGATCAGTAATAATAAATATTAAAATCCTTTAACCATAACACGGAAAAAGTTTAAAATCTTAATGATAACAAAAATACCAAATGGAATTAAAATAATTCACGCATCACCTAAAAAGGTCATTAATTGTGGTAATACAGCATAAATTGCTTCTTTAACTTTCATCATTGCTTGCCCTAAACCACTTCAAATAGAACCCATTCCATCTGAAATAGTAGGTTTATCACCAACTGCTAAAAAATTAATTGCTGTTGTTAAATACATACCTAACATTATTTTTTATCCTCCTTATTTTCAATTTCTTTTTTATCTTTTTTCTTTCCTCGAATTTGGCGAATTTTTTGATAAATTGATAAACCAATTCACGCAAAAATACCTAATATAATAACAACACTAAAAATTGTCGTTAATCAAACTGGCATAACTTATTCCTCCTAAAAATCTAATTTTCGCGGCACGCTTCGCGTGTTCGCTACGCTCAAAATAAACTATATTGAATAAATTACCGCTAATAAATTACGCGGATAATTTATTCATCTTCTTTTTCATTATTAATTACAATATTATTTACCGTATTAATAACATTATCTTTTCCATACTTAGTTACTAAGGACCGTAAAATAAAATAATGTTTTCTTTCCATTAAAAAAATCAACTCCTTTCAAAGTTGATTTGTTGCACTTCACTTACACGATGCCTAATAAGGATGGTAAACCAACAGAAGAATTAGTTTATTCAACATATAATTTAAAACAATTAAATGAAAAAACAAATAGAGTTTATTTAATTAATGAACAAACCAAAGCAATTGATGCTCAAACACCAGTTAGTGATAGTGAAAAAGATAATAATTGCGAATTCTTACAAACACCCGATGGAACAAATTGTAGTTATATTATTGATATGTTTTCAATTCAAGCATTATATAAAGGTAATTTTGAAATTATCTTTTATGCTGACAACCCATATACAAATAATGAAGAATATTATTTACGCTTATCAGTATGAAGTTTTAGAGGTAAAACAAAAAGTACATTAAATAATTATTTACGCTATATGACAACTAATTATAAAACTAGTTTCTTATTACCACATGATTATGAAATACCAACCTTTAATTATCCACAATATGTATTACCACCAGTACCATATAATTACCCAGAATATACCAAAGATATCTGAGATGGTAAAACAGGACAAGCATTAATAACTAAAATTACAGCCCTAGCACAATGTAAAAAAGCAATAAATTCTCAAAGTTATGTTAATTTATTTGATGATGGTACTGAATATAATGGTTATTATGAAACTGAAATTAATTTAAGACAAATTGACCCAACAATTCAAAGTATAGATAAATTTATTAGTTCTTATAAAACAATTGAAATAAGCAATCTGGATAATTTACAAGTTAACACAGAAACAAATAGAATTGAAAGTTATATTAAAGATAGAAATATTGGTTTAAATAGTGGTGGGTCTACTTGTGATTATGACTTTGGTTCATTATCTAATATTACTTTACAGAAAACAGGTTTAAAACAAACTGATAAAGTTAATTTTGATAATACCATAACTTTATATACAAATAATATACGAGTAAATGATATTCAAACATTCGCTACTGCTTCTACTAGTGGTTTACCTAGTGAGGATTATCCAAATAAATACATAACACAAAAAGGTCATGGTAATATTAAATTTTTACTTCAAATAACAAAATTATCCGATAATGTTAATGATAAAATTAAAGAAACATATTTACAAGCATATTATACAAATGATATGAAATTAAAAATTAGATTTTCAAAAGTATTATTACCTCAATTATTTTTAGGTATTAATAATTCTTCTTTTCATCATTTTGGTAATGATAAAGATATAACAATAGACCTTAATGCTTTGGGTGTTTTAAATATGGTAAATAATAATGATAGCCCAGTTAAAATTACATTTAAACCAAGATAAAAATAAAAAGTGCTCAATGCACTTTGTTTTTTTATTATGTTTAATATTTATTATCTAATTCTAAATATTCTTTTACAATATTATAAATTTCCTTCTTTTTAGTTGGCGAATTATTTTGATATGCTTTTGAAATACTAGGAAAAGTTTTTCTATTATCCATAATACAACCGCGTAAACTACTTTTTAAATTATAATAATTATCATTATTTTTTCAAACATAATTAGTATAACTTAATTTTTCTAAATTAGTTTTAATTTCTTGGTCAATAATTTCATAAATTTTTTTATTTTGTGTTTTATAAATAAGAATAATAATGGTTATGACAATTGTCTTTAATTTTGTCGAAAACTCTTGATATTTATAAAATATACCTAAAATTAGGTATATTTTTAATATATAGAGGTAAATAAATGATGAAAAAAATAATTACAGAATTAATAAATAGCTTAACAGATGATCAATTTTTAGAATTTTATGAAAAAATAAAACAACAAGCAGACTTAATTAAAAAACAAAAACGTTTAAATGAAATTGATCAAAAATTTAGAGATAAAGGCATTATATGTCCTAATTGCAAATCTTTTCATTGTGTTAAAAATGGTCATAATTCCGAAGGAAAACAAAAATATTTATGTAAAAAATGTCGTGCTAGTTTTGATGCATTTCGTCATCATTTTACTTATTGAAGTCATTTAAATTATGAACAGTGAAATTTATTAATTCAAATTTCATTGTTAGGACAATCTAGTAAAATAATTTCTCGTTTTATTAAAACAACCCCAAAAACCGCTTGATATAATCGACAAAAATTAATGCAATCAAAACAATTAGAAAATACACAGTTAAAATTTAAAAAATTAAATGGTCAAATCCAAATGGATGAAACATTTATTAAAGAAATTCATAAAGGCAATTTTAAAGATAAATTTGATAAACGAAAAACTCATCTCGATCCATTTTCAACTGATACCAAATGCTGTATTCAAATGGCAGTTGATAGCAATAATAATATTTTTGTTCAATCCACCAATACCAAAAGATTACAAAAACAATGGATTATTGAAAATATGAATAAGCAACTAATTAAAGAAAAATCAATAATTATTTCTGATATGCAACCACTATATTTATTAGTAGCAAAACAAACAAATTCTACTCTATATTCCACCAAAACTAGTACAAACCCTGATACTAGTTATCAAAAGTTAAATAAGATTAGTAAATTACAATCCAGTCTTAAAGAAGCCTTAATTCATTATCATGGTTTGGGTTTCACTAATATTCAAAATTATTTAAAGCTCTGAAAATGAAAATACCAACACAAAGGTTTAACACCAAACCAACAATCAACGGTATTATATTTTAACGTTTAAAAAATTTAAAGCAAAATCATAATCTTACACAAAATTAGTTTTCAAATTGTCATATTGATGATTTTTTTTATTTCATCAAGAGTTTTCGACAAAATTAAAGACAATTGTTGAAAAAATAATAATTGGTATAATTATAATTCAAGGAATATCCATAACTTTATTATTCTCCTTTAACTTTTATATTACCATCATTATCAATAACTAAATCAGGTTCATTAGTATCTAAATTTCAACGATATACTGATTTAAAGTGAGTTCCATCATCTTTTTTTAATCAAAAATAACTTACAGACCCTTTTAAAATAAATAAATTAAATAAATTTTTTTCATCATTTGAAGATATAAGTTTATACTTGTCATACTTATCATTAACTTTTTGACCATTAGAGTGTTTAAATTTAACAATTCTTCAATTATTATTTTTATCACCGCGTCATACTACATAATAATATTTATCTGCGTTAAATGGAGATTCTTGTGGTGCTATTCATTCTAAAATACCATCTTTTGTTTTTATATTGTTTTGTTCTTTTAATTTTGTTAATTCATCAGGTGTATATTTTTTTTCTGGTGTATTACAAGCAATTAAACTTGTTGTGCTTGTCCCGATTAAAGTGATTATTCCTAAAAGACTTAATATTTTTTTTATATTTTCAATTCCTTTCTATTTTTTGATAATTTAATAAAAAATGGAAATAAAAATTTATTTCCATAAATTTTTTTATAATTGATTTAATTAACATTTGCACGTATACATTTCTCAGCAGCACCACTAACAAATCCACCAGCAGCACCAACTCCTGCTCCAATAGCAGAACCGACAAGACCACCACCAGCAGCACCTGTAACTGCTCCACCAGCAGCACCAACTCCCGCTCTAATTCCGCCTTCTTTAAGCATATTACCCATATTATTTAAACAATTTTGTGTAATATTTTTTGCTGGATCAAATACATTATCAGTTCAAACTTTGTTTACTGGATCAACAACTTTATTTTTAAATGGATCTCAAATGTTAGTGGTTCATAAATCTCTTTTAACTCTTTTTAAGGTTTTTAAATTATCTTTTTGTGATTCTTCTTTTTGATAAGGACTAGCAGCAATTGTTGTTGGGACAGCAGTTCCGCTAATAGTTAATACACTTAATAAACTAAGTAATTTTTTCATTACTGTATTTCTCCTTTTCTTATCTTGAAACTATTTATTGAAATTCTTTATCAAGATTTACCTTCAGTATATATATATATATATATATATGCAAGCAAAATTAGAAATTATTTTAAAATTTTATCTTGAAAAATAGTTATTATTAATTGTTTTAAGGGTTAAATTAACAACATAATAAATTATGTTTAGTATTTGTTTATAAAAAGTATTGTATTTATAAACTATAAGTATATAATTAATATAAGTTTTAATCTTTTTGTATCAAAAAAGAGTTTATGCTGACTTGTTAATCGAACAAGAATAAAAAAAGAGGAGTTTATAAAATGGCACTTACAAAAGAACAATTAATAGAACAAGGTTTAAGTGAAGAGATTGCTGAAAATATCTTAAATCAGTTTAATAATGAAGCAAAACAAATTAGAGAAAGTGTGCAAAAACGCGAAGATGTTATATCAAAAGAAGACTTTATTAAATTATCTAATGAATTAGATGAATTAAAAGCATTTAAAGATGTTCCATCTACTAAAATTGAAGATATTAAAATTAATTTAGAAAAAGTTAGTGGTAGTTCTTTATCTGAAAAAATGCAAACTTTAAAAGAATTAAAACCTGATTTGTTTGTTGAAGAACAACCATCAGTTTCACCAACTAATTTTATTAAAGATATGATTGAAAAATCGGTTGAAAATAAAAATGATGAAATTGAAACTATTAAAGAAAAAGGAGCATATACTCCAGAAGAAATTAAAAAATTAACTGATTATACACTTAAAAACCTTAGATAATAAGGGAGTGAAATTATGGCAACAATTAATTTGCCACAAGTACCTTTTACATTACAAGGTAACACAACAGGTCAAAAATCCTATGTTGATATGGTTAATGCTTTATTGCGTGGACCTTTATATAATGAATATGCAAGTATTATGCAGTATGCTACTGCAACCGCAGAACAAGTTGCTTGATTACCTAATGCAGGACAAGCACTATATAATTTAACTCATCGTGTAGTATGACAAGATGATTATTCATTACCAAATGGTGGGACAACGCAAACAATGGGATTAACAAGAATTCCAGTTCCTATTGATAAAAGATTTAATTTAAAATTAATGAATGAGGCTTTTGACTTGGCATTAATAGAACAAAATATTAAAAATAGTGTTATTGCCGACGCTATTTCTAGTGTTGTACAGAATAAATTTGTTAATTTAGAATGTGAATTAATTCAGGCTATTTATGATTATTGTTTAGCAGATGGTCAATATGAAGTAATTCCATTTCGTAGTTATACAGCTGAAAATGCTGATGATGCAAATAAGGCATTTTTTACATTAAATGAAACTTTGATTGAATTAACTAATCAAATTAGTAATTTATATTTTGGATTACCAACAGATAAAATGTTTATGGTTTTAGGACGACGTGCCTATTTAGGATTAACACCTGCGTATTTAAAAGTAATTGGTTCACAAGCCCAATTAAAAGCAATGGTTAATGGTGAATTATATGAAAATACTGCAATGGGTATTCCTGTATCTAAAAGTTTTCATTTAGAAAAAACATATACAAAAGGACAAGTTAACCGTGATAAAGGTTATAATTTTACTAATGTAAATGGTTTAATTATTAATAAACAAGTATGAGCTTATCCAATTAATATGGATACTATTCAACAAGTTTTAGATAATGATACTGCTAACCCTAAATGAATTGGTAAAGTACAATATGCAACACCAACAATTTTATATCCAAAAACATGTAAAATTATTTTAGAAAAACAACCAACAGAAGATGAAATTAATACTGCTAAAAGTAATCTAAATAAAACTTTTAGAGTGCCCGTTGATTATGTAATTCCATCATCAAATAAAATTGATATTAGTGGGATTAATAAATTAGATAAACCAACTATTCATGTTACAGATCCAACACAAGCAACACCAGAACAATTAAAACCACAATTTAAAGCTGTCGTTTTAAAAGCAGTTAAAGCCATAGATAGTTCTTTAACTGAGAATGATTATGATTACTTTATTGAAGCTAGGGGTGAAGATTGACCAATTAATATTACAAATGATAAAACTGTTGAAGTTCAAATTGAGGGTAAAAACAATGCTACTGGTCAAACAAATCCAATTGATGTAGTAATTAAAAATTCTTAATAAACAATGAATTTACTAATATTACGCGTTTTAACTTTATTAGTATCTAATTTAGAAAATAAACCTTTAATAAGTAAATTTGTAAATTTAATTAATAGAGTTAATCAAGTTCAAAATAAAGTATTAAAACCAATTAATTATATTACTGATAAATATAATAAAATTACAAGTAAAGTTGAAGATATTTATCAGTGATTAAATCCATTTACTTATTTAGATTTAATTAAAAAAGGTCATAAAAAAGAAATACAACAAATATTAAGTCAATTAGAAAAAGATAATAATATTAAAAATAGAGAACAATTTAAAAATGAAAATTATCTAAATACTAATTGACAACCTTTAAATAGTAGTTGACTTGATAGTGGTATGTTTAATATTACAAATAAGTTAACTTTAACAGGTAATTTAACTATTTTAATATATACAAAAACAGCAAAACATCCTAAGTTTTATGGACCTTATGTTTATCCTAGTGTTCCAGTTGAAATATGAAAATTATTAAGTAATGCTGTTTCTAATGCTGGAACTTTATTTTGGCGTTATTGATTAAGAAAATGGTTACCTAGTCATTTAAGAAATTATATTAAAAAACGATTACCACAAGCATTAAAAGAAAAATATCCCAAAGGAACTACTAAATTAACATTACCAACAGTTCAAAAATTACAACAAATTAAAAAGTTTATTAATAATTTAAAGATTGGACATTTTAATTTTAATTTTGCTGGTGAAATTAATAATAAAAAATGATATCGAGAACGAAAAAGTGATGTTAAAAATATTAAGAATTTATATAAAACACCAGTTAAAAATAAATTTTATCAGGTTAATAAATCTATTAAAGCAATTAATAAAACCAAAAGAAAGGTTAATAGTTATAAACCAAATAATTTAAAAAATAAATATCGTAATCAATTAAGGGGTGTTTTATATGGAAAATAATTTAAGTAATTTGTTATTTATAACAGTTGAAGATGTTAAAGAAAGTAAACTTTGACAACCTATTAATGATCGTAAACAATCTGCTTATAATGATAATTTAATTTATAATGCTATTTTAAAAACTAGTTTATGAATGGATAGATTATCAGGTGGAACAATTTCAGATAAAATTAATAAAAAAGATTTGTTTCCTTGAGTAAAAAAAGATAATACTGGTTTAATTGAATATGATAAATGATTAAGTTATATTAAATCTGCTTGTTTATTAGCAGTTATAAATTGATATTTACCAAAAGGAGTTAATGATTTAACTGGTAGTGCTTCATTTTCACAAGGTGGTGTAGCATATTCACAAACTAATGACCCAGAAGCAAATGAAAATATTACTCGTGATGTTAAAAATGCTTTAAAATTAGCAGGTGAAATTATTGATATTATATCTAGTAAAACAGTATCTAGACCTTATAATTATAGTTTAGATAATTATGCTCATCCATGAGAAGAAGAATATAAGCATATTAGTAAAAAAACTTTTTATCCAACATTATTATTTTGATTAAAAGAACGATTACAAACTGATAATTCAATAAATATTATTTATTCTACTATTAATGACTTTTCTAAAATTGATTATAACGAATATATTAAACTTATTGTTCCGTTTGATAATGACACGATTTATTATGAAAATAATGTATGAAAAGCAAAACAAAGTGGCGGTAGTGATATTAAAATTGATAATAAATATATTATTAAAAATGATAAAAATGAGATTACTGTTTCTGATTTAAAACAAGATCAATTAATATCGGGTGAAAATATTAAAACTATTAATGGCTTTAATTTTGTCGAAAACTCTTGATATTTATAAAATATACCTAAAATTAGGTATATTTTTAATATATAGAGGTAAATAAATGATGAAAAAAATAATTACAGAATTAATAAATAGCTTAACAGATGATCAATTTTTAGAATTTTATGAAAAAATAAAACAACAAGCAGACTTAATTAAAAAACAAAAACGTTTAAATGAAATTGATCAAAAATTTAGAGATAAAGGCATTATATGTCCTAATTGCAAATCTTTTCATTGTGTTAAAAATGGTCATAATTCCGAAGGAAAACAAAAATATTTATGTAAAAAATGTCGTGCTAGTTTTGATGCATTTCGTCATCATTTTACTTATTGAAGTCATTTAAATTATGAACAGTGAAATTTATTAATTCAAATTTCATTGTTAGGACAATCTAGTAAAATAATTTCTCGTTTTATTAAAACAACCCCAAAAACCGCTTGATATAATCGACAAAAATTAATGCAATCAAAACAATTAGAAAATACACAGTTAAAATTTAAAAAATTAAATGGTCAAATCCAAATGGATGAAACATTTATTAAAGAAATTCATAAAGGCAATTTTAAAGATAAATTTGATAAACGAAAAACTCATCTCGATCCATTTTCAACTGATACCAAATGCTGTATTCAAATGGCGGTTGATAGCAATAATAATATTTTTGTTCAATCCACCAATACCAAAAGATTACAAAAACAATGGATTATTGAAAATATGAATAAGCAACTAATTAAAGAAAAATCAATAATTATTTCTGATATGCAACCACTATATTTATTAGTAGCAAAACAAACAAATTCTACTCTATATTCCACCAAAACTAGTACAAACCCTGATACTAGTTATCAAAAGTTAAATAAGATTAGTAAATTACAATCCAGTCTTAAAGAAGCCTTAATTCATTATCATGGTTTGGGTTTCACTAATATTCAAAATTATTTAAAGCTCTGAAAATGAAAATACCAACACAAAGGTTTAACACCAAACCAACAATCAACGGTATTATATTTTAACGTTTAAAAAATTTAAAGCAAAATCATAATCTTACACAAAATTAGTTTTCAAATTGTCATATTGATGATTTTTTTTATTTCATCAAGAGTTTTCGACAAAATTAAAGAAGATTTTCTTTAATTTTGTCGAAAACTCTTGATATTTATAAAATATACCTAAAATTAGGTATATTTTTAATATATAGAGGTAAATAAATGATGAAAAAAATAATTACAGAATTAATAAATAGCTTAACAGATGATCAATTTTTAGAATTTTATGAAAAAATAAAACAACAAGCAGACTTAATTAAAAAACAAAAACGTTTAAATGAAATTGATCAAAAATTTAGAGATAAAGGCATTATATGTCCTAATTGCAAATCTTTTCATTGTGTTAAAAATGGTCATAATTCCGAAGGAAAACAAAAATATTTATGTAAAAAATGTCGTGCTAGTTTTGATGCATTTCGTCATCATTTTACTTATTGAAGTCATTTAAATTATGAACAGTGAAATTTATTAATTCAAATTTCATTGTTAGGACAATCTAGTAAAATAATTTCTCGTTTTATTAAAACAACCCCAAAAACCGCTTGATATAATCGACAAAAATTAATGCAATCAAAACAATTAGAAAATACACAGTTAAAATTTAAAAAATTAAATGGTCAAATCCAAATGGATGAAACATTTATTAAAGAAATTCATAAAGGCAATTTTAAAGATAAATTTGATAAACGAAAAACTCATCTCGATCCATTTTCAACTGATACCAAATGCTGTATTCAAATGGCAGTTGATAGCAATAATAATATTTTTGTTCAATCCACCAATACCAAAAGATTACAAAAACAATGGATTATTGAAAATATGAATAAGCAACTAATTAAAGAAAAATCAATAATTATTTCTGATATGCAACCACTATATTTATTAGTAGCAAAACAAACAAATTCTACTCTATATTCCACCAAAACTAGTACAAACCCTGATACTAGTTATCAAAAGTTAAATAAGATTAGTAAATTACAATCCAGTCTTAAAGAAGCCTTAATTCATTATCATGGTTTGGGTTTCACTAATATTCAAAATTATTTAAAGCTCTGAAAATGAAAATACCAACACAAAGGTTTAACACCAAACCAACAATCAACGGTATTATATTTTAACGTTTAAAAAATTTAAAGCAAAATCATAATCTTACACAAAATTAGTTTTCAAATTGTCATATTGATGATTTTTTTTATTTCATCAAGAGTTTTCGACAAAATTAAAGAAGATTTTGATATTGGTTGTGGAATTGTTGTATCATCTAGTAAAGGTGTTTCAGGTTGGTATATTGACACAAATGGTCTTATTAGTTCTTTTGAAAATATAAAAATAGGTAATTTAAAAATTAAAAGAAAATTGGTGAGTTAATAATGAAACAAGATAAAACAACTTGATTAAAAGGTGCCTTACCTTGAAATTGATTTAAAAAAGACCCTATTCCGACTTATAATTGAACTCATAAAGATATTAGAGAATGAGAAAGAAAATATAAAATTCGTAGTTGAGTAGTTAGTTTTTATACATTGATATTTTTAGCATTAAATTGTTGATTAGAATATGGCATGATCAATGCAATAAAAGATAATATTAATTGATATAATTATGGTCAATATTGAGGTAATGGAATTGCTATTTTATTAACACCTTTATTTACACACGGAATTCAGGGTATATTTGTTGCTAGTAGTAAACCCAAAGTAGATATGAAAATTGATATTCCACGATTAAAAATATCTAAAATGGGATTAGTATTTACAATTTTACCTTTAATTACTTTAATAATTTCTTTAATTATTATTTGAATTGATAAATCAAAATGAAAAAAAGACCATTTAAGACATTGCTTAGATTGTCGAATTAATTCTCGTGTTATTCAACCAAGAATAGCAAAACAATGAAATAATTTGGATGGTATAACAGAAGAAATATTTAAAAATATGCAAGATGAATATACTAAAAAACAAGAAGAAAATAACAAAGAATTAAATTTAAAATAAACTATATATAGGGGCGGTTGATATTTTTGGGTGGTTATATAGTTTAATTTATAAATTATTTTGTTCTGAAAGAATGGATGGCCACTGTTTGAGTAAGGATAAGAAAGGAAATAAAGAAATGGAAATTAGTAATGAAATAGTAATTGCTTTACTTGTGTTAGCGGGTGCTGGTGGAATGGGTAGTCTTGGTATTCTTGGATTATCTGCTAAAAAAATTAAAAAATATAAAGCAGAAATTAGAGAATTAAGAACTGCTGTTATTGCTCACGAAAAACATTTACGAGGACCTGATTATGCAACAGAATTAGCATTAAAAACAGGTCAAATTAAAAATGTTAAAAAACAAGTTAAAGTAAATGACAAAAAACAAGCACAAAAAGATGCTATTAAAAAACTAACAAATAGTATTTAAAAAAAATAACCTTAATTGGTTATTTTTTATTTTCTAATATTAAGTCTAAATTTTTAACTTTACAAATAACTAAATTATTTTTTCCATAATTATTTTTATAATATTCTCAGTATTCAGTTGAATTAATATCTACATCTTGTTTATCAATCCCAATTATATATTCACCACGAGGGTTTTTACAAGGGCGATTACCTTGTTCAGATCGATAACATAAAATATAATTATTCATATTCTTTATTTCCTTTATAATGTGTTATATAAAAGTTAATAAGATATTCAATTCGTTGCGAATAAGTAAAGTTATTAAATTCATTTCAAACTTTTTCTTCATTTTTATTTAAGTAAATATTAACATTACGAATTTGACAAGAATAATACTTTCCTGTTTTTTGATTATATGAATGTTTCATAATATTAACTTTCATAATTAGCAATAATAATTGCATCTCGTAAATGATTACTTATTTTTTCATTATTATAAAATCAACCTTTACCATATTGATAAGTTAAATTAGTATCTTTATCAAATTTTCATATACAACTATCATTATATTTACTTAAATTTTCCATATTTTTAACAACTGATTTAGTATTTTTTGGTGATACTCAATTAATAAAATATTTATAAACAGATAATGCTCCTAATAATCTTAATAAATCATCTCTATCTTTACTTGCATTAGCAGATGTATATAAACAATCTTCAATATTAATTTTTTCTTCATAATCAAACAATTTATCATTAATAAATTCATATTGTTCTTTTCAATTTTTATTTGTAAATTCTAATTTTTCAATTAATTTATTATCTTCATAAATAACAATAGCAGTAGTACCTGTTCCTGATGGGTCAATACCTATTTTTATCAAGTGGCTCATTCCTCATCGTTGTTATTATTAATTGTTGGCACTACATTTGATATATCTTCTTCTTTAACTAAATTATTATCTGTCAACTTCTTCACTTGATATATTTTCATTACTAATTTGACCCTTATTTATGCTTATATTGCTATCATTATCAATATAAATCTTTTCATCATTAGTTGTAATAACTGCCTGATCTGATTTATAAGCTTGTTGTAATTCAACAGACATAATACCTCATTTTCTTAATAAAGATGTTAATACTGTTTTTAATGCCATTTCATCAAAAGTAGCAATATAAAATGATTTATTTTTAGCATAAGTTTTAGAATATTTCATAAAATGATTTTCCATTTGTTCTTTGGTCATATATAAAGTTTTTCCAAAACCATTAACCATTTTAAAGTATGCTACATAACCAATAATTGGTAATTTTTCTCTTTCATCTTCATTTTGAATTCAATTAAAACTAGTTCCTTTTAAACGATCATAATTTACTAATTCATTTTCTCTAACATCTGATACTGACATATCTAAATATTGACCACTTCTTTGTGCTAATTGAATATAACCTTTATAACCTATTTGAAATTGAGCTTGATTAATTCATTCTTGGATTTCGCGACCGTTAATAATTCTTGTTATTTTAGTATTATATGGAACTACATAAGCATAACCAAATTGTTTTTCCATTGGTAAATTTAATAAAACTCCTTGATAACAAGCAGTCATAATTGTTTTTGGATCTGCTTTTTGTAATAATTCATTACTATTTGATATTGCAACTATATTACTTTTAAATCTTGCAATTTCATTTTCATTAGAAAATTTACTTTTTATTCATTCTGTTGCTTTATCTGTTCTTAAAAATTCAACAATATTTGCCATATTATTTTTCTCCTTTATTTATTTTAAAATTAATACCTTTAACCCCAATTAAATTAATATCTTTATTACTATCTCACTGATCTTTAATTTCATTTTTAACAATTTGTTCATCAACAACTAAATAATTTTTAATAAGATTAATAAGTTCTAATTTATCAGCATTTTGTAAAAAATCATCATTAATACCAATAACCTCAATATCTTTAATTAATAATTTTTCTTTCCGAAAATTACTAGTAATAATTTTTAATTCTTGCTCTTGTTTTGCTACACTTTTAATTTCTAAAAATTGTTCTTTTTTATGAGTTTCAATAATTTCATTTTGTTTTTGAAATTGAATATTAATAACATTATTTTTTAAAGAATCATGATTATTCTTAATATTATTTTCTAAATTCAAAATATCTTTTCTAATAAAATTTAATTCATCTTTAAAAGATTTTATTAATTCTAATGGTTCTCTAAAAATATAATCAATTTTTGAAACTACTAATTTTAAATCTTTTAGTGATTGTGATTTATATTCTCCATTTATTAATCAAGCTTGTTGTCGATATATAAATTCTGCTAATTCTTGTCCATTTTCATCAATTCATTTTTTAATTGTTAATGCTTTTAAACTTAATTCTTTAAAATTATTTCCTTTTAAATAAAATGGATACGTAATATTTTTAACTTCATTATTTAATTTTAAATCTGCCATAATTAAATTTCCTCTAATTCCATTTCATTAATTAAATTATCAATATATTCATAAGCACTTTCTTCTGAATGACATTCTTCTAATGCCATATTAAATAAATCTTCTTCAGTATAAACATAACCATTTTCATCTTTTCACATACTAATTTACCTCGTTCTTTGCTATTAATATTTCTATTAATTTTCTTCCTTTTTGTTCTTTAATATCAAAATAAGTTATTTCTTGATTTAATAAATGTGCTTCTTCATTTTTAATTAAATTAATATCATCATTAATATTTTCTTTTTGCCCTGTTTTATTATCAAATATATTAATACAAAAATCATTGTACATATATATTGATATTAGATTTTTGATTGTCATATTTACCTCCTATTTTTAACTCGCTGGCACTCACTCCCAAGTGAAAGTGCCAAAGCAAGAGTTAGTTATATAATTAAGTATTTATCTATTTATTTACTACGCCATCCGCTTCACTGCGGGTGAGCGGTGGCGGTATGTTTTATTGTTTAATGTTTAATAATCGACAGTTGTTTTTATAAGATAATTCCAGAGAATTCTCTCTCTTCATCCGCACCATTTCAGGTCAAAGCGTTCAGTTTTTAAAATAAATTCACTTGCACCTTGAAGAGCCTAATGCTGGCTTTGTGGTTTTTAAAACCTCTGTCATCCTCTAATGGGATAATATCTATCGCAAATTTATTTATAAAGTGGCCATCTCAATATTTATTGTCGTTTGATGTTGACCTCGCACTTATCACGACTATCGCTTGTTAAAGCGTCTATTATTTACGGACTGATTACCGCTGGGCTATACCGCCTCATGTGGAATAAAAACACTTAGTTATTTAAAATAACCGTCCCACACTGCATTAAGTTGTAATTTTAATAAATTAATTAACTGAAACAGAGAAAGGACAACACCTTAAATTAGGAGAAAAACAGATACACTTTGTAAAGATTTCTAAGATATTTATAAATGTGTAAACAACTTAAAGAGGGTATCAGAAAGTTGTGTAAAAAGTTTCTATTTTAATAATTTAAGATGCTGTCCTTTCTCTGAATCAATTAATAATTTTGGTTTTACAAATAAAAAAACCATTTTAGTAAATGGTTTAATTTATTATTCTTATTCAATTTCCGAGTTTTTTTCCAAAACCCCAATATTTTTTATACGACCAAAAAAATAGCAATTTACCAAACTTTACCACTTTTATAAAAAAATAATTAAATAATTGCCTATCACAAAAAAAAGACAATATAATTAAGATGGGAAAAATAGTTTTTCCCAAACTGTCTGCCAATTTTTTGGTACACTGATTGATAGAATTGTAAGTACAATAAGTAAAGTAACATAGTCATAGCGATATATACATAAAATAAAAAAATGATATTTTAAAAAATATCATTTTTTTTATTTAAAAATTGTAATTGTAATTTGTGGTTTTAAACTTTCAACCAATTCACGAGAAG
Organism: Spiroplasma endosymbiont of Sarcophaga variegata; assembly: GCF_965178695.1. NCBI lineage: Bacteria > Bacillati > Mycoplasmatota > Mollicutes > Entomoplasmatales > Spiroplasmataceae > Spiroplasma > Spiroplasma endosymbiont of Sarcophaga variegata. The sequence goes on from NZ_CBCXVU010000002.1 coordinate 449,504, forward strand.
CAATCCTCGGACTAAAAGCAGTTGCTGAACCCGCACAAATTCCCATTAACAATGCCGCTTGATAATCCTTTGTTGCTAAATAAGTACCAACAAAACCAGCAACCATTGAATCACCAGCTCCAACTGAATTAACTAACTGTCCTGTTGCTGTATTTGCTAAGTAAACATCGTGTTTTGTTATTAAAATACTCCCATCTTTGCCACTACTAATTAAAACATTTTGCGCACCTTGCGCACGAAGCTTTTGGCCTAGTGCAACAATTACTGTTACTTGCTTAAAGTCGTAATTTGTTCCAAACAATTCATTTAATTCCGCTAAATTTGGTTTAATTAAAAATGGTTTTGTTGCTAAAGTTGATAATAATGCATCTTTTGTTGCATCAACAACAAATGAGATTTGATGGTCATAACAATAAGTACTAATGATTTGATAAATATTATGATCACAATGCTGTGGTAATGAACCAGAAATAATTAAACAATCATTTTTTGTTACTTTTGCTTTAATTAAGGTTAAAATTGTGGTAACATCGGCATCTGTTATTGCAAAAGCAACCCCATTTAATTCTGTTTCTTGCTTAGTTTCTAAACTTTTAATTTTCATATTCGTACGGGTTTTACCACTAACTTCATGAAAATAAGCCGGCACTTGTTGCTCTGTTAAATAATGTTCAAACATTTCCTTGTTATCACGACCCAAAAATCCTAACGCCGTTGTTGGATAACCTAAGTGTTGTAACATAACAGCAACATTAATTCCTTTACCACCAATGACATCATATTCCCCAACCGCTTTATTTGTTTCGCCTAACTGAAAATTAGGAACTTCAATAATTTGATCAATTGCTGGGTTTAACGTTAATGTATAAATCATCTTCTTACTCCTTTATTTCTTATTTTAACATTATAAAAACCCAAATTATTGGGTTTCTACTAATAAATTTAACTTGCTAACGTAATTTTTTTCGCTTTTAAGGCATACATTCTTCAAAAACCAAGAAGTAAAGCACTAATAAAGCTACCAATAATTAAGGCAACAACAGAAATTAAAACTGCCACCCCAATTGAAGCACCATGGTTACTAATTGTAAACCAGTTTTTACCATTGTCTTGAATTTGTAATAACGGAAAGACAAAGAGTCCGCCGTGTGGTGCTAAAGTTACTCCAAACCCACTCACAATTGCCCCAGAAACAGCACTTCCAACCATAATTGATTGAATTGTTCGTTTTGGATCTGATGCAGCAAATGGAATAGCGCCTTCTGTAATAAAGCAAGCTTCTAAGAATCAGTTGGTATTTCCTTGTTCGACATCTTTTTTAGTTCAATATTTTTTAAACATTCTCGTACATAATGCTAATGCTAATGGTGGTACCATTCCTGTTAACATTGCGGCGGCTATGAAGACGGTTCCCCCATTGGTTGAACGAATTCCGGCATAAACATTTTGAGTTGCATCAATTGTTAATGTCCCAAAGACATAAGAGGCTTTATTAATTGGTCCTCCCATATCGGCGGCCATCATTAACCCAATAATGATTCCAATTAAAGCACTTAAATTATAATCCGCAATTGCTTTTAAGCCTTCTCCTAGGCCATAGTTTAAGTAACCTAAGGGAATATTAAGGCCAAACATTAAAACACAAGCTGCTAATGCGGTTAATACGGGAATTAAAACAACGTCACGAACCCCCCCGTACTGATGGATGAAAACGAGCAAATCCTTTTTGGCACCCATAAACAACAAAGGCAACAAGATATCCTCCAATTAAGGCCCCAAAAAATCCCGAATTAAAGTTAGAGATTGAATCAGGGAATAAACGCCCCCATGTGTTAGCTCATCCTGTTTTAGTTGAACTATCATATAACATTCCTGGCGCATTTGCAATTAACCCCGCGGTCATCCCTGGTAATAATCCTTGGGGACCAACAATCGAGTAACAAACATAAGCCCCCAAAATTGGGACCATCATCCCAAAAATAACTTTTCCTAAACCTGAAAATCAAGCGGCAATATCTCGGGTTATTCCAAAATTACCCCCAGTATTACCCGAATCTAATAGAAATCCAATTCCTAAAATAATTCCCCCGGCAACAACAAAGGGTAACATTCGCGATACCCCCCCCCAGCAGGTTTTTAGTAACGTCTTTAAAGTTTTTTAAACTTAATTCTCCAACTTCATCAGCGCCACTTTTACTAACTTTTCCAACAGTTAAGCGTTTTCCAACAAGAGCATCACTGATAACCTCTTGACCATGATAAATAACATCTTTTGTACTTGTTTCCAAATATGAAACACCATTCATTCGGTCCATCCCAGTAATTTTTTTATCAATGCCAAGGATAACTGCTTTTGCGTTTGCAATATCCGTGGCGGTTAAAACATTTTCATTACCACCACGGCCTTGAGTCTCCACTTTAATTGTTAACCCCATTGCTTTTGCTGCTTCTTCCATTTTTTCTTTTGCCATAAAAGTATGCGCAATTCCGGTTGGACAAGCTGTAATACCAACAACATCATAATAACCATTAGAATTTGGTTCTGTTTTATTTTCTGCTGCTGGTTCAACAAAAGCGGCAATAATATCAGCAAAACTTTTTGCAGCCCGAATTTTAACAACAACTTCACTTTTTCCTAAAAAACTAGCAAGCTGCGCTAGTGCTTGTAAATGTTGTTCGCCCCCTTTTTCTGGGGTTGTAATCATAAAAATAACATCGACTGGTTTTTGATCTAAGCTTTGTCAATTAACCGCCTTTTTAAGGGTCATAATTGTAATTGCTGGTTTTGTAACACTGCTACTTGAACAATGGGGAATTTCTAAACCATCACCAACTCCGGTTGGACCTTCTGTTTCACGTTTTTCTAACGCATTAATTAATTGTCCTTTATCATTGACAATTTTACTATTTTCTAACGCTCCTGCTAAGGTTTAAAAAACCGCCGTTTGATCCTTAACTGCCGTTTTTAAGAAGGTTGTTGTTTTGGTAAAATAATCAATTATCTTCATAATTATTGCTACTGCTTCCTTTCTCTTAATTTGTAATAATTTCAACTTCTGAATGTGAAGCAAATTTTACTAATGATTTGACGTTAAATTTTGACTTGTCAGCTAGAACATAACTTTTGCTTGCACATTTAATAACCTCCGCTTTAATCATTGCTTCTTCAGGATCAGTTGTATATAAATTCGCACCGCTAATCCCATTAACCCCTAAGAAAGCACAATCAAGGTGATACTTTTGCAAGGTGCTAACTGCTTCTCATCCAATTAAAGCCCCTGTTTGGTGCTTATACTTACCACCCAAAACATAAACATTATTAAACCCTGCTAAGGCTAGTAATTAGATATGAAAAATGGAATTTGTAATAATAACTAAGTCATCATCTGGTCGCATTAACTTAATTAACGCTAATGTTGATGAACCAGCATCTAAATAAAGCCACATTTTTGGTTTGATTTTTTTAACTGCTTGTTGCGCAATTAAATATTTTGCTTCAGCATGGTGCTGAATCTTTTCGTTTAATTGTTCTTCTAACCGAAATTCACGGACTTTTTGCAGTTTAACCCCACCATAAACACGCTTTAATAACCCTTGTTGTTCCATTTCTGTTAAATCCCGACGTAAGGTTGTCGGTGATAACTGTAATTTTGTAATTAAATCATTAACAAGTACTAAGTGTTGTTCATCTAAACAAGCTAAAATTTTTTCTCATCGTTGTTCTTTTAACATCATCTCACCATCCTTATTATAACTCCTTTTTAACCAAAAACAACCCAAAAAAACACTTTAATTTTGTCGAAAACTCTTGATATTTATAAAATATACCTAAAATTAGGTATATTTTTAATATATGGAGGTAAATAAATGATGAAAAAAATAATTACAGAATTAATAAATAGCTTAACAGATGATCAATTTTTAGAATTTTATGAAAAAATAAAACAACAAGCAGACTTAATTAAAAAACAAAAACGTTTAAATGAAATTGATCAAAAATTTAGAGATAAAGGCATTATATGTCCTAATTGCAAATCTTTTCATTGTGTTAAAAATGGTCATAATTCCGAAGGAAAACAAAAATATTTATGTAAAAAATGTCGTGCTAGTTTTGATGCATTTCGTCATCATTTTACTTATTGAAGTCATTTAAATTATGAACAGTGAAATTTATTAATTCAAATTTCATTGTTAGGACAATCTAGTAAAATAATTTCTCGTTTTATTAAAACAACCCCAAAAACCGCTTGATATAATCGACAAAAATTAATGCAATCAAAACAATTAGAAAATACACAGTTAAAATTTAAAAAATTAAATGGTCAAATCCAAATGGATGAAACATTTATTAAAGAAATTCATAAAGGCAATTTTAAAGATAAATTTGATAAACGAAAAACTCATCTCGATCCATTTTCAACTGATACCAAATGCTGTATTCAAATGGCAGTTGATAGCAATAATAATATTTTTGTTCAATCCACCAATACCAAAAGATTACAAAAACAATGGATTATTGAAAATATGAATAAGCAACTAATTAAAGAAAAATCAATAATTATTTCTGATATGCAACCACTATATTTATTAGTAGCAAAACAAACAAATTCTACTCTATATTCCACCAAAACTAGTACAAACCCTGATACTAGTTATCAAAAGTTAAATAAGATTAGTAAATTACAATCCAGTCTTAAAGAAGCCTTAATTCATTATCATGGTTTGGGTTTCACTAATATTCAAAATTATTTAAAGCTCTGAAAATGAAAATACCAACACAAAGGTTTAACACCAAACCAACAATCAACGGTATTATATTTTAACGTTTAAAAAATTTAAAGCAAAATCATAATCTTACACAAAATTAGTTTTCAAATTGTCATATTGATGATTTTTTTTATTTCATCAAGAGTTTTCGACAAAATTAAAGAAAAAAACATAAAACAACCCAAAAAAACTGCTACTTAGTAACAGCTTTCTCAATATATGCTTCAATCACATCTTGTTCTTTTAAATCATTATAATTCTTAATTGTTAACCCACATTCAGCACCAACTTTTGCTTCTTTAATATCATCTTTAACATGTTTTAATGAGGATAATTCACCATCATAAACAATAACCACATCACGTAAAATACGTACTCGTGATTTACGCGGAATTACTCCATCTGTGACATGACAACCAGCAATTGTCCCAATATCAGAATGATGGAAGATTTGACGAACTTCTGCTTGCCCTAAGACTTCTTCAACCATTTCAGGATCTAACATTCCTTCAGCTGCGGCAATAATTTCTTCGGTTAACTTATAAATGATGGTGTGCAAACGAATTTCCACTCCTTCATCTTCGGCTTTTTTCCGCACATGTGCAGTTGGACGAACATTAAAACCAACAATAAAGGCTTGACTTGCTAATCCTAAAGTAACATCACTTTCGGAAATCGCACCAACAGTTGCTCGTAAAACATTAATTTTAACTCCCACAATATTAATTTTTTGTAAACTTGATTTAACTGCTTCAACTGTTCCTTGGGTGTCTGCTTTTAAAATAATATTAATTTGTTTTAATTGTCCATCTTTAATTTGTTCAGATAAACTTTCCAACGAAAAAACTTGATTTTTATAACGCTTATTAATAGTATCCGTTGCTTTTCGTTTTAAGGCAATTTCACGGGCTAATTTTTCATCACGAAAGACCATAAAACGATCTCCCGCATTGGGAACCTCATTTAAGCCATGAATAATAACGGGTGTTGAAGGTCCCACTGTCTTAATTTTTTTGCCACTTTCATCAGATAAATCACGAACATACCCAAAAGCACATCCCGCTACTAAAGCATCTTTAATATTTAAGGTTCCTGATTGGACTAATAAAGTTGCAACTGGTCCTAACCCACGATCTAAATGCGATTCAATAACAGTTCCTAAGGCAAAACGATTTGGATTAGCTTTTAATTCCATTAAATCAGCCATTAGTAAAATTGTATCTAATAACTCATCAATCCCTTGGTTTTGTTTTGCACTTCCTTTAACGTAAGAAACTGTTCCCCCCCATTCTTCAGGAGTTAAATCTTCTTGTGATAATTGCATCATAACATTATCTAAGTTTGCTCCAACTTTGTCAATTTTATTAATAAAAACAATAATCGGCACTCCCGCCGCTTTGGCATGATCAATGGCTTCTTTCGTTTGTAACATTACACCATCATCAGCAGCAACAACTAAAACAACAATATCTGTTACCGCACTTCCACGAGCTCGCATTTGGGTAAAAGCTTTATGGCCCGGGGTATCAACAAAAGTAATTTTTTCATTATTTTTAGTCTTAATTTGATAAGCGCCAATGTGTTGGGTGATTCCCCCATGTTCAGTACTAACAACGTTCGTATTACGAATTGTATCTAATAACGTTGTTTTCCCATGATCAACATGCCCCATAATTGTTACAATTGGGGGTCGTTTTTCTAATGATGTATCATCATCATTAACTTCAAAACTCTCAATTAAGTTTTCGTGTGTTACTGATTTTTCACGTTTAAAATCTAACCCAAACTCTAAACATAATTCCCCTAATTGGTCTTCATTTAAATAAGTATTTTGATTTAACATAATCCCTTTTGCAAAAAAGTACTTAATAATTTCACTAACGGGTTTACTAATTTTTTCCGCAAATTCAGCAATTGTTAATGCTTCGGCATAAACAAAAACCCCCTCATTAATATGCGCTTCAACTGTTTTTAATTGTGATTGAATTCGATGACGCTGATTTTTTGCTAATGATTTTTTATTTGACTTGTTATTTTTTTGATTACTCATCTGTCCCTCCTCCTTTTTTATTATTCCTGATTTGTTAATAAAGTAAGTAAACTTTGTGCAAGATGACGATCACTAATACCCAGGGTTTTAACATTCTCGGTTCCTAATGCTTGCTGAGTTAATGTTGGTTCAAGACATTTAAAATAAGGGATATGATAATAAAAACATTTTTGTTCATATTTTTTTGCTTGGGTTGCTCCCCCTTCAATACTATTTAACACCAAAAAAATTTTTTGTTGTTTAATTGCTGTTAATAAAAGTGCTCCTGTTACTAGTTTTCCGGCCTTTTTTGCTAAACCTAGATAACTATAACCTTTCTGCTGTAACATTTTTAATCTCACCCTTCGTTAATTTCATGATATAACATATCATAAAACTCGTCAGTTAACTTTACTTTTAAATCACGCTCTAATGCGTGATTTTTTTTTGCTTTTTCATAAATCTCTAACGTTGGTCGCAAATAGGCCCCCCGTCCATTTGCTTTTCCCGTTGGATCAATGATGATTTCCCCGGTTGGCGTTTTCACAATCCGTACCAATTCTTTTTTTGGTAACATTTGTTGTGAAACAACACATTTTCGCAATGGCGTTTGTTTCTGGTTTACCATTTGTATCCCTCCTAATTAATTATTTATCTTGATTATAATAATCATCGTAATCATCATAATTAATTTCTTCATCCTCATCTTGACTTTCTAATTGTTCATTTTCAAAATAAGAAATGTTTTTTTCAATTTCTTGAATTTCTTCGGCTAACACTTCTGGCGCAGCTTCCGATAAATCATCAACTTGATATTCTTCTTCATTAAGAATCATTGTTTCTTCGGCCATTTGTTCTTCAATAATTTCAAATTCTTCAACTGGTAAATCTACTGTCACTTCAACCGCTGGGACTGGGGTGTTTGTTAAGTCTTTTCCTTTAATTTTATCTTTTAACTTAACTTGTAAAGCAGTCAATTCTTCACTTGTTAAATTTCCATTTCATAAAATTTCAATTTGGTTTGTTAACGCTTCGCTATAACTCATAATGTTTAGTTTTCATTTTGTTAACTTCGCTACTAATTTAGCCGCACTCCCACCTTTTCCAATTGCTAATGACAATTGTTCATCGGGAACGACAACATCAGCTTCTTTGCCCTCATCATTAGTTGTAATTGAAATTACTTTAACTGGTGATAAGGAATTAATGATAAATTGTTGACTATTGTCATCATAAATACAAATATCAATTTTTTCATCTTGTAATTCAGCAGTGACTTTATTAATTCGACTACCCCTACTTCCGACACAAGCGCCAATGGGATCAATGTTTTCATTCGTACTATAAACAGCAATTTTACTACGGCGACCCGGGTCACGAGCAATTGCTTTGACTTCAATTACCTGTTCAAAAATTTCAGGAATTTCACGTTCTAGTAAACGATATAAGAAATCATTACTTGTTCGTAAACCAGTAATTTGCCCGGCATTTTTTGATTTAACAATATCTTCCGCTAAAAAAGTAATTTGTTGTCCAACTTCATAATTGTCAGAAAAAATTAAATTGCGACGAGGAATGTAGGCAAATGTTCGTTCAACTTCAACTAATAAATATTTTTCTTCTGCCGCAATAACAATTCCTGTCATCAAATGTCCTTTTTGCGCAATATATTCATCAAAAATTGAATCTTTTTCGGCTTCTTTAATTTGTTGTTTAATAATTTGACCAACTTGAAAAATTGCTAACCGTGAGAATTCTTCTGAATTAACTGGTTCATAAACTTTATCATCAACGGTAATTTGCTCACCATATTTTGTTTTTGCTTCCTTTAAACCAATTTCTAACAAATCATCTTCAACTTTTTTAACAACTGTTAATTCTTTTTCAACTTTGATTTGACCTGTCTTTTGATCAATATCAACAATAATTGTTGCTTCTGGATCAAAATGTTTTTCATAAGCCTTTTTAATTCCTTCTTTAATTGATTCCAAAATTAAATTGCGACTAATTTGTTTTTCATTAACAATTTCATCAATTGTTACTAATAGTTTTGCACCATCAATCATGCTATAATATATCCTTTCTTAAAATTTAACTGAACAACGCGCCAATTTAATGTTTTGATAAGTTGTTTGTAAGGTTTTGCGAGCCCCTTTTACAAAATAAGTAACCGTTATTGTTTTTTTTTCATCAACTGCTGTTAATTCACCACTAACCGCTGTTAAATTATTAACTTTCTCAATAAATTCAAAATAAACATAACGCTTAACTTGTTGTTGCACTTCACCCCAATTTCGTAATGGTCGCTCAGCACCTGGTGTTGAGACTTCTAACAAGTATTCTTCTACAAACAAATCAAGTTCATCAACTAAATGATTAATTTCTTCACTAATAATTGTTAACCGATCTAAATCAAGCACTGTTGTTTGATCTTCAATTAATATTTGCACAAAATTAGTTCCAAAATCTTGTAAGTAATTAATTGCAAATAATGTTAAATTTTGTTTTAATAAATAATTTTCCAAAGCTGTTTTTAACTGTGCTTGCTGTTTAGTAAATTCTGCCATGCAACACCATCCTTTCTTAAACTATCATAATTAAAATTGTTGGCATTAAAGAAAGAGCACAATTGTGCTCTTTCTTCCCCTTTTTTAATTACACAGTCATTGTAATACTTTATTAATAAAAATGCAAATATTTATAAGAAAAAGATAGAATAAAATATTTAATTAAATGCAAAAAAACATTAAATTTAATAATTGTAATAAAAATAGAAGAATATGAATAAGAATTTTAAATCTCAGTATTTAATTTGCTAAAATATTTACTTAATATAATAATTTTACAACACATAGAAAATATTTATTTTCTAGAAAGGAGAACCAAAAATGGGAAATCCTAATTGTAATTTCCAATGTACTGCTTATAAGTGTAATTGTGAAGATAGTGGTAGTGGTACACAACATGAATTAACAAAAAGTGTTAATTGCCCAACATGTAAACCTACTGATAAGAATAAAAGAAAATCATAATTACAACAACAAATTATTAAAAAATGATATATAAGTTATAATGCCTATATAAATAATTAATGATATATATCAACCAATAAAAATATTTTACATAGTAATTATGTAAAATGAAGTGCAACAAATCTTATTAGTCAAATAATACAATAAAAATCATAAAAAATCAATTATAAATTTTTAAAAATCAAAATATTTATAGTTTTTATTTTATTTTAAGGAAAATTAAGCACACTAAAAAATAATTTATTAAATTACTTCAAATAAACCTATTTAAAATTATCTGAAAATACCTCTTTTGCTGTTTTTCAATTAAGAACAGGCCTTAATTTATCATTTATAACATTAACTACTCAATTTATTTTTTGTTGACTAACATTATTAAAATCAGTTCCCTTAGGAAATCATTGTCTAAGTTCAGAATTCATATATTCAATTAATGGTTTTTGTTGTGGTTTACCGGGGTCACAAAAATAAACTTGTGTTTCAGCAAATATTTCTAATTCTCTTCATTTACTAAATTCTTTTCCTCTATCAGTTATTATTCCTTTAATTTTCCCAAATAAATTATTACTTATAACAATATCTTTAAACTTTTCCACAACTTCATTAGCAGTATGATTTTTTAATTTCATAACAAAATAACTTTTACTATTTTGTTCAACTAAAACCAAATTACTAGATTGATGCTCTTTTCCAACTACGGTATCCATTTCAAATCAACCAACATCAGTCTCTTTTTTCTCAATATCTCATATTGATTTAAAATTAATTAATTTACCACGATTATCAAATTTTCCTTTTGTTTTATATTTTTTACCACGATGACGTAAATTCTGTTTTAAAAAACCATAAAAACCCAAACGAATTCATTTATACAATGTTTTAACACAAACAGGAAATTTAATACCAAACTTTAAAAAATAACGATGAATAAGTTGTGATGGAGAATCACGATAAACATTAAATCTTATATTAATAAAATTTAATTGTTCTTCTGTAAACTTATATCTTTTATTATTCTTTTTTCTTTTCTCATAATACATTTTATCTGACTTATAAGCACTATATTCATCAATAGTTTTAAAACGCTTAATTTCTCGCAAAATAGTACTACGATTTCTGTTCAAACATTTAGCAATTTGTGAAATATTTATTTCACCATTCTTTTTTAAAAATAATTTTAATAATAATTTTTCCAATTTAACCTTATCAATAAAACTTAAATTACTATACATAACATTTATATACCTTTCATTAATTTATAAATTTAATATTAAAATTATTTAATACATTATTGATATATGATAAAATCAATTATAGCATTCAAGTAATTTTAATAAAGGAGAAGTAAAATATGAAAAAGTTACTAAGTATTTTAGGAGTAATCGGATTAACAGCAACAAGTACAACAACATTAATTAGTTGTGAAAAACCAAATAATAATGAAAACGCGGGGGGGTAATAAACCTACACCAGAACCACAACAACTACCAGAAAATAGCAAATGAACTAATATTCCTAGAACACAGGCGCCTAATAAAGAATTTTTAACTGCTACTAATAAATGATATTTTTATATAAATAAATATGAAAATAATTATATAACGACAAAATTTTATTTTGATAATAATTTTATTAATAATCAAAACACTTGATGACAACACTTAAAAAATGATTCAGATTTTATTTGAAACTATAATTTAGTATATCGTTGAAATAAAAACAATGAACCACAAATACCATAAATTAATAAAGACACAGGACTAATAATTGATTGAAAAGAATAAAAGGACTAACAAGTCCTTTTATTAAATTAATCGAACAAACTTCATAAAGATAATTAATAGGAATATATTTGTTATTGTGTTATATAATGCTGGACTAAATTTTCATACCTCAAATGTTTGACTAAAAAAACTATATATTGTTTGAAATATTTTACCAACACCGCTTGCTAATTCGTTTACTTGTTTAACACCAGGAATATTATTAACAACTCAAATTGCGGCATTTTTTATATGACACGCTAAATTATATCAACTACAACTTTCATATTGAGCTTGTCATCATTGTCCATCAGGAAACAACCCGCCATTATTTATTTCTTGTCAGTTATAAATTCCAAAATTAAAATCATAATAACGATACATATCATTTTCTTTTTGAGCTTGTAATTCAAAAACATTATAACCGATTTTTTGTTCTTCAATTTTTTTGTATTTTAAACCGTATTTATCTTTTAAAGCACCTTCAAAAATATAACCTTCATTTTGATTAATATTATAATTATTTGCAACTGAAAAATCATAATTAAACACATTACCATAATTAGTATTATAAAAACGATTTTTAAATGCTGAATACAATTTAATGTCTAATTGATTGTATTTATCAGAAAAATAAAAATAACGAGGATAAATTTTAAAACCATTGTTAGCTAATAAACCATATTTTTTATTATATCCTTGCACATAAGTATTATTTTCTAAATCAAAAATGGTACGTAAATAATCTTTATAAAAATTTTGAGAAACCGTGAACATGCTATTTAATAATTTTTCAAATTGACTTTTAATCATATTATTTTCATTAATTAAAACATCTCTAAAATTAACTAATTTTAAACCAAAAAAGTTAATTAAAACAGTATCATACTGTAAATTATCAATATAACCACTTTCAATAAAATTACTGCGATTTTGAAATACAGGCACCAAAGCATGGGTAAAAAAGGCTTTTAAAAATTTATTAATATCAATTTGACCTTTCATCTGTTCAAAAACCATTTTACCAATATTAGGAGAATTACCTTGATAATAATTATAAGTTTCAGCACTAAAATTAAAAGTATCTTCTTTTTCTTTTATGAAAGAAAATAAAAAACCTAAATCATCAGTATACCAATAACTATTTGCATTATTACCATTTCAATATTGTTTAAAATGTGTTAATTCTAAACTACCTGCAACAATATTTTTCTTTTCATCAATTGTTAAAATCATTCGATAAATTAATTTTTTAGTTAAAATAACATCAGGTTTTCAATCTAATTTTTCCATATTATTAATAATTTCAAAATCAAAAATTATTCTTTCACTACCCAAATTTGGGTCATTATAGTTTGGATTACCACCTTGCTGAATTCGGATATTTTCTTGTACAATAACATCAATATATTTAAGCAAAAAAGAACGAACATTTTGATAATATTCAGTATATCATTTTAATTTGCCATCATTATCAACAACGGGTAATTCTGGTTCACCGTTTCCATCTCAACGATATACTAAATTATAGTTTCAAATAAAATCTGAATCATTTTTTAAGTGTTGTCATCAAGTGTTTTGATTATTAATAAAATTATTATCAAAATAAAATTTTGTCGTTATATAATTATTTTCATATTTATTTATATAAAAATATCATTTATTAGTAGCAGTTAAAAATTCTTTATTAGGCGCCTGTGTTCTAGGAATATTAGTTAATTTGCTATTTTCTGGTAGTTGTTGTGGTTCTGGTGTAGGTTTATTACCCCCCCCCCGCGTTTTCATTATTATTTGGTTTTTCACAACTAATTAATGTTGTTGTACTTGTTGCTGTTAATCCGATTACTCCTAAAATACTTAGTAACTTTTTCATATTTTACTTCTCCTTTATTAAAATTACTTGAATGCTATAATTGATTTTATCATATATCAATAATGTATTAAATAATTTTAATATTAAATTTATAAATTAATGAAAGGTATATAAATGTTATGTATAGTCATTTAAGTTTTATTGATAAGGTTAAATTGGAAAAATTATTATTAAAATTATTTTTAAAAAAGAATGGTGAAATAAATATTTCACAAATTGCTAAATGTTTGAACAGAAATCGTAGTACTATTTTGCGAGAAATTAAGCGTTTTAAAACCTTTAATTTTGTCGAAAACTCTTGATGAAATAAAAAAAATCATCAATATGACAATTTGAAAACTAATTTTGTGTAAGATTATGATTTTGCTTTAAATTTTTTAAACGTTAAAATATAATACCGTTGATTGTTGGTTTGGTGTTAAACCTTTGTGTTGGTATTTTCATTTTCAGAGCTTTAAATAATTTTGAATATTAGTGAAACCCAAACCATGATAATGAATTAAGGCTTCTTTAAGACTGGATTGTAATTTACTAATCTTATTTAACTTTTGATAACTAGTATCAGGGTTTGTACTAGTTTTGGTGGAATATAGAGTAGAATTTGTTTGTTTTGCTACTAATAAATATAGTGGTTGCATATCAGAAATAATTATTGATTTTTCTTTAATTAGTTGCTTATTCATATTTTCAATAATCCATTGTTTTTGTAATCTTTTGGTATTGGTGGATTGAACAAAAATATTATTATTGCTATCAACTGCCATTTGAATACAGCATTTGGTATCAGTTGAAAATGGATCGAGATGAGTTTTTCGTTTATCAAATTTATCTTTAAAATTGCCTTTATGAATTTCTTTAATAAATGTTTCATCCATTTGGATTTGACCATTTAATTTTTTAAATTTTAACTGTGTATTTTCTAATTGTTTTGATTGCATTAATTTTTGTCGATTATATCAAGCGGTTTTTGGGGTTGTTTTAATAAAACGAGAAATTATTTTACTAGATTGTCCTAACAATGAAATTTGAATTAATAAATTTCACTGTTCATAATTTAAATGACTTCAATAAGTAAAATGATGACGAAATGCATCAAAACTAGCACGACATTTTTTACATAAATATTTTTGTTTTCCTTCGGAATTATGACCATTTTTAACACAATGAAAAGATTTGCAATTAGGACATATAATGCCTTTATCTCTAAATTTTTGATCAATTTCATTTAAACGTTTTTGTTTTTTAATTAAGTCTGCTTGTTGTTTTATTTTTTCATAAAATTCTAAAAATTGATCATCTGTTAAGCTATTTATTAATTCTGTAATTATTTTTTTCATCATTTATTTACCTCTATATATTAAAAATATACCTAATTTTAGGTATATTTTATAAATATCAAGAGTTTTCGACAAAATTAAAGTTTAAAACTATTGATGAATATAGTGCTTATAAGTCAGATAAAATGTATTATGAGAAAAGAAAAAAGAATAATAAAAGATATAAGTTTACAGAAGAACAATTAAATTTTATTAATATAAGATTTAATGTTTATCGTGATTCTCCATCACAACTTATTCATCGTTATTTTTTAAAGTTTGGTATTAAATTTCCTGTTTGTGTTAAAACATTGTATAAATGAATTCGTTTGGGTTTTTATGTTATTTTTTTTTGATAATTTAACTAATTCACAAATTTCACTAGTATATTCGGATTTTGAAAATAAAATCATTAAACTCCTATCTTTAAATGAATTTAAAAATAGTAATTGTTCATAAAAATTTTGTGATGTAAAAGAATTAAATCCCAATTTAATTAAACTATTATTTAATTCAGAACAAATCATGGTAGATAATCCAATTTCAAAAATAAAAATACGCTTAGAAATAAAAATACAATTAATAATATCGTTTATTTCTAATAAATTTAAACTATTAATTGTTTCAAAAATAGAATATAAATTAATATTTTTATTTTTTTGAATTGTACTAAATAATTTATCATTATATGAAAAATTAAAACTAGTTTTAACCTGATTAATCTTTTCACAAATAAATATTTTAAGTTCTTTAAAATTTTTATACCCTATTTTTTTGATAATCTAGATATAGTAGATGCCGCTATTCCAAAGTTTTTACTAATTATTTTTATAGAATTATTTAAAAAATATTCTGGGCGGTTATTAATTTCAGTCACTATCTGTTTTTCTAAAGATGTAAAATTGTATAAATCCACAATAATTATTGGAATCATTTAATCCCTCCTTTTATTAAAATTTATAATATATTAAATTTCCAAAAAATTTGCATTTTAATAAAAAAATGCAAAAAATATTAATTTTATTGTAATTTATAAATTTATTTTTAAAATATAAATAATTAAAAAAAATAGAAAGGTGTATAAAAATAAAAATTTTTAATGAAAAATTATTACAATATGTTGATAAACCAATTAAGAAATGAGAAGAAGCAGTTAAAATAGCTTGTAACCTTCTAATTGAAAATAATTATGTTCAGAATGATTTCCCGACTAAAATTATTGAAATTACAAATGATTTAGGACCATATTACATTTTAGCACCAAAACTAGCATTATTGCATATTATGCCCGATTCAACGATTTTAAAAAATGGAATAAGTTTTACATATTTTAAAATTCCAGTTGCTTTTCAAGAAGAACAAAAATATCATATTAATTACTGTTTAACTCTTTCTGCAGAAGATAATTTTTCACACATTGAATTACTACAACAAATTGCAAAATTATTTTCAAAAAAAGAGTTTTTAACTGACATTAAAAAATGTTCTTCAACAATTGAATTAATTAAAATTGTATTAAAGTATGACAATTAAGATAAACAAATGTTTATTTTCTCAATATTATTTTACAAATAAATTTAAAACAAAACTACAATAAAATCAATAAAGAATGTAAATAATATTAAAGTAATTACCTTCTGTTACCTTTATAATTTAAACTTTCTTATAAATCTTCTTCTACTTGTTCTTCTTTTATTAACTTTTGATCAACATCTGATATATGATGACTTCGTTGCCAATCCTTATAAATAAAAAAACCAAACGCAATAGCTAATAAAACTGCTAATACTAATAAAACAACAACGGCAACAATAACTAACATGATTTAATTTCCTCCTTTATTTTTTTCTTACCATAATAACTATTAAATCACGCTACTAAAATTGGCACTAAAATTCCTAATACAAAGGCTAAAGTTGAAATATATCAAGCATTAACAGTACAACTTATAATAAAATCATAGACAGAAAATCCAACAATAATTACTAAAATTAACGGAATTAAATAATACATCATAAATCGATATAGTTTTCCTAACTTAATTAATGATACTTGGTTATTATAATTAACTATAACAGATAGTTTTTTGGCATATCAAACAAAAAAGATAATTTGACTTGGGGATACTAAAATTAGATCTAACCATGCTGCTAATAATTGAAATGAGTTAATTAACTGATAAGTATTTTCAAAGACTAACGAAAATCCAACAATAATAATTGTTGTACAGATTCCGCAAATTACTTTTTGATTACTAATATCATATTGAGTTTCAATTGTATCAACAATAACTTCAACATTTCCGACCGTAGTACTTAACCCGGCAATAAATAATGCTAAAAAGAATAAAATTCCTAAAAAATTCACAACACCAACAATGGTATTTTGATTAATAATATGAAAGGTTTCTGGTAAGACATTAAAGACAAAGACCATTGAATCATTTCCAAATTTATTTGTAATTTGTTCTTGAAATAATAAAATATTATTTTTATCTTAAACTAAATTATTAACGATTGCACCATAAGCACCAAAAATAAAGATTGAGTTAGTAATTGATAAAAATAAAATTCTAATTACTAATAAATAAGCTTTTGAAGTATTATCTTGGTTTTGTGGACCAACCCCAGCAAACCGCATCATCATTCCCATTCCTAATGATGTTGTAAAAAATGCTAACGAGAAAACACTACTTCAAGTTTGGCTTTGCTTTAATTTCTCTAGGTTTTCAACTAAAAACAATGTCGCTAACCCTTGACTACTACCAGGCACCGTTAAAATATAGATTGCTAAAATTAAAATAATTAAAAATAATAAGGGTATAAAAAACTTATTAAGTTTTTCAATTCCTTTAATACCAAATAATAGTACTAAGCCAACTAATAACACAACAAAAAGAAACGCTAAAAAACAATCCACTGAAAACCACCGTTATTAGTGACCCCAAAGCCACTATGTTGTAAAATCTGAATATTAAAAATATTACCATTAACATTACTAATTAACGCAGGACTAAATTCAATCCCAATGGAAATAACGGTGTAACCAACTAATACAGCATAATAAATTGGAATAATGATCATTAAAGTTGCTTGAAATCAACCAACAAATTTACTAAAGCAAACACTTTCTTTTTCAAAAATATTAATAACACTTTTACGACGAAGATTCCCTAAATTAAATTCAAAAATTAATAATGGGACTCCGACAATTAACATTGCAAAAATATAAATTAAGAAAAAATAAAATCCTCCATTTTTATTAATATATCCCGGTAACCCTCAAATTGCCCCTAAACCAATTGCTGCACCTAACGATGAAACAATAAACCCAAATTTTGTCATCTGTTTCTTATTACTCATTTTAATCTCCCTTCTTCTTTAAATTAAAAAATGCAATCATTGCATTTTTTATTCATCTGTTTTTTTACGAGTTGCTTTTCTTAGAGCAGTACTTCAAATAATAGAAATAATAATGCTGACACAAAAGACCCCAAAGATAACAATCAAAGCAATTTTCATAGCACTAGCTTTTGTATTATAATTAATAATATTATCATAACCAAAAACATTGCCACTATATACCCCTTTAATTCCTAATTCATTTAAAATATTACTAAATTTCTTTGCGGCATTTGTTCGAGCCGAAGTTATCATTCCATAATAAAAATCAACCGCATGCCCCATTTCATGGTCTAATGCAGTAAAGATGTTTGGTGAACTTCATCACCCCGTTTGGTATTCTTGACTAATACCACTTTTTAAATAATTGTTAAACCCTTTTGCCGAAAAAACAATAAAAGCAGTAGAACTTGATCAAATTTGATCCGTACCTGTAGTTCTATAAAAAACATATCTTGTAAAAGCCTCGGTTTGACTTGCTTGGTTAACTAATGGGGTATCTGGTGAAAATAAAAAACAAGCTAAGAAATATTTAAAATTATCACCAGTCATAGTATAAGTAATATTAAATAAATTTAAAATTTGTTTCTCAAAACTATTAACAGTACTATCTTCTCAACCATAATAATTTCGCATTGCATCAACACTATCTTTTAAGAAAATGGTACTACCGGTTTGATAATTAATGGTTTCATATTTTGTCAATTTTTTTAAATCACTATCTAATTTATCAAATGATGAATAGTGACTCTGCGTGGCTTGCTGAACAAAATCTTGATATTTCTTTAATGATACTGCAGAAGCTTTCGTATATGAATCATTCATCATATTTGCTAAGCCAGCAGATAAATTATTACCATTAAAATTAATGATATTATCTTGTAAGACATCACCATTAAATATCATAACATCATTAGTGACATCTTTCTTAGCATTTGTTTGTCACATTATTAAGCTTGTTTTAAGAGCATTATAAGTATAACTATTATTTCAAAGATTAAAATTATTTGGAATTTTTTGTTGTAAACCAAATCTTGTCCCAAAAAGTGATTGATATTGTAAATCAACTACATCACTTGGTTTCATTGTTAACGTTGTGTCATAAACTGCTGGTTTTGTTACTGTAATTGAAGCGGTTGAATTAAAAAAATAGTTATCAATGTACTGTAAACTATTTTGTAACGTATCAGGTCTTGCTCCAAAATTATTACTTTGTAAGTATGGATAAATATCTATGAAAAAATTATTTAAAATTTCCCAGCTTTTATTTTTCATTTCATCAGGAGTTGTAATCCATTTTGAATAAGCTTCCGCAAAAAATTCTTTTCAACTATCCATTCCATAAATGCTAATATTAACAATTGATGCCATTAATGCTGTTTCAAACACATTCGCATTTTGCATTGTAACATTACTTGTACTTCCGGCTGTTGAATAAATTATGTCTTTATTGTTAACAATATTTTGTTCTAATTTTTTAACAGTTCTATTAGTACTAATATTTGAAGATTTAGAAATAAAATAACTTAATAAATAACCAGAATAAACAAAATCATAAATATTGTTTGAACTAGATACTGATGATGATCCCTTATAGGGTACTGGTTGAATAATAAAATTAGTGGCGGGAATTAATGTTGTTGTAGCAGAACTAAACACTAATAAACTACTTAGTATTGTCTGAAATTTTCGCATAATTTTTTCTCCTTTTGATATTAATTGGCCTCAAATGTTATGTCAGTTTAAATAAGATACTTATTTATTTTATCAAAAAAAATAAAAAATAACTAATTTTCAATAAAATAAAAAATATCATCCCTCAAACAAATTATTAAACATTTTATAATTAATGAAGAAAAGACTAACCCTTTGGAATACCAATTAATATATTTCACATAGTTAGTCTTTATTTTAATTTATTAAAACAACAAAAATCACTTAAAAACTTAATTTCATTGTTCATATTCATAAATCTTGGTAATAACACTATCAACATCATTATCATAAAAGACAAAAGGAACAACTGATTTTGATTGAGTTATATAACTATATAAATAAACTGATTTTTCAAGTTTATTAACCGCTGAACTAAGTTTTGCCGCCGTTTTAATGGCTGCTAATGCGACATCTTGTGAAGAAAAATAAATAAATTTCCCCGCTTGATTTGGATCAGTAATTCGATATACAACATAACGTCCATCAGAAATTATTAAATCTCATGATCTTTTCATTTTTAAGTTTCATGTTTTAATTTCATTTTTATGAACAAACTTTGATGTTAACTGAATTTTATTAGTTAACTGTTGGATTGCCTCCCTGGCACTACTTGTTGTTACTTCTTTATTGCCAAAAACATCATACGCTAAATATTGTTTCCGTAATGTTCGGTCCTTATTAATTAATTCTTTTTCCTTTGCTTCTTGTAATGTTGCTGCTAACATTCGCCCATCACGATCAGAAACATCAGGATCAGGAGAATACGAATACATTAACTTTGTCTGAAAGCTTCCTTCTAAATATAAGAATTTATCTAATTGTTCTGCTGTTGCTAAAAAATCTGGTCGTAATTGATAATAATACTGACCATCATGAACAACCGGCTTTGCTAATAACTTTTCTTTAACAGGAATTCAATTTAAATAACTTTGAATTAAGGATTGGCTATATCCTTTGTTATAATTAACATCATAAGCTTTATCCTTATAAATAAATCCTTTCCCATTAGTACTCTCAAAAGTAGGATTTGTAAGATAATTACCTTTTTTAATATCTTGATATGTTACTTAACGGTTATTATTTAAACCAAAATTAGTTAAAACACTATTAAAATAAAGGTCATATCAAGTATCATAAAAGCGGGTTTTTTCTTCAGTCGTAATATTCCCATTCGAAAAAACTCCTTTTTTCTCTGCGGTAACATCTAAAAACTGATCATCATTCTGCTTCGGATTAGCATATAACTTAATTTTCCCCACCGATTGGTCAACGACACTATAACTATTAATATCAGGTGCTTTTGTCTTTCCAAAACCATAACTTCATTTTGGAACTAAATTAATTTGCATCTTAACACGTTGATTTTTATAAATTCCAGTAAACTGACGGGTTCAATATTTATGTCCTAAGCCAACACCTTCCTTGTTTTCTTGGTACTCAATATCCTGTATTCTTAAATCAATTAATAAGATCTTGACCACTTTTTTTCACGCCAACATCTGTGAATTCCAAAGTTTGACTAGTTCCAGCGCAATAATCTTCTCCTGTTAAATATCTACCATTTAAATCAGAATATTGTACTGTTATTCGATTAGTGCCTGTTGCAGCAATTGCTAACCGATATCTCGTTTCGGTTTTAGCAACATCATTATAATAATCACCATTAAAATATTTGCGTAGATCTTTTTTTAATAAATCATAAATTAATTTACTATTTCCTTGTTCAACAATTGGTTTTACTAATGGTTTTCCTGGCAATGATTGGTTAATATTAGCATAATAACCCTCTTCCATTAAGGAAACCAAGGCATTAATATCTTGATTATTAAAAGCATTATAATATTGATTATTATAAATATAATATAATGATAAATATAATATAATGATTTATTAATTTTCATTTTATATTTTTCATTAATCTTTGCTTCTTATGGTGTATCAAACCAATAAAAACCATCATAACTGTATTGTGGTTTTACTAACCCTTCGTTTGTATAAATATTTAACGCATCTTGTCGACTATATGCCACATTCCCAAAAGCATCACGATACAATTGTTGAAAATTATTTAAATCAGCATCATAAATTTTCTTATCATCTAATGTCATATGTTCATAATTTTTAATAATTTTATTTGGATTAGAAGCAGTTAACATGGTAGTTACCTTATTATTTTTTAATAAATATTCATTTAATGCTTCATCAGAATGAAAGGTTTGACCATCATATTCACTATAATTAACTTGACCACCATAAACACGATTAGCTAAAATATTTTCTCGAAGAACTTCGCGACTAATCGCATAATCATTTGTTGGTGCAACTGCCGTATAATAAATACTAGAAGTTACTGTTGGAGTAATAGTAAAAATTGATGTTACTAGCACTAATAACTTTAACATTTTTAATTCACAACCTTTCTATCATCTTTTTCCCCTTGCACTCGAATAATATTGACATTAATTCAAGCAATAAAATCATTTTCATTAAAAAAGGCATGTTCACCAAACTGAAAACTATTTATTGTTGCATCAAAGTTTAAGATTTGATAATTAATATGATTTCATAGATAATTTCACGTTTGTTGGTGCGACATAAAGTATTTGTGATCACCATAATATTCTAAGGTATAAAGTTCAAACTTAATTCATAAATAATCTGATAATGCATCATAATGTGATGTTGTAATTAAATCACTATTAATAACTTGTTTATTATCAATAATTTCATTGTTATTAATAAAATTAATAATTTCAGTTTTACTATTAGCAAAAAACTCTTTTCCCGTTCTTGTTTGATAACGATATAAAACATCAAAGTTAGCTAACGCAACATTCTCAGCTAAACTAGCTAATGCTTCATCCTTATTTGAAAAATAGTTTCCAAAACCATCTAAATAAAAACTTTGTTGTCTTGGTTTAAAATAAGTTGTAAAAATTTGATTAATAAACTGATCTTTTTCCTCGCTTAAGGTTGAATCATAATCAACCTGATTAATACAATTGGTATCATCAGCTGTTGTCCCACAAATATTTGCATTACTAATTGTTTCGGGTAATCAGTATGGTACATCTTTTGCCATAATACTAATCATTAATTTTCTATTTGGAACATAACGCTCTGGATGTAAATAAATTTGTCGAATTAAATCTGCTTTTACAGCATCTTTTGATAAATAATATTGATCATTAAATTCATATAACTTTTGGCCTTTAGCATCTTTGCCATCTGGTAACATATAATTTAATGCTGAAGTTGCTAATGGTGTTACCCTTGTTTTGGGCTGAGAAGATGTTAATTCAATATCAAAAATTGGTAATTTAAATGTTGGTGTCACATAATATATTGAATTATTATGATCAATTTTATATTCCATTGTCTTTAAATAAATAAAACTAAAAGTTTTGCTTAACTCTCATATTCCACTAAAAATATTAGCAATTGGGAGAACTTTACCAACAAGTTTTAACTTACTTAAAATTTTACCAGCTGAACTACCAATTGCGCTCTTTAAGTTCCGACTTAAATTATTTCGCCCAGTTTGAATTTGTTTATCACTAGTATTATTATTTTTATAGAGACTTTGATAACCATCAGCAATCTTGTTTACCCCTTCAACAACGCTCATTACATTATCAATTGAAGATTGAATCTTTTGTGCAATATTTCACATTTTACGATTATTACCACCATCTTCAAATAAAGCACCCTGGTTTAAAAACATATTATAAATATCATTAAAAGAAACACCATAATCAAGAAGCTCATCTGCACCCTTATCAGAATTCATTAAGACACCCGTCGTTTCTTTATTATTATTTAAAATATCAACAATAATTTTCTTAAAAGCAGTTCCTAATTTTGTAGCGGCATAATCAGTTGATGAAGAATATACCTTAGTATAAGTTAACATTCGTTTCATTGCTACTAATAATTTATGAAAATCAGTAAAACTAGGGTCATTAATATCTTCTAAATTAATTGATGAATCTTCAATAATATTAGTAGGAATATTCAAAGTTTTAATTATTGTTTTTAAATTATTAAATTTACTTTGTAAAATAACTTCATCTTTAACTAAAAAGTCTATATATTCTATGATATTAAGATTATCCCAACGGTATTTTTTAACCTTGTTTTAAAAAAGAATAGTATTAATACTGTCAATTGTTCTAAATGCTAATGGTGCAAAGAAAATTGAGGGAGTAAAAGAACTAACTTCTTTAAAATTTAAACTTCCTGGTAATTTTTCTGTTGTTTCAACATATTTTGGACCAATAAAATAACTATTTAGAAGATCATTGCCTCTATCTTGTGAGATTCAATAAAAATTCTTATCTGGATTGACAACTTCTTTGACATATTTATTAACAGTATATTCATCAATATTATTCATCACAGTTAAAAATTCTGAAAAATTATAATTAGAAAAATATTGTCCACGATATTCAAATCCGTTTTTAATACCATTACGTAATCAATTCTTAATTTCTTGTTCCGTTTGACAAATTGCTCCTTGTAAATAACAAGTTGTTTTACTTGTTAAAGAACCTTCTAATTTTTTCTTAATCAAATTTTCATACAATTCTCTGGCTTCATATTCATTATAACGAATTTGGCCTTCAATGTTATAAACTTTTTGATAATTATAAAAGGTTTCCAATGCCTCGGTTTTTGTTAAATAAGCACTACTATCATTTCCACGATATACCATAGTTGGTTTTTCATATGATGCACTTAAAACATCACGTGATAACTCACCACTACTATTAATCGTATATTCTCCTGGATTACGATTTGTTTGAACAGTACTAATTGGAAAACGATTTTGAATATAATCCTTTAATTTTGATTGCGTACTAAAAACTTGTCCTTCAAAAAGATAATTATTAGTATTATAACCAAAACTGCCTTTTTGGGCACTATTCATTGCATACATAACAGCTGCTGCCTTGGTATTAAAATATTTATTATTAAACTGATAATAAGTTTGTACATTGTTACTTTGGGTTGTTAAAATGCATCCCGTTGCGATTCCAGTTGCACCTAAAAATGTAACGCTAGAAATTAAAATAATAAAACGTTTTGATTTTCAAAGTGACTTTTGCTTCACACCAAAAATTTTATCAACGATTTCTCGCGCAGATAATTTCTTTTTTGCCATAAATATATACTTTTCCTTTTCTTACTAAACGTATAAAATATGTAAAGCTAACTCTTCATCAATTGTAATATCTGAAGTTATATTACCCATTTTTAATGTTGTTTTAACATTAACAATCAACATGTTTTTATAATATGTTCGTGAATCTGACCCATAAACATAATTCATTGCTGGATCTGATTTAATCTCCGAAGTTAAAACTGCTTTTACTAATGATACATCAATATAAAAATCATCAAAAACTGTTGGCATAGAATCAAATATACTTTCAATTTTATAATCTTCTATAAAATTTTTTTTCAAATTTTTCAATATGTTTACTTTATTTTTAATAAAAACATTACTATCATCATAAATTTCTTTTACTAAATTTTCAGTAAGAAAATCCGATTTGTCAAATCTAACACCATGTATAGAACGGCTCATCATTAAAAACTTACGATAACTCCCGTCAAAAGCCTTAATTGCAGTAGTATCATTCAACATTTTTGACAAATAATTTAGTCTTTTTTTATCATTGCCAATAAAATTCTTTTGATTAAATAAAACTTGATTTTGATTACCTGTTCCTTCAATTTTATATTGACCAAATACTGATATTGATCCTACACAAAACCTAATCATAGCGACTTTGTCATTAGGAAGTAAATTATTACTATCTAATAAATCTTGAAATGGAATATTTTGTAATTGTTGCAAATTATAACTTACATCATAATTAAATAATATTTGTTCATTTTTTTTAATATCTGTGCTTACTTTAGAAAATTCATTCATTGAAACAATTGCTGATAACGAAAAATCAGGATATCGTTCCAACAAATCAGGAACATCCTTGAATAACTGTTGTGTTATTAAATCACTAATTAATTTATTAAAAAGTGTCCAACCAGTATTTATTAAACGTTTACTTCACTTTTCAATCTTATCTTCTGGTTGCGAATAATCAGTAATTCAATCATCATCAAAAGTAATTGTATTTTGCAATGATTTTTTAATTTGATCATAAATTGTTAATTCCTTTTGTTCTGACTGTGCACAGCTTATAACTGGCATAACACTTGTTGTTGTTAACAATGTCATTCCTAAAATAACTAAGAGTCCTCTTCATTGATTAATATATCCTTTCATATAATAATTTAATTGATATTATTTAACTTTACATTTTAATACGTTTATCTTATACATAAAAATATTTTTTATACATACTGATTGATTTTTTGATATATTATTTAAATTAATCTTTATTTTTTCTTTTTTCCTAAAGATTACATCTTAAACGTTATCAAAAGGGCCACAATAATCATAACATAATTTTAAAAATTACAAATTAAAAAATATCTTTAATTTTGTCGAAAACTCTTGATATTTATAAAATATACCTAAAATTAGGTATATTTTTAATATATAGAGGTAAATAAATGATGAAAAAAATAATTACAGAATTAATAAATAGCTTAACAGATGATCAATTTTTAGAATTTTATGAAAAAATAAAACAACAAGCAGACTTAATTAAAAAACAAAAACGTTTAAATGAAATTGATCAAAAATTTAGAGATAAAGGCATTATATGTCCTAATTGCAAATCTTTTCATTGTGTTAAAAATGGTCATAATTCCGAAGGAAAACAAAAATATTTATGTAAAAAATGTCGTGCTAGTTTTGATGCATTTCGTCATCATTTTACTTATTGAAGTCATTTAAATTATGAACAGTGAAATTTATTAATTCAAATTTCATTGTTAGGACAATCTAGTAAAATAATTTCTCGTTTTATTAAAACAACCCCAAAAACCGCTTGATATAATCGACAAAAATTAATGCAATCAAAACAATTAGAAAATACACAGTTAAAATTTAAAAAATTAAATGGTCAAATCCAAATGGATGAAACATTTATTAAAGAAATTCATAAAGGCAATTTTAAAGATAAATTTGATAAACGAAAAACTCATCTCGATCCATTTTCAACTGATACCAAATGCTGTATTCAAATGGCAGTTGATAGCAATAATAATATTTTTGTTCAATCCACCAATACCAAAAGATTACAAAAACAATGGATTATTGAAAATATGAATAAGCAACTAATTAAAGAAAAATCAATAATTATTTCTGATATGCAACCACTATATTTATTAGTAGCAAAACAAACAAATTCTACTCTATATTCCACCAAAACTAGTACAAACCCTGATACTAGTTATCAAAAGTTAAATAAGATTAGTAAATTACAATCCAGTCTTAAAGAAGCCTTAATTCATTATCATGGTTTGGGTTTCACTAATATTCAAAATTATTTAAAGCTCTGAAAATGAAAATACCAACACAAAGGTTTAACACCAAACCAACAATCAACGGTATTATATTTTAACGTTTAAAAAATTTAAAGCAAAATCATAATCTTACACAAAATTAGTTTTCAAATTGTCATATTGATGATTTTTTTTATTTCATCAAGAGTTTTCGACAAAATTAAAGAAAAATATTTTATTTTTAAATAATAAAATATTGTAAATTATCAAATGTTTTCTAATTGTAATAATGATGCTTTCATTTCCAATCCACCACGATAACCACGTAAAGCATTATTCTTGCCAAGAACACGGTGACATGGCACAATAATTGTCATTGAATTATTTCCAATGGCAGTTCCAACAGCACGAACGGCGCGGGGATGGCCAATTTTTTGGGCAATATCTGAGTAACAAGTTGTTGTCCCATATGGTATTTTTGCAACTTCTCGTCAAACTTTTTGTTGAAACAATGTTCCAATAAAATCAAACGGTAAGGTAAAAGTTGTTCGTTTCCCTGCTAAATATTCTGTTAATTGGGTAATTACCTTATCGGTCTTTCCCCCTTGATCAGCAACTAACAGAATATTTGTACCTTTTTTCTGTTGTCAATATTCTAACTCACTAAAACCTTTATGGTTAGAACCAATAAAAGTAACTCCTTGGTCAGAAACAGCAACATATAAATCTCAATTATTAAATTTTAAATTAGTATAGTATCATTTTATTACTTTTTGCACAGCCATATTTATTTTTCCTCTCTTGTCATAACTTTTGCATACTAAAATAAATTCTTTTATCCATTAAGTTAATAAAATTATACTATTAATTTTAATAAAAATAATTGGTAACTAACAAATATTTAAACTTCCGTTTCTTCTTGTTGATGATTAGCTAATAACTTTTCATAACCATCATTAATTTTTCGCATTAGTTCTTCACTATCAAAACTTTTATTTAAATCAGGATGATATTTTTTTGCTAACTGACGATATGCTCGTTTAATATCATTAATTGAAGCTGATGAATTTAACCCAAACAATTGATATAATTCTTCTAATTCAGCAGTAGTTGATGCAGGTTGTTGAAAGTTTTCTCATGTTTGTGAATCAAAAAAAGTGTTAAAATCAGTTTCTAATTTCTGAATAAATTCTTGATAAATTTTATTTACCAAAGTAAGATGTTCATTTAAAGCGGTAGAAAAAACTGCTTCTAATTCAGCAAAAATTTGGCGATCTTTTCATCGTAAATAAAATTTAATTTGTTTCAAAATTGTAAAACTACCAAGAACTAAATGCGTTGCTAACATCTTTCTAGTTAATAAGACACATGGTTTTAAAAAACATTCAACAAAAGTTTTATCTCATGTTTCTTGATAATATAATGCTACAAAGACTGTTGCTAACGGTTCAATGTTGTTACTAATAACTTCTGTTAATAAATTATTTAATTCTTCATTAATTGTTGTAAAATATTCAATAAAAATATCGTTTGCAATTGGGTCTGTTGTTTTATTCAAATAATGAATTAATTCTCAATAATCAGACATAAATAATCCTAAGTTAAAATCAATTTGATAATCTGGGATTGAAGTATCAACATATCGTGGTAATGGTAACAAATATTTTGCAATTGATTCATCTTCAGCAATAATTGTCATCATAAGCTCATAACTTTTATCAGCTTGGTCTTTGCCATTAATGGTATGTTCTTCATTTTTAAAATGATATTTTGCCTTTCGAAACCAAAAACTAAACAAAGCTCCCACTAAAGAAAAAGCAACAATGACCAAAACTATAATTACTCAATTCATTGTGATATATACTCCTTTTTATAACAATTTTACTATCGTCAATTTATTAATCAAATATTATCTATTGTTCTTTTTGCATTACGGCATCAATTTCACTCTTAACAGCCACACTAATATTACCAAATGGCATAATTACTGTTTGTAAAACAGTATCAATGTGTTTTAGTTTAAACTTTGTTTTTAATAATTCAAAATCAACTTCATCCAAATCTTTTACTGTTACTCGTAAACGGGTCAAAGTTGCTTTAACCATAACAATGTTATCACTTGTCCCTAAAATCGTGATTAGGTCATTAACAGAAAAAGAGATTTTTTGCTTTGGAATTAAGAATTTTTGAAAATTAAAAATCTTTTTACGAAAAACCATCATTAAAATAAATAATAGCATTAAAATCATGGCCACTACAATAATGATGATATATTCTGCTCGCATTGCTACTCATCCCTTCTGTTGTTATTACAATGTGCAAATAAAATTTTCATTTTAGCAATCATACTTAAATTATTTTCTTCATCATAAAATAAATTTAATGTTTTTTGACTAATTTTTAATTCAATTTGCGAACTCAAAATTTCTGATTCATAAGTATCAATAACTAAACTTTTCCCTGCTAATTCTCCTGTTAAGCGAACAACCTGTGCTTGGTCCAAAATAATAGAAGCATTAATCGTTGAAAATGTTGAATTAGCAACGGGGGCAATTTCTTTTAATTGTCATAATGTTGTCATATTCGCCGCAATAATTGAGCCATTAATTGCTCGCATATACCCTGTTGACCCTGTTTTTGTTGCAAATACTAAACCACTCCCACGAAAATGTTCTAACAAATCATTATTGACATAAATGTCAGTCCGAATTGTTTTAACATGGTCAACAACTTTTGCTTCGTTTAAAGCATAGCGAATAATATTATTGTTATATTTAATTTCTAATAAGGGCATTTGCCGAATCCGCGCTGTATCATTAATAATTGCATCAATTGCTCGAGAATATGTTTTCTCATCATAATTAGCATAAAACCCCAATGATCCAGACTTGATAACAATAAAATAAACTTCATCAATAATATCTTGGAACTCATTAACAGCGCGTAATAAGGTACCATCCCCACCAATAACAAAAACATATTCTGGATTAACAATATCTTCTGCTAAACCATAATTTTGTAATGTTTTGGCAATTTTACTAACCAACTTGGCTGATTCTTGATAGTCATTTGCAATAATTGCATATTTAAACATTGTTATCATCCACCTTTTCTTAACATTTTAGTTATATTATACCTTTATTTTAAATTGTAAGTCGGATTAATTAAAAAATAGGCAGTATTTCTGCCTATTTTAGCGAGATAGGGTTAGTAATTCAACATCAGTAAACTGTAATAAATTAGTTTGACTTAAATGATGGTGAATTTTATTATCTGGTCAAAAAATATAAGTAAAAGTAAATCCAACATAAGTTAACCCTTGTTTTGTTCGAAACTTATTACATGATCCACGCGGAACTGATATTAGTTCTTTTGTTTTTGCATCATATAAAAAACTTTGTGGAATATAAAATAAGACGACATGGGTGATAGAAACCATTACAATTCCTAAAATAAACATTGGTAATCAGGCAAATGGTCACATGTACTTAAGCCCGATAAAGTTTGTATTTCATCCTCCGACATTAAAACCACCATTATTTCATGTTTCTCCACTACTTGGACCAACAAATAACTGATTAGTTTTAAAAATCCAATCTCAAACTACTGCGATAATTGAAAATAATGTTAATCATAATAATTGTCATTTAAATAATAAACCACTATAAGGGTGCCCAACTAAACCATATTTATAAACATATAAATAAGCAAAAATAATTAAAGTATGTAGAATAAAGTAATTATAATAAAAGAAATTATCTAAGCTTCAATACCCATTAACTGGTGTAATAATTGCTAAGATTGGTAAAATAATTGCTGATGGTGCTACAACTTCAAAAAATTTTCGACTAGGAAAAATTAAAATAAATCCTGATAATAACTGGTGCAGACTACATAAATGTAAGGGCATTAATTCACTTAAACCACGAACTTGGGACGGACCAACTGGTCCTCAAATTCATTCTGTTTTTAAAACAAGTGCTAAATATGATACTCAAATCGCATAAGTTAAAAAATAAGTTGCAATTTGATAACTTCCAATTGAAATTCGAATTCATTTTCAATTAACAGTTTTAGCATAATATTTTTTTGCAAAAAATAATGATCCAATAATTAAGACAAAAATAGCAATTCCAACTAATTGAAAAATATAACTATGTCCTTTAGAAAATCATTGGCTCGTTCAATCTGCTCCTGGTACATATGAACCTGCTGGATCAAAGAATCCTCAAGGTCCATCACTAGAACGAACAAATTTCATCTTTCTATTTTCTCCTTTGCTTAAAATTATAAATTATTAAATAATTTTTCAACATTATTTTACAACAAAATTAATAATTTTATTTTTAATAACAATTTCTTTCACGATGTGATGATTAACTAAAAAAGTTTGAACATTAGGATTTGCTTTTGCTAAAGCTAATAAATCCTCATCGGAAGTATCAATCACAACTTCTAATTTAGCACGTAATTTACCATTAACTTGGACTGCAATTATAACTTCATTTTTTTGTAAATATTTTTCATCATAAGTTGGTCAAGTTGATAATGCAATTGCTGATGTTTGTTGTAAATTAACTCAAATTTCTTCTGCTAAATGTGGTGCAAAAAGACTTAACATTTTCGTAAACCCTTCAAAATATGGTTGATAAATGGGGGTCTCATCTTTATAACAAGCATTAATAAAAACCATTAATTGCGAAACAGCAGTATTAAAACTTAGTTTTTCAATCATTTCTGTCCCTTTTTTAACCATATTATGATAAACAAAATCTAATTGGTGATTATTAACTTGCGTAAAGTTATTATTTTTAACAAGACGATAAACCCGATCTAATCATTTTCGGGCTGAGTCTAAACCGCTTGGATTTCATAGTAACGATGCTTCAATTGGACCCATAAACATTTCATATAACCGTAAAGTATCAGCTCCATGCGATTTAATAATATCATCAGGATTAATTACATTACCTTTTGATTTACTCATTTTTGTCCCATCAGCACCTAAAATCATCCCCTGGTTCACTAACTTATAAAATGGTTCTGAAGTTGGGACTAACTTTTGATCATATAAAAATTTATGTCAAAACCGTGAATATAATAAATGCAAGACAGCATGTTCTTGGCCACCAACATATAAATCAACTGGTAATCATTTTTTTAATAATTTTTGTGCTGCTGAACTTCGTAAATCTAACATTTCATTGTTTTCCATTAAAATATAGCCCAAGTAATATCAACAACTACCAGCTCATTGCGGCATTGTATTAGTTTCTCGTCGCCCCTTTTTACCAGTGCTATCAACAACTGTTAACCAATCTTTTGCATTAGCTAATGGTGATTCTCCAGTTTGCGAAGGTTTAATGTTTGTCATTTTTGGTAATTCTAATGGTAATTCTTTTTCATCAACTAAACTAATTGAACCATCTTCTCAATGAATAACCGGGAATGGTTCTCCTCAATAACGTTGACGAGAAAATAATCAATCACGAAGTTTATAAGTTACCTTTGCAGTGGAATGTCCTGCCGCTGATAAAACAGTAATTGCTTTTGTGACTGCCTCGTTAGTTGTTAAACCATTTAAAAACTCCGAATTAATGTGTTTTCCATCCTTATTGTGTAATTTTCCATGGTGTTCACCTTCAATAACATAACTAATTGGTAATTGATATTTTAAAGCAAACAAATAATCACGCTCATCATGACCAGGAACAGCCATTACAGCTCCGGTTGCATAAAATGGTAACACATAATCAGCAATCCAAATTGGTAAAACTTTTTTGTTAACTGGATTAATTGCATAACTTCCAATAAACATTCCCGTTTTTTCTTTACTATTGTCTTGACGATCTAAATCACTTTTTGCTTTTGTGGTTGCTAAAAATTCTGTTACTTTTGTTTTGTATTCTGATGTTGTTAATTTTGTGACTAATGGGTGCTCTGGTGCTAAAACTATGTATTCAACACCAAAAATAGTATCTGCTCGAGTTGTAAAAACTTCAATAATTTCTGAACTATCTTGAACTGCAAAATTAATTTCAGCACCAACTGATTTACCAATTCAATTACGTTGTAAATCCTTGACTGATTCTGGCCAATCAACTTCATCTAAACCTTCTAATAATTTTTCAGCACAAGCCGTAATCTTTAAAACTCATTGCCGCATTGGTTTTTTATAAACTGGATAATGTCCTCGTTCTGATACCATTTTGCCATTGATATTTAAAACTTCTTCATTTGCTAAAACAGTTCCTAGTTCAGGACACCAATTAACATCAACATCACGCATCTCAGCTAAACCATTTTGATATAATAATTCAAAAATCAATTGTGTTGTTTTAAAAAACCCTGGTGAAGAAGTATTAACCTCTTTATTATAATCATAACTAAATCCAAGGGCTTTTAATTGATTCCGAAAATTAGCAATGTTTTGTAATGTAAATTCAGCAGGATCATTTCCTGTTTGTAAAGCATATTGTTCAGCTGGTAATCCAAAAGCATCTCACCCAATTGGATGTAAAACATCATACCCTTGTAATTTTCGCATACGGCTAACAACATCAGTTGCAACGTATCCTTTTGGATGTCCAACATGTAAACCTGCCCCCGAAGGATACGGAAACATATCTAAAATATAAGCCTTTTTATCAGAATTATTTGTTGTTTTAAAAGTTTGGTGTTTTTCTCAATATTGTTGTCATTTTTGCTCAATTGCCTTATGCGAAAATTCCATTTTTATTATCCTTTCTTAATTTTATCTTTTCTTATTATAGCATTGTTCGTAAAGTTTGTTAGCGGTTTAAGCACTATTAATTTAATTTTATTCGCGTATAATAAGAACTATTAAGAAACCAAGAAAGTAGAGGAAAAACAATGAGTGTACAACAAGCAGCACAATTTCGTAAAGCCATCAAAATTTACGATAAAACAAAAACAATTAGCGATGCTGATTTAAAAACAATCTTAACCACCGGTACTTTAGCACCTAGTTCAAATGGATTAGAACCAGTGAAAGTTATTATTATTAAAGATCAAAAATTAAAAGAACAAGCAGCATTAAATTGTTTTATGGCAGGAAACCAACAAAAAGTAAAAGACGCTCCAGTTTTGGCATTATTATTAGGAGCAAACGGAGATTATTTAACTTCAGAAGAATTTCTAACAAAACGTTTGGGACGAATTTTTGAAGGCGAAGCATTAACAAATAATGTAAAAGGAATGAGTAATTATTTAAAAACTTGCCTAAGTCCAGATATGTTTTCTGATGAACAAACACATATAGTTGCTAGTTTTTTGGCATTACAAGCAGCTGATTTAAAAATTGGGTCAAGTATTATGGGCGGGGTCACACCAACCCAAGCTATTCCCTTTTTTAAAGAACACAATATTGTTGACACAACAAAATGACATTTAGCTTTAGGAATGCTTTTTGGATATTATGATGACAACACAGCAGGAACAAGTTTTCCCCGCTTACGAATTCCAGAAGATGAATTTGTTACTATCTTTTAAAAGTTAATACACAGATAACAATTAATCAGAAAGCAATAATATAACCATGAAAACATCACTTAAAACATTTTTAATTATTAGTTTAAGCTGTAATGTTATTTTTCTATTAGCACAAATTGCAACAACGATTCCGTTAGTATTATATAAAAATACCTTACACTTAAGTAATGGTGATTTATCACAAATTTTCTTTGGAATTTTAATTATTATTATTCTAACAATGTTTATTGGTAATTGAATTATCGTTCGAAATCCCTTACGAAAACTAAGCAAAACTAAAGAATTAACTCCGTGACAAGCAGATTTAGGATTTAATATTATAACCAAATATTCACATTTACAAACAGAATATGATGGTTATCTTTGATATTTAAAGAAAAAAGGTTTTATCCTTGTAACAACCCTTGGCATTAACTTTAGCTATGCTTTAATTACAGCTGTTATTTTTTCTATCTTAAGATAAATAAAAAAAGAAAATAATATTATTTTCTTTTTTTATTTTGAAGCTTTCGCTTCTAAGTTATCTTTTTCTTTTGTTTTTTTGCAGCTTCTTTTCGTGCTAAGGCTTTCGCTGCTTTTTTCTCCGCAATTAAACGACGGCGTTTTTTCATTGCCATTGCCATTTCCTATTCACCTTCTTCTTTTGATTGTTATTAAATTTTTTTAACAACTAATTTTAACTTAACAATTCTTGTTCAATTTCATTACGAGTTACAAATCCAGTTTTTCGTTTTAATTCACTTCCATTTTGAAATGTAATTAATGTTGGAATTGATAAAATTCCATAATCTTGAGCAAGATCTTGTAATTCGTCAACATTAATTTTAACAAAATTAACATCACCACGGTCTTTTGCCAATTCACTAATTACCGGCGCAATCATTTTACATGGTCCACATCAATCAGCATAAAAATCAACTAATGTTAATTTGTTTTCGGCAATTGCTTTTTTAAAGTCATCAATAGTTTTTATTTCATTTACAGCCATTTTTACTCTCTCCTTTACTGAACTTTCTTGCTTTTTTTATCATATCACAAAAGTTTTATTTTTTTAATAAAAACTGTTGCAAATATTTTGCTGGTCCATCTTCCCGATTTGATAACGTCACCTCATTGGCCATTGCTTTTAATTCATCAATTGCATTACCAACAGCAATTCCAACTCCAGCTTGACGAATCAATTCAAGATCATTATAAGAATCACCAAACGAATAAGTTTGACTAATATCAATCCCAATATGATGTGATAAAAACTGTAATGCACTCCCTTTTGAAATACCTTTACAAGCAATTTCAAAAACACGATTATTATACTGTGTAATATCTAATTGTGGTAATAGTTTCCGTAATTCTTGTATTAATCCTGCCGCATCATTATCATTCAATGATTCATGTGTAATAACATTGGCATGCGTAATGTCTTCAATAATCTCTTCTGGTTTAGTAATAACCTGATATTTAGTTCGCATTATTTTTGATCAATAATAAGAATTTTCACCATACTCATAAACATAAGTACTATTATTACTAAAAAAATGAACTTTATACTTTTGATAAGTAAATTTAAAAAGAGTATTAATTTCAGCTGTTGTAAAAATCATCATTCATAAAAAACTATTTGTTTTAAATGAATATGCACTTGCCCCATTGTTGGCCAAAACATAACCATGATATTTATGAACTTTTAGTTTACGGGCTTGACGAATTGCATCATTTGCTAATCGCCCCGTTGTTACCACAAACGGAATTCCTTTTTTTTGCACTGAATTAATGGTTTTCTTCGTCAATTTACTAAAACGATGATTATCCTTTAATAAAGTTCCATCTAGATCTGAAAAAACGGCTTTTTTCATCTGTATCCTTCTTTCTAACCAAAAGTTGTATGATCAATTATTTAAGGTATGTATCAGACACTATTTTATAGTTTTATTAATTATAGTAGAAAAATAACAAAATTAAAAAAAATTTTACAAAATTAAAAAACACTTATAAAGTGTCATTTGTTTCTTTTTATGGTCCGGGTGAAGGGACTTGAACCCCCACGAGTTACCCCGCCAGATCCTAAGTCTGGTGCGTCTGCCAGTTCCGCCACACCCGGGTATTTGGTTTTTAAAAATGGTCTCCTGTAAAGGACTTGAACCTTTGACCCACTGGTTAAAAGCCAGATGCTCTACCTACTGAGCTAACAGGAGAAAGTCAATGGTGCTGGCTAGAAGAATTGAACTCCCAACCTACTGATTACAAGTCAGTTGCTCTACCAGTTGAGCTAAGCCAGCCTATAATTAAAAAAATGGTCCGGTGTAACGGACTTGAACCGCTGACCACCTGCTTGTAAGGCAGGCGCTCTCCCAACTGAGCTAACACCGGAAAATGGTGACCTGTACGGGGTTTGAACCCGTGAATGCATGCGTGAAAGGCATGTGTGTTAACCGCTTCACCAACAGGCCAATAAATATTCGTAAAAATTGTCAAAAAAAATAATGGCGCCTAGTGCAGGACTCGAACCTGCGACCGATCGGTTAACAGCCGAGTGCTCTACCGACTGAGCTAACTAGGCATAGCATATTTTTTAGCCTTATTCATTATATACTAAATATTGAAAAACAAGCAACTATTTTTAGCCGTTTTTTTAATTTTTATAAAACTCTTTAAAAATTAAATTTGTGCAATAACTGTTGCATCAATTTAATTTATTTATACTTTTAAAGATAATTTTATAATTAAGCTTAAAATAGCCAAAATATTTAAAAAACAAAAAATTTGAATTAATAGTCTTTTCTTATTTTTATTAAGAGTACTAAAATCTAATAAATAAAATAACATTAATTACATAAGTCACATTAAGAAAAGAAGCATAAAGAAATTATGCAAAATAACATGAATATAATTATATGATGTAAAGAAAATTCAGATTCCATTTCTATTTGTTGCAATAATTATCTTACTAAAGGGTTGGGCATATAAATAGCTTAAAGTTATATACGATATAACAATATTGGCAATTAATCCAAAAAAACCTAAATAAACCGGAATAAAATCTATAATTTTTTTAATAAAATATTTTATGCTCTTTTTTCTTTTGAATTCTGTAAGAATTTCGTTTTTTGCATTTTCAATCTGATACTCATCATTATCTTTTAAAATAACGTGTTGATTATTGTAATATATTTCATATAAACTTAATAATAAAAAATAACTAAAGATAAGCATAAGTAACAATAATTTACCAATTAAAAATAAATCATTTAATAACATCAAAAATAAAGGCATAAAAATAATAATAAAAACATTTAAAACAGTACAATAAAATATTCGCTCTTTTTTTAGGTTAACTATAATATTTACTTGTTTTTTTTTGCGTTAAAATTTTGAGGATAACTCCGATTTTTCATTATTTTAAATAAGAATTTTTGCTCATGATGTTTAATTATATACAATTGAAAATATCAATCAATAATATTAATGACAATACTTACACCTGTTAATATAGAAAAATTAATGGGAAGTCAGTGTCAATTAATATCTCAAGTATAATAAATACAAAGTAAAAAAACAGAATTATTAATACTGTTGTAATACAACGTGACCATAAACTATTTTTAAACTTATTTTGACTAATAATCATTTTTTAAAACATATTTAATAACTTTTTCATTATTAATCTTCCTTTTAATTCAAACTTAATATTATTTTTAAAAATTATCGTGTTAGTAAATATTTATCATGACTTTTTCTTAGTTTGATTATAGCAAATCCAATCAAAATATAACAAAAAAACAATATTTTTTGTTAAGATATATTTATAACTTTAAGAAGATAAACAAAAAGAAAGTTTAAGATAGTTATCTAAAATGAAAAATAAACAGCAAAAATGATTTATAATTACCCGACCAATTAATTTTCTTGGTGTAAAAACAATCTGAAAAGATATTAAAGAAATACCCAAGAGTTTTAAGATTCTTTTAATTTGTCTTGGCATTATTGTTACCTTATTATCTTTTTTTGATTTTAATCATTTTATTGATCCTTATAATAATCCTTCTTTCTTTAGTATTGTAAATGTCCTAAATACTCCCAAACCTTATTTGGGCAATATGCAAAAATGAATTGATGCAACATTATATTCCTTAAGTGGATTAGTTAGTTTTACTGGAATTTTAAATGTTTTTTTAATTAGTTTTGGAAAAATGAGTAACTTTTTTTGAGGTTTAATTAATGTTACAACTTTTGGATTATTTGCTTTTGATTTTGGTTATACCGGTGATGCACAATTAAATTTATTCTTTTATCTACCCTTTCAGTTTATTGGTTGATACATTTGACAAAAAACATTGGTCTTTGAACAAAACCCCTCTTTAAACATTAGAACATCAAAATGATGAATTATAACCCCAATTGCCCTAAGCGCTTGTGCTATTTTAACAATTGCTTGATATTATGAAATTCCCGCCTTTCATTATGCTGTTGTCAAACAAGATTATGCTTATTTATACCAACCAGTTCCGCATCTTTTCGATAGTATTACTAATGGTATTGCAATTATTGCTTCAATTCTAATGTTTTTACGATTAAAAGAACAATGAATTTTATGATTAATTTCTAATATTTTGCAATTTTCAATGTTTGCTGAAGTAAATAGTGTTGGTGGTAATCATCCTATATCAATTAATATTAATATGCTAATTCAAATGAGTTTCTTTATTGTTAATACAATTATTGGTTTTTTAATTTGAAGTGGTTATTTAAACAAAGAAAAAGCAGAATAATAATTCTGCTTTTTTTAAATTATTTCTAATAATTCCATTAATAAAATTTTTAAATCACCCGCCATTTTTTTGGTTTGTTTCATAATATAATCATCATCCACAAAATCAGGATTATCACCAATTGAACAAACTGTTGCTGTTGCTAACCCAGCCACTTTCATCCCACTATGAAAGGCGGAAATTGCTTCTGGAACAATACTCATTCCAATCATTTGCGCATATGGTTTATACATCCTTGCTTCACTAGCTGTTTCAAATATTCCGCCTGGATATCCAACATATACTCCTGTTTTTAATTTAATATTGTTTTTTTCTGCAACTGTTAATAGTAACTGTCGTAATTTATTATCATATAAATTCTGCGGAATTGGTCAGCGAATTCCTAATCGTGGATTATTTAATCCAATAATTGGATTGTCACCAAAAGCATTAATATGATCTGTTATTGCACAAATTTCGCCAATTTTAATTGCTTGTGCATTTAGACTAGCAGCCGCATTAGATGCTATCATTGTTTTAACATTTAACAGTGCTAAAGTATAAATTGGAAAAGCAATTTAACTCATGCTATATCCCTCGCAATAATGGTGTCGCCCTTGCATAAACACCACTTTTTTACCATTATGTTCAGCAAAAACTAAATTTCCAAAATGATGTGGTGCTGTACAACCTGGTCAAAACGGAATATCAACATATTTAATACTATGATTAATTTTAAATTAAGCAGCAAGATCATTATAACCTGAACCAAGGACCATTAAAAATTGATAGTCTTTTCAATCAACTACTTTTTGTTTCAAAAAATTAACGGCTGTTGTTAAATTTTCATCATAAATTTTATTATCTAACCGCATATTACTAGCCTCCTTACCTTCTTCTTTATATTTTAAAATAAACTTATTATTAATACAATTATTCTTTTACATTATTTTTAACAAAAAAACTCTTTCAAAAAGAGTTTCCTTGCATATTTATCTTTTCAACGTTACTGGACAAAGGCAAAAGCAATAAAATATCCAATAAAACAGAGGTCTAAAATATAAATTGTAATTGCCACAGTTTTGGCTTTTTTTGTAATTAAACAAATTAAGGCATGTGCAATAAACCCAAGCGCTAAACCATTTGTAATTGAAAAGGTAACAATCATTGTAATAATCGTAAAGAAAGCAGCAATTCCGAATTCTGGTTTTGCTCATTCAATATCTTTAATTTGACTAACCATTAATGTTCCAACAAAGATAACCGCCGCCCCAGAAATCGCTGGCGTAATTAATTTAAAAATTGGAAATAACGGAATTGCAACTAAAAACATTGTTCCTGTAATAATGGCAGAAAATCCAGTTCGTGCTCCTTGTGAAACGCCAGTTGTTGATTCAACAAAGCTTGTCACCGGTGAACATCCTAATGTTCCACCAACTAAGGTTCCAACAGAGTCAGCAATTAGAGCGCGTGGTTTTAAATCATATTGTTCTCCTGTTGCGGTTGAAATTTGTGTTGAAACAGAATATAACGTTCCTGTTGTATCAAAAAAATCAAAAAAGAGAAAAACAAAAATTGAAATATACATAATTGGTGATGTTCAAATTTTTGGATTCGTAAATGCTGTGAAAGTTGATTTTAAATTAGTACCAAAGTCATTAAAATCACTATAACTTCAACCCTTTCAATGTGCAAAATTTGATCGGATAAAATCACTGTCAATAACATTCCCAATAATCAAAGAAACACCCAGCCCTCCCAAAATTGCAATTGCAATTGCTCCAGGCACTTTATTAAAGTGTAAAACAAAAATTAGAATTAATACCCCAAAACCCATTAAAATCATTGGCCAATTAGTTTTTAAATTTCCTAATGTTGCAACTGGAATTCCACCATTAACAACAATTCCTCCTGGCGTAACAGCATTATCACCAACAAAACCAATATTATGTAAACCAATATAAGCAATAAAAAAGCCGATTCCAGCCCCAATTGCCAGTTTTAATGAATTTGGAATTGCATTAATAACAATTGTTCGTAATTTTGTTACTTAAATAAGACAAAAAATAACCGCTGACAACATGACAGAAATTAAAGCCCCTTGGTAACCCAAACCATTATTAGCAACATTAAAAGTAAAAACAGCATTCAGTCCCATTCCTGGTGCCAAACCAACTGGCATATTTGCTGATAACCCCATAATTAATGTAGCAATGAAAGATGCCGGTGCTGTAGCAATGAAAATTCCGCCAAAAGCCATATTCTGACTTGGATAGGTCGGATGATTAATATCTGGTGCAATAGATAACATATTCGGTTGGACGGACAAAATATATAACATTGCTAAAAAAGTTGTTAAACCACCAATAATTTCTTTTTTAAAAGTAGTTTTTAAATCACCAAAACGAAAAAAAGTTTCAATCTTTTTTTTAAACATTTAATCTAACTCTCTATTCAAATCTATGTAAAAATAAAAAACATTAACCTTGTTGATAAACATAAGTTAACGCAAAAAGAAAGAGCATTAACCTATAGAGTCTTTGTTACATTGGCAAAACGTAGAAACGCTAGACCATATTACTAGCATATACAGGTGGTGTTGTTTAATATATTTATTCTTTAAATATACCAAATTAAATTTTAAAATTCAATCCCTTTAACATAAACAAATGACATTTTCAGAAAACGGGAAAAAAGCTTTAAAACTAGTATAAATTTTAAAAGTTTTTAAATCTTTATCTGATAAATATTCTGTTGCTAATGTTATTAGATCTTGGCGATAATGTTATACTAAATTTGTTCAACAAAACCAACCAAGAATTAAAAAAATAATCCCCATAATTGATAAAACCTGAATTGCAATTCCCATCCCATTAATAACATCACTGTCTTTTAAGAATTGTGTTAAAATAACTAAAATTGTTGTTCCAATAAATAAAAATAAATCAAACACTAAAAATTATGATAAAAATTTTAATCAAAAAAAAGATTTTGACTCTTTTGTTTTTTTATTATAAACATAATAAAAATGAAAAATAATATCATAAATTTTAGCAATACTTTTGTCTTTATAATCATTTTGTCGAATAACTACGGCATTACTTATTTTAGAAAAATTACGCGCTTTAATAATACGTTTTCGTTCCCCGATATTAACATCTTGAAAATCATTATCATCTAACATTTTTCGTAATAATTTTCGTGGTTCTAAAGCTGTTTTACGTCTTTTATATCCAAGTAGAACAAAACCAAAAGTTAATCATCCTAAAATAAACAAACCTGTAATTACAATGAAGACAAAATAAACTAATCCTGTTATTTGTGCTAATCCAAACATTTTTAATCACATTCTCCTTACATATAAATCTTACCTTATTTTTTAGATTTTTCGTCTGGTTCTTGGGTAATTAGTTTGCCATTTTCATCAAATGACTTCGCACAAAATCCAACACCATCGAAAACTTCAGGGACACATTTAAAATTATTTTCAATTTCTTGTAATTTCTGTTGAATTTCTGCTTCTGTTAATTGATTATCTCTTTGATCTTTTTTCATAATTTTAATTCCTCACTGCCAATAATTATAACACTTTATTCTATAAGCAATCAGAGAGTAACTTTAATTTAATTATCTTAAATTTTTAATACTATTTTTTCGATAAAAATAGATAATAAAAAACAAAGAAATTTTCTTCTTTTTTTTAAGATAAAGCTTAATTAATTATCTAAATAAGCAATTGCTTTAATTTCAACTAAAGCATCTTTTGGTAAACCTGTAACAGCCACTGCTGAACGAGCGGGAAAGTCTTCGATAAAATATGTTTGATAAACTTCATTCATTGCCGAAAAGTCATTAATATCTTTTAAGAAAATATTAACTTTTACAACATTTGCTAAGCTATAACCAGCTGACTGAATAACTGCTTTTAAATTTTCTAATGCTCATTTTGTTTGATCAGTAATTGTTGTTCCACCAAAAGTCATTGTTGATGGATCTAATGGTAATTGTCCTGAAACATATAGAAAGTTACCAGCTTTAATTGCTTGTAAATACGGACCAATTGCCTGCGGAGCTAAGGTAGTTGCGATAATTCTTTTACTCATCTTAAATTTTC
Organism: Spiroplasma endosymbiont of Sarcophaga variegata; assembly: GCF_965178695.1. Lineage (NCBI taxonomy): Bacteria > Bacillati > Mycoplasmatota > Mollicutes > Entomoplasmatales > Spiroplasmataceae > Spiroplasma > Spiroplasma endosymbiont of Sarcophaga variegata. The sequence goes on from NZ_CBCXVU010000002.1 coordinate 493,194, forward strand.
CTTTCTTATTTAGTAAAAATTGTTATTAAAATGTTGACTATTTTGCCGACCATCGCAAACGATGTTACAATATTAATTCTAAAACATGATGGTGGCGTTTCAACAAAATCATTATCTTTACTAACAATTAATTTATGTTTTCATAGTAGTTCATTAACTTCTTGTGAAGTTAGGTTAGTTTCTGCATAATTAATTCAAACCAAATATGACGCTTCTAATTTCATAATTTTTAAACCTGGAATTACGGTTAGTTTTTCTTTAACATACTGATAATTTTTTACAACATAGGTTAACATTGCTGTCTTTCACATAATTACTTCCGAATTATTATAAGCAGCAAGATAAGCTGGAATTGTAAACACATTGGGTGACGTGATTGAAGCACGTTGATATTGTTCATCAATTTTGGCTCTTAACATCTCGTTATGTGTAATTAAGTACGATGATTTTAAACCGCCAAGATTAAAAGCTTTATTTGGGGAATTACAAACAATTAGATAATTATCTAAAATTGTAAATGATAGTAACGAATTAAATTTAACGTTTGGTAATGCTAAATCACCGTGTATTTCATCTGATATTATTAAAACATGATATTGCTGACAAATTGCAATTATTTTTTGTAATTCGTTCCTTGTTCAAACACGCCCCCCAGGATTATGAGGATTACACAAAATAAATAATTTTGGTTGATATTTTTCTTTAATTTTGTCGAAAACTCTTGATATTTATAAAATATACCTAAAATTAGGTATATTTTTAATATATAGAGGTAAATAAATGATGAAAAAAATAATTACATAATTAATAAATAGCTTAACAGATGATCAATTTTTAGAATTTTATGAAAAAATAAAACAACAAGCAGACTTAATTAAAAAACAAAAACGTTTAAATGAAATTGATCAAAAATTTAGAGATAAAGGCATTATATGTCCTAATTGCAAATCTTTTCATTGTGTTAAAAATGGTCATAATTCCGAAGGAAAACAAAAATATTTATGTAAAAAATGTCGTGCTAGTTTTGATGCATTTCGTCATCATTTTACTTATTGAAGTCATTTAAATTATGAACAGTGAAATTTATTAATTCAAATTTCATTGTTAGGACAATCTAGTAAAATAATTTCTCGTTTTATTAAAACAACCCCAAAAACCGCTTGATATAATCGACAAAAATTAATGCAATCAAAACAATTAGAAAATACACAGTTAAAATTTAAAAAATTAAATGGTCAAATCCAAATGGATGAAACATTTATTAAAGAAATTCATAAAGGCAATTTTAAAGATAAATTTGATAAACGAAAAACTCATCTCGATCCATTTTCAACTGATACCAAATGCTGTATTCAAATGGCGGTTGATAGCAATAATAATATTTTTGTTCAATCCACCAATACCAAAAGATTACAAAAACAATGGATTATTGAAAATATGAATAAGCAACTAATTAAAGAAAAATCAATAATTATTTCTGATATGCAACCACTATATTTATTAGTAGCAAAACAAACAAATTCTACTCTATATTCCACCAAAACTAGTACAAACCCTGATACTAGTTATCAAAAGTTAAATAAGATTAGTAAATTACAATCCAGTCTTAAAGAAGCCTTAATTCATTATCATGGTTTGGGTTTCACTAATATTCAAAATTATTTAAAGCTCTGAAAATGAAAATACCAACACAAAGGTTTAACACCAAACCAACAATCAACGGTATTATATTTTAACGTTTAAAAAATTTAAAGCAAAATCATAATCTTACACAAAATTAGTTTTCAAATTGTCATATTGATGATTTTTTTTATTTCATCAAGAGTTTTCGACAAAATTAAAGATATTTTTTAATTGTTGTTTCAAACATTGCAAAATCAATTTGATAATTATCATCGACTCATTGTAATTGATTTGCAAGCAGGCGCCGTTTATTATTAATAATTGCTTGCCCAAATGGCCCATAAACTGGGGTTTGAACTAAGACATAATCATTAACATCTGTGAAAAATTGAATTAATTGATGCAACGCATTAACAGTTCCATGAACCAACTTAATTTTATCAACCGGAACGTTAACTTGATGTTGATGATAATATCAATTACTAATTGCTTGATAAAGATCATCACTAACATAACTATAACTATAAACTCCTTTTTTTGCGCGTTCCAAAATAGCATTTATAATTGGTAGTGGTGTCGTAAAATCTAAATCGGCAATTGATGAATTAATGATATTATCACCAGTTAGATGATAATTTTTTGCAATGTAAGTGTGATCTCATTTTCGTTCTAAATTTTGACTACGGTCAATGATAATATCAAAGTTATATTTCATTATGGTCAGTTTTACCTTTCGATCTTAGAATTATTTTTTCTCTGTTTATGATTTAAATATTGTTCTTGTTCCCTTGATGATAATTGTTTAAATTTTTTTAAATGCTGTTTTTTAACAACTGGAACAATTCCTAATGATAAAATATTAACTGTTCAAGTTTGAACTTTTTTCTCAATAATTGGTTTTGTCTTAATATATTTTAACCCTAATAATAAACTTGTTGATATTGCGCAACCAATAATGGCAAAGATTAATCATAATAAGATTGCTACCCCAATTGAGACGGTACCCGTTGTTGATTGGATCCCCGCCATTGTAATAAAACCACCACCAGTAATTGTTGAACCTAAATTAAAGGCTGCACATAATCCCCCCGAAACAGCACCACCTAGCATAAACGAAGGAATCACACGAAATGGGTCAGATAAAGCAAACGGAATTGCACCTTCAGTAATTCCTAACGATGATAGAATTCATGCCATTTTACCAGCTTCTTTTTCATATTGATTGGAAAAACGACGACCAATAAATGTTACTAATGCTGTAGTTCAACCAGTTCCAATTCCTGCTGCTCAAAAACAAGCATATGGTACCAATAATGTTGGGTTAGTTAATTGTCCCCCAGTAAAGGCTTGTGAAAATGATGCAAATGAGAAAGCTCATGCTACTTTATTAAATGGCCCGCCCAAATCAAAGACACACATCATTCCAATAATAATTCCTAGCAAGGCTGCTAAATTTGATGTTTGTAAAGTTGTTAACCCACTAAAAATAACATTAATTAATAAAGCAATTGGTTGCCCAATAACAAATAAAATTACACACATACTAATTAATGACCCTAACACAGGATATACAAAACAAGTTAAAACTCCTTGCATTTTTTGACTAACTAAATATTTTTTAAATAATTTCATCATATATCCAACTAGCATCCCAGTAATTAAACCACCAAGAAACCCAAGGCCATCAACAATTACTGTGCCATCAGCAGCGGTTTTTGTAACATATACACATGCTAAACCACCAAGAAACCCTGGTGTTAACCCTGGTTTATCAGCCGTGGCATAAGCAATATAAGCTGCTAGTACTGGTGCTAATAAAATACTTAAACTTTTTCCAGCAACATTACTTAAAGTATTTAATCAATTAGCATGTTGCACAATATAATCCGCTCAAGCAATTTGAATAATAATTGTAATTAAAGCTTGAATTGCTGTTCCAGCCGCAATAACTGGTACTGCATAAGAAATTCCCGTTAAAACAGCATTTTTTAAACTAACAGCTCCCGCTTTAAAATGTAATTTAAATCAACCTTTCTCCTTTTTAGTTTTAATTTGTTTTGTTGTTGGAATCTGTTGATTTGGAAGTTGACGCATAATTTGAAATGCTTTTTTAAAAACACCATCAACATCATGCAATGGTTCACTAACCGCTACTTTTAAAATTGGAATATCAACAAACCGTTCTTGTTCACCAATAGCAATATCAGCCGCAATAATTAGTACATTGGCGTTTTGAATATCTTTTGGTGTTAATTTATCTTCAAAACCATTTGCTCCTTGTTTTTCAACTTTAACTGCATAACCCAAACGCTTTGCTTCATCTTCAATTTTTTTCGCCGCCATATAAGTATGTGCTACCCCAGCTGGACAAGCAGTAATTACTAAAACATAGCCCTTATAATTTTCTTTTGTTACAGTTGTTGGTTCATCTTCTGCTTGTAATAATGCCAAAATTTTTGTTTTATCGTTTTCTGTTTTTAAGGTTTGCCGCAGATCAGGATTTAATAATTTTTTAGCAACATTACTTAAGACTTCTAAATGAATATCATTTTTTTTATTCGTTGGAATAATTAAAGCAATTGCCACTTGAACAGCACTATTATCAAATGTTGGTCATGATAATCCAGTTTGATAACGGACAAAAATAACCGCTGGTTTTTTAATATATTTAATTCGTGCATGGGGAATTGCAAAACCATCTTCTAACCCCGTTGATGTTTCATGTTCCCGGGCTCATAGCGCTTTTGTTAATTTAAAAGAAAATGTTGATGGTTTAATTCATATTTCAAAATTAGCGGAAAAACGAGTTGAAAAAACCGAAGATATTGTGCAATTAAATGATCTTGTTAAAGTTAAGGTCTTAGAAGTTGATGGTAAAGGAAGGATTAAGTTACAGTTACTTGAAGTTTTACCAAAAAAATAATTATTAATTTCCATAATCTTTTCGTGAAAAAAACTAGTTAATTATTTGTTATAATTAAAAATAAGTTAGGAGATTTAATTATGAGTAAAATTGCGATTGACATAATGGGAACCAATTTAGGAATTAATCCAATTATTGGGGCTTTGAAAGTTTTTATGAAAAAATATCAAGATGTTACGTTTATTTTAGTCGGTAATGAAAGCGAAATTCAAACCGCGGTAACTAAAGTAAAATTAGATGCAACAAGTATTAATAAATAAATTAAGAATAAAATAATTTGTAAATTAATCGTTTGCTGTAACAATATTTTTAAGTTTTGCGTTCGATTATATATTGGCGAAGGTTGATATTGAGAAGGATTGGGTAAAACATTATAGTTGTTATTTTTTTCATAAACCCCAATATAATGATATGTTTCATTTTGAAGTAAAGATGAATATAATGTTGCTAATCGTTTTGGTGTTAAACGTTGATTATTATAACGATTAATTAAAAACATATTTTTCATTCCATTATCAAACTGATCAGCAACAACATAAAAAGTAACATTTTTATCATTAAAATTGCTTACTAAAATATCACCAATATTAACACCTTGTAAAAACCGATACGCTTTGTTAATAATAATTGGATATAATTGAACACGATAATTGGTTGGATCTCACTTTGGATCCTTACTATAAAACCAGTTTTTACTTTGAATTAACTTTTTCATTTCATTAACTTGCAAAATAGCATAATTAACTTTTGAACTAAAGCGATCTGCTTGTGCTGCACGTAATAAACTATCTGCATCACCACTTTGGTCAAAACTTTTTATTTTATTAAAGAATCAACTAATATCTGTTTTTTCTTCAACGTTCGGATAAAATAAATTAGTATTATTTTTATAATCATAAAACTCAATTGCATTTCCTGTTAAAGATTTTAACTTTTTACTACTAATAAAATTACGATAAAAAGTTGGGATTGATAAATTAATTGTTGACTCATCATTTGCCGTTTGATAACTTGTTAAAAAATGTTCTAAATTATTATAATTAATTGCTTCTTGCGCATAAAGACTTTGTGTATCAGCAAAAATTTCTGATTGATATGGTCCATAAATAATTGGTTGATACCCTATTGTAATAATTCCATCTTCATGACTTAATTCATTAATAAAATACTCGTAAACAGACCCTTGGATAAACTTTGTAATTTGATCATAATATTTGGTATCTTTACAATTTTGTAAGTATCATTCATAAGAATTAGCTTTAAACCATAAATGTTTTAACGAAGGAATAACAGTACTATCACCAACAAATGGTACACAAACTGGTGGTGCTGTTCCAACACTAGTATATTTTTTCAAAACCATTTCTTCCGTAAAAATTCTTTGTTGGGGATTTAATAAAAGATACCCCGAAACATTAGGATCTTTAACTGCATCTGGACTTTCATATACCAAGTAATCATATGGTGGGGTTTGACCAGTGGGATCATTATAGTTTGTATAATAACGGTAAAAATATTTCCAATTTGTATTTTCTTTTAAATTAAGATTGATCTGACTAAAATTAATAATGGTTGTTAAACCAGTAAACAACATTGCTCCCGTTAAAGTTGTTACAACAATTGTTAATAATAATTTCCATTTTGCATCTAAGGCAAACTTAAGACTAATCTTATATTTAAAATTTAAATGTAAAAAACCAATTTTTGGAATGTGCGTTTTTACCACTTTTGGTTTTAACAAAACTAAGGTTGGTCGTGACACTTCAATAATGATAAATAAGAACGCATAGGCACAAACAACTAAACTTGGCAATAAATACGTTCCAATAATTAATCATCACGGTGGAATTGAAATATAAGTTGTAAATTCTAAAAATCCTTGATGTGTAATATTTAGGATAAACGCAAAGATTCAACTCGTTATTAGTGATAACGAAGCAATTACAAAAATTAATAGTAGAAAACAAGATAATAGTAAAAAAGCAATTGTTCCTGTGCCATAACCCTGGGCTTTTAAATTTCCAATAATACCACGGTTAACAAATAACAATTTATTGACAATCATACTGATCATAATAAATGATGAAATTACTAATAGTAATGAAATCGCCACTAAAATTGACCAAATAATTTCTTCTTTATTTGAAATCAATTCTTTCATATGATTTAACGGGCTATACGCCCCGTTTGAATATGAAAAATTAGCATTATCATAAACATTTGCCATATCACTTCAACTATTTTTTGCTGCTAAAAAATCATTGTTTCATTGGTCCTTCGCCAATGCCGCATTAATTGTTACCCCATTACTCATAATTCGGGCTGCTGCTGCCATATTTTGCTGCAAACGATCATATTCATCACCACTAATTCATAAATACGGATTATAAATAAATGATGATTCATTCGAAGCACTATTAACATAAGCATTAGTTCCGAATCCAACAACACGATATTTAAATCCATAAATGGTAAAAGAATCACCAATTTTAATTTTATTATGCGAAGCATAAGAATTATTAATAATAATTGGTGGATAATCACTTGTTGCATTATAATCTAAAAAAGTTTGATAATCCCCCTTAACCATAATTGGTGTTGTTCAATAATACGGGCGATCACTTTGTATGTAAAAATTTTCAGCTTTAAAAATGTCATAAACCTGCATTGTTTCATTCATAATTGCTCGATCAGCAACCGAACCAATAATGACAGAATTTAATAAACGTAATTCTAACTAATAAATGCGTGGTTGGTTTTGAACAAAACTTTGATAAGCATCAGTAAAAACATTCGTATCAGTTGCTAAACGCGGATTATCTGGTGAACTAACAAACGGAATCAAACCATTAGGGTTTTTTAAATATCCCAGTAGTTCAACATAATCTGCTTGACTTAAAAAATAATCACTACTAGGTAAAATATTGCTTGTAAAATTTAAAACAACATTCCCCGTTGCTTTTAGTTGCTCAACAAAATAAGGATTTGAACTATTTAAATCAAGTCATTTTCCGTTATATGTTGGATCCTTTGTTGAATCTAAAAAAATTTGATAACTATCATTCGTTCCCTTTCGCAATAAAAAATAAGAACTTTCTACTTTTGTAGCATCAATTGTTTGGTTAGAATTAATATAGTTAATGTTATTTAATCCATATGATAAATTTTTATTATTTGAAGCAATTTTTAATTGCTCACTAAAGCGAAAAGAAATATTGGTATTATATAAGTTTTTTCCAATCACAGCTAATTGACTAGTACTTAAATCATTTGACATAATCATTCCTCCAAAAAGAGTAATGACGACACCCAACATTAAAAACAATCCCAAAACCTGAAAACTATTCTTGGTAAAATTTAATCAAAAATTTTTGAATAAATGTCTTATCATTAGTTTTCATCTCCGTATAATTTAATTTAATCATAATACATTATTGGTTATTTTTCAAAATTATATTTTGGATTTTTTGCTAATTTTTGTAAAGCGTCTCGTGCCGCTAATTGTTCTGCTTCTTTATGAGTATAACCATAACCCTCACCATAACGAATGCCATCAATTTCTGCCATCACAGTATATAAGACGCGGTTGCCTTCTAATGGTGGTGATTCTTTTACTAACTTATATTCCAGCGTTCGCACATCACCAGCCTGTAAAAATTCTTGTAATTCGGTTTTATAATCACGGATTTGGTCAAAAAAACCCGGACTTGAAACCATTTTAATTAAAGTTTGATCAATAAAAGTACGAACTGTTTCTTCTCCTAAATCAAGATATAATGCTGCTAACATTGATTCATAAATATCCGCTAAAATGCGATTTTTTTCATACCCTTTTGTTTTAATTTCACCTTTTCCTAACAACAAAAAGGGAGCTCAATTCATTTGCCGAACTAATTCTGCCAATGTCCCTTCACGAACTACTTTACTTCGTAAATTAGTAATTTCTCCCTCATTTTTGTCAGGAAAAGTTAAAAATAAATATAATGAAATTTCTTTTGCTAAAATAGCATCACCTAAGAATTCCATTCGTTGATAAGTATAATTCAAATTATTTTCATTAGCATAAGAATTATGGGTTAAAGCCTCTAAATAATATTTTTTTGTTTTAATCAGAATATTATATTGTCTAAAGAACCCTTTTAATTCTGCAAATAATTGGTCGGGTTGTTTATTTATAAACTTCATCGTAAAATTAATCCTCCTTTAATAATTTTGTCGTTATTTTTTGAACAAAATCATTAACAATTGCAGTGCGAGCCATTTCTAATGTACTAATCCATGATTTCTCATCACTGCTACCATGCGTTTTAATAGCAATTGCCTTTAACCCTAGTACTAAAGCTGAAGCATTATTCCGATAATCAAATGTTTCACGAACACCCCGGAACGCTTTGCGAAGGGATAATGCTTTTAATTTACGATAAAGATTTTTAGTTAATTCATATTTAATAACTGCCATTAAGTTTTTTGCCATTCCCTCTAACGTTTTTAAAGCAATATTCCCGGTAAAACCATCTGTTACGATTATATCAACAAGATTACTTGTAATATCCCGTGGTTCAATGTTTCCTTTAAAATTAACTTTATTATTGGCAGCCAACAATTTATAAGCTTCCTTATGATAGTCTTTTCCTTTTGATGCTTCTTCACCAATATTCAAAATAGCAACTGTTGGAGTTGTATTATGCATAATTGCTTGTGCATAAACACTAGCCATAATTGCAAAATTAACAAGATCTTGGGGCTCATTTTCTAAGTTAGCCCCAACATCTAACATTAAAACTGATTTTCCTTTTTTAATCGTTGGAATAAAAGGCATAAAAGCTGGGCGAGAAATTCCAGGAATTTCACCAACAATAAAATGACATGCTGCTAAAAAAGCTGCCGTTGAGCCACCCGAAAGAAAGGCATCAGCTTTTTGGTCATGTAATAATTCAGCAGCACGAACCATTGAACTATTTGGTTTACGACGAACTTCCATTAAGCCTTCTGTCATTAAAATAACTTCTGTTGTTGCAAAAATTTCATACCTTGTTGCATCTAATTTTACTTTAGTTACCGCGGTTTTAATTTCGCTTTCATTACCGACTAAAATAAACGTAACATCTTGATATTTTTTCATAAAAACTTTCAAAGCCCCAATAATTGTATTAATTCCTAAATTGGTTCCCATCATGTCAATCGCAATTTTACTCATAATTAAATCTCCTAACTTATTTTTAATTATAACAAATAATTAACTAGTTTTTTTCACGAAAAGACTTTAATTTTGTCGAAAACTCTTGATATTTATAAAATATACCTAAAATTAGGTATATTTTTAATATATAGAGGTAAATAAATGATGAAAAAAATAATTACAGAATTAATAAATAGCTTAACAGATGATCAATTTTTAGAATTTTATGAAAAAATAAAACAACAAGCAGACTTAATTAAAAAACAAAAACGTTTAAATGAAATTGATCAAAAATTTAGAGATAAAGGCATTATATGTCCTAATTGCAAATCTTTTCATTGTGTTAAAAATGGTCATAATTCCGAAGGAAAACAAAAATATTTATGTAAAAAATGTCGTGCTAGTTTTGATGCATTTCGTCATCATTTTACTTATTGAAGTCATTTAAATTATGAACAGTGAAATTTATTAATTCAAATTTCATTGTTAGGACAATCTAGTAAAATAATTTCTCGTTTTATTAAAACAACCCCAAAAACCGCTTGATATAATCGACAAAAATTAATGCAATCAAAACAATTAGAAAATACACAGTTAAAATTTAAAAAATTAAATGGTCAAATCCAAATGGATGAAACATTTATTAAAGAAATTCATAAAGGCAATTTTAAAGATAAATTTGATAAACGAAAAACTCATCTCGATCCATTTTCAACTGATACCAAATGCTGTATTCAAATGGCAGTTGATAGCAATAATAATATTTTTGTTCAATCCACCAATACCAAAAGATTACAAAAACAATGGATTATTGAAAATATGAATAAGCAACTAATTAAAGAAAAATCAATAATTATTTCTGATATGCAACCACTATATTTATTAGTAGCAAAACAAACAAATTCTACTCTATATTCCACCAAAACTAGTACAAACCCTGATACTAGTTATCAAAAGTTAAATAAGATTAGTAAATTACAATCCAGTCTTAAAGAAGCCTTAATTCATTATCATGGTTTGGGTTTCACTAATATTCAAAATTATTTAAAGCTCTGAAAATGAAAATACCAACACAAAGGTTTAACACCAAACCAACAATCAACGGTATTATATTTTAACGTTTAAAAAATTTAAAGCAAAATCATAATCTTACACAAAATTAGTTTTCAAATTGTCATATTGATGATTTTTTTTATTTCATCAAGAGTTTTCGACAAAATTAAAGCGAAAAGATTATGGAAATTAATAATTATTTTTTTGGTAAAACTTCAAGTAACTGTAACTTAATCCTTCCTTTACCATCAACTTCTAAGACCTTAACTTTAACAAGATCATTTAATTGCACAATATCTTCGGTTTTTTCAACTCGTTTTTCCGCTAATTTTGAAATATGAATTAAACCATCAACATTTTCTTTTAAATTAACAAAAGCCCCAAACTTTTCAATTTTAACAATTGGTCCTGTCATTTCAGCACCAATTTCAACGGACATTGCAATTGCTTTAATTAATTCATAAGCTTTTTCAATTGCCGGATAATCCTTATGATAAATTGTTACTTGACCATCATCTTCAATATCAATTTTAACATCATCAGCTTTCTCAATAATGGCTGTAATCATCTTACCACCAGGACCAATCACTTCGCGAATTTTATCAACTGGAATCATAAATGTTTTCATTTTCGGCGCTGTTGGCGCTAATTGTGTTCGTGGTGCTGCAATCGTTGCTAAAACATTATCAAGAATTTGCAAACGAGCTTTTTTAGCCGCTAACAATGCTTCTTGTAAAATTGTTTCATTAATACCAGCAATTTTAATGTCCATTTGCAACGCACAAATCCCTTGTGCTGTCCCTGCCACTTTAAAATCCATATCGCCAAGATGGTCTTCCATTCCTTGAATATCAGTTAAAATGGTATAGTTATCATCTTCTTTTACTAATCCCATTGCAATTCCGACCACGGGTGCTGTAATTGGAACACCAGCGGCCATTAAAGCTAAAGTTGCAGCACAAATTGAAGCTTGTGAGGTACTACCATTTGATTCTAATACTTCTGAAACAATGCGAATTGTATATGGAAACACCTTTTCACTCGGAATAATCTGTAACAATGCTTTTTCCCCTAAAGCCCCGTGGCCAATTTCACGACGGGATGGTGGTCCCATCCGTCCTGTTTCACCAACAGAAAAAGGCGGAAAATTATAATGGTGCATAAAGCGTTTCCCATCTTCATCAGTAATACCATCAATAATTTGATTTTCCCCTAAAGCTCCTAATGTCACAACAGACAAGACTTGTGTTTCACCTCGTGTGAACAAAGCACTCCCGTGAACAACTGGTAAAATATCAATTTCACTAGTTAAAGGACGAATTTCATCAAGGCGACGATTATCTAATCGTGTTTTATCAATTAAAATTTGACGACGAACTTCTTGCCGAACAACATCATATAATGCTGTTTTTAGTTCCAAAATAATTCGTTGACGGTCTTTTTCAGTTATATCGTTTGCAATCGGATAATGTTCTAACGCTTGTTCAGTTAAACCTTGAATTGCTTCATAACGTAAAACCTTTTCTTTAATTTGTGCTGCCGCAATTAACTTTGTCGCATAATGTTCATTAACATACGCAATAATTTCGGAACGAACAGTAAATAATGTAACATCCATTTTTGGTTGACCAACTTTAGCAATAATTTCATTTTGAAAAGCAACCAATTCGACAATTACTTTATGACCCCTTAAAATTGCTTCTAACATTGTTGCTTCCGAAACTTCTTTCGCACCAGCTTCAACCATATTAATTGCATCAGTTGTTCCGGTCACAATTAATTCCATTTGACCCGTATTTAACTGCTCTAAAGTTGGATTAACAATAATGTTTTGTTTTTGATCAACGGTTAATAATGCTCCCGCCACAGGACCAGCAAACGGGATTTTTGAAATACCAAGGGCTAATGATGCGCCAAATAAACTAGCAATCCGAACATCACTATCATTATCAACAGCTAAAACATTAATGATAATTTGAACTTCATTACGAAAATTTTCTGAAAATAATGGTCGTAACGCACGATCAATCACCCGTGCTGATAAGGTTCCATATTCTGATGGTTTTCCTTCCCGTTTTAAAAAACCACCCGGAATTTTTCCAACCGAATATAACTTTTCTTGAAAAATAACTGTTAATGGAAAAAAATCAGTTTCACTAACCTTATTACTAACTGTTGCTGTTACTAAGACCACTGTTTCACCATAACGGATTAAAACAGCCCCACTGGCCTGTTTTGCTAATTGTCCATGTTCAACGATCAATTGTCGATTATTAATTATCTTTTTAAATACTTGTTTTGCCATCAAAACCCTTAATTCCTCTCTGTTATTTTAAACCTTTTTAATTTTATCACACATTATTTTGATATTTAAGATATGATATAAATATAGCAAAAAAGTTGAGGAACCTAATATGAAACAGCAATCAGTTTATATTGATAATCAAACCTTTGAAACAATAAAAGATAACGCCTACTTGTTGGATGTTCGAACTAATGTTGAATTTAAAACGTTATCTCAAATGCCAAATTCAACAAATGTTTATATCTTTGACTTGTTGCAAAACCCAAATCATTATTTGCCAGATAAAGAACAACTAATTATTACCCTGTGTAACGGTGGTAACCGCAGTGGTGAAGCCGCATTAGAATTACGCCAACTTGGCTACTTTAATGTTTATGTTTTAACAACTGGCATTTATGGTTATTATCGCTGAAAAAACAAAAAAAATAATAAATAAAAAGGATTTAAAATTAATTTTAAATCCTTTTTATTTATTATAAATCTTCATAGAAATTATCGATAATATGAAATGAACTAATATCTTTTAATTCTTGTAACTTTGTTTTTTCCTCAACAGATAATTTAGTCGGAATTGCAACAAGAACATTAACAATTAGATCACCACGTTTAGTAGATGCTGGGCCTTTAAAAAACCCATGGTTTGGAATACTAAAAACACTATTTGTTTTTGTGTTTGCTGGCAGTTTTAAATGAACATCACCATCAAAAGTTGGCACTTTAATTTCAGCACCTAATAAGGCGTCTAAATAAGAAACTGGTAAATCTAAGTGCAAATTATCATTAATCCGTTTAAAATATTTATTTGATTTAACAGTAATTTCTAAATAAATATCACCACGCGGACCATTATTTAAACCATAATTTCCTTTTTCACGAATTCGTAATTGTTGGTTTTCATAAATTGATTTTGGTAGTTCAATTTCAACAACTTCTTTCCCACGATAATGACCTTGACCTTTACATTTTGGACATTTACTTGTAACAACTTTTCCACGACCCTTACAATCAGGACAAGGTTGTTGCGATTGAATTACGCCAAATAAACTACGTTGTTCAATATTAACATATCCATACCCATCACAAGTTGTACAAGTATGAATATCTTTTTTCGGATCTTTGGCACCCGTTCCATCACACGCTTCACAAGTCTTATCAACATTTAAATCAAGTTTAACTTTTTTTCCAAACATTTGTTCTTTTAAAGTAACTGTTACTCGTGCTGCAACATTTTCTCCTTTAATTGGTTGGTTACTAAAACCACGACGTTTTTTAGCGCCCCCACCAAAAAAGTTTTCAAAAATATCACCAAAACCACCAGAAAAAATATCTTCAAAATCACCACCGCCACTAAAGCCTTGGCTAAAGCCACCAAAACCGCCAAAAGCATTTGGATCATTTCCGGCATAGCCAAATTGATCATAGTTCCGGCGTTTATTTGGATCAGATAATACTTCATAAGCTTCGTTAACTTCTTTAAATTTTGCTTCTGCATCCTTTTCTTTTGAAACATCCGGGTGATATTTTTTGGCTAGTTGGCGAAATGCTCGTTTAATTTCTTCATCTGTTGCATTTCGTTCAACACCCAATACATCATAATAGTCTCGTTTCCCCATTTTACCATCTTCCTACTTTCCTTCTTAAAGAAAAGATAACTAAAATAATTTTAGTCATCATTATTGTTATTTATCTTTCTTTTCATCATCTTCAGTAATTTCTGGTTCAGATTGTTCACCTTGGTGATCATTCATATGTTTTGAAGCTTCGGCCATTGCTTGTTCAAGCCCGGCCATTTTTGCTTCTAATCCGGCATAATCTTCTTTATCTAATAATTCTTTAATTTCTTTAACCATTTCTTCTGATGTTTTTAATTGTTCAGCATCCATTTTATCTTTGTTCGTTTCTAATGCTTGACTAATTACTGCAACATATGATTCAGCCTTATTACGTAATTCGATGTTTTTTAATTTTTGTTCATCTTTATCTTTATTTTTTTCAGCTTCATCAACCATACGTTGAATTTCTTCATCGGTTAATCCGCCACCATTAGTGATTGTAACAGATTGTTCTTTGTTTGTTTTTAAATCTTTTGCTGCAACTGAAACAATTCCGTTGGCGTCAATTGAGAACTTAACTTCAATTTGTGGCATTCCTTTTGGCGCAGGGTCAATTCCTGATAATTGAAAACGCCCCAATGTTTTGTTATCACCAGCCATTTTCCGTTCTCCTTGTAAGACATGAATGTCAACCGCTGGTTGGTTATCAGCAGCAGTTGAAAACACTTGTGCTTTTGAAGTTGGAATTGTTGTATTTCGAGGGATTAAAACAGTTGATACCCCTCCCAATGTCTCAATTCCTAATGATAATGGTGTTACATCTAATAATAAAACATCTTTTACATCACCAGCTAAAACTCCCCCTTGAATTGCGGCTCCAATTGCCACAACTTCATCAGGATTAATTGTTCGGTTTGGCTCTTTTCCTAATTCACGTTTAATCACTTCTTGAACAGCTGGAATTCTAGTACTTCCACCAACTAATAACACTTGGTCTAATTCACTAGCTTTTAATTTAGCATCCGCCAATGCTTTACGAACAGGTTCAACGGTACGATCAACAAGACTTTTTGTCATTTCATCAAATTTTGCTCTTGTTAAAGTTAAATTTAAGTGTAATGGATTACCATCACGAGCAGTAATAAACGGTGCCGCAATTTCTGTTTGTAATTGTGAAGACAGATTTTTCTTTGCTTTTTCCGTTTCTTCTTTTAAACGTTGCATTGCCATTTTATCTGTTTTTAAATCAATTCCATTTTCTTTTTTAAATTCTTCAACCATTCATTTAATGATAACATCATCAAAGTCATCTCCTCCTAAATGGTTATCCCCCGCAGTTGATAATACTTCAAAAGTTCCATCAGCTAAATCTAAGATTGAAACATCAAATGTTCCTCCTCCTAAATCATAAACTAAAACTTTTTGTTCTTTGTCAACTTTATCAATTCCATAAGCTAATGCCGCTGCGGTTGGTTCATTAATAATTCGTTCAACATCTAATCCGGCAATTTTTCCGGCATCTTTTGTTGCTTGACGTTGGGCATCATTAAAGTATGCTGGAACAGTAATAACTGCTTTTGATACTTTTTGTCCTAATTTTTTTTCAGCATAACTTTTTAAATAACGTAAAATTTCGGCTGAAATTTGTTCAGGACTATAATCTTTGCTATTAACATGCACTTTATCAGATGTTCCCATCTTTCTTTTAATTGAACTAATTGTATTTGGATTAGTTACTGCTTGACGTTTTGCAGCATCTCCAACAATAATTTCCTCATTTTTAAATGAAACAACCGATGGTGTTGTACGTTGTCCTTCTGGGTTTTCTAAAACTTTAAATTCGTTTCCTTCCATAACAGCAACACATGAATTCGTTGTTCCTAAATCAATTCCAATAATTTTTGACATAATATCTTTCCTTCCTCTCTCCAATATTGTTATTTTGCTACCTGCACTGATGCATGTCTTAAAACACGATCATGAATCATATATCCTTTTTGCATAATTTGAACAATGCATCCTGAATCAACATCAGTTGATTCAACAATCTCAATTGCCGCATGAAGATTAGAATTAAAATGTTCACCAACTTTTGTATCCATTGCAGTAATTCCTTCTTCTTCGAAAACCGTTTTAAATATATGGTGAATAATTTCAAATCCAGTTAAAAAGTTTTTAACCTCTGGAGTTACATTTGTAACTTGTAATGCCCGCTCAAAGTTATCTAGGGTCGGCAGTAATTTTTCTGCCATTCCGGCGGCACGATAACGTTTAATATCATCTACTTCAGTGTGAATTCTTTTTTTTAAGTTTTCCCCATCTGCTAATGCTAATAACTTTTCTTCTCGTAATCGCATATTATCTTTTAATAATAAATCAATTTCTTGTTCTAAATCTTCAATAATAGCCAAGTTATTTGTTTCAGCTGTCGGTGTTCCAGCTTCTGATGATGCTGTTTCCGAAGGTGTTGCTTGCGTATTAGCCAATTCTTTCCGTAGTTTTTCAATTTTTTCTTTTAATTGGTTTGGTGAAGATTTGCCATTTTGTTCATTATTCATTAATCTCAACCTTTCTATCTTCTTTTTGATATGCTTCTCTAATACGGTTTGCTAATCACTCTAACACTTCATAGAGCTTATCATATTCCAAGCGCTTTGGTCCCACCAAAGCAATGCCCCCTTCTTGCATATCATCAACTTTATATGTTGTTGTTAATAATGCCATATCGTCATTATTAAATCCTGTTTCACTTCCAATTTGGATTGAAACCAAGTCTTCATTTGGGTTATCTTGTTGTTTTTTAAAATAATCAAATGGGGAAATTGTTTCAATAAGGCGAATAATTTGTTTAATTCGTTCCGGATTATTATATTCCGGATTTTGTAACATATATTGTAAACCATGTGTTGAATAACTTGGTTTAACAATGCTTGTTAAAGCATTCGCAAATTGTTTTAAAATATATTCATAATGTTTAACTTGTTGTTCTAAAACTGGTCGAATAACATCAAATTTAGCAGTAATATCCGTTATTTTAGTGTTTTCTAACCGGCTATTAAATAGTTCGACTGAAATTTGTAAATCATTAATTGAACTATTTTCATCAGTATTAAACAATTTGTTTTCAACGTGGCCGTTTTTTAAAACAAAGACAACAACCGCTTGCGTTGCAGAAATTGGTAATAACTCAATTTTCTTTAACATTTCTTCTTTAAAATTTGGCCCAACAACAACCGTTGTTAAATTTGTCATTTCACTTAAGATTTGCCCTGTTTGATCAAGAATATCATTAATTGACATATTACGATCAACAAATAATGCTTCAATTCGGTTTTTAATATCATCAATATTTTTCTCATCCATTAAATTATCAACATAATAACGATACCCTTTTGTTGATGGAATGCGCCCCGATGAAGCATGTTCTTTTTCTAAAAAACCTTCTTTTTCTAAAATTGCAGATTCATTCCGAATTGTTGCAGAAGAAGAATATATTAACGAAGAAGCCATAATAGTTTTACTTCCAACAGGTTGCGCTGTCTTCGTGTATTCTTCCACAATTACTTTTAAGATGTTTTCTTGGCGTTGAGTTAACATCATTAACACCTCCTAGTTTCAATTCTGATCTAAATTTGGCAATTAACACTAAATAGTGATAACAATAATATTATAAATTATCATTCTAAGAATGCAAGTGCTAATTTAATTTTGTACTGTTTTTAATGACCATTTCATTATTAGCAACATCAATCGTATATGATTTTCCCTCTTGAACTTCTTCGGAAATAATAGCATGTGCAATTAATGATTCAAGGTTTCGTTGAATGTAACGCTTAATTGGACGAGCTCCAAATTCACGATCATATCCTTCGTTTAAAATTTTTTCTAAAACTGCTTCTGAATAAGTAATCCGAATTTTTTTACTATTTTCAATGCGCTGAGTTAGTTCCGATAATTCTTTTTCAATAATCTCTTTAATCACTTCTTTCGATAAAGCATTAAAGGTTACAACATTATCAATTCGATTTAAAAATTCTGGCTTAAATTTTTTGGCCAATTCTTTTTGAATTAACAGCCCAACTCCTTCGTTGTTTTCATTCAATAGATATTCTGATCCAATGTTTGAAGTCATAATAATAATTGTATTTTTAAAATCAACCGTTTTTCCTAATGAATCAGTTAAACGCCCATCTTCTAAAATTTGTAAAAGAATATTCAGGATATCTGGATGGGCCTTTTCAATTTCATCAAATAAAACAATTGAGTATGGACTACGACGAACAGCTTCTGTTAATTGCCCCCCCTGTTCATAACCAACATAACCTGGTGGCGCACCAATTAACTTGCTAACAGAATGTTTCTCCATATATTCTGACATATCTAATCGGACCATCTGTTTTTCTGAGTTAAATAAAACATACGCTAAACTACGAGCAACTTCAGTTTTTCCAACTCCGGTTGGTCCTAAAAATAAGAAACTACCAATTGGTTTATTGGGATCTTTAATTCCACTACGACTACGAATAATCGCATCTGAAACCGCTTGAATTGCCTCATTTTGACCGCGAACACGACTACACAAAATATTATTTAAATTCAGTAATTTTGCTTTTTCGGTTTCAACTAACCGGTCAACAGGAATTCCTGTTCATTTTCCAACAATTGCCGCAATCTTGCGCTCAGTTACATCTTCTTTTAACAAGTGTGATTCAGAAGCACTTTTTTCTTGCTCATGTAATTGTTGTTCTAATTTTGGTAATAAGGCGTATTGAATTTCCCCCGCACGATTAAAATCACCGCGTAATTGTGTTTGTTCTAATTCTTTTTTTAATTGTTCAACTTCTGATTTTAAGTTCTTTAATTTAGTAATACTTTCTTTTTCGGAATTTCACTGAATTTCTAATTTTTCTTGTTTTGTTTTTAATGGTTTTAATTCATTTGCAATATCAACTAACCGTTCATTAGAAGCTTTATCCGTTTCTTTTTGTAACGCAACTTTTTCAATTTCTAATTGAACAACACGACGATTTAAGTTATCTAACTCGGTTGGCACCGATGCAATTTCCGTTTTAATTGTTGCAGAAGCTTCATCAATTAAGTCAATTGCTTTATCTGGTAAAAAACGATCAGTAATATAACGTGATGACAAGTTAACAGCAGCAACTAAAGCATTGTCATGGATTTTAACCCCATGGAAAGTTTCAAAGCGTTCTTTCAATCCACGTAAGATTGAAATACTTTCATCAATTGTTGATTCAACAACCATTACTTTTTGAAAACGACGTTCTAAAGCAGCATCTTTTTCAATATATAAACGATGTTCATCTAATGTTGTCGCACCAATACAGTGTAAGTCACCACGAGCCAACATTGGTTTTAGTAAATTACTAGCATCCATACTTCCTTGGGTTTTACCAGCCCCAATAATTAAATGTAATTCATCAATAAATAAAATAAAATCACCATTAGATTCTTTTACTTTATTCATCACTGCTTTTAAACGTTCTTCAAATTCTCCTTGAAATTTAGCTCCTGCAATTAAGGCTCCCATATCTAATTCATAAATTGTTTTATTTTGTAAATTACTAGGAATATCACCTTTAACAATTCGTTGAGCTAATCCTTCGACAATTGCCGTTTTCCCAACCCCTGGTTCTCCAATTAAAACGGGATTGTTTTTTGTTTTACGAGATAAAATTCGGATTACCCGGTTAATTTCATCTTCACGTCCAATAATTGGATCTAATTTTCCAGCAATTGCTTCTTTATTAAGGTTTTTAGTAAATTTTTCAAGAACCTTTGGATCTTTTCCTAGTTCATATTGCTGTGCAAATTCCATAAAGTACCCTCCTTTTTTAGCACTCTCACTCTCTGTTTGCTAATTTGATATTTATATCTTATCATAGTTGTTAGCAAAGTCAACTAAATAGTGCTAAAATTTTAAAAATAATTTAATTACAAAAATATTAGATATAATAAGAAGTAAGGGGAGAAGAAAAAAAGCATATTTTTAGAAAGGAGTACCAATGAAATTACAACACCTAGATAAAAAACGTTTAATCTTAATTGATTTAGATGGGACAACATTAATGAATGATGGTAAAACAATCCATCCAAAAACACAAGAAGTAATTAAAAAAGCTGTTAATGTTGGCCATAAAGTATGTATTATTACTGGGCGCCCCCACCGGGCAAGTATTCGCTTTTATCGTGAATTAGGATTAGATACATTATTAACAAATTTTGATGGTGGTCATATTCATGACCCCTTAAAACGTGAATTTAAACGATTAGTTTTCTCAATTGCATATGATGTAATTATAAGTATTATTAATCATCCCGATGTTAGAGGCAATGTTGAAAATGTTTTAATTGAACATTATGATAAAGCAATTTGTTGAAAAAAAGATGAGGCAATTGAAAACTACTTCCATCTTGATGATGTGGCTGATGATGAATATTTTATTGCCGACCCTTACAATTCTTGAAAAGGTCCCGCTAGTAATATGGCGTTATATTTAAACGGAACTAATAAAACAGATGAAGTATTAAGAATGTTTGAAAACTTTAAGAACTCTGTTCGAATTAATATTGGCCACTATAGCAGCAAACAAAGTCAAACAATGATTAATATTACGAATAAACTTGTTTCAAAAGGATTTGCAGCTGATATTTTAGCCCAATACTATAATGTTGATATTCGTGATGTTATCGCCTTTGGTGATGAAATGAATGATTTAGAATTATTGCAAAATGTTGGTTATGGCGTTGCAATGAAAAATGGTAATGATAATTTAAAAACTAATGCGCGTGGAATTACCCACTTAACTAATGATGAAGGTGGCGTTGGTGATTATTTAGAAAAATTACTAAACGGTGAAAACGTATAAAAAAGGGCTAATGCCCTTTTTTAAATTAAATAATAGTTTTTAAAATATGTCCCATAAAAATCATTAAGAATTTGTCAATTTAAACCCTTTTGATCATCTGGCGTTAATAACCATTGGGCAAAACCTTCGGCGAATAATTCTGCGTTACCACCTGTCCGACCATAACCAGATTGAATAAATGCCCAAGCCTCTAATTGTTGTTGAAACGGTGCATTATTACTAATGCCAACTTGTTTTCCTAAATAACGAACTAATGAATCATTTGGACTATACATAAACCCACGAATATTAATTAATGACTTATCTTTAGTTGGTGTACAACGCCCAGTTGCTGGTGTAATATTATGATTAAAACGAAGACGATTATTTGGTCAAACTCAAGCATAATTTGAAATCGCATGTCCTATTTCATAAACAATAGTTGAAATATTAGTTGCGGTTGAATGAAATCCAATTTGATATTGAATTTTACTCATTCGCGCTTGCAGTGAATGTTCCGTAAACACTAAACATTGTGCTAAATCATTTCCATTTCCTTTTAGTTTTGTAAAAGCTAAAACTTGGTTATTACTTACTGTACCATATTGACCAATACTATTATTAATTTCTAAATTATAGATTAATTTTTTAAAAACGGCTGCGCCAAAAATACTAACAAACAAATTGGCAAAGTCAATTAAATTATTACGGAACGGTGCTTGTTCTTTATAATCTAACGTTAATACCATTTTTTCTAATTGGTATGGATAAATCTTATTATTTGTTAAACCATTAACAACATCAGTAATTGTTTTAAAATGCGACAATGCTTTTTTTTGATTAAATGCTGCTACAACTTTAGGGTTTGCTTGATAAAGCATATTATTTTCACAACGTTTAATAAAAGCTAAGTCATTGGTACTAAGTTGTCTTATTTTACCATTTGCATGCGCAAAGTTTTTAAAGGTGGCACTTACTAATTGGTTATTATTTTGCGGGTTAAATCTATTTTTTGGTTACTATGTTCAGCATATAATAAACATTTACTATATTAAGCATAATTAATTTCATTATCGCCTTTTAAAACACTTCAAAACAATCAGGCAAACAACACCGCTAGCCCTAAACTCACAATTAAAATTGTAATCATTGTAATATTTTTTGTTTTCTTCATAACCATTCCCCTTTAACAAGATTAGTTTTGTTATAATTAAAAATTGATAAAATATTACGTCCCACTTTTTATAATTATACCAAAAAACGCCTTAAATTAAAAGGTTTACGCCATATGGATACTACCATAGGGTTCTTAAAAAAGTTTAATATAAAAAACACCCGAAACAAAACGGATGTTAAAACATTAATATAAACAAGATGATAGTGGCTATTAGAGTTCTCTAATAACCATTTTGATTCTAGCATTTGAATACAAAAAACTATTTTCTAGTAAAGAAAAATACTAATTATTATTATCGTCATCATCTTCTGATAAATCTTTTATTTTCTTTTTATCAATTTTAACTCAACCAGAAGTTTGCTTTTCTTGATTAATTTGCAATCAAATATGATAATTTGGATCGTTTGGATTATTTGCTGCTTTTCGTAATTTCAACTTTTGTTCTAATGTTAAATTACTAGGATTAAAATATTCACCTTCAGTCGCATATTGATCACCATCAATTTCTGCTTTTGCTTTTTTAGCTGCTGCTAAAATTTCAGCCATTGTTTTTTTTGCCATTATATCCCTCCATTATGAAACCATTATAGTAATATTATAACATTATCTAGGATAACGACATAATTATTAAAAAAAGAAAAATAACTTTATTACTTTTCCCTTCTCAGTCTATCAACTAATAAATTTAATATTACTGTTAATTTAAATTCCATCAAATGTTTCAGCATAAACATTTTCATACATATTTAAGCTTTGTAACAGTTGAATTGTCTTTTTTGTTAACTTAAGTTTTTCAAAACCATTATTCTCTTTAATATGTTGTAATGTCTCTGCTTTCACAATTGGTTGAATACTAAAATATTTGATTCATGCCAAGACTAATTGGGAAACAGTACAATTATATTTTTTTGCTTCCGTAATTAGAATTTGGTTTTCTAAAACTTTTGTGATTGGTGAATATGCTTGAACTAAAATATTTTTATCTTGACAATATTGTACCCGGTCTCACCGTTGATTAAAGGGATTAAACTCAATTTGATTAATGTTGGGATAAATCCCTGTTTTTTCAAATAAGACTTCAATCATATCTTTATCAAAATTGCTAACACCAACAATATGAATTAAACCTTGTGCTTTACATTGTAATAATTCAACATAAGCTTTAATTGTTTTATGAAAATTCATATTTGGGCGATGAATTAAAACAATATCCAAATAATTCACATCTAGGCGTTTTAACGCTCCCAATACTGCCGTTGTTGTCTTCCCTGCTTCAATGTCATCGCATCAAATTTTTGTTTCAATAATAACATCTTCTCGTTTTGCATTATTAGTAATTAAATATTTTTTAATTGCTTGCCCAACCATTTCTTCATTCTGATAAACTTTAGCAGTATCAATAATTTTATAACCATTTTGCAAGGCATTAATAATTGCCTCTTCTTTTTTCAAAAATAAAGTCCCAAATGCAATCTTTTCTAAACGAAATGGCATCTTCCTAACCCCCTTTAGATTATTTACTATATTTATTTAATAAATCCTGAACATTACTTGTTACGGGATATTTTGAAATAATTTGATGATAAATATTATTGTACCCAACAAAAGAATGGACAACATATTTATGATCAATAATTTGTAATGGTTTTAAAACAGTTCCTCCCGTTAAAATAGCTGCAAAAAACATTGCTTCTTCATCAGCAACTAGGTCTCGTTCAGAAAAAATTGTATCATAACTAATTTTTTTGTGCGCCAAAGCTTGTTGTTCAATCTTCATTCGGTCTTGAGTTTCACTTTCGTTTGGCCAAACTTGTTCATATGCTGTTAAACGCGCAAACATTTTATAATTAGTTGCAATTGCTAACGCGCCCATTAGAACACCTTCTGGTGCACCACCAATGCCATATAAAAAATCAGCTTTTTTTAAAACAACATCAATCGCCCCCAAAACATCTCCCTCATTAATTAATTCGACATAAATTCCTAGTTTTTTCATTGTCTTAATAATTGCTTGATGACGAGGTTTATTTAAAATAATACATAATAAATTTTGTTTGATACTTAATAAAGTTAATAATATTTTCTCAATCGGTTGAGAAAAATCAATTGTTGCTCCTAAGTCTTCTGATAAAAATAATTTTTCCATATACATTTCTGGAATTTGTAACATTGTATCAATTTTAGCAATAGCAATACACGGGATTGAACCCGGTTCATTTTTACTGGCCGGAGCTGTTCCTTCAATTGGGTCAACAGCAATATCAATTGTAATTGCTTGTTGATGGGAAAAAGTTTGTCCTTGATACAACATTGGTGCTGCATCAAGTTCACCTTTGCCAATTGCAATTTTTGCTTTAACATCATTATTTGTTAATAACTTATTAATGATATCAACCGCTTTTTGATCTAACATATTTTTATCATTCTTGCCAACTAATTCATATGCAGCAATCACAGCTAACTGGACTGCGCGTAAAAATAAAAGACTATTTGTTTCCATTGTTCATTCCTTTGCTTGCTATTAATATTTAATCACATAATTGCAAAAATAAAAATGTAAAGTAACTTACATTTTTATTTTTATGAATGTTTTTCATTTGATTCTTTTGGAAGTTTTCCAAACAATTCGTGAAAGGCTCGCTTCCAGCCAACCTTGCCGGCATACATCAAAAACTCATTGCTGGAAATAACAAAGGTACAAAAAACAATTGGAACAATACATACTCAATAGTATAAAGTTGGTTGTAAAATCTGGTTTGGAACACTAGCAGCAATAAAAATGTACTGTCAAATTGGTGTTCAAAATAACATTAATAATTGGGTTGATGTTGTATAGGTTGGCCCTGACATTGCTAAACAAGCATAATATAACATACGTGAACTACCCATAATAATTCCACCAAAAATAAAAATTAAAGCATAATCATAATATTAAAAGTTAGTAAATATTTTATAACCTTCAAAAAAATTTTGATGCGAAGCAACAGCCGCAATTGGTGTTCCTAATAATAACATTAATAATGCTGAAGACCCTGTTTTAATTGAAACTGTTTCATAATTAGTAAAATTAATTTTGGAATAACTCATTAAATGTGACATTCCCAACGCTTCCATTGCATAGAAAGCAGCTGTTATTAAGGCTAAACACATTCCCCCAATTGATGATCACGTTAAACCTTCATCAATTGCAAAATGAATTGACATTCCCAAAATCAAAAATGTTGAAATTGCTAATGCTGTTCAAGTGTATTTACTTTGACGAGCACGGAAGAAAATTGCACTTCCAACCCCAGCTAAAATAACATTTAAGTTTAATAACAATCCAGGCACTGTTCCATCAGTTTGCCCAAGATGATTAATTGTTAATAACACTGATAACTGGAAAAATACCATCGCAACTGGTCCACCCAAAAATCCATATAAAACAACTAGTCATGTTTCTTTATGATGCAACATCTTAAAAAAATTAATAAAATTTTTTGTTTTATAAAAAATAAACATTACAAACATCGCCATTATTTCTTGGATTGTAACATAAAATGTTGTATTAATTGGTGATGCTAAGTTTCCATAAGGTCCTTGTTCAGGAATCATATATAACATTAGCGGTACAAATGAATATCCAACCGCTGAAATTAATCCATATACAATCCCTAAAATAATTCGGCGTTTTATCCGAATTAAATCTAAATCATTTTTTGTTTTCTCTAATTTTAACAAATGTTCTTCTGCATTATTGCTCTCTTTTGCTTTAATTTTGTCGAAAACTCTTGATATTTATAAAATATACCTAAAATTAGGTATATTTTTAATATATAGAGGTAAATAAATGATGAAAAAAATAATTACAGAATTAATAAATAGCTTAACAGATGATCAATTTTTAGAATTTTATGAAAAAATAAAACAACAAGCAGACTTAATTAAAAAACAAAAACGTTTAAATGAAATTGATCAAAAATTTAGAGATAAAGGCATTATATGTCCTAATTGCAAATCTTTTCATTGTGTTAAAAATGGTCATAATTCCGAAGGAAAACAAAAATATTTATGTAAAAAATGTCGTGCTAGTTTTGATGCATTTCGTCATCATTTTACTTATTGAAGTCATTTAAATTATGAACAGTGAAATTTATTAATTCAAATTTCATTGTTAGGACAATCTAGTAAAATAATTTCTCGTTTTATTAAAACAACCCCAAAAACCGCTTGATATAATCGACAAAAATTAATGCAATCAAAACAATTAGAAAATACACAGTTAAAATTTAAAAAATTAAATGGTCAAATCCAAATGGATGAAACATTTATTAAAGAAATTCATAAAGGCAATTTTAAAGATAAATTTGATAAACGAAAAACTCATCTCGATCCATTTTCAACTGATACCAAATGCTGTATTCAAATGGCAGTTGATAGCAATAATAATATTTTTGTTCAATCCACCAATACCAAAAGATTACAAAAACAATGGATTATTGAAAATATGAATAAGCAACTAATTAAAGAAAAATCAATAATTATTTCTGATATGCAACCACTATATTTATTAGTAGCAAAACAAACAAATTCTACTCTATATTCCACCAAAACTAGTACAAACCCTGATACTAGTTATCAAAAGTTAAATAAGATTAGTAAATTACAATCCAGTCTTAAAGAAGCCTTAATTCATTATCATGGTTTGGGTTTCACTAATATTCAAAATTATTTAAAGCTCTGAAAATGAAAATACCAACACAAAGGTTTAACACCAAACCAACAATCAACGGTATTATATTTTAACGTTTAAAAAATTTAAAGCAAAATCATAATCTTACACAAAATTAGTTTTCAAATTGTCATATTGATGATTTTTTTTATTTCATCAAGAGTTTTCGACAAAATTAAAGCTCTTTTGCATTCATCATTTTTATAACTACCTGATCCCATCTTTTTTACTACATATTATCACATAATTTATAATTTCCTTTAAAATTATTAGTTATATCTTACACCCAATAGCGCTAAATGTTAAATTTTTTCAACTTTTTTTTATTTTTTTTAAAGTAGGAATATAATAATAATGAAAATATATATGATATGGGAGATTCATAAATAATGAAAAATAAAAGACATAAAATTAGTAACTATGAAGAATATGAAATAATTAAAAAAAATATCAAACATGCAGAAAAATTATTAAAACATTATACACAACAAACACACGAATCACGACAACAATTATTAGCAAAATTAGAATGATTAAAAAAACACCCTGATCAAACCAAAGAATTTAAGTTAAAGTTACAATTAGAACAATTAAATTCAAAGGAAATAACAATGGTACATCGTTTTGTTAATAAAATTGTTGGATATGAAGAACAATTAATCAATATTGAAGACAAACTAGGTCTTGATGATGATGTTCGAATTACAAAAATTCGTAACATTAATAAAAAAGAAATAATTAAACAGGAAACTTCTTTAGAGCTTAGAAATTATTTGAAAAAAACACAAGTTAAAGGTTACATTTATCTTATTTTAGCTGGATTCATTTGTACAATTGCTTTTGATTATTTCTTATCACCATCAAAAGTTTTGCCACCCGGAATTGGAGCATTAGGAAGAATTTTTGCGCAATATATTTTTCAACCATTAAATAGCGATAATATTAATAATGCAAACTTAATGTATTATGTTTTTTACATTGTTAATAACATTCCTTTAATTATTTTTAGCTGATTTTTTGTCAGTCATCGTTTTACCATTAATACTATTATTTTTATGATTGCTCAAACAGTGTTTCATATTATTTTAAATGGGGTTGGATCTTATCATGGCATTCCTTATATTAATGCCAATGATTTTCATTTCTTACAAGACTTAAATAAAATTACCGATACAACAGTTCATGATTTATGGATTTTCTTCTTTGGATTAATTGCCGCAATTTTAAATGGAATTGCCTTTGGATTTCTATATACTGCTGATGCTTGTCCTGGTGGAACCGATTTTGTTAATAACTATATTTCACGCAAAAAGAAAAAACCAGTTGGTAATATTTCAATTATTGTTAATACAATTTTAATGCTTATTACTTGAGCAATGAGCTATGCAGTAAAAACACCAACACCAAATCCTTCTTTTGCAACCTACTACTTCTCAGCACCATTCTTTGCGGCCTTTATGGTAATTATTATTTGTGGTATTGTTTCAAATAAAGTTTTCCCTCGTTACAAAAACACATCATTATTAATTATTAGTGACAAACCAGAAGTCATTATTACTCGTTTGAAAGAAAATGGATTTGCTCATAATGCATTATGAAAAGTTACTACAAATTATAATGATAAATACAAAGACAATGCTTATATGGTAATGATTACCATCCCTTTGACAATGTTTAAACGGATTGCAGAAACGATTTTATTAGCTGATAATGATGCCATTATTCGTGCCCAAACAACTTATAAAATTAAACACATGCCGCATAATGATAATTAAATTATTTCTTAAAATAAAATATCACCCGTCTGGGTGATATTTTATTTACTTTAAAAATTACAATAATATTTTAACTATGATCCATAAATTTATAACGGTTAAATAAATAACACAATAATCCCGTTGCAAAAGCATTTACAACAAACAATGTTGTTAATGTTCCAATTAAACTTCTTTTATTATTGGGAGCCATTGTTTTAAAATCATATTCATAATAATTATTGTTTACTTTATGCACATCATATAAAACTTGAGTTGGAAAAGAACCCTGCGCAAATGTCCACAATGTATAAGGATCAATTAGTTGTTTCAATGTAATTTCAAAGTGATCAACAAAATAAACATTTCTAACAATTTTGCTAATATACCCTCCTCATGCATTTCAGGCGCTAGAACTAATATAAACATGTTCTTGTAAGTTTTTTTCTTGTAATTCCGGTTGTTTAGCAAACGCTTCATTTATAGTATTAAAAATATTTCTTAAAAAAGCTGAATGATTAATAATTAAATAGGAGAAATACTGTTCAAAAAATGAAGAATTGTTTTCAATAATTAAATTATTAATTTCTGAAAATTTTAATTTTAATTGTTCCCCTTTTTTAAAAAAATTATTTAACTGGTTAAATTCATTTTCTTTTTCAAAGATCTTTAATAATTGTTCTTTTATAGTGTTGACATAAGTGCTTTGATTTAAAACTAAATCATTATTAATGTAACCATTTCGATATAATGGAATTGATAATTGATTATTTCAGGGATTAATATTTAGTTTTATCCCAAAATCAAATGCTTTTAACCATCTACCTTTAATGAAAACAAAATTATAAATTTTGTTTTCATCACTATATTCTAAATTATTTTTAACATTTTGAACAAATGTATTAATAATATTTTCATTATTAATTAACGGTGAATTAATAATATAACTACTCATTTGATAAAATGCTTTAATATTTTTATCTAAATTATTTTGTTCTAAACTATCTAATAAATCCAAATAATATTTATTTTCTGAAACTAACAAATAATTAATATTAATATAACTTAAATCCAAAGTTTGGAATTCTATCTGTTCAGTCCCACGATAACGTTCTGTATATGGTCGATACTGTTTTAAGAAAATTAAATTACTATTAGTAACATATGGTATTAAAGGTAAAATTCATTATAAAGCAGTACAAAGTAAACTAAGAAAAGTAATAAAAGTTAAAGCAAAAAGTTTTGATGTAATAAAACAAAAGAGAAAAATTAATGGAACTAGCAATATTAAATATAATAAAATTACAAAATAAAATTTTAAATAAACAAAATAATCATAAGCACCAGTAGTCTGCAAAAATAAGGTTAAAACAGTACTCGGAAATAACATTAGAATTGTAAAAAATAAAGCACTAAAACAATAAAAAAAGGTTAGTTTAAAAAATATTAAATTACTTCGATATTTAAAATTAAGCACATAAGAATAAATAATTCCATTATTTTGTTCTTCTTTAAAATTAACAATAATTAAGTACGTAACAAAAATTGGAATAAAAATCAAATATATTATTCGAAAAAAGACCATAATGAGAGTTGCTGCCCCACTTTTGATGACCTCTTGATAATTTAAAAAGAAAAAAGTAAAAAAGTCATAGTGATAACAAAACCAAAAAGTAATCATAATCATATTATTTTTGATTTAAAATTTTTTTTAAATAAAAATAATCATAATCTCATTAAAAAACAACTCCTTTTTCTCATCTTATTTTTTAACTTCTTCAACTTGACTATAATATAATTGTTCAAGATTTTCTTGTTTATAATCAAAATTTTTATTATATAAAACTTTGCCCTTATTAAGAATAACAACATAATTAATTAAAGATTCTAATTCTGACAAAATATGGGAAGCAATAATAATTGTTATTTTAGGATTTCTTTGATGCAATTTAAAAATTAACTCATAAACTTGTTTTCTAGTATCAGGATCTAAATTAGCGGTTGGTTCATCTAAAATTAATAAATCCGGGTCATTAATTAAACTTAAAGCTAATAAAAACTTCTTTTTCATTCCACTTGAAAACTTAACAAAACTTTTGTGTGCATGTTCAGTCAAATGAAAATATTCTAGTACTTTTGGAATTAGTTCTTTTGCTTTTTGATAATTAATTTTTGTAATAAAAGCTTGATAAAATAAAATATCTTTTACGCTTGTATTACGATCAAAAGAACTATTGGCAGGGGCAAAACCAGTTTTTTTTGCATCAATAAAAAAATCATCATATTTTAAGGACTGATCTTTTTTAATCAGTCCTAAAATAATTTTAATTAAGGTTGTTTTTCCTGCTCCATTAGGGCCAACCAACCCAATAATTTGCCCATCATTAATATTTAAATTAATACCACTAAGAATTTCTTTATGTTTATATCCAAAAGATAATGCTTGGCATCTAACTTTAGTCATTTTTTAAAATTCCTTTCTTCTAAATTTTAATTTTCTAATAGTTTTATTTCATTTTCTAATTTGTTAATACCATCAAATACTTTTCTTAATTGCTCTTTTAAATTTGCTAATGTTTGTTCAGTATATTTTTTATTTAAATAAAATCATGTTTTAAAATTTTTAATTTCCAAATATTGATTTCCTCAAATACCAATATCATTTACATTTTCAATAGTAAATCCTTTAATTTCCTCTATTAAACCATTGTTATTTTTAAATTTAATACCGGCATCTTTATATACTCATCAACCACGAGAATTTTTCTCTGTTTCACCTAAATTAATTCAAATTGAACTATTAGTAAAATCATCACTAAGATCATTATAAAAACTTGGTAAATGTCAATAAGATATTGCATGAGAATTATTCATCATTATTTCTACTCATCAGGCTCAGCCATTTTGACCATGATAAACATTATAATAAAAAAATAATTTTTGCAGTTTTGGTTGATAGTATCGTAATCAATTAAAATTAGTTTTTCTCTTTGCATAAAAATCATCTCAATAATAGGACCCTGGTTCTGATACTCCAATTTGCGCAATAGCAATTTCGGCTTTTAAATCTTTAACTTTATTTTGTAAAATTTTAATTTGTTCCAATTTAATTTTAATAATATTATATTTTTCATCACTAGCAATATTAATTAAATTATTTATCATATTAGTTAATTGAATAATAACTGCATCCTTAAATTGAATTACTTCAAATAGAAAACTAATAATACTTTCCTTGTTATCAAGACTAAAACTACTCATGCGGTTAATTAACGTATGACAACGAGAAATTAAATGTGATATTTCTGCTGGGTCTCTTTTTCGCATTTTTTCTAATATCAAAATCATATTTTGCAAATTATTTTTAACTTTATCACGAATATCACTACTATACTTGTATAATGAATCAATCATCATTGCTTTATCATCAGTTCCTATTAACTAACTTTTTAATTCATATAAGCGTGTGATTAATCCAATATTCTTATAATCACCTTCTGTTAACACTTCATCAATCTTACTAATTAATTCTGTTTTAATAGACGTAGTATTAATATTATGATTTTGTAATTTCATAAATGTATTAATATATGTTTGAAAAAACCTAAATCATCATTTGTTAATGTTATCTGCTCCTTAGCGGTAATTATATTATTTAAATCATTATTTTGTTGAGATTGATAGTTCAAAGGAACTACATTCATTGATGTCACCATAATAATGGCTGTTAACAACATCTTTTTCATAATATTTATCCTTTCATTTACTTGTTAATATCGAATATATCTTCATAGTAATTTTTTTAAAGTTAATATTATTGTAAAATTATTTTTTTATTGTTAATTCTAAGCTACATTTAAATTCTTTAAATGGTAATTTAATCTTATCACAAAATTAATATTAGTACTGTTCTATTTAAAATTAGAAATAAAACTTGCCAGTATATTTTTGCTTATTTATTTATATTTAAAAGTTAAAACTAGGAACTTTTTAGTACAATGTTTATACATAAGGAGGTAATTATGCAAAAAAAGGGTTACTGTCATATTTATTATGGTGATGGAAAAGGAAAAACATCGATTTTAAATGGAATGACAATTCGTGCTTTAGGATATCAATGAAAAGTTAAATATTTGCGATTCTTAAAAAATCGTATTTCTGGAGAAATGTTATTTTTTCAAAAATTAAATGACCCTAATTTCGAGGTAATTAATTACTATTCATCAAACACAAAGTTTTTTTGAGAAATGGATGATCAAGAAAAAGAAGTTCTTCGTAAAGAAATGCGTGTTGGTTTTGAAGAACTTAAGAAACTAAGTCAAGATGGAACAGTTGATTTAATTATCGTTGATGAACTTCTTGGCTGTATTTATAACGAATTAATTACCGAAGCAGAATTAATTGAAGTTATTAAAAATAAAAACCCTAGTATTGAAATCGCTTTTTCCGGCCATCATATTACCGATAATTTAATTAATGCTGTTGATTTAGTAAGTCATGTTCAAGCAACAAAGCACTATTTTTATCAAAAAGTTCCGGCACGAAAAGGCATTGAATTTTAATTTAAATACTTATTAAACTAATGTTTTTATAATTAATAATGTTATAAAATAAAACAATTCGTTAAAAACGAATTGTTTTATTTTATCAAAAAGTCTTATACTTTAGCAAATAGTAGTTGTTCTAAATCATCAATCATTGCTGTTAACTTTGTGATTAAAGCACGATAAACATTTGAGTCAGTATAATCAATCCCAATATCTTTTAGAATTAATAATGGTTCTTTTTGGCCACCTTGTTTTAAGAATTTTAATAATTGTTCTGGTTCACCGTTGATAACATCATTATAAAGTTTAAAGGAAGCAACAATACATGTCGCATATTTATAAACATAATATGGTGAATTAAAGAAATGTAAAATTCGTAGTCACCCATATGTTTTTTTTGTTGGATCACGCTTGTCAAAAACAGTATAACCAAACTCATTTGCTTTTTGTTCAAAAAGAACAGCTAATTTATCAGCATCTAATGGCTCATTATTTTCAACCATCTTGTGTGCTGTTCATTCAAAATCAGCAAAATGAATTTGACGGAAAAAAGTAGCCATAATTTCATCAATACGATTTTGTAATAAATAAATTTTTTCTTCTTTACTTGTTGTATGCTTGTATAAGTAATCAAATAATAAATGTTCATTAACCGTTGACGCAACTTCTGCTAAAATAATTGGATAATTATTTAACGGATATTTGTTATTTAGATCTGCTAATAAAGTATGAACCGAATGTCCTGCTTCGTGGGCTAGTGTATTAACTGACCCAATTGTATCATCTCAATTCATTAAAATAATTGGGTCAACTCCCGAACCACCCGATGAGTAAGCACCGCTTCGTTTATTAGTATCTTCAAAATAATCAATTCGGTGATCACTTCATGCTACTTCTAATTGAGTCAAATACTCTGATCCTAACGGTTGTAATGATTCACGAATCATTGTTTTTGCTTTTTCAACAGTATATTTTTTGTCCAATGAAGCAACATTAGTCACTAATTTTAAACTACGATCTGTCGCATAAAATTTTTTAAACTTAAAATGTTTTTTTAACAATTCATTATAACGAACAAATAAGCGACTATTTTCGCGACCATATTTAATTAAACTTGCATAAATTTCTTCTGAAACATCATCACTGCTTAATGCTGCTTGTAAAGTATTTTGATAACCACGTAAACGAACTGCTTCAACACTATGTTGAATAATTCCCTCATAAACACGAGCAAAAGCGTGTTTCTTATCAGTTAAATGCTCGGTAAATAATTGTGCTGCTTTAATCCGAAACTCTTGTTCAGTTAACGGATCAGTTTTTTCCATAATTTCGCTATAAACAGCACTTGTTAATTCCGTATTTTTACCATGATAATCAATAAACACTGGTTTTTTATCAGCATATGCTAATAAATCATATAAATCATAAGCGACACCACGAGAACGAGTAACCAATGCTAATACTTCTTCATCACGTTCTCCTAAAATGTATTTAGCATTTTTAAAAAACTTACGATAACTATATTCATTTACCCTAAGGGTTGAATCATTCTTAATTCACATCATAATGGTTTCCTCACCAATTGCTTTTAACTCCGGGGCAATAAAAGCTAATTGACTTGAAATTTGATTTAAAGTATTTGAATAAATTCCGGCTAATTCTTGATATGATAAATCAGTTGTATCAATATCCCCCATATGCAAGTATTGTCCCATTTTACTAGCAATTAAATCAATTTCTTCGTCCAATAAGACATATTTTTTAAAAATAACTGGATCATTTAACTTTCCTTTAAAAGTAATAATTTCTTCTAATTTTTTTACAATTTTAGCTAAATCAGCTTTTCACGCTTTATTATCTTGATATAAATGGCTAAAATCTCATTTATATTGTGTTGGTGCATCTTTTCGCTTCATTATTTTTTCCTTCTCTCTATCAAAACTATACCTCATAATTATAACGGAAAAACAAAATATTTTTGTCATTATCCTAGTTAATGTTATAATATTACTTATATAATAATCTAAATAGAAAGAGGGAAATTTACAATGGTATTATTAAACGACAAAAAACAAGATTTAACATTAAAAGCAGTTTTTAAAGGGGCTGACATTAATCCATTAGTTATTCAAGAAAATGGTGTTACAACATTAATTTCAGATCAAAAAATCCTTTATGTTTATTTTGAAAAAGCATTAACTTTTAAAACCGCAGAAGATTTTATTAAAAAATTTATGAGCACAATAAAATATAATTTAAATATTGAGGTTGATACTTTTAAAAAAGGCGCTGAACCAAATAGTCATATTTTCAAAGCATTAGCAGAAGGAACATTATATGCTTTAAATGATAGTTATACTTTAAAAACAACCAAAAAAGCACAAAAAACTTATACAATTAACTTAATTCACAATTGTGATAAAGCAGCAACTGTTTTTGAAGAAATTAAAATTAAAATGGAATTTGTTAATTTTGCCCGTATGTTACAAGATACACCACCAAACTTAATGTATCCAGAAATTTTTGCCGAAAAAATTGCAAATGCTGCTAAGGGGATTGCTAATTTAAAAGTTACTATTTTAGATAAAAAAGAAATTGAAAAAGAAAAAATGGGTCTCCTATTGTCTGTCAATGCTGGTAGTTTCCTAGAACCACGAGTTGTTGTCTTAGAATATACTGGTAATAGTAGTAGTAAAGAAAAAGTTGGTTTAGTCGGAAAAGGAATTACTTTTGATAGTGGTGGGTATAATCTAAAACCGTCAACTGCTATGGCCGGAATGAAATTTGATATGTCCGGAGCAGCAATTGTTTGTTCAACAGTTTTAACTTTAGCAAAAGCACAAGTTAAAACAAATATTGCTGCGGTTGCTTGTTTAACTGAAAACCGTATTGGGGGAAAAGCAACCCTAACTGAATCAGTTATCACGTCAATGAACGGGAAAACCGTTCAAATTGACAATACTGATGCGGAGGGAAGATTAGTATTAGCTGATGGAATTACTTATGCAATTCGTAAATTAAATGTTGATAAACTAATTGAAGCGTCAACTTTGACTGGAGCAATTCTAGTTGCCTTAGGAAAATGGTTAACTGGGGTCTTTGCTAATAATGATGGTTGATATGATCAGTTCGCTAATGCTGCAGCAAATGCACATGAAGGAATCTGAAGAATGCCAATCTTAGAAGAACATACTGCTGTAATGCGAAAAACTCCAATTGCTGATTTAACTAATGCTGAGAGTTCACGCTTTGCAATAAGTTCCACTGCTGCTGCTTTTTTATGTGAATTTGTTGAAGAAAAACCATATATCCATTTAGACATTGCTGGAACAGCTGACACTACTGATGGTCGCGGAACTGGTGTTATGATTAAAACTTTATTTGAAATGTTTAAAGGTTAACACCTAACATCTTGCAACTGCAAGATGTTTTTTATTTTATAAAAAATAGATTTACTAATCGTAAATCTATAATCATCGTTTAAACATTTTAATATAAAATACTTTGACGCCTTGACTCATAAAACAGTAACCACCCACTAATAAGGCGAGTCAAGCAAAGTATATTGCTGGTAATGGCGCTAAACTTAATTGTGGTCCAACTGATGTGTATGGTAATGCAATTCCCACTGCAATCACGGCAGCCCCCGCCACCAATAATTGTCATGATGACATTGATTGAAATAATGGAATTTTTCTTGTTCGATATAGTTGAACAATTAAAGTTTGTGTTACTAATCCTTCAACAAATCATCCTGTTTGGAATAAAGTCACTTGTTCGGCAGTAATATGTTGTGGATTGCTTAACACTCCAAAGTAGTAACCCATCACAACGAAAGTTAAAATATCAAAAATTGAGGAGACTGGCCCGTTAATAAAGACAAACGGTAAAATATCTTTTGTTGTCCATGTTTGTGGTTTTGATAAGAAATCAGCATCAACCTTATCAAAGGCAACTGCCAATTGTGACATATCATACAATAAATTTTGAAATAAAATTTGAATTGGCATCATTGGCTGAAATGGCAATCATGCTGATGCTACTAAAATACTTAGCACATTCCCAAAGTTGGAAGCAATTGTAATTTTAATATATTTCAAAATGTTTCCAAAAATTTGTCGTCCTTGGACAATTCCTTTTTCTAATACTAATAGTGATTTTTCCAATAAAATAATATCTGATGCTTCTTTCGCAATATCGGTTGCATTATCAACCGAAATAGCTACATCACTTTGGCGTAATACCGGCGCGTCATTAATGCCATCACCCATAAAACCAACAATATGCTTATTTTGTTTTAAAGCAGTAATAATTTTAGCTTTTTGCAATGGATTTAATTTTACAAAAACATTATTTTGTTCAACAACATCACGAAGTTCAAATTCACTTAGCTTTTCAATATAATCACCCGTGACAACCCCTTTAATTTTTAAGTGAACACGATCACAGATTGCTCGTGTTACTTGTTCATTATCACCAGTTAGAATTTTTAACTGTACACCATTTTTGCGTAACAATTGGATCATCTTTGCTGCTGATGGCTTTGGTTTATTTAAAAACGAAGCAAAACCATAGAAAATTAAATCCTTTTCATCAGCTGGTGAATAATACGTATCAGTGTCATGACCATGACTATATGCCAAACCAACAACCCGCAACCCTTGAGTATTCATTTGTTCAGTTGTTGCATTAATCATTCGTAAATGCTCTGCAGTTAAATCTTCAACTTGCCCATTATATTCAATTTTGGTGCAATTTTTAACAATTTCTTCAATTGCACCTTTGCAAATTAACGTATGATGCTCATCTTTACCACGAACAACTACTGTCAGCTTACGACGATTAAAATCAAACGGAATTTCATCAATTTTTTGATAATCATTTTTAAAATTTGATAAATGATTATCATCAATATAATGGATAATTGCTTTATCTAAGGGGTTTTTTAATCCCGTTTGAAAATAACTGTTTAAATATAAATATGTTAATAACCGATCATCTTTCTTTTTATCTAATAATTGATAATCAACTAACTCAATTTTATCATTTGTTAAAGTTCCTGTCTTATCAGTACACAAAACATCAATTGCCCCTAAATTCTGAATGGCCTCTAGTTTTTTAACAACAACTTTCGCTTTACTAATCCGGCTTGCTCCACGTGCCAAATTAGAAGTCACAATCATTGGTAACATTTCTGGGGTTAAACCAACGGCAACTGAAATTGCAAATAACAATGCGGTTAATCAATCATTTTTTGTCACCCCATTAATAACAAACACAATTGGCACCATCACAAACATAAAAGATAACAATAATCATGTTGTTCTTTTAATTCCACGATTAAAACTATTTTCTGGTGGTTTAACTTGTAATGTTTTTGAAATTGTCGCACAGTATGTATCTTGACCAACCCCAACAACAATTGCAATTGCACTTCCCGAAACAACACCAGTTCCTGTATAACAGATATTTTCTAATTCTAATAAACTTGGTTTATGTGAGTTATAACTAGCATGCTTTTCAACTGGCAGTGATTCACCCGTTAAACTTGACTGGTTAATAAAAAGCTCATTACTTCATAATATTCGAACATCAGCAGGAACCATATCCCCACTTGATAAATAAATTAAATCTCCTTGTACTAATTCATGAATTTCTAATTCCTTTGCCTCACGAATTAAACTAGTATTATTATTAACGGAAACCTCAGCAACCTTTTCATTATGTTCTAATCTAATCACCGTAATG
This sequence comes from Spiroplasma endosymbiont of Sarcophaga variegata, assembly GCF_965178695.1. NCBI lineage: Bacteria > Bacillati > Mycoplasmatota > Mollicutes > Entomoplasmatales > Spiroplasmataceae > Spiroplasma > Spiroplasma endosymbiont of Sarcophaga variegata. The sequence continues at coordinate 532,636 of NZ_CBCXVU010000002.1, forward strand.
GTGTTACTAACTAAATCAGTTAATTTTTTTGTAACTAAAAAACTACGAATATCTTGAATGTAGGCAATTGTGGTACTAATAATAATCATAATAGCAATAATAATAACACCAATTATTTCAAAGCTATCGCCACCCAAAGTAAAATAACTTACCAAATTATAAGTTGCAATTACTGCTAAAACAATATTAAAGGGGTTTAATAATACTTTTAAAAAATGTTTAAACCAATGAAACTTTGTTTTTTGTTGAGAATTATCACCATATTTTTTTCCCATTTCTTTTGCTTCATCATAATCTAACCCAAAATTTTTAAGATCAAAATGCTCTAAAATTTCCGTTTGCGAAAATTGTGAAATTTGTTTAATTTCATCTGTTTTTAAAAACCCAATTTCCTTTTTTCGTCCTTTAAAGTCTTTATTATCACCTTTAAATTTAGTTATTATTTTCGCCATTACAAAACTCCTTTCTCCGATAAAAATTACATTCAAACCATTATAAATTTAGGACTTTTAACACAATTTAAATTAAATCTGCAAAGTAATAAAATTCCTAAATCCATAATAACTTTCTTTTCATAATTTTTATACATCTGAATAGTTCATACCACAGCCTTTCTTTGTTATTACTTATATATTAATTATAACGAAAATAATGCAAAAAAGTCCAGAATATTAATTAACAAAAAATAAAAAAATGATATTAATTATAAAATTAATATCATTTTTATTTGTTTTTGGAAAATTTTATTAGATTATATATTATTTTGTATCATAACAGATTAATAAATAATGGCCTAGTTTGGCATTCACTAAAAAACTAACATATATTCAGCAATTATGCTTTAGCTTTACTGATTCCTAATAATCGTTTAGTAACTAGGCATTATCCTTTTTCTTAAATATTATAGCAGCATATTATTTTGTTTTGATATCTTGTATAAAATGGCCTCTGCTGGGGGAACATATTTCTTTCTAAACAACAAAATATACTTTGTATTCAAAAAGATACTTCAAAATAAAATTGGACAAAAAGACATAGCATTGTGAATAATAATCATTAGTAACCACACACCTTTAATGTTGCTATTTTGGTACCAGTGATAAAAAAAGAGTTCTAAAAAACTAAAACTCTCATAAATTACCAATAAAACAGGTTAATTATTGTGAAAGCATAGTTGTTTTTGTATAATCACGATAAGGATTATACTTTCATTATTTAATATTTTTTTACTTTAATAAAATTTATATTTTTATTATATCATTAAAAAAAGGAAAGTAACCTTAATTTTGACATTAGTATCACTTATTATTGTTACTCTCTTATAATTCCAAAACTTGTTCGATATCCACTATAAACCGAATAGATAAAGGAACTATCTTTGTCAACACCAAAACGATAATCAAATGTTCAATAAACATTTCCGCCCGATGTCACACCAGGTTTATATGAAGCATTTGGATAAAGCATATTATCATTTCCATCAATATAATATAACATTGCATTAGTTGTTAAAGCTTTATATGACTCATTAAATGCCGCAATAATATTACCAAAATTTGTTAACTTTTTATTTAATCCTTGATCAGACACTTCAACACTAACATTTAAGTTTTGATTGTTATTATCTGCAACAACTCCTGATAATGGAAACCCAGCAACTTGAACTTTTAATAATTTAACATTAAATGACCCTAACTGTAGAATTCCTTTACTTGTTTGAAAAATTGGCATAACTGACCGATAAAAATTTAAAAAGTTTTGTCCCGTTAATTGATCAGGATTAAATCCTTAACCACTTCATTTTGCTGTTGTTCGATTTGCAACCAGGTCAAAAACAGCATTAGAACCGGCCACATTACCGGCCGCCGCTTCCGTAATTGGCGCTGATACTAAATTTAACATTCTTTCTGAATCAACAAAAGTAATTTTATCTTTAAATGGTGCTAAATCATCATCGATTTTAATAGGTTCATTAAGTTTATGCATTACAATTGTATCTAATTCTTCATAGTTATTAGTATAAATAATATCAAAATTATCATATAATTTTTCAAAATCTTGATTACTATCAATTTTAATACTTTTAATTTGGTTAAAATAATTAACAATTGGTTTTGCAACTTTTGCTACAACCCCTGATAATAAATCATTAACAATTTTAGCATTTCCAGTTAAAACATATGAAATTGTAACTGGCACTGTTGTTTCCAAACTTTTAAAGCGAACAACAAAATTAAACCTAAAATCCAATCGAACAGCATTGACATTTGTAACATCAACTCCTGTTATTTTTGCTAATTGTGTTAAGTCAATATAATTTAATTGATAATTAATTGAATTCTCCACAACCGCTAATTGTTCAGCTGTTGGATAATAATTTGGATAATCGTTAATAATTTCACGATTAATATTTTCAAATTCAGCATTAAAACCTGTTCTAATTAATTGTAAAATTTTTGCTACATCAGGATTATCAATAGCAAGCACAACTGATGGATTAGTTAATGTTACCATTTTATATAATTTTTCAAAACTAATATCATAGTTTGTTTCATCAATCATTGATTTTTTTGAAGCATATTTTTGCAAGCTATTTGAAGCTCGCTTTGAAATTTCATTTAAAATTTTTGCATCCTTCGCAGCAGCTGGTTCATCAGTTGGCTCATTATCATCAGTCATCTTATTACTACAACTAATAAGGAAAGTTGTCCCTGTACTTATTAATGTTATAGTCCCCAAAATGCTTAATAGTTTTTTCATAATAAAATATTCTCCTTTGTATTTTTCTATATAATTCTTGATTATTGCAAAAAAAAGCAAGTGGATTTTACATAAAAAATAAACTTTTACCTATTTTAGGGGGTAAACTAAGAAAAACTCCCCCATTCAACAGATTTATTCCCCTACCGAAAAAGGGGGATTTATTAACAATAAAAAAACATATCTTTTAGATATGTTTAATTTTTTTGTTAACTACGTTTCATTATCTTTACTTTCTTCAATATTATCTGTTCTGTTAGCACTAATCTTTCCATTAGCACTATTGTTTTGAACATTTATGTCGTTCTTAAAAGTAATATTTTTCACTTTTGTTTCATTATCTCTCATTCATAAACCAAGTCATGGTAAAACTAAAATTAAAAGTAATCAAACAATTGCTAAAATTGGTCCTGTTTTTTCTAACATTACAATTGCATTTAAGAAATATGAATAAACATTATAACTAATAACTGTTACAATACAAAGCACACTAATCACAGCAGCTGGAATAAAATATCAATTTTTAGCTGTTTTAATCCGTTGGTGATAACGATTTCAAATTCCTAACCCAATAATTGCGCCATACATTAGAAAAGCCACAACAACACCAGCATTACTAATAAAATCATAAAAATTATACGTTTCTTTTGCAAAAATGGTTGGAATTCCCATAATTAACCCTCATAATAATGTTATGATTACTGCTGCAACAAAGTTTGCTAAATTAAGACTACGCTTCGCAACAATTTTATTACACAATTTTGTCCCAATAATAAAATTATCTTCAATTGATGAACGAGTTAATTTTACCATTGAGAAACTATAACCATTTAAAGTTCCAAAAGCACTAATTAAAATAAAGAAGAAAATAACTCGTTCAAAAACTTTATTTGCAACAGGATTATTAAAAATCTTTCCCGCGGCAGCAGCAACGCTTCCACTAGCATCTAAATTTAAAGTTCCAATTGAAACAATTAGATAAAGAATAGTAACTGATGTTAATCCTAATACTAATGCTAATGGAATATTACGTTCTGGTTTTTTAACATCTTTTTGAATATATGTTGTTGATAAAAACCCATCAAATGAAAATAAAATTCCCGGCAAAGCCATTAAAATCATTTCAAATCCGCTTTTGTTTGATACCAATTTATATTTATCAGGATCTCCTAAACCAGATTCACTAAAAGCATTTGGATCATTTTTAAAAAAGAACACTCCAATTAAACCAACTAAAACTAACGGAATTAACTTTAAAACAACGGTTGTCATTTGAATATACTTCCCAGTTTTTTCTAAATAAGTACAAATATACATTAATAAAATAGTATAAAAAACCACAAAAAAGGTTAATATTAACTGATAATTTCCATAACCACCAACCCTTTCACTAAACGCAACTTCGGCCGCTAAGCCACCACCAAAAGCTCAAATTGATGCTTTTGTTGTATAATAAGCCACCGTAAAAGTAGTTAACGGAATGTAAATATGATTCATTGCATTTCGGACAACACGGCCAAAACGTTGACCACCAAATAATTTTGCATATAAAGCAATTCCTGAATTAGAATCTTGTTTTGCCGACGAAATTTCCATAAACGATAATCCAAATGAAAGTGCCATAACACCTCCTATAATTCAAGCAATTAACCCTAAAATTCCATTACCATTCGTTAGACCATAAACCCCCTCGTTTTTAAAGAAGATCCCTGTTCCAACAACTGTTCCAACAACCATACAAAAGCACATAAAAAATCCATATTTTTGAGCAGCCTTTTTCTGCATAATTTAACATCACCCTTTCCATTAATTTATTTTTTTCAGTTCTCAAAATTATAAAACGCTAAATAATAATCTTCCTATATTATTTAATGTCAAAATTTTAACACAAGTATATTTAAAATTTTAACATTAAAATAGTAATTCCATTAAAAAATAAAAAGAATAACCCTTTTTATTGGTCATTCCTTTAAAATATTTCATTATTTTGTTTTATAATCAATTTTTAACCACTTTAATATAACCAACTTTTGATAATTGTGCGGTAATACAATATGCCGCAATGACACCCAACACAATTGGAATATATACCAATGGTGGCGCGGTCATTGGAAAGACATTGTTAAAGACATATGGAATTAAGAATCCTAACACCACAACAAGTGTTGTTGATACATTAACTGGTCAAGTTGGTCTTGATTGAATAAATGGAATTTGTTTTGTTCTAAACATTAACATTACTACTGATTGTGTAATTAATCCTTCAATAAATCACCCCGATTGGAAAATAGCAATATGGTAAGCAGCATTAGCTGAATTTGGATCAGCAGCATATGCATTAAAGACACCAAAGCCATATCCTAAAATAACAAAGGTAATTATGTCAAAGAAACTACTAATCGGACCATTAACAAAGGTAAACGATAACATTCCCTTTGTTCGTCAACGTTGTGGCTGTAGTAAGAAATCTTCATCAACACGATCAAACACAATTGCGAATTGTGAAAAATCATAAATTAAATTTTGGAATAACATTTGTACTGGCAGCATTGGCGTGAATGGTATTCACCAGGCCACAACAATTAATGTAAAAACATTTCCAAATTGTGACGCCATTGTTATTTTAATATATTTTAAAATATTTCCAAATGTTAAACGCCCTTGTTCAATTCCATGTTCAATTACATCTAATGATTTTTCTAATAAAATAATATCTGATGCTTCTTTAGCAACATCAGTTGCATTGTTAACTGAAATTGCAATATCACTTTGTCGTAAAACAGGAACATCATTAATTCCGTCACCCATAAAACCAACAATATGATTATTTGCTTTTAATAAAGCAATAATTCTTGATTTTTCAATTGGATTTAGTTTAACAAATACATTATTAATTTCAACGGCACGTTTTAATTCATAATCAGTTAATTTGTCTAACTCTTCACCAGAAATAATCCCTTTAATTTGCATCCCAACCCGTTCACAAATTGAACGAGTTACAGCAGCATTATCCCCTGTTAAAATTTTTAAATCAACTCCACGAGCTGCTAATACTTTTACCATTTTTGCTGCTGATGGTTTTGGAACATCTAAAAATGTTACATATCCATAAAAAATTAAATCTTCTTCATCACTAACACTATATGCTTTTTTATTATCGCTGACAACTTTATAACCAATTCCTAAAACACGATATCCTTGATTATTTAAACGTGTTACAGTACTAGTAATTTGTTTTTTCATTTCATCATCTAAATCAACAATTTTATTTTGATAATAAATTTTATTTGATACATTAATGATTTCTTCAATTGCACCTTTTGAAATTAATTTTGTTTCTTCTTCGTTTTTAACAATTATTGTTAAACGACGACGTTCAAAATCAAAAGGAATTTCATCAATTTTTTGATATTTATCAGGAGTAAAATGATGTAAACTATCTTTAACATGATCTATAATTGCAGTATCTAGTGGATTTTTAATTCCCGTTTGAAAATAGCTATTTAAGTATAAAAGTTTCAATAAATCTGTTTCTTTTTTATTATCTAAACTTGCATAATTAATTAACTCAATTTTATCATTTGTTAACGTTCCTGTTTTATCAGTACACAAAACATCAATTGCTCCTAAATTTTGAATTGCCCCTAAATTTTTAAAAACAAGTTTGCTGCGGCTCATTTTACGAGCCCCACGTGCTAAATTACTTGTTACAATCATTGGCAACATTTCTGGAACAATCCCAACTGCTGCCGCTGCTGTTCATGTAAGTCCTCCTAGTCAATCATTTTTAGTTCCTGAATAAATTAGGTAAATAATTGGTGCCATAATTAGCACAAACATAATTAACAAAAATGTTACACGTTGTACTCCTGTTTGAAAATTTGTTAATGGACGTTTTTCTTGTAATGCACTTGAAATTGATGAAAAGTATGTTTTGGCTCCAGTTTGAACAACCATTGCAATTGCACTTCCTGAAACAACACTTGTCCCCATTAAACAAATATTTTCTAATTCTAATAAATTAGTATTATCTGTTATTGCATGCTTTTCAATTGGCATTGATTCTCCTGTAAATGAAGCATGGTTAATAAATAAATCACGACTAACTAAAATTCGAACATCGGCAGGAACCATATCCCCGCTTGATAAGTAAACCAAATCACCAGGCACTAGATCACGAACATCAATATCTTCTCCTTTTTTAATTAATTCAAACATATTATTATGATTAATGTTGCCATATCCTTCAATATCACGAATTACCATTGCCCTATTACTAACAATACTAATTAATTTTTTTGTGACAAAGTGGGCTTTAATTGTTTGAATATAAACAACAGTCCCACTTGCAAAAATCATTATTGCAACAATAATTGCTGGTAAAACATCCGTAATTCCCCGTTCTGCAACAGGAGTAGAGAAAAATTCACAAAAGTTTCAAACACTAATTACCATTAAAACTAAGTTAAATGGTCCAAAAAATGATTTAAAGAAATTTAAAACTCAATTAAATTTTGTAGCATCTACTTTATTATATCCATATTCTTTTTGTAAATTTTCTACATCAGTAGTTTTTACACCAAACTGATTATCTTTAAATTCAGTTAATAATTCAGTTTGGTTAAGTTTTGAACATGATTTTAATTTTTTATCATTAAAATTTAGCTTTTTTAATAAAGCTTCTTTTGTTTTATCTCTCCCAAACATATTCTGCTTCCTTTCCTACTTTGTTTCTTGACACAACAAAATAATAAGATAAATTAGCGCAAGCAAAAATATTAATAATTATGCATAATTACGGTGATTATCTCTTTGATGGTCAGAAACAATATTAAATAATGTATTACTCTTATTAAAATTAATACCCTTTGTTAACTGGTCCCTACTGGTTCCGGACTGTTCCTGTTGTCCAAGCATAGAAATATCACCACTCTTTCTTTCGTTAAAAATAATACACATATATTCTAACATAAAAAAATAAATTATATACTTTCTTTAATTTTGTCGAAAACTCTTGATGAAATAAAAAAAATCATCAATATGACAATTTGAAAACTAATTTTGTGTAAGATTATGATTTTGCTTTAAATTTTTTAAACGTTAAAATATAATACCGTTGATTGTTGGTTTGGTGTTAAACCTTTGTGTTGGTATTTTCATTTTCAGAGCTTTAAATAATTTTGAATATTAGTGAAACCCAAACCATGATAATGAATTAAGGCTTCTTTAAGACTGGATTGTAATTTACTAATCTTATTTAACTTTTGATAACTAGTATCAGGGTTTGTACTAGTTTTGGTGGAATATAGAGTAGAATTTGTTTGTTTTGCTACTAATAAATATAGTGGTTGCATATCAGAAATAATTATTGATTTTTCTTTAATTAGTTGCTTATTCATATTTTCAATAATCCATTGTTTTTGTAATCTTTTGGTATTGGTGGATTGAACAAAAATATTATTATTGCTATCAACTGCCATTTGAATACAGCATTTGGTATCAGTTGAAAATGGATCGAGATGAGTTTTTCGTTTATCAAATTTATCTTTAAAATTGCCTTTATGAATTTCTTTAATAAATGTTTCATCCATTTGGATTTGACCATTTAATTTTTTAAATTTTAACTGTGTATTTTCTAATTGTTTTGATTGCATTAATTTTTGTCGATTATATCAAGCGGTTTTTGGGGTTGTTTTAATAAAACGAGAAATTATTTTACTAGATTGTCCTAACAATGAAATTTGAATTAATAAATTTCACTGTTCATAATTTAAATGACTTCAATAAGTAAAATGATGACGAAATGCATCAAAACTAGCACGACATTTTTTACATAAATATTTTTGTTTTCCTTCGGAATTATGACCATTTTTAACACAATGAAAAGATTTGCAATTAGGACATATAATGCCTTTATCTCTAAATTTTTGATCAATTTCATTTAAACGTTTTTGTTTTTTAATTAAGTCTGCTTGTTGTTTTATTTTTTCATAAAATTCTAAAAATTGATCATCTGTTAAGCTATTTATTAATTCTGTAATTATTTTTTTCATCATTTATTTACCTCTATATATTAAAAATATACCTAATTTTAGGTATATTTTATAAATATCAAGAGTTTTCGACAAAATTAAAGTATACTTTTTATATAAAAAATATTTTTATTTTGTAAGAAAAATAAATAAAAAGTTTGATAAAAAATACTGTCTAAAAATAAAAAATAATGCAAAAGTAGTCTTTTACATTATGTTACTTAATCTAATCAGATAGTGTATTAACAAAATTAATGATTCCTTCTGAATCATTGTTAATATATAATTCAGATGGTAAAACAACAACTTTACTATTTTTTAGCATAGCTGTTATTTTTGTTGTTAAATATTCAACTTGCGGGGCTAATAAAATAATATCATAATCATCATATTCTAATTCTTCTGGTGTTATTGCAAAAAATTGCATATCATAGTTATTTTTTGCAATAACATCATTAATCTTATCTAAAATTCGATTAGTACTAATCCCCGCTGAACAAATTAAACTAATCTTTTTCATATAAAGCCTCCATTTTTTATTATTTATAATTATATTAAATTATACTGGTTATAAATTAAAAATGCAATAATTCAAAAAATGACTTTAGTATTATTACTAAAGTCATTGATATTTATTGTTTATCCCTTGTTTCACTTAAAAGAAATCTATAGAAACTTTGGAAAAAATTATTAACCTAAAATGTTTCAGTTAATATCTGGAATAAAAATCATATGTAAATCTTCATTAGTTGTTTCAAATAAAATTGTTTTATCATTAATTGCTTTTACCGTAAAAGCAATCCCTCCAATATTAATTCACATATCAAGCGCTGATACTAGATCATCAACACCCTTCGCTAATTTTCATTCCCCATTTGGTTCATCTTGATATTCAATCTGCAATTTACCACTAGTTAATTTAACTTCACTATCAGCAATTGCTGCATCACTATGACCATTGATTTTCAACATTGTTGGAATCAATTGTTGAATTTGTGTGTTAAGTGAAATTGGAAAATCAAAATCTCACTTAACAATATGCGCTGTTAATTTTAAATCAGAATTTAAATCATAATCAAATAATTGATTAACAAAAGATTTAAATTGTTGAACTGGAAGAATATCAATAATCCCTTCTGTTCCTGATGTTACTTGGTATCAACGTGGTGGAACTTGTTCATATTTAATATTAATAGTTGTTGTAACAAAAAGTACTTTAACAGCAACCACAATTGAAATTGGGGTTCTAACCGCTGATCATTCATTACTTTTGTTTTTTCAACCATCAAATAAATTATGTAAAATATGCTCTAAATTAGTATTAAATTTAATTTTGCCACCCTTATTACTATTAATATCTTTATTAACATCTAAAAAACCATCATCGTTAATATTTCGTGGTGCATCAAATAAATACTGAATTAATAGTAATAATAAGTTTTGTGATTTTTGTTGTTGGCGTTGTTCAATTATAAAATTACGAAAATGAATAATATCTGGTGCCAAACTATTTAAAATATCAAGATATTTTGCTTTAATTGTGATTGTTGCTGTCGTTCCAATAATAACATCCTGGTTAATTGTTTTATCAATTGCCCCATCTTTAAGAAAATCACCAACAAATGGTAAATTAGTTAATGAATTAATAAAATTTTGTCATTTTTTTCAATTTGAATCACTATCATCAAATTTTGTTGGAATAACGGTTGGTAAATTATTAAATAACCCAACCTGCGCAACTATATCTAAAATATTTTCAATTGGCAAATTACTTCCTGCAATTGGCAAATTCATTTTTGAAAAAATAATTGTTAAACTTTGATTTAATTTTTGAATTGTTTCATTTGTTAATTTTAAATCATTAGTAGTAACCGCAACAGCAAAATTATTATCTTTTGTTTTTGGATTAACTAATTCTTCTCCTTTAAAACTAGCATTTACTTCTAATTGCCCACAATGCATTACTGATTTATCAACAATCTCAATTTTACTAAAACTAGTTTGTGATAATGTTAAATCATCACCAAACTCAGTAAAATTATTTTTTAAAACATCAAAAGCATTATCCGCATTAACGGTCTGAAAATCATTACTATCAACAATCATTGGTGTTAATTCAAAAAAACGATTTAATTTATTAATAATTTTATTTTTTGCCGCTTGAATAGGATCTGTCGCTGGCGTTGGAACATCTTGCCCATGCTCATCTGGATCATCTGGTGGCTTTACCGTAGAAGGTTGGTTTTGACAGGCTGTAACACTAAAAGCTGATGAACTAGTTAAAACAAGCGTACCTAAAATAGTTAAAAGTTTTTTCATTTTTTATCTCCTTTACACTCTCTACATTAATAAAAACTTTTATTTAATCAAAAATAACTACCTAAGGGAGCATTCTAATTTAATAACTCCCGTTGATAACCATTAACAACAATTTTTAACTCCTTATCACTACGTTTATTAACTAACATATGCATTTGTAATCATTTAATAATATTATCTAAGTCAATTAACAAAACAAAATTAAGGTTTTGTTTAATATTATGTTTTTTAAAAATTAATAAAATCTTACGAATCATAATTGAACTATCAACTGAAAAAGCAATTAAAAATAGAACAAAAACACTTTGTGAAAATAACACAACAGATAAATTATTTTCAAATAAAACACTATGATTTGCTTTCATTGCATTAATGTAAGTTAAAATCTTATTAATTAAAATCATTTTTAAATATTTTGTTCACAGTTGTCTAAAAAAATATAATGTTACAATAACTGAAACAATTCCTAAAAAGCCAAAAATAACAGCACTATCTGGTGTTTTAACTTTGACCTTATCAACGGCATACACTACAATTAAGATGAGTTCAAACACAATCGAAATAGCACATATTATTGAATCAGTATAATAGTTTGGGAAATGGTGCTTACCGATTAAAACTCATCAGCTAATAAGGAAAGCCATTAAGTGTAGTAAATTATGAATAATTAGTAATCGCGACATATTTAATAAAAAATAAAAACTAATTTGAATTACAACTAAAAAAACAATTGCCAAGGTTTTTTTCACTTTTATTTTTAAAACAGAAAGATTAGTAATATATGAAGCAAGATAAAGAACCGCAAAAAAACTAAGATTTTAGCAGGAATTATGTAAAATGAAGTGCAACAAATCTTATTAGTCAAATAATACAATAAAAATCATAAAAAATCAATTATAAATTTTTAAAAATCAAAATATTTATAGTTTTTATTTTATTTTAAGGAAAATTAAGCACACTAAAAAATAATTTATTAAATTACTTCAAATAAACCTATTTAAAATTATCTGAAAATACCTCTTTTGCTGTTTTTCAATTAAGAACAGGCCTTAATTTATCATTTATAACATTAACTACTCAATTTATTTTTTGTTGACTAACATTATTAAAATCAGTTCCCTTAGGAAATCATTGTCTAAGTTCAGAATTCATATATTCAATTAATGGTTTTTTTTGTGGTTTACCAGGGTCACAAAAATAAACTTGTGTTTCAGCAAATATTTCTAATTATCTTCATTTACTAAATTCTTTTCCTCTATCAGTTATTATTCCTTTAATTTTCCCAAATAAATTATTACTTATAACAATATCTTTAAACTTTTCCACAACTTCATTAGCAGTATGATTTTTTAATTTCATAACAAAATAACTTTTACTATTTTGTTCAACTAAAACCAAATTACTAGATTGATGCTCTTTTCCAACTATGGTATCCATTTCAAATCAACCAACATCAGTCTCTTTATTCTCAATATCTCATATTGATTTAAAATTAATTAATTTACCACGATTATCAAATTTTCCTTTTGTTTTATATTTTTTACCACAATGACGTAAATTATGTTTTAAAAAACCATAAAAACCCAAACGAATTCATTTATACAATGTTTTAACACAAACAGGAAATTTAATACCAAACTTTAGAAAATAACGATGAATAGGTTGTGATGGAGAATCACGATAAACATTAAATCTTATATTAATAAAATTTAATTGTTCTTCTGTAAACTTATATCTTTTATTATTCTTTTTTCTTTTCTCATAATACATTTTATCTGACTTATAAGCACTATATTCATCAATAGTTTTAAAACGCTTAATTTCTCGCAAAATAGTACTACGATTTCTGTTCAAACATTTAGCAATTTGTGAAATATTTATTTCACCATTCTTTTTTAAAAATAATTTTGATAATAATAATTTTTCCAATTTAACCTTATCAATAAAACTTAAATGACTATACATAACATTTATATACCTTTCATTAATTTATAAATTTAATATTAAAATTATTTAATACATTATTGATATATGATAAAATCAATTATAGCATTCAAGTAATTTTAATAAAGGAGAAGTAAAATATGAAAAAGTTACTAAGTATTTTAGGAGTAATCGGATTAACAGCAACAAGTACAACAACATTAATTAGTTGTGAAAAACCAAATAATAATGAAAACGGGGGGGTAATAAACCTACACCATAACCACAACAACTACCAGAAAATAGCAAATGAACTAATATTCCTAGAACACAGGCGCCTAATAAAGAATTTTTAACTGCTACTAATAAATGATATTTTTATATAAATAAATATGAAAATAATTATATAACGACAAAATTTTATTTTGATAATAATTTTATTAATAATCAAAACACTTGATGACAACACTTAAAAAATGATTCAGATTTTATTTGAAACTATAATTTAGTATATCGTTGAAATAAAAACAATGAACCACAAATACCAGAAATTAATAAAGACACAGGACTAATAATTGATTGAAAAGAATAAAAGGACTAACAAGTCCTTTTTTAAATTAATCGAACAAACTTCATAAAGATAATTAATAGGAATATATTTGTTATTGTATTATATAATGCTGGACTAAATTTTCATACCTCAAATGTTTGACTAAAAAAACTATATATTGTTTGAAATATTTTACCAACACCGCTTGCTAATTCGTTTACTTGTTTAACACCGGGAATATTATTTACAATTCAAATTGCAGCATTTTTTATATGACACGCTAAATTATATCAACTACAACTTTCATATTGGGCTTGTCATCATTGTCCATCAGGAAACAACCCGCCATTATTTATTTCTTGTCAGTTATAAATTCCAAAATTAAAATCATAATAACGGTACATATCATTTTCTTTTTGGGCTTGTAATTCAAAAACATTATAACCGATTTTTTGTTCTTCAATTTTTTTGTATTTTAAACCGTATTTATCTTTTAAAGCACCTTCAAAAATATAACCTTCATTTTGATTAATATTATAATTATTTGCAACTGAAAAATCATAATTAAATACATTACCATAATTAGTATTATAAAAACGATTTTTAAATGCTGAATACAATTTAATGTCTAATTGATTTTATTTATCAGAAAAATAAAAATAACGAGGATAAATTTTAAAACCATTATTTGCTAATAAACCATATTTTTTATTATATCCTTGTACATAAGTATCATTTTCTAAATCAAAAATGGTACGTAAATAATCTTTATAAAAATTTTGGGAAACCGTAAACATACTATTTAATAGTTTTTCAAATTGATTTTTATTAGTATTAGTTTCATCAATTAAAACATCTCTAAAATTAATCAATTTTAAACCAAAAAAATTAATTAAAACAGTATCATACTGTAAATTATCAATATAACCACTTTCAATAAAATTACTGCGATTTTGAAATACAGGTACCAAAGCATGGGTAAAAAAGGCTTTTAAAAATTTATTAATATCAATTTGACCTTTCATCTGTTCAAAAACCATTTTACCAATATTAGGAGAATTACCTTGATAATAATTATAAGTTTCAGCACTAAAATTAAAAGTATCTTCTTTTTCTTTTATGAAAGAAAATAAAAAACCTAAATCATCAGTATACCAATAACTATTTGCATTATTACCATCCCAATATTGTTTAAAATGTGTTAATTCTAAACTACCAGCAATAATATTTTTATTTTCATCAATTGTTAAAATCATCCGATAAATTGATTTTCTAGTTAAAATAACATCAGGTTTTCAATCTAATTTTTCCATATTATTAATAATTTCAAAATCAAAAATTATTCTTTCACTACCCAAATTTGGGTCATCATAGTTTGGATTACCACCTTGCTGAATTCGGATATTTTCTTGTACAATAACATCAATATATTTAAGCAAAAAAGAACGAACATTTTGATAATATTCAGTATATAATTTTAATTTGCCATCATTATCAACAACTGGTAATTCTGGTTCACCGTTTCCATCTCAACGATATACTAAATTATAGTTTCAAATAAAATCTGAATCATTTTTTAAGTGTTGTCATCAAGTGTTTTGATTTTTAATAAAATTATTATCAAAATAAAATTTTGTAAGCAAATATTGACCATTTCTTTTTTCTCCATAAAAATATCATTTATTAGTAGCAGTTAAAAATTCTTTATTAGGCGCCTGTGTTCTAGGAATTTGTATTCAAAACTCATTAATCATTTTAACTAATTGTAAATTATCAATACCTCTTTCTAATTTATTAATAACTTCCACAGTATTAAAATACTTAGCAAAAGAATAAGAAAAATTAGTTAATTCTTTTAAAAATTGTTTTTTATCAACATCATAGAATTTATCAATATTATATTGTTTAGCATAAGTATCTCAATTTTTATATAAATCCATAAACTCATCACTAGGCTTATCAAATGAAATTCCCGTTGAATAACTATCCTTTAAAAAGTCTAAATATCATTTATCATTATAAGTTAATGTTTGTGATGTTTTTAGAGTTGGATTAATAAAGTAATTTGTTTCAGACCAGTTTTCAAAAAAACTACTGCGTAAAAACATTGTATTAATAAAATCAGTTTCATTCATTCCCATTGTTTGTTAATTAACAGTATAATTCTGCTGATTTAAGGGTTTAAATGCTGTTAAAGTAATAAATGGAATAATTAAACCTAAAATACCTAAAATAGATATGGCAAATAAAGATAATGATTTTTTCATATTTATAATTCAACCCCCAACTATACAATGTTTTTGAAACAATAAACCCAACAATATATAAACTTGATATTGTTAACATTAATGGATGACTAAACAAAATTGCCATTTTACCAAACAAAGAAAGTAAAAAAGTATCTGAGTTATATAAATCCATAATGATATTTTTTGCTGATGTTAATTGATTTATAATCACCGTAATAAAACTAGTACCAAAAATAGCAATTGCAGCAACTAATAAAACTAATCTAATCATTAATCTGTTTCCTTTCACCGACCATTTTTATTAGCCTTATGTGCTTTTTTAACACCACGTACTGTTGAAGCATACAATTTTGATGTATTGTTTTTAACAGTTGAACCTAATTCATTATATTGTGTTCTTGTTCCGTGGATAGCATAAATTGATAACTTAACAACCATAAAAAAGATAATAAAATAAGCAATAGTTGTATTTGTCATTGGTAATTTAGTATTTCAAATTACATCAAAAATAAACAAAAATACATCAAAAATCAAACTAAAAATCTTATCTCAATTATTACTTTCTGATAATAAATTAATCATCTTTATCACTTCCTTTTTCTTTTTTAGGTTTTAAATTTTTTTTCAAAATATCAATATCAAACAATGCTAAACGCTCTTTAACACTTAATTTAGTAATTTCTGACCAATAATATTCTTTATAATTAACTATTTCATCATTTTTTAAATCACGAACAAACTTTAATCATTTACTATCATATTTCTGTGCAAATTCTAATGGAATAATTATTTTAAAAAACCGAATTCCTAACCCAACATCCGACTTATGTTTTGCTCGTTTACCTTCGGCTGTTCGTTATACTGATTTTGTTTTTCAAATTTCATAATCTGTAATATCTTGAAAAATACCAATTCGCATAATAAAGAAACGATTAAAAAAATTAAATCCTTTTTAGCAATAGGTTTTTTCAATGAAATTGGAATAATAATACCACTTGCTAATTGTCGAATATTATTTCAAATCATACCCTCACGCTGAGCAGTAAATAAAGCACGATTACCAAAATGTCTTGCTAATACAATTCACGGAATTTTACCACTACGAACTTTTTTCTCATCGTGGGGACTAGTTCCATCAATATATAAATAACTTTCATCAAATAAAATAACACTATCATCTGGGGGAACTGGTTTTGTTCTATCTGTAAAATCTAAATTTTTAAATGTTAAAACTTTAACTTTATCATCTTCTAACGGATAATTACTATAAATCTTATCTGTTAATAGTTTCATAGTTTGTGATAAATAATTTAAAAGTAAAGTTTTTCCCGTCCCTAACTTACCAATAATTACTGATAACGGATTATCTCAAACAAAATTAACTAAACGAAAAGCACTCAACTGATAAAATATGTTTTTTCAAACTCATCAGACAAAATAAACACATTGCAAAGCAAACAATAATCAAAATACTAAACCGGTATAATTTAATGAAATTATTCAAAGTAATAAATCAATTAAACTAAACAAAATCATTGAACCACCAATATAACAATAATTTTTTAAGAAAAATATAAATTTTTTCATTACTTAAAATACCCAACTATTTTAAAAACCATTCACAATAAAAACCACGTTAAAAATAAAATCACAATTCAAATACCAATCATAAGAGTTAAATATTCATTTTGATTTAAATTTCAAGTTGTAATAATTTCAACATTAGTTTTATCTATAAACAAAAATACATAAATAAAAAACTCTTTTAATTTTTCTCAATCATTTTGCATATTTAAAAACTCCACATTTTCTGAATAAGTTTAAAAAACATCCCCAAAAATAAAACGATAAATAATACAAATGATATGACATATAAAAATTCATGAGCATTTGAACCAATAATATAACTAACAAATTGAACTCAATAATCATATAAACCCATTAATTTAAGTCCTTCAAGTCATTAATTAATTTATCTACTTTTTCATCACTTCAATTTGTTAAATTATTGTTAGTTGTTTTTACTTTTTGAGGTTCACCAGGAAATATTGCTTTTTTCATTTGTGTAAAATAATTTTATTTGTATTGATTATACAAATTGATTAGTTCTGCTCCAGTTAAATATTTTCACACATGACGTTTTAAATTTTCATCATATTTTACAATAGGATAAGAATTATCATAAATCAAACCGATTGCTACTTGTTCTGAGTGTTTTTCACTCAGATAAATAAATTTATTACTCAACCAAAAACCAATATGACGATTATGATTAGGTAAATTTATAAAAATTGCTTTTTCTGTTTCAAAAACTATCAACTCTTTACGAATAAAATAATTTTCTATATTTTGATTTTTCTTAACAAAATTACTCAATTTTATCAACTCCTAACTAAATATTTATTTAATAAACAATGTTATATTTAATGTTTATATATTGTTTACTTATTGATAAAAACACTGATTATTAACAATGTTATACATAATGCTATATATTGTTTATTTAATGTTTAATAAACAATGTTATTAACAATGTTAAATATATAAAATAATAAAAATTGACACACTGAAAAATACTATTTAATTTTTAATAATAGTCTTTAATTTTGTCGAAAACTCTTGATGAAATAAAAAAAATCATCAATATGACAATTTGAAAACTAATTTTGTGTAAGATTATGATTTTGCTTTAAATTTTTTAAACGTTAAAATATAATACCGTTGATTGTTGGTTTGGTGTTAAACCTTTGTGTTGGTATTTTCATTTTCAGAGCTTTAAATAATTTTGAATATTAGTGAAACCCAAACCATGATAATGAATTAAGGCTTCTTTAAGACTGGATTGTAATTTACTAATCTTATTTAACTTTTGATAACTAGTATCAGGGTTTGTACTAGTTTTGGTGGAATATAGAGTAGAATTTGTTTGTTTTGCTACTAATAAATATAGTGGTTGCATATCAGAAATAATTATTGATTTTTCTTTAATTAGTTGCTTATTCATATTTTCAATAATCCATTGTTTTTGTAATCTTTTGGTATTGGTGGATTGAACAAAAATATTATTATTGCTATCAACTGCCATTTGAATACAGCATTTGGTATCAGTTGAAAATGGATCGAGATGAGTTTTTCGTTTATCAAATTTATCTTTAAAATTGCCTTTATGAATTTCTTTAATAAATGTTTCATCCATTTGGATTTGACCATTTAATTTTTTAAATTTTAACTGTGTATTTTCTAATTGTTTTGATTGCATTAATTTTTGTCGATTATATCAAGCGGTTTTTGGGGTTGTTTTAATAAAACGAGAAATTATTTTACTAGATTGTCCTAACAATGAAATTTGAATTAATAAATTTCACTGTTCATAATTTAAATGACTTCAATAAGTAAAATGATGACGAAATGCATCAAAACTAGCACGACATTTTTTACATAAATATTTTTGTTTTCCTTCGGAATTATGACCATTTTTAACACAATGAAAAGATTTGCAATTAGGACATATAATGCCTTTATCTCTAAATTTTTGATCAATTTCATTTAAACGTTTTTGTTTTTTAATTAAGTCTGCTTGTTGTTTTATTTTTTCATAAAATTCTAAAAATTGATCATCTGTTAAGCTATTTATTAATTCTGTAATTATTTTTTTCATCATTTATTTACCTCCATATATTAAAAATATACCTAATTTTAGGTATATTTTATAAATATCAAGAGTTTTCGACAAAATTAAAGAAAAATTTTTTTTAAAAAAATAAATGTTATAATTAAAATGCGGTTGATAATTTAAAAAATTATTAACATTAAAAGGATTCAGGAGGTATAAAAAATAAATGTTACCAGAAAAAATTGATATTTTTATTGACGAACATATTGATAAACCTTTATCAGAATATATTAAAGAAAATCCACGGTTTATTTTAGAGTTTGTTAATAATTTAAACTGAGAAGAAAAATTTGAATTAATTTCTGATTATGTTGCAACAAACGAAGAAATTGAAAAAGCAATTAACACATTAAATAAATATATATCTTTATTTATTGAAGATGAAATTAAGGAACGTGTCATCCAAAATATTTCAGAAGAAGAATATTTACGCCATAAAGCAATTGTCGAAATATATGAAAAAGCTAAAAATGAATTAGAATTGAGTAAAAAAGGGAATTCTAATTAATAAATAATACTAAATGTATTATTTTTTATTTATTAATTTAAGATAATTACAACCGATTGCTTTTAAATTTTCTTCCAAATAACTAAATTGTATAATTAAAAATGAGAAAAAATCTCATTATAATGCACAATTATTTAGTTTTTATTTTAAGCAAATAAAAACTAAATTTAATTAAATTAAGAAAAATAATTTAAAAATTAAAGAATAAAAGACATAATTTTAGATTTTTAAGTTAAAATAATACTAAGTGTATTTTACACAGATATAAATGGTCAAACATACCAGAAAGGTTCTAAACATGAAAAAAACTGAGAAAAGAAAATTAAAGTTATGACATAAAATTACAATCTGAGGAATATTAAATGCTTATGCTTTAGCAATGTTAATTGCTGTTTTAGCATTACCACAAACACCTTGACATTGTCGTTTATTTGCATTTATTAATATCTTTGTTGTATTGTTAATCCAAGTTGTTTATTATACTCGTCTTTATGTTAAAAATAAAAAGAAATCTATCAAAAGTAAAACCGTTGAATTAAAATAATTTTGCACCATAAAAAAACACACTTATAAAAGTGTGTTTTTTTAATTTTAAATACTCAACTATTCACAAGAAATTAAATGATATTTTCGTTTTCCACGACGAACAATTAAATATTTATTAAATAAAAATTTATCTTTTGTAACAGTCCGTGTTTCTTCATTAATAACAATGCCATTTACGGTGATTGCTCCTTGTGTTAAAAACTCCCGCCCTTCTCGTTTTGATGAAACGATTTCTGCTTGAACTAATAAATCAAGAATTGATAAATCAAAAGTTGATAATGAAAAAAACGGTAAGCTAGTTTGTAACTGATCCAACTGTTGTTCTGATAACTGGTGCAAATTACCATTAAATAATGCTTCACTCACAATTTGTGCTGTTTTCAAACCGTCTGCTTGATGCACAAATAATGTTACTGCTTCAGCTAATTTTTTTTGTGCAATTCGCTTTGCTGGTTCTTTTTGGTGTTCTTTTTCAATTGCAATAATTTCTGCTTCTGTTAACATTGTCAAATAACGTAATAATTTCCCGGTTTCTTGATCATCTTGATTAAAGAAAAATTGGTAAAATTCATATGGTGATGTTTTTTTTGGATCTAACCAAACGGCTCCTGATTCTGTTTTTCCAAATTTTGTCCCATCAGCTTTTGTTAATAAGTTCATTGTTAAACCACAAGCTAAATTATCTTCGCCAATTTGTTTATGAATATAGTATGTCCCTGAAGTAATATTTCCTCATTGGTCACTTCCTCCGGTTTGAACAGCACAATCATAATTAACATATAATTGATAAAAATCATATGCTTGTAATAAAGTATAAGCAAACTCAGTATACGATAAACCAACTTCAATTCTTGTAGCGATATTTTCTTTTGCCAACAAATAACTAATATTAAAATCTTTTCCAACAGTTCGTAAAAAATCAATTAAAGTCATTTTTTGTAATCAATCAGCATTATTAACCATTCGGACATTTTTTCCAATTAATTGTTGCATTTGTTTACTTATTGCTTGGACATTGTACATAATTGTCTCATCATTTAATAATACACGTTCTGCTTTCTTACCACTTGGGTCACCAATCATTCCAGTTCCGCCACCAATAATTGCAATTGGTTGAAAACCAAACATTTCAAACCGTTTTAATAACATGATTTGAATTAAATGCCCAACATGTAATGAATCACCTGTCGGATCAAAACCACAATAAACCCCTTTTTTTAAAGTTTGAGCTTTTAATAATTTTGTCTCATTAGTTACTTGTTTTAATAGACCTCGTCATTTTAATTCTTCTATAATATCTTTTACCATCTTTTATTTCCTCTACTATTTAAAAAACTCTAAATTGTTAGAGTTATTCTTTATCGACTTTTGCGATTTTTTTAAGTTGATTAGGTTTTTCCTCTTCAATAATTTTTTCTGAAATTGACGCTGATGTTTTTTTCAGATCTTCTGTTACTTTAATTCCCGCATCAATAGCAGAAACTGTTATTTTAGCTAAGTCTTTCGCAACAGCACGAACATTTGGTGATTTTGCGGCAGCTTTAATTAATTTTACTGTCCCAACATCAATTTTCTTTAATGCTTTATAAGCCACTTCTTTTGTTGAAGCAGAATCTAAAATTTCTACCGCACCCTTAACATCTTTGATTCGTAATTCAATATCAGCTGCTACTTCGTCTGATTCAATTCCTTGTGATTTTTCTCACACAATTTCAATTTTATTAACCATTTTTTTCAATTGTGGATTATATTTTTTAACTAAATTAATAAAATCTTGGCGTAATTCTGATCCTTTTTTAGGGGCAATAAGCATCCCCTCTACCATAATTGCTAATGTTTTAACAAATTTAAAAGCCATAATTATTCCTTCTCATCAGAATTAGCAAAATCTTTTAATTTATCAACAATTCGATAAGCAATATCTTTATTACGGGCAATAACTTTTACTTATGCTTTAACATTCCGTTTCGCAAAAGCTTCAAAAACATCAATATAATTTGAAACTTTAACAACTGTATCAACAGTCGAGTTTAACATTTCTGATTTATAAGTTAAGTCTTCAACAAAATAATCAAATTTCTTAGCAGCAATTGCAACTTTCCGTGCAGCAATAATTCCATAACAACAAAATACAATTGCTAAACATAATAAAACAATAATTAAAATTGTTTGTGAAATTAATAATTCGTCACTAGTTGCTAAGATATATATCATTTTTTCCACCCTTTTTTCTAATCAAATTAAATATTACTTTTACATTATAACTTATTTTATTTAATATCAAAATAAAAATCCTCTTTAATTTTGTCGAAAACTCTTGATATTTATAAAATATACCTAAAATTAGGTATATTTTTAATATATAGAGGTAAATAAATGATGAAAAAAATAATTACAGAATTAATAAATAGCTTAACAGATGATCAATTTTTAGAATTTTATGAAAAAATAAAACAACAAGCAGACTTAATTAAAAAACAAAAACGTTTAAATGAAATTGATCAAAAATTTAGAGATAAAGGCATTATATGTCCTAATTGCAAATCTTTTCATTGTGTTAAAAATGGTCATAATTCCGAAGGAAAACAAAAATATTTATGTAAAAAATGTCGTGCTAGTTTTGATGCATTTCGTCATCATTTTACTTATTGAAGTCATTTAAATTATGAACAGTGAAATTTATTAATTCAAATTTCATTGTTAGGACAATCTAGTAAAATAATTTCTCGTTTTATTAAAACAACCCCAAAAACCGCTTGATATAATCGACAAAAATTAATGCAATCAAAACAATTAGAAAATACACAGTTAAAATTTAAAAAATTAAATGGTCAAATCCAAATGGATGAAACATTTATTAAAGAAATTCATAAAGGCAATTTTAAAGATAAATTTGATAAACGAAAAACTCATCTCGATCCATTTTCAACTGATACCAAATGCTGTATTCAAATGGCAGTTGATAGCAATAATAATATTTTTGTTCAATCCACCAATACCAAAAGATTACAAAAACAATGGATTATTGAAAATATGAATAAGCAACTAATTAAAGAAAAATCAATAATTATTTCTGATATGCAACCACTATATTTATTAGTAGCAAAACAAACAAATTCTACTCTATATTCCACCAAAACTAGTACAAACCCTGATACTAGTTATCAAAAGTTAAATAAGATTAGTAAATTACAATCCAGTCTTAAAGAAGCCTTAATTCATTATCATGGTTTGGGTTTCACTAATATTCAAAATTATTTAAAGCTCTGAAAATGAAAATACCAACACAAAGGTTTAACACCAAACCAACAATCAACGGTATTATATTTTAACGTTTAAAAAATTTAAAGCAAAATCATAATCTTACACAAAATTAGTTTTCAAATTGTCATATTGATGATTTTTTTTATTTCATCAAGAGTTTTCGACAAAATTAAAGAAAATCCTTATTTATTCTCATCTTTATCAAAATTTTTACTTTCATTAATTTGGGTTTTAATTCGTTCTTTGCGTTTTTCCTCAGCTTCTCGCGCAGTTCGTTCTTCCATTTCTAACATCCGTGATAAATATGGATTGCGTTTAGTATAATAGTCATTAACATGTTTTGTTTCTGAATCGGAATCTTCTTTTCGCAAATCATACAAGTTTTTATGATACTGTGCAATTGGTTTTGAACGAAGCAAAAATTGATTGTTTACATTACTTTCTTGTAAATTAAGTAATGTTTTAAATCTAACTGCTCCCGCTTTAGTTGAGTTCTGTTGAATCAAACGACGGCGTTGATCTAATGGCATATCCTCGGAAAAATTATCATCAATTTGATTGGCTTTTGCAATCGCTTGGCGAATTTGTTCATTAATTAGTTTTTGTTCTTCTATTCCTTCAAACAATGCTGTTTGTTCATATTCATCAACTTGATGGCGTGGTTTTGGGTTACTAATTTTCTCTTTAATTTGTTCTAATTCTAACGTTAATTCATTTGTTCGCTCCCCAAAAATATTTTCCCCATTTTTACGTGGTTTAAATAAAAATGACACTGTTTGAGCTGCTTGTTCTGATAATTTATTGCGATTTTTTAAAGTTGATTTAATTTTGTTGCTATCTGTCAATGGATCATATTTTTTAAAATATTGTTCAACATTAGCCTTTTCAGCATCTGAAATTTTTTCTTCCACAACATGAATTTTTGCTAATTCAGCTTTTTTCTCAACAATTTTTTGTTCAATAATTTCATTAATTGAATTTGAAGCAGCATTTTCGAGTTCATCATGTAAATTATCTTCATAACTACTTATTGTGTGTTTAAATTCATTAGCTCCATCAAGTTTTTTCCCATACAACGGTGAAATAACTTCTCCTAATGGATTTAAAGGAGGCTTTTTCTCAACCCGATGCTCAACACTAGTTGTTTCTGGTATTTCTTCTTGTTGTTGCTGTGCTTTTTGTTCACGTTTTAGATGAGGATAAGCATCATCATGATTATAATAGGATTCGATTTTTTGGTTTTTATTTTCACTCATCATGAAAACCCCCTTTATTTAACTATATTATAAAACATTTCTTACTTTTTAACTAGTCGATTTGAAATAATGTTATGACGACCAACTTTGGCTTGATCAATACCATTTAATTGTACAGCATCACCAGTAAAACCAATATTAATTTTTGCTAAAGATTGACCAACCCCATAGATATCTACTGGCACCCCTTCCGTCTCAAATTCAATAATTTTTTGAACATTAAATCCTGAAGAAACAATAATTTTAACATAATCATAACCTTGCTGATTTAACGCTTGTCGCAGGGCCCAAACTAAATGTTTATTGACCCCCCTAATTTCATCAACGGAGTATTGTTTTTCTTTTCCAAGAAAATATTTATCAACCAAAGCTTGCGATGTATCAACACGAACCGCATATAAATTTGGAAATTCACTAGCAACTTTTAAAGTATCGGTAATAACATCATTATTATAATCAACTAAGGCTACTAATTTATCGGTTGGATAAAAACGTTGGTAAGCATGTAATGCAGCAATTAAGTCACCATTAAATGCTTGAATTAAAGCATGCGGCACCGTTCCCATTGGTTCATAATTACCAGCTAGTTTTGCTACTTGAGCTGTTGTTACAAAATTGGTAATGCCCCCAACCTTAGCAGCATAACCATCATTTTCTTGGTTATAATAATAATCACTACGATCATTCATATAGATAATTGGCTTGTTATTTACTACTTGTAAAATTCGATGGCAATTAGTGGCAATACTAGTTTGTCGCGCTAAAATACCATCAATAATTCCTTCTAAATGACCAAATTGATAATAATGTCCAACAACTTTTAACACAGGTTCATTTGGTTGAATTACGTCACCATCAGTCAAAGCAGTAATTTCAAGTGTTTCTGGATTAAAAGCTTCTGTTTTTAATAATTCTATACATTCATTAACCCCTGCTAAAATAACATTTTCTTCACGCTGAAAAAATTGCATTTTTACGATATCACTTGGTTTCTCATTTTTTAAAATATTAGCTGTTTTTAAAAAATAAACGGCACTATAATATCCTGCTTTAATTTTGCTCATTATAATATTCCTTTCAAAAACTACTTCCAAGATGATATTGTTTTGGTGATAATAACACAATTTTTTTCCCAACACTAGAAACTGGTAATCCTAATTCTTGTTCCGAACATAACATTCCGTTTGACATAATACCACGTAATTCACTAGGAATAATTTGTAATGTTGATGGCATAATTGCTCCAACGCGAGCGAAAACAACTAATTGACCAACATCACAATTATCTGCGCCGCAAATAATTTGAAGGACTTCCGAACCAATCGTAACTTGACAAATATTTAGTTTATCAGAATTAGGGTGTTGCTTACGTTCCAAAATCTGACCAACAATAAATTGTGGTCTATTATTAATATTATGAAATAGACCCCCTTGTTTTTTAAAGTTTGTTGCTAACTCTGTTAATAATAATTTATTATCACTATTAATACCTGGTTTTAATTTTGTTGTTAAATGTTGACTAGCATTTAATAAATTAAAACCATAACATTGTTTGCTTTCATCATGAAAGAAAACCCATTCTTTCTTAATTATATGTTCTCCTTGCGTAACAGTTGGTTCATATCCAACTAAAACATCAAAGACTGGATGATAAAATAAACCAATTGATTTTGTTTTCATTTTTACCTCTTCTCACTTCAATTAAAATTTTTAATCTTTATTTCATCTAAATCCTCAATAATAGTTGTGACCAACTTAATTGTTTCATTAAAATCATCTAAATCAATAATACCACTAATTGTATGTAAATTACGAGCAATTAGACAAGCCTGAATTGTTGGAATTCCATAATCTGCTAAATGAACACGTCCAGCGTCAGTACCACCTGGTGAAATATAAAATTGGTATTTTATTTGATGCTGTTGCATTAGATCAAGTTGATATTTAATCAAATCATAGCGAGTAACATAACCATTGTCCATTCCTCGTAACATTACACCTTGTCCTAATTGCCCAAAGGTACTTGTTGATTCATAGTCTTGCCCTGGCGAAACATCTGTCACAATTGCAAAATCAGGTTTAATTAAAGATGTTGCAGTTGCTGCCCCACGAGTTCCAACTTCTTCTTGGGCACTAAAACCAACATATAAATCAAAGTCTAATGCTTTATCTTTAATTTGTTCTAATACTTCTAACCCCAAAATAAGACCCATTCGGTTATCAATTGCTTTCGATAATAACCGTTTGTCATTTAAAAAAGCAGTTGGTCCTTCACAAATAACAAAATTACCTTCCCGAACGCCAGCCGCATATGCTTCTGCTTTTGAAGTAAACCCAAAATCAACTAGCATATTAGCAATTGGTGTTGGTTTTGAACGTGCTTCTGGTGATAACAAATGCGGAGCAATTGCTGAAATAGCGCCTATTATAAAAGTTCCATCATCTTTTAATAATCTTAACCGTTTTGCTAATAATGTTTGTTCTCAAATTCCTCCTAATGGGTTAATTCTAATTAACCCTTTTTCATTAATTTGGCTAACCATAAAACCAATTTCATCACCATGGGCCATTAACATTACCTTTTTAGCATTTTTAATTCCTGTTTGATTACGAATAACTGCAAAACAACTTCCTAAATTATCTTGAATTATTTCTGATGTATACTTTTGATAATATTGCTTCATTAATATCACAACTTGTTCTTCGCATCCCGATGGACCAAATGCTTGCAAAATGTTTTCATACATTATTTTCTTTTCATTAGTAATTTTCATTTTTATCTCCCTTTCGTTCTTGAAATTATTATATCAAAGTTTATAATTATTATATTGTTAAGAGTTTAACAATATAATAACTAAAATTCAATGATAGCTAAATTTATAGAAAATAATGGAGGGCAATTATGCGTAAAGTTGCATTAATAATAGACTCATCGTCAGGAATTAATAAGGACGAATTAAAAAAATATGAAGACACCTATTTATTACCGTTATTATTAAATTTCCCAGATGGGAGTGAGGTTGAAGATGATGAAGATATTATTTCATTTAATGAATTTTATGATATCTTAGAACATCAAGTAATTAAAACAAGCCAAATCCCAATGGGAAAAATGTTAAATACTTGAAATGAACTATTAAAAAAATACGATAATATTGTTTTTGTAGGACTATCGAAAGGTTTATCAGGGCAACACGAAAATATTTCAATGTTAGCCCAAGGTGAAGAATATAAAGAAAAGGTCTTTATTATTGATACTGATGGTGTTAGTGAATTATTAGTTTATATGATTGATCTAATTTACAGTTGAATTAAAGAAGGCGTAGAATTAACAGAATTTCAGACAAGAATTGATGTAATTAAAACAAAATTTAGTGCATTTATTATCCCAAAAAGTTTAGAAACTTTAAAACGTGGCGGGCGAATTACTGCTGCCGCAGCAGCATTAGCATCATTGTTAAAGATAACACCAATTTTAAGATATGCTGGTCGAATTGATAAGTTTGACAAAACAAGGACATTCAAAAAAGCTGTTTCAACAGCTTTTCATCAAATTAAAAAAGAACGTCAAAATTGAAAAAATATTATTCTACTACATTCCAAAACAGATAAAGAAACTTTAGATAAAGTTTATCAAATAATTACAGATGTGGGTGCTATAATTACTTCAACATACATTTTAGCAAACGTCATCGCTGCTCACACTGGCCCTAATACCGTGGTCTTGGTATGTTGAGATAAATAAAGGAGAATTAACTTTATGAATAAAAAAATTGCAATCCTAACTGACTCATCAGCTGGTTTTACAACAGCAGAAATTAAAGAATTAGGAATCCACGTTATTCCATTGCACATTATTTTAAATAACGAAATAGATATTTTAGATACCAAAGAAGAAATTAAAAAGTATCACTTTTATAATATTGTTAAAACAGGAACTACTAAAACAAGCCAAGCTTCAACAGGAGAATTAATGGCAAAATGAGATGAAATTCTAGAAACATATGATGAAATCATTCACTACCCTATTGCCGAAAAACTATCAAGCCAATATGCAACAGCTTATACTTTAAGCCAAGATAAACAATATCTTGGAAAAGTTCATGTTGTTCGTAATCATACTGCCGCTTTTGCTTTAAAAACATTAATTATTTATGCCAATGAATTAACAAAACAAAATTTTACTGTTAAAGAAATCATTGCAAAAACAAATGCCTTAGAACAAAAAACATATATGGCAATGATCCCTGGTAGCCTAGAACGTTTATCAAAAGGTGGGCGTGTTGGAAAAGTGCTGCTATCATTAATTAACTTATTTAAAATTAAAATCTTAATCCAATGAGGAGAATATCCTAAAAAAATTGCTTCATCACGAACATTAAATAATTTAATTGAAGCATTAGTTGAAACATGAGATAAATTTAAAAAAACAGTTAAAGAAAAATTTCAGTTATTTGTTTTAAAAACAGATCAATGCGCTGACAAAGTTTGAGATAATGTTACACAAAAATTAAATGAATTAAAAGTCGATTATCATACTGAACAATTAGCTAATATTTTTGTTGCTCATGCTGGCTTAGATACAATTGCTTTTGTTGCAATTCCAGAAAATAAATAAAAGGAAAAACCATTTCTAATTTAGAAATGGTTTTTTTGTTTTCTTCTAATGGCGGAAGTAAAGAGATTCGAACTCTTGCATGGATCACTCCATCTAACGGTTTTCGAGACCGCCCCCTTCAACCAGACTTGGGTATACTTCCATCTTTATTATCCTGGCAGGGGTGATAGGACTTGAACCCACAACGTACGGTTTTGGAGACCGCTGTTCTACCATTAAACTACACCCCTAAATTCTTTTAAATCATAACATAAATATTACAAAAGAATCCTCTGGTTTTAAAATAAAAAAAGTATCTACATACTTTCATCTTATAAAACATAATGGCAGGGGTAGCAGGACTTGAACCCACAACACTCGGATTTGAAGTCCGATGTTCTACCACTTGAACTATACCCCTAAAATAAAAATTAAGTATCAAAATTGACACTTAATTATTTTAACAAAATAATTTAAAATAGCAAATAATTATATTTGTTTTCTAAAATTACAATTTGTTACATAATATTTAATTCTAATTTTATTTTATTAATTTAAAATTAAATGAATAAAACAGATAGTTTTTTAATCCGCCGCACTTATTATTTCAAAATCAACATTCTCCTCACTATTAGAGGTTGGATTTGATGCAAAAGAATAATATAAACCAGTATCCAAACTGTTACCAAATGTAAACATAACTGCCCATTTGTCTTCTATTTGTCGGTCTCATTCCAAATGAGTTGATTCATTTAGTAGTCCATGTCCTTTTGACTTGTTAATAAAGAATTTGTCATTAAACTAAATAAATCAATATCTTCTAAACTTTTTGCCTCATCTGAATCCTTAAAACTATCGAACATAATTTTAATAGCCCCTTTTAAACCATCCTTTTGATTTTTCATTGTTATTTTTTTAAAATCTTGGATAGAGGCTTCTAAACCAATACTATCATCCGCTGTAATAATACCAGAACCTGAATATTTTAAAAATTGAACAATTATTTTTCCTCAATTAGTTAATTTTTTATCAATTCCATCTCCAGATAAATTTAATGCAATTGATAAATCCTCATTATTTTTATCTTTCACATTGCCAGATAAACCAAGACCAAAAATATTTAAATAATTTAAGCTAATTTCAAAAGTACCTAAATTTAAAGAATAATTTTTATCAACATTAAAGACAGAACCAACTTTTGTTTTATAAAAATCAACAAAATTTTCAGCAGTTGCATTAGATAAATGTTTTCATGGATTATTTTTACCAGCATTAGGATCAACTCAATTTGCTAATGATAACTCAGTTGCTTTTTTGGTTTTAGATATTCCCATAAAGCCTTTATTTTCAGCAGTTAATTGACCATCTTCCACTTTTTTAATTAAATCAGTATCATTATAAGTTATACTAAGGTTTTTAAATTCTTTTTTACTAGCAATATATTCTTTAAATTAATTTTTTAAAGTACTATTTAACTCAGTTGTATCTTTTGAAAAATCTCAAATCATTTGATTATATAATGGTTTTAAAATTTCATTTTCTGAAAAATCAACAGTTTCTAATTTTATAAAATAGTCTTTAATATTTTCAATTAAAAATCCTACTGCCTTATCAGAAAAAGTCCGTAAAGCAGCAACGTTTTCACTAACATTATAAATACTTGATAGTTGGAAACTAGCATACATTTTTTTAAATTGTAACTGAATTGTCGCTGTATAATCAACTCGAACAGCTGAAAATGGTTAGGGATTAATATCTGTTGGAAACTTACTACGTAAATTTTCAACATCAATATAACTTACTTTTACAACATTTCTTTCATCATCTAACGTTAATGGCACTGTATTAGAAAAATAATTTGAATATTCGTTTTGTAATTCATGATTAACATTATCAAAAATTTTTGTAAAATTGTTAATAAAATAAGTCGCTAATTTATTATCTTCTGAATTGCTTAATTTTAATTGATAAGGTTCAGTATCACCCTTATTTACTTTAGAATAGATTTTTGATAAGTCATTTTTTGTGCTATCGACATATGGCGTATCTTTAATTTTTTGATTAATTTTTTCAGATGCTTTTACTTGAATTTCATTAAAGACTTTAATGTCTTCTGCTGTAATACTTTCGTTGCTAAGATTTTTTTTGTTATGACAGGCAACAACATTTGGCGCAACAGTTCCAACTAATGTTATTGTCCCTAAAATACTTAATAGTTTTTTCATTGTTTTTTCCCTCTTTGCTTTTAGTTATATTTATTTAAAATTTAAAAACTAAAATTTAGGCGGGATATGTGTCTTACGAAATAAACATAAACATTTTGTATGCAAAAAAATAATTAGAAGAATAATTTTACAATAACACCTAATTTTACAAATACTTAACATAATTTTTTCATCTCTATTCTTTTTATTTTTTCATAGTTAATAAAAGGAAAAAATACGTAATTATTATATCAAATTACTTGGCTTGTTTTTAACAATTAATCATAGTATTTAATTAGGGGGTGTTGCAAATAAACGGGTATTATTTAATTTAATTAAAAACAAGAAACTTTTTTTCTTTTATAAAAACATAATAACACAAAAAAATAAAAATACAAAAAATAATTTCATATTTTAAAATACTAAAAAATAGTTTAAAAACTAAAACTAAATTATTTTAAATTAACTAAAATTAAATCTCATAATTTTTAAATCCAAAATATTTTTAAATATTGAAAATGAAAATGTTTTATTCCCATATCCTAAACAAGATTTTACAACTCTTGAAACATCACTTTCAGCAGATACGCCAATATTTCACTCTTTATTTTGATTTAAAATAACATTTTTTAAATTAATAAAATACCTTAATTTAATTCTTTCATTCTGTAATGATTTTAAAAAAGTTATAAATTCATCGTATTTTCCTTGTAAAAATAATTCCTTTGCGTGTAAATAATTTTTAAATGATTCTTTACTACGATTACCACAATATATATTATTCTTTAATTCTCTTATTGTATGAAACCTATCAAATATAAACATACCATCTAAAATTTTAGCAGTTTTTTTAATTCATTTAGCACTATCCCCACCAATAATTAATTTAATATTTTCATAATTTTTAAAAAATTTTTGAATTTGTTTTTTAATAAAGTAATTAAATTCTGCTCCTCGAGTTTTCTTATTAAGAAAAAAAAAACAATATTTTTTATTTAAAGATTTATTATTTTCTTTTCCAGTATTAAATGAAATTATTCTAACAGTTTGCAAATAAGATTTATTATTTTTATTTTTTAAAGTTATATGTGCATCATCTAAATTAATATATAAATTTTCAAAATTTTTTAAATCTATTCTTTTATCTTTTCTTTTTATTAATGCTTTTCGTAAAATACGCGAAACAGATGAAAAATGCAATTTACAATTAAACATATCTAATATATCGCTATATCTTTTATTTTTTGCTATTTCAGCAATTATTTTTAATTTTAAATCATTAATTATTCTTTGTCATTTTCCAACTCCAAATTGTTTGTCAACAATAGGAACATGTTTTCACTTACCCTTATAAAAATATTTGTAAATTCTTCGCTTATAAATCAATATTCCAAATTCTGTTTTAATTTTTCTAGTTTTTATTTCTTTTACAAAATATTTTGTTTTATCTCGTTTTTTAAAAATTATATTATCAATTCTTTCTATTTTTTCTTTTAACTGATTTAAAGCATTTTCATAAATATTTACGCTAAATTTATTAAAATTAAACATTTTATTATTTCCTTTCGTTGTTAAATTAAAATTATTAGTTAATATATTTCATAAATTTACACCTACTTTAAAAAATGTATAGTATAATTAAGAAAATTATAACATTTCACAGAAAGGGATAAAAATATGAAAAAATGACTAAGTATTTTGGGAACAATCGGATTAACTGTAACAAGTACAACAACATTAATTAGTTGTGAAAAACCAAATAACAATGAAAACGGGGGGTAATAAACCAGAACCTTGAAATCCACAACAACCGCCAGAAAATAGTAGTTGAAAGTTAATACCATTAGATAAATTAAATAGGAATCCAGATAATAAATGATATATTGGAATTGTAAAAAAGAAACAAAATGATAATTTTTCTATTATAAAATTTAATTTTTCAAATAAATCAATTTGAGATAATAGTGGGGTACCTTATCATATTATTAATGGTGTATGATATCTTTTTAAATCATATTATTGTTGAGATGGTTTAAATGAACCTCAAACACCTGAAATTGATACAAATACCGGTAAAATTACAGATTGAAAAGAATAAAAGGACTAAAAAGTCCTTTTTTAAATTAATCGAACAAACTTCATAAAGATAATTAATAGGAATATATTTGTTATTGTATTATATAATGCTGGACTAAATTTTCATACCTCAAATGTTTGACTAAAAAAACTATATATTGTTTGAAATATTTTACCAACACCGCTTGCTAATTCGTTTACTTGTTTAACACCGGGAATATTATTTACAATTCAAATTGCAGCATT
Source organism: Spiroplasma endosymbiont of Sarcophaga variegata (assembly GCF_965178695.1). Taxonomy (NCBI): domain Bacteria; kingdom Bacillati; phylum Mycoplasmatota; class Mollicutes; order Entomoplasmatales; family Spiroplasmataceae; genus Spiroplasma; species Spiroplasma endosymbiont of Sarcophaga variegata. The sequence continues at coordinate 566,839 of NZ_CBCXVU010000002.1, forward strand.
TTTTATATGACACGCTAAATTATATCAACTACAACTTTCATATTGGGCTTGTCATCATTGTCAATCAGGAAACAACCCGCCATTATTTATTTCTTGTCAGTTATAAATTCCAAAATTAAAATCATAATAACGGTACATATCATTTTCTTTTTGGGCTTGTAATTCAAAAACATTATAACCGATTTTTTGTTCTTCAATTTTTTTGTATTTTAAACCGTATTTATCTTTTAAAGCACCTTCAAAAATATAACCTTCATTTTGATTAATATTATAATTATTTGCAACTGAAAAATCATAATTAAATACATTACCATAATTAGTATTATAAAAACGATTTTTAAATGCTGAATACAATTTAATGTCTAATTGATTGTATTTATCAGAAAAATAAAAATAACGAGGATAAATTTTAAAACCATTATTTGCTAATAAACCATATTTTTTATTATATCCTTGTACATAAGTATCATTTTCTAAATCAAAAATGGTACGTAAATAATCTTTATAAAAATTTTGGGAAACCGTAAACATACTATTTAATAGTTTTTCAAATTGATTTTTATTAGTATTAGTTTCATCAATTAAAACATCTCTAAAATTAATCAATTTTAAACCAAAAAAATTAATTAAAACAGTATCATACTGTAAATTATCAATATAACCACTTTCAATAAAATTACTACGATTTTGAAAAACAGGTACCAAAGCATGGGTAAAAAAGGCTTTTAAAAATTTATTAATATCAATTTGACCTTTCATCTGTTCAAAAACCATTTTACCAGTATTGGGAGTATTACCTTGATAATAATTATAAGTTTCAGCACTAAAATTAAAAGTATCTTCTTTTTCTTTTATGAAAGAAAATAAAAATCCTAAATCATCAGTATATCGATAATTATTATAATCACTACCATTTCAATATTGTTTAAGATGTGTTAATTCTAAACTACCAGCAATAATATTTTTATTTTCATCAATTGTTAAAATCATCCGATAAATTGATTTTCTAGTTAAAATAACATCAGGTTTTCAATCTAATTTTTCCATATTATTAATAATTTCAAAATCAAAAATTATTCTTTCACTACCCAAATTTGGGTCATCATAGTTTGGATTACCACCTTGCTGAATTCGGATATTTTGGTAGTCGGAAAAAAACTTAGGTTTTATAAAAAATATAAATAAAGTAATTAAATACAAATTAAATTAATCGCTTATTAGAGCGATTTTTTTATTTGCATTATTCATCAGATAGTATCTTTAAAATTAAAAATTAACCTATTTTGCCCTACAAACTAGTTAATTTTTATAATTTCCTTTCTGTGATTTATTATATTTTTTCGGTTTAACAACTAATAATATCATTTTTAATAAAGGTACTACCTGATGAATAATGCAATACTAAAACTTAATATTTTGATGCTTAAAGATGGATAACTCATCTATGGCACGAAGCCTTAAAGAAAGTGTGAAAGCGATTGGATTTACTCTCCTATTTATTTCTTTAATTCTCGGCAAGATTAATCCCTTGCGAAATGTCAGAGCACGTGTTTTTTGGCTTGTTTTCATAAAAAGAGTGTTGTTAAACCTAAAAAAACAATATCGGACACTAAAAAAACAAGAGGGTTGGAACTCCAAAAGGTTATTTTCTTTATATAAAGTTGTCTAGGGATGGATGAAGCGTAATTAATAACTGGGTAAACTGTTTTTTGTTTATTTCCGTATGGGGGTAAACTCTATCAAAATATCCTATCCGCCCCCGCTCACCTTCAAAGTGAAGCGGGCGGCGAAGTAATTAAATACTAAAATAAATTATTTACTAAATATCAAAATATTAACCAATAAAGGAATATTATGTTTTTTTACAGAAAGGAAAATATTTTATGAAAAAATGAAATAAAAAAATTAAAAATAAATTACAAGAATTAATGATACGAGCTTATCCAGTAACGGTAAATGATATTAATGATGAAATTTGAGCAACAAATAAAAAGAATTAAGGAATATAGATAAATGACAGAATATAAAAGTTTGTATATTAATAAAACTTGAAATGAAATAACAACATCTTTTGAATGAGCTAATTGTCAGCCTGTTAATTGTCGTATTTCACATCATAAAAATCATTATGATTTGCAATGTTTAGAATGAGCCAAAATGTACTTAAATTTATTTAAAGACAAGTGAGATGTTATTGCTTCTTATATGCAATATTATAAAATTAACGATATTTTAGATTTAGCATCAGATGGATGAAAAATATTACAAATTGACAAAAAAATAAAACAAATAAATTAAAATATATTATTGTAATTGACCCTGCTGGAATTGGACAAACTGGTATTATTATTTATAATGTTTTGCAAAAGAAAATAATTAATAATATTACTTTTAATTCCAAAAATGAAGAAGAAGCAATAAGTAATATATATTTAATATTAAATGAATTTAAAAATAAAATTTGTTCTTATTTAAATAAAGTTATTGTAATAATTGAAGATTATCAACTTCATAAAGGTTTAAAAATAAAAAACCCATTATCTACTCCTAAATTTATTGGTGGTTTAAAAGTTTTATGCAAATATCTATTTAATTTAAAATATATTTTACAATCACCAGTCATTAAGAAAAATTATATTTATAAAGGAAATATTAAAATGTCAGAGCACGAACACGATGCTTGAAAACATTTACAGTATTTTTTAGCAAAAGGAGTTGATAAAAATGGCACAATCAAAAAGTAATTTACCTAAAAAATCAGTAACTAATAAACCTAAAATAAAAAATAAAAAAATTAATAAGTTAGAATTAACTGTTAGATTACATGAAAATCCGATTAAAACTAAAATTAAGGCACTGGTTGCTGGGGGTGTTGAAGTTGATGCTTGTTCGGCTAAATGTCAATGAGACGGATTAAATTATTCAACATTATCAATATATAACCCATCTATTTTAACTGAGTTTTTAAAATTAAAAAAAGATGATGAGATAAAAATTAAAGGCTCAGTATTTAATCAGTTAAATATAAAAACTAAACGCTATTTTTTATCTTTTAGAGTAGATAGTTTTGAAATTATACAAAAAGCGATTAGAAAAAGAACAAATACAAATATTAAAAAATAGGAGGAAAAATCAATGGCATTAAAAAATGTAAAATATGTTCTTATTGATGAAAATAATGAACCTATTAAAAGCGAAGATGGTAGTTTAGATATTAAAACTGCTGAAATTATTTTAGAAAATACTGCTGAAGTTGAAGAATTTAATGCAAGTAATTTAGAAAATAATAATCAGCAAATCAACGAACTACAAACAAAAAATACTGAATTAACTTCACAAATTGAACAACAAACAATTCAATTAAAACAAATTGAAGTAATTGACTTTATTAATTCTTTAACTGATAATGAAGAATTTAAAAATGTTTTATTAAAGTCTTATGATATTACTGATGATATTGAAATCATTAAAACACAATTGCAGAGTGTTTATGATGAATTAATTAAGGTACAAACAGTTAATACTGGTGGCGTACCAAAAGTAGAAAACAAAGAAAACAATATTTTAGATACAGACAATGTATTTAATAAATAGAAAGAAGGAAGTAAATTATGGCACAAAACCCACAAAGAATTTTCGGAGATATTGCTAATCAAGCAACAAAACGAGACCGAGAAACATTTGAACAATGATATTTACAAACTTATCAACAAAAATTTAGTTGAGAAGCTTTATTTGCATGAAAAGAAGTAAATAAGTTTGGTTTAACATATAAAAGAAAGAAAAATATTAAATACAATGAAGGTCTAGGAAACGAAGGACAAGTATTTAATACTGATGATAACCTACTAAAATATTCAACAGTGGAATTTGAAGATGGAACTGTTGAATTAGATACAATTTTAACTTTTGCTCGTAAATTAGACCCCGTAGAAAGTGATTTTAATCCTAATCTTTGGGCTGCTGATATTGAGCAAGCAATGGATACTGAGGTTGCTTATAAACGCAATAAAATTTTAGAAATTATTAATAAAGGAACAGTTACAACTATTCAAGGACAAAAAGCAGATGATACAAATGCTTTACAAATCCACGATGAAATTATGGATAAAATATATGAAAACGGCTTTACCCCATCAGAAACAGTTGTATTAGGTTCGGCTGATTTTATTCGTGGAATTCGTAATAAATTACAGTTACAACTTGGAGCAAACGACCAAATAAATAGCGTAATTGAAACGAGTGGAGCAATGAAAACTGTTGAAGGAACAACATACTATATGGTTCCTAAAAAATTACCAATTATTAATAAAGATGGTTCTGAAGGAACAATTACTCTATTACCAGATGGTGTTAATGCAATTGCTTTTAAATTTAGCAAAAAATATGACCCGCTTATTTTACGCAAAAAAGATCATACTCCGTTAAGAGTTGGTGCTGCTGCGTTAGGTACTGGAATGGGTAATACTTTGATTATGGAAAGAGTTTTATATTTAGGTGGAGCAGTAGTTGAACCCAAAGGAATTATTAAACATATTGTTACAAAAATTGATATTAGTAAAATTAATAAATTAGATAAACCAACTATTCATGTTACAGATCCAACACAAGCAACACCAGAACAGTTAAAACCACAATTTAAAGCTGTTGTTTTAAAAGCAGTTAAAGCCGTAAATAGTTCTTTAACTGAAAGTGATTTTGATTACTTTATTGAAAGTAAAGGTGAAGATTGACCAATTAATATTACAAATGAAAAAACTGTTGAAGTTCAAATTGAAGGTAAAAACAACGCTACTGGTCAAACAAATCCGATTGATGTTAAAATTAAAAATTCTTAATAGTACTAAAAAATAGTACTTTTTCGTTTGATAGATATGCCAATTGGAACATCTAAAACAGCCCTTATTTATGCTGTTAAAAAAAATCCAACTAGATTGTCAATCCAACAACAAGAAAAAAGTTTTGGTTTACAGTTATTAGAATTTTTAGGAATTCAAGTTTTAGCCCTTGGTTTATCAGTTTTAACTGGTGGTGTAGCATCTACTGTTGGTCTTGGTGCGGGATTATCTAATTTTGCCGCAGCATTTATTTCGTTTGGAGTAGAAACAGCAACCGATTTTGCTGTAAATCAAATATACGATAAATTAACATCAGAAGTGACAGTAAAAAGTACTGCCTTAAATTTATTACCAGCAATTGGTGGAATTGGTAAATTAACGCGTGCTGCTCGCACAACTAGAATTTTAAAATTAGCAAAAGAAACTAAACTACTTGAAAAATTAGGTGTAATAACTGCTAATAATTTAGAAGATGTTGTAAAACAAGTTACGGGTAAAAAGGTTTTATCTGATAAATTAATATTTGATTTTACAAAGCAGGCTAATAATGAAACTTTATTATATACAATTGGAAAATTAGCCCGAAATGATTTTTATAAAGGTTTTAAAGTTTCTAATTTAGAAACAATTAATAATTTATTAAAAATTGAGAAAAATATTCAAAAAATAAGTCCTAAATTAGTTCAAAAAATACCACGCGTAAATGAAAAAAATGCTAATAAATGATTGTCTGAATATGGATTAAATATTGATAAAATAAGCAAAATTAATACTAATGATTGATATAACATTATGACTAATCTTCATAAAAAAGGTGTTGGTAAAAACCTACTATTAAATGCTAATTTAATGCGGGGTAGTAAAATATATAATAATAAATTATTAAATCTTTTACATCAAACACCAATTAAATTAAATAAATTATTAAATCATTTAAACCCAAATTTTTATATTCAAAAAGTAACTAAAAAATTATTAGCCCCAATTGAAAAACAAATAATTACTATTAAACAAAAAGTAATTAGTAAAATTACTGATAAAACTAAAAAAATATTATCTAAATTTGAAACTAAGGTTATTAAAAAAGGCCAATTATTACCTTTTGCTTATGGTTCTGATGTTTTTTTAGCAGTAAAAATTGTTCCTTTATCAGTTGCAGGTGAAGTTGCTTTAACAATATATTATAAAAATCCTAAATATGCCCCTATTGTCGTTATGACAACTTTAATCAAAGCAGAACAGTTTGTTTTGGCTCCTGAACCCTTTAAATTCTATATGAACAGTGAGTGGTTTATTGGTTGAGGATTTAAAAAAACAAGTTTGTTTAATTTAGTTTCTTTTGCCCCACTTGCTTATCAGCAAGTAGTAAAAGATAGTTTTAAAATATGTTGGACAATTGCTAAGATATTAAAAATGAAAGAACAATTTAAAAATAACTTTAATAAAGATAAATTGTTAAATACGCTAGAAGATAGTGTGGTTACTAGTTTATTGGGTAAAGGATTAGCATTTCAAACATACAAACAACTCAGAACAAAACAAGATTTAAACAAAACAATTAAAACAAAAACATTACTAAATAGTAAAAAATTTATATTAAAGAAAATATATTCTAAAAAAAGTAAATGATAAGGAGATGATTAAATGTTAAATGAATTATGACCAAATGTTACTTTGGAAAATTATAATAATTTTATTCCAATGACAGGTAAAATTACACAAGTTCCAGTTCGTTATAATAAGTTCTTTAAAGGTGATTTAGAATTATGATTTAAAACATTTGCTTTAAGAGCCCAAAATATGATTAATTCCTATTTGAATTATCCATTTTCAAAATTAAAGTTTGAAACATTTAAAGACCCATTATTAAAGAAAATTTGTATTAATATGGTGTTTATTACTATTGAGCATTGAATATTTAACCGTATTCCAATTGAGTTTTTTACTTCGGCAAATATGAGTGTTGGTGATATTAATTATTCATCTCAAAATGACCCAATGGCAACATGACAAGGTTTATTACCTAGTTATGCAAAATCACTGGCTAATTTAACAACTTTAAAGAAAATGTTTCGTACTTTTCAAGAAGAAGGTATTGATTTAACTATGATAGATTTAGAAGCATATTATACTCAGTTAGAAGTTGATGCATTATTAGAAAAAGAAAAAACTAAGATTGATAATAAAAGTATTATTAAAAATAACAAAAATGAAATAGGTGTTCCATTTGATAATAAAAGTATTATTAAAAATAGTGATGGTGAAATTGCGGTTTCAGATTTAAAACAAAATAAAATTACTTTAATGCCAAATGCTAGTAAGCGTAATAATGCTGATTTTAATGCTGAAACTGGTGAATTAAGAATATGAGACCCAATCTTCCAAAATAATGACCAAGTTGCAGATTTTAGTGTTATTAAAACAAACAAAACGCCTGGACTAGAAGCAACAGATGACACATTACCAACTACTAAATATATTAATGAACATTATGCTTTAAAAGAAAGTATCGAGCAGTGAAAAGAAGTTGGAGAAAGAGTAAATGAAAAAGTAATTAAATATAAATTTATTTTAGGGAAAAAATATAAAGTTCATTTTATTTGAGAACGACCAACTGCAGATTTTGTTATAACAACTTGTTTTGAATGTAAAGATAATCATGGTGGTTTGCAAACTATTTCAACTAGTTTAGCATTGGGAAAGAATGGAGCAACAAGAATTGGTTTTTTAAGTGCAGATAATTCTCTTAATAATCATAAAGTAGTAATTTCAATGACAGGTGATGAATATTCGCCAACAATTCTAAAATTAGAAGAGTTACAATAAATTAACGAGGATAATTATGGTTAATAAAAATATTATAATTAAAAATAATAATGAATTAATTACAAATGAATGCTAATTTATTAAAAGAAAAAAATAATTTAGAAAGAAAGTGGAGTGTTATAAATGAATTTAAAAGAGTATAAATCAGAAATTTTATTATTAATTCGCAAAATATTTATTTGAGGATTAGGAGCAATTTTAATAATAAGTGCAATTGTGTTATTTTTTTGCAAAGCATTTAAAGTAATTGAAATTTCATGACCAGAATATTTTTATATTGGCTTATCATTACTTATTAGTGGTGTTTTGGTCTATTTAATTGATAAAATTTTTGAATTTTTTAAAAAAGATAAAAAACAAGATAGCATTGAAGATGTTATTAAAAAAGATGAAACAAAATAAAGAGGTGTTATAAATGGGATTGTTACCTGCCAAAAAGAAATTAAAAAAGAGTTATGATATTGATAGTTATTATCTTAATTTAGCATCAACTATTACTAATCGTAAAAATGTTACTGTTCAAAAACATAATGAGATTTTAGAAAAAAGAATTTGTGAAGATAATGCTAATTTTTTAAATCCACGAGATTTAGAAATTAGCATTTATAATCCACTTATTAATAAACAAATAAACTCTCAATTAATTAATAACTTTTTAAAAATGCAAGACTTTACTAATAAGAATTGATATAACGAATATAAAATTAATAAGAATGGTAAGGGTGCATACTTTATTTTTGCTAATAATTCAAAACTTAATTTTATTACTATTGATTTTTACAATGACCAGTATGATGAATTGGGTAATTTAGTATCTTGTACTTTTGATTATGATCCTTATATTAAAAATGACCAGAGTGTTTTTATTACTGAAAAATTAGAAATTGATTATGTAACTAAACAAGTAAAAGTTATTAGAAAGTTAAAAACACAATTATACAGTACTATTACCGACTTATATATTGATGATACTAAATGAAATAACTATACAACATTACAAAGAGAAGAAATATTACCACTTAATTTTATTCCAATTGAAATTATTCCTAATAATCCTAATTTTGAACCTTCTGCTCGTTATGGTAAGCAATTTGCTAGTATTTTAGATATTATTGCTGAAAAGATAATGTTAGACCCATTATTAAATAGTGGTAAATTTACCATTAATACTAATGGGGTTACTGGTGTGGTTGACCAAGAAATTAGTAAAATGTTAGCTTCATTTATTGAAAATGACTTGTTATTAGTTGAAGGTGACCCTGATAGTAATTTTCAACCAGTAGACTATATCGCTGGTAATTTTAAAGGTGAGCAATTAACCAAAATATATGATTGATTATTAACTAATTATTATAAAATAAATCGCCATCATATTCCCGCTATTGCTAAGGGAGCACAACAAACACAAGCTGAAGTTGCTGGTGTAAATATTCAAACAAACGCATCATACGAACAAATGATATATATTAGAGAAATTAAATTAACTGAATTCATTATTAAGTTAATTAAATATGATAACGCCATCTTAAACAGTAGAACATTTAATATTAAAAATATTGATGAGTTAATTATTGATGTTCATTTACCAGTAAATGCTACTTTAAATAGACAACTAAAAAATAACGAAACTATTATCAATATGCCTAATGAAGAAGAAGGAGAACAAGAATAATGTTAAAACCATCTGAAAAAATGTTAGCACAATTAGCGCAAAATGATGAACCAATTGATTATTCAATTGATAGTATTCCGTTAGATTTTGCTAATCAATCACAATATAGCGACCCCGACTTAGAACAATTATTTACAGAAGACCGTGCCAGAACCTTATATATTTATAAAATTAATAATCTTGTTAAGACAAAAGAAAAACCTACCTTAAATTATTCTCAAAATAGCGTTAAAATAGGTTTTATTGATAAAGACGAATATATAAAAATTACTGGTTATGAAATTAGCGACTTTAATTTTAAATTACAAATTCAACAAAATACAACAATTCAAGACAACAGTACAAGTTATATAATGATTGATGAAAAAGATATTTTAATTAATGATATGGCAAAACAAGATAAAGAATTTTTAGAAACATTAGACTTAAAAATAGTATCTATTAATGAACCAATTAGTGAAGACAATAAAAATGAATGTTATATCATTGAAGAATATAAATGCCCTTATTCACCAAATGGTGTTGATATTATTAAATCTACGCATTTAGTTAAAATAACTGACTTTAAATGAAAAAATCAAAATAGCATTCATTTAGTATTACAAAAATCATTACCCGAAGATACAGTATTTACTGGTATTGAGATTAAATACCCTAAATCAATGTTATTTGGTAATATTAAGTGCTGAGGGGATATTAATGGTGTATATTCTTATCCAGCATCCAATATTGAAAATGCTAGTTTAGTCCCTTTGTTATCAATGCCTATTGAAACAAATCCTACTTTAAGAGTATTTCAATATTGATTTACGGAAAGTTTTTTACCTTGATTTATTGCAAAAATATATGTTCAACCAGATAATATTTTAAGTTTAATAAAAAATAATGGTTTAGAAAAAGTTTTATTAAATTATTTAACATATCGTTATAATTATGACCGTAAATTTCAAGGAGCAAAATACGATGAAAAAGGAAATCCCATTAATAAAGCAGCAGAATTACGCCAAAAATTCGAAGGACAAAAACCAGAAGATGTTATTGATGGTTTATTTGAAAACTGAAAATTAGATAATCCAAGTGAATTACATAAAACATATGTAAAAAGATTTAAACAAATTATATATATGTTGTCAAATTATACATATAGTAAATATGCAATTAATAAAGGTTATAATGATGATGTTAAATTATTTGCACCATATTATTTTGAATTAATTTCTAATCCAAGAGAGGTAGAAACTGGATATTGAGAATTTGAACACTGCAAAGTTAAATTAAATTCATCTTATTTTAATTTTACCGGCGGTTCTAATCCACCAACTCCAATAAACTATTGAATGGAAGTTTATGCAAATGATAAACCATTTAGTAAAGTAGATAATAAGTATTATTTTGTTGTGTGGCATATAAAGAATAATGATGATTGAAGAATTATTAAATTTAAAAATAACATAGCTATAGGTTATTATCAAAAGATAATTTTAGATAAATATAATACTTATGATCTTAAAATAACAGAAAAAAATTTACTTGCTGATGAAAATCGTTTTGCGCATCATTTTTGATGAGATAGTGATGATGGAAGTCATATTAAAGCGGTTTATCATTGAAATAATGATAGCGAACCAAATACACCGTTTATTTCTCCTAAAACTGGACAAATTACAGATTGAAATTTAAAACAACAAAATAATATAAACAATGATGATGAAATTAAAGTAACTGCTAAAAACAAAGATATTTCAGAAAATCCTGTTTATCAATTAGAAGCAAATTTTTTTAATTGATTATCATTAACAAATGAATTAGAAACAAATAATATATCTTCTCTTATTCCGGCAGAAATTAAACTGTCAGATGGAGAATATGGCAAATATTTAACAAATTTAATTATTTCTAATGACAAAATAGAAGAATATTTAAACTATTTTTCACAATGATATAGATTACTTTATTCTAAGGCGGTTTGGGCAAGTATGACTAAAAATTTAGTTGAAGATAGTATTAAAATAACTTATGATGTTAAACTATTTGCTTTAAATCAAATTGAAATATCTGGAATATGAGGTTATGAAAACTATGATATAAATATTTTTATTGAAAAAACAAATGAAAAAATTATTCAAGGAAAAGATATAAAATTAGAATTAATCGAAAATACACCAATTGGAACTAAAGTCAGTGGAAAAGATAGGAATACATATTTACAACTAATAGAATTTGATACCTGATATCTTTGAAAAAATGGCATTGAAGATGAAAAATCATATTCAAATATAGCAGTTGTTGATTTTTTAAAACAATCAAATAGTATAATATTTGCTTATCCAACCATAAAAGAACAAATTAATATTAATAATTTACAATTGTTTAGTAGGAATAATGAAAAAATATCCTTACTTACATTAGAAATATAAAAAGTTATTTAGATTTATAAATCTAAATAACTTTTTAATTTATCTTCAACATCTGTATTTGGTTCGCTATCATTATTTCAACGATAAACCGCTTTAATATGACTTCCATCATCACTATCTCATCAAAAATGATGCGCAAAACGATTTTCATCAGCAAGTAAATTTTTTTCTGTTATTTTAAGATCATAAGTATTATATTTATCTAAAATTATCTTTTGATAATAACCTATAGCTATGTTATTTTTAAATTTAATAATTCTTCAATCATCATTATTCTTTATATGCCACACAACAAAATAATACTTATTATCTACTTTACTAAATGGTTTATCTTGTGGTGCTATTCATTCTAAATTGTCTTTAATTTCTTTGTTTTCAGTATATATTTTATGTTTTTCTTTTAGTTCTTTTAATTGTTGTTCTGTATATTGTGATGTATTACAAGCAACTAAACTTGTTGTACTTGTTCCTATTAAAGTGATTGTTCCTAAAAGACTTAATATCTTTTTCATTATATAATAATTCCTTTCGCTAAATCTTTTTACAATCACAATTATATATATATATATATATATATACAAGGGCTATTTAAGAATTTAAAAGGAAATTATTTAATTTATATTATATGGAAAGGGTCAATCTGGGCTCGCGGTGATTTCCATAAGTTTTGCGAAAAATTACTTAAAGTTTAAAAAAACTTTTGCCGCGCTTTTCAAAATACTTGGGAAAAATTCTAAGCGTTAAGCGAAGAATTTTATAAAGGTTCCCAAATTTGTTTGAAAGAACCTCAAAATCTTTTTTAACTTGTAAGTCATTTTATCACAAAAATTTAAGAAAATCAACCGCTCGCCCAATTCCTGCAAATGATTTTTTATAGTCTTAATGATATAATTAAATTATTTAAAGAAAGGAAATATATTTAATTTATGTATAAAAAAGGAAATAAAATTAATGTTAAAATAACAAACGTTACACCTTATGGTGCTTTTTGTAGAGCAGAAAAGGCTGATGGTTTAATCCATATTAGTGAAGTTTCAGATTACTTTGTTAAAGATATTAAAGATTTTTTTGATATTGGTGATGAAATTGAAGTTGAGGTGTTAGATTTTAATACAGTTAGAAAACATCTTAAATTAAGTTATAAAAATTGTCATCCTGAACTATTGAAAAATGATGATGGTAATGAAATACAAGAAAAATCACCTAGTTTAGAAAAGTCATTAAATATCAATTATTTAATAAATAAAAAGTAAATAAAATTTATAAATGTTAGAAGGTTTTAAAAACCTTTTTTATATTCCCATTTTAAAACGATATGGATAAGAACCATAAAACAAAGCATCATATGGGTCATGATACATTTTACTATCGGGTGTGTTTGTTTTGGTGTCACTAAATCTTAGTTCACTAATGCATTTATCTAAAAATGAAAAGTTATCTAATGTGCCATATATTTTGCCTTGAACAAACATTTTTCTTATTCATGTTACACGATTTATTATACCTGCTTCTTTATTAAGGGATGTCTGATGTTTTTTGGCTTTAAACATTTTAATTTTATAACCCAAATAAGGATAAATATCTTCTTGTAATTTTTGCATAAAGTCGTGGGCATTAATATCATAATGAAATGTAGCATATTCAAAATCATCAAATTTATCAAATGTATTAATTATTCATTGTCCGTAATGTTCAACTATTTCATTTAAATTCATTGCGTTTTTTGGTGTAACAACATTTTCTTCAATTAAATATTTATCATATTCATTATTTTCATTAATTTTATATCCACTAAATAAAAATACCGTATGGTCTTCACTACCGTTAGCATAATCAACACCAATTGAATAACTATCAAATTGATACTGTTTTGTATTGGAATTATAAAAATCTTGTAAATTATATTCTTTAATATATTTACGATAATTTCGTAAAACATAAATACTGGGGTCATTATCGTTATATTCAAAACCGTAGTATTCAAGTTCAAATAAATCAGGTCGTTCTTGTTTGTTTGTTAAAACAAGTTTTTTAGTAATATTAGGTATTTTATTTCAAACAGCACCCATTGTTAATCGTAAATTAAAAATACCCAAACCATTAAATGCTTGTTTGTTTTCTGAATATACTTGATTGTGTTCTTTTAAAATATTTTTAATTCTTTCATTTAAGGGTAAATATGGGGTTACAAATTTTTCATAAAAGACATGGTATTTATCAAAAGGATTAAAAGTAAATTGATTAGAATATGTTTTATGAAAATATGTTGTTACTGTTATGTATTGTTTTGCTATGTTGTCTCATTCTTGAAATATCCAAGATAATTCTTTTACTGGAATAGGATTATCTAAATTATATTGTTCATTATCATTTTCATCCGTGTATTTTTCATAAGATACTTTTAAACTTTTTGAACGAAACATTGAAACTCTTAAATTATTATATCTTTTATCTAGTTCTTTATCAGTTAAAATTTCTTTTTCTTCGGCATGTATCATTTCATCTGTTCACGCCGATATAATACCACTACCTTTACCAACTTTACCCATAATTTTATTACCATTAGCATAGCCAGCAAAAGCAATACGAACACCACTAGGAAAAACAATCTCACCACCTTCTTTAACATTTTTAGGTCAAACAATGCCATTTTCATTGTCAGGTCCTATATCAATCCCATATTTATCGTATAGATAATTACAAACATTAATTGTATCGCCGAAAGTAGTATCTTCGTGGGTGTTGGAATATCTTCGTAAAATATTAGATGAAGCATCGGCAAAATTACAAGCAAAAAATAATTTTTCGGCTAAATGATTTCATGTTTTATTAGTACCACGCCCCGCTGAAACAAACTTAAAAAAAGTTGGCGAAGTAAAATATCGGGCATAACTATCACCAACAAAATCTTTAAATACTTCTCAATCAAAACCAAAATTATAGTCACTAAAATTTAAATCATACTTTTTATTTAAATGTTCATAACTAGTAATTCGTTTTTTGTTATTAATTTTTGTAAAATCTTGCATTTTCAATTAGCCTCCTTTTTTGATAAGATTATATGAAGTATTAAGTATCAATTAAGTATCATAATTTAAAATATTTTTTTAATTCAGAAAGGAAATTATAAAATGGAATTAAAACAAAATTTATTAGGAAATTATAAGGAAAATAAAATAATAGAAACAAACAATGAAGTTAAAAATTTATTTATTAATAGAGATAATGAGATATTTAAATTATATCAACAAGAACAAATATTACAAGGATATAAGGTGATATCAAAATTGCCAAAAACAATTAAAACAGAATATGGAGATTTTCCTATTAAAAGAAGATTATATGTTAAATATGATGAAGAAAAAAAAGAAAATATAAATCGTTATCCTTTAGATGAAGAATTAGGCTTAAAAAAATATGAAAGAATCGAAATAAATTTAAAAGATAAATATATGTCTTTTATGGGCGATGGAAAAAGATATAAAGATATTTTGCATACAACAGAGAATGTAAATATTAGCGAAAGAACAATATCTAATATTTTTAAAAATGCCAATTTAAAAAAAGTTGACTATATAAGCAACAAAAATAACAATAAAATTAAAATTCCAAATAATGTTTTATATATTCAAATTGACGGAGCTTTTGAACCAATGCGAGAAAATAAAAAAAGAATTGAAAATAAAATATTTCTTGCTACTATGCATGTTGGTGTTGATAAAGAAAAGTCAACAAAAACCAAAATAAAAATGAAAAAGAAAAAAGGCGTTTTCCAAATGATGAATAAAAATCATAATAATAAAAATAATAAATCTAATATTGATAATTTTATTGATAAAATTTTTAAATTAATAGATACTTATGATATTAATGAAGATACTAAAATATTAATATTAAGTGATGGTGAAAAACAAATTAAAAAAATTTATAGAGCAGTAAAAGCAAAATATAAAAATAACAAGGTATCATATAGCTTAGATAAATTTCATCTTACAAGTATATTTAAAAAAATATATCCCTTTCAAAATAAAAATAAGGAAAATAGAGAAGCATATCATAAAGCTGTTGATTATTTTTTTAATGGTAAATATGAAGAATTATTACAGTATTTAGAAGATAGTAAATCGTTTATAAGTGATACTAAATTAGATTTTTTGAATAAAGCTATTAGATTAATTAAAAATAATAAAGAAGGTATTGAAAACCAAACATTAGAATATAATATTGGTTGTCATGTTGAAGGTGATGTATCGCATTATATTAAGGCTGTTAAAGGGCGGGGTGCGAAAATATATTGTAAAGAAACATTTATCAATATGTTAATTGGTTCAATGTTAAGACTTAATAATCAAATTAATGATGAGAAAGTTGATAAAAATGATAAAGAAAAAATTGAATTTAATATATTTAATTTAAATCAATTTCAAAATCAATTTTTATCTTTATAAAAAAAAATAAAAACCTTTTAAAATTAGCAATAATTTTAAAAAGTATTTTTTAGTGTGTCAAAATTTATAAATTATTTTTTCAACTAAAAATTATATTTTTAAAAAAGTTGAATTTTTTATAAATTTTGTTATCATTTAATTATAAGCGAAACTTAATTTGTTTCTAATTACTTAATTTTATTAAAAACCTAAGAATAATGAATACTACCGATATTGGTAGTCGGAAAAAAACTTAGGTTTTATAAAAAATATAAATAAAGTAATTAAATACAAATTAAATTAATCGCTTATTAGAGCGATTTTTTTATTTGCATTATTCATCAGATAGTATCTTTAAAATTAAAAATTAACCTATTTTGCCCTACAAACTAGTTAATTTTTATAATTTCCTTTCTGTGATTTATTATATTTTTTCGGTTTAACAACTAATAATATCATTTTTAATAAAGGTACTACCTGATGAATAATGCAATACTAAAACTTAATATTTTGATGCTTAAAGATGGATAACTCATCTATGGCACGAAGCCTTAAAGAAAGTGTGAAAGCGATTGGATTTACTCTCCTATTTATTTCTTTAATTCTCGGCAAGATTAATCCCTTGCGAAATGTCAGAGCACGTGTTTTTTGGCTTGTTTTCATAAAAAGAGTGTTGTTAAACCTAAAAAAACAATATCGGACACTAAAAAAACAAGAGGGTTGGAACTCCAAAAGGTTATTTTCTTTATATAAAGTTGTCTAGGGATGGATGAAGCGTAATTAATAACTGGGTAAACTGTTTTTTGTTTATTTCCGTATGGGGGTAAACTCTATCAAAATATCCTATCCGCCCCCGCTCACCTTCAAAGTGAAGCGGGCGGCGAAGTAATTAAATACTAAAATAAATTATTTACTAAATATCAAAATATTAACCAATAAAGGAATATTATGTTTTTTTACAGAAAGGAAAATATTTTATGAAAAAATGAAATAAAAAAATTAAAAATAAATTACAAGAATTAATGATACGAGCTTATCCAGTAACGGTAAATGATATTAATGATGAAATTTGAGCAACAAATAAAAAGAATTAAGGAATATAGATAAATGACAGAATATAAAAGTTTGTATATTAATAAAACTTGAAATGAAATAACAACATCTTTTGAATGAGCTAATTGTCAGCCTGTTAATTGTCGTATTTCACATCATAAAAATCATTATGATTTGCAATGTTTAGAATGAGCCAAAATGTACTTAAATTTATTTAAAGACAAGTGAGATGTTATTGCTTCTTATATGCAATATTATAAAATTAACGATATTTTAGATTTAGCATCAGATGGATGAAAAATATTACAAATTGACAAAAAAATAAAACAAATAAATTAAAATATATTATTGTAATTGACCCTGCTGGAATTGGACAAACTGGTATTATTATTTATAATGTTTTGCAAAAGAAAATAATTAATAATATTACTTTTAATTCCAAAAATGAAGAAGAAGCAATAAGTAATATATATTTAATATTAAATGAATTTAAAAATAAAATTTGTTCTTATTTAAATAAAGTTATTGTAATAATTGAAGATTATCAACTTCATAAAGGTTTAAAAATAAAAAACCCATTATCTACTCCTAAATTTATTGGTGGTTTAAAAGTTTTATGCAAATATCTATTTAATTTAAAATATATTTTACAATCACCAGTCATTAAGAAAAATTATATTTATAAAGGAAATATTAAAATGTCAGAGCACGAACACGATGCTTGAAAACATTTACAGTATTTTTTAGCAAAAGGAGTTGATAAAAATGGCACAATCAAAAAGTAATTTACCTAAAAAATCAGTAACTAATAAACCTAAAATAAAAAATAAAAAAATTAATAAGTTAGAATTAACTGTTAGATTACATGAAAATCCGATTAAAACTAAAATTAAGGCACTGGTTGCTGGGGGTGTTGAAGTTGATGCTTGTTCGGCTAAATGTCAATGAGACGGATTAAATTATTCAACATTATCAATATATAACCCATCTATTTTAACTGAGTTTTTAAAATTAAAAAAAGATGATGAGATAAAAATTAAAGGCTCAGTATTTAATCAGTTAAATATAAAAACTAAACGCTATTTTTTATCTTTTAGAGTAGATAGTTTTGAAATTATACAAAAAGCGATTAGAAAAAGAACAAATACAAATATTAAAAAATAGGAGGAAAAATCAATGGCATTAAAAAATGTAAAATATGTTCTTATTGATGAAAATAATGAACCTATTAAAAGCGAAGATGGTAGTTTAGATATTAAAACTGCTGAAATTTTATTTTAGAAAATACTGCTGAAGTTGAAGAATTTAATGCAAGTAATTTAGAAAATAATAATCAGCAAATCAACGAACTACAAACAAAAAATACTGAATTAACTTCACAAATTGAACAACAAACAATTCAATTAAAACAAATTGAAGTAATTGACTTTATTAATTCTTTAACTGATAATGAAGAATTTAAAAATGTTTTATTAAAGTCTTATGATATTACTGATGATATTGAAATCATTAAAACACAATTGCAGAGTGTTTATGATGAATTAATTAAGGTACAAACAGTTAATACTGGTGGCGTACCAAAAGTAGAAAACAAAGAAAACAATATTTTAGATACAGACAATGTATTTAATAAATAGAAAGAAGGAAGTAAATTATGGCACAAAACCCACAAAGAATTTTCGGAGATATTGCTAATCAAGCAACAAAACGAGACCGAGAAACATTTGAACAATGATATTTACAAACTTATCAACAAAAATTTAGTTGAGAAGCTTTATTTGCATGAAAAGAAGTAAATAAGTTTGGTTTAACATATAAAAGAAAGAAAAATATTAAATACAATGAAGGTCTAGGAAACGAAGGACAAGTATTTAATACTGATGATAACCTACTAAAATATTCAACAGTGGAATTTGAAGATGGAACTGTTGAATTAGATACAATTTTAACTTTT
The DNA here is from genome assembly GCF_965178695.1 of Spiroplasma endosymbiont of Sarcophaga variegata. Classification (NCBI taxonomy): domain Bacteria; kingdom Bacillati; phylum Mycoplasmatota; class Mollicutes; order Entomoplasmatales; family Spiroplasmataceae; genus Spiroplasma; species Spiroplasma endosymbiont of Sarcophaga variegata. The sequence continues at coordinate 586,026 of NZ_CBCXVU010000002.1, forward strand.
GCTCGTAAATTAGACCCCGTAGAAAGTGATTTTAATCCTAATCTTTGGGCTGCTGATATTGAGCAAGCAATGGATACTGAGGTTGCTTATAAACGCAATAAAATTTTAGAAATTATTAATAAAGGAACAGTTACAACTATTCAAGGACAAAAAGCAGATGATACAAATGCTTTACAAATCCACGATGAAATTATGGATAAAATATATGAAAACGGCTTTACCCCATCAGAAACAGTTGTATTAGGTTCGGCTGATTTTATTCGTGGAATTCGTAATAAATTACAGTTACAACTTGGAGCAAACGACCAAATAAATAGCGTAATTGAAACGAGTGGAGCAATGAAAACTGTTGAAGGAACAACATACTATATGGTTCCTAAAAAATTACCAATTATTAATAAAGATGGTTCTGAAGGAACAATTACTCTATTACCAGATGGTGTTAATGCAATTGCTTTTAAATTTAGCAAAAAATATGACCCGCTTATTTTACGCAAAAAAGATCATACTCCGTTAAGAGTTGGTGCTGCTGCGTTAGGTACTGGAATGGGTAATACTTTGATTATGGAAAGAGTTTTATATTTAGGTGGAGCAGTAGTTGAACCCAAAGGAATTATTAAACATATTGTTACAAAAATTGATATTAGTAAAATTAATAAATTAGATAAACCAACTATTCATGTTACAGATCCAACACAAGCAACACCAGAACAGTTAAAACCACAATTTAAAGCTGTTGTTTTAAAAGCAGTTAAAGCCGTAAATAGTTCTTTAACTGAAAGTGATTTTGATTACTTTATTGAAAGTAAAGGTGAAGATTGACCAATTAATATTACAAATGAAAAAACTGTTGAAGTTCAAATTGAAGGTAAAAACAACGCTACTGGTCAAACAAATCCGATTGATGTTAAAATTAAAAATTCTTAATAGTACTAAAAAATAGTACTTTTTCGTTTGATAGATATGCCAATTGGAACATCTAAAACAGCCCTTATTTATGCTGTTAAAAAAAATCCAACTAGATTGTCAATCCAACAACAAGAAAAAAGTTTTGGTTTACAGTTATTAGAATTTTTAGGAATTCAAGTTTTAGCCCTTGGTTTATCAGTTTTAACTGGTGGTGTAGCATCTACTGTTGGTCTTGGTGCGGGATTATCTAATTTTGCCGCAGCATTTATTTCGTTTGGAGTAGAAACAGCAACCGATTTTGCTGTAAATCAAATATACGATAAATTAACATCAGAAGTGACAGTAAAAAGTACTGCCTTAAATTTATTACCAGCAATTGGTGGAATTGGTAAATTAACGCGTGCTGCTCGCACAACTAGAATTTTAAAATTAGCAAAAGAAACTAAACTACTTGAAAAATTAGGTGTAATAACTGCTAATAATTTAGAAGATGTTGTAAAACAAGTTACGGGTAAAAAGGTTTTATCTGATAAATTAATATTTGATTTTACAAAGCAGGCTAATAATGAAACTTTATTATATACAATTGGAAAATTAGCCCGAAATGATTTTTATAAAGGTTTTAAAGTTTCTAATTTAGAAACAATTAATAATTTATTAAAAATTGAGAAAAATATTCAAAAAATAAGTCCTAAATTAGTTCAAAAAATACCACGCGTAAATGAAAAAAATGCTAATAAATGATTGTCTGAATATGGATTAAATATTGATAAAATAAGCAAAATTAATACTAATGATTGATATAACATTATGACTAATCTTCATAAAAAAGGTGTTGGTAAAAACCTACTATTAAATGCTAATTTAATGCGGGGTAGTAAAATATATAATAATAAATTATTAAATCTTTTACATCAAACACCAATTAAATTAAATAAATTATTAAATCATTTAAACCCAAATTTTTATATTCAAAAAGTAACTAAAAAATTATTAGCCCCAATTGAAAAACAAATAATTACTATTAAACAAAAAGTAATTAGTAAAATTACTGATAAAACTAAAAAAATATTATCTAAATTTGAAACTAAGGTTATTAAAAAAGGCCAATTATTACCTTTTGCTTATGGTTCTGATGTTTTTTTAGCAGTAAAAATTGTTCCTTTATCAGTTGCAGGTGAAGTTGCTTTAACAATATATTATAAAAATCCTAAATATGCCCCTATTGTCGTTATGACAACTTTAATCAAAGCAGAACAGTTTGTTTTGGCTCCTGAACCCTTTAAATTCTATATGAACAGTGAGTGGTTTATTGGTTGAGGATTTAAAAAAACAAGTTTGTTTAATTTAGTTTCTTTTGCCCCACTTGCTTATCAGCAAGTAGTAAAAGATAGTTTTAAAATATGTTGGACAATTGCTAAGATATTAAAAATGAAAGAACAATTTAAAAATAACTTTAATAAAGATAAATTGTTAAATACGCTAGAAGATAGTGTGGTTACTAGTTTATTGGGTAAAGGATTAGCATTTCAAACATACAAACAACTCAGAACAAAACAAGATTTAAACAAAACAATTAAAACAAAAACATTACTAAATAGTAAAAAATTTATATTAAAGAAAATATATTCTAAAAAAAGTAAATGATAAGGAGATGATTAAATGTTAAATGAATTATGACCAAATGTTACTTTGGAAAATTATAATAATTTTATTCCAATGACAGGTAAAATTACACAAGTTCCAGTTCGTTATAATAAGTTCTTTAAAGGTGATTTAGAATTATGATTTAAAACATTTGCTTTAAGAGCCCAAAATATGATTAATTCCTATTTGAATTATCCATTTTCAAAATTAAAGTTTGAAACATTTAAAGACCCATTATTAAAGAAAATTTGTATTAATATGGTGTTTATTACTATTGAGCATTGAATATTTAACCGTATTCCAATTGAGTTTTTTACTTCGGCAAATATGAGTGTTGGTGATATTAATTATTCATCTCAAAATGACCCAATGGCAACATGACAAGGTTTATTACCTAGTTATGCAAAATCACTGGCTAATTTAACAACTTTAAAGAAAATGTTTCGTACTTTTCAAGAAGAAGGTATTGATTTAACTATGATAGATTTAGAAGCATATTATACTCAGTTAGAAGTTGATGCATTATTAGAAAAAGAAAAAACTAAGATTGATAATAAAAGTATTATTAAAAATAACAAAAATGAAATAGGTGTTCCATTTGATAATAAAAGTATTATTAAAAATAGTGATGGTGAAATTGCGGTTTCAGATTTAAAACAAAATAAAATTACTTTAATGCCAAATGCTAGTAAGCGTAATAATGCTGATTTTAATGCTGAAACTGGTGAATTAAGAATATGAGACCCAATCTTCCAAAATAATGACCAAGTTGCAGATTTTAGTGTTATTAAAACAAACAAAACGCCTGGACTAGAAGCAACAGATGACACATTACCAACTACTAAATATATTAATGAACATTATGCTTTAAAAGAAAGTATCGAGCAGTGAAAAGAAGTTGGAGAAAGAGTAAATGAAAAAGTAATTAAATATAAATTTATTTTAGGGAAAAAATATAAAGTTCATTTTATTTGAGAACGACCAACTGCAGATTTTGTTATAACAACTTGTTTTGAATGTAAAGATAATCATGGTGGTTTGCAAACTATTTCAACTAGTTTAGCATTGGGAAAGAATGGAGCAACAAGAATTGGTTTTTTAAGTGCAGATAATTCTCTTAATAATCATAAAGTAGTAATTTCAATGACAGGTGATGAATATTCGCCAACAATTCTAAAATTAGAAGAGTTACAATAAATTAACGAGGATAATTATGGTTAATAAAAATATTATAATTAAAAATAATAATGAATTAATTACAAATGAATGCTAATTTATTAAAAGAAAAAAATAATTTAGAAAGAAAGTGGAGTGTTATAAATGAATTTAAAAGAGTATAAATCAGAAATTTTATTATTAATTCGCAAAATATTTATTTGAGGATTAGGAGCAATTTTAATAATAAGTGCAATTGTGTTATTTTTTTGCAAAGCATTTAAAGTAATTGAAATTTCATGACCAGAATATTTTTATATTGGCTTATCATTACTTATTAGTGGTGTTTTGGTCTATTTAATTGATAAAATTTTTGAATTTTTTAAAAAAGATAAAAAACAAGATAGCATTGAAGATGTTATTAAAAAAGATGAAACAAAATAAAGAGGTGTTATAAATGGGATTGTTACCTGCCAAAAAGAAATTAAAAAAGAGTTATGATATTGATAGTTATTATCTTAATTTAGCATCAACTATTACTAATCGTAAAAATGTTACTGTTCAAAAACATAATGAGATTTTAGAAAAAAGAATTTGTGAAGATAATGCTAATTTTTTAAATCCACGAGATTTAGAAATTAGCATTTATAATCCACTTATTAATAAACAAATAAACTCTCAATTAATTAATAACTTTTTAAAAATGCAAGACTTTACTAATAAGAATTGATATAACGAATATAAAATTAATAAGAATGGTAAGGGTGCATACTTTATTTTTGCTAATAATTCAAAACTTAATTTTATTACTATTGATTTTTACAATGACCAGTATGATGAATTGGGTAATTTAGTATCTTGTACTTTTGATTATGATCCTTATATTAAAAATGACCAGAGTGTTTTTATTACTGAAAAATTAGAAATTGATTATGTAACTAAACAAGTAAAAGTTATTAGAAAGTTAAAAACACAATTATACAGTACTATTACCGACTTATATATTGATGATACTAAATGAAATAACTATACAACATTACAAAGAGAAGAAATATTACCACTTAATTTTATTCCAATTGAAATTATTCCTAATAATCCTAATTTTGAACCTTCTGCTCGTTATGGTAAGCAATTTGCTAGTATTTTAGATATTATTGCTGAAAAGATAATGTTAGACCCATTATTAAATAGTGGTAAATTTACCATTAATACTAATGGGGTTACTGGTGTGGTTGACCAAGAAATTAGTAAAATGTTAGCTTCATTTATTGAAAATGACTTGTTATTAGTTGAAGGTGACCCTGATAGTAATTTTCAACCAGTAGACTATATCGCTGGTAATTTTAAAGGTGAGCAATTAACCAAAATATATGATTGATTATTAACTAATTATTATAAAATAAATCGCCATCATATTCCCGCTATTGCTAAGGGAGCACAACAAACACAAGCTGAAGTTGCTGGTGTAAATATTCAAACAAACGCATCATACGAACAAATGATATATATTAGAGAAATTAAATTAACTGAATTCATTATTAAGTTAATTAAATATGATAACGCCATCTTAAACAGTAGAACATTTAATATTAAAAATATTGATGAGTTAATTATTGATGTTCATTTACCAGTAAATGCTACTTTAAATAGACAACTAAAAAATAACGAAACTATTATCAATATGCCTAATGAAGAAGAAGGAGAACAAGAATAATGTTAAAACCATCTGAAAAAATGTTAGCACAATTAGCGCAAAATGATGAACCAATTGATTATTCAATTGATAGTATTCCGTTAGATTTTGCTAATCAATCACAATATAGCGACCCCGACTTAGAACAATTATTTACAGAAGACCGTGCCAGAACCTTATATATTTATAAAATTAATAATCTTGTTAAGACAAAAGAAAAACCTACCTTAAATTATTCTCAAAATAGCGTTAAAATAGGTTTTATTGATAAAGACGAATATATAAAAATTACTGGTTATGAAATTAGCGACTTTAATTTTAAATTACAAATTCAACAAAATACAACAATTCAAGACAACAGTACAAGTTATATAATGATTGATGAAAAAGATATTTTAATTAATGATATGGCAAAACAAGATAAAGAATTTTTAGAAACATTAGACTTAAAAATAGTATCTATTAATGAACCAATTAGTGAAGACAATAAAAATGAATGTTATATCATTGAAGAATATAAATGCCCTTATTCACCAAATGGTGTTGATATTATTAAATCTACGCATTTAGTTAAAATAACTGACTTTAAATGAAAAAATCAAAATAGCATTCATTTAGTATTACAAAAATCATTACCCGAAGATACAGTATTTACTGGTATTGAGATTAAATACCCTAAATCAATGTTATTTGGTAATATTAAGTGCTGAGGGGATATTAATGGTGTATATTCTTATCCAGCATCCAATATTGAAAATGCTAGTTTAGTCCCTTTGTTATCAATGCCTATTGAAACAAATCCTACTTTAAGAGTATTTCAATATTGATTTACGGAAAGTTTTTTACCTTGATTTATTGCAAAAATATATGTTCAACCAGATAATATTTTAAGTTTAATAAAAAATAATGGTTTAGAAAAAGTTTTATTAAATTATTTAACATATCGTTATAATTATGACCGTAAATTTCAAGGAGCAAAATACGATGAAAAAGGAAATCCCATTAATAAAGCAGCAGAATTACGCCAAAAATTCGAAGGACAAAAACCAGAAGATGTTATTGATGGTTTATTTGAAAACTGAAAATTAGATAATCCAAGTGAATTACATAAAACATATGTAAAAAGATTTAAACAAATTATATATATGTTGTCAAATTATACATATAGTAAATATGCAATTAATAAAGGTTATAATGATGATGTTAAATTATTTGCACCATATTATTTTGAATTAATTTCTAATCCAAGAGAGGTAGAAACTGGATATTGAGAATTTGAACACTGCAAAGTTAAATTAAATTCATCTTATTTTAATTTTACCGGCGGTTCTAATCCACCAACTCCAATAAACTATTGAATGGAAGTTTATGCAAATGATAAACCATTTAGTAAAGTAGATAATAAGTATTATTTTGTTGTGTGGCATATAAAGAATAATGATGATTGAAGAATTATTAAATTTAAAAATAACATAGCTATAGGTTATTATCAAAAGATAATTTTAGATAAATATAATACTTATGATCTTAAAATAACAGAAAAAAATTTACTTGCTGATGAAAATCGTTTTGCGCATCATTTTTGATGAGATAGTGATGATGGAAGTCATATTAAAGCGGTTTATCATTGAAATAATGATAGCGAACCAAATACACCGTTTATTTCTCCTAAAACTGGACAAATTACAGATTGAAATTTAAAACAACAAAATAATATAAACAATGATGATGAAATTAAAGTAACTGCTAAAAACAAAGATATTTCAGAAAATCCTGTTTATCAATTAGAAGCAAATTTTTTTAATTGATTATCATTAACAAATGAATTAGAAACAAATAATATATCTTCTCTTATTCCGGCAGAAATTAAACTGTCAGATGGAGAATATGGCAAATATTTAACAAATTTAATTATTTCTAATGACAAAATAGAAGAATATTTAAACTATTTTTCACAATGATATAGATTACTTTATTCTAAGGCGGTTTGGGCAAGTATGACTAAAAATTTAGTTGAAGATAGTATTAAAATAACTTATGATGTTAAACTATTTGCTTTAAATCAAATTGAAATATCTGGAATATGAGGTTATGAAAACTATGATATAAATATTTTTATTGAAAAAACAAATGAAAAAATTATTCAAGGAAAAGATATAAAATTAGAATTAATCGAAAATACACCAATTGGAACTAAAGTCAGTGGAAAAGATAGGAATACATATTTACAACTAATAGAATTTGATACCTGATATCTTTGAAAAAATGGCATTGAAGATGAAAAATCATATTCAAATATAGCAGTTGTTGATTTTTTAAAACAATCAAATAGTATAATATTTGCTTATCCAACCATAAAAGAACAAATTAATATTAATAATTTACAATTGTTTAGTAGGAATAATGAAAAAATATCCTTACTTACATTAGAAATATAAAAAGTTATTTAGATTTATAAATCTAAATAACTTTTTAATTTATCTTCAACATCTGTATTTGGTTCGCTATCATTATTTCAACGATAAACCGCTTTAATATGACTTCCATCATCACTATCTCATCAAAAATGATGCGCAAAACGATTTTCATCAGCAAGTAAATTTTTTTCTGTTATTTTAAGATCATAAGTATTATATTTATCTAAAATTATCTTTTGATAATAACCTATAGCTATGTTATTTTTAAATTTAATAATTCTTCAATCATCATTATTCTTTATATGCCACACAACAAAATAATACTTATTATCTACTTTACTAAATGGTTTATCTTGTGGTGCTATTCATTCTAAATTGTCTTTAATTTCTTTGTTTTCAGTATATATTTTATGTTTTTCTTTTAGTTCTTTTAATTGTTGTTCTGTATATTGTGATGTATTACAAGCAACTAAACTTGTTGTACTTGTTCCTATTAAAGTGATTGTTCCTAAAAGACTTAATATCTTTTTCATTATATAATAATTCCTTTCGCTAAATCTTTTTACAATCACAATTATATATATATATATATATATATACAAGGGCTATTTAAGAATTTAAAAGGAAATTATTTAATTTATATTATATGGAAAGGGTCAATCTGGGCTCGCGGTGATTTCCATAAGTTTTGCGAAAAATTACTTAAAGTTTAAAAAAACTTTTGCCGCGCTTTTCAAAATACTTGGGAAAAATTCTAAGCGTTAAGCGAAGAATTTTATAAAGGTTCCCAAATTTGTTTGAAAGAACCTCAAAATCTTTTTTAACTTGTAAGTCATTTTATCACAAAAATTTAAGAAAATCAACCGCTCGCCCAATTCCTGCAAATGATTTTTTATAGTCTTAATGATATAATTAAATTATTTAAAGAAAGGAAATATATTTAATTTATGTATAAAAAAGGAAATAAAATTAATGTTAAAATAACAAACGTTACACCTTATGGTGCTTTTTGTAGAGCAGAAAAGGCTGATGGTTTAATCCATATTAGTGAAGTTTCAGATTACTTTGTTAAAGATATTAAAGATTTTTTTGATATTGGTGATGAAATTGAAGTTGAGGTGTTAGATTTTAATACAGTTAGAAAACATCTTAAATTAAGTTATAAAAATTGTCATCCTGAACTATTGAAAAATGATGATGGTAATGAAATACAAGAAAAATCACCTAGTTTAGAAAAGTCATTAAATATCAATTATTTAATAAATAAAAAGTAAATAAAATTTATAAATGTTAGAAGGTTTTAAAAACCTTTTTTATATTCCCATTTTAAAACGATATGGATAAGAACCATAAAACAAAGCATCATATGGGTCATGATACATTTTACTATCGGGTGTGTTTGTTTTGGTGTCACTAAATCTTAGTTCACTAATGCATTTATCTAAAAATGAAAAGTTATCTAATGTGCCATATATTTTGCCTTGAACAAACATTTTTCTTATTCATGTTACACGATTTATTATACCTGCTTCTTTATTAAGGGATGTCTGATGTTTTTTGGCTTTAAACATTTTAATTTTATAACCCAAATAAGGATAAATATCTTCTTGTAATTTTTGCATAAAGTCGTGGGCATTAATATCATAATGAAATGTAGCATATTCAAAATCATCAAATTTATCAAATGTATTAATTATTCATTGTCCGTAATGTTCAACTATTTCATTTAAATTCATTGCGTTTTTTGGTGTAACAACATTTTCTTCAATTAAATATTTATCATATTCATTATTTTCATTAATTTTATATCCACTAAATAAAAATACCGTATGGTCTTCACTACCGTTAGCATAATCAACACCAATTGAATAACTATCAAATTGATACTGTTTTGTATTGGAATTATAAAAATCTTGTAAATTATATTCTTTAATATATTTACGATAATTTCGTAAAACATAAATACTGGGGTCATTATCGTTATATTCAAAACCGTAGTATTCAAGTTCAAATAAATCAGGTCGTTCTTGTTTGTTTGTTAAAACAAGTTTTTTAGTAATATTAGGTATTTTATTTCAAACAGCACCCATTGTTAATCGTAAATTAAAAATACCCAAACCATTAAATGCTTGTTTGTTTTCTGAATATACTTGATTGTGTTCTTTTAAAATATTTTTAATTCTTTCATTTAAGGGTAAATATGGGGTTACAAATTTTTCATAAAAGACATGGTATTTATCAAAAGGATTAAAAGTAAATTGATTAGAATATGTTTTATGAAAATATGTTGTTACTGTTATGTATTGTTTTGCTATGTTGTCTCATTCTTGAAATATCCAAGATAATTCTTTTACTGGAATAGGATTATCTAAATTATATTGTTCATTATCATTTTCATCCGTGTATTTTTCATAAGATACTTTTAAACTTTTTGAACGAAACATTGAAACTCTTAAATTATTATATCTTTTATCTAGTTCTTTATCAGTTAAAATTTCTTTTTCTTCGGCATGTATCATTTCATCTGTTCACGCCGATATAATACCACTACCTTTACCAACTTTACCCATAATTTTATTACCATTAGCATAGCCAGCAAAAGCAATACGAACACCACTAGGAAAAACAATCTCACCACCTTCTTTAACATTTTTAGGTCAAACAATGCCATTTTCATTGTCAGGTCCTATATCAATCCCATATTTATCGTATAGATAATTACAAACATTAATTGTATCGCCGAAAGTAGTATCTTCGTGGGTGTTGGAATATCTTCGTAAAATATTAGATGAAGCATCGGCAAAATTACAAGCAAAAAATAATTTTTCGGCTAAATGATTTCATGTTTTATTAGTACCACGCCCCGCTGAAACAAACTTAAAAAAAGTTGGCGAAGTAAAATATCGGGCATAACTATCACCAACAAAATCTTTAAATACTTCTCAATCAAAACCAAAATTATAGTCACTAAAATTTAAATCATACTTTTTATTTAAATGTTCATAACTAGTAATTCGTTTTTTGTTATTAATTTTTGTAAAATCTTGCATTTTCAATTAGCCTCCTTTTTTGATAAGATTATATGAAGTATTAAGTATCAATTAAGTATCATAATTTAAAATATTTTTTTAATTCAGAAAGGAAATTATAAAATGGAATTAAAACAAAATTTATTAGGAAATTATAAGGAAAATAAAATAATAGAAACAAACAATGAAGTTAAAAATTTATTTATTAATAGAGATAATGAGATATTTAAATTATATCAACAAGAACAAATATTACAAGGATATAAGGTGATATCAAAATTGCCAAAAACAATTAAAACAGAATATGGAGATTTTCCTATTAAAAGAAGATTATATGTTAAATATGATGAAGAAAAAAAAGAAAATATAAATCGTTATCCTTTAGATGAAGAATTAGGCTTAAAAAAATATGAAAGAATCGAAATAAATTTAAAAGATAAATATATGTCTTTTATGGGCGATGGAAAAAGATATAAAGATATTTTGCATACAACAGAGAATGTAAATATTAGCGAAAGAACAATATCTAATATTTTTAAAAATGCCAATTTAAAAAAAGTTGACTATATAAGCAACAAAAATAACAATAAAATTAAAATTCCAAATAATGTTTTATATATTCAAATTGACGGAGCTTTTGAACCAATGCGAGAAAATAAAAAAAGAATTGAAAATAAAATATTTCTTGCTACTATGCATGTTGGTGTTGATAAAGAAAAGTCAACAAAAACCAAAATAAAAATGAAAAAGAAAAAAGGCGTTTTCCAAATGATGAATAAAAATCATAATAATAAAAATAATAAATCTAATATTGATAATTTTATTGATAAAATTTTTAAATTAATAGATACTTATGATATTAATGAAGATACTAAAATATTAATATTAAGTGATGGTGAAAAACAAATTAAAAAAATTTATAGAGCAGTAAAAGCAAAATATAAAAATAACAAGGTATCATATAGCTTAGATAAATTTCATCTTACAAGTATATTTAAAAAAATATATCCCTTTCAAAATAAAAATAAGGAAAATAGAGAAGCATATCATAAAGCTGTTGATTATTTTTTTAATGGTAAATATGAAGAATTATTACAGTATTTAGAAGATAGTAAATCGTTTATAAGTGATACTAAATTAGATTTTTTGAATAAAGCTATTAGATTAATTAAAAATAATAAAGAAGGTATTGAAAACCAAACATTAGAATATAATATTGGTTGTCATGTTGAAGGTGATGTATCGCATTATATTAAGGCTGTTAAAGGGCGGGGTGCGAAAATATATTGTAAAGAAACATTTATCAATATGTTAATTGGTTCAATGTTAAGACTTAATAATCAAATTAATGATGAGAAAGTTGATAAAAATGATAAAGAAAAAATTGAATTTAATATATTTAATTTAAATCAATTTCAAAATCAATTTTTATCTTTATAAAAAAAAATAAAAACCTTTTAAAATTAGCAATAATTTTAAAAAGTATTTTTTAGTGTGTCAAAATTTATAAATTATTTTTTCAACTAAAAATTATATTTTTAAAAAAGTTGAATTTTTTATAAATTTTGTTATCATTTAATTATAAGCGAAACTTAATTTGTTTCTAATTACTTAATTTTATTAAAAACCTAAGAATAATGAATACTACCGATATTTTCTTGTACAATAACATCAATATATTTAAGCAAAAAAGAACGAACATTTTGATAATATTCAGTATATCATTTTAATTTGCCACCATTATCAACAACGGGTAATTCTGGTTCACCGTTTCCATCTCAACGATATACTAAATTATAGTTTCAAATAAAATCTGAATCATTTTTTAAGTGTTGTCATCAAGTGTTTTGATTATTAATAAAATTATTATCAAAATAAAATTTTGTCGTTATATAATTATTTTCATATTTATTTATATAAAAATATCATTTATTAGTAGCAGTTAAAAATTATTTATTAGGTGCCTGTGTTCTAGGAATTTGTATTCAAAACTCATTAATCATTTTAACTAATTGTAAATTATCAATACCTCTTTCTAATTTATTAATAACTTCCACAGTATTAAAATACTTAGCAAAAGAATAAGAAAAATTAGTTAATTCTTTTAAAAATTGTTTCTTATCCACATCATAAAATTTATCAATATTATATTGTTTAGAATAAGTATCTCAATTTTTATATAAATCCATAAACTTATCACTAAGCTTATCAAATGAAATTCCCGTTGAATAACTATCTTTTAGAAAATCTAAATATCACTTATCATTATAAGTTAATGATTGTGATGTTTTTAGAGTTGGATTAATAAAGTAATTTGTTTCAGACCAGTTTTCAAAAAAACTACTGCGTAAAAACATTGTATTAATAAAATCAGTTTCATTCATTCCCGTTGTTTGTTGATTAACAGTATAATTCTGCTGATTTAAGGGTTTAAATGCTGTTAAAGTAATAAATGGAATAATTAAACCTAAAATACCTAAAATAGATATGGCAAATAAAGATAATGATTTTTTCATATTTATAATTCAACCCCTAACTATACAATGTTTTTGAAACAATAAACCCAACAATATATAAACTTGATATTGTTAACATTAATGGATGACTAAACAAAATTGCCATTTTACCAAACAAAGAAAGTAAAAAAGTATCTGAGTTATATAAATCCATAATGATATTTTTTGCTGATGTTAATTGATTTATAATCACCGTAATAAAACTAGTACCAAAAATAGCAATTGCAGCAACTAATAAAACTAATCTAATCATTAATCTGTTTCCTTTCACTGACCCTTTTTATTAGTCTTATATGCTTTTTTAACACCACGTGCTGTTGAAGCATACAATTTTGATGTATTGTTTTTAACAGTTGAACCTAATTCATTATATTGTGTTCTTGTTCCGTGGATAGCATAAATTGATAACTTAACAACCATAAAAAAGATAATAAAATAAGCAATAGTTGTATTTGTCATTGGTAATTTAGTATTTCAAATTACATCAAAAATAAACAAAAATACATCAAAAATAAAACTAAAAATATTATCTCAATTATTACTTTCTGATAATAAATTAATCATCTTTATCACTTCCTTTTTCTTTTTTAGGTTTTAAATTTTTTTTCAAAATATCAATATCAAACAATTCTAAACGCTCTTTAACACTTAATTTAGTAATTTCTGACCAATAATATTCTTTTTTATTAACTATTTCATCATTTTTTAAATCACGAACAAACTTTAATCATTTACTATCATATTTCTGTGCAAATTCTAACGGAATAATTATTTTAAAAAACCGAATTCCTAACCCAACATCAGATTTATGTTTTGCTCGTTTTCCTTCTGCTGTTCGTTCTACTGATTTTATCTTTCAAATTTTATAATCAGTAATATCTTGAAAAATACCAATTCTCATAATAAAGAAACGATTAAAAAAATTTAATCCTTTTTTAGCAATAGGTTTTTTCAATGAAATTGGAATAATAATACCACTTGCTAATTGTCGAATATTATTTCAAATCATACCCTCACGCTGAGCAGTAAATAAAGCACGATTACCAAAATGTCTTGCTAATACAATTCACGGAATTTTACCACTATGAACTTTTTTCTCATCGTGGGGACTAGTTCCATCAATATATAAATAACTTTCATCAAATAAAATAACACTATCATCAGGGGGAACCGGTTTTGTTCTATCTGTAAAATCTAAATTTTTAAATGTTAAAACCTTAACTTTATCATCTTCTAACGGATAATTACTATAAATCTTATCTGTTAATAATTTCATAGTTTGTGATAAATAAGTTAAAAGTAATGTTTTTCCCTTTACTAACTTACCAATAATTACTGATAACGGATTATCTCAAACAAAATTTACTAACCGAAAAGCATTTAACTGATAAAATATGTTTTTTCAAACTCATCAGACAAAATAAACACATTGCAAAGCAAACAATAATCAAAATACTAAACCGGTATAATTTAATGAAATTATTCAAAGTAATAAATCAATTAAACTAAACAAAATCATTGAACCACTAATATAACAATAATTTTTTACGAAAAATATAAACTTTTTCATTACTTAAAATACCCAACTATTTTAAAAACCATTCACAATAAAAACCACGTTAAAAATAAAATCACAATTCAAACACCAATCATCAGAATTAAATATTCATTTTGAGTTAAATTTCAAGTTGTAATAGTTTCAACATTTGTTTTATCTATAAACAAAAAGATATGAATAAAAAACTCTTTTAATTTTTCTCAATCATTTTGCATTTTTAAAAACTCCACATTTTTTTGAATAAGTTTAAAAAACATCCCCAAAAATAAAACGATAAATAACACAAACGATATAACATATAAAAATTCAGGAGCATTTGAACCAATAATATAACTAACAAATTGAACTCAATAATCATATAAACTCATTTAATTTAAACTTTCTAAATCATTGATTAATTGTTGCACTTTTTCATCACTTCAATTTGTTAAATTATTATTGTTATTTGTTTTTACTTTTTTAGGTTCATCTTGAAATAAAGCCTTTTTCATTTGTGTAAAATAATTTTGTTTATATTGATTGTATAAATTAATTAATTCTGTTCCAGTTAAATACTTTCAAATATGTCGTTTTAAATTTTCATCATATTTTACAATAGGATAAGAATTATCATAAATCAAACCAATTGCTACTTGTTCTGAATGTTTTTCACTAGGATAAATAAATTTATTACTCAATCAAAAACCAATATGACGATTATGATTAGGTAAATTTATAAAACTTGCTTTTTCTGTTTCAAAAACTATCAACTCTTTACGAATAAAATAATTTTCTACATTTTGATTTTTCTTAACAAAATTACTCAATTTTATCAACTCCTAACTAAATATTTATTTAATAAACAATGTTATATTTAATGTTTATATATTGTTTATTTATTAATAAAAACATTGATTATTAACAATGTTATACATAATGCTAATATATTGTTTATTTAATGTTTAATAAACATTGTTAATAAACATTGTTAAATATAAAAATAATAAAAATTGGCACACTGAAAAATACTATTTAATTTTTAACAATAGTTATTAAAATATAAAATTAATAATTTATAATTAAATTGATATTTTTGCACTACATACTGCCTACAAATTTTAAAAAGAAAGTAGATATATTTATAAAGAATATTATAAAAATTTATATTCCAAAACTACTATTAATATGACCCTTAATAAAAATATTCTTATTTTTATTAAATCCTACTTTAAAACAATTATTTCATTACTAATAATTTCAATAATAACATTTAAATTTATTATTTGAATTTTTAATAAATTAACAAATTTATAAATATTTTTATACAGAGAGAAAACCATAATAATATTTTAAATTTAATTACTAAAAATATAACTAATAGTGTGCCTTAGTTTTTGTTAAAATACTTTGAATTTATAGAGTAATATACTCTTAAAATCCTTTAACCATAACACGTAAAAAGTTTAAAATCTTAATAATTACAAAAATACCAAATGGAATTAAAATAATTCACGCATCACCTAAAAAGGTCATTAATTGTGGTAATACAGCATAAATTGCTTCTTTAACTTTCATCATTGCTTGCCCTAAACCACTTCAAATAGAACCCATTCCATCTGAAATAGTAGGTTTATCACCAACTGCTAAAAAATTAATTGCTGTTGTTAAATACATACCTAACATTGTTTATTATCCTCCTTATTTTCAATTTCTTTTTTATCTTTTTTCTTTCCTCGAATTTGGCGAATTTTTTGATAAATTGATAAACCAATTCACGCAAAAATACCTAATATAATAACAACACTAAATATTGTCGTTAATCAACCTGGCATAATATATCTCCTTTCAATAAATTAAAAAATTGAAATTTGCAAACTCGCTCCGCTCATTGTCGCTTTGCTCCATTAAAAAACATTATTGAATAAATTATCCGCTAATAAATTACGCGGAATAATTTATTCTTTTACTTTTTAATTTCAATATCATTTGCAATCTTATTGACAGTATTAATAACATTATCTTTACCATATTTTTTCACTAACGACCGCAAAATAAAATATTGCTTTGTTTGCATAATTCCAACTCCTTAAAATTTTTAAAAAATAATAACTTTAATATTAATAATTTCTATATATAAAAGAAAAAACAAGATTATATCTTGTTTTTAACTAAAACCCGTATCTTTGCAACGGTCCCTTTAATTATCAATAATGATTTACAGGTTTTAAAAAGATGATAAATACTTTGCAAATAAGTTGAATTTAACTTGTTAAAAAATAATATTTTTTAGGAAGTATATTTACATTTAAAAAAATATAAACAATATTTCCTTTGTTATTAAGTAACACTGTATTCTTCTCTAAATTTAAATATCGCTCATTTTCTTTTTTATAGTTGCTTTGTTCCTTATATATTAATTTTTTTTGAACAATTGGGCTATTTTCGGTTTTTGGATCAACAACATTATCTCAAATAGGACGTGTTAAATCTTTATATTGTCTAACCTCATCAATCGTTGCTTGATTTGGTGGTAATCCTCACTTAACAAAAAATTGTGCTAAATTATAGCCTGTTAGTTGTGAAGTTATTTTAATGAATTCTTGAACTTTTACTTCATCAGAGTTAAGACCATCATTTCAATTTAAATCTCAACTAATTTTACGATATTTTTGGTTTAATAACGGATAAAAGTTATCACCAAAAGCCATATGTAATTGTCAAAACATTGAAATCTTCGTTCATGTATTATAAGAATGATCTTCTTTTAAACTAAGAAAATCTCTTTTTTCATCAGACTTATTTAAATATTCTTTTACAGTATCTCGGAAACTAAATACTTTCGGTTTAACATTTCATAAAGTTTGTTTAACATATACAGTAATAATTTCGTTAGTGGTTTCTCCTACATTTGAAAATCTATATCCTGGTGTTTGATATGTATGAGCAAGTTCATGCCATAGAGGGTTTAAATAATTACTTTCTTCTCATATAAATAATTCTTCTCCAGCGGCTGACGCATTATGGAACATTAATCGCCCATCAGTTGTATTGGCATAACCCCCGGATTTGTCTTCATTAGCAATGTGAATATATTGGGGGTATTTATGATTAATACCAGTATCATTTTCATCTAAACCTCAAATTTTATTTGTTAAATGCCATCCTTTGTCTCAGTTTTGTAAAACTTCATTAAACATTCTTTCTCGATCTCTTTTGTATAATGGAATAACTTTATTTTGTATCATTTCTGTTTGCATCGTTGCAATAAAATGATCAGATACAAATTCAACAAGAGGTGAATTCGTCTTTAAAACATCATTAATAAAATTATTTTGATTAGATTTATTTAATTTAAAAGTTGGAATTTTGATAATATCATTTTGGTTTTGTGTTGTTATATTTGTTACTCTTAAATTAGTTTGATTACTATCATTAACATAAAGAACACCGGGATTTTCAGCTGTTAAAGAAACTTTTTTACTGTCTTTTGATATTTCATAATTTGAGAAATTATCTTCTGTTTGATTAATCATTGGGTTTTTATATTGGCCTCATTGACCAACTGTCAATTTGACGATGTCAGCTTCATCCGCTGTCACTTTACGATTTAAAGTAATTTCATAGGCTATACCCTCTTTTAAAAAATAACCAGTTGGTTTAAATCCAGGGTGTATAAATCAATGATTTTCCCGTTTTCGCATTTATTCACTAGTTATTAAAGGTCCGTGATTGTCTTTGTCGTCATCATCACCTTTACCACCACTTTTACCATCATCACCTTTGTCACCCTTATCACCTTTTTCACCTTTTGTACCTTTTTTTCATCTGTTCAATGTTCAAATAGTTCTTTAACCCGTTCATTATTGTTGTAAACATAAATTATAAAAAATAATACTAAAAAAGTCAAAGCAAAAAAATGAAAAAATTTCAAATCACAAAAAATATCTTTTTCATCAAATTCTATTCCTCCTTATGCTTTAATTTTTTTTTGAAAAATTATATCGCTGCTTGTGGACGAGTTTTATTAAAGAAAAAAAGATATTTAGTATGTAAAAAATTAATTAAAAGAATAATTTTACAATAAAATCTGATATTATAAAAAATCAACATAAATTTTCATCCCCATTCTATCTATTTTTATGTAGTAATAAAAAGATCATAACATTTAATTATTATATTAAATTATTGACCTTATTTTTAGTAATTAATTTCACAAAAAACCATAAGAACTACAAAACAAAAAATATAAATGCTTTCCTTTAACATTACTAAATTATTTAATATTTCAAAATAAAAAAATTATCTTGCTTTAAAAAAAGTTTATGGTAATTTTTATTTTATTCGTTGTCATCATTAAAATTTTCGTCAAAATTAAGATGTTCATTTTTTTTGTTACGGCATTGATCACAAATTCCATGTCCTTCAATTTTAAAGTGAACTGGCTCTCAATTAGTATTTTGCATCACTTCTTTTAAGTTATCTAACTTAATTTCTTGTAAAATTTTTGAATCCTTAATATGAACAACATTTTTACAGATATCACAAACCATATGGAGTGATGGATTTTCAGCTAAATCATATCAAATTTGCTTACCATCAAACGAATTGGTAAAAACAACATGCTCACTAATTAAGAGGTCGATTGTGTTGTAAACTGACATTAGATTAACATTTTTAAATTCTTGTTCTAACAACTCAACAATTTCTGATAAAGTTAAGTGTTGTTTTTCTGTTAAAATTTTAATAACTGCCAATCTAATTTCGGTACTTCGATAATTTTTGTTTTTTAATAACTGCACAATGTTTTCATATGATAATGCCATCTTTGCCGGCTCCTTTATTTTTTAATTTCTTCAATAATTTTAACTAAATCTGCTACTGTTTTAATATCCATTAATTTATCATCTGGTATTTGTATTCCAATTTTTTTTTCAGCTTTAATTACTAAATCTATCAAATCTAATGAATCTAACCCTATTGATTTAAATTCTGTGTTTAAATCAACTTGTTTTGAAACGCCATGTTCTTTTAAAACTTTTTTAACTTCATTTAACACGTCCATTTAAAATCCCTCACCTTCTCTTTTTGTCTGTATTATTATATCAAGTTTAACAATAAAATAATAGACTCTCTGTTAACCCCTTCTAAAGAGTTATTTTTCAAACTTGATATAATTGTTGCTCATTATAATAATGGTAAATTAAAATTAATTTCGAATAAGCAAGTTGTTCATTACTATAATAAAAACTAAGATAACTGGTGGGTGGTTGAAATAAAACCATTTGGGAAATTCACCGTTTTAAAAAATAATGATGAAATTGTTCATTATTGAAATAATATTCACCATAGACATAATTAATTTTTAATCGTAAGCGTTTAGAATCTAATATCTTATTAAAACTTGGTTCTAATATTGCTTCACCCTCTTTATTAAAAACTTGTAATTTAGGATTAGGTTTATTATTACTAATTAAAACATTTTTATAAATAAAAACAAAAATAACACTTAAAAAAATAACAATTGGTAATAAAAAATCAAGAATAATAATAGCTCTCCTAGTAAAAAATTTTTTCATTGTTAACGATCTTTTCAATCAATAAAAAATCAAGTTCAAATTGAGCAAATAATTCTTGGTTAAATTCTTTATTATAATAGTTTGCTAATTTCTGGGTACAAATATAATATGTTATTGCTAAATTATCAAATCAATTAACTGCTGGAATAAAATTAGTGTTAACATTTGGACTAGTAATAATTGGTTTGAAAATAAGCTGTTGGGTAAAATTAATATTAAATCCTTTTAATTGCGTAATGAAAGTTACTTTTGTTTGTTGCAAAAACGGATGGACCAAAAATTTTTTAGCAGAAAAATTATCATTTACTGCAATTTCAATTTGATTTTTAGTTTGATTATAAATTGTATTATCACCAAAAAAATGTTCATATAATTTTTGATCTGAATTATATTTTAAATAACCATTTAATGATTTAAAATTATATTTTGTTTCTTTACTAATTATTGTTGTTACTGTTGGAATCAACAAATAACGATTATTAAAGAATGTTCATAACTTTGTTATTTTTTTATAAAAATCAATTGGAAAATTTAATACATAATTAGAATAAAAAGAACTAAAACTACGTAAAGAAAATAACGAGCTTATTTGTTCATCACGAGGTAAAGTTGTAATAAATTCAAAGTAATGCTCAAAAACATTTTGTAAAGTTTGAAACTGTTTCTTTTTTTAATCATAATTTTTATACTGAATAACTCCTATTGTTTTGGCTGTCTGGTTATAAGTTAATTTTTTATTGTTAAAATTTAAATAAAGTTCCTGATAAGAATTTTTTGTTATTAAAACATCACTTTTTAGATTGGGAACACTAATAACAAGACTAACTTTATTAATTTTATCTTCATCAAGACATTGTCCTGGCACAATAACTTTTCCTCAATTTGAATATTCAACTTTAGTTCCAGAAATTTGCAAGACTGCTTTACTATACCCCGCTTGTAATTGGGTCGTTATTTTACAATTTTTTTTATTATTAAAATTTCAATATATTTCTAACATTGAAAAACTATAATTGAATTGAAAAAAATGCTTTTGAAGAATATTAGCAATATTACTTGGTTGCTTACGATCAACTTGATAAGCTATTGTTGTTCGACCATTCTCAGTAAACCAAGGTTTAATATTAGCAATATTTGGACGAATATAAAAAGCATAGGCTTGATTATTATCAACGTTATCAAAACTAAATAAAGGAATAGTTAAATCTAATGCTAAACTAATTTTATTGTTAGGAGCAAATTGAAATGAATTAAAGACTGCCAATGGTTGATTAAGAAAATTTTCACCAAACAAATTAAAAACCTCCTTAATTAGCATTTACCAAAAATTAAAGAGGTTTCCTTGAAATTAATAAGCACGCGCAAAATAAACTAAATTAGTTGCTGTTTGACCACAGTGAAAGCAAACTGTTTTTTGTGGTTTTACATCAAAAGGAATACAACGTGATGTTGTTTGTGTTTCCGCTTTAATAACATCTTCACATTCAATGCGTCCACAGAAATGTACTAAAAATAAATCGTTTCCCTTTGCTAATGCTTTTAAATAATCATTATAAGTTGTAATTTTTTGTGTCCGTTGTTGGCGATTATCTAATGCTCTTTGATATAAGTTTGCTGCAATCTCAGATAATAACTTTGCAACAGTTTCTTTTACCGCCATTAATGGCACTGAAATTTTTTCAAAAGTATCACGACGAGCAATCATAACTTGGTTTTGTTCTAAATCACGAGGTCCTACCTCAATTCGCAATGGAATCCCTTTAATTTCAGCATTTGCAACACGAAAACCAAAACTTTTATCTGATTCGTCAATTTCACAACGATATTCTTGTAATTCAACTTGTAACTTTTGAACAGCTTGTAATTGTTGCTGTTCATTGCTAATTGGCAAAATCATAATTTGTGTTGGGGCAATGGCTGGTGGCAAAACAAGACCATTATCATCACTATGTGTCATAATGATTCCCCCTATTAAACGGGTCGAAACCCCCCATGATGTTGAATAAACATTTTCTAATTCATTTTGTTGATTTGCAAATTTAATATCAAAAGCTTTTGAAAAATTTTGACCAAAATAATGACTAGTTCCACATTGTAGGGCTTGGCCATCATACATTAATGATTCAATTGTATATGTCTCTTCTGCCCCAGCAAATTTTTCACGCGCTGTTTTTTGTCCTTTAATAACTGGTAATAATAATTTTTTCTGTGCAAATTCAGCATAAATATCTAAAATTTTTAAAGTAAAATCCCGTGCTTCTTGGCTTGTTGCATGAATTGTATGTCCTTCTTGTCATAAAAATTCACTAGTTCGTAAAAAAGGGCGGGTTGTTTTTTCTCACCGTAGAACATTTACTCATTGGTTATATAACAAAGGCAAATCACGATAACCCTGAATTTCTTTACTAAAGAAAGTTCCAAATAAAACTTCTGATGTTGGTCGAATATAAAGTTCTTCATCTAAAACTTTATCACCAACCTTTGTAACAGTTGCAATTTCAGGTGAAAAACCTTCGATGTGGTCTTTTTCTTTATTAAAAAGAGTTTTCGGAATTAACAACGGAAAATAAACGTTTTTGACACCAACTCGCTTAAATTCTACATCTAAAAATTTTTGGATATTTTCTCAAATGGCATAACCATACGGTTTAAAAATCATTGTTCCTTTAACAGTCCCATAACTAATTAAATCAGCATTTAAAACAATATCGGTATATCACTGGGCAAAATCAACTTCTCGTGGTGTAATTTTCTCTAACTTTTTCTTCATGATTTACTTCTTTCTATTTTCTGTTAAAAGATCAGAAATATTCCCTTTTTCACCTTGGAAAATTTTAAGGTTTAAACAATTGCTTTCAACATAAGTTTGAATTCGATTTAAATACTGATTATTTTTCATTAAAATTCAACGAATAGCTTCCGGGTTAACATCTTCAAAAATTCTTATTCGCCGAGTAACATCATCATATTCCCAATCTTTCTTTGTTAAAGCAAAGAGTTTTTTAATGTCAATTGCAATAACAGCAATTTGAGATGGATCAACTTTTTGTTCTGCCACTCAACTTCAAAAATAATGACGTGTAGAGTTATCTAATTCAAATTCTAGATGATCAGGTTTTTCTAAATAAGTCCAAACAATGTACTCACTTTCTTTTGCTAAATGAATATTTTGAACTGGTTGTAAACCAAATTCTAATTGCCGCAAAACATTACTAGTATCAGTATAAAATAATAACGATTTAATGCGTTGTCGATTTAGTTCTTTAATGATTTTATGTGTTTTATGTCGTTTAAAACTAAAACCAGTTTTAATCTTACCTTCGTTCTCATCATCTTCAAATAGACTGGTTTCTAAATTATCCGGTTCTGATAATTCTTCTTGTAATAAATTTCGTTTTTTTAATTTTTTATCTTCTGGTTCGGTATCTTGCTCGTCTTTCTTTTTTAACTTATTAAATAACATCGTTAATCCTCCTCAAATAATAATTATACAAAAAAATTATACTTGATTTTTCCACAACTTATAAGATTGGTGCAACTAATTTTAAACATGTTAGTAATAACCGATAACTTAATGGCTTATATTTAATTGGTCATTCATGTCATAAAATAGCATGCTTATAATCTCATTCTCAGCGTGGAATAAAACTTGTTACAACTGCTGGGTCATAAATAACCGCTGTTGTTTGGTGATCAGAAAAGAAACTACGATAATCTAAATTACATGTTCCAATCACAGCAACTTCATCATCAAAAATGGCAATTTTATTATGATTAAACATATTATTCATTTCATAAATTTTAACACCACTTGCAATTAAATCTTTACAATAACTTTTGGTTAAGTCTAACACAAAGATTTTATCTGTTAAACCAGGAATTGTTAAACGAACATCTACTCCGGCACGAGCTGCTAAAATTAAAGCTTGAATAACTTCATTCGGGGGAATAAAATACGGTGTTGATAATCAAATTCTTTTCCGTGCTTTATTAATTAACTCAATATATAAATCTTCGGTAATTGAATGATCAACACTAGGACTATGATTAACAATTTGTAAATGTGATTTTCCACTAATATTATATTTTTTCATCGCCAAAACACTTGGTTCTAATTCAGTAATTTTTTCATGGCGTTTTGTGGCAAAATACCAATCATCTGCAAAAATAACTTCTAAACCACGAACAGCTTCGCCTTCAATGCGGACTTGTGTGTCATGAAAGATTCCAAATTTTCATAATTGATCAGCATATAAATCAGCTAAATTAATTCCTCCTGTATAGCCAATTAAACCATCAATAATAACATCTTTTCGATGATTACGATAATTTGCATTCCCACTAATAAAGGGTGTAATAATTGGTAAATACTTATGAATTCGAACCCCTGCTTTCATTAATTTTTTAATGCTTTTTTTACTAATTTTAAAATAACTACCAACATAATCATAAATCATATAAACACGGACTCCCGCCGTAATGCGTTCTTTTAAAACCGCTAAAAATGATTCAAATAGTTCACCATCAGCAACAATAAAATAAGTTAACAAAATATATTCTTGAGCTTGTTGCAAATCCGTTAGCAACGATTTGAAAACGCGGGTTCCATTTGTTAAAATTTCAATTTTATTATTTTGATATATTGGTTTATTAGCATTATGCATTAATAATTCAACAACATTACCAAATTTTTGGTTCGGACTAGTATATTCAGTTAAACACTTTTTATTTTTTTTAATATAAGTATCATATTCTAATTTATTTAAATGATTATATAATAATGATTTTTTATTTGAATAGTGATATTTTCGACCAAAAAAAACATAAGAACACAAGCCAATAAAGGGAACAAAATTAATAAAAATAATTCAAGAAAATTTAACTTCATAACGTCGCTTTGAAAAGAAGAAAAAGAATGAAAAAATTAAATCAATAATAACAATTGCTAAAAAAATATATAAAAACTTGAAATTAAAAATAACAACTACCACAATTAAACCCATAATTGCCATTCCAAATAAAAAAATCATTGATAAAATAATTTTTAATCAATTTTTCATTATGTTTCCCCTTTATTGCACAATCTTAATACGCATATTATACCAATAATTTAAAAAGAGTTATAGATATAATAACTCTTTTTTGTTTCTTTTTAGTTTAAAATCAATAATTAATGGCGGAACAGGAGAGACTCGAACTCTCGCGCCAGTTACCCGACCTAACACCTTAGCAGGGTGCCCTCTTCACCAACTTGAGTACTGTTCCAAATCGATATCTTATATATTATACAAAAGATATCATTTTAAACAAGTGAAAATAGTTATTTTTTAAAAAACTAACCAATTAAAATATTTTCTTCAACATAACTATACTCTTTTTCGCCAGTTCCACGAATTGAAACTAATAATGTTGATGAAACTCCCAATTTTCCAATAAACATTAATAAAATTAAAACTAACGTACTTAAAACCCCTAAATTATATAACTCCAGAAAACTTAAGATACTTAATCCCGTTGTCCCAAACGCACTACAAATTGTAAAAAAGGCATTTAAAACATCAATATTAGGATTTTCAGCACTAATACAAATAATAGCTCCCATAATTAGCGCTCCGGAAATTGTTGTTACAACTAATGCTCGTTTGACGGTTTCATTTGGAATTTTCCGTTTAAAAACATTGACACTATTATTATTTCGAACAATAGATCAAATTGTAATAATAATAATGGCCAAAGTTGTTGTTCGAATTCCTCCCGCCGTTGATGATGGCGCTGACCCAATAAACATCATAACTGACATCACAATTCGTGACCCCGGCAGGAATTTACTCATATCAACTGTTGAATAACCAGCATTTCTAGTTGACATTGTATTAAAGAAAATGTTCATAAACCCATTTCAATTGGACGTTGAATTTCGTAAAATGCTTTCAATATACGGTCCGTTTGGACTCGCTATTGCATTAAGATTAGTAAATTCAATTAATCAAACACTAAAAACGCCCGCAATTGATAATCCAACATAAGTAATTAAATTAATTTTTGTAAATAAAGTAAATTTAGCATGTTCTTTGCGTCGCCAAGCTACAAACTTACGTTTTAAATCATAAAAAGTTGGAAAACCTAAGCCCCCAATAACAAACTGAAACATAAAGACAAATTGCATAAAATAATTGCTATTGTAAGGCATTAATGATGAATTTCCAATAATATCAAATCCCGCATTATTAATAGAAGATATTGAGTGAAAAATCCCACTTCATAAACTTCGTAAAAAATTGTGGTGGGTTACATTATCAATCATATGTTTTCCTTCAATTGATGCTGATGAAAAATAAAAGTTACAAAATAATAAAATGGCTCCAAAGCATTCTAAAATAATTAAAAAAATAAAACTATTTTTAATTAAATCAACAGTGTGACCAAAATTACTACTTCCACGTTCTCCTTGCACCAACATTTTGTCTTTAATTGAAATGCGGCGTCCTAATCACACAAAAATCATAATTTTAAAAGTTGCAATCCCAAAACCACCAGTTTGGATTAGGATTAAAATTATTAACTGCCCCCAAAAACTATAATCAGCCGCCGGATTACTAATCGTAATTCCGGTATCAGAAAAAGCACTTGAAGCAGTAAATAATCCTACTAAATAATTTCATGAAAAATTATAGGTTCCTAAAACTTTTCCATATCCATCACTAACCACCCGATTAACATTATTAACAAAACCTGGAATTGATAACAACAATCCCCCTAAAAAAACAATTAAAATATAAACTAAAAATAATTTTCCCGCTATCTTTGAGAAAGGTAACCAATGGCGGCGACGTGCTAATGATGCTCCTGGGTCATTATTACGTTGCCGCTTACTATCGTTTTTTCTTTTAAAATATAACTGAGAAAACACCCTTTACGCCCCTCTTTCATTAATATTATATACTACAAGTACTAATTATTGCTAATAATAAAAAAAATAGTATAATTAAAATTGCAATAAGGGGGAAGAATTCAATGTCACGAAGAAAAAGTTTTGCAATTATTGGACTAAATAACTTTGGTCGTTCAATTATTGAAACATTAATTGTAAGAAAACAACATATTATGGTTTTTGATGTTGATCAAGCCAAAGTTAATAATATGATTGCTAGTTATGACCAAGTTGATGGTGTTGCATTAGATTCAACGGTTAAAGCAAATTTAATTGAGCAAGGATTAGACCAATACGATACAATAATCGTTACGATGGCAAGTAATATTGAAGCTAGTGTTTTAACAATCATTGGTTTACAAGATATTGGTATTACAAATATCATTTCAAAATCAAAAGATATTCGTCATACACGAATTTTAAAAGCACTAGGAATTACTAATATTGTCCAACCTGATACCATGGCTGGAAGCATTACTGCAACTAAAGCAATGTTTGATATTGAAATTGAGATCCAAACAGTTGATGAAAACTATGCATCATTAACAATCCAAGTAACTGACCCAAGTATTGAAGGGCAATCACTATCTGACTTACGTTTTATTAATAATAAAGATTACAATATTGTTTATGTTAAACGCAAAGGACGAGTTATTTTACCAGGGGATGTTGATTCAATCAAGTTAGACGATGAATTATTATTTATTGCTAAAATTAGTGCAATTAATGATTTAACCGTTAAACTGCAAAAAATTGATCATGAATATGAAAAAGATGGTAAATAACCATCTTTTTTTATTTTGTTTGTTTTGCTGTAATTAGGGCGAGAACTACTTGTTGCCCAATTTCTGGGGCAACTTGCCCTTTTGTTAACTTCATTAATTCTCCCATAAAGAACTTAACAACACGTTCTGGCCGTTGGTCATACTGTTCTAACATGGCTAAATTACTGTCAAAAACTGGTTCAATAATTGCTTTGATTTCAGCTGGATCACTAACTTGTTTTAACCCTAAATCAACAACAATTTTTGCTGGGGGATAATCCTCTGTTAAAATTCGTTGTAAAACTATTTTTGCTTGTTTATTAGAAATTACGTTCTTAGTAATTAATTCAATCATTGCTACTAAATTTTGCGGTGTTAATGCTGTTTCACCTAATGTTACATTTTTTTGATTTAAATAAGCGGTAACATCACCAATCAAATAATGAACAATTGTTTCATATTGTGATGATAACTTAATTGCTGCTTCAAAAAAAGTCATTAAATCATAATCTTGTAAGATAATATCAACATCAACCGCTTTTAAATTTAATTTCGTTAAATAACGCTGACGAATTGCTGCTGGTAGTTCTGGCATCTTATCTAAGACCGTTTTAATTCAAGTTGGTGATAATTGAATTGGAAAAATATTTGGCTCTGAAAAATACTTATAATCAGTCGCGTCTGTTTTTTTCCGCATTAAAACAGTTGTTTTAGTTTTTTCATCAAAACGGCGGGTTTCTTGTTCAACTGTTTGACCCATTAATAAAATTTCAGTTTGTCGTTTAATTTCATATTCAATTGCTTTTTCAACATTAGAAATTGAATTTAAATTTTTTAACTCCACTTTATTTCCAAAGGTTGAAATACCAACCGGGCGTAATGAAATATTAACATCACAACGAAGCGAACCTTCGTTCATTTTGGCATCACTAACTTGGGTATAAACTAAAATTTCTCGTAGCGCTTCTAAATACTTTCGAACTTGAAATGCTGATCGTAACATTGGGTGGGTAACAATCTCAATTAAACCAATTCCAGCACGATTATAGTCTAATAAGGTCCCAAAATCCTCATGTAATTGCTTTGCCGTATCTTCTTCAATGTGTAAACGTTCAATCGCAATTTCCAATGGTTTACCATTTTCATCAATAATTGTTAAATGCCCATTGCGCCCAATTGGATAATATTGTTGAGTAATTTGAAATCCTTTTGCTAAATCAGGATAATAATAGTTTTTTCGATCAAATTGAATAATTGGATCAATCGTTAGATTAAGTGCTTGACAAGCAAGCAATGCTAATTCAACTCCTTTTTTATTAACCACTGGCATTACCCCAGGATAACCAACATCCATTACGTTAACCATACTATTGGGTTTAGCACCATAAGTAACAAGTCCTGGTGAAAACATTTTTGTTTTTGTTTTTAATTCCACATGATTTTCAATTCCAATTATTACTTCAAAATTAACCATTGTTTTTTCCTCCCTCTGGAGCAACTCTATTCTTAATGCCAATTATTTCTTCAATTAGTAAACTGGCATTAAAGACCTTTTGGTCTGCAAAAGGAGCTGCATTAACATTAATTCCAATTGGCATATTATCAACAAAAGCAAGCGGTAATGTTAAAGAAGGATTTCCCATCAAATTACCTAAAACCAATAAATCATCAACATAATTTTCTAATTCTGCTTCGGTTAAAATTTGATCTTTAATATCACTAATTTTTGGAGCAACAGTTGATGCTGTTGGTAATAATAAAATATCATAGTCCTTAAAAACCGTCGTTAAAGCATCAACAATTAACCGGCGAACTCGTTTTGCTTTTAAGAATAACAGCGTTTGGTTTTCTTTTGATAAAGCATACGAACCAATGACATAACGACGCTTCACAACATGACCAAATCCTGCTGTTCGTGAATTCATCATTACTGCTTCGTAACTATCTCCATCAACTCGTGTTCCAAAGTTGATTCCATCCAACATGGAATGACTGCTTACTGCTTCAGCAAAAGAAATTACCATATAAACCGGTAACAATGCCTTTAGCAAGTCTTCGGGAAAATCAATTGCAGTAACCTTAATTCCTTGCGCTGTTAATTGCGTATATAAACTATCAAAATGTGTTTTGATTTCAGCAGGTAAAGCCGAATGAGCATTTTTTAAATAAGCAAATTTTTGGTTTTTAACTACTGATGATAAATTTTTAAAATAATTTTGTTCCTTACTTTTTAATGAAGTAGCATCTTGGTGATCTTCTTGTGCTAAATAATCAAAAACAATGGCACTATCTTCCACCGTACGAGTAAAATAACCCACGGTATCTAACGATGGCGCATAAGGAAAAACACCATAACGCGAAATTAAACCATAAGTTGGTTTAAAACCAATAATTCCACAGTAACCTGCTGGTTTACGAACCGAATCACCAGTATCTGTTCCTAAAGCAAAAGGTACCACGCCAGCAGCAACTAATGCTGCTGAACCTGATGATGACCCCCCTGTAATGCGGGTTAAATCTCATGGATTTAAAACATCACCAGTTAAAGCATATAATCCATGCCCCCCCATTCCAAGTTCATCTAAAGCACTTTTCCCTAACAAAATACTATTATTTTGTTTTAAAATATTAGTTACTGTTGATTCATAAGTGGGTACAAAATTTTCTAAAATTTTTGAACTTGCTGTTGTTTTAACCCCTTTTGTTGCAAAATTATCTTTTGCAAAATATGGTAAAGCAAATAAATAATTATTTGTTGATACGGGGACTTGATCTAGTTCTAACGCTAAAGCTGTTGCTGCTGTTGTTAATTCAGTTACGGTTGCATTTAAAACTTGATGCTTTGCTAAATTAGCAAAAGCTTCCTTAACAATTTGTGATGGCGTAATTTTTTTAGTTATCAAAAGTTGATGTAATTCTTTAATTGAATAATATGTCATACTATTTAACCACCTTATTAATTACGATATAATCATCCATTGTTTTTGGAGCTGCTGCTAAAATTTCTGCCTGAGAAGAAACAACGGCTGCATCGTCTTCACGTAAATAATCAACCGTTAATTCAAACGGAAAATGCATTGAATGAACATTCGTTGTATCAATTTTTTGCACTAAATCCATTTGTTGTAAAATAACATCAAACTCTTTACTCAAATTTGTTAACTCTTCATCTTTTAAATCCAACATGATATTATTTGCTAATAAATGTAAGTCCTCTTTTGTAATTCTTGCCATATTATTCCTCCTTTATTAATAAATTATTAAATTCTTCCTCATTAATAATTTTAACATTTAATTTTTGTGCTTTTACTAATTTACTACCTGCATCACTACCAGCTAACAAATAAGTTGTTTTAGCACTAACACTATCTGAAGTTTGACCACCATAACTTTCAATTAACTCTTTAAAATATTCTCGTGGTTTTGATAAAACACCAGTAATAACAAAACGATAATTTTCAAATTTTTGTGACAATGTTTGATTAGTAACAAGATATGTCATATTAATCCCTTGTTGCTGTAACAAAGCAATTTCTTGTTGATTTGCTACAATAGCAAAATAATCAACAACACTAGCTGCAACAATTGGGCCAACATCATTAATAACTGATAATTGTTCAATATTCATTGCAGCTAATTCTGCTATTGTTTTAAATTGTCGCGCTAATAATTTTGCTGTTTTTTGGCCAACATGACGAATTCCTAATCCAAATAATAATCGTTCTAATGAATTTTGTTTTGAATTATTAATTGAAGTAATCATATTTTCAAAAGATTTTTCCCCAAAGTTTTCTAATTGAATAATTTCCGCACGATATTGTGATAATTGATATAAATCACTAAAACTCTTTAAATATCCTATTTTATATAATCGTTCAATATTTTTTTCACTAACCCCCTCAATATTCATTGCGTTACGAGAACAATAATGTTCTAATCCCCGCGTGATTTTCTTTGGGCAAACTGAGTTAATACAATATTGATCGACTTCCCCCGTTACTCGTTCTAATAAAGACTGACACTCGGGGCAGTGCGTTGCTTCTTGTCATTTTTTCGCTTTTTGCTGACGACGCTCAACAACATAATTAATAACCTCGGGAATTATATCACCCGCTTTTTTAACTTGAACATCATCGCCAATTCGAATATCACGTTCAGTAATAAAATCAGCATTATGTAAGGTTGCTGCACGAACAATTGTCCCCGCAATACGAACTGGTTCTAACACAGCATTATAAGTAATCCGCCCTGTTCGCCCAACAGATGGAAAAATATTAAGTAATTTTGTAACCACTACTTCTGCTGGAAATTTATAAGCAATCGCTCATTTTGGGTTTTTTGCAGTATAACCAATTCGATTATATAGACTTAAATTATTTACTTTAATGACAATTCCATCAATTTCATATCCTAACTGATGACGTTTTGGTTCATATTCTTGGATATATGCTCAAACAGCAGCAATATTTGAACAATAACGATATTCTGGATTTGTTTTAAATTTTAATTGTTCTAAACTTTGCAATGAATCATATTGAGTTTGAATTTCATCGCCTAGGGCATTAACATAATAATATAAAAAAGCATTTAAATTTCGTTTTGCCACAATTGTTGAATCCAATTGACGTAATGTTCCAGCAGCAGCATTACGAGGATTAGCAAATTCTGGTTCACCAAGTTTAATTCGTTCATCGTTAATTTTGTTAAATTCTTCCAATGACAAATAAACTTCCCCCCGAACAGTTAAATTTGGGTGATCAATTCGTAGTGGTACTGATTTTATTTTTTTAATATTAACAGTAACATCTTCACCAATCACACCATCACCTCGTGTAGCGCCCATTATTAATAAATGATTTTCATAAACCAGTGAAATTGATAATCCATCAATTTTTAACTCACACGTATATTCAACTTCTGATAACCCCGTCAACTCTTTAATTTGTTCATCAAAATGAATTAAATCATCATAATTAAAAGCATTTGCCAAACTTAACATTGGTGTATTATGGACATATTTATTAAATTTTTCACTAATTTGACCCGAAACCCGTTGGGTTGGTGAATCAATTGTAATCAATTCACTATATTGTTGTTCAATTGCGATTAATTCTTGCATTGCCCGATCATATTCTTGGTCACTAACACTCGGGGCATCATTAACATAGTACTCATAATTTCATTTATCCAACTGTTCTCTTAGCACTAAACTTCGTTTTTTTGCTGCTTCAAAATTCATAATTTCCTCCTTATTTCATTGCTCTTAATTTCTGCTTATTGTGGGGTGGCATAGTTGGCTTTTTGAAATGTCACTTTTTAAAGGGCTTAATACGTAGGGCATAAACACTAATATTTAAGGCAACTAATAATGCAACAATGAAGACCGTAGCATTGTTTAATAACGCTTGTTCATTAAAAATTAAAATTAGAAAACGTCCCACTAATGGATTGAAAAACGTTACTGTTAAAAGAGATAACATATTAATTGGTGTTTTTGCCAAAAAATTTGGGATTTGTTCAAAAAACAATAATCAAATTAGCGCTAACCCCAAGAAAATAAAGGAAATGATTAAGAAAACAATATTCGTTCATAGTTGAAAGCGCATAAATTCTAACTGAACATATAATGCCGAAGCAATATTTTCTAACGTTCAAAAGTTCAAATTATTTTCCCCCGTTGCTAAAACAACAACTGAAATTAAAGTGAAAATAAACGGCACCACAAACAATAATTTATTGCGACCAACATACATTATCAACTCAATATCATGGACACGAGAATAATTTCGATATAATAAGATTGATAAAATTAACATTAATAAAAATAACCCTAAGAAAATAAAAATTAATAAGAAGTTTTTGATTTGAGCATTATAAAAAATAAAACATAACGTTGGAAATAAAGTGAACTTAACCATATCTTTTAAGAAATTAGTTTGATATTTTAGCATCGTAATCAATGTTGAAACACAAATAATAAGTAACATAATATAGGACGCATCTCATTCAAAAGTAATATAACTTGAAAAAATAATTCCAATAATTCATGGCATATTACGACTACGATATTCTTCATTAGTATAAATTGTCATTAAGATAAATGTTACAAAGAACAGACTTGTTAACATATTTTGCGGATATCATGAATCATAACCAAAATAATAAATTAATAATTTTGATGCTGATAAAACTAGCAAAGATAATAACCCAATTAAGAAACGATTACTTTTTTTATTAGCAAAGTTACTTAATAATGTTACAAAAATCGAAGCAAATAACATTGCATCTAAAATATTTAATAAATTTCAAATAATTTCACTTGGATCAATTCCTGTCATTACAAATCACACTGAAACATTAGTAAATCACGAAAGTGAAGCTAAAGCACGAACATTTCCAACAATAACATCCGGATTTAATTTAAAAATAATATTATTATCAACAGAATCATACCGATAAAAACTTAAAATATACGTATTAGTAATGTTTAATCCCGACGGTGAAATAAAATAATTTTTTAAATAATATAAAACCATAAAGACTCCAAATGCCACAAAGAAAATGGCATGGTTTCAATCTCATAAATTAATGTTAAACCAATAACGAATAAATAATAATAAAAATAATGAATATAAAATATTAATGGATAATAACGAATAAACTAAAATGATATAGCGTAAATCAGTAATTAATTCTAACGTAATCAATAAAAAAGAAATTACAGCAAAATAAAAGAAAAAACCCATAATCATCCCAAAATAAATGTTCTTAGTTCGAATCTTTAAAACTTCTGCTAAAATTGATCCTGTGGAAGAAAAAACTCAATAATAATATAGAAAAAAGGCAATCGCAATTAAAACTATTTTTGTCATTTCATCTTCTCCTCTTCTTAACAATTATAGCAAAAACGCGGCAAAATATTAGGGATCTTCCAAAAATAAAAGTGATTTTTAATTATAAAATCACTTATTATTTAGCTTATTTCCTATTTGATAATAGCAATAACTTCCCCTTGTTTTACTTTTCCTTCTTTAACAACGGTAATTGTTCTACCACTCATTGTTTCTGGTGTAAACACAATTGGTGTATCTAAACTTGGTACTTTCTCTGCTTTTAAAACAGCTAAATCAACTTCACATAACAAGTCGCCTTGTTTTACATTATCATCTTGTTTCACTTTAATATCAAATCCTTTACCATCTAATGAAACAGTATCCATTCCGATGTGTAATAACATTTCAACACCAATATTACTTTTAATTCCATAAGCATGCCCTGTTGGAAAAACAGTAATTAATTTTCCAGCCACTGGGGCAACAAAGTTTCCTGCACTTGGTTTAATTGCTAAACCATCACCTAACATTTTTTGTGAAAATACTTCATCCTCAACTTTATCTAAGGCAATAATCTCACCATCCACTGGGGCAATAATTTCAAGTTCTTTTAATTTTTTACTAAACAATCCCATCATTTCTTCTCCTTATTCTTTTAATCAGACACTGCTATTATATATAATTAGTATACTATAAATTAATTAAATTTACTTGCTATTTTTCTTTAATTTTGTCGAAAACTCTTGATATTTATAAAATATACCTAAAATTAGGTATATTTTTAATATATGGAGGTAAATAAATGATGAAAAAAATAATTACAGAATTAATAAATAGCTTAACAGATGATCAATTTTTAGAATTTTATGAAAAAATAAAACAACAAGCAGACTTAATTAAAAAACAAAAACGTTTAAATGAAATTGATCAAAAATTTAGAGATAAAGGCATTATATGTCCTAATTGCAAATCTTTTCATTGTGTTAAAAATGGTCATAATTCCGAAGGAAAACAAAAATATTTATGTAAAAAATGTCGTGCTAGTTTTGATGCATTTCGTCATCATTTTACTTATTGAAGTCATTTAAATTATGAACAGTGAAATTTATTAATTCAAATTTCATTGTTAGGACAATCTAGTAAAATAATTTCTCGTTTTATTAAAACAACCCCAAAAACCGCTTGATATAATCGACAAAAATTAATGCAATCAAAACAATTAGAAAATACACAGTTAAAATTTAAAAAATTAAATGGTCAAATCCAAATGGATGAAACATTTATTAAAGAAATTCATAAAGGCAATTTTAAAGATAAATTTGATAAACGAAAAACTCATCTCGATCCATTTTCAA
This sequence comes from Spiroplasma endosymbiont of Sarcophaga variegata, assembly GCF_965178695.1. NCBI lineage: Bacteria > Bacillati > Mycoplasmatota > Mollicutes > Entomoplasmatales > Spiroplasmataceae > Spiroplasma > Spiroplasma endosymbiont of Sarcophaga variegata. The sequence continues at coordinate 622,388 of NZ_CBCXVU010000002.1, forward strand.
CTGATACCAAATGCTGTATTCAAATGGCAGTTGATAGCAATAATAATATTTTTGTTCAATCCACCAATACCAAAAGATTACAAAAACAATGGATTATTGAAAATATGAATAAGCAACTAATTAAAGAAAAATCAATAATTATTTCTGATATGCAACCACTATATTTATTAGTAGCAAAACAAACAAATTCTACTCTATATTCCACCAAAACTAGTACAAACCCTGATACTAGTTATCAAAAGTTAAATAAGATTAGTAAATTACAATCCAGTCTTAAAGAAGCCTTAATTCATTATCATCATGGTTTGGGTTTCACTAATATTCAAAATTATTTAAAGCTCTGAAAATGAAAATACCAACACAAAGGTTTAACACCAAACCAACAATCAACGGTATTATATTTTAACGTTTAAAAAATTTAAAGCAAAATCATAATCTTACACAAAATTAGTTTTCAAATTGTCATATTGATGATTTTTTTTATTTCATCAAGAGTTTTCGACAAAATTAAAGCTATTTTTAAAACAAGGGAAAATCAGCTAGTTGATTAACTAAAACTAAGATTAAACCAATTAAACAAAAAACACAACATAAAAAAAGAATTAAATATTTATTTTTTCGAAAAGCAGCCCGAATTGTTAATTTTTGTTTGGTTGTAAAGTCATCATTATGTGAATTTTGACGAGCTTTCCGTGACTGTCATCACCATCAACCACCACTTGCAATTGATAACAATGTAAACAATACAACCAAAACAATTAAGACTGATACTGGAATATTACTTGCTTGCGCATTTAAATAAAACATTAAAATCACCTATTTAATAAAAAAATAACACTAATAGTGTTATTTTATCAAAAATTTAAACATTTAAAGCACTTTTTGTTGTTTTTTGTACTAAAGCTAATACTTCTTCAGCGGTTTGACAAGTTAGAGCTTTTGCCACTAATTGTTCCATCGCTGGAACTTCTAATTTACTAATAACTCGACGGGCATTTAAAATACTTGTTGCTGACATTGAAAAGTAATCTAACTTCATTCCCATTAAAAGGGGAATTGCTTGTTCTTCTCCCGCCATCTCACCACACATTCCAACTCATTTGCCTTCTTTATGAGCTCCATCAATAATTGTTTTGATTAAACGTAAAATTGATGGATTATATGGTTGATATAAATAAGCAACAAATTGACTCATCCGATCAGCTGCCATTGTGTATTGAATTAAATCGTTTGTTCCGATTGAAAAGAAATCAGCATGTTTTGCAAACTGGTCCGCCAACACAGCTGCTGATGGAATTTCCATCATCATTCCAATTTCAATATTATCCGCAACTTGATGTCCGGCTTTAATTAGATTTGCTTTTTCTTCTAATGTAATTTCTTTTGCTGCTTTAAATTCATCAATTGTAGCAATCATTGGGAACATAATACCAAGTTTCCCGTGGACACTCGCGCGTAATAAAGCTCGTAATTGTGTTCGAAACACATCCGTTTTATCTAAACATAATCGAATCGCACGATAACCTAAAAATGGATTCATTTCTTCTGGGAATTTAAAATATGATAGTTTTTTATCTCCCCCAATATCCAACGTACGAATAATTACTGGTCGGTTTTGCATTCCTTCTAACACGCCTTTATATGCTTTATATTGTTCATCTTCCGTTGGAAAATGATCATTATCCATATATAAGAACTCACTTCTAAAGAGTCCAATTCCTTGGCCACCATTATCTAACACCCCTTGAACATCTTTTGGGGCCCAAATGTTACCTTCTAAAACAAATTTTTGGTATCCATCTTTTGATACGGTGGTTTTATCTTTAAATGCTAATAATTCTTGTTGCAATTGGAAAAACTTTGTTCGTTCTGCGGTTCAAGTTTTAATCTCGTCAGCTGATGGGGCTAAAATAACCTCCCCAGTTGTTCCATTAATCATCATCGCTTCATTATGTTTTGCATGTTTTGTAACATCTTTTAGGCCTAACACTGCCGGAATTTCTAAACTACGAGCCATAATAGCAGCATGGCTAGTTCTTCCCCCCATATCACAACTAAATCCTTTTGCAAATTTAGGGGCCAATTGCGCTGTTTGTGATGGTGTTAAATCTTCTGCGACAATAATAACTTCTTCATTAATTGTTGCTAAATCTAACACCGGCACATTTAAAATATATTTAATTAACCGATCAGTTACATCTTTGATATCCGCTGCTCTTTCCTTAAAGTATGGATCCTCCATTCCAGCAAATATTGTAATAAATTTCTGTGCAACAGTATGAATTGCATAAGCCGCATTGTTTTTATCATTATTAATCATTTTTTTTGCTTCATCAATCATCGCCGGATCCTGTAAAATCTGACTATGGGCTTCGAAGATCGCCGCTTTCTCAGCTCCCAATTTTTCTAAGGCAGTTTCTTGTAATTTTTCAATATCAGCATTTGCCTTCTTCATTGCTGTTTCTAAACTCTTAATTTCACTAGCTGAATCAGAAACCGTATTATTTGAAATCTCATATTTTGGTTCTTCTAATTTAAAAACTTTTGCAATTGCAATTCCATTACTCGCACCTATTCCGTGCAGTTTTTTTGACATAATAAAAATTCCTCACTTCTCTTTCTACTAAAACTATTTTTATTATATACTGAAAATTGGAAAATTACTGTAATTTAAGCATAGTTTTCATCCTCAAATTATTATTTTTATTACAATTTACAAAGTTCATCAAAAATTATTTAAAAATTAAAATGATACCCCACCCAACTCACGAATCTTATAAACTAAATTATTAGATGTGTGGCACTCCCACATTTCCTGTTTTCTATTCTCTTGTAAATATATTCAGCAAGAGTTATAATGATATGGATTATTTAATATAGTTTTTTTATTTTTGTATTAATCAAAGTACATTTTTAAATTAAATTATTATTAAATAATAAAAAATTTTAATTTTAGTTATGTTATTAATTATTTGATTATAAAATAAAGCAAATTTATTTACTAATAAAAAACATTAATTAAAATTAAAAAATAGTAAAACATTTATAATATCATCAAGTATCAAAATCATTAAAACAAAATATTTTATCAATATTATACATTTATAGTTCAATTCTTCGTTTGATAATGATAAATGCGGTACATGACTTTGATTATGGTCATTTAAAATAATCAACAAATATTAATTATCAACAGGGAGAACAAAGCAATATGAAAACAGTAGAACAAGCAATTAAATTTCGCCGTTCAATGTCTGGTTTTAATACAAATAAAAAAAGAAGATTTGAACTTAATTTTAAATGCTGGTCGGTTAGCTCCAAGTGCACTTGGATCAGAACCAACAAGAATTTTAGCAATAAGAAATAATCATGTTAAAGAAAAACTAGCTGAAATTTCTTATGATGAACCAAACTGAAAAAAGGTGAAAACAACAGATGTTTTAATTCTTTTTGTATCAGTAAAAGGAGATATTTTAAACAGTAAAACATTTATTAAAAATAGATTAGATAGATGGGGTTTGCCAGAAGACCAATTAGAAGACCGCGTTGATTCTTATTTAGAATATCTAAAACAATTTGATTGTGATAGTTATTCAATCAACAAAGCATTTATATCTGCAGCATATATGAGCTTACAAGCTGCATCAATAGAAGTTTATTCAACAATCATGCAAGGTTTTAATTTAACTAAGTTAAATGATTGTTTAAATAAAAAAGGATATATAAATAAAGAAAAAGAATCTGTCCATTTATCAATGGCAATTGGTTTATCTAATAAAGAACTGAAAAATAAAATTTATCCACAAGTTCAATTATCATCAGAAGAATTATACACATTAATCGACTAAAAAAATACCCTTAATTGAAAATATTAAGGATATTTTTTTATTTAGTTTATTCTAAACAAAATCAATATAATTGTCTACAATATTGTGGTTAAATCAACTGCTTCTGCAATACATAGAATAAATAATGATTAGATCGGTTTTATTAACAAGTAACTAAAATAATAGTTTTAGCATATTTGCTCTTATCATTTATTTAACAAAATAAAAAATGCCTTTTCATTTTAAAGATAGCGCGGAAGATTATATCAACGACTCTTAATAATTCCGTTGGTAAAGATTCGGTATCAATAACTGCCAATAAATAACGTATGATTATTAAAATTAAAATTTTGGTAAGTCTTTTCTGACATTTGACGAAGTTTTCTGGCGCTATAAATAACAAACCATCTTTCATTACACAAAAAAAGCATAATCTGGAATTAACTCGGTTAAATCAAGTGTTCCTCCTGAAGTTCTCAATTTTCTTTGTACAAAAAAAATAAATAATTTATTATTTTGATTGTTTAATTTTCATCTTTTATGAAATGATTTAAAATTAGAACAACAATCATCACAAATTGGATGTAAAACATCAGCACGCATTTAAAAAATGTTCCCCTCTTTCTTTTAAATTAAGTAATAGCGTTAGTTTAAATAAAAAAATTTGTAAATAAAATATAAATAGAGTTTATAGTTTTTTGCTAATTAAATTATAATGGATTTTTTATATTTTTAAATATATTCTTTAATTTTGTCGAAAACTCTTGATGAAATAAAAAAAATCATCAATATGACAATTTGAAAACTAATTTTGTGTAAGATTATGATTTTGCTTTAAATTTTTTAAACGTTAAAATATAATACCGTTGATTGTTGGTTTGGTGTTAAACCTTTGTGTTGGTATTTTCATTTTCAGAGCTTTAAATAATTTTGAATATTAGTGAAACCCAAACCATGATAATGAATTAAGGCTTCTTTAAGACTGGATTGTAATTTACTAATCTTATTTAACTTTTGATAACTAGTATCAGGGTTTGTACTAGTTTTGGTGGAATATAGAGTAGAATTTGTTTGTTTTGCTACTAATAAATATAGTGGTTGCATATCAGAAATAATTATTGATTTTTCTTTAATTAGTTGCTTATTCATATTTTCAATAATCCATTGTTTTTGTAATCTTTTGGTATTGGTGGATTGAACAAAAATATTATTATTGCTATCAACTGCCATTTGAATACAGCATTTGGTATCAGTTGAAAATGGATCGAGATGAGTTTTTCGTTTATCAAATTTATCTTTAAAATTGCCTTTATGAATTTCTTTAATAAATGTTTCATCCATTTGGATTTGACCATTTAATTTTTTAAATTTTAACTGTGTATTTTCTAATTGTTTTGATTGCATTAATTTTTGTCGATTATATCAAGCGGTTTTTGGGGTTGTTTTAATAAAACGAGAAATTATTTTACTAGATTGTCCTAACAATGAAATTTGAATTAATAAATTTCACTGTTCATAATTTAAATGACTTCAATAAGTAAAATGATGACGAAATGCATCAAAACTAGCACGACATTTTTTACATAAATATTTTTGTTTTCCTTCGGAATTATGACCATTTTTAACACAATGAAAAGATTTGCAATTAGGACATATAATGCCTTTATCTCTAAATTTTTGATCAATTTCATTTAAACGTTTTTGTTTTTTAATTAAGTCTGCTTGTTGTTTTATTTTTTCATAAAATTCTAAAAATTGATCATCTGTTAAGCTATTTATTAATTCTGTAATTATTTTTTTCATCATTTATTTACCTCTATATATTAAAAATATACCTAATTTTAGGTATATTTTATAAATATCAAGAGTTTTCGACAAAATTAAAGAATATATTTATTATTATATTAAAAAAAGACACTAATGTCTTTTATCAAATAATTTGTAGTTAACTCTTGTAAAACAAACAAATAATTTGCTGAGATTAAGCAAATTATTTGAATCAATATTTTGTTTTCCTACTGTTTGTAAATTTATCTTAAATTAGATTTTATTTTTTGTTTCACCAGTTGTTAAAATTTCTTTTAAATTTTCATATGTTGTTTCAACCATATTTTTAACCGCTTCATCGGTATATGAACCGACGTGTGGAGTAATAATTACCCGTGGATATAATGTTAATAGTTTATTAGTAATGTCATCTGGCATTTTTTCACCCTTAAAATCTTTAAAGAAAACATCACCTTCATTTTCTAAAACATCTAAGCCAACCCCTTTTAAATGGTTTGACTTTACTGCTTCATAAACAGCTTCACTATCCATTAATTGTCCTCGTGCGGCATTAATTAAAACGGACCCTGGTTTCATTTTTGCTAAAAATTCTTTATTAACTAAATGATGATTTTCCTCTTTAATATATGGACAATGCAATGAAATTAAATCTGATTCTTTAATTAATGTGTCTAAATCAGTATAAGTTAAAATTTCTTTTGCTGCATCACTTTCATAGATATCTTGTCCTAGAACTTTTGCTCCCATCCCATGTCATGCTTTTGCTGTCTCAAATCCAATGCGTCCTGTTCCAATAATTCCAATTGTTGAATTACGAATTTCTTTTGCAAACATAAAATCATCAACCTTAAAATTAGTATTTTTTTCATTATTCGCCATATAAAATAAATTTCGTAACAAAGCATTTCCCATTGCAACCGCTAGTTCACTCACAGCATTTGGTGAGTAACCTGGAACATAAGCCATCTTAAATCCTAATTCATACGCTTTTGCTAAATCAATGTGATTATACCCAACTGTTCTTGTCAATAAATATTTAACACCATATTCTTTCATCTTTAATAAGTTTTCCTCATAACAATCACAATTAGCTCGCACCATGACAGCATTATGGCCTTTCGCTGTTGCAATATTATCTTTTGTTAAATATTCTTCGATTAAAGTTAACTCATAACCATATTTTTCATTTAACTGTTCAAAAAATGGACGTTCAGTTTTACGAACCCCATAACAAACCATTTTAATTTTTGTACTCATTAATATTTTCTCCTAATTTGTATTAATTGTTATTTTTCCTAATATGTAAATAATGAAGTTGCTCCAATTGCTGTTGTAATAATTACTCAGAATGGTAACGAAATAATTGAAAATAACGTTGAAACTAATGTTAAGTTACTTGTTAACATTTGTTGTTTATTATAGCCAATTGAATATGCAACAATTACCGAAGCTGGTGGTGCTGCTAACATAATAACAATTACCGCTAATCCGATTGAATCTAATTTTCATGCGCCAATTTGTTTTCCAATTACGGCAAAAATAACTGCCAACACTAACCCAACCACTGGTGCTAAAATAACTTTCATCATCATTCCATACCATACTTTTTTATCTTGCATTGCTTCGCGAATTTTTCCTTTCGCCAATGTCATCCCAATTGCTAATCAAGCTAATGGTGTACAGACTCCTTCTAATGTTTTTGTTATTTTAAATAATGGTGGGAAAGAATTATCTAATCGTAATGGTGAAAATAATTTACCACTACCAATCGCATTTTGATCAGGAACAACTGCAATTCCTGGAATTAACTGTGTTACTCAAAAGATAAATCCAATAATTGTTGCAATTAAAATTGGATTAACAAAAATTTGTTTTAAGTTTGCTTTAACCGTTGCCATTTTTTTAACTCGCATTTCAGCTTTTACTTGGGCATAACCAGCTGGATCCATTTTGACATCAACAACTGTTTCAACTGTTGTTTGCCCAACTGGTGCTAACTGACCTGCCACTGGTTTACTCATTACAATAAACCCTAATGAATATAAGAATACTCGATAAGGAATATTAAAGATATTAGCTGGTAAAGCTGCTTTCCCCGCTCCGAATAAAGCAGTCACAACTGGAATTCCGAAGAAAGTAGTTGAGGCAAAAACAGTACACATTGCTAAAGTATCTCGAACATCTTGATCATATTTAATGTAAAAATATTTTGCAACAATTCCTAAAATAATATAAAATAAAAATCCCACTAATAAAATGGCTGCTTGTGTTTTAACTTGTTCAACAGTTGTATCAGCCATAAACCCATCAAATGCTAAACATGGTAAACCAACTACCATTACAATTTTAATTAAAACTGCTTCTCAGTCTTTTTTAAAGGTTCCCCGTTTTGTTAAAAATCAACCCAAAAAAATCACAAACATCGTCGCAATAATTGCACTTCAAAAGCCCCATGCTTTTAAAGTATCAACAACCGCTTGCCCAACATCCGCTTGTAAATATAAATGCATTAACTTGCGTCTCCTCTCATTTTTCTAATAATGTACTTTTGTACTACTAATATTATACAATAATAGTGGTAAATTTTGACAAATTAAAAAACTAACTCTCGTTAGTTTCTTAAATCTTATAATTAAATTAAGACTTTAATTCCTGGCCCCATTGTTGTTGTAACAGCAATATTCTTAATATATGCTCCTTTAACAGCAGCTGGTTTTGCTTTCCGAATTGCCTCATAAATTACATCATAATTAGCTTTTAAATCTTCTGCTTTGAATGATGCTTTTCCAATAATTGAATGAATGTTTCCATTTTTATCAACACGATATTCAACTTTTCCTTTTTTAACATCATCAATCGCTTTTGTAACATCTGGTGTAACAGTTCCTGTTTTAGGGTTTGGCATTAGACCTTTTGGTCCTAATAATTTCCCAATTTTCCCTAATTCAGCCATAATATCTGGTGTCGCAATAATTACATCATAATCAAATCAATTTTCTTTTTGAATTTTTTCAATTAAATCTTTTCCCCCAACAAAATTTGCCCCAGCTGCTTTTGAATCAGCTTCCTTACTATTTGTTAAGACTAAAATTCGTTGTGTTTTTCCAGTTCCTTTTGGTAAAACAACTGCTCCCCTAATTTGTTGGTCAGCATGACGAGGATCAACATTTAAATTAAAAGCAACTTCAACTGTTGAATCAAATTTTGTTGTTGCTGTTTTCTTTGCCAATTCAATTGCTTCAGTAATTGGATAAACTTTGTTTTTTTCTACTAATTCAACAGCTTGATTATATTTTTTTCCAAATTTTGCCATTGTTAGTTTTTCTCCTTCTTACTTGGCATACCGTCAACAACAATTCCCATATTACGAGCAGTTCCTTCAATAATATGCATTGCTGCTTCAACATCGTTTGCATTTAAGTCAACCAACTTATATTCAGCGATTTTACGAACTTCGTCTGCTGAAATAGTTGCAACTTTTTCATCCTTTGCTTTTGCCGATCCTTTTTGGATTTTAGCAGCTTTCTTTAATAAGATCGCTGCCGGAGTAGTTTTTAATTCAAATTTAAATGATTTATCATCAAATGCTGTAATCACGACTGGTACAACATCACCCATACGGTCTTTTGTTGCATCGTTGAACTGAGTACAAAACTGCGGCATGTTAATTCCTAATGAAGCTAACTCTGGCCCCGGTTTTGCTTGCCCAGCCTGAAATTCTAATTTTGCAATTCTAGTAATCCTTGCCACGAGCAATTTCCTCCTTTTGAATTCTCGCTGTGGTCCAAACGTAATGTTAACATTACTACCACATTTAAGCATATTCTACTAAGTAGAATAAATGCCTAGTTAATTATAACAATAAGTTAAGAAAAAGCAACTTTATTTTAATTTACTTTTTAACCATTAATTAAAAAATGAAAGAACCAATAAAGTTCTTTCATTTTAATATCATTTTATCTTGTTTTTGGATAAACATAATCTTATGGTTTAAAAGCAATTCCGTAGATATTTACAGGTCATGGCGTATAATAAATATTATTAGTTGTTGCATTAACTCCAAAATTAAAACGCAAACTATAATTTCTATTTGCATAAATACTTAATGACCGATCGCTTCCGATTACAGGTACCAAATCAACAACTTCTGTTGTTACTCAAAATTTATCAATATCTGGTAAAATTTGATTTTGTGGATCAGTTTTAAATTTATTTAACAGCATTTTTCAAATTTTACGGTGTGACAAACCATCAGTTTTAACTTGTTTTTCTAGACCATTTCAATAACCAACATCTAAAAACAAAGCACCTTCTTTTCAAACCTTAATATCTCAAGTAATTTTATAATATTTATAAAAGGCACTAATAATTCGACCAAAATTTTTAATTTTTTCAATCATTCCATCACGCGTAATCCCAACACTTAAATAAAATGGTTTACCATCATTTAACACTACACCAGATAATGGTACTCTCCCGCTACCAAAATTTTTGCTAAGTTAATTTTAAACTGCCCTAATTGTAATTTTGGACCTGACGTGCTTGTTAGAATATTTAATTTTTCTCCATAATATTCTAAAAAGTTTTCTGGTGTTAATTTATCGGGAGCATAACCAGTATTAACCCACGTATATTTTTCATCATTAGGAATAACAGGGGTAACACCATTTGTATCTGTATTAATAATTGAATTTAATAAAACTAAAATTTGTTCATCTTTAGCATAAGTAATACTATTTCAAATTTCACCAAGTTCATCATCAGCCTGTAAGGCTGTATTTAATTCCTTTTGAACAATTCCATCTAACATACTATGATCAAACGCATAATTTAAATCAAAATTTTCATAAATACTCCGAAAAGCTGGATTTTCATCCACAATAATATTTTCTGCCATTGAATTAAAAAATTTTACAATTGCTTTTGAAAGGGTTCCTGTCACAGCCGTCAAAATTTCTTCCATTTTTACTTTATCATTTGTAACTGTATATTGTACTAAAAATGGAACACGTGTTTCTAATGTTTTAAATTGGATTTTAACTTCTAATTTAAAATCCAACCGAACTCCTTGCAAATTGTTAACATCAACATTTGCTAATGATCTTAACTGTTCAGTGTCAATGTGGTTTAACATAAACTGATAACCTTTTACATCAGCACTTAACAGTAATGTATTAATATAATAATTTGAATATTGGTCAGCAATTTCACGATTAACATTATCAAAAATAGTCAGAAAACCATTTATTAATGCGTTTAACCCTGAACCAACATTTTCATCATTTAAATTCAATTGTCGCTGTGATTGTTTCTTACTGACCATTGTAAATAATTTTTCAAGACCATTAGTTGGATAATCGTTAATATCAACTAATGCTTTTTCCATCGCATATTTTTGAAACGCAGCACTAACTTTTTTGGTAATTTCATTTAAAATTTTTAAATCACCTTGATAATCAATACCATTATTTTCTTCTTGATCAGTATTTGGTTTTGCAACACAACTAATAATCAAACCCGGACTAACAACACTAAAATTAAAAACCCCTAGCATTACTAATATTTTTTTCATTTTTTTCCTCCCATGAGTTTTTTCATCGGATATGAAGTGATCATACAAAAAAAAGACAAGGAGTATAATTATTCAAATCAAGTTATTATCAACCATTAATATAATTAGAACCTTGATAACCATCTTAAATAAAAAAAATGACATTATTGATAGTTGATGTCATTTTTCATAAATATTTAATTTTTTACTCATAGACAAAAATCCATCCTAATGCTCCAACCCCAATGAAAAGATTAGGAATGGCCCCTAAATAAGTTCAGGGTGATTGGTAATCTGCGTTAACAAAGAATCCAATTAAGAAAATGACTGCTAAACCAGTGATCGCTAAAGCTCATAATAATGATCAGAATCCCGGCTTAACTGATAAGGGAATTAAAATATATAAAACCCCTAAAATCAGTAAGACTGGTCAACTTGTATCTCAGCCATAAATTGAAGTTTTTGCTGGAACACCTGCCGCAAACAAAATTCCAATTATAATAATTCAAGCAGCGCCAATAAACATTAAAATTTTTGATCATGTCAAATTTTTCATATTTTTCTCCTTTCGATAATTATAGTAATTATACCGGAAAATTATGAAATTATTTTGGCATTTTTCTTTAATTTTGTCGAAAACTCTTGATGAAATAAAAAAAATCATCAATATGACAATTTGAAAACTAATTTTGTGTAAGATTATGATTTTGCTTTAAATTTTTTAAACGTTAAAATATAATACCGTTGATTGTTGGTTTGGTGTTAAACCTTTGTGTTGGTATTTTCATTTTCAGAGCTTTAAATAATTTTGAATATTAGTGAAACCCAAACCATGATAATGAATTAAGGCTTCTTTAAGACTGGATTGTAATTTACTAATCTTATTTAACTTTTGATAACTAGTATCAGGGTTTGTACTAGTTTTGGTGGAATATAGAGTAGAATTTGTTTGTTTTGCTACTAATAAATATAGTGGTTGCATATCAGAAATAATTATTGATTTTTCTTTAATTAGTTGCTTATTCATATTTTCAATAATCCATTGTTTTTGTAATCTTTTGGTATTGGTGGATTGAACAAAAATATTATTATTGCTATCAACTGCCATTTGAATACAGCATTTGGTATCAGTTGAAAATGGATCGAGATGAGTTTTTCGTTTATCAAATTTATCTTTAAAATTGCCTTTATGAATTTCTTTAATAAATGTTTCATCCATTTGGATTTGACCATTTAATTTTTTAAATTTTAACTGTGTATTTTCTAATTGTTTTGATTGCATTAATTTTTGTCGATTATATCAAGCGGTTTTTGGGGTTGTTTTAATAAAACGAGAAATTATTTTACTAGATTGTCCTAACAATGAAATTTGAATTAATAAATTTCACTGTTCATAATTTAAATGACTTCAATAAGTAAAATGATGACGAAATGCATCAAAACTAGCACGACATTTTTTACATAAATATTTTTGTTTTCCTTCGGAATTATGACCATTTTTAACACAATGAAAAGATTTGCAATTAGGACATATAATGCCTTTATCTCTAAATTTTTGATCAATTTCATTTAAACGTTTTTGTTTTTTAATTAAGTCTGCTTGTTGTTTTATTTTTTCATAAAATTCTAAAAATTGATCATCTGTTAAGCTATTTATTAATTCTGTAATTATTTTTTTCATCATTTATTTACCTCTATATATTAAAAATATACCTAATTTTAGGTATATTTTATAAATATCAAGAGTTTTCGACAAAATTAAAGCATTTTTATAACCTTCAGTATTAAAATAATTAAAATTTTTTGATTTTAAGAATATCAAAACATCGGAAGCACGAAAGTTATTATTAATTGCAGGAATTAGTTGTGGTGAAATATATTGGGCATTATTATCACCTTTAATTGTAAAGTAAAAACCTCAGTGGGGTAGAAGATATTTTACTTTGTTAAAACTATTATTTATTCAATCTTCTTGATAATTTAAATCAATTCGAAATACATTGTGGGCACCTGTTTTTGACACTTTAATTGAACCCTCACTTGTAAGGCTCAATGGAATGTTCATTCCCACTTGAATTTTATTTTCAGTGTTACTTCAAACACCATAAATTTCCTTCTGAATATCTGTTTGCAATAAGTTTCCTCAACTATTAGAATCTCATCATACAAATTTTGTTCCATTTACTTCTTGAACTGGATGCGAATCAGCAATTGTTCCGCGTTCATCAAACTCTTTTTGAAAGCGATCATTTAGTTGTTTCATATTTTTACTATTTTTAATGTCTTGTCATTTATCTTTTGCCATCATAGTATATCCACCAACAGCTGTATTTTGCGTTAAAAAGGGATTAGAAATATACATACCGTTGTCGGCTTTTCTAAATGTTATTGGCTCATAAATCTGAGTTACGAGTTGCATATTAGCAGTATCAGCAAATGATAACTTTTTCATAATTTCATCAATATTAGTAATATTCTTAAAATGAACATAAACATGGCTTTCTTGGTTAAGGTCTAACCAATTGTTTTGTTCGAAACTACTTCTTGCCGATGATAAATAATAATTATCATAACCAACGGTAAACTCTTTTGATTCCTCTGTTTTCATATGCTAAATCCAATCTGGATACTTATATGAAATAAACTCATCAGTATTTTTACAAGCAATAATTGTCGCTGTTGGTGACAAAATAAATGAACTACTTAATATCACTATTAATAATTTTTCCATCTTCTTTTTTATTCTTTCTAGCAAATTAACAATGGACAATTTAATTCTAGTTACAATAAACAAAAAAGCATTCCCAAAATGCTTTTTATATAACAATCATTAAATTATTTGTTTGCAAAATAATTACATGACTCACACCCAGGAGTTATATAATAAGACTAATTAAATTTAGAAAGGTCTACTGGCTTAACTTCATCCTACTAACCGCCTTCCCAAAAAATATTTTCAGTGGCTTGTGGTGTTCGTCCATATCACAGTTGCTGGGACAGCTCAAGATTTACACTTAATTCCCTAACTCTAAATAACTATATATTAAATTGTCTAAAAATATCATATCATATTTTATTTATCTTGATAATAATCTTTAATTTTGTCGAAAACTCTTGATATTTATAAAATATACCTAAAATTAGGTATATTTTTAATATATAGAGGTAAATAAATGATGAAAAAAATAATTACAGAATTAATAAATAGCTTAACAGATGATCAATTTTTAGAATTTTATGAAAAAATAAAACAACAAGCAGACTTAATTAAAAAACAAAAACGTTTAAATGAAATTGATCAAAAATTTAGAGATAAAGGCATTATATGTCCTAATTGCAAATCTTTTCATTGTGTTAAAAATGGTCATAATTCCGAAGGAAAACAAAAATATTTATGTAAAAAATGTCGTGCTAGTTTTGATGCATTTCGTCATCATTTTACTTATTGAAGTCATTTAAATTATGAACAGTGAAATTTATTAATTCAAATTTCATTGTTAGGACAATCTAGTAAAATAATTTCTCGTTTTATTAAAACAACCCCAAAAACCGCTTGATATAATCGACAAAAATTAATGCAATCAAAACAATTAGAAAATACACAGTTAAAATTTAAAAAATTAAATGGTCAAATCCAAATGGATGAAACATTTATTAAAGAAATTCATAAAGGCAATTTTAAAGATAAATTTGATAAACGAAAAACTCATCTCGATCCATTTTCAACTGATACCAAATGCTGTATTCAAATGGCAGTTGATAGCAATAATAATATTTTTGTTCAATCCACCAATACCAAAAGATTACAAAAACAATGGATTATTGAAAATATGAATAAGCAACTAATTAAAGAAAAATCAATAATTATTTCTGATATGCAACCACTATATTTATTAGTAGCAAAACAAACAAATTCTACTCTATATTCCACCAAAACTAGTACAAACCCTGATACTAGTTATCAAAAGTTAAATAAGATTAGTAAATTACAATCCAGTCTTAAAGAAGCCTTAATTCATTATCATGGTTTGGGTTTCACTAATATTCAAAATTATTTAAAGCTCTGAAAATGAAAATACCAACACAAAGGTTTAACACCAAACCAACAATCAACGGTATTATATTTTAACGTTTAAAAAATTTAAAGCAAAATCATAATCTTACACAAAATTAGTTTTCAAATTGTCATATTGATGATTTTTTTTATTTCATCAAGAGTTTTCGACAAAATTAAAGATAATAATTAATAACAAAAATTAAACTAAAAAAAGCAAAACTTCACCCAAAACTAATTAAACTTGGCAATCAAATATTATGTAACTCTGAAAAATATGTTAAATTTGGATATAAATTAGAATCTAAAATTCATTCTGGAACTGATCAAAAAAAGCACTACCCATAATTGATGACGAATAACTTGGTGCTAACAAATAACCAATAATATTTAAGATTTTATCACTACGAATAACCCCAATTGGGAAAAATAAGCCCGCTAAAAAAGCAAAAATTAAAAAAACAGAAATTGAGGTTACTAAAATAACTTTTAAATCCTTCGAACAAAGCGCAATTAAAATTCCAATTAATGAAGAAAGAAAAGAACATAAAATGATTGCTCAAAAAAAACTAAACCAATTAATTCATTCAATATGAATTGCTTCCCCATAACTTAGAAAGGCAATTAAAAATAACCGTAATGATCCCACTAACGTGGTCATTAAATTAATCAAAACTAAAACAAAAATTAACTGATAAATTGATGCTTTTAATAAATGCAGTTGTCGTGCAAAACTTGTTTTTCGAAATTCATAAAAAGCAATTGATAAATCAAGAATTCCATTTAATACACCCACCAATAAAATTGATCCCGGTAATGCTAAATAACTAGCATTGCTATTAAACATATTAGTAACACGGATACTAATAAAATATAATAACACTGGTAAAACCAACGTTATTAAATAAGTGTGTAACGATGCGAATCAATATTTACTAATAACACGTAATAATGGTAAATTCATATTTACTCCTTGTCTAATTAAGCACTAATAATTGTTTTAATTCTAATATTATGTTTTTCAATTGGTAATGGTTTTGTCACTAATTGTTCGCTAAAAGCTAATCCAATTACCGTCTTTTGATAATTTTTTAAAAAGCGATCATAATAACCTTTCCCATAGCCTAAACGAAAATTATTTTGGTCAAAAGCAACAATTGGAACAACAATAACATCAATTTCACTTTTTTCAATTAGCGGTAATGTTGTTTGTGGTTCATAAAGACCAAAACGCTGATCAAATTCTAAATCAGTTGATAAATTAGTAATTTGATAAAATTGTAAATCAGTTCCTGCCATTCGGGGCAAAAAAACATTAATGTTTGCTGCTAATAATTTTTGTATAATTAAAATCGTATCAACTTCCCCCTTAATAGAATAATAAAGGGCAATATTTTTACTATTTTGGATCATATTATTATTAAAAAAACAATCAAAAATTTGTTGCTCTTTTTGATGACGTAATGATAAAGCAATGTTTTGCCGAGCCAGCAGCTTTTCTTGTCGAATCTGTTGTTTATCAACAACGGCCATTAACCAACACTGCCTTCCATATCCATCTTAATTAATTGATTCAATTCAACAGCATATTCCATTGGTAATTCTCTTGTAAAAGGTTCTAAAAACCCCATTATAATCATTTCTAAAGCTTCTTGTTCCGATAACCCGCGACTTTGTAAATAAAATAATTGTTCTTCAGAAACTTTACTAACAGTAGCTTCATGTTCAATTTGTGATTCATTATTATAAACTTTATTTTGTGGAATTGTATCTGAATGTGATTTCCCATCTAAAATTAAGGTGTCACATTCAACCCGTGCTTTTGAATATTGAGCTTTTGGTCCAATGTGAACTAAACCACGATAATTTGCTGTTCCACCATTAAAGGTCATTGATTTTGAAATAATTTTTGAAGAAGTATTTTTCCCCAAATGAATCATTTTTGAACCGGCATCTTGAATGACATTTTCTTTTGCAACAGCAATCGAAATACATTGTCCTTTACTATTGTTTCCTTTCAAAATAACACTTGGATATTTCATATTAATTTTTGACCCAATATTACCGTCGATTCATTCCATTTGGCCATTTTCTTCAACAATGCTTCGTTTTGTTACTAAGTTTAAAACATTGTCACTTCAATTTTGAACTGTTGTATAACGCATTTTAGCATTTTTCCCAACAAAAATTTCAACAATTGCGGCATGCAAAGAATCACGAGAATAAATTGGCGCAGTACACCCTTCGATATAATTTAATTCAGCATCATCTTCAACAATAATTAATGTTCGTTCGAACTGTCCACTGTTCTCGTAATTAATTCGGAAATAAGCTTGTAATGGTTTTTCCAATTTAACTCCTTTCGGAACATAAATAAATGAACCTCCTGACCACACGGCACTATTTAAAGCGGCATATTTATTATCTGTATTTGGAACTAATGTCCCAAAGTATTTCTTAAATAACTCAGGATGTTCACGCAACGCCGTATCACAATCTAAAAAGATGACCCCTTTTTCTTCAACTTCTTTTAACATACTACCATAAACCGGCTCACTATCATATTGAGCTTTTATCCCTGCTAAATAATCTCGTTCCGCTGCTGGTAATCCCAACCGATCAAAAGTATTTTTAATTTTTTCTGGTACTTCTTCTCATTTTGTAGCAGTGTGATCGGTTGGTTTAATATAGTAAACATAATCATCAAAATTCATAAATTCTAAATTTGGTCCCCAACTTGGGTTATTAATTTTTAAGAAATTACGATATGATTGTAAGCGATATTCGCGCATTCACGCTGGTTCATTTTTATGATCTGAAATTTCATTAATAATATCTTCATTAAGACCTTTCCCCGTGTTATAGTAAGAAATATCTCCGTCATTAAAACCATATTTATAACTAGAAATTTCTTTAATTTGTTTTTCTTGTTTTAACTTTGGCATTAATAACACCTCCTTTATTTTTTGTTACTTGGATCTAATAAATTTAATAATAAAGTTTGAAAACCAGTGACACCAGTTGTAGCACATTTAATTCGGTTAGGTTGTTTTGCAATATTAATAAATGCAACTAGTTCGTTTAACTTTGTCTCATCATATGGTTTATCAAAAACCATTGCAAGATAATTATCAATAATCGCTAAACCATCACGAATGGTTTTTCCTTCTAATTCCTGCGCCATAATATCTGTTGATGCAGTTGAAATTGCACAACCAACACCATCAAATCGTGCCATCATAATTTTTTGGTCGGCCACTATTAATTCTAAATGAATATCATCAATACATGATTCTGAAGCTTGATGAATTGAGTGTGCGCTGGCTTCTTTCGTTAACCCCTTATATTGTGGTTCTGAATAATGTTCCATAATAATTTGCCGTAAAAACATTGGATCATTTTTATCAAATTCCATTTAAACCAACCTTCCCAAAAAAGCGGTTTCATTAGCAAGGGCTGTTACTAATAAATCAATATCTTCATAACTGTTGTAAATTGAAAAACTAACACGAATTGTATTTTTATCCGGAATAATTTCTCCAATTAACCGAGCACAATGATCACCGCTTCGAACTGTAATTTTGTTACGACTACCGATATGCGTCGCAACATCTTGACAAAAAACATCTTTTACATTAAACACCAATGTTCCCGCTTTAGCATCAGCATTATAAATAATAACCTTATCTTTTAATTTTTGATTAAATTGCTCAAGCGCATATTGTTTTAACTGATGAGTGTAACTAATAATTTCTTTTAATGTAAGTCGATTGACAAAATCAATCGCTGCTCCAAAACCAAAAATATCAGCAATATTAGGTGATCCCGCTTCTAATCGGTCTGGTAATCCCTTTAAAAGATAATCTGACCCGTTGCCTTCAATCTGAGCATTCATCCCGCCACCAACAATTAATGGTTTTAGTTTCAATAATAATTCTTCTTTTCCTCATAAAATTCCAATTCCAGTTGGCCCAAAAATTTTATGAGCAGAAAAAGTAATAAAATCAGCATTTCATTTTTGAACATCAGTTGGCATATGAATAATTCCTTGCGCACAATCAACCACAACAATTATTTCAGGATTAATTTTTTTAATCATTGCAATAATTACCATCGGATTATTTTCATAACCTAAAATATTGGGAACATTAGCAAAAGAAACTATTTTTGTCTTAGCAGTAATCACTTTTGATAATTGTTCTAAATCGATGCTAAAATTTTTTTCTGGTAAAAATTTAACATAACCCTTTTTCTCTGATGCTAAACGATACCATGGTAAAATATTTGCCCCATGTTCTTGTTTTGTAATTAAAATTTCATCTCCGGCATGAATAAGGTCGCTTAACCCATAAGCTATTTGGTTTAAACTATATGTTGTTCCCGGCGTAAAAATAATTTCTTGATCTTTTTTAGCATTAATAAAATGCTTAATCTTACCACGAATTGTTTCATATTGCACATTTGTTTCATACCCTAAATCACTATCAGTATTATGAGGATTAGTTCCATAGTGAGTATAATAATTATTAATCGCATCAATCACAACTTGTGGTTTTAAACTAGTCGCTGAACTATCAAGATAAATTTGATCAGCATTATTTTTAAAAAAAGGAAATTCTGCTCTAATTTTTTTATAATCAATCATATTTATTCTCCAATTTCTTTATCAATTTCATCAATAATATTTTTTTGTAATGTTTCATCCTCAATTGCATCAATCACATTTTTAAAATAACCCATGCAAATTAATTTTCGTGCCTGATTAACTGTTAAACCTCTTGTTTGTAAATAAAAGATTTGGTCAGGGTCTAACATTCCCACAGCATTGGCATGGCTTGCCTTAATGTCGTTTTCATCAATCAATAAAATTGGATCAGAAATTGCCTTTGAAGTCTTATCAAAAACTAATAATCGTAACTCTTGATGAGCCTCTGATTTACTCATTGTTTTCTCAATGTGACTAGTACATTTAACGGTTTGTAATGAATTATCCTTTGCGATTGAATATGTTTTAATATCACTTTCAGTTGCGGGCGCTAAATGGTGCGCATAAATAATTGCATTTTTTTGATAATTATGCGTTGCCAAACTTGCGAGATAATATTTAAGTGTACTACGCTTGCCTTGTAAATTAAAAGTAACATTTTCGGTAATATTACTATTAACAATGTTTAAATGATAAACATTAACATGGGTTTTTTCTAGCACATTATAAAAAAGATTAGCAACTTGCTCACATTCACGATTTTTATAAATATTAATAATGTTAATTTGATCTTGAGCAGGAATATTATAGTTAATGGTTGCTTCGGCAGTTAAATTTAAAAAAATTAAAAAAGTTTTATTAGAAAGATTGGTTGAAAAATTAAGATTAATAACTTGCCCAGGATTAGTATTTTTAATCGTTAAGTTTTGTGTTGTATCATTAATCAAAAGATTATCACTAATAATTTCTTCTTGCTGATTCAGTAAAACTCGCATTGTTATTTTCCTTTTTGCGCAGCACAGCCAATCCCCGTCAAAGGTTTTGCTTCTGCTTTTTTATTATCAAATGTTAAGTTTAATTCCTGCAATAATCATTCATAACCCTCTTCATTAATCTTTTTAACTAAACTATAATCACCACTTTTAACAATTTTCCCTTTAACAATGGCATGGGCATGGGTTGGCTGGACCAAATTAAAAAAACGATCATAATGTGAAACAATAATTGCTGAAAAATTTTCTTGCCGCATTTTATTTAATTCAGCACTAACAACATTCAAAGCATCAACATCTAACCCCGAATCAATTTCATCGATTAAAGCCAATGTTGGTTTTAATAAGTTTAATTGTAAAATTTCATTTTTTTTCTTTTCTCCACCAGAAAAACCAGTATTTAAATAACGGCGAATCATACTATCATCAATTTTTAAATTTTTAATATTATGATTAATGTCATTATATAATTGTGGTAACTTAATTGGAGCATCGCGATGAGCATTAATAATTGCTTTTAAAAAGTCTAAATTTAAAACTCCAGAAATTTCAACTGGTGACTGAATTGCAAAAAAGACACCCATTTTGCTGCGTTCATCAACTGTTTTATTTAAAATACTTTCACAATCAATTAAAATATCCCCACTTTCCACCGTGTAACTAGGGTGTCCCATAATTGTTGATAACAAAGTTGATTTTCCATTTCCATTTGGCCCCATTAAAGCGTGAATTTCATTAATATTAACAGTCAAATTTAAACCATTTAAAATCATCTCATTATCAGCAGAAACAAATAAATCTTTTATCTCAATCTTTTGCATTTTTACTCCTCCTTTATAAGAGCTTCTTGCGTTATTTTCAAGTGAAATATCTTTATTTTTTTAAAAATAAAGTCTACTTTTATTGTACAATAAAAGTAGACTTTATTATAATTTTTTAATAGAATGTACTTAGTATTTTTTTATCAAAAAGTACAAAAAATAATAAGTCAAAAGGAAGGATGAACCAAAATGAAGAAACTTTTATCAGTACTTAGCAGTGTGGTAATAGTCGGGGCAACAGCTTCTGGGGTAGTGGCATGTAGTAATAAAGAAAATAACAATCAACATAAAAATGGGAATGGTGATAGTATTTGAGCTTGACTCCCAGGAATTTATGGTGGAAAACAAATTACTTCCCCTGATATTTGAAGTGTTTTAGCAAATCCCTTTGTTGATGCGGGGAATGGAACATGAACAAATGATCCATCACAATGAGATGGACCAACAAGAACTAAAATGTCAGTGCAATTAACGCAAATTTTAAATGTGGCAGCTTTAGCTAATCCAGATAAATTTTTTCCAACTGCTCAAACAACAGTTGGTGATATTGCAGACTATAAAGATTTAAAAGACATTTTAAAAGACCAATGAAATTTATTAGTTCAAAACACAAACAATATTGTTGAGAAAAAGAAACAAAGTTTTAAAGATAGCGACCAAAAAAATTGAGAAAAAAAATATTATGATTTTTTAGATTCAAATTATAAAGATATTACTGGTGCTAGTGGAAATAAAAAATATGGGATTGAAGAGCAGAATTATAAAGCCACTATTATGACAACCGGTGCTGATGGAGGAATTAGTGGAACACAAATGTTAACTAACATTCTATTAAATAATAATATGCGAACATATCAAACTAATACAACTGATACATCAGTAACTAAATTAAGTTCTTTCGCTGATTTTCTTAAAGGCGGATGACAAGCAAAAGATTGAAATACTAGTGATCAAAACTCACGAACACAAGTAGCTTTAGCTTTTAGTTGAGATAATACAAGTGGAAGTTTTGGTGCAGATTTAAGTCAATTAACAATTGATGCAATTAATACTCGTTTAGACACAATTGCCGGAAATTTAAAAACAGAAGGTTATGATGTTACTAAATATATGGTTAAATTCCCACCAGTAGCAACACCTGTTTTTGCTGATGCAAGTAAAACATCAATTGGAAAACCATTTTTATCACAATCATATGATTCTGGACAATATTCATTATTTCAAAAATATCTTATTGAAAACTGATTCCAAAACGAAAAACCGCTAGCTATTTCAAAAATAACTTATGCCTTTAAATCGGGAGTAACACCAACTGATACTGGTTTTACAAAAGATAGTTTTGATGAAAACACCCAAAATCAAATTAATACTGATTTAACTGCTTTAAAAACCGCACCAAGTTGAGATGATTTTATTAACAATAGTAAAGGAACTGCAACACCATCAACAGACTTATTAACATTAAGTACACAAGCGGATGCTGTTAAATCGAATATTTTAAAAGCAAGTGTTTATGATAGTATTGGCGCTACATCAACAGCACCAGTTGCTGATTTAGATGCAGCAGTAACTGCTATTGGGAGAAAAGCTACTGCCGATGAAATTAGTGGAAACTGAACAGTCGGTAAAACTAAAGATATGGTAGTTGCCTTCTTTGACACAAATGGACTAAATTTAGTTCATCTTGATGGTCGTGAATATTTAGCTGACGCAACCGCAACATCATATAGTCCTTATAATAGTGATTGACAATTTAAAAGTTTAAATTATTCAAACATTTCATATAAAGAAATGTCTGATAAATCACAAATTATGACAACAGATAAAGCACAACAAAAAATGAATACACAATTTGCTAATGCCCAATATTTATGGTATTTAACAAACCGTAGTTTAGTTAATAACGATAGTACTAGCAAACTTAAATTTAAAGTTTTAGACGGGGTTAAGAAATACGCGACATTGTCTTCATCTTCTGGTTCAGCTGATGATAAAACATGATGATTCTGAACTTATGACTTTTTCAATAATTTTAATAATAAAATTTTACAAAATGGAGCAGGTCCTGACCAATGATTAAAAAACTTTATTACTTTTAAAGATGGTGAAGGACACGATAATGCTGATTGATTTACGTTAATTATTAGCGCACTGACAACAAACTTATCAGGAGGAGCAGTTCAACGTTTATATAGTAGTTTTGAAGCAGAAAACAAAACGATTCAAGGCTATAAAACTGGTGGACCCGCCGCAGAAATTAAAACAAAAGCTATTGTCGATAAAATTGCTCAATCAAAATATTGAGATGAACAAATTAAAACAAATTATTCAGGACTTCATACTAGCCCTACTCAAACTGCCTTTTGATTACATCAATTTAAAACTTGAGAAAAAGATAAAACAAAATATTATAATAATGGTGATCAAAATTGATATCGTGATGACTTTAGCACAATAGGAGGTAGAAGATAATGAAAAAATTATTAAGCATCTTAGGTGCAATAACAATTGTTACTTCTGCCAGCACCACTGTTGTTGCTTGTGGGAAAAAGAACTTTGAGCGTTTTACTGACCCAGCAATTGCTGATGAAGTTAAACGTTGAATTATTTCCCAAATTGATTCAGAAAATCAATCAAGTTACGTAAACGTAAAATATTCATTTAATGATATTTTTACAAAAGCGGACCTAAAAACAATGGCTGTCCGATTATTAGATACTAATATTTCGAAATTCTTCTATGCCTCAGAAGAAGCAACAAGAGCTCGTTATACTGGAGTAACAATTGATGTTAGTAAGCCAGAAAATGAATTAGCAAAACAAATTGTTAGTTTTGTGGAACAAGTTGCTCTTGATAATTTGTACACGAAATATTTAACTGGAATATCAAATTATACACCATTAGAATTAATAATTGCTGGCCAAGGATATGCACCTGATTACCAATCAGAAAAATGATTTGTTGGAGGAGTCCAATCATATTTCTGAAAATCAACCACAACATCACCTGATTATACGAAATCACGAAAAGATCAAGGGGAAAATAACTTTGAGATTAAAATTAAACCTGCGGGAAATGACTATACTGACTTCAATAAAATGACAGAAGATGAAAAGAAAATTGCTTTAAAAATTCGTTTTAATGATTATTATAAACATATTGAAGTCCCAACTGTAATTGATAAAATTATTACTGCAACCTATTTACACCAAAACGAAATTAAACGTTATGGTGGTGGTGATAATACAGAAATTTATTTAAATCGTAACAGTGCCTTATTTAATGCCATTCAATTATGAGACACAATTAGTGGTGCTCGTTGAAATTCATATGTTAAGATGGTTTGAGAATTAAAATTAGATAAAGCTAGTTTAGATAAACTATTCGAGACTGGTGGAGCATTAGAAAATGTTGCAACTTTAAATACTGATTTAACAAACAAAGAAGATATTCTAACAACTAACTTAAAAAATATGTTTAATGCCAAAAATGGTGATGAATTTAAAAATATGATTAACGAAGGAATTGACCCAATCTTTGGCCTTAGTGGCTTTAAGGGTTTTGTTGGAATCAATAAAAGTAAAAATGAAATCTTTACAACCCTAAATAATGCTGATGCATATAAACAAAAAATTATTGAAACCGCAACACCAGGGATTATTAAATCAGGGGAAGGAATAAGTCCTTCAAGTTATCAGTTTTTAGATGCTAACCGAAGATATGGATCAGTTGTTCTAGTCTTACCAATTTATACAATTGACTTAATGAAAAATATGAACATTAATTATCAAAATACTAAGACAAATAACAAACCATTATCATTAACTTGATATGGGTCAGGAGGAACACCAACCAACCTAGACCAAGCGTGAGTATCACAACAAGGAGGCGCTAAACGTTCATTATCATGATTATATAATCAAACAGGTTATTTAGGAACATATGATGAAAATGGAAATGCCCTTTATGATAAAGACGGAATTCCAACAAACGTGCCAAATGTTAAAGGACAAATCTTAAAGTGAATTGAATATACTTTTGCTCAGTTTAGTGATTTGCAAACCGCAGCAAAAACAAGACTATATTCATTAGCCTTTGGTTATAATCCAGAAAATGTTTACTCGCAAACTGTATTTGATGCAATTGGATCATTTATTGTTAAAGAAGATTAAAAATCTTCTTTTTTTATTAAAAAAGCAAACTGCTTTGCTTTCATAAAATAAGAGCTTTACTTAGTCCTGGTATTTTTCATTTCAGATTTTTTTGACAGATAATAGTAAATCTTCAAAGTAGGCTGCTTGTTTTAAATCATTAGGTTCAATACTTTTTTTCGTTGGCTAATTTGATGTTTTAATACTTCAAGATATTCATAAATATCTTCCCCTAACATACTTGTATCACCCAACAATTTCTTTAGCTTCATCATGAGCTGTTTTTGTACTATTATCTTCCATTATAATCATCTCCTCTCATTCTGTTTGCTACATACATATATTATATCACAAAATTTAAGGAATTATTAGATGATTTATAGCAATTAATTATAACAGAAAAATAATAAATTTTTTAAAAAAGTTAGAAATTTTTAACTATTTATTTTTCCTTTCCCAAAAGCAAAGATGCTATAACTCGCCTTATAAGTTTGCTATAATTATTTCATAAGGAGCTGATGTAAAAATGAACAAAAGTGATTGCATCTTTTGTAAAATTATTGCCCAAGAAATTCCGAGTAAAAAAATCTATGAAAACGATCTTGTTTACGCTTTTTTAGATTTATTTCCAAATAGTGATGGTCACACCTTAATAATTCCAAAAAAACACTTTGATTATTATAGTGAAACAGATGATGAACATTTAGCTGCTGTTGCAAAAGTTGGAAAAAAAGTTGCCCAAAAAATGTATCAAGTTTTAAAACCTGTTGGAATTAACTACGTTAGTAATGAAAAAAGTGAAGCTTTTCAACAAGTCTTTCACTATCATCTTAATGTTATTCCAAAATATAAAAAAGAAGAAGGCTATGGTTTTAAACTAAACGTTGATAAAGAAAAGCTACGGGACCTTGATGAGATCAAAGAACTTTTAACTTTAAAATAAAAAAAGTATTTTATCAATACTTTTTTTATTTTTTACTACTTAAAAAGTCATATACTGCTTGGTAATTTGGTTCATTACCAACCGGATTCACAACCTCAAGATATTCAACAATATTGTCTTCGTTTAAAATTATTACAGCTCGTGGTAAAATTTGTGAATCAGTGAAAACTAATCCTGATTTTGCCCCAAAGTCTCGATAATTATAATCTGAAATTAAGAAGTGTGCTTCATCTTTAAATGATTCACAACATCTTTCTTGCGCAAATGGTAAATCTCTTGAAATCGTAATTAAACGAGCATTATTATAATCTTTCATACTTTCATTAAACTTAACTGTTTGAGTATAACAAACGCTAGTATCAATGCTTGGAATTGACGAAATAACTTTATATTTTGCTCTAACATCATCGATATGAAAATCACTCATATCACCATTTATTGCTTTAAATTCTAATTTATCCCCAACTTTAATAATATCTTGTTTAATATGTAAAAACACATCACCATCTAGTTTAAATGCTCCCATCTTCTTTGTCCTCCTCTTTTGTTAAAATTGTTTTCTCATTGTTGACGAGGTGTGCACCATCGCCATTAATAATCATACTATTATTTTTAGTAACAGTAAATTCAGCTTCAATAATATTTTGTTCAAAATAATCATTATTTTGATAAGTATCACTTAGTTTAATTACCCGTTGATTGGTTGAACCAATTAAACGCCGTTTTTTGTCTAGTTTTTCAATAATAAATGGCCCATCAATTAGAATATCGATTTTAGTTAAAATTTCCGGGTGTTTTTCTTGCAATAGTTCGTATAAAAAACCGGAAAAAACAATTACTGTTAAATTGTTTGCTTGACACAACGTCACTAATTCCAATAATGCCCGTGGTTGAATAAACGGTTCGCCCCCCAAAATTGTAATTCCTTCAATTTGAAAGCGCTCTTGCGCATCTTTAATTGCTTTGAAAAGTTCACTAACTTCCATTACATTCCGATTAATTAAAGGAATCATCTCTTGGTTACTACATCCTTTGCAATTAATAATGCATCCTTGCATTCATAAGGTAAACCGGTTTCCCGGACCTTCAATTGTTGTAAAAGAAACAAACCGATTAAAATTAATTAAATTACTCATAGTTTATTTTAAATTATATTCAATTTGTTGACCATTAGCTTGTGCCAAGATTGTTTGACCCGCTTTAAAACTAGTTTGATTGGCAAAAATAAAGGAGCTTAACCCATCAACGACATGTTTTTCAATACTATTTAACAAATCACGCCCCCCCTTTTTATCATCGGCATCTTGAATAATGATTGGCAAAATTTGTTCTAACTGAATAAATTCTAATTTTACCTTATATTTTTCTCATACTGCTACTTGAATTGGACGTAATTTTTGAGTAATTAATTTTGCCTTAAAACTAATATCCTTAATAAAGTTAAACGGAATAATATTATTTCCAATTCGCCCCAATAATTCTGGACGTCTTAATTCGGTGCGAAAATGATCAGAAACTTTTTGAATAAATTGTTTTTCAATTTCTAAGAATGGTAAACTATCATCAACTTCAGCAGCACCAATATTTGAAGTAAAAATAATGAAGGAATCAGAAAAACTAACAGTTTGTCCCTTATTATCTGTTAAACGCCCATCTTCTAAAATTTGTAAAAACTTATCTAAAATTCGTGGGTGTGCTTTTTCAATCTCATCAAATAATAAAACACTAAAAGGTTTTTCTTTAATTGCATTAGTTAATTGACCGCCTTCTTCATAACCAACATAACCTGGCGGTGCTCCGATTAATTTTTGATCACTAGCTTCCTGGTTATATTCTGACATATCAAAACGAATACAGTTTTTTTCATCCCCAAATAAAAACTTTGCTAAAGCTTTTGCTAATTCAGTTTTTCCAACCCCCGTTGGACCAACAAAAAATAACGTTCCCTTGGGTTTTGTTCGTTTTGAAGAATATTGCACGCCAGACAACCCCGTAAAGGCTTTATAAACAACATTTTTTACTTTAACAATCGCATGGTCTTGCCCAATAACTCGTTTTTTTAACTCTGTTTCGATTGTTGCTAATTTATCATAATTCATTTCTTCTCAAGGTGAAACTTTGTCACCATATTGATAAGAATTTAATAACTTTTCAAACGGTAATCGTTCAGCAATATTGTTTGAGAATTTAATTAATTGATAAACTTCTTTCAAAGTTCATCCCTCCATCGTATCATAAATATCTTGTAATTTTAAAACATCAGTACTTAAATCTTCAGTAATCTTAAAAAAACTCTTGTTAGTTAAAATAAATTTTTCACGTTCTTCCCGATTTGGTTTCGTTAAAGTAATTGTTGTAACATCCGGATTATTTAAATAAAATGACGTTGGTAACTTTCCAACACTATTGGTAATAAAGATAATCGAAGTATCAAAATCAACTATTTCTGATTGGTCAAATTTTTTATCACGAAAAGCCTTACTTAAGGAAATTAAATTAACACGTTCTTCTTCGCTTAATGATTGCTCATTTGAAAATAAATAATCTGAAAAATCAGCAACAAAAGCAACTTTTTTGGGACTTGGTGTTAGCATATTACGACGAACAATAGCAAAAAACTCTGCTAAAGTTGGAAACTGTCCAGTTGGACCATTATCTTGGTTATTAGCATTATTAATCACTTCTTGACCAAAATCATAAGCTTCACCTTCTTTACTTTTTTGTTGTGGTTCAGCTGTTAAAGTTAAGTTATTAATATTTCCACCAGTTAAACCATCAATCCGATCTCAAGTAAAAATGTCATTAAAAACCTTTTCTTTTAGTAAACCACGTAACTTATCTTTTAAACCAACATAACCGTTATTTATTTGATAAATATCATTAACATTTCCTTCAAGAATAACACAACGTTTAATCCCAATTTGGTTCTTTAATTTGTCTAAATTACTTTTAACACTCATTTATTTACTCCCTCTAATTGGTTGATTTTTACAAAAAATAAAATTAGAAATCTTTTTAAAACCTAAAAATGATTACTGGCAATATAAATATTATACTATTTTTATAATAAATTATTTAAAAATGTCCTTTAATTTTGTCGAAAACTCTTGATATTTATAAAATATACCTAAAATTAGGTATATTTTTAATATATGGAGGTAAATAAATGATGAAAAAAATAATTACAGAATTAATAAATAGCTTAACAGATGATCAATTTTTAGAATTTTATGAAAAAATAAAACAACAAGCAGACTTAATTAAAAAACAAAAACGTTTAAATGAAATTGATCAAAAATTTAGAGATAAAGGCATTATATGTCCTAATTGCAAATCTTTTCATTGTGTTAAAAATGGTCATAATTCCGAAGGAAAACAAAAATATTTATGTAAAAAATGTCGTGCTAGTTTTGATGCATTTCGTCATCATTTTACTTATTGAAGTCATTTAAATTATGAACAGTGAAATTTATTAATTCAAATTTCATTGTTAGGACAATCTAGTAAAATAATTTCTCGTTTTATTAAAACAACCCCAAAAACCGCTTGATATAATCGACAAAAATTAATGCAATCAAAACAATTAGAAAATACACAGTTAAAATTTAAAAAATTAAATGGTCAAATCCAAATGGATGAAACATTTATTAAAGAAATTCATAAAGGCAATTTTAAAGATAAATTTGATAAACGAAAAACTCATCTCGATCCATTTTCAACTGATACCAAATGCTGTATTCAAATGGCAGTTGATAGCAATAATAATATTTTTGTTCAATCCACCAATACCAAAAGATTACAAAAACAATGGATTATTGAAAATATGAATAAGCAACTAATTAAAGAAAAATCAATAATTATTTCTGATATGCAACCACTATATTTATTAGTAGCAAAACAAACAAATTCTACTCTATATTCCACCAAAACTAGTACAAACCCTGATACTAGTTATCAAAAGTTAAATAAGATTAGTAAATTACAATCCAGTCTTAAAGAAGCCTTAATTCATTATCATGGTTTGGGTTTCACTAATATTCAAAATTATTTAAAGCTCTGAAAATGAAAATACCAACACAAAGGTTTAACACCAAACCAACAATCAACGGTATTATATTTTAACGTTTAAAAAATTTAAAGCAAAATCATAATCTTACACAAAATTAGTTTTCAAATTGTCATATTGATGATTTTTTTTATTTCATCAAGAGTTTTCGACAAAATTAAAGAAAATGTCCCTATAATTCTCATTCAAAAATTATTTATGCTTTTGTAAAGTATTACAATCTTAAAAATAAAACTTTATTGATATAATTTAAGTATAAAAGCTATGTTGTCTATTTAAAAACTTGAAATGCTAATTACTTTAAAATAAAAATTCCAATAATTCAATAATATGTTTCTGAAAGGAAGTTAAAGTATGTCTATGAAACAGAGTTAGAGGCAGATCGTTGAAATTATCGAATTGTTGCTGAACGTAAGATAGGAATGGATTGTTATCCAAAAACACCACCATGCACAATTTATAAAACAGTAACAGGTGATTGATTTGAAACAATTGATGATTAATAGAAAAGATGTTTTTATGGAAAAAACAATAACTTTTACAGAACCAGCAGTTAATATCACAAATTTATCTCAATCATTTTTAAAAAAAAACAATTTTTACTAACATGAATCTTACTATTCCCAAAGGAAGTTTTTTTGGAATCTTAGGACATAATGGGGCTGGAAAAACAACATTAATTAAGACAATTCTTGGGGCATTTCCCCATAAAAAAGGAAACATTTATATCAACAGATTAAACAACACCAACCCTTTATCAAAGCAAAAAATTGGTTATATCCCAGAAAAAGCTGTTTTCCTATCTAAAATTTATATATTTGATTATCTGCAAATGTGATGTATATTAGAGCAAGAAAAAATTAAAAAAGAAAAAATTAAAGATATTATTGATTTTTTTAAGTTATAAGCATTCCAATCCTTAAATATTTTATCAACAGGAATGGCCAAGAAGGTTCTTTTAGCACAATGTTTTTTATTAAAACATGACATTTATATTTTAGATGAACCAACCACCGGTTTAGATGCTATGACCCGAAAGATTGTAATTGATTTATTAGTTAGTTTACATAAAAATGGTAAAACAATTATTATTGTTATCCACATTCTTAATGAATTTGCTGATTATATTGATCACTTTATTATTTTGGATCATGGTCAAATTGTTGTAGAAAAAGAAAAAAATAATGAAATAGTCTGAGATATTCAAGCAGAATATGAAAAATACTATGCCTTTGATAAATCAAATATGTATCAAAAAATAAAGGAAATGAGTGAAGAATAATGCAAATCTTAAAAATGGACTTCTTTCTGCTTAAAAGAGCAATTAGTTTTTGAGTAACATTAATAATCCTAATGATTTTATCAATAAATGTCTTTCTAGTTGGGGCAATTTCTTTTAACAAAGATAACAAATATATTGATTTATTTTTTATTTCCTATTTATTCTTTGCAGTCAATTTTTTTGTCTTTCCATTTTTATTTCTAGGAAATCTTAATATTATCATTTTTAATCGTCCCATTTTAGAATCATCATTCCTCTTAATAACAACAAAACCTTTTAGTCGTACTAGTATTTTTTTCAAAAACTATTAATTAATTTAATTACTGTGGTTTTCTATTATGTTATTATTTTTAGTATTACAACAGTATTTTAATTGTTAATAACATCATGACCACATACTTTAATTTTTTTAAAACTCTATGGTGTTGGAATCTTGATTTCTTTTATCTCATTACCATTATTTTGATTTATTATCATCATTGCTAGTCATTTTTTAAAAGAAAGTGTTATAACTTTAATAACATTATTTTTAACAATCATTGTTTTAATAACACCTTGACTTATGACGGCAAAAAATATCAAGCATTATTTTTCAGCAGCAGACTATAATGTTACCAACATAATTAAGGCAAACAAGCACACAGAAATTAATCTTTTTAAATCTAATGATATATATAATAAAATTTACGATGCCATTAATAAAAATGATGGCAATCAATTTCATCAAATTATAAATAATTATTTAGAAAAAAATAATTATCAAAAAATATTACAAGGTGGTTTTCTTTCAGAGGAAGTCCACTTTAATGATTTAAAAGGGAACTACTTTTTGATGTTAATCAAGATGTTAAAATAATTCACCCGCAAAGTAATTTGGAAAATCCTCAAATTATTCTTTCAAGAGAATTTTCTACAAAAATTGAGATTTATCAAATGTTTTACCAACAAAATACATTTGGAATAAACCCCAATATTACGACAAATCCGATTCTATGAGGGTATCGCTATAGCTGGCAATTTCAAAAAAATATGTTTATGGAAATTGAAAAAAAATATGCTCTCAATACTCAAACAATAATAACTAGTATTTTACAACAACCTCAAAATGTGCCTGGGCACACACTATTCATTAATTTTTCAAAATATATTGAGGACTATAAAAAAGTTGCTGAAAGTAATGAATATAAAACAGGAATTCTTGCCCTTAACTTATTTAGTCGATATACTTTAACTGCTGCTAAATTAATTAACGACGATAATTTCTATCATAGTTGAGGTTATTCTAATTTTTTTAATAATGAATTTAATTGGCATAAACTAAACGGAATTATATATAATTTTGACTGAGATAATATCATATATACCCGTCCAACTTGGCCATTAGTTTTTCCAATGACAATTATATTTATCTTACCAACAATTGGGTTATATTATTTTTTAAAACACTTTAAATATAAATAAAGATGGTACTTATCTAAATAAAAAATAATTGAAAAATGTATTAAAAGGAGTAATATAAATTGGTCCTTTTAATACATTTTTACTTTGCCTACTAATACTTGAATAAATGTCATAATTATTATCTTATTTCTTTTTTGTTTTACTATCGATTTGTATTTTAGCTTGGTTCATAATCTTATCTGGATTTAAATATGTCTTTTTCATTTCTTTTGATAATGATACATCATACATTGATAAATCATTAACAAATGGTTGTTCATCAACATCATGGGCGTGACCTTCATAACCTTCAAATTTGTAAGTAAAACGACCATCAATATATACTTTAAATATTGCTTCTTCTCCTGTCACTTTTTTAGCATAGACAATAACAAGACTATCGTCATTTTCCTTTGTAATTCGAATATCATTATTATCAACAATAAAACCACGTTTTTGAATTGCTTGCAAGATTGCAGCAATTGTATGTTTTCGTGCTGATTCATCTAATTGTTGGCTAATAATTTTATTTTGTAAATCCAATGCTTTTTGATTTAAAGCATTAGTATCATTAACACTAGTTTGACTGAATTCCTCTAACACCGGTCCTAATTCAGCATTAATAAATTTATCATCGCCAATTTGGGCTTTAAAACTATTAAGATATTGATTTTTCATAAAGTCTATTGAAGCACGATAGTTATTAATCTCATCTTGAACAAGCTCTGAAATTGTATTTGGATCTAGATTAACAAGCTGATTTTTATTTGATTTAAAAAAATTCATAAT
Source organism: Spiroplasma endosymbiont of Sarcophaga variegata (assembly GCF_965178695.1). NCBI lineage: Bacteria > Bacillati > Mycoplasmatota > Mollicutes > Entomoplasmatales > Spiroplasmataceae > Spiroplasma > Spiroplasma endosymbiont of Sarcophaga variegata. Next base: position 656,578 of record NZ_CBCXVU010000002.1, read on the forward strand.
AAAAGCTTTTGAAGCATTATCATCAAACATTCCTAGTAGTTCTTGCTCTAATGTTTGATAATTTAAATTAACACGATTTTTTAAATTCACTAAGCGTTGTTTTGTTTCGTCTTCAACAACTTTTACTTTTAGCACTTCAATTTTTTGTTGAATTTCTGCTAAACTTAATGTTTTTTGTTCTAAGAAAAAGTTAACTCGTTTTGCTAATTCTAAATCAACATGTTTAACCTTTTGAAATTCATTAACCAATGGATTAGTTTCTAAATCAACTAAAATTTGATTTAGCTCTTGTAAATACTGTTCAATTGCTTGGCAGTTTAATCCACTAGCATCAATATTTTTTAATTGTTGTAATAATAATTGTAAGTTTTCTTTAACAAAATTAATATTTAAACTTAATCTTTCGATTTTTTTTTGGTAATTATACATTACCTGTTCAACACTCATACTCATTAATTTAACACCTCTTCTATTTCTTTTTGTAGTTTTTTTAATGCATCGCGGTTTTTATTATCATTTCGCTCATCGCGCGCTTTTTCACAATATAAGTACAATCGTAATTCATAATATATTGTCATAATTTGTTTTTGTTTACTTTTATCCAAAAGATCCTTGCAAACAAATAATTTTTCATTAATTGCTTTTAAACGGTGGTCTTTTGCCTTTAGCATAGCAGTAATTTTTTCTTCTAAGATATTTATTAAATATAATGCTGCTTTATCAAAGTAGCAAAAATCAAGGTATTCTTGAAATTTTGATTCAGAATTAAACATATCTTTAAACTTAATAGTTTTGTATCTCGTTTCTAATTGTGATAATGATCCTAGTAATTCAATTGTTAAATCATCACCATGATTAATATTTTTAAAGCGTTCGCTAATGGTTGCAACCTTAGTTCAAATTTCCTCTCAATGACGCTGTAGATTACTTGTCTCTCGTTTTTTCATTTCAGTAAAATATTTTAGATATTCTTCCGCATAACCATACAAATTAACTAATAAAGTAATATTTTTACTTAAATTTGTTGTACTAATTTCTTCAAATAACTCACGGTGCAAATTATCATTATTAAGCGCAAAAAGGAATTTAGTTAAAATAGCAAATAAATTTTGATTTCAAATTTTTTCAATAGTTGTTGAACTTGCAACATTAGTTAGTTCTAATAGTTGTTTTAAAGTAACATTATCTTGATGGTAAAGTTCTTGTAGCATATTTAAAGCTTCTTTACTTGCTAACAAATCATTATTTGTTAAAACTTGATACGCTTTAACAATATTTTGCTGGTCTTTGGCTTCTTGTTTTATCGCCGTAATTAAAAGGGTGTGCATTTTTGTAAAATAATTTGGTCTTAAAGTAAAATTAGTTAAAATTTGCTCACATTTGGATAAAATTAAAATCTTATTTTGAAAATCATTTGTACTAATATTTTTTAAAATATCATCAAAAGCATTGTCATTTTGATTTAATAGATCAATTAAATAACAATAAATAAAGAGGTCATTAACTTTATTGCCGTGAATTGTTTCATAAATATTTCCTTGTTCATTTTTCAACACAGTTTGTAAATTTTGTAAAATTTTTTTAAATAAGAGGTTGCTATAATTTGATAAAAATTTTTGGGCAGTGATAATTTTACGATTTAACATCATTAACTCTGTTGGTTGTAAGGCATAACATTCTGTCTCGTTTTTATCATTAATAAATAATGTCAAAAAATGATCATGTATTGGTAAAATGGTTTTATCTAAATAAAAAATTGTAATTGAAGCGGTTAAATCACTTATCTTAGTACTATGATCAACATTAACAAAAATAACACAACGAATATCATTATCAAAATAATATTTATGATTTAAAACTGCTTTTGGATTAACATTTGCTGCATTAATAATCAAAATTCGAGGATTTATCAATGTTGAAATAATATGACGAGGGTCTTGTTGATAATCACTTTCTAGCGTATTTGCTGCAATCTTTTGAATATTTAAATTAAAATCAGTTGTTAAATCTTCTGTCATTATTGTTAAAAAATAATCTAAAATTTTTGTTCGTAAATTAATATTATTATCAATAATTTCTTGCAAATTTTTATCATTCATAACTTGCATTTTAATATCTTTAAAAGTTGTTAAAGTTAGCACAACTTCCTTTGTTTCATAAACATCAGATAATAATTTATTAACTTCTTTATTATCATGTTTAATTGTTTGTTGTTGCTTTCGAATTGAAGTAAATGTTGTATCATTATTAAACATATTATATTTATTAGGACTAGTTTTATATTTTTCTAAGAATTTAAATAAATCATCACCCGTAATTGTTACTTCATATTCTGGAAAAATTGTTAAAGCATTATTATTAATTTTTTCTATTAAGAGTAAATGTTCATTATTAATATATCGTTCATTTGTAAAAATATCAAAAATAAAATCAATTGTTGCTTCACGGTTATTGTTTTTACTTAACAAATAACCTTTTTCTAAGGCTTGTAGTGCTTCTTTTGAAATATAAAAAATTCCAATTGCATGATCAATTCATTCTTGTTCAGCATAACTATTAGCCAAATAATTTAATGACCCTTGTGAATTAATTTCAATTGTGTTTTCTTTTTCAATTAAATCCTTTAAACATTCAGCGTAAATTTTATGATTAAAAATTTGTAATTCATCTCGTAAAATATTAGCTAACGACTTTTCTTTATCTGGATAATTAGCAATAGCATTTAAAATGACATACTGAAAAAAGGATGGTCTTTTTGGTGTTTGATAACTAACAATTGTTGTTAATTTTTTTCAGTTTTTATAGACTTTAACTACTCCTAATTTCATTTTCTACCTCTAACTTCTATAATAAATCTTTTGCATGTCAAATAAGACCATAATTATCAATAATTCGTAAAATTTCATAATATGCTTTAATTGTGGTTGTTACATTTGGATTAATAATCGTTGGAATCTCAACATCAATATTAGCAAAGAAATTAATTGCTCCAATAATAATTAACATATTTTTTGCCCTAGAAAAGGCAACATTTAACCGTTCATACTTTTTAACAAATTCTTTATTAGCATTAAGTTGCCGTTGTGGATGACGAACAGTATTAACAATAACTATTTCTGTTTCTCGTCCTTGATAATCATCAACAGTTGAGACTTCAACTTTAATATTTTTAAACTTTAAATTACTAATAGTTTTCCGTAATTTTTTTACATGCAATCCATAAAAACTAATCACCGCTACTTTTGGTTGTTTTTTTAACTTCGCAGTTAAATCATTATATCCTGTATCAATTAACATAAGAGTTTTAATCGTTAAATTAATTTCTAATCAATTAAAAAGACTGGTACTACCACTTTCACCTTGTTCATAAACAAAGTTTTGGTTTTCATCTTTTGTTGAATCAATTCAATAAATTGCTTTTTTACTATCAAAAATTTTTAAACCCTTCTCATTTTCAACGGTAACATAATGTTGTTTTTCGTTATTTTGATTTTCTTGATCTCCTAATTGTAATTGGTTTTCATAAAACACATTAACAATTCGCATAATATCTTCATGACTACGATACTGATTAACTAAAATTTCTTTAACAGAATCGTCACATTTTGAAATAATCTTTTTAAACATTGAATTAGTTACTAACTCTAAGAAATCATGATAACTATAATTTTCATTATAATTATCATTAATCAAAGCAACATCTTCTTCACGATATGGCATAATTGGTGGTAACTGACGATAATCACCAACTAGAACCACCGCTTTACCATATACTAGCGGCATAAAAATTTCCATTGGTGTTAATTTACTTACTTCATCAATGACAACAACATCGAACCCAAATTTTTTAATATCAATATCAGCAATATTATAATCTTGTAAAACCTTATTTTTACTTTGGGCATATGATTGATTTGAAGTTGCGGTCATTGCAACAACATTAACACTGTCTTGCAAAAACTGATTAGCATAGTTAACAGTGTCGCGTTCCATTGCTGGAGTAAAACGATCATTTTGAATTCCTTCTTGGTTTAAAAAAGCGGCAATATTATAATTTCTATCTAAGAAAGTAATCATATTATTAACAAAATTACCTTTTGTTGCTTTTTCATTAATAATGGTATTCATATCATGATCAATGCCATTAATGACCTTATCAATTTCATTAATTGTCGCAGTAATATCTTTTACAACTAAATTTAAATTAAAAATATGATTAATACTATTAACAATATTTTCAATTTCGATTTTCAAAGCATCAATGCGATTACGTAATGCTGCAATGTCTACTTCTAAATATGATATTTCTTGAGCATTTTTACTAACATCAATTTGATTCATTAATTTTTCATTATTATTAATTTGTTCTTCATAATGTGTTTTTAATTTTAACAGATCGTTTTTAAATTTTTGTTGTAAGTTTTGATAAATAACATTATCTTGTTTTAACGAAAGTTGTTGTTTTAACTCCGTAATTTCATTTTGCGCCGCTTGAAGTTTCTCAATTCATGCATCATCGCGGAATTCTTGCCTAACGTTCTTTAATTCTGTTAATTCTTGTTCTTTTTTTACCAATAATGGATCAACAGTTCCTGATTTTGTTAATAATTGTTGATAAGTACTTGTTAATGAATATGATTCGTCAAATTTAAAACCTAACTTTTCTTGAATTAAAGTTCCAAAATATTTATTAAATAATTCAACTAAGTCCGCCGTTGCGGTAATAATTCCTTCTCAACTTAAGTTGCCTAAAAACTCTATCATATTATCAATATTATTAATTTCAACTTTTAATTTTCGATTATTAGTTTGATATTCTAATTTTTGATTGCCTAATCTTTCTTGTTCAGCAACTAATTCATTTACCTTTTGTGTTCAAGTATTATAATCTTTAATTTCTTTTTCAAGCATCTTTGCCCGAGCTTTAAGACTTTGTAATTCCTTCTTCTGATTTTCATAATCATAATCAATCGCATTTCATTTTGTTAAATATTGGCGCATTAAATGCGAATAAATAAAACGATAATTATTAAAAATTAATTTATCCGGATTAAAATCATTAAAACGATTTTTTTTACGAACTTCTTCTCCGGTTAAACGTAATGGCACTAACATTGGTGTTTTATATAATCTTGCTAAAACATTATCAATTGCAGTATGATTTTGAGAAGATATTAAAACCCTTTTCCCAAGTTTAGCATACTGATAAACTAATTCAGCAATAAACTCAGTTTTCCCTGTTCCCGGAGGTCCTTGCAATAAGAAAATGTCTTGAGAATTAAGTGCTTTTACTAATGCTTTTTTTTGATTTAAATTCAAATTAGTCGAAGCAAAATGCAATTGTTCTAACGCAATTAAATGATGCTGTGATTTTAATTTAACATCTTCAATATTAAAAATATAATTAATTAAATAAGGGTTGGCAACATCATTTTTACTAATTTTATCTAAAATGATATTACTACGGCGAATTAAAGTTGAATCTCCTTTTCCAATATAAGTTAAATAACCATACTGAGGAATAATGTTTGTTAATTCTTTTGTTGAAATATCATCATCATTTTTTATTTCATAAAAGCAATTAATAATTTGATATTTACTTAAATGCTCAGCAACTAATTTAATTGTTGCTGGATCAATCTCTTTCTCTTTTGTAATATTATTTTCAATCATATAAAGTTTCATTATTTCCTTAATTACATTAAGATCCGGTTTTTGTTGTTCTTTTGTTGTTGCAATATTAAAACCTAAATCATAAATATCGGTGCCATCTTGCGCATAACTATCACTAAAATTAAAAATAAACAATGTTAAGGGGTTTTCTTTTTGATATGTTCGATTAATTTGCAATCCCGTCATACTTAAATTATTTAATCCTTCTAAAACACGATACTTATTAAAATCATCTAAAATTAATTCTAACTCAATAACATTTACTTCTTCATAAGAAGGATTAATCTTGATACTTTTATTAATAAAATGCTTTTTATTAACATACCAAAAATTAGGTGTTAAAAAACGAGCATCATGAAAAGTTTCCACTGCTGCAACTGTTTTTGGGATTTTCACATATTCTGTTAATTTCCGTGTTAAATATAAGCATGAATTATTACGCTTATATTCTAAATTCTGGCTTTGAAATTGAAGATATTGTAATCAGCGTTCTTTTTCTTCAGAAAAAGATGAAATTAAGAACTTCATATTAGCAAAAACATTTGAATCAAAAATAGTTCGTAATCTTGCTTCATCAATTCAAAAATTATCCGCTATTTCTAAGACAACAGTCGTTGCCGTTGTCTCAAATTCTTGTTTCTCTTTTTCCATTGCTGTTAAAAAGATGTTTTTAACATTAACAATTCCAATTTGTGGGTCAATATCACCAAAAATTGTTAACGATAAGTTTGGATCTAAAATATCATCAAAGCCCGAAATTGATTTAAAGCGAATTAAAATATCATACAGTTCTTTTGTTTCGCCTTTTTTATCTTTTTTAATCTTTGCTTGATCATTAATTAAACTAACAAAAAAATCAGCGATATAGATCTCCTTTTTTAAAAAAAGATCTAATCCATTCACTGTTGTAATATTTTTTAAACGGAGGTTCTTAACATCATCATCAGTAAATTTACTCTTCGCATTTGTTAAAAAGTATAAATTTAATAATAAATTCTTACCATTAAATTTATCCCCTTGAATTGTAAATTCTGTTAATGCCATTAGTCCACCACTCTTATCCATATATAATTATACTAAACTTATATTAGATAACAATCAAAGCGATTAAAAACAGTGAAAATAAAAAAGAGAATATTTTTGAAATATTCTCTTGATAAAAATACCTATCTTTTTGAGTATTGTGGTGCTCTTCTCGCTCCGTGTAACCCGTATTTTTTACGTTCTTTAATACGGGCATCACGAGTTAGCATTCCTGTATGTCTTAATAAGGTTTTATAATCTTGTGAAGCTTCAACTAGTGCTCTTGCGATTCCTAGTCTTGTTGCTCCCGCTTGTCCGGTAAAACCACCACCAGATACTTTAACACGAATATCAAATTCTGATTTTACACCAGTAATTTCTAAAGGTTGTTCAAAATCCTGCACTAATGTTGCATATGGGAAAAATTCTAACGCTAGTTTCCCATTTACAACCACATTTCCTTTACCAGGAGTCAATACAACTTGGGCAATAGAAGATTTTCTTCTTCCTGTCCCACGATAAATAACTTCTTGTTTTTTTGCCATACCCGCTCCTTTTATTTATCAGTTAATTCTAACTTAATTGGTTGTTGTGCTTCATGGGGATGTTCGTTACCAGCATAAACCAATAAATTACGAAATAATTTACTTCCTAATTTATTTTTTGGTAACATTCCTTTAATTGCGTGTTCAACTGGATAAATTGGTTTTTTAACTAGCATATCTTTTGCTGTTGTTCGTTTTAACCCACCTGGGTGTTGTGAATGATGATAATAAATTTTACCCTTTAATTTATTTCCTGAAAAATTAACTTTATCAGCATTATAAATAATAACATTATCACCACAATCAACGTGCGGCGTATACGCTGGTTTATTTTTTCCTTTTAAGATCATTGCGACTTTGCTTACTAAACGTCCTAAAACTAGACCTTTAGCATCAATAACATATCATTTCTTTTCAACTTTTGCTGAATTCAAGATAGTAGTTTGTCTCATGCCAATGCCTCCTAACATTATTCCGTACCAGGGTCCAATGTATAAAGCAGTAATATTATAACTAAAAAAGCAAGGATAAGCAACAATTTAAACTGATATTTCCAAATTAATTATGTTGTTAAATGTCAATTTGAATAAATTGGAAAATTATGCAAAAGTTTTTTAACTTCGTTTTGATATTTTGCAATATTTTCATCAGTGGGTTCTTTCAACACATAATAAATTATTTCCCCAATTTGTTGGAATTCTTTGCTCCCAAAACCACGTGTTGTCATTGCTGCTGTTCCTAAACGAATCCCGCTTGTAACAACAGGTGATTCTTGGTCAAAAGGAATCATATTTTTATTACAGATAATACCAATTTTTTGTAAAATCTCTTCTGCTTGTTGTCCTGATATTCCCAAACTGCTTTTTACATCAACCATTAATAAATGATTATCTGTCCCATCAGCAACTAAACGAAGATTTTTTCCTTTTAAAGTTGTTGCTAAAACCTTTGCATTATTTACAATTTCAGCTTGATATTGATTAAATGGGGGCTCTAATGCTTCTAAAAAACATTGCGCTTTTGCCGCAATTACATGTTCTAACGGTCCTCCTTGATTACCAGGAAAAACAGCACCATCAATTTTCTTTGCTCATTTTTGTTTTGATAAAATTAAACCACCACGTGGGCCACGTAATGTTTTATGTGTTGTTGAAGTAATAACATCAGCATATGGGATTGGTGACTGGTGTAATCCAGCAGCAACTAAACCAGCAATATGAGCCATATCAACCATTAATAAAGCACCAACTTTATCAGCAATAACGCGAAACTTTTTAAAATCAATTTCACGCGAATAAGCACTTGCTCCAGCAACAATTAACTTTGGTTTAACTTCCACCGCAATTTTTTCAATTGCATCATAATCTAACATTTCTGTTTTTGGATCAACACCATAACTGCAAAAATTATATAAGCGACCAGAAAAATTAACTTTATGTCCATGCGTTAAATGTCCTCCAGCAGCTAAATCCATTGCTAAAATCGTATCGTGTGGTTGTAATAATGCATAATAGGCTGATGCATTTGCTTGACTACCAGAATGGGCTTGAACATTAGCGTGTTCTGCTTGAAATAGTTCTTTTACTTTATCAATTGCTAATTGCTCAATTTGGTCAATATATTCACACCCTCCATAATAACGATGAAACGGATATCCTTCAGCATACTTGTTTGTTAAAATTGAACCTGTAACAGCTAAAACTGCTTCACTAACATAATTTTCTGAAGCAATTAATTCAATATGGTCTTGTTGCCGCTTTAATTCTAAGTTAATTAATTCTTTAATTTGCGGATTTACTTTCATTATTTTCATCTCCATTCTATTTTTTCTATTATCATTATATAGTTATAAATAAAAAAATAACTTAAATAAAGTTATTTTTTCATCATCTTTTAATATTGTAAACTGGCATTGGTATCTTTATGAATCAATGGTGAAACAGCCCGATAAGTAATATAAATAATTGCTGAATTAAATAAAACTTTTAATGGGGCCATTGCCAATCGCGAAATCATTGTCACTCCATAACCATCCGTTCCACTTTTTTTATTTTGTGAAACTGTTAAGAACGCAATATCCCCCCAGGCGGATATTAGCGTGGTGACTCAATATTCATTAATAACAGCCAGCATAATAATGGCCACTAAATCTCAGTAGCGTTTTTTGGTTTTATCAAAGTAGCGATAAACAAACATTATTATTCAAATAATAACAATTGTTCCTCCTGTTCCAAACCCAATAATATAAATTAAGACAACCTTACTAACCTCTAAACCAGCAAATAAAGTAATTGTTTCTACTGGTGAATATCAAGTCATTACCCCAGCAAAAGTTCCAAAAATTATAATAAAAATATTTGTTAACATAAATAGAACTCATTTATGTTTTCCAACAGCGCGATTAATTGATGATGCACATCCCGACAAAAACCCATATGAAGCAATAACAATAATGTAAGCAACATGGACATAGGAAGGAACAAATAACATAACAATTAAATCTGTTATTACCCCCGACAATAAACCGACAATTGGGCCAAAGATAAAACCACTAATTTTTACCATTAATCCTTCAAAAGCAATCCGAACGGGTGGAAAAACAGTAATTGGGACTGTTACGGAAATAATAATTGTAGCCGTTGCTGATACTGCAGCTAACATTGTAATATATGCGATATTTTTTGTTGTAAAACGAATCCCGTGATAACGTTTAGGATTGATTAAATAATACAAACCATTATAAACACAATATATGACAAAAAGTGCGCCTATTACCCCACTAGCAATATATGCCATTTTATTACTATACAAGATTTTCGATATATCGCTAAATGTTGTTAATAAACTCATAATATCCCCGCAATCTACATGTTGATAAAATAAAGCTTTTGTGGAGTCAATATTTTACATAATACAATTATACATTACATTTTTCATTCAATTATGTTTTTTTTATTTTTTAAAAGTAAATTATTAATTTTTATAAAAAATTGTTGATCTTTAAACAAGTTATAGCTAAAAGGTGACGGATGTGATCCCTTAATAATATTACTTTTGTTAGTAATATACTCACTATATTGTTTTGCATAATTGCCCCATAAAACATAAATAATGGCATCGTGAATTTGATTTAAATAAATAATTAAATTTTGGCTAAAAGTTGTTCAACCAATATCTTTATGACTCAGTGGCGTTTTGGTAACAACACTACCAATTGTATTATATAAAAAAACACCTTCTTTAACTCAATGTTCTAAATTACCACTAGCATGATGGTCAACCCCTAAATCCTTTTTTAATTCATGAAAAATATTAACTAAACTTGGTGGGTTTTTAATACCACTACTAACACTGAAAGCTAATCCATTAGCTTGGCCAGGGCCATGGTATGGGTCTTGACCAATAATTACAACTTTAATATCTTTTGGTTCAATTAAAGTAAATAATCGAAAAATATCGGTTTTTTGGGGATAACAAATATTTTTTTCATATTCATTATCAATATTTTTTAACAATTGTTGAAAATATGGTTTTTTAATTTCATTATCAAAAAACTCTCTCCAACCAACTGCATACTTTATTCACATTATTTTATCTCCTATTACTTGTCTGAAATATTGTAATTATTAGTATTTATTTTTTGCAAATTAATTATATCAAAAACTTTTTTAAATCCAATGATTCTTGAACTAAAACCTTTGATGTTTTAAAAACATTAAATATTTTAATATTATTAATTCTTTAAATGCTATTGGATTTAAAAACTAACTTATAATTATAATTTTTTGAATTATATTTTAATAATAAATCTACGTCAAGATTAAATTTTTGGGTTTTACAATAAAGCACGAATTTACTTTTTCCATTCTCTTTATTATCAATTATCTGTACATTGGTAAAATTTCAAATGTTATTTTCTAATTTAATATTTAAACCATTTGATATTTTTTCATATTCTTGAATTAAATAACTAATTACACCATCTTTGTTTGAGACATCATCGGTTTTTATTATATTTTTCATATTATCTTTATTAATTTTAACTCCTATACTAGGTTTTAAATCTACACTATATTAGCTAATCTCCGCCCCGCTACATTTTGCCATTTTAGTAGAATCTACGTTAAAAAATAAACTGCTCATAAAAAATGAATTAATATAGGCTTGATCGCTTTCTGAAAATTGATTTTTACAAGCAACACTATTTGCTGTTCCAAGTCCAGTTAAAGATATTGTACCTAATATACTTAATATTTTCTTCATATTTTTTATTTTTCCTCCCACTGTTTATTTAATATTTTTATTATATTTGTTTTTCTTTTGTTGTCAAATTTTTTATTTCCAATAGCGTATAACCAAGTTATCAAATAAATTATGGTTAAAAGAAACTTTGCCTAAAATGAAAAAAAACATTAAGGTTATCTATCAAATAAATAGTAAGAAAAACAACAAAGAATGCTAACATTTATTTTAAATTATTATAAAATAATTTTATAAAAAATATGAAAATCTTTATCAAAAATTAAGAAAGCAAAATAAAGTGGTGAAGAAATGCAAGAACTAAAAGAAAACAAAATAATTATTGGAGAAATGACCATTAAAAAGTCACGTTTTATTTGTTTGCTACAAAAAGTTACTTCTGAACAAGCAGCCCTTGCTTTTATTAAAACAAACCAGCAATTAAATGCAAATCATAATTGTTATGCATATATTATCGGAAAAAATCAAAATATTATGCGAAAATACGATGATGGCGAACCAAGCAATACTGCTGGCAAACCAATTTTAGATATTTTATTACATCATCATCTTACCAATGTTGTCTGTTTAGTTATTCGCTATTTTGGAGGTATTAAATTAGGGGCCGGCGGGTTAATTTGTGCTTATGCAAATAGTGTTAAAATGAATTTAAAAAATAGTGAATTAATCCCTTTTTTAGAAACAAAAGAAATTATTATTCAATTTCCTATTAGTAAAATTAAACTTGTTGATGAGTATTTAACTTATCATTATTCAAACATTAAAATTAAAAAAACTTTTAACGAATCAATTAGTTATACATTTAGTCTTGCAACCACAGAAATCCCTCGTTTAACTTTATGAACAAACAATAATGCGATTAATCTAATTCTTTCTGAACATAAATATAGTTAATATTTTTTCCAAGTTGTACAAAACGACGTTCATATTCGGTTGGAATATTATTTTCAAGATACTCACTATCATATAAATCAGTCGTGTAATCAATAACTTTTCAGTTATTTGTTTGAAAGGATTCTAACGAATAAGCAAATAACTGATCGTTATCTGTTTTAAAATGAATTTCACCATTTGTTTGTAAAATTAATTGGTAGAATTCTAAAAATTTTATGTTAGTTAAACGCCGCTTTTCGTGGCGTACTTTTGGTCATGGGTCAGAAAAATTTAAATAAATTCTATTAACTTCCTGGGGCGCAAAAATGTCTAATAACATAGTCGCATCAAAAGCAATAATTTTTAAATTTGGTAAATTTTCAGCAACAATTTTCTTTAACGCTAAAACCATAACTGAAGGATACCGTTCAATTGCTAAAAAATTTTGTTCTGGATATTTTTTTGCTAAAGTAACAATAAATTCACCCTTTCCTGTTCCAATTTCAATGTTTAAGGGATGGTTATTTTTGAAAACAGTTTTTGCTCATTGTCCTTGATAATTTTCTGGATTCTGTAAGGCAACCGTTGGATTGCTTTCAATATATTCTTCTGCTCAAGGCTTATATCTTAGTCTCATCTTGTGACCCTTTCATTTTATTTTTTAATAATGCTAATTTTATCTCACGACTAACTTCCAATTGTTGTTCATCATAAGTACCAAACAATGAACCAAACATATAATCAATTTTTAGTTCTTTTAATTTACTATATCCTAAGTAACTATTAACTTGTGGCGCAATTAAAATAACATCAATTTTTTTTGCTAAAATAATATATTCCTTAATTAAGTTTTGATAATGTAAATGAATAAACATTTCTCGAATAATGGTTGGGGCAAAAATAGCATAATTAGGCTCATAATAATACAAACTATTTAATTCAGTATCAATTCCACCAAAGTTTTTAACTGCCACCTCAATTCCAATGTTTTTAATTGCCGTTAAATTTTGTTTAAATTGTTCTGGGTCAAAACCAGTTTCCATTAAATCAAACGTTAAAATTAAATTCGAAGGTTTAATTTTTAATTCAATTAATTTTGTTGCAAATTTTTTTAAGTTAAACTGTTCACCAGCAATAAAACTAGCTGGATAAGTAATAAATAATTTTTGTTCTAAATAATTATCTAACTTTTGAAAATTTTTAATGTTTAAAGCAGTATTAAAACGTACTAACATTGTTTCATGAACAAGTCCTCCAAAATTACTAATATTCTTGGTAAACATTAGATCGCTATCAACACCATCAACCAAGTTATTACTATAATGGTATACTAATTTAAAATCATCAGTGACATTAACAATTGGCGAATATAAACTAACAATCTTTTCTAATTGCGTATGTTCATTTAAAGCTAAAATACTGCGTTTTTGATTTGATAACTCCTTAATATGTCCCGGATCAACAAAAATAATTTGATTTAAATATTCAATGTTTAAACGATTATCAGCAGTAGCAATATTATATTCTTTTAACTTATTTAAATCATTCGATTGCAAACCATATAATGAAGCATAACCTTGTAATTTAACAATTATTTTGTATTTTTTAAAAATAAAACTAGTATTAACTTGTCCTAATAAAATTTCAAATTCTTTTAATAAATCAGTTTCTGGTCGTAATTTGCTTTTGTTATGTAGCAAAATATTACCAATATTAATTTTTTCATCCTGACTAAGGGGCACAAAAATTCCAAAGTGATTTAAGCTTGCCTTAAAAAATAAAACATTTTGGTCTTTTCATAAGGTAAAAACTTGGTTTGAAATTAAGTCAATAATTTTATTTTTAATATTGCTGCTTAAAAAACGATCTAGTTTTTCAACATTATTAATCATAAAAGTAAAATAAATTCCATGTCGAATTTTATTTTTATGAATGACATTATAAATAGCATCGTGTGCTAATGCTTCACGAACATAACTGTTTCGATCATATTCAATAATATTTTGTAATTTTAAAGCATGAATATAAATTAATTCAATAATTGCACAAATACTATAAGCAAAATAACTCATTGTAATCCACACTAAAACATATAATTCATTTACTAAGTTTGCTGAAACAGCCATAATTCTAGATTGAAATAAAATAATAATTGATGTTGTAATAAACGACGCTAATGCTAATAATGACCAACTTGTTCATTTTGTTCATTTAAAGTATCAACTAATAAAAATAATAATTAAACTTAGTCCATAAAGGACTGTAACCATAACAATATTAGATGTTCCCGTTAAAGATAAAAAATAGTTATTAGTTAGATGTGGTAACACCCCAAATAAGAAAGTAAACATAATAATCGTATATAAAATTGTTGATAAATAAGAAATAAAAACCCCAATCATTCAGCAAACTATTATTGGCAAAAAGATATTAATAACAATCATCGTATTTGCTTCCCCTGTTTTTGGTGGGACAAAAACTAGAATCAAACCTTGCGCAATAATAACTAAAATGGCAAAAACACCACCAATAACTGCTTGGTAATAAATCATAAACCGAGTAAAATAATTTCGAACTAAACCTCAGGTAAAAACATAAATAAGAGTAAAAATAAGTATAAAGAATAAATATACAAAAATAATACTTAAAATATTACCCACTTATTTTCACCTCATTTAAAAATATATGCATTGTTTTTATTATATCATTCCTTTTAAATACTTTTTAAAATTTACACCCTTAAAAATAAGTTTTAAAAAGGACTTAAAATAAAAAATGGTGGAGATGGCGGGAATTGAACCCGCGTCCACAAACAACTTTCTAATATCTTCTACAGTTTAGTCTAATCATCTTTCTTTCATTATTTAATAGTGGGACTAGACAACTAATTAAATAACTAGATAATAAGTTGTTTTCAAAACCCTAACATTATCAATTAGAATTTCTATTAGATTAAGTATTTAGATACGATAATGGTTAATAACCTACAATTAACTATTATTACGGCTAGCTATTCTCTAACAACGAGAAATTAAACTGCTAACGCTTGAAATTGACCAGCAAATTGATTGTTCATCATGAATGCTGGAATTTCAACTTTGTCTTCGTTTTGTTTTTTGTTTGCGTTTCTTCAAACCTAGAAGCATTATAGTCTGCCAAACTACTGCCGATACTAGTAGATCATTCCTGTCGAAACCAGAACACCCCCATACTTTAATTATACTATCAAATTACCCAACAGTAAATAAAAATCTTTTTATGCATCGGATTTGATCTGACATAACTGTTTAAAATGATACTCTCGTTTAATTCCTTTCCCAGTTTTAAGAGCGAAACTATTACGAGTTAGGGCATAACAATCAAGAATAAAATCAAAACCACTAAAAACCAAAGGAAATAATAGGAAAAGGCCCATTCCTCGTAAATAATCTTTTTGTAATCAAAATAATAATCGTTCAACACTTAAACTAGGTTTAACTGTTGGATTATCATTTTTTAAATTCAAGTATTGAACATAGGCATTTAAACTACTAAAAAAGTAACTAAACAACACAAGTGTAACAATTAAAATAACAAATTTAAATAAATTTATCGTAATTTCATAGTAATTTTTACTAATTAAATTTATTATACATAACAAACTTCGGAATAATAATTCAACAAGAAGAAGAAGAATTACAATAATACTTAAAACATAAATGATATTACCTTTGTTTAAAAGATATTGTGTTCCATCATAGTGATAAAATAATCACGCCCTAGCATCTCATTGTAAAACACCCAACAAAAAAATATAACAAATTAAAAGAATTCTTGTTACTTTTAAAATAATAAACACAAAATTAATAACTCTTTCAAAATATAACCATCCTCAAATTTGTTGAAAAATAGAGTTTTTTGTTAAAAGAAAGTCAATTTTTCCTGCTGAATAATGTTTTAAGCGTAAGATTTTTACTGCCGATATTTGAAACTTATTATTATTTTCCTTAAAATCACATTTAAAAAAAGATGTAATTTGCTGATAAAATATCCCATTCGTTTTATAAATAAAATATTTTTCCGCAAAGTGTAATAAACTCACTTGATTAAAATTAACAACTCGAACGACACCACCTGCTAAATCATATTCATTAAAAAGACTTTTAATTTCTTGTTTATTGAAATAAATAACAGTTTTTCATTGATAAAAATATGTCATTGCAAAGAAAAAAACAAAAGTAAAAATACTAAGTGCCGTTGTAATTGCATAAAAAATTTGTCGTGAAAATAAACTTCATTTTGGAAAATAATTAGTGGTAAAAGTAAAATTTGATGTCAAAAATAAACAAAATAATTGAATAACATTACAAAGTAAACCAAGATTGATCATAATTAAGAAAAGATAAAACAATTTACCAACAATATACTTATCGCTAGCTTTTTTGTTTTTAAAATGTTTACCTAAATAAATTCCTTCTCAGCTACTAGCAAAAAGGAAAAATAAAACATTTAATACAATAAAATATTTTAAAGAAATTAAATCTGTCATAAAATTATTTTTCCCCTTCTATTTAAGTTTAAACGATACATGCGTCCCCACACTACCCGTTGTATTATTGATTTTAATATAACTTTTATTACTATTTTTAAACCACGCAAAGACATATGGCAAATTCCCATGTTCGCTAGCTTTTCATAAGTCTTTTAACTGTGTTGTTGGTAGTCAAGGATCGTTAGCATTTGCTTGGGCTCCTTTTTTTAAAATAACCTCAACATCTGCCGCACGCATAAAATGCAAATTATGGACGTAAGTTGATCAATCAACTAAATATTTGGTAACATCGGCCACAACTTCTTGCACAGTAGTTGTCCCATCATATGTTTTATTTGGAACAGGTTTTCAATCAATGTTCCGTCAATCATTAGCATTAAAATCGTTACTTTCAATTGTGACATTTCAAACTGATAAAAATGCTGTTTTTTGGGCAAAAGCAAATCCTTTTCCATCAAGCATTGTTTTATAATTACTATTTGTAACCGTTGGATCAAAGACCAATGTGGCAGTTGCAGCATCAAATTTTAGATAGGTAGTTTCATCTCGTTTCGTATTAATTTCTAAATTAAAGAAACCTTTTGGGGGTGGTTTATTATCATTTCACATCTTTTTACTTTTATAATATGCTACAATTTCTTCATATCCTTGATCAGTTTGTAATATTCGATTAGTACTTTGAATAAAACCAGTCATTAACTTAGCATTATCCCTTGGAACTGGATTATTTGAATAAAACAATGTTTCATTTTTAAAAACATTTAATTGGCTTAAATCAACATTAGTATTTATAATAATCCATTTTTCATTAAGATAATTACCATAATTGTTTGGTGTAATATGAATTGAAAAATAAGTAATTGGCAATAAGTTCCAAACAGCACTAAAATCAATTAAGTAATCTTTATTAGGCGTAGTTTGAGCACCATAATAAATATCAACATTAACTTTTAAAATGTTTAAAGTTTGAACATTATTTTGCAAAATTTCAAGAACAGTACTTCGTAATGTTTGAAAACCACCAAGTTCACTACCTAGCATTTGATCAACTGTTCAATCATAATTTTGAAATACTGTTTCATCAATATTGGCCAAATCAAAATCAAGTTGTTCTGTATGTTGACTCTGACAACTTACGATTGTGCCAACACTTGTCAATAAAAGATTTCCTGCTAATAGTGCCATTAATAACTTTTTCATATAACTCCCTTCTTATAATGAATTAACATACATAAATAATTCATATACTTGTTCTCCAATTGTTTTATGATAAATTAACCCTGGTTGTTCAAACACAACATCATCTAACGTAAACTGCTGTGGATACCACTTATAATGATTATCTCTTGTTGTTGATGCTGGGAATCCAATTGCATTTAATGCCCGATTTAAATAATGTTTTTTATCTGGATATAACTCCATTAACTTCATCATTTTATGAACCATTTCCATACCATCAATATAATTTTTATAAAGAACACTATAGCGTGGTCCATTAATATTTCCAACATAAACTAGGTTATCATCTCCTGATTCAAATTGCCCATTCATTTCTTTTTTTGCATAGTAATCATCACGATATAAGTCAAATGACCACCGAACATAACCATTTGCCCCTAATTTATAGGCCATTAATGGTCCTCAAACTTGTTCACTATTATCAGATTGAATATAAGCAGCAGGAAAATTATTTCATGACGTATAAATCATGGTTGAATTGCCAAAAGATTTTCGACGAATAATATTACTTCGTAGTTTATAAATATTTATATTATTAAACTTTTCAACAATTTCACGATATTGTAAAATCATTTGATCATATTTATTTAAGAAAATATTTTGAATATCATCTTCATCAAAAGGGTTATAACGAAACCGTCAACCAGCAAAAACACTAGATTTAATAACACCATACGGGTCATTTTGAGCAACATTTTTCATTGTTAACTCATTTGTCTTATCAGCTAATTCGTCAAATGATTCATACAAAGTAATTCGTTGTTTATTTGGCGTTAGATACTCTGGTTTATTCCGAATGGCATTTCAATGACTTGATAATGCCTTAATAAATTTACTATGAATTGTATTTAAATATGCTTCAAAATTTTTCCCTGGCATTCCGTTACTTGAATTTACTAACTCCGCCTTAAATTCTCGTTGTGGTCCTTTTTGCGCACCATTTTTAAGGTAAAAGAAACTAAAAGTACCTGGTTCCATTGCTGAAAACATAAATTCAGTATATCCCAACTGCGCAGCAACCTTTAAATATTCATCAAAAGCATTAAAATCAAATTCTCACTCTCAAGCATGATCATTAAAGACGGCATTTAAATCACTGCTTTTAATATAGTCTTCATATTGTTGGTCGGTTCAACCTAGCTTATTTAATTTCCCTACTCATTGAATTAATTGATAATTTCAACCAGGACCATATAAATAAAACGTATTTGATTCTTTTAAAGCTTTTAAATTAGCTAGTAAATATGGTCGCATTGTTGGAGAAAAATATCATGGTAAATTATTATCAAAGGGTCCTTCCTTTTCTGCTGTTGACCTTCCTTCATAATTTAATTTATTTTGCATTGAGTCATTCCCGGTATCAATATATTTCATTCCATTTGAAGGAAACGAAGTAGCACTAAAACCAAATCGTTCACTTAATGGTTTATTAGAATCACCTGTTGTTAAAAGATAATTTTTAATATCAACACTAAACTTACGCACAATTTCTTTTTTAACTTGTTGATTGAACGTAAAGTTTAATTTTACGGTAAAATTTTGAATTCCCGTTTTAGCTTTGGCCCCAACAAAAATACTAATTCAAATTGGTTGAACATCATATTGCATTGTTGCGAGAGTTCTTTCACCTAATGCATCTGGCATATACTGCACCCCAGGATAAATATAACGATTAGAACTTGCTGCATTTGGAAAAGCTTTAATATAAGTCAGAAAAACAACATCACTAATAATATTTGGATCGTTATTATCATTAATAATAGATACTTCTAAATCCTGATATTTATCAAGGTCTTCTTTATTTAATAAAATTAACTGTGTATTAAGATGTTGATTTTTTCATGATGTTAACATTGGGTTATCATTACTACATTTTAAAACATCTGAGCGATTTCCATAAAAAACCTGGTCTCCATTTTTATCTTCATTATAAGCACTATATGTAAATTTTGAATCACCAAAAAGGTATGAAAATAATAATTATCATCTGGAAGTGGATTTTGATTGTTACCACAACCATATTGAAAATTATACTGGTTATCGTATTGACCATGACTACCGCCACCAGAACCGTTTTTTCCTAATCGGCTACAACTAACAACCATCATTACAAATGGCGGAATTAAAACCAGAACTAATAAAATTTGAATACTTTTTTTAAATGATAACTGTTGTCGCATCATATCACCCCTTTTATACCTTAAATCCTAAATGAACCCCCGGCAAAGTACTTAAATCAAGTGAAGTATCTTTAGCATTAATTAATTCTAATCAAACTCAATGTCTTTTTTCTCCACTTGGTGTAGTAAAAGTATATAAATCGCTTAAGATTGTTTCATTATCCAATAAATTAGGACCAGAATAACCATTTTTACGGAATTGTAATTCAAAAGCATCAATTGATAAATCAGAATTATAAATATCTTGCACAGCATTAACAATAAATTGTTTCATCTCAAGATATATGCCATTTAGTTTAGTTTCTAAAGTAACATCCTGATTTAGAATCGCATAATCAAAATTATGGTCTTTAAAATCTTTACTTTGGATTTTAATAACTGGTGCTGTTTGCAATGTAAAAGGCTGGTTTGAAATTTTAAATAATGATGTTTGTAAACGTTCAGGAACATACTTAAATAAATCAGGATTTATTGTTAAAAAATCATTTTGTTCAGGCACAAAGGCTTCACTTAAATTCATAAAAGAACTAATATCCTGATTAATTGTCAACTGTCCTGGTTGTAATTCCATCCCTGCAGTAATATCTAAATTCATCCGTTGAAATTGGGCGTTAAAATTATCAAGAATTATTTTATTATTTAATAATTTATTCCAACTATTAACAAGTTTAGGAACACTATCAATTGGCCCATTTGAATTATCAAATTTAACAAATTTATTATCAACAGATTCTCAACTTTGACGATAATCAAATTCTAAAAATTTATGACCTGTAAAAGGACTTTTTTCTGTTGCAAAAATTCCAACAGTAAATCAAAAAATATAATTAGTATTAGTGAAATCATTAAAATCAATTACTTTTGCATTATAAAAATTATTATCAGTAACATGACCATAATAAATTTCAACATTTAAATTTTTAACAACTTCTATTCCTAAGTTATTTTGCAATCCCATCATAACATTACTACGAATTGATGGCATTAAACCATCATCATATCCACGTAAACTATTTAACCCTCATTTGTTCTTTGTCATAATCGAATCTGGTTTTAACAATAGTCCTAAATTTTTTGTTTCTTGTCACCATAAATTAGCAGAAACCAAACTAAAACCCGTAACTATAGGAAAAATAACTGCTAATAAGCAAAATACTCTCTTCAAATTCGCTATCTCCGTTTTTCCTTTTGTGTTGATATTTCTAAGTCTAAAATAAATTATAGTAAAAAAAGCAACTATCCCCAATTCTCAATAAATAACATTAACCCAATATGTGTCTTTAAAATGGGGCCTAAAATAAAGGTAAAAATTATTTTAGAAACTGTATATAAGAACAAAACAAGGGTAAAAATTTCAAAAACATACAAAAAAAAGCTTAATTTTAAAATTAAGCTTTTTTATACATTCCCAAATTAACACCCTCAATTTTTTCTTGAGTTTCATTACTTTGCTGTCCAGAAGCAAAAGAGTAAAACAATCCAGTGTCTGTATCTTCACCAAAAGTAAATAGAATTGCTCAACGTTCTTCAGTTTGATCATCTCAAAATAAGGCACTAGGATCAACATAACGCGATCCACCCTTAACATTTGGCGATAATGGATGTGATATTAAATTGAATAGGTCAATATCCTCTAAATCCTTTGCCCCATCAGATTCTTTAAAATCTGTGACTAACAATTTTGAAACATCTTTTAACCCATTTTTTTGGTTTTTAATTACTATTTTGCTATATAGTTCTTTTGGTATCCCAAAATTAACTTCATTTTTATTAATTACATTACCATTTACATAATTTAAAAAGGCAATAATAATTTTCCCTCAATTTGCTAATTTTTTATCAATTCCTGCCCGTGATAAGTTTAAGGTAATCGTTGCATCTTCATCATCTTTATTTTTCATTGTTCCAGTTAAACCTAATCCATAAATGTTAAAATAATTTAGTTTAATTTGAAATGTTCCTAAAGCTAAGTAAACATTATCATCAACATTAAAAACTGAAGCAACTTTAGTTTTATAAAAATTAGCAAAATCACTACCTGTTACACCATTAATATCGGTTCAACCAGTCGCTTGATCTTTAATTCAATTTGATAATGTTAAATCTTTTGGATCTTGAAATTTTGATAAACCACCATATCCTTTATTTTCATTGTTTAACCCACCTTTTTGTTCTTGTTAAAGCAAGTCAACGGCATTGTAACTCATTGTAATATCTTTGAATTCTTTTTTGCTTGCAATATAAGTTTTAACAGCATTTTTTAATGTATCATTCAATGCCACATTATTTTTAGAAAAGTCTCAAATCATTTGATCATATAGTGGTTTAAAAATTTCATTTTCACTAAAATTAACAGTCTCTAATTTATTAAAATATTCTCTAATATTTTGAATTAAAAAGGTAACTGCTTTATCGGAAAAGACTTGCAATGCAGAAACATTTTCTGCAACATTATAAATACTTGATATTTGAAAATTAGCATACATTTGTTTAAATTTTAACTGAATTGTTGCCGTATAATCAATACGAACTGCCGAAAATAATTCTGGCTTAACATCAGCTGGAAATTTATTACGTAAATTTTCAACATCAATATAAGTTACTTTTACAACATTTCTTTCATCATCTAATTTTAATGGTAATTCATTAACAAAGTAATTTGAATATTCATTTTGTAAATCACGATTAACACTATCAAAGATTTTTGTAAAATCACTAATAAAATAAGTAGCTAATTTATTGTCTTCAGAATTACTTAGTTTTAATTGATAAGGTTCTATATCTCCTTTGTTTACTTTAGAATAGATTTTTGATGGGTTATTTTTTGAACTATCAACATAAGCATTATTTTTAATTTTTTGATTAATTTTTTCAGTAGCTTTAGTTTGAATTTCATTAAAAACCGTAAGGTCTTTTGAACTAATTTCATTTTTATCGATACTTTTTTTGTTATGATATGAAATAACATTTGGTGTTACAGTTCCAACTAATGTTACTGCCCCCAAAATACTTAATAGTTTTTTCATTTTGTTTCTCCTTTCAAAATTGTAACCTTTAATTTGAAAAATTAGAGGTTACAAAAATTTTATTAATAATGCATCGTGTAAGTGAAGTGCAACAAATCAACTCAGAAAGGAGTTGATTTTTTAATGGAAAGAAAACATTATTTTATTTTACGGTCCTTAGTAACTAAGTATGGAAAAGATAATGTTATTAATACGGTAAATAATATTTTAATTAATAATGAAAAAGAAGATGAATAAATTATCCGCGTAATTTATTAGCGGTAATTTATTCAATATAGTTTATTTTGAGCGTAGCGAACACGCGAAGCGTGCCGCGAAAATTAGATTTTTAGGGGGAATAAGTTATGCCAGTTTGATTAACGACAATTTTTAGTGTTGTTATTATATTAGGTATTTTTGCTTGAATTGGTTTATCAATTTATCAAAAAATTCGCCAAATTCGAGGAAAGAAAAAAGATAAAAAAGAAATTGAAAATAAGGAGGATAAGAAATAATGTTAGGTATGTATTTAACAACAGCAATTAATTTTTTAGCAGTTGGTGATAAACCTACTATTTCAGATGGAATGGGTTCTATTTGAAGTGGTTTAGGGCAAGCAATGATGAAAGTTAAAGAAGCAATTTATGCTGTATTACCACAATTAATGACCTTTTTGGGTGATGCGTGAATTATTTTAATTCCATTTGGTATTTTTGTTATCATTAAGATTTTAAACTTTTTCCGTGTTATGGTTAAAGGATTTTAATATTTATTATTACTGATCATATATCTTAGCTATGGCACACTAGCTTTTATGTGAGTTGATTAAATAATTTTGTTGTTTATTTTTGTATTACACACTGTCTATAAGTTATTATTGAAATTATTAGTAATGAAATAATTGTTTTAAAGTAGGATTTAATAAAAATAAGAATATTTTTATTAGGGGTCATATTAATAGTAGTTTTGGAATATAAATTTTTATAATATTCTTTATAAATATATCTACTTTCTTTTTAAAATTTGTAGGCAGTATGTAGTGCAAAAATATCAATTTAATTATAAATGATTAATTTTATATTTTAATAACTATTATCTTTAATTTTGTCGAAAACTCTTGATATTTATAAAATATACCTAAAATTAGGTATATTTTTAATATATAGAGGTAAATAAATGATGAAAAAAATAATTACAGAATTAATAAATAGCTTAACAGATGATCAATTTTTAGAATTTTATGAAAAAATAAAACAACAAGCAGACTTAATTAAAAAACAAAAACGTTTAAATGAAATTGATCAAAAATTTAGAGATAAAGGCATTATATGTCCTAATTGCAAATCTTTTCATTGTGTTAAAAATGGTCATAATTCCGAAGGAAAACAAAAATATTTATGTAAAAAATGTCGTGCTAGTTTTGATGCATTTCGTCATCATTTTACTTATTGAAGTCATTTAAATTATGAACAGTGAAATTTATTAATTCAAATTTCATTGTTAGGACAATCTAGTAAAATAATTTCTCGTTTTATTAAAACAACCCCAAAAACCGCTTGATATAATCGACAAAAATTAATGCAATCAAAACAATTAGAAAATACACAGTTAAAATTTAAAAAATTAAATGGTCAAATCCAAATGGATGAAACATTTATTAAAGAAATTCATAAAGGCAATTTTAAAGATAAATTTGATAAACGAAAAACTCATCTCGATCCATTTTCAACTGATACCAAATGCTGTATTCAAATGGCATTTGATAGCAATAATAATATTTTTGTTCAATCCACCAATACCAAAAGATTACAAAAACAATGGATTATTGAAAATATGAATAAGCAACTAATTAAAGAAAAATCAATAATTATTTCTGATATGCAACCACTATATTTATTAGTAGCAAAACAAACAAATTCTACTCTATATTCCACCAAAACTAGTACAAACCCTGATACTAGTTATCAAAAGTTAAATAAGATTAGTAAATTACAATCCAGTCTTAAAGAAGCCTTAATTCATTATCATGGTTTGGGTTTCACTAATATTCAAAATTATTTAAAGCTCTGAAAATGAAAATACCAACACAAAGGTTTAACACCAAACCAACAATCAACGGTATTATATTTTAACGTTTAAAAAATTTAAAGCAAAATCATAATCTTACACAAAATTAGTTTTCAAATTGTCATATTGATGATTTTTTTTATTTCATCAAGAGTTTTCGACAAAATTAAAGACTATTATTAAAAATTAAATAGTATTTTTCAGTGTGTCAATTTTTATTATTTTATATATTTAACATTGTTAATAACATTGTTTATTAAACATTAAATAAACAATATATAGCATTATGTATAACATTGTTAATAATCAGTGTTTTTATCAATAAGTAAACAATATATAAACATTAAATATAACATTGTTTATTAAATAAATATTTAGTTAGGAGTTGATAAAATTGAGTAATTTTGTTAAGAAAAATCAAAATATAGAAAATTATTTTATTCGTAAAGAGTTGATAGTTTTTGAAACAGAAAAAGCAAGTTTTATAAATTTACCTAATCATAATCGTCATATTGGTTTTTGGTTGAGTAATAAATTTATTTATCCTAGTGAAAAACACTCAGAACAGGTAGCAATCGGTTTGATTTATGATAATTCTTATCCTATTGTAAAATATGATGAAAATTTAAAACGTCATGTGTGAAAATATTTAACTGGAGCAGAACTAATCAATTTGTATAATCAATACAAATAAAATTATTTTACACAAATGAAAAAAGCAATATTTCCTGGTGAACCTCAAAAAGTAAAAACAACTAACAATAATTTAACAAATTGAAGTGATGAAAAAGTAGATAAATTAATTAATGACTTGAAGGACTTAAATTAATGAGTTTATATGATTATTGAGTTCAATTTGTTAGTTATATTATTGGTTCAAATGCTCCTGAATTTTTATATGTCATATCATTTGTATTATTTATCGTTTTATTTTTGGGGATGTTTTTTAAACTTATTCAGAAAATGTGGAGTTTTTAAATATGCAAAATGATTGAGAAAAATTAAAAGAGTTTTTTATTCATATCTTTTTGTTTATAGATAAAACAAATGTTGAAACTATTACAACTTGAAATTTAACTCAAAATGAATATTTAATTCTGATGATTGGTGTTTGAATTGTGATTTTATTTTTAACGTGGTTTTTATTGTGAATGGTTTTTAAAATAGTTGGGTATTTTAAGTAATGAAAAAGTTTATATTTTTCGTAAAAAATTATTGTTATATTAGTGGTTCAATGATTTTGTTTAGTTTAATTGATTTATTACTTTGAATAATTTCATTAAATTATACTGGTTTAGTATTCTGATTATTGTTTGCTTTGCAATGTGTTTATTTTGTCTGATGAGTTTGAAAAAACATATTTTATCAGTTGAGTGCTTTTCGTTTAGTTAATTTTGTTTGAGATAATCCGTTATCAGTAATTATTGGTAAGTTAGGGACGGGAAAAACTTTACTTTTAACTTATTTATCACAAACTATGAAACTATTAACAGATAAGATTTATAGTAATTATCCGTTAGAAGATGATAAAGTTAAAGTTTTAACATTTAAAAATTTAGATTTTACAGATAGAACAAAACCAGTTCCCCCAGATGATAGTGTTATTTTATTTGATGAAAGTTATTTATATATTGATGGAACTAGTCCCCACGATGAGAAAAAAGTTCATAGTGGTAAAATTCCGTGAATTGTATTAGCAAGACATTTTGGTAATCGTGCTTTATTTACAGCTCAGCGTGAGGGTATGATTTGAAATAATATTCGACAATTAGCAAGTGGTATTATTATTCCAATTTCATTGAAAAAACCTATTGCTAAAAAGGATTTAATTTTTTTAATCGTTTCTTTATTATGCGAATTGGTATTTTTCAAGATATTACAGATTATGAAATTTGAAAAACAAAATCAGTAGAACGAACAGCCGAAGGTAAACGAGCAAAACATAAGTCGGATGTTGGGTTAGGAATTCGGTTTTTTAAAATAATTATTCCATTAGAATTTGCACAGAAATATGATAGTAAATGATTAAAGTTTGTTCGTGATTTAAAAAATGATGAAATAGTTAATTATAAAGAATATTATTGGTCAGAAATTACTAAATTAAGTGTTAAAGAACGTTTAGCATTGTTTGATATTGATATTTTGAAAAAGAATTTAAAACCTAAAAAAGAAAAAGGAAGTGGTAAAGATGATTAATTTATTATCAGAAAGCAGTAATTGAGATAAGATTTTTAGTTTTATTTTTGATGTATTTTTGTTTATTTTTGATGTAATTTGAAATACTAAATTACCGATGACAAATACAACAATTGCTTATTTTATTATCTTTTTTATGGTTGTTAAGTTGTCTATTTATGCAATTCACGGAACAAGAACGCAATATAACGAATTAGGTTCAACTGTTAAAAACAGTACATCAAAATTGTATGCTTCAACAGTACGTGGTGTTAAAAAAGCACATAAGGCTAATAAAAATGGTCGGTGAAAGGAAACAGATTAATGATTAGATTAGTTTTATTAGTTGCTGCAATTGCTATTTTTGGTACTAGTTTTATTACGGTGATTATAAATCAATTAACATCAGCAAAAAATATCATTATGGATTTATATAACTCAGATACTTTTTTACTTTCTTTGTTTGGTAAAATGGCAATTTTGTTTAGTCATCCATTAATGTTAACAATATCAAGTTTATATATTGTTGGGTTTATTGTTTCAAAAACATTGTATAGTTAGGGGTTGAATTATAAATATGAAAAAATCATTATCTTTATTTGCCATATCTATTTTAGGTATTTTAGGTTTAATTATTCCATTTATTACTTTAACAGCATTTAAACCCTTAAATCAGCAGAATTATACTGTTAATTAACAAACAATGGGAATGAATGAAACTGATTTTATTAATACAATGTTTTTACGAAGTAGTTTTTTTGAAAACTGGTCTGAAACAAATTACTTTATTAATCCAACTCTAAAAACATCACAAACATTAACTTATAATGATAAATGATATTTAGACTTTTTAAAGGATAGTTATTCAACGGGAATTTCATTTGATAAGCCTAGTGATGAGTTTATGGATTTATATAAAAATTGAGATACTTATGCTAAACAATATAATATTGATAAATTCTATGATGTTGATAAAAAACAATTTTTAAAAGAATTAACTAATTTTTCTTATTCTTTTGCTAAGTATTTTAATACTGTGGAAGTTATTAATAAATTAGAAAGAGGTATTGATAATTTACAATTAGTTAAAATGATTAATGAGTTTTGAATACAAATTCCTGGAACACAGGCACCTAATAAAGAATTTTTAACTGCTACTAATAAATGATATTTTTATGGAGAAAAAAGAAATGGTCAATATTTGCTTACAAAATTTTATTTTGATAATAATTTTATTAAAAATCAAAACACTTGATGACAACACTTAAAAAATGATTCAGATTTTATTTGAAACTATAATTTAGTATATCGTTGAGATGGAAACGGTGAACCAGAATTACCCGTTGTCTTTAATTTTGTCGAAAACTCTTGATGAAATAAAAAAAATCATCAATATGACAATTTGAAAACTAATTTTGTGTAAGATTATGATTTTGCTTTAAATTTTTTAAACGTTAAAATATAATACCGTTGATTGTTGGTTTGGTGTTAAACCTTTGTGTTGGTATTTTCATTTTCAGAGCTTTAAATAATTTTGAATATTAGTGAAACCCAAACCATGATAATGAATTAAGGCTTCTTTAAGACTGGATTGTAATTTACTAATCTTATTTAACTTTTGATAACTAGTATCAGGGTTTGTACTAGTTTTGGTGGAATATAGAGTAGAATTTGTTTGTTTTGCTACTAATAAATATAGTGGTTGCATATCAGAAATAATTATTGATTTTTCTTTAATTAGTTGCTTATTCATATTTTCAATAATCCATTGTTTTTGTAATCTTTTGGTATTGGTGGATTGAACAAAAATATTATTATTGCTATCAACTGCCATTTGAATACAGCATTTGGTATCAGTTGAAAATGGATCGAGATGAGTTTTTCGTTTATCAAATTTATCTTTAAAATTGCCTTTATGAATTTCTTTAATAAATGTTTCATCCATTTGGATTTGACCATTTAATTTTTTAAATTTTAACTGTGTATTTTCTAATTGTTTTGATTGCATTAATTTTTGTCGATTATATCAAGCGGTTTTTGGGGTTGTTTTAATAAAACGAGAAATTATTTTACTAGATTGTCCTAACAATGAAATTTGAATTAATAAATTTCACTGTTCATAATTTAAATGACTTCAATAAGTAAAATGATGACGAAATGCATCAAAACTAGCACGACATTTTTTACATAAATATTTTTGTTTTCCTTCGGAATTATGACCATTTTTAACACAATGAAAAGATTTGCAATTAGGACATATAATGCCTTTATCTCTAAATTTTTGATCAATTTCATTTAAACGTTTTTGTTTTTTAATTAAGTCTGCTTGTTGTTTTATTTTTTCATAAAATTCTAAAAATTGATCATCTGTTAAGCTATTTATTAATTCTGTAATTATTTTTTTCATCATTTATTTACCTCTATATATTAAAAATATACCTAATTTTAGGTATATTTTATAAATATCAAGAGTTTTCGACAAAATTAAAGCCCGTTGTTGATAATGATGGCAAATTAAAATGATATACTGAATATTATCAAAATGTTCGTTCTTTTTTGCTTAAATATATTGATGTTATTGTACAAGAAAATATCCGAATTCAGCAAGGTGGTAATCCAAACTATGATGACCCAAATTTGGGTAGTGAAAGAATAATTTTTGATTTAGAAAATGATACTTATGTACAAGGATATAATAAAAAATATGGTTTATTAGCAAATAATGGTTTTAAAATTTATCCTCGTTATTTTTATTTTTCTGATAAATACAATCAATTAGACATTAAATTGTATTCAGCATTTAAAAATCGTTTTTATAATACTAATTATGGTAATGTATTTAATTATGATTTTTCAGTTGCAAATAATTATAATATTAATCAAAATGAAGGTTATATTTTTGAAGGTGCTTTAAAAGATAAATACGGTTTAAAATACAAAAAAATTGAAGAACAAAAAATCGGTTATAATGTTTTTGAATTACAAGCCCAAAAAGAAAATGATATGTACCGTTATTATGATTTTAATTTTGGAATTTATAACTGACAAGAAATAAATAATGGCGGGTTGTTTCCTGATGGACAATGATGACAAGCCCAATATGAAAGTTGTAGTTGATATAATTTAGCGTGTCATATAAAAAATGCTGCAATTTTAATTGTAAATAATATTCCCGGTGTTAAACAAGTAAAAGAATTAGCAAGCGGTGTTGGTAAAATATTTCAAACAATATATAGTTTTTTTAGTCAAACATTTGAGGTATGAAAATTTAGTCCAGCATTATATAATACAATAACAAATATATTCCTATTAATTATCTTTATGAAGTTTGTTCGATTAATTTAAAAAAGGACTTGTTAGTCCTTTTATTCTTTTCAATCAATTATTAGTCCTGTGTCTTTATTAATTTCTGGTATTTGTGGTTCATTGTTTTTATTTCAACGATATACTAAATTATAGTTTCAAATAAAATCTGAATCATTTTTTAAGTGTTGTCATCAAGTGTTTTGATTATTAATAAAATTATTATCAAAATAAAATTTTGTCGTTATATAATTATTTTCATATTTATTTATATAAAAATATCATTTATTAGTAGCAGTTAAAAATTCTTTATTAGGCGCCTGTGTTCTAGGAATATTAGTTCATTTGCTATTTTCTGGTAGTTGTTGTGGTTCTGGTGTAGGTTTATTACCCCCCCCCCCCGTTTTAATTATTATTTGGTTTTTCACAACTAATTAATGTTGTTGTACTTGTTGCTGTTAATCCGATTACTCCTAAAATACTTAGTAACTTTTTCATATTTTACTTCTCCTTTATTAAAATTACTTGAATGCTATAATTGATTTTATCATATATCAATAATGTATTAAATAATTTTAATATTAAATTTATAAATTAATGAAAGGTATATAAATGTTATGTATAGTCATTTAAGTTTTATTGATAAGGTTAAATTGGAAAAATTATTATTATCAAAATTATTTTTAAAAAAGAATGGTGAAATAAATATTTCACAAATTGCTAAATGTTTGAACAGAAATCGTAGTACTATTTTGCGAGAAATTAAGCGTTTTAAAACTATTGATGAATATAGTGCTTATAAGTCAGATAAAATGTATTATGAGAAAAGAAAAAAGAATAATAAAAGATATAAGTTTACAGAAGAACAATTAAATTTTATTAATATAAGATTTAATGTTTATCGTGATTCTCCATCACAACCTATTCATCGTTATTTTCTAAAGTTTGGTATTAAATTTCCTGTTTGTGTTAAAACATTGTATAAATGAATTCGTTTGGGTTTTTATGGTTTTTTAAAACATAATTTACGTCATCGTGGTAAAAAATATAAAACAAAAGGAAAATTTGATAATCGTGGTAAATTAATTAATTTTAAATCAATATGAGATATTGAGAATAAAGAGACTGATGTTGGTTGATTTGAAATGGATACCATAGTTGGAAAAGAGCATCAATCTAGTAATTTGGTTTTAGTTGAACAAAATAGTAAAAGTTATTTTGTTATGAAATTAAAAAACCATACTGCTAATGAAGTTGTGGAAAAGTTTAAAGATATTGTTATAAGTAATAATTTATTTGGGAAAATTAAAGGAATAATAACTGATAGAGGAAAAGAATTTAGTAAATGAAGAGAATTAGAAATATTTGCTGAAACACAAATTTATTTTTGTGACCCTGGTAAACCACAACAAAAACCATTAATTGAATATATGAATTCTGAACTTAGACAATGATTTCCTAAGGGAACTGATTTTAATAATGTTAGTCAACAAAAAATAAATTGAGTAGTTAATGTTATAAATGATAAATTAAGGCCTGTTCTTAATTGAAAAACAGCAAAAGAGGTATTTTCAGATAATTTTAAATAGGTTTATTTGAAGTAATTTAATAAATTATTTTTTAGTGTGCTTAATTTTCCTTAAAATAAAATAAAAACTATAAATATTTTGATTTTTAAAAATTTATAATTGATTTTTTACTTTAATTTTGTCGAAAACTCTTGATATTTATAAAATATACCTAAAATTAGGTATATTTTTAATATATGGAGGTAAATAAATGATGAAAAAAATAATTACAGAATTAATAAATAGCTTAACAGATGATCAATTTTTAGAATTTTATGAAAAAATAAAACAACAAGCAGACTTAATTAAAAAACAAAAACGTTTAAATGAAATTGATCAAAAATTTAGAGATAAAGGCATTATATGTCCTAATTGCAAATCTTTTCATTGTGTTAAAAATGGTCATAATTCCGAAGGAAAACAAAAATATTTATGTAAAAAATGTCGTGCTAGTTTTGATGCATTTCGTCATCATTTTACTTATTGAAGTCATTTAAATTATGAACAGTGAAATTTATTAATTCAAATTTCATTGTTAGGACAATCTAGTAAAATAATTTCTCGTTTTATTAAAACAACCCCAAAAACCGCTTGATATAATCGACAAAAATTAATGCAATCAAAACAATTAGAAAATACACAGTTAAAATTTAAAAAATTAAATGGTCAAATCCAAATGGATGAAACATTTATTAAAGAAATTCATAAAGGCAATTTTAAAGATAAATTTGATAAACGAAAAACTCATCTCGATCCATTTTCAACTGATACCAAATGCTGTATTCAAATGGCAGTTGATAGCAATAATAATATTTTTGTTCAATCCACCAATACCAAAAGATTACAAAAACAATGGATTATTGAAAATATGAATAAGCAACTAATTAAAGAAAAATCAATAATTATTTCTGATATGCAACCACTATATTTATTAGTAGCAAAACAAACAAATTCTACTCTATATTCCACCAAAACTAGTACAAACCCTGATACTAGTTATCAAAAGTTAAATAAGATTAGTAAATTACAATCCAGTCTTAAAGAAGCCTTAATTCATTATCATGGTTTGGGTTTCACTAATATTCAAAATTATTTAAAGCTCTGAAAATGAAAATACCAACACAAAGGTTTAACACCAAACCAACAATCAACGGTATTATATTTTAACGTTTAAAAAATTTAAAGCAAAATCATAATCTTACACAAAATTAGTTTTCAAATTGTCATATTGATGATTTTTTTTATTTCATCAAGAGTTTTCGACAAAATTAAAGATTTTTTATGATTTTTATTGTATTATTTGACTGATAAGATTTGTTGAACTTCATTTTACATAATTCCTTGTTTAAAATTATTGTAATAACAACATTACATTCAATAGTTTTTTATCCTAAGATATCCATATTTATTTGATTTTGATTCAACACCAAAAACAATCCCATCTGTTGATGCAATTGAATAATATAAGTCTGTATTAAGTTATTCACCAAATATGAATAACAAACGAATCACGTACTTTTTTCTAGACTATCTCACAGGTAAAATATTCTTTAAATAAACATTTTAAAGTTTCATCTAATTTATTAATCCTCTGTGAAAAATCTCATATTCCTTTATCGTACAGTGATTTAAAAACTTCATTTTCACTAAAATCAACAGTTTCTAAGTTTGCAAAATACTCTTTAATATTTTTTAATAAAAAAGTAGTTGTGTTATTAGAAATTGCTTTTAGTTACAGTCCCAAGTAATGTTATTGCCCCCAAATATTTATTTGAAATAGTTTTTTCTAATTCAAAAAATGATTGGTGATACAATCTCAATTATTGTCTTTAAATTTTAAATTTTTATTATTTCACTCTTGGTGGCGTATGTCCTTTTTTAAATTGAATAATAGATTTAGAATTACGAAAATTAGTAAATAAGATACCTTCACGGAATTTTAAAATCCTTGATAAAAAAATATTTAAAATAATGGCTAATGTTAATTGACTTTTAAGTACTCAACATTGGTAGAAAAAAACTTGAAATTGTTCTGCACTTTTTTTAAGATATGTCAAAAGTTCAATTTTAGATTTGATACAACAAATAAAAAGAAAAACAACAACTGATGAATAGTAAAAATTGTTATCAATTGCTAAATCATCATCAAAAATAGTTGAATTATAAATAACATAAATAACAACCAAAATAAAATATAAAATTAAATATCCTTTAAACAATTTATTTTTCATTAGTTTTTTCTTCCCTTTTTACTACTTATTATATTTATAACAACTATTTTTAAAAAAACAAGTATAAAGGTCTTTTTCTGTAATAAGTGACGTAATCTCATAAAAATAGGTTTAGAAAAATAAAAAAATAAAAAAAAATCTAAGAAAATCTTAGATTTATATTTCATTAGCATTAACTTGTTCTTGAATAATCATATGATTAATTTTATAAGTTGAAATCCAATATGTAACTAAATAGATTCCTCCCATTAAAATAAAGGTAATTGGTAATGCGATTCATGGGAAACCAAACGGAATAATTATTTTGGCAATTGAAGTAAAGCCATAAACACCCGACCACAATATTAATCACATAATAGCAACTCCTAAGATTCATGCTAAGAAGGCAAAAGGAGTGAAAATTCCTAATGTTAAACTATTAATTTCACAGTTTGAATAACCTAACGCTTTCATTACCGCAATAAATTTTAAGAAGGTATTAACAAAAGATTCTGTCATAATATAAACAATAATAACCGCAGTAATAATTGTAATTACGACAA
The DNA here is from genome assembly GCF_965178695.1 of Spiroplasma endosymbiont of Sarcophaga variegata. Lineage (NCBI taxonomy): Bacteria > Bacillati > Mycoplasmatota > Mollicutes > Entomoplasmatales > Spiroplasmataceae > Spiroplasma > Spiroplasma endosymbiont of Sarcophaga variegata. The sequence goes on from NZ_CBCXVU010000002.1 coordinate 691,793, forward strand.
AGATGACCGATAAAATAATTGAAATTCAAGCAAGTTTTTGAATAACTTCGGCTTTAATAATTAAATAATCAGTATCACCAACCCCACCGCTTAACTGGCCATTCATAAAGTCAATCATTGAATAAGAACCATCTGATGAAGAAAGATTAAAGCGTGTTGTTTGGTCAACTTGATCTTGATACTTACTAAATTTACCATTAAACCATAATAATGGGTTATCATCTGCTTTATCATACATTTTGCTATGGTTTGTACCGAAACCAAGAATTTTGTTAGCTAAAATTTGATTAACATATGCTCGTGGTACATCATAAGAATTTTGAATTCCAATGATTTGATACTTAACATTTTTGGTTGTGGTACCAATTTTTAACAAGCCCTGACGAAGTGCTTCACGATATCAATTAGTTGGAAATCCACTAGTTAAATCACCAATCCCATTAATCTCTTTATCAAATTTATTGTCAAATGGATGAATAACATAATAATCCCCAACTTGTTTCACTACCTGTTGGTCTTTTTGAACCGGATTAGGATCCAATAATCCTGGTAGAGTTCGTCCTGTTGTCGCTGAAGTTGTGGTGTTCATGAATTCACCGGGTTTAAAAGCATTTACTGGTAACTTTAACACAAAGTTTTTAAAATTATAATAGTCTTGCACTGTGCCATTTTTACCCACAAAACCAAACCGGTTTTGTTGCCCAATTGTCAATTTTGTTAAATCAAGGGTAAACGGATCAATGTTATCGTCAACAAAACCATTTGGAAGCTCATATCCTCAATTAGCGGTCGGAACAGCACATTCATTTGCATCTTCACAATACTGTAATTGTTTAACATTAGTTGTCGTATTAACTATGTTATTTACTTGTAAATTATATTTACTCTGGGCAGATTTATTAACAACCATAGGAATTGGATCTGATTTAATATTTAAGTTTTTACTATCATCCAATGCTTTTTTTAATTTTTGATTAGGAAAAACAATTGTTTTATTATTTTCATTAATTCCATATGTTGAAAGACTAAAACTTGAATCCAGTATTTTTGCCATATATCCTGTATAAACATCTTCATTTTTAGAATTATAAGTTGAAGTTCCAAAAGTAAAATTAAATTGTTCTTTTGCTAATTCATTTTTTAATCGCATTGCCCTAATTTTACCGGGCATAATATCACTTGTCGCATATTGTGCACAATAAGTTCAACGATCAACAATATTGGGGTCTGTTGGATGAACGGGTTGTTTTCCAAAAGCCCGTGGCATTGTTGAACATAATAATGTATCAATTTGATTTCGAATATCAACATTTTGACCATAACGATTGTACATATCATAAAAGGTTCCAATTGACAAACTAGATCCCTTCCCAACCATAAAATTAAAAATAATCATATTATTTAATTTTTGGGCATATAAGTTGGCATTATTAGCATTAATATCATTTGTTGTTGAGAGTCATTTCCCACTATCATACAAATAATCACTAACGAGAGAATTTTTTGCCAGTGGATATACTGAACTATTTGAATATCCTGGTCCATTTCAATCATACATTTCATACCGGCTAAACGGGATGTTCCCAACAACATTTGTATATTCGTATTCGTTGTTATAATTTAAATTAGTATAATAATCTTTACTAAACTTATTGATTGCTGTTGGAATTAAAGTTGCAAATGTTAACGAAAGACTAGCAATAAAAAACGTTAAGAAAAACCACCCAATCTTTTTCGTCGATACTGCCATCATAACAAATCGAAATTTAGTTGTAAATTTTTTAAATGAAAAACTATTACTAATTGAATTTACTAATTTTGAAGTTTTAACATTCTTATTTGGATTTAATAAATCTAATGGACTAATGATTAACTGACGAATTGCTGTTGTTAGAATTGATAAACTACTAACTAAACCAATAATTCCAAAACAAATTGCAAATGGAATTAATGAAAATGAATAATTTATTGGAATAACAAAATAGTTATTAAAAACACTCATAATCGGAAATTGCAAAACAACACCAATAATTCACCCAAGGGGAACCCCAATTCCCGTAACAACAATGGCGTGGGCCAAATAGGAACTAGCAATTGTTAAACCACTATAACCATTTGCTTTTAAAATTCCATTTTCAATTTTTTGTTGATTAATAATTTTTTTAATTAAAATTACTAAGGTAAAAATTAAAATAATCAAGAAAACTATTGATAAAACAATGGTAATTGTTCGATAAACATCAATTGTTCTTCCTAACAAACTATAACGAAGATAAACTAATCTTGTTGAATCGCGACTTTGTAAACCGGAATTTTTATCACTCGGTTCATCTAAACTTCGAAAATCAGTTGCTAAATATTTTTTAAAAGTTGCAACATCTGCTGTTTCATCTTTTCCTGTATGTGCAATATACAGCGTTGAACTCTCATCGATTTCGGCATTCGCAATAATACTTTCTCCCCGATAAACACTTTCAGAAACATAAATAATTCCATCTGTTTTTGGATCAGGAAAAATATCAGTATCATAAATTGTTGGATAGATATTCGCTGGATCACCACCAATTGCACCAACAAAGAAATTAGAATTTTCCCCAATTTTAATTGAATCCCCAACTTTTAACTTTTGACTACGGGCAAATTGTGGCGTTATAACAACATAAACATCATTAGTTGGGTTGGTTGGATCAAATGATGAATATTTTTCAATAATTTTTAATTGATTATTGTCAATTAATGGTTGTCAATTAATTATTTTATACTTAAGGTTAGAAATTAAATCTCAATATGCATATTGTTCACGCATTTGGTATGAAAAGTTAGAAACTTTTGCAACTAAAGCATAATAAGATTTTGTAAAGCCATATGGTCCATATGGTTGATTCTTAAAAACAGTATTATTATTTTGATTATAAAAATCATTAACACTAAAAACGGCGTTTTCAATATTATTATTATACACAACATCAACATTGTTATTAGTAGTTGGTGAATAATAAAGATTAATCTTAACTAAAGGTTGTGATATATCCTTTGTTAAAAAACTTAAATCACCATTTAAACCATTGTCAAACAATTCTTGCTCAATGTTTTCTCTTGTTGGAATATTAGACGGATCACCCTGTTGTAAATCAACATCTTTATCTCATTTTTTATTTCCCTCACTTACAAACTTACGAACTTCCTCTTTTAATTTTTTTGCACCCTCACTTTTAGGATCAACAAATTTTTTATTTAAATAAGCGATAATTAGATTTACTGTATTTTGTGAAATATCGCTATGCGTAAAATTATTCATAAATGATTCAATTAAACCTAAATTATTATAATCAAAAAGGTTACCATTTTGATCATATAATTGTCCAATTAAAGATTTTTGAAAAGCTTCGCTTTGATAATTAAAACGATATAATCCATTATTTCAAAAAACAGGTGCTTTAGAATCGAGGTTTTTAAATTCAATACCGTTAACTTTATTTGTTGATGCATAATTGAATGTAATTTCAACATTCTTATCATCTAATGCTTTTAAAGCACCATTTAAACCAAGATGCGCATAAGGCAGTGTTGTTTTTTCATCATTAACATCAGTAATCAAATGATAATCATTACTAAAAGCAAATCAGGGTGTAATTGTTTCAACATTAGACCCTGTTTTCTTTTTACCATTAAACTTTAATAAATAATCATAGTTAAAAGTTCCTTGTCCCATAAATGAATATGCATCTGTTAACCGTGTGTTAACAATTCATGATGAAGTGGCTAACAATGTCAAAAGAGCAGCCAATACTATAAAAATAGTTAGCTGTGCTTTTTGCTTAAACATACTTTTTAATGTTTGCCAAAATAGCAGCATTTTTTAACCTCTCCTTCTTTCATTTAACTATTAATAATAACGTGTGTTGTTATAATATCAGGCAAAATCACTTAATAAATATGAATTTTTTGTTAAATCATCTTTAATTCCTGGATTGTATAAAAAGCGGGCCTGATTATCAAATTCAACAACATAACTATATTTAATCTTTTCACTATTTTCTAAATAATTATCCCCTAGTCCGTCATAATCAAGCCAGTCCTGGTCAGTTCATGTTTGTCCCTCTGGCGCGATATTATGACGTTTTGTTGGATCGCTTTGCTGTTCAACCACATATTCTGGTGAATTTCCCGATGCTGGATCAGTATATCCTAACGGTTTTGTATGACGTGCTAATTTTGTTGAAGCGTCTTTTGGACCATAATAGTCTAATTGATATCTAACTCCCGTTACACGACCATTAGTGACTACTGCCCCCAGCGCTTTACCATCAACACCTTTGCCAGATGCTGTGATGTATCATTTTCGATCTAAGAATATATTATCAAACCAATCATTTGCCATAACTTGATTAATTTTATTTGTTAATATTCCAATATAACCATTTTGTGAATCCAGAATCTGAGTTATAAAGTCATGCATTGCTTCATAATCAGGATAAGTGTTATTTCCCCCATGTGTTCAAATATTAATTATGTCAAATAATGACCCCGATTCATATTGATTTTTTTGTTCATTAAAACCATAATTATCTAAAATAAATTTAGCATACTCACTTTTTGGATCAACAGCCATTAAGTCATCACTATAGCCAGCTTTCTCAGGACCTTTATTATAAACATCATCAATTTTTTGAACATTTTTGACATTTAAATTATAATGCCCTTCACCATCGCTAATATAGAATCAGTTTGCAAATCCAGCAACTCCTTTTAATAAACTAAACATATCAAAACCACCTGAGTTTAACATCTGTAATAGTGTTCGCATTAAAGCAACAACAGTATCTTCGGCGAACATTCCTATTAGTGTTTGTAATTTTGAAACACCTTCATAGATTGTTTCTGACATTACCTTGTTAAATTTCTCTTTATCAAATTTTAAACCTTCTTTTGCCAAAGCTGCTGTAAATCAATTACCTAATACTGAATATCATTTTAAAAAGGCATTTTTGTGGTCTTTGTTACTACTTGTTAAATCCAAATATTGTGGTTGTTGTTGTGTAATGACACTCATTGCTTTTGCCATTACAGGACTTGATAAAATACCATATAAATTCATATTTTCAATTTTTTTCGTAGGATTTGCAACCTCTCCATCGCTTTGGTCTTCGACTTTTAGTATCGTATTATCAATCGTATCACGATCAAAAACTTCTAACAATGGACTATCATCTTTAACTTTTCCAATACTAGAATCAAATAATTTACTTTTAATAGTACTTAAAATAACAAAAGGTGCAGCTAAGAAAATTCCTGCTGTTTTTTCACCATAACGATTATTTTGAACAATTGGCAATAACTGTGCTAGAGAATATGAAACTGGTAACTCAACTCCCGGCCCAAATTGCCCTAACATTGTAATTGCTTCATCAAAATATTTTAAACCAAATAAGTCATATAATGAACTTGACTGATTTGCAATCATTTTTCCAAATTTAGTTTCAGATCCACCATCTTTATACGAAAGCTCTGACGTCGTTGGTGGATTGCTTAAAGAATTGTGGTATAAAATATTCGAAACATATGGCCCTGATGATGAATCATAATATTCACTTCATCCTTTTGTTCTTTTAATATAAGCTTTAACTGAATCTGATTTTTGTGATAAGGTGTTTGCTAACGCTCCAGTATCATATTGAGCTCATCCTAAATTTTGATTTACTTCAAATTCAGGATAACGATTAGTCGTTGGATCTTTATCCTTATTAGGATGTCCTTGGTTTTCTTCCGTGTTTCATTTTGAAAAATTTGACATTGCAACAAGAGAAGACATTAAATTATAATTATTACGCTCTGGTTGATAATTTGTATTTCTTGCTTTTCAAGGATTATAAGTAATACTATTTATTTTCTTATATTCTTCAACATAATCCTTAATTGGAACTTCTTTTCCACTTTTTGTCTTAAAAGTAACTTTTAAATTTTTTCCAACATTATTTAAAAAATATTGTAAAGTTGGAAAAGCATATGTATTCATATTCTCATGACGTGATGCAATTAAAATTTTTGCAATTGTACTAGTATATTTAACTTGGTTCCTAATTGTTGGATCAATTTTATTAATTTCGCTATCAAAATAATCATCATTTGTTCCTGTTTTTCCTTTTGCACAAGCGTCCACACTAAAAACACTTGTTGTTGTTAATGTTGTCACTCCTAAAATAGAAAGTAATTTTTTCATTTTTATTCACTCCTTTTTATTTAATTGTTATGATTATTATAAATAATAATTTATTAAAATTAAGTTAAAAGGCTAAATTATTAGAACCTGCTTATAACCATTAAGAATAATTGTTGTATATTTAATTGTTTTATTCATTATTAAAGAATCGTTTTTAATTGCTAATACAAAAAACTTTAAATCCCCTTCATTTTTGTTTTCATTTTGAACCTCTGAATCGTTATTTTTCATTAACACAACATTTCAACCTCAAATTCAAAGTAAAATAAGCATAAAAATATTACTAAAAATTGTTGATAATTTAATATCTTTTGTATTCTCAATAAATTGTAAATTTAAAATTAAAATTAATACGATTAAAATAAAACCAAAAAACAAACGACGGAAAATTTGTTTTAACTCTGTTGTATTGTTATTAACAATAATAGTCCCAATTAAAGTCGCATAAGAAAACGCTCATAATATTAAATAAAATAAATTATTTTCTGTTTTGATTATTGTTTCAAAAATCAAGGTAAAAATAATTGGGGCAAAAGCAACCAAGAAGAAAGCAGCAATAATTTTATTAAAAATCACAATAATATCAAAATATTTTGTTTTTGTAATAATAAAGAATATTACCAAAATAGAAAAAATAATATTTAGTAAAACAATCGTTGATCCTGCAACCCAAACTAAATAAAGCTGCGCAATAATATTAAGAGCACTTAATATTAAAATATTACTAATAAAAGTAGAAATAAAAGCAACAATTTCAATTTTATTAAAACTATTATTAATAGTTTTAAGAGATTTTGCTTTTAAAAAAGTAATACGGATAAAAATGCTAATACTAAAACAAATAAAAATTCAAAATGTTATTGATGAAAAAATATTATTCATTAGAGTAATAAATTTATAAAACTTAATATCAAATAAAAAATCTGTTAACATTTTTATCGCTCCCATTTTTACATAATATAATTTTACAAAAAAAAAAAAAAAAAGCAAAGGGATAACCCTGCTTTATTTTAATAAAATTAAACTATTTAAGTTCAACTGAAGCACCCGCCGCCACTAATTGACCTTTAATTTCTTCAGCTTCTTCAGATTTTACTTTTGATTTAATTACTGCTGGTAATTTATCAACAATTGCTTTCGCTTCCATTAATTCTTTTCCAGTAATTTCTCTTACTAATTTAATAATTGCAACTTTAGATGCTCCTGGATCTGTTAAAACAATATCAACTTCTGAAGGTCACGCTGCTGCTCCACCTTCTGCTGGTGCTGCGGCAACTGCTGCTGCAGCAACAACGCCAAAATGATCTTCAATTGCTTTAACTAATTCATTTAATTCTGATAATTTCATTTCTTCTAATGCTTTAATAATATCATCTTTTGATAATGCCATAATATTTTCCTCCTCATTAAGAATTACATTTTTATAAAATATTGAATAAATTAATTACTCACTTTTCGCTTTAGCAATTTCTTTAACCGATATCGCTAACATAAGTAATGGGTATAATAAGCTTGATGCAAACATTGCAAGTAATTCGTCTTTTGTTGGCAATAAAGCAATTTCAATAATTGCTTTTGTATCCAAGACTTTACCTTCATAAATTCCGGATTTTAATTTTAAAGCTGGATGCGTTTTTGCAAATTTTGCCAAAGTTTTTGCGGCAGCCATCTGTTCTCCTACACCAAACGCAAAAGCATTAGGACCTGTTAAATAATGATCTAATTCTGCAAATCCCGCTTCTTTAGCAGCCAAGCTCACTAAGTTATTTTTATATATTTTAATGGTTACATCCTGTTTTGTAAGCATTCTTCTTAGTTCTGTAAATTCAGCAACTGTTAATTTTTGATATTCAACAACAACTGCTGAGTTAGCAGTTTTGAAGTTATTAACAATTTCACTAACAACTGCTGTTTTAATTTTCATTGCTGGCTTCATTCTTTGCCTCCCCATAATAATTCAATAAAACAAAGGCAATTAACCAAATAGATTAATTGCCTGAAACATTATAATAATATAAAAACATGTAACTGTTCAATATCTCAATAATGCCTCGGCAACATAATTAAGATTTAATAAAAATCCGTTGCTGTCTCTGGTATTTTGATGACTAAGGTATAATACCAAGAATTATCATATTATAATTTTTCTTAAAAGTCAAATAATTATTATCATAATAAAAACCTTTTTCCATATATTGTACTTTCTTCATAAACAAGTAAGTATTTATTTTAAACAGAAAAAGGTCTTATTATCAGCCTTACAATATCACAATGTAAAACTTGAAAATATTTTTTATATGATTATTAATTTTCTTTATAAGTTTTTACACTAGCAAGATTATAAATTAAATTTTAACTAAATTTTGATAAAAAGTTAAAAATATCTGGAGTAACTAATAACTCTCAATCTTTGAATTTTTTCCACTTATTTCTGTTGTTTTATAAAAAACATCTTGCACAACTCATCCACCAGTAATAACAGATCTTCTCTCGTATTTGTTTACAACATAAGTTATCAAAGCGCGTCCTCATTTATGTACTGGTGATCCATCGGGTCCAGACCTAATAGATACATATAAATAAATATGTGCTATTTTTGAAATTTGGAAAGAAACTGATTCCCCTAATGAACCAACATCTGGTTTAGCCACATTACGAACCACAAAACATTCATTTAATAATTGCATGCTAATTTGGTATTATCCATAATTTTTTTAATCATAAATGCGTTTACATTAACTCATTTGTGTTCATTTTCAATTACTTCATTTTGTGAATTTTGTTGAATTTTTGTGACAATCGTGATAACTCCAGAAGCGGTTAAACCCATAGTACCTAAAATACTCAATAACGTCTTCATTTTAAAGTACCTCCTTAATTAACATTAAAAAAATATAATATTTAAAATAATATTAGTAAGTTATAATTGATAAATTTATATTATGTTTTTCAATAGTTTCCTCAAGATATAGGCATTTACGCTTATATTATTATTATACTATAAATAAAAATTATTTCAAAATTAATACTTATTAAATAATTTTTTATCTTCGGCGATTATTTTTATAACGATATTTATTTCATAAATAAGTCCCTAAACAAGATATCCCAACAGCACCAGAAGTACCTAAAAACACATAACCCAAAACTTTTGCAACAACTATGTCTTTTGGCTTAACAACTGGGTCAGGGATAATTGGTGGATTATAAATTTGAAAGATAAAAGAACCCTCATTGTTATTAACAAAAATATTGGCATTAGCATCAACAGCAATGGTTTGAACTTCTCGACCAAATAAATTGGTTTTAATAACTTGGTCTGCTCCCTTTTTTAAAAAATAAACACCATCTAAAAAACTGCAATAATAAATATTATCATTGGTATCAACAGCAATTGAATATATACTTCGATCCCGTAAATTAATTTGATTTAACTCATTTGTTTTGGTTTGATAAATGTAATTCCCTAAATAAATATTATTGGTTTGGTCAATTGCCATTGTATAAATTAATTCATTTAAATTTTGAATCAACACTAGTGTGTCTTCTTTATTTCGTTGGTAAGAAAAAAATCTCGTTTATTAGTTGTAAAATAAACATCATCTTGATCATCAATTATTAATGCAAAAATAACATAATCTCCTCAACTAACTTTTTCAACAACAGTTTCCCCTGCTGGTAAATAATAAATTCCAGCAAGCGTTCCCAAATATAAGTTATTCATACTATCTAAAGCAAGCGCAGTGACATCAGCATCAGCCTCAACCCCTTCAATTTTAACAATTGAAGTATCATTCTTATAAATAAAAATATCATTATCTTCTGTTGCAAAATAAATGTTATTATCTTGATCAATTGTTAAAAAAGGACTTTATCATCAATACCTTTAATTTTAGTTGCCTTAATATCATCGGTCGTTAAAGCATAAAGACCCCGCGTGAAGAACCAAAATAAGTTTTTTCCTTCCCAAAGGTAATTGCATTTCGAAAAATATTATCAAGCCCTTCAATTCTCGTTTGAACATACTGTTTATTAGGAATTATGTAAAATGAAGTGCAACAAATCTTATTAGTCAAATAATACAATAAAAATCATAAAAAATCAATTATAAATTTTTAAAAATCAAAATATTTATAGTTTTTATTTTATTTTAAGGAAAATTAAGCACACTAAAAAATAATTTATTAAATTACTTCAAATAAACCTATTTAAAATTATCTGAAAATACCTCTTTTGCTGTTTTTCAATTAAGAACAGGCCTTAATTTATCATTTATAACATTAACTACTCAATTTATTTTTTGTTGACTAACATTATTAAAATCAGTTCCCTTAGGAAATCATTGTCTAAGTTCAGAATTCATATATTCAATTAATGGTTTTTGTTGTGGTTTACCGGGGTCACAAAAATAAACTTGTGTTTCAGCAAATATTTCTAATTATCTTCATTTACTAAATTCTTTTCCTCTATCAGTTATTATTCCTTTAATTTTCCCAAATAAATTATTACTTATAACAATATCTTTAAACTTTTCCACAACTTCATTAGCAGTATGATTTTTTAATTTCATAACAAAATAACTTTTACTATTTTGTTCAACTAAAACCAAATTACTAGATTGATGCTCTTTTCCAACTATGGTATCCATTTCAAATCAACCAACATCAGTCTCTTTATTCTCAATATCTCATATTGATTTAAAATTAATTAATTTACCACGATTATCAAATTTTCCTTTTGTTTTATATTTTTTACCACAATGACATAAATTATGTTTTAAAAAACCATAAAAACCCAAACGAATTCATTTATACAATGTTTTAACACAAACAGGAAATTTAATACCAAACTTTAGAAAATAACGATGAATAGGTTGTGATGGAGAATCACGATAAACATTAAATCTTATATTAATAAAATTTAATTGTTCTTCTGTAAACTTATATCTTTTATTATTCTTTTTTCTTTTCTCATAATACATTTTATCTGACTTATAAGCACTATATTCATCAATAGTTTTAAAACGCTTAATTTCTCGCAAAATAGTACTACGATTTCTGTTCAAACATTTAGCAATTTGTGAAATATTTATTTCACCATTCTTTTTTAAAAATAATTTTGATAATAATAATTTTTCCAATTTAACCTTATCAATAAAACTTAAATGACTATACATAACATTTATATACCTTTCATTAATTTATAAATTTAATATTAAAATTATTTAATACATTATTGATATATGATAAAATCAATTATAGCATTCAAGTAATTTTAATAAAGGAGAAGTAAAATATGAAAAAGTTACTAAGTATTTTAGGAGTAATCGGATTAACAGCAACAAGTACAACAACATTAATTAGTTGTGAAAAACCAAATAATAATGAAAACGGGGGGGGGTAATAAACCTACACCAGAACCACAACAACTACCAGAAAATAGCAAATGAACTAATATTCCTAGAACACAGGCGCCTAATAAAGAATTTTTAACTGCTACTAATAAATGATATTTTTATGGAGAAAAAAGAAATGGTCAATATTTGCTTACAAAATTTTATTTTGATAATAATTTTATTAAAAATCAAAACACTTGATGACAACACTTAAAAAATGATTCAGATTTTATTTGAAACTATAATTTAGTATATCGTTGAGATGGAAATGGTGAACCAGAATTACCCGTTGTTGATAATGATGGCAAATTAAAATGATATACTGAATATTATCAAAATGTTCGTTCTTTTTTGCTTAAATATATTGATGTTATTGTACAAGAAAATATCCGAATTCAGCAAGGTGGTAATCCAAACTATGATGACCCAAATTTGGGTAGTGAAAGAATAATTTTTGATTTTGAAATTATTAATAATATGGAAAAATTAGATTGAAAACCTGATGTTATTTTAACTAGAAAATCAATTTATCGGATGATTTTAACAATTGATGAAAATAAAAATATTATTGCTGGTAGTTTAGAATTAACACATTTTAAACAATATTGGGATGGTAATAATGCAAATAGTTATTGGTATACTGATGATTTAGGTTTTTTATTTTCTTTCATAAAAGAAAAAGAAGATACTTTTAATTTTAGTGCTGAAACTTATAATTATTATCAAGGTAATTCTCCTAATATTGGTAAAATGGTTTTTGAACAGATGAAAGGTCAAATTGATATTAATAAATTTTTAAAAGCCTTTTTTACCTATGCTTTGGTACCTGTATTTCAAAATCGCAGTAATTTTATTGAAAGTGGTTATATTGATAATTTACAGTATGATACTGTTTTAATTAATTTTTTTGGTTTAAAATTGATTAATTTTAGAGATGTTTTAATTGATGAAACTAATACTAATAAAAATCAATTTGAAAAACTATTAAATAGTATGTTTACGGTTTCCCAAAATTTTTATAAAGATTATTTACGAACAATTTTTGATTTAGAAAATGATACTTATGTACAAGGATATAATAAAAAATATGGTTTATTAGCAAATAATGGTTTTAAAATTTATCCTCGTTATTTTTATTTTTCTGATAAATACAATCAATTAGACATTAAATTGTATTCAGCATTTAAAAATCGTTTTTATAATACTAATTATGGTAATGTATTTAATTATGATTTTTCAGTTGCAAATAATTATAATATTAATCAAAATGAAGGTTATATTTTTGAAGGTGCTTTAAAAGATAAATACGGTTTAAAATACAAAAAAATTGAAGAACAAAAAATCGGTTATAATGTTTTTGAATTACAAGCCCAAAAAGAAAATGATATGTACCGTTATTATGATTTTAATTTTGGAATTTATAACTGACAAGAAATAAATAATGGCGGATTGTTTCCTGATGGACAATGATGACAAGCCCAATATGAAAGTTGTAGTTGATATAATTTAGCGTGTCATATAAAAAATGCTGCAATTTTAATTGTAAATAATATTCCCGGTGTTAAACAAGTAAAAGAATTAGCAAGCGGTGTTGGTAAAATATTTCAAACAATATATAGTTTTTTTAGTCAAACATTTGAGGTATGAAAATTTAGTCCAGCATTATATAATACAATAACAAATATATTCCTATTAATTATCTTTATGAAGTTTGTTCGATTAATTTAAAAAAGGACTTGTTAGTCCTTTTATTCTTTTCAATCAATTATTAGTCCTGTGTCTTTATTAATTTCTGGTATTTGTGGTTCATTGTTTTTATTTCAACGATATACTAAATTATAGTTTCAAATAAAATCTGAATCATTTTTTAAGTGTTGTCATCAAGTGTTTTGATTTTTAATAAAATTATTATCAAAATAAAATTTTGTAAGCAAATATTGACCATTTCTTTTTTCTCCATAAAAATATCATTTATTAGTAGCAGTTAAAAATTCTTTATTAGGCGCCTGTGTTCTAGGAATATTAGTTCATTTGCTATTTTCTGGTAGTTGTTGTGGTTCTGGTGTAGGTTTATTACCCCCCCCCCCGTTTTCATTATTATTTGGTTTTTCACAACTAATTAATGTTGTTGTACTTGTTGCTGTTAATCCGATTACTCCTAAAATACTTAGTAACTTTTTCATATTTTACTTCTCCTTTATTAAAATTACTTGAATGCTATAATTGATTTTATCATATATCAATAATGTATTAAATAATTTTAATATTAAATTTATAAATTAATGAAAGGTATATAAATGTTATGTATAGTCATTTAAGTTTTATTGATAAGGTTAAATTGGAAAAATTATTATTATCAAAATTATTTTTAAAAAAGAATGGTGAAATAAATATTTCACAAATTGCTAAATGTTTGAACAGAAATCGTAGTACTATTTTGCGAGAAATTAAGCGTTTTAAAACTATTGATGAATATAGTGCTTATAAGTCAGATAAAATGTATTATGAGAAAAGAAAAAAGAATAATAAAAGATATAAGTTTACAGAAGAACAATTAAATTTTATTAATATAAGATTTAATGTTTATCGTGATTCTCCATCACAACCTATTCATCGTTATTTTCTAAAGTTTGGTATTAAATTTCCTGTTTGTGTTAAAACATTGTATAAATGAATTCGTTTGGGTTTTTATGGTTTTTTAAAACATAATTTATGTCATTGTGGTAAAAAATATAAAACAAAAGGAAAATTTGATAATCGTGGTAAATTAATTAATTTTAAATCAATATGAGATATTGAGAATAAAGAGACTGATGTTGGTTGATTTGAAATGGATACCATAGTTGGAAAAGAGCATCAATCTAGTAATTTGGTTTTAGTTGAACAAAATAGTAAAAGTTATTTTGTTATGAAATTAAAAAATCATACTGCTAATGAAGTTGTGGAAAAGTTTAAAGATATTGTTATAAGTAATAATTTATTTGGGAAAATTAAAGGAATAATAACTGATAGAGGAAAAGAATTTAGTAAATGAAGATAATTAGAAATATTTGCTGAAACACAAGTTTATTTTTGTGACCCCGGTAAACCACAACAAAAACCATTAATTGAATATATGAATTCTGAACTTAGACAATGATTTCCTAAGGGAACTGATTTTAATAATGTTAGTCAACAAAAAATAAATTGAGTAGTTAATGTTATAAATGATAAATTAAGGCCTGTTCTTAATTGAAAAACAGCAAAAGAGGTATTTTCAGATAATTTTAAATAGGTTTATTTGAAGTAATTTAATAAATTATTTTTTAGTGTTCTTAATTTTCCTTAAAATAAAATAAAAACTATAAATATTTTGATTTTTAAAAATTTATAATTGATTTTTTATGATTTTTATTATATTATTTGACTAATAAGATTTGTTGCACTTCACTTACACGATGCCTTATTAAAAGAAAATGGAACATTTTGAAGAATATTATTTGAGCGTATAAAATTATGAAAAAAAACAGAATTTATAACTACTATCCATACAACTATTTTTATCATTTTACCCCTGCACACTTTTTTAATAACATTTTAATCAGAAACTACTTTATAACAATAACTATATAATTAGTTTAGCAAAAAATAAGACATAATCTAAAATTTAATAACTTTTTAATAAAAAATGTTATCCATTTTTTAAATTGGATAACATTTAGTTTTACTCTGATGTAATATTTGTTGGTTTATTTTTCTTAATTTTTCAAATTCCAACCGTAATAACTAATAATAGAATTATTCCAATTGCTGCTGTTGCAATTGAAACAACATAAGTAGAAAAGGAAGGTATTAACAACATTCCGGTGCTTTTAAAGACAACATTAGCAATTAAACTCCATAATAACTGTGCAATCACGTAACTTAAGATATAACCAATAATGATAGCTAATAAATAAAATCCTAGCACAATTGAAATAATTTTTCATGTTGGATATCCAAGCACTTTTAAGGTCAATATTGTTCGTCGGTTTTCATCAAGCACCATTGAAATTAAAACAGCTAGAATTAAAGCAACAATAACAATCGTTAGTCCCTCTAATACATTAAGAACATCGCGGACGGTTCGCATTCCTTGCGAATAATTTTCTCGTAATGTATCAAACGGTCAAATCTTATGCAACCCATTTAATAATTTTAAATTTGTTCTTAAATCCAGTGCATTAGTAAAATCAATCTTTTTATTATTATCAAACATTGTAAAATCATAATTATCTGTTAATGAAAACGAGGACATAATACGATAAGGTTGTAAAGCCATTCCGCTCGGACCGGCACGAGAAGCAACAACATTATAATATGAACCAAGTCGGAACACGATTCCCTTCCTTGTCACATTAACTCATTGGTTCATAACAGTAACTAACGAATCTTGATTCATATAAATATTCCCCGAACTAATATCGGCATCATCTGAACCAACCACTTTAAAAGCAACCGGAACATAGCCAATCGCATTTGTGATTCGGACATTTAATTTAAAAATATCTCCCGGATTAATATCCATTGATTGATAAACTCGTTTTGCTAAAATAACTGGGATTGGTTCATTAATTGGCATATTTAAATCATGATTTACTGGGTTGTCACTAATTTTATAACCAAAAACTTCTTTTTGGGCAACATCAACTGGCGTATTTTGAGAGCGATAGTTCAACAATTGATTTCGTTGTGTTTCATCACTTGATAAACCAACAACATTTAATTGTGAAACAGGATTTTTAGCATTTTTTACATCATCTGGACTTCAACCGGCCGTTAGAAAGACATACGGGAAATCATAAGCTGGATCATACACCATATATGGTCCTAAGTAAATATCAGAGTACTGACCATTAGTTGATGAACCCAAACTATTAATCATATTAATTCCAGTAATAATAGTTTGAATATCTGCTTCGGATAGACCTTGACTAATTAAACTTGGTTTTATAATATTTATTATTTCAATTAACCAATCTCATCCATTAATTCATTCCCCAGTTTTATTATCTTTAACTTTATAGTTAACAATTGCCTTAACTGTTTCAGAATTTAAATAAGGGTATTTGTTAGTCTTAGCATCATATTTAATCTTACTTTCAACAAGATTTGGCCCACTTGGATCACCAATAATATTTAGTAAATCACCACAACTTTGTTGTGCCCCAGCGGAATTATGACTTGATAATTTTAAGAAACACATTAATGGATCTGGAAAATTAAAAGTTTTATCATCCTCTAAGACTTGTGCTCGATAATAATATTGATCACGTTCATTGGTTGTAATTCAATTATAAGGTTTACTATTGTTTGCTTCTTGGGCAATATCTTGTTGATCAGAAGATGCAATTAAATACGATTTTATATCATCTTTAAAATATCGGAAAGAATCATCAACAATGCCTTGGGCCATAACACCGGCATCTAATTGGAAAATTAATAAGAAGGATGAAAAAGCTAAAACAACTAACACCATTACTCATTTTCCGAATGATTTTAAAGCAAAGGTAAATGATAAATGAATATTAAAGGATAATCCAAAGTGGGCATATTTTCTTACTTTTCTTACTCTTTTAGCACGGAAATTTAAATTTGACCCTTTTAAATCATAAATTAAATCTAAAGCTGTTCTGCTTAAAAGAACAAATGAAATTAAAAACGCCACCGCAACAAAGATAAGGGGAATAATAATTGTTGCGGTAATAAAAATAACTGGATTAAAATAAAAGAGTGCTAATGGTAGACCAACTGAATATAAGTTTGAAGAAGTAAAATACATTTGTAATGGTAAACTCATAACCCACCCCAATAAACAACCAATTAGCGTTGTAAAGACAATATTAAAAGTAAAAACAAAAGATAATTCCCAACGTCTATATCCTAAGGACTTTAAAACCCCAATTTGGCGTTTTTGATGAGTAATATCCTTTTTAATAAAAAAGGCAATAATAATTAAAATAATAATTGAACAGGCAACCGCAATTGAGGTATTAATAATAAAACCAGTATTTGTTAACATTACCACTTGGCCTGGTAATGATGATTCAAAAGCAACAATCGCATTATCTGGAGCAACAAAATAATTACCTAAAACCTTGCGCAACAATGCAACTTTTTGAGGATCAGTTAAGTCGCCATTAACATTAATAAAGCCAGTAAACTTTTCTTCACCATTAGAAAAGTTTTGTTTAATCATATTATAATTTATGTCATTCATAAATAATAATGAACCATTCCTTAAATCAATTATTTTACTACCACTAGCAACTGTTGATAAGCTTGCTAAACTAGGATAAATATTACTATACTTAGCACCATAACCTGCAATCTTAAATTGTAAATTTGAATTATTTCCTAAATTAAAATTTCCACCAACATTTAACGAATTATAGTCTGCATATTGCTTACTTAAAATAATATTGTTTTTTGCTATCTCAGTAACGGCCCCACCAATTGTTACATCATAAACACGATTAAATGGAGTATAAAAAATATCATTTCCTCGTCACCCATCACCATTAAATAATAAATTTTTATCTTTATTAACAGCAACAGCATTAAAATATTGGGTGTCTTTAGCTAAATTATTAGCAACAAACTGATAACTAACATCGTAACTAAGATCTAAAGTAACATTATCATTATCAATTAAAGCTTTTAACTGGCTTTTATCGGGATGATGAATAATATAACTTAAAAATGCCAAAGGAAGATTACCATTAAAATTCTTAACTAACGCAGCAAAAGATGCTGTCCCTGTTTGTTTATTTAAATATGATGGTTCTTTTGATCATGTACAAATTTGATTATTTGTTAAATCACAATTTAAACCTAAAACATCTGCCTTAATATTATTAAAAGTTAACCGATTGGTATCAATTTTAGTATCATCATAAAATTGTGCTAAAAAAGCACGATTATTTCCATTAATTTTTCAATCCGGATTTCTCTTATAAACATTATTATCAATATTCAAACTATCCACCCCAATTTCATAATGATACGGGATACTATTTCTTTTAACATCATTTAATCCATTTTTAACTTGAAAAACAGTCGAAAAAAGTGCTGTAAAGGTTAATACTGCTCCAATGATAAACAAAATCAACCCAATAAATTGCGTTATTTTTTTTGTAAATCCCCGCGTAGCCTCTTTTGCAAGATTTAACATATGTTCCACCCATTTCAAATATATATTAAATTTATTATATAAGAAAAATAAAATATTTTTAAAAAAATATTCCAAATCTTTAATCAACTAAATAAGCACAACTAAATCGTTTAATTTGGTAAATCATTCGTACTAATTCAAAACCAATATCTGTTAACCGATATGAAGAATATGTCACATTATTTTTAAGATAGACCTTTTTCTCAAAAATATTTCTTTTAATTAAATTATTAAGGGTTTATGTTAACACTTTTCTAGTGCATTCTTTTAAATGGTGATGTAATTCATTAAAACCACATTCTTGTTCATTGAAAACATTAATTATTTTTAAAGACCATTTTTGTGAAATAATTTTAACAAAACTTTTAATCGTTGCCACATTGTGATCACAACAGCTACTCTCACAACGACAGTCATTTCCACAGCAAATTTCATCATGGCATCGTGTAAGTGAAGTGCAACAAATCAACTCAGAAAGGAGTTGATTTTTTAATGGAAAGAAAACATTATTTTATTTTACGGTCCTTAGTAACTAAGTATGGAAAAGATAATGTTATTAATACGGTAAATAATATTGTAATTAATAATGAAAAAGAAGATGAATAAATTATCCGCGTAATTTATTAGCGGTAATTTATTCAATATAGTTTATTTTGAGCGTAGCGAACACGCGAAGCGTGCCGCGAAAATTAGATTTTTAGGAGGAATAAGTTATGCCAGTTTGATTAACGACAATTTTTAGTGTTGTTATTATATTAGGTATTTTTGCGTGAATTGGTTTATCAATTTATTAAAAAATTCGCCAAATTCGAGGAAAGAAAAAAGATAAAAAAGAAATTGAAAATAGGGGGGATAAAAAATAATGTTAGGTATGTATTTAACAACAGCAATTAATTTTTTAGCAGTTGGTGATAAACCTACTATTTCAGATGAAATGGGTTCTATTTGAAGTGGTTTAGGGCAAGCAATGATGAAAGTTAAAGAAGCAATTTATGCTGTATTACCACAATTAATGACCTTTTTAGGTGATGCGTGAATTATTTTAATTCCATTTGGTATTTTTGTTATCATTAAGATTTTAAACTTTTTCCGTGTTATGGTTAAAGTATTTTAATATTTATTATTACTGATCATATATCTTAGCTATGGCACACTAGCTTTTATGTGAGTTGATTAAATAATTTTGTTGTTTATTTTTGTATTACACACTGTCTATAAGTTATTATTGAAATTATTAGTAATGAAATAATTGTTTTAAAGTAGGATTTAATAAAAATAAGAATATTTTTATTAAGGGTCATATTAATAGTAGTTTTGGAATATAAATTTTTATAATATTCTTTATAAATATATCTACTTTCTTTTTAAAATTTGTAGGCAGTGTGTAGTGCAAAAATATCAATTTAATTATAAATGATTAATTTTATATTTTAATAACTATTATCTTTAATTTTGTCGAAAACTCTTGATATTTATAAAATATACCTAAAATTAGGTATATTTTTAATATATAGAGGTAAATAAATGATGAAAAAAATAATTACAGAATTAATAAATAGCTTAACAGATGATCAATTTTTAGAATTTTATGAAAAAATAAAACAACAAGCAGACTTAATTAAAAAACAAAAACGTTTAAATGAAATTGATCAAAAATTTAGAGATAAAGGCATTATATGTCCTAATTGCAAATCTTTTCATTGTGTTAAAAATGGTCATAATTCCGAAGGAAAACAAAAATATTTATGTAAAAAATGTCGTGCTAGTTTTGATGCATTTCGTCATCATTTTACTTATTGAAGTCATTTAAATTATGAACAGTGAAATTTATTAATTCAAATTTCATTGTTAGGACAATCTAGTAAAATAATTTCTCGTTTTATTAAAACAACCCCAAAAACCGCTTGATATAATCGACAAAAATTAATGCAATCAAAACAATTAGAAAATACACAGTTAAAATTTAAAAAATTAAATGGTCAAATCCAAATGGATGAAACATTTATTAAAGAAATTCATAAAGGCAATTTTAAAGATAAATTTGATAAACGAAAAACTCATCTCGATCCATTTTCAACTGATACCAAATGCTGTATTCAAATGGCAGTTGATAGCAATAATAATATTTTTGTTCAATCCACCAATACCAAAAGATTACAAAAACAATGGATTATTGAAAATATGAATAAGCAACTAATTAAAGAAAAATCAATAATTATTTCTGATATGCAACCACTATATTTATTAGTAGCAAAACAAACAAATTCTACTCTATATTCCACCAAAACTAGTACAAACCCTGATACTAGTTATCAAAAGTTAAATAAGATTAGTAAATTACAATCCAGTCTTAAAGAAGCCTTAATTCATTATCATGGTTTGGGTTTCACTAATATTCAAAATTATTTAAAGCTCTGAAAATGAAAATACCAACACAAAGGTTTAACACCAAACCAACAATCAACGGTATTATATTTTAACGTTTAAAAAATTTAAAGCAAAATCATAATCTTACACAAAATTAGTTTTCAAATTGTCATATTGATGATTTTTTTTATTTCATCAAGAGTTTTCGACAAAATTAAAGAATTATTTTACACAAATGAAAAAAGCAATATTTCCTGGTGAACCTCAAAAAGTAAAAACAACTAACAATAATTTAACAAATTGAAGTGATGAAAAAGTAGATAAATTAATTAATGACTTGAAGGACTTAAATTAATGGGTTTATATGATTATTGAGTTCAATTTGTTAGTTATATTATTGGTTCAAATGCTCATGAATTTTTATATGTCATATCATTTGTATTATTTATCGTTTTATTTTTGGGGATGTTTTTTAAACTTATTCAGAAAATGTGGAGTTTTTAAATATGCAAAATGATTGAGAAAAATTAAAAGAGTTTTTTATTTATGTATTTTTGTTTATAGATAAAACTAATGTTGAAATTATTACAACTTGAAATTTAAATCAAAATGAATATTTAACTCTTATGATTGGTATTTGAATTGTGATTTTATTTTTAACGTGGTTTTTATTGTGAATGGTTTTTAAAATAGTTGGGTATTTTAAGTAATGAAAAAATTTATATTTTTCTTAAAAAATTATTGTTATATTGGTGGTTCAATGATTTTGTTTAGTTTAATTGATTTATTACTTTGAATAATTTCATTAAATTATACCGGTTTAGTATTTTGATTATTGTTTGCTTTGCAATGTGTTTATTTTGTCTGATGAGTTTGAAAAAACATATTTTATCAGTTGAGTGCTTTTCGTTTAGTTAATTTTGTTTGAGATAATCCGTTATCAGTAATTATTGGTAAGTTAGGGACGGGAAAAACTTTACTTTTAAATTATTTATCACAAACTATGAAACTATTAACAGATAAGATTTATAGTAATTATCCGTTAGAAGATGATAAAGTTAAAGTTTTAACATTTAAAAATTTAGATTTTACAGATAGAACAAAACCAGTTCCCCCAGATGATAGTGTTATTTTATTTGATGAAAGTTATTTATATATTGATGGAACTAGTCCCCACGATGAGAAAAAAGTTCGTAGTGGTAAAATTCCGTGAATTGTATTAGCAAGACATTTTGGTAATCGTGCTTTATTTACTGCTCAGCGTGAGGGTATGATTTGAAATAATATTCGACAATTAGCAAGTGGTATTATTATTCCAATTTCATTGAAAAAACCTATTGCTAAAAAGGATTTAATTTTTTTAATCGTTTCTTTATTATGCGAATTGGTATTTTTCAAGATATTACAGATTATGAAATTTGAAAAACAAAATCAGTAGAACGAACAGCCGAAGGTAAACGAGCAAAACATAAGTCGGATGTTGGGTTAGGAATTCGGTTTTTTAAAATAATTATTCCATTAGAATTTGCACAGAAATATGATAGTAAATGATTAAAGTTTGTTCGTGATTTAAAAAATGATGAAATAGTTAATTATAAAGAATATTATTGGTCAGAAATTACTAAATTAAGTGTTAAAGAGCGTTTAGCATTGTTTGATATTGATATTTTGAAAAAAAATTTAAAACCTAAAAAAGAAAAAGGAAGTGATAAAGATGATTAATTTATTATCAGAAAGTAATAATTGAGATAAGATTTTTAGTTTGATTTTTGATGTATTTTTGTTTATTTTTGATGTAATTTGAAATACTAAATTACCAATGACAAATACAACTATTGCTTATTTTATTATCTTTTTTATGGTTGTTAAGTTATCAATTTATGCTATCCACGGAACAAGAACACAATATAATGAATTAGGTTCAACTGTTAAAAACAATACATCAAAATTGTATGCTTCAACAGTACGTGGTGTTAAAAAAGCACATAAGGCTAATAAAAATGGTCGGTGAAAGGAAACAGATTAATGATTAGATTAGTTTTATTAGTTGCTGCAATTGCTATTTTTGGTACTAGTTTTATTACGGTGATTATAAATCAATTAACATCAGCAAAAAATATCATTATGGATTTATATAACTCAGATACTTTTTTACTTTCTTTGTTTGGTAAAATGGCAATTTTGTTTAGTCATCCATTAATGTTAACAATATCAAGTTTATATATTGTTGGGTTTATTGTTTCAAAAACATTGTATAGTTGGGGGTTGAATTATAAATATGAAAAAATCATTATCTTTATTTGCCATATCTATTTTAGGTATTTTAGGTTTAATTATTCCATTTATTACTTTAACAGCATTTAAACCCTTAAATCAGCAGAATTATACTGTTAATTAACAAACAATGGGAATGAATGAAACTGATTTTATTAATACAATGTTTTTACGCAGTAGTTTTTTTGAAAACTGGTCTGAAACAAATTACTTTATTAATCCAACTCTAAAAACATCACAAACATTAACTTATAATGATAAATGATATTTAGACTTTTTAAAGGATAGTTATTCAACGGGAATTTCATTTGATAAGCCTAGTGATGAGTTTATGGATTTATATAAAAATTGAGATACTTATGCTAAACAATATAATATTGATAAATTCTATGATGTTGATAAAAAACAATTTTTAAAAGAATTAACTAATTTTTCTTATTCTTTTGCTAAGTATTTTAATACTGTGGAAGTTATTAATAAATTAGAAAGAGGTATTGATAATTTACAATTAGTTAAAATGATTAATGAGTTTTGAATACAAATTCCTAGAACACAGGCACCTAATAAAGAATTTTTAACTGCTACTAATAAATGATATTTTTATGGAGAAAAAAGAAATGGTCAATATTTGCTTACAAAATTTTATTTTGATAATAATTTTATTAAAAATCAAAACACTTGATGACAACACTTAAAAAATGATTCAGATTTTATTTGAAACTATAATTTAGTATATCGTTGAGATGGAAACGGTGAACCAGAATTACCAGTTGTTGATAATGATGGCAAATTAAAATTATATACTGAATATTATCAAAATGTTCGTTCTTTTTTGCTTAAATATATTGATGTTATTGTACAAGAAAATATCCGAATTCAGCAAGGTGGTAATCCAAACTATGATGACCCAAATTTGGGTAGTGAAAGAATAATTTTTGATTTTGAAATTATTAATAATATGGAAAAATTAGATTGAAAACCTGATGTTATTTTAACTAGAAAATCAATTTATCGGATGATTTTAACAATTGATGAAAATAAAAATATTATTGCTGGTAGTTTAGAATTAACACATTTTAAACAATATTGGGATGGTAATAATGCAAATAGTTATTGGTATACTGATGATTTAGGTTTTTTATTTTCTTTCATAAAAGAAAAAGAAGATACTTTTAATTTTAGTGCTGAAACTTATAATTATTATCAAGGTAATTCTCCTAATATTGGTAAAATGGTTTTTGAACAGATGAAAGGTCAAATTGATATTAATAAATTTTTAAAAGCCTTTTTTACCCATGCTTTGGTACCTGTATTTCAAAATCGCAGTAATTTTATTGAAAGTGGTTATATTGATAATTTACAGTATGATACTGTTTTAATTAATTTTTTTGGTTTAAAATTGATTAATTTTAGAGATGTTTTAATTGATGAAACTAATACTAATAAAAATCAATTTGAAAAACTATTAAATAGTATGTTTACGGTTTCCCAAAATTTTTATAAAGATTATTTACGTACCATTTTTGATTTAGAAAATGATACTTATGTACAAGGATATAATAAAAAATATGGTTTATTAGCAAATAATGGTTTTAAAATTTATCCTCGTTATTTTTATTTTTCTGATAAATAAAATCAATTAGACATTAAATTGTATTCAGCATTTAAAAATCGTTTTTATAATACTAATTATGGTAATGTATTTAATTATGATTTTTCAGTTGCAAATAATTATAATATTAATCAAAATGAAGGTTATATTTTTGAAGGTGCTTTAAAAGATAAATACGGTTTAAAATACAAAAAAATTGAAGAACAAAAAATCGGTTATAATGTTTTTGAATTACAAGCCCAAAAAGAAAATGATATGTACCGTTATTATGATTTTAATTTTGGAATTTATAACTGACAAGAAATAAATAATGGCGGGTTGTTTCCTGATGGACAATGATGACAAGCCCAATATGAAAGTTGTAGTTGATATAATTTAGCGTGTCATATAAAAAATGCTGCAATTTGAATTGTAAATAATATTCCCGGTGTTAAACAAGTAAACGAATTAGCAAGCGGTGTTGGTAAAATATTTCAAACAATATATAGTTTTTTTAGTCAAACATTTGAGGTATGAAAATTTAGTCCAGCATTATATAATACAATAACAAATATATTCCTATTAATTATCTTTATGAAGTTTGTTCGATTAATTTAAAAAAGGACTTGTTAGTCCTTTTATTCTTTTCAATCAATTATTAGTCCTGTGTCTTTATTAATTTCTGGTATTTGTGGTTCATTGTTTTTATTTCAACGATATACTAAATTATAGTTTCAAATAAAATCTGAATCATTTTTTAAGTGTTGTCATCAAGTGTTTTGATTATTAATAAAATTATTATCAAAATAAAATTTTGTCGTTATATAATTATTTTCATATTTATTTATATAAAAATATCATTTATTAGTAGCAGTTAAAAATTCTTTATTAGGCGCCTGTGTTCTAGGAATATTAGTTCATTTGCTATTTTCTGGTAGTTGTTGTGGTTATGGTGTAGGTTTATTACCCCCCCCCGTTTTCATTATTATTTGGTTTTTCACAACTAATTAATGTTGTTGTACTTGTTGCTGTTAATCCGATTACTCCTAAAATACTTAGTAACTTTTTCATATTTTACTTCTCCTTTATTAAAATTACTTGAATGCTATAATTGATTTTATCATATATCAATAATGTATTAAATAATTTTAATATTAAATTTATAAATTAATGAAAGGTATATAAATGTTATGTATAGTCATTTAAGTTTTATTGATAAGGTTAAATTGGAAAAATTATTATTATCAAAATTATTTTTAAAAAAGAATGGTGAAATAAATATTTCACAAATTGCTAAATGTTTGAACAGAAATCGTAGTACTATTTTGCGAGAAATTAAGCGTTTTAAAACTATTGATGAATATAGTGCTTATAAGTCAGATAAAATGTATTATGAGAAAAGAAAAAAGAATAATAAAAGATATAAGTTTACAGAAGAACAATTAAATTTTATTAATATAAGATTTAATGTTTATCGTGATTCTCCATCACAACCTATTCATCGTTATTTTCTAAAGTTTGGTATTAAATTTCCTGTTTGTGTTAAAACATTGTATAAATGAATTCGTTTGGGTTTTTATGGTTTTTTAAAACATAATTTACGTCATTGTGGTAAAAAATATAAAACAAAAGGAAAATTTGATAATCGTGGTAAATTAATTAATTTTAAATCAATATGAGATATTGAGAATAAAGAGACTGATGTTGGTTGATTTGAAATGGATACCATAGTTGGAAAAGAGCATCAATCTAGTAATTTGGTTTTAGTTGAACAAAATAGTAAAAGTTATTTTGTTATGAAATTAAAAAATCATACTGCTAATGAAGTTGTGGAAAAGTTTAAAGATATTGTTATAAGTAATAATTTATTTGGGAAAATTAAAGGAATAATAACTGATAGAGGAAAAGAATTTAGTAAATGAAGATAATTAGAAATATTTGCTGAAACACAAGTTTATTTTTGTGACCCTGGTAAACCACAACAAAAACCATTAATTGAATATATGAATTCTGAACTTAGACAATGATTTCCTAAGGGAACTGATTTTAATAATGTTAGTCAACAAAAAATAAATTGAGTAGTTAATGTTATAAATGATAAATTAAGGCCTGTTCTTAATTGAAAAACAGCAAAAGAGGTATTTTCAGATAATTTTAAATAGGTTTATTTGAAGTAATTTAATAAATTATTTTTTAGTGTGCTTAATTTTCCTTAAAATAAAATAAAAACTATAAATATTTTGATTTTTAAAAATTTATAATTGATTTTTTATGATTTTTATTGTATTATTTGACTAATAAGATTTGTTGCACTTCATTTTACATAATTCCGTTCATAACTAATAATTCGTTTTTTGTTATTAATTTTTGTAAAATCTTGCATTTTTAATTAACCTCCTTTTTTTGATAAAATTATTTGAAGTATTAAATATTGTAATTTAAAAAAATTGTTTAATTACGAAAGGAAATATAAAATGGAATTAAAACAAAATTTATTAGGAAATTATAAATAAAATAAAAGAATAGAAACAAACAATGAAGTTAAAAATTTATTTATTAATAGAGATAATGAGATATTTAAATTATATCAACAAGGACAAATATTACAAGGATATAAGGTGATGTCAAAATTGCCAAAAACAATTAAAACAGAATATGGAGATTTTCCTATTAAAAGAAGATTATATGTTAAATATGATGAAGAAAAAAAAGAAAATATAAATCGTTATCCTTTAGATGAAGAATTAGGCTTAAAAAAATATGAAATAATCGAAATAAATTTAAAAGATAAATATATGTCTTTTATGGTCGATGGAAAAAGATATAAAGATATTTTGCATACAACAGAGAATGCAAATATTAGCGAAAGAACAATATCTAATATTTTTAAAAATGCCGATTTAGAAAAAGTTGACTATATAAGCAACAAAAATAACAATAAAATTAAAATTCCAAATAATGTTTTATATATTCAAATTGACGGAGCTTTTGAACCAATGCGAGAAAATAAAAAAAGAGTTGAAAATAAAATATTTCTTGCTACTATGCATGTTGGTGTTGATAAAGAAAAGTCAACAAAAACCAAAATAAAAATGAAAAAGAAAAAAGGCGTTTTCCAAATGATGAATAAAAATCATAATAATAAAAATAATAAATCTAATATTGATAATTTTATTGATAAAATTTTTAAATTAATGGATACTTATGATATTAATGAAGATACTAAAATATTAATATTAAGTGATGGTGAAAAACAAATTAAAAAAATTTATAGAGCAGTAAAAGCAAAATATAAAAATAACAAGGTATCATATAGCTTAGATAAATTTCATCTTACAAGTATATTTAAAAAAATATATCCCTTTCAAAATAAAAATAAGGAAAATAGAGAAGCATATCATAAAGCTGTTGATTATTTTTTTAATGGTAAATATGAAGAATTATTACAGTGTTTAGAAGATAGTAAATTTTTTATAAGCGATTTTAAATTAGATTTTTTGAATAAAGCTATTAGATTAATTAAAAATAATAAAGAAGGCATTAGAAATCAAACATTATGAAATAATGTTGGTTGTCATATGGAAGGTGACATTTCTCATTATTGAAAAGGAACTATGATTAAAAAAGCAATTTATAGTGAAAAAACTATTAAAAATAAATTAAATGCTAGTATGATGGGATTAAAAAATAGAATTAATTTATTTAATAATAATGAACAACCGCTAGAAGAAAATAGAATTAATTATTTAGTTAATAATTTTGTAAATAATAATTTACAAAGAAATTTATATTTTTATTAATTTTATCTAATAAATTAAATAACTTTAATAAACATGTATTTTTAGTCTGGAAAAATTTAAAAAATTAGAAAAAAGTGTTGACAATAAAATTAAAAGTAATACAATTTAACTAAGTAAGTGGTATATTATTCCACAATTTCTAAGAAATTAATTTAAGACCCCAAAATAATTTATTCGACCTAATTTTCTCATCATATGCTGAACCTAAATCATAATTTGATGAAAGAACTAACGCCTCATGCTGAATATCTTCGGCATTGACAATATCTTGGGGTAACGAGACAAAAGCAGCCCCTTTTCGTCCTGTTGTTGCTTCTCGAAAAGCATTCGCCAATGCTTATGAAATATTATTTGGATGAACTACTTCTTTACTATACTTTGTAATTGGTTGAAACAAAGCAGCATTGTCCATTGCCTGGTGTATTCTTTTTAGACTATCTTCGCGACCAACATTCCCGGCAATCGCAACAACGGGATCACCTTCAGAGTTAGCTGTCACCAAACCTGTTGCAAGATTTGAAGCCCCCGGCCCACTTGTAACTAAAGCAACTCCTGGCTCACCAGTAATTCTTCCAACTGCTGCCGCTATAAAAACAACATTTTGTTCATGCCTTGTTAAAATTAATTCCGGACCATGATCAACTAAAACATCAAAAACCTTATCAATTTTAGCTCCTGGAATCCCAAAAATATATTTGAAATTTTGGTTGATTAAAGTATCAACCACAATATCAGCACCTGTTTTTTTATTTTTACTCATTTCTATCCCTCCTGAGTTCTATAGTAAATATAACACCAGTATCATTTAACAATGAAACCTCAGAAAAAACATTTCAGATTTGAAATGTTCTTTAAGCTTTACCTTTGCAACCAAATCATGCTGTTAATTCATCAAATGTTGTTTTGATTGCTTCATAACCTGGCTTCAATAATTTACGTGGATCAAACCCTTTCCCATTTTCTGGTTTATCTTTCCCCGCTTCAATATATTGTCTTGTTGCCGCAGCAAAGGCAATTTGTAATTCAGTATTAACATTAATCTTGCTAATTCCTAATGAAATCGCTTTTTTAACTTGTTCTTGCGGAATACCACTTCCACCATGTAAAACCATTCCAATTTTAGCAGCGGCTTGAATATCTTCTAATGCTTGAAAATTTAATCCTGGCCATCCTGTTGGATATGGTCCATGAATATTTCCAATTCCTGCTGCTAATAAATCAATCCCTGTTGCAACCATTTCAGACGCTTCTTTTGGATCACCGATTTCACCAGCACCAACAACACCGTCTTCTTCACCACCAATTGTTCCAATTTCAGCTTCAACTGAAACGGCATTTGGTTTGGCATAAGCTACCACTTCTTTTGTATTTATCACATTTTCAGCAAACGGATGATGACTACCATCATACATTACTGAAGAAAATCCAGCATAAATTGCCTTTTTACAACTTTCTACTGATTGACCATGATCTAAATGTAATGCTATTGGAACCGTAATTTCCAATGAATCTAATAACGCATTAACCATTGCAACAACTAAGTTATAACCTCCCATATATTTAATTGCTCCTTCTGAAGCACCTAAAATAATTGGTGTATTTGTTGCTTGTGCCACTTCTAATAATGCTTTGGTTCATTCTAGATTATTAATGTTAAAATGACCAACCGCATATTTATTCTGGTGTGCTTTTTTAATCATTTCACTAGCATTAACTAGTTTTTTATGATATTTTTGTTCCATAATTTTTTTCCCTTCTAAATATAAAATCTCACGTTATTATTATAAACTTTTTATTATAAAAAATCGTACAAAACAAAGCATTTTCTTAATTTTATCCAATTTACCAAAACTTACCAAAAAAAGTAGAAAAAAGTAATGATTTTTAAAAATTTTACTCACTTTGCAAAATCCTATGTTATTATGAAATTACTATATGGCAACATATAGTAAACAAACAGAACTTATCATTACCTGATGGATGGGCCTCCTAAAAGGTAATACCCAAAGATAGGTATCCGTTAGTAAATAGTTTTTTTATAAAGGGTACTCCTTATCAAAGGAGTACCCTTTTTTTATTTTAATTTTTGACAATAATTGCAATAGTAGGTTCCGCGTCCATTAACAAAAATTTTATCAACTTCGTTTTGACAATTAACACATTTCATTTTATTTCGCCCATGAACTTTTAACTGCTGAACAAATTTTCCATCCATTCCTGGTTCAGGATGATAAGTTGCAATTGTTGTTCCACCTTCATTAATTGCTTGTTGAAGAACAACTTTTGTATTATCAATAATATTTTGATAATCTTGATCAGTTAAGTTTTTTGTCTTTTCACCAGGATGAATTTTGGATGCAAATAAAACTTCGTTTGCATAAATATTTCCAATTCCAACAATGACATTTTGTTCTAATAATGTTGTCTTAATTGGTTGTGATTTATTTTGCCAAGCATTTTTTAAATATGAAACAGTAATTCTTTCATCAAATGGTTCATATCCCAATTTATTTAATGGGGCTTGTTCTAAATAAGTTCTTTTATCATATAGATGCATTGTCCCAAATTTTCTGGTATCGTGGTAACGCAATTGAAATTGATGATCAAGTTCAAATAAAACCATAATATGTTGTCATTCTCCCGGTTCATCTTTTTTTGTAAAAAAATATTTTCCTTCCATTCGTAAGTGACTAATTAAAACATAATCATCTAAAATAAAAAGTAAATGTTTTCCCATTCGATCAATTTGATTAATCTTTTGGCCAACAACTTCTTTAATAAAAATTTTTGAATCAGTTGTAGCTTTTATTATTTTATTTCAGAAAATTTGACAATCAGTAATTGTTTTTCCTACGACATATTTTGTTAAAATTCGACGGACCGTTTCTACTTCTGGTAATTCTGGCATATTCTTCCTTCTTTCTTATTAATAATTTAATTTTATTTTTATATACTATAAAAATCAAGATATTAGTTTAAGAACATTTTGAAACCTGCAAATAATTTACAAGTCTTTAAATTAATATGCAAATAATTTGATACAAATGGTTGCTAATGGTATTTTAAATGTTTTTCGCATAATATAAATATATGGTCCACAGAAAACATTTAAAATATTAAGAATGATGGGGGGGAATTATAAATATGAAAAAAAATGATTATTTTTTTTTAAAAGGAATCCTAACTAACTGTCATCCCACAGTACAAGGTAACCCCCATTTTGATTTAGAAATTACTGATAAAAATAACTGAACATATACTGTAAACATTAATGTTCGTTCACGAATTAAACCACATGATGTTTTATATTTTATTAAACAAAATTATCAAAATTATATTGTTGATCGCTGTTTTAGTTTAGATGATACCGTTCATTCCAATTTAACAACAGGAGACGATGGATACTGCTTAGATTATTTAAAAGGTAAGTTATTTGACCATAATTTTGTTACTGTCTTACCATACGTTGGAGAAAAAGAGACAAGTGCATTAGAAACGTTATTTAGTCAGATGATCTCACCAACTTTAAATAATTCAAAATATAGAATTGGGATTTGAGGAATGAGTTATGGTGACCCAATTGATGGTGTTCACGATGTTCATATGAATCAAGGAAATGAACACAAATTTGCAAAAGAAAATGGAACATGACAAGACGGAGCATTTGCCATATACAATACTGAAACAGAAACTGTTGAAAATATTATCTTTATTATGTTCCAATCACAATGTACAACAACAGATGATGCTGGAAATTGTTTAAATAATTAATAAAAGACATTATAAAATAATCCAATGTTTTTTAACTATAAATATATCAAAAAAAAAACAAAAACTAATTTATTTAAAATCTATATTATACTATACATTAATTTAAGAACATTAAGATATAATAAAATTAAGAATTAGGAGGGATAGTTGTGCCAGAATGAGGAATCATTGTCTTAGTTATTAGTGTTATTATCATCTTTGCAATTGCTATTTATGTTCCAATTATGTATCGAATTAGAAGTGCAAAATTTAAAAAAGAACGAACATTTGATCGTCGAATAACTGTTGATAAGCTTAACGATAACCATCGCCACTTACTATTAGAAAAATCACTTAATCGTCCTTTTTACAATAAATATTTTACTAATTTAATAAACGAATACGAAGTTAAACCATTAAAAACAAAGATTGTTTTTAATTTAGATCTTTTTGAAAGCGATTATGCAAACATTATTGAAATGTTAGTTAAAGCAAGTGATAAGAAATATCAACCACTAATTAGTTATTTAATTGATAATGACTTAAACTTGTTAATAACAAATATTTTTTCAGAAGTTGCTAATCACTTTATTATTCCTAATTTGGAAGCTTTAAATGAACAATGAGAAATTATAAATGATGTTTCCGGATGAATATTATGCCCAATGAATTTTAGATTACCGCCAACAAACAATTAATTTTATTTGTAATACTTATTTGCCGCTTGTTTATCAAAATATTCTTGAATTAATTAAAACTACCGATGCTACAAAATATACTGATGAAATTGAAACAATTATTTCAACAAAATATCAAACAATAATTTTTAATAGTTTAGAAAAGAAATTTGTTAGTTTAGCAAACGAAATGATTACAAAGTTTGAAAAAATTGATAATGGCATTGATAATGAACAAGCAAAAGCAGATTTATTAGCTGTTGCTCAAAAATTTAGAGTTAATCTTGAAAAAATATATAATCAAAATTTTAATATTAATAAAATTGAAAAAATGCTTGGCAAAATAAAAAGTACAATAAAAATACTAATTATTAATTAGTATTTTTAATTTTTATGCAAAAACAATATCTTAAAACCATTTTTTAAATACAATATTCAAAAAGGAGTCGCTTATTATGCAACAATATTATTTAATTTTAGAACAAAACAAAATCATTGAAACTGAACGTTTAATTCTGCGTCCAATTACCCCCGCAGATGCCAGTAGCATCTTTGAATATAGCAAAAATATTGAGAACATAAAGTTTCTAGAATGAGCTCCCCACCAGAATATTATGGAAACAAGAAAAATAATTGCACAACTCTTTTTGAGCCAACCACTAGGAAAATGGGCTTTAGAGTTAAAAGACACCCACCAAATGATTGGAATTATTGATTTACGGTTAGATTCAATGATGCCAAATGCAAAAATGGGCTATATTGTTAATAAAAAATATTGAGGAAACAATTATATTTTTGAAGCAGGGAAAGCAGTTATTACCCTAGCTTTTGAAAAAATGAAGTTAAAATGAATTTTTGCTGAATGTGATATTGAAAACACCAATTCAGAACAAGCAATGATTAAAATGGGAATGGAATACTTAGGAATCTTACCGTGTCAAATTACAACAAATTATGGTCAAAATAAAAATCATAAAAATTACGGCATAAAAAATGCTGATATAATTTAATTTTATTTTAAATTATATCAACTTAAACCTGCTTTCATATCAACTAATAGTTTAACATCTAACGCTGTTGAATCTTCCATTAAAGTTTTAACAATTGATTTAACTTGCGCTAATTCATTTTGTGGAATTTCAAAAATTAGTTCATCATGAATTTGAGCAATTATTTTTGCTTTTAAATTTAATTTTAGAAATTCTTGATCAATATTTTTTAAAGCAATTTTAAT
Organism: Spiroplasma endosymbiont of Sarcophaga variegata; assembly: GCF_965178695.1. Classification (NCBI taxonomy): domain Bacteria; kingdom Bacillati; phylum Mycoplasmatota; class Mollicutes; order Entomoplasmatales; family Spiroplasmataceae; genus Spiroplasma; species Spiroplasma endosymbiont of Sarcophaga variegata. The sequence continues at coordinate 726,293 of NZ_CBCXVU010000002.1, forward strand.
GATATCGGCCGCACTACCTTGAATTGGCATATTCATAGCAATTCGTTTCCCAAATTCTCGCTGAATATAGTTAAGATCATTGATTTCAGGAACATATCGTTTTCGATTAAAAATAGTTATAACATAACCATTTTGTTTGCAAAATTCAACTTGACTATCAATAAAAGCTTTAATTGTGGGAAATTGCTGATAATAATTATTAATAATTTCTTTTGCTTTATAAACAGGAATATTTAAATCAGTTGCCAATCCAAAATCACTAATTCCATAAATAATTCCAAAGTTAACAGCTTTAGCGCTGCGGCGAATATTAGGCGTGATTTCTACTTTTGATAAATTAAAAATTTTCATTGCCGTATTAGTATGAATATCTTCATTATTATTAAATGCCCTAATTAAATCGGAATCTTTTGACATATGAGCTAGAATTCTTAATTCAATTTGTGAATAGTCACATGATAATAAAATATTATCTGTTGTTGAAACAACAAAAATTTTTCGAACTTCTTTTTGAACTTCATCACGAATACTAATATTTTGCATATTTGGTTCAACCGATGAAAGCCGTCCGGTATTTGTTAACGTTTGTTTATAAATAGTATGGACTTTGCCATCATTAAAAATATACTTTTCCATTCCCTTTAGATACGTTGAATATAATTTTTGATACTTACGATAATCTAAAATCTTAGGAATAATTTGATGAGTATCCTTTATTTCCTCTAAAACTTCTTGGGCTGTTGAACCTTTTTTTCGATCAGGTAAAGAAAAATCACAATATAATAATTCTGATACTTGTTTTGGTGAATTGGGATTAATCTCTTTTTGAGCAATGGCATTAATTTCATTATTTAATTCTTGCACAATTTTTTCAATTCGTAATGTTTGAGTTGTTAACTCATGTTGGTCAACCTTTACACCATTAATTTCCATTCGTGCTAGTGCAAAAGCCGTTGGTAGCTCAATATTGTAATATAAATCATATTGTTGATTAGCCTTTAATAATTCAATAATCTTTGGCTGCAACTTATTAATATAAAATGCTTTTTGTCCAATAAACTGACTTAATTTAACAATATCAATTGGAATTTGTTTTTTAACCCCTTTCCCATAAAATAAATCATCGGTTAAAATTTGTTTTTTTTCAAATAAATTAATATACGTATCAAGGGTATTTTTTGCGTTAGAATTATAAACATATCCCGCCAACATCATATCATAACTAATATTTTGCACAGTAATATTATCACGCGCTAAAGCTAAAATTAAACTTTTGGCATGATAAGTTATCTTTTGATAATTTTGGTTGTATAAAAACTGATGTCATAATTTATCATATTTAGCATGAATATAATCAAAATAAAAAATTCCTTTGGAATTAACGATCCCAAAACCAATAATTTCTGAAATGTGATAATTTTCATCAAATAGTTCTAAATAAACAGTAGTGTTGTCTTCATTATATTCTTCTTTTCATTCCTCAATAATTTCAACTTTTAACTCTGAATTTTGTAAATCATCTTTGTTATTAAATAATTTTGTAATAAAAGAATTCATATTATATTTTAAATAAAATTGCATTAAAACATCATAGTTCGGTTGAAATGGCGTAAACGCAAATTGCTTTAAATTAATATCACAAAAAATTGTGGCAACTTTTTTACACAATAATGCATCCCCTTTACTATTTAATAATTTTTGCTGTAATGCCCCTTTGATTTGATCAAGATTATCATATAAGTTTTCAATTGAATGATATTCTTGAATCAATTTTATTGCTGTTTTTTCACCAACACCAGTAACTCCTTTCAAGTTATCAGAAGGATCGCCCATTAATCCTTTTAAATCAGGAACTTGTAATGGTTCAACCCCTCATTTTTCTGCTAAAGCCGTCTTATCAATAACATAGGCTGTATCACCTTGACGCGGGACCAAAATATTTGTTTTATCACTTATTAATTGATACAAATCTTTATCACTTGAAAAAATATCAACATAAAAGTTCTCTTTTTCTGCTTGTTGCGCCAAACATCCTAATAGATCATCCGCCTCATACCCCTCTTGTTCTAAATATGGGATTTGATAACTATCTAAAAATTCTTTTACAATTGGAAATTGTACGATTAGTTCTTCTGGTGTCTTACTGCGTCCATCCTTATAATCAGTTAACAAATCATGACGAAAATTCTTTTTTCCTTTATCAAAAGCAACAACAACGCTATAATAATTATTTGATTTTAAAATTTTATTTAACGTATTAGCAAAAGCATAAACAGCATTAGTTGGAGTTCCATCTAAACTTTTTAACATTTTAACATTATAAGCTGTAGCATAAAATGCTCTAAAAAGTAACGCATTCCCGTCAATTAACAATACTTTATTCATTTTATAATCTCCTCATTTATGTTAAATTATAGCCTAAATTAATTTTAAAATATACTTTAAAATTAATTTATCATACTAAAAAAGCACCCCCACTACCTGATAGCATAACATTTTGGTGTTCTTTTTTTAAAGTCATATAAAATTTTTTTAACTTTGAATTAATTTTAAAAGCAGGTTGTTGCAGAATATTATAGTAGGTATTAGTATTTTTCTTTGTTTTATAATAGTTATAATTATAATCAAACTCTTGATAAACATCTTTTGTAATTGATGAAATTTTTGAATCAATAACTTTAAGATTAGGAATTTCATATTTTTTAATTTGTTTAGATGTTAAATATGTAATTTTATTACCACAGCCAGAAATAATTGCTGGTTTTTCTAAGTAAAAAAATAAAGCATCTGAACTAAGACTTTTAATTAACTTTTTAACTTTTTTTGAATAATAATTAATCTTAAAAAAATTACAAATTAGTTTAATAACAGCAACAGCATTACTAGCCGAATAACCTAAACCAGAACCAATTGTTGTGTTTTTAATTAAATTAATATGTAACGGAATTGTTTTAAATTTAGGAAATACTATCAAGAACTTATGATAAGCATCTAAAACAGTATTATTATTTCAATCAAGTTCTTTTTTATTACAAGTAAAAATTGTTTGTACGCCTTGATAAGGCAAAACCTCAACCATATCATATTCTAATTTATAAGGAAAAATAATACTTTGAATTCGATGCATTTTTTTTCATCGATTTCTACGAAAAACTTTTAATGTTAAATTAAATTTACCATATGATTTAATTTGCATTATTGACCTTCTTTCTCATTTTGTTTAACTTCATTATATAATAAATAAAAATCATTTACGGTTAATCTTTCTGATCGTAAAGTTAAAGAATAATTTAATTTTAATAAAATATTTTGTGCCAATGTTTTATCATATAAAATAGTTGCTAGATTATTTAAGATTGTTTTTCGCTTTGTCGCAAACATTGCTCGAATAAATACAATAAAATCTTCTTCATTTTTTAAATCAGGATATTTTCGATTTAGTTTAAATTTTAGAACAACACTATCGACTTTAGGAACAGGAACAAAATTATTGCGTCCAACTAAACAAACTTTTTCAATATCACTATAAAGTTGACAAACAATCGAAAGATTATTATACGCCTTTGAATTTGGTTGAGCCATAATTCGATCACCAACTTCTTTTTGCATCATTAAAACAACTTCTTTTACTTTTGGATTCTTTATTTTTAATAATTTAAAAATAATTGGAGAAGTAATATAATAAGGAATATTTGAAATAATATTAATTGGATTATTATCTGGAAATTCAGTTGCAAACAATGTTTCTAAATCAAGTGTTAAAATATCTGCTTCAATAATTTTAAAATTTTGATTTTGAAATTTTACTGTTAAATATTTTACTAAATCAGGATCAATTTCAACACAAACAAATTTATTTGCTTTTAATAAAATTTCATTGGTTAAAGCTCCCATCCCCGGACCAATTTCTAAAATATTGGTTTTTGGAAATTCAAATGCACTATTAACAATTTTATTGATAAAATAAGAATTTGTTAAAAAATTTTGGCCTTTACTTTTTTTGGCAATAATTCCTTCTGCCCACATTTCCTGATTTTGTTTTTTCATATTATTATTTCTCCTCTAAAGTTTTAATTAAATCATCTTTTGTTATATTCATATAGTTTAAATATTTAAATGTTGTTTTATTATTTGTGAGAGCTAAATTATAATAATTAATAATTTTTTGACGTTTTAATTTTGAATCAACAAGATTAATATAATCACTTCATAATAAACTATCACCAGTCTTGTTACTAAAGGTAATAAGATTGATAATACTATTTTTAATTGCGGAGATAGAAGCTTCTGCAACCCCCACCTTTTTTCCTCTAATTGCATCAACTTTATCAATAAAAGCATGAATACAATTATTGTCTAAATAATCACTAATGATTTGTCGCAATTTTTGACCAGGATGATCAGGGTCGGTAAAAATTATTATTTTATTATGTAAACTAATTTTTTTAATTAATGCTAACTTTTCTGTTGTAATTCCACTCCCCCCAGTTTCAATTATTTCAAGATCAGGAAAAATGCTTTCCAATTTTGCCGCATCTGTTTTGCCTTCTACAATAATGAATGTTCCCACTGTCGCCTTTTCCCCCATAAAAATCTTTTTGGTTTAATTTATCATAATTTTATAGTATAATTATACTAGACTGTTATATTAAAATAATGATAAATTTTAAATATAGGAGTAGGAGGCAAAAAGAAATATGGCTAATTATAAATTTGGAAAAGATTACTCATTTTTAGCTCTAGACCTAGGTACAGCTAATACAGTAGCATATGTTTCGGGACAAGGGATTGTTTATAACGAACCTTCAATAATGGCATATGACACCTTAAGTAACTCATTAATTGCCTTAGGGAACGAAGCATACAAAATGGTTGGAAAAACACATGAACATATTAGAATGGTAACACCTTTAGTTGATGGCGTTATTTCAGATATGGATGCTGCCCAAGATTTATTAAAACACATTTTTAGTAGATTAAAATTATCAGGAATTTGAAAAAATTCACTAGTAATATTAGCATACCCAAGTGGAGTTACAGAATTAGAACGTGGTGCTTTAAAAGCAATCGCAAAAGATATGGGAGCAAGTTACGTTTTAGTTGAAGAAGAAGTTAAACTAGCAGCATTAGGGGCTGGTTTAAACATCGGATTAGCACAAGGAAACTTGGTAATCGATATTGGTGGAGGAACAACTGATATAGCAATTATTTCAGCAGGTGATATTGTAATTTCAAAATCAGTTAAAGTTGCTGGAAAACACTTAGATCAAGAAATTCAGAAATACATTCGTGCCGAGTATAATGTTTTAATTGGAATTAGAACTGCCGAACAAATTAAAAAAGAAATTGGAGCATTAGTTAAAATAATTAATGAAAAACCAGTTCGTGCCTTTGGGCGTGATATTATCACTGGATTACCACGTGAAGTAATGATTAAACCTGAAGAAATTAAAAACGTTTTATTAGCAACATTTTCAAGAATTACAGACTTATTAGTTGAAGTATTAGAACAAACACCACCTGAATTAGCAGGAGATGTTATTAGAAATGGAATTACAATTTGTGGAGGCGGAGCTTTAATTCGTGGAATTGTTAAATATTTTGAATCAATTTTCCAATTAAAAGTAAAAGCTGCAAATGATCCGTTAATGTGTGTAATTGATGGCGCTAAAACATATGAAAAAAACTTAGGTGCTGTAATTGAAAGAATCCAATTGTTAGAAGCAAATGAATACAAAATTGCATAAAAATTAAAAGTATATTAAGATTATACTTTTTTTCTAACAAGAGCATAAAATAAAACAAAACACCAAAAAAAAAAAAAAATTAAATTGTTGTTTTTAATTGCAAATTGCTCTTAATTTTATATATAATAAAATTACTTGATATTGAATTTTTTATTACTATTAGGGGGTTTAATATTTAAGAAAATTATTATGTTATTTATTATTGCTATGTTTTTAAATAAGCAATAAACGGAAGGAGACATTTTAAAGATGGCAATATCAGACGTATTGAAAAATACATTCAACATCTCACCAAAGCCACCTCGTAAATTTATCGCTATAGATTTGGGGACAACTAATTCGATCGCTTATGTTGCAGGGAGAGGTATTATTTTCAACGAAGCATCAGTAATGGCATATGAAATTGGAACTAATAAACTAATTGCATTAGGAGATGGTGCTAAAAAGTTGATTGGGAAAACTCATAATAAAATTGAAATTTATACACCATTACGTAATGGAGCAGTTACAGACTTAGCTATTGCTGAAGAATTTATTCAGCAAATAGGAAAAAAGGCAAGGGTGACTGACTTATGAAAGAATGCTATTGTTTTAATTGCATGTCCAAAAAATGTTACAGACTTAGAAAAACGAGCAATAATCCAAATGTGTAAAAATATTGGTGCAGATTTTGTTAAAATTGAAGAAGATTCATTAATGGCTGCTCTAGGAGCCGGAGAAAACATTTTTGCACCAAAAGGAACTTTTGTTTTAGACATTGGTGGTGGAAAAACAAGTTGCGCTATTATTTCAGCTGGTGGAATTGTTGAAAGCAAATCAATTAAAACAGCCGGAAATTATATTGATGAAGAAATTTTAAAATACATCCGCGCTAAACATACAATTTCAATTGGAGTTGTGACAGCAGAACAAATCAAAAAACAAATTGGATCATTATATAAAACAAAAGAAAACAAAAAAATGATTATTTTTGGAAGAGACGTTGTAACAGGAATGCCAAAAGAAGCGGAAATTTTAGATTCAGAAATTAGAAAGTTATTAATAAGTGTTTTTTCATCAATTACACAATTAATAACTGAAGTGTTAGAACAAACACCCGCTGAATTAGCTGGTGATGCTGTAGCTAACGGTATTTTAGTTACTGGTGGATGTGGACAAATCGCAGGAATTAAAGAATTTTTATCAGATTATTTCCAAATTCCAGTTCGTATTGCTAAAAATGCCGAAACATCTGTTATTGATGGTTGCATTGCATATGAGAAAAAAATTAGAGATGGATTAATTGAAGAAAACAAAAAAAATAGATAAACAAATGTTTATCTTTTTTTTACTTTAATTTTGTCGAAAACTCTTGATATTTATAAAATATACCTAAAATTAGGTATATTTTTAATATATAGAGGTAAATAAATGATGAAAAAAATAATTACAGAATTAATAAATAGCTTAACAGATGATCAATTTTTAGAATTTTATGAAAAAATAAAACAACAAGCAGACTTAATTAAAAAACAAAAACGTTTAAATGAAATTGATCAAAAATTTAGAGATAAAGGCATTATATGTCCTAATTGCAAATCTTTTCATTGTGTTAAAAATGGTCATAATTCCGAAGGAAAACAAAAATATTTATGTAAAAAATGTCGTGCTAGTTTTGATGCATTTCGTCATCATTTTACTTATTGAAGTCATTTAAATTATGAACAGTGAAATTTATTAATTCAAATTTCATTGTTAGGACAATCTAGTAAAATAATTTCTCGTTTTATTAAAACAACCCCAAAAACCGCTTGATATAATCGACAAAAATTAATGCAATCAAAACAATTAGAAAATACACAGTTAAAATTTAAAAAATTAAATGGTCAAATCCAAATGGATGAAACATTTATTAAAGAAATTCATAAAGGCAATTTTAAAGATAAATTTGATAAACGAAAAACTCATCTCGATCCATTTTCAACTGATACCAAATGCTGTATTCAAATGGCAGTTGATAGCAATAATAATATTTTTGTTCAATCCACCAATACCAAAAGATTACAAAAACAATGGATTATTGAAAATATGAATAAGCAACTAATTAAAGAAAAATCAATAATTATTTCTGATATGCAACCACTATATTTATTAGTAGCAAAACAAACAAATTCTACTCTATATTCCACCAAAACTAGTACAAACCCTGATACTAGTTATCAAAAGTTAAATAAGATTAGTAAATTACAATCCAGTCTTAAAGAAGCCTTAATTCATTATCATGGTTTGGGTTTCACTAATATTCAAAATTATTTAAAGCTCTGAAAATGAAAATACCAACACAAAGGTTTAACACCAAACCAACAATCAACGGTATTATATTTTAACGTTTAAAAAATTTAAAGCAAAATCATAATCTTACACAAAATTAGTTTTCAAATTGTCATATTGATGATTTTTTTTATTTCATCAAGAGTTTTCGACAAAATTAAAGTTTTTTTATGACAATAATTTTTATAAAAATGATAAAATAACAATATATAAGGTGTGAAGTAAGAATGAAAAAAATACTGTTATTTTTAACAACATTAACAATTACAACATCAGCAACAACTGCTGCTGTTAGTTGTTAAACAATTGATGTTAGAATTCGCCAATCATTTGCAAGTTGAAGTTATACTTCAAAAACTGATCAACCGATATTTGGCGAAGTTTTTAATACTGACAAAACAATTAATGAACCTTATTTTTCATATTGATTTATTCAACAAATTTTAACTTCATCAGGACATATGAATGCTGACAAACTATGAAATCAATTACTAAATAATAATAGTGGCATTGTCTGACCTTATCCTAATACAACAAATATTGAAGAAATTGACAGTAATTGATTTTATTAAACCATTAATACGATTGAAACTGGGAAAATAAACATTACAGATTTAAAAACTTTTTTTATCTATATGACAATCTATAATCCAATTATGATTTTAGAAAATAGTCAAATTTTTAAATATCAATATAGTCGTGAACAATCAACCATTAAAATAAAATATTTATATAAAACAACAAATGATATTGAAAAATATATTGAAACATTAAACAAAACATATACTACTTTTTATAAAGAAACTGTTGAAGTTAAATATCTAAAATTAATTCCATATTTTTTACCAATCGAAGAAGCAAAACAACGAATTAAAAATTTAGTTAATACTTTAATTCGCATTTTAACAATTATGTCCCCTACTTTTGTTGTTCCCTTAAACATTAGTTTTAGAATACTAATCGTTACTAAAACTAACGATCACAATATTTCTTTAATTTTGTCGAAAACTCTTGATGAAATAAAAAAAATCATCAATATGACAATTTGAAAACTAATTTTGTGTAAGATTATGATTTTGCTTTAAATTTTTTAAACGTTAAAATATAATACCGTTGATTGTTGGTTTGGTGTTAAACCTTTGTGTTGGTATTTTCATTTTCAGAGCTTTAAATAATTTTGAATATTAGTGAAACCCAAACCATGATAATGAATTAAGGCTTCTTTAAGACTGGATTGTAATTTACTAATCTTATTTAACTTTTGATAACTAGTATCAGGGTTTGTACTAGTTTTGGTGGAATATAGAGTAGAATTTGTTTGTTTTGCTACTAATAAATATAGTGGTTGCATATCAGAAATAATTATTGATTTTTCTTTAATTAGTTGCTTATTCATATTTTCAATAATCCATTGTTTTTGTAATCTTTTGGTATTGGTGGATTGAACAAAAATATTATTATTGCTATCAACCGCCATTTGAATACAGCATTTGGTATCAGTTGAAAATGGATCGAGATGAGTTTTTCGTTTATCAAATTTATCTTTAAAATTGCCTTTATGAATTTCTTTAATAAATGTTTCATCCATTTGGATTTGACCATTTAATTTTTTAAATTTTAACTGTGTATTTTCTAATTGTTTTGATTGCATTAATTTTTGTCGATTATATCAAGCGGTTTTTGGGGTTGTTTTAATAAAACGAGAAATTATTTTACTAGATTGTCCTAACAATGAAATTTGAATTAATAAATTTCACTGTTCATAATTTAAATGACTTCAATAAGTAAAATGATGACGAAATGCATCAAAACTAGCACGACATTTTTTACATAAATATTTTTGTTTTCCTTCGGAATTATGACCATTTTTAACACAATGAAAAGATTTGCAATTAGGACATATAATGCCTTTATCTCTAAATTTTTGATCAATTTCATTTAAACGTTTTTGTTTTTTAATTAAGTCTGCTTGTTGTTTTATTTTTTCATAAAATTCTAAAAATTGATCATCTGTTAAGCTATTTATTAATTCTGTAATTATTTTTTTCATCATTTATTTACCTCTATATATTAAAAATATACCTAATTTTAGGTATATTTTATAAATATCAAGAGTTTTCGACAAAATTAAAGCAATATTTTTGAAAGAAAAGTTTAAAAATATGTTATAATTATTTTGTATTGTATTCTTTATTTACAATCAAATACAGAATTGCAATTCATTTTTACTGATTAATCAAATATATTAATCTAACAAAATAAATTAAGAAGAAACAGGAGGACAAAATTACATGGCTTTATTTAATAATAGCACAAAGAAACCAGCTTTCGTTTCTATGGACTTAGGAACTGCTAATACATTAGTGTATGTTTCGGGTTCAGGAATCGTTTATAACGAGCCTTCAATTGTTGTTTACAGAATTAAAGAAAACAGAATTATTGCTGTAGGTGCAGAAGCTTACAAAATGATTGGAAAAGGAAACAAGTCAATTCGTATTGTTAGACCAATGGTTGATGGAGTTATTACCGATATTCGTGCAACAGAAGCACAATTAAGATATATTTTCACAAAACTACGTATTACAAAACAATTAAAACATTCAATTATGTTATTGGCTTGTCCAGCAGTTATTACTGAATTAGAAAAAGCTGCCTTGAAAAAAATTGCAATGAACTTAGGAGCATCTAAAGTTTTCGTTGAAGAAGAAGTTAAAATGGCTGCTTTAGGTGGGGGTGTTGATATTTACAAACCTGCTGGAAACTTAGTTGTTGACATGGGTGGAGGAACAACAGATATTGCTGTTATGGCCTCAGGAGACATCGTATTATCTAAATCAGTTAAAGTTGCTGGAAACTATTTAAACGATGAAGTACAAAAATTCATCCGTTCACAATATGGTCTAGAAATTGGATCAAAAACAGCTGAACAAATTAAAATTGAAATCGGATCATTATCGAAATATCTTGATGAAAGAAGAATGAAAGTTTACGGACGTGATGTAGTTTCAGGATTACCAAGAGAAATCGAAGTAACACCAGAAGAAATCCGAGAAGTATTAAAAGTACCTGTGTCAAGAATTATTGACCTAACAGTACAAGTGTTAGAAGAAACACCACCTGAATTAGCAGGAGACATTTTCCGTAATGGAATTACAATCTGTGGGGGTGGAGCCTTAATTAAAGGAATTGACCGTTACTTTACAGATACATTACAATTACCATCAAAAATCGGTGAACAACCATTATTAGCCGTTATTAATGGAACTAAAAAATTCGAATCAGACATCTTTGATATCTTAAGATTAGAATCAATGCATGTAAAAGAATTAAATTACTAAAATAGGCTATTAATAAGTTATTATTAATATAACTATGAATAGTTATTAAATTGTTAAGGAGGACAAAAACGTGAGACCAGAAACTAGACCATTTATTTCTCTTGACTTAGGAACTGCTAATGTTTTAGCGTATGTTTCAGGACAAGGTATAGTCTACAATGAACCATCATTAATGGCTTATAACAATAAAACTAATAGTTTAATTGCCTTAGGAAAAGCTGCCTATGATATGGTTGGAAAAACACACGGGGATATTAGAATGGTAACACCATTAGTAGATGGAGTTATCGCAGATATGGAAGCTGCACAAGATTTATTAAAACACATCTTTTCAAGAATGAAAATGATGAACATTTGAAAAAATGCTATTGTATTATTAGCATGTCCAAGTGGAGTTACAGAACTTGAAAGAGACGCTTTAAAAAATGTTGCTAAAGAAATGGGTGCTGAATTAGTTATTATCGAAGAGGAAGCTAAAATGGCCGCTTTAGGAGCAGGAATTAATATTGAATTACCTCAAGGACACTTAATCATTGATATTGGTGGGGGAACAACTGATATAGCAATTATTTCAGCAGGTGATATCGTAGTTTCAAGATCAATTAAAGTTGCTGGAAACCACTTTGACGATGATATTCGTAAATACATTCGTTCAGAATACAACATTGCTATTGGGCAAAAAACAGCTGAAGATGTTAAAAAATTCATTGGTTCATTAGTTAAATACCATAACGAAAGATCAATGCAAATCTATGGACGTGATATTGTTTCAGGATTACCAAAAGAAGCAAAAATTAGTTCAGAAGAAATCAGAAATGTCTTATTAAATGCATTTTCTAAAATTACAGACTTAGTAATTGAACTATTAGAAAATACACCACCTGAATTAGCAGGAGACATTATGAGAAACGGAATTACAGTTTGTGGCGGAGGAGCTTTAATTAGAAATATTGATAAATACTTCTTTGATATCTTCCAATTACCAACAAAAACTGCTTCAGATCCATTAAATTGTGTTATTGAAGGAACAAAAATCTTCGAAAAAACAATTAAGAAAAATATCGAAAATGGTTTGTATAATTTCCAAGAAAAAGGATTATTATCATCATTAGGTAAAAAAAGAAAATAAATTGAAACAAAAAAAATATTAGAGCAATCTAATATTTTTTTTGTTTCAATTTTGTTATTTAAAAATTATTCAATATTAAATAATTTACGGGCATTCTTATTCGTAATACGAATCATTTCTTCAACTGGCATACTTTTTAATTCTGCTAGTTTTTTAACTGTATACATAATGAATTTAGGATAATTTTTTTGCCCACGGTATGGATCAGGAGTTAAATATGGCGCATCTGTTTCAACCAAAATTTTATTTAATGGTACCATTTTAGCAACTTCACGTAACCGGTCGACATTTTTAAAAGTAATATTTCCTGCAAATGAAAGATAAAATCCTAAATCTAAAAATTTTTCTGCCATTTCAATTGTTCCATTATAACAATGCATCAAACCATTTTTAATTTTTTGTGTTTTTAATATTTCATAACAATCTTCATAAGCATCACGACAGTGAATTGCTACAGGAAGGTTGTGCTCCTTTGCTAATTCAAGTTGTTTGATAAATCAATGTTTTTGCAAGTCTGGTGAAACATTCTTATGGTAATAGTCCAATCCAATTTCACCAACAGCAATTACTTTATCGCTATTTAATAACTGATCTAATTTTGTTAAATCTGTCGCACCATATTCAGCAACACCTGTTGGATGAATTCCAATTGTTGCAAAAACATTATCATATTGCATTGCATGGCGAACTGCTGCTTTACTCGTTTTTAAATCATATCCAACATTATTAAGCCGGTAAACACCACTGATTTTGGCATCAGCAATAATTGCTGAAGTCTCTTCGTTTTCATATTCATGTGACATTAAATGACAATGTGTATCAAAGATTCCTTGCATATTTTCCTCCTATTTTCCTAGGCAATATCTACTAAAAATTGTTGTCAATAAATCATCTTCATAATTTTCGCCTAGAATCTCACCCAATATTTCCCAAGCCTCATGTAAGTCAACATTAATAATGTCAACCGGAAATCCACTCGTAGTATTATTATATGCATTTTTTATTGAATTTGCTACCTTCTCTAACAAAGAAATTTGTTTTATATTTGACAAAACTAACTGATCATCCTTAATAAGATGTTCAGTGTTATATAATATTAAAATCTTATCAATTAATGCTTTAATATCCCGGTTTAAAGCAGAAATACCAACTAAACGCTTATCTACGTTGGGTTTATTAACATTAGGTAAATCAATTTTATTTAAAACTAATAAATACTCTTTGTTTTTAATTAATGCTTTGACGTCAGCATCTAATTCAACTAAATCCAAAACATTATCGGCAACAACTAAGACTAAATCAGCATTTTCAACTTGTTGTCGTGCTTTTTCAATTCCAATTTGTTCAATTTTATCAACTGTTTCACGTAATCCAGCAGTATCAATAATGTTTAATGTTAGCGGTCCTAAGTTAATTTTTCCTTCTACAATATCTCTTGTTGTTCCTGGTATCTCCGAAACAATCGCTTTATCTTCATTCATTAAAGCATTTAGTAATGAGGATTTTCCCACATTTGGTTTTCCAAGAATTAACACATTAATTCCCTCATTAATAATTTTCCCAACTTTACTAATTTTAACTAAATCATTGATTTTTTGTTCTAAAACAAATAACCGTTGATTTAATTCTTGTGTTGTTAAGTCACCAACTCCATCATACTCTGGATAATCAATATTTACTTCAATGTTGGCAATAATATCTAACAATTCATCACGATAAGCACTAATTAAGTGTGTATTTTTATTCTGTAAATTATTTAAAGCTATTTTAGCACTCGTATCATTTGTCGCGTTAACCAAATCGTTAATTGCATCGGTTTGGACTAAATTAAGCTTCCCATTTAAAAAAGCTCGTTGGGAAAACTCCCCGCGGTTAGCTAATCATGCCCCATTCTTTAACAATAACTTAATAATTTTATTAGTAACCAAAACACCCCCATGACAATTAATTTCAATAATATCTTCACCAGTAAATGAATTTGGCTTTTCAAAACAAACTAAAATAACTTGATCAATTGTTTCTTTACCATTGATTAAGTAACCATAGCAAACCTGGTTTCCACTAGGAACTACTGCTTTTGAAAAGATTTTATTAATAATTTTATAACTATCAGGCCCTGACATACGAATAATTGAAATTGCTTGTTTTACCATCGCCGTTGCTGGGGCAACTATTGTATCTTCAAACATTTTTTTGAAACTCCTCTTTGCTGTGCTAAATTATATCAAACTTTAAAACAGAACCTAACCATTATTTCTTATTGCTATATTTAATAACAATTTGACGGGCATTTTCTGGCCCAATTGATTTTGAAATTTTCGACTAATATATGTATGTAATAGATTTTCTAAGATAAAAATAAACTCAAAGACATTAATATTAGGGGTTAAATCTTTGACATCTAACATAATTAGAATTTGTTTATTATGATATGAAAAAGACATCTCATAATCTTTTGATAATAAGATATCTTCAATGATAATTTTTAAACGCTCTTCACAAAAAGTAATAATATCATCAATCTCAAAAAGAGTTACATGTAATCGTTCAAAAAAAATGTTTTTTGTAAATAATTCCGTTTTATAAAAATATGTTTTCGATGAACTATTTAAAAATTTTTTGAATTTTTTTTGTGATTTAAATTCTTTAACAAAAAGCATTATTCTTTATTTTTCTTCTTACTATGTAAAGAGAATTTTGATTTTTTTGGTTTTGTTTTTATTGGGTTATAAGAAACTTTATTAGCTTCACTTGTTTTTATTGGTTTTGTTTTTGTTACTTCAACAACTTCTGCATTACCAATTGTTGTTAATTTTGGTTTACGAATAAATAAATTCTTAATTTTTTGTCATAATGATTCACTATTTTTATTTTTTTTGCCACGTTTTTTAATTCGTAAGAAATGAAACCCTAAAGTCTGTAAAATTTGAATTACCGCAGAGAAAATCCAATAAATAGCAACCCCTGACGCAATCGAAATTGTAACTACAAAGAAAACAATAATCATTACCCCTTGCATGATAAACTGACGCTTACGGGCCTTTTTCTGTTCTTTTGTAATAACTTTTGTTTTACGAAGGTTTAAAATCGTTGGTAAGATCATTGACAGAACTTGAATTGGTAAATAAACAAATAATAACGCTAAATATACATAATTTCCACTCGTAATCATATCTCAGGGCTTTTCAATTAAAGAAATTTGCCCAATTGTTGCCATTTTTAACTCGCGAGTTGCTCGCACAACGGTATACATCGCAATTAAAAATGGAATCGATAAGAATGACGAACCAATTGTCGATAAGGGGGAAAATCCTTCCTTCCGATATAATTGCATCATTTCCATTTGTTGTTTTTGTTTAGCAGCAGGATCCTTTGAACCTTTATATTTTGCTTGGATTTCTGCTTGTTTAATTTGCATTAACTGCATTTTATCTTGATTACGCTGGGCTTTTCAACTAAACATTAAAGTAATTAACCGAACAATTAACGAAGTTAAGAAAAGTGCTCCAATGATTCCAGCTCCATTATCTAAACCACCAAATCCATAAATTAAATTAACTAAAATTCAGGCAACTGGAAAAACAAAACAACCATAAAACGGTGACGTTGTTTTTACAAAAGCATCACCCCATGTTCTAATAGCTAAATAAGGATATTCAAATAATTGTCCATTTTCAAAATGAAAAAAGTGTTCTTTTCCGACATTAGTTTTTCCTAAAATAATTTCAAAGAAAACTCCTGGTTTATATACTCTTTGGCCAGAAACATCTAAAATTTGGGCTGTTCCAAACTTAGGAACCATCATTTGTCCACAGCCTCATAACATTGATATAATTAAAAAAAGATACAAAATTAATTTTGTTCATTTTCAGGCAATTGAATATCAAGGTTTTCGTGTTCTTTTCCCATCTGAGAAAATATAATCACGATAGTTCACTATTACGCCTCCTTTTTACATCTTGATTTGGTTTAATAAAACTTTTTTATTAACTAAGTAACTACTACTAAAATATGGTTTTCTAACAATAATAATTTGATCATAACCTTCTGTAGTTGAAAAATCAAATGATAGCATAGTTCTAATTTGTCTTTTTGCTTTATTTCTAACAACAGCATTTCCTAATTTTTTACCAACGGATATTCCAAAACGATGATAATTAAGATCATTTTTTTTAAAATAAATAAAATAAGTGTTAGTTTTAATAAAAGAACGATTATTTATTATTTTTTGAAATTCATAATTCTTTTTAACAATAAATTTTTTTTTCACATTTTTACACAAATAGAAAAATAAAGTATATTACCAACTAAATTAAGCTGATAATACTTTTCTTCCTTTCGCTCTTCTTCTACTTAAAACTTTAGGGCCTGAAGCTGATTGCATTCTTGCTCGAAAGCCATGTGTCCGCTTATGTTTAATTTTGCTTGGTTGTCATGTTCTTTTCATTGCTAGCACCTCCTTATAATACAAATTATTAAGATATCACATAAATAATATATGAATTAAAAAGAAATATCAATTAAAATAATATTTTTTTAAAAATATTAGATATTTTAAAACCTGATTTAAAAAAATCAGGTTTTAAAAATTAATCTTATTTTGTGTAATTTGGTGGTTCTTTTGTAATTGCAATGTCATGGGGATGTGACTCTTTTAAACCATTATTTGAGATTTCAACAAATTGTGCTGTTTTTTGTAATGTTGCAATATTTTTGGCACCACAGTAACCAAACCCACTTCGTAACCCACCAATAAATTGGAAAAGAATATCACTTAATTTTCCTTTTAATAAAACACGACCTTCAACCCCTTCGGGCACTAATTTACGGTTCTTATCTTGAAAATAACGATCAGCACTACCCTTTTTCATTGCTGCTAAAGAACCCATTCCCATATATGTTTTATATTTTTTACCTTCAACAATCATTTCTTCACCAGGTGCCTCCAGAGTTGCCGCAAAAACTGACCCCATCATAACCGCAGCACCGCCAGCTGCTAAAGCTTTAACAACATCACCAGAGTATTTAATACCGCCATCAGCAATAATGGGAACCCCTTTTGGTGCACAAACTTCATAAACATCATTAATAGCTGTAATTTGGGGAACTCCAACGCCAGCAACAATTCTAGTTGTACAAATGCTTCCTGGCCCTACTCCTACTTTAATTGCATCAGCACCAGCAGCTATTAAATCTAGTGCTCCCGCTCCTGTCACAACATTTCCAGCAATAAGTTCCGGGGTTGGAAAAGCCTTTTTGATTTTGCTAACCATCGTAATAATTCCTTGACTATGCCCATGAGCAGAATCAACAACAATCACATCAACACAAGCAGCAACAAGTTTTTCAACTCGTAACAAAGTGTTTTCATCAATTCCAACAGCAGCGCCCACTCGTAACCGTCCTTGATCATCTTTACAAGCATTAGGATACTCATCACGATTATTAATATCTTTAATTGTGATTAATCCTTTTAAAATATTTTTAGCATTAACAATCGGTAATTTTTCGATTCGATTATTTAATAAGATTTCTTTTGCTTGCTCTAAATTAATTTTTTCATGAGTTGTAATTAAATTTTTTACTGTCATAAAATCAGCAACTGGTGCTGATAAATCATGGCAAGCTCGAATATCACGATTTGTAATAATCCCTAATAATTTATTTTCTTCATCAACAATTGGCAATCCTGAAATGCGATATTGTGCCATAATATTTTCAGCATCTTGAACAGTCATTGTTGGTTTTAAAGTAATTGGATTAATAATAAAACCTGATTCATTTCGTTTTACTTTTTCAACTTCTGCTGCTTGTTCATCAATTGATAAATTTTTATGAATAATTCCAATTCCACCTTCACGAGCAATTGCAATTGCCAATTTTGATTCAGTAACCGTATCCATTGCTGAAGATAAAAAGGGAATATTTAATTCAATATTTTTTGTTATTTTAGTTCTTAAATCAATTTGATAAGGTAAAATATCTGATTTTTGTGGAACTAATAATAAATCATCAAAAGTATAAGATTTTTTAATTTGCATGTTTTTCTCCTCCAAAAGATTTAATACAAAATTGAATAAAAGAAACATAGTCTTAACAAATTAAAAATAAATTAAGAACTATAGTTAATTAATTTAGGGTTGACTGTAGAGACACCAGACCATATTTCTAGTATATATAGGAAAATATATTATAGTATTAAATTATATTGATTATAACAAAAAATTAGAAGGGAACCAACAAAATCTACATTTAAATTGTTTTCCACAAAGAAAAATTTTAAATCACAAAAATTGTTAATAATGTGGAAAAAGATATAATTATTCAATAAAAATAAGCGTTTTATAAAAAAATATTATATGTGGAAAACCCTTAATATTTCTTAAATTGAATTATTTTTTGCGACTTTTCCACATCTTTTATTTATAATTAATAAGATAAAAACTAATGGAGATGAAGTAATGAACACAAAAGAATTATGAAGTGAGGTTAAAGACATCCTATCCCGTGATGAATCAGTTTCACCTGAAATTTACAATTATTACATTAGTGATACTAATTTATATACTGTATCTGACAATAATTGCTTAATTACAACAAAATCAGAAATTGCAATTGGGGTTTTTGAAGCAGGCTTAAATGATAAAATTAAAAATATTTTAAAAAAACTAACGGGGATCGAATATAACATTTCTTTTGAATTAGAAAAAAATATTAATAAACAAGCATCTGTCATTAACAATATTGATACTTTAAAAGAAAACAATAATAGTAACTATTATGAAAATTATACTTTTGAAAACTTTGTTCGTGGTGATTCTAATCGTGAAGCAATGCAAGCAGCATTGGCTGTTGCTTTAGATTTGGGAAAAAAATGAAATCCACTGTTTATTTATGGTGATTCTGGATTAGGAAAAACCCATTTACTACATGCCATTGAAAATAAAGTAAATGAAATTTATAAAACAAATACCCGTGTTAAATATTTAAAAGCTGATGAGTTTGGAAAAATTGCAATGGATATCTTAAATCAGGGTCATGAAATCATTGAAGCTTTTAAAACATCATATGATATTTATGATTGTTTACTAATTGATGACATTCAATTATTAGCGAAACGAAATAAAACAAATGAATTATTTTTTCATATTTTTAATTCATATATTGAAAAAAACAAACAAATTGTTATTACTTCCGATAAATATCCTGATGATCTTGGTGGATTTGAAGCTAGAATTATTTCACGTTTTTCATATGGTTTAAGTATTGGTTTAGATTCACCTGATTTTGAAACTGCTCTTAAAATATTAGAACAAAAATTAAAATACCAAAATAACTTAGCATTATTTTCTGAAGAATCATTAGAATTTATTGCCTTAAATTTTAATAGTGATATTCGAAAGTTAGAAGGGGCAGTTAAGCGTTTATTATTTTTAGCAGTTATGAATAAAAAACCAGATGAAATTATTACATTAGTTGACGTTGAAAAAGCCTTTAAAAATGCTCCTTTACAAAATAATGAGAAAATTACCCCTAAAAAAATTAAACAAATTGTTGCTGATAATTATAATATTACTGTTAAAGCAATGGTGAGTAAATCACGAGTTAGTAATGTAATGCAAGCTCGCCAATTAGCAATGTATTTTTGTCGAACATTATTAGATGATCCTTTTACAAGAATCGGAACTGAGTTTGGTGGAAAAGACCATACGACAGTAATGAATAGTGTTAAAAAAGTTGAATCACAAATTGCAACAAACAAAGAATTTAAACATTTAGTAAATACAATTCGTAAGAAAATTGAAGGAAAATAACACAATGTTTTCCACAGTTTTTTTCTAATAAAAATATATATTATTCAAAATTTCATAAAGTTTTCCACATTTTCTACATTATAATAATAATAAATAAAAAACAATTTTAACAATAGTATATAATTTATATATGTTAGATGTTTAGTAAGGAGTAACAAAATGATTGTAAGCATTAAAAGAGATAAAATATTAGATGAATTATTAAAAGTAAGCCGAATAATTTCTCAAAAAACATTAATTCCATCATTATTAGGAATTTTAATTGAAGTTAAAAAAGATAAAATAACTTTTACGACTTCTGATGGTGATACATCAATAAAATCAGAAATATTGGTAGGAAATGATTTAGTTATTAAATCAATTGGAAATGTTTTAATAAAAAATAAATTTATTATTGAAGTTATTCGTAAAATTGAAGACGAATTTATTACCTTAGAAGCAGTAGAAGGTAGTTTAATTAAAATTAAAGCAAATAACTTTGATTCAATTTTAAATACTTTAAATGCAATTGATTATCCACATTTATCATTTGAGACGGAAGGAAAAGAGGTAATTTTTACTAGTGCGTTATTAAAAGAAATTATTTCACAAACAAGTTTTGCAATTGGAGAAAAAGAAAAAAGAATTGTTTTTAATGGTTTAAATATTAAAACTGATCAAAATAATAAGCAATTAGTGATTACAGCAACTGATTCATTCCGATTGTCATGTAAAAAAATTAGTTATAGTAATAGTTATGATTTTGATGTTATTATTCCAGGAAAGTTTATTAATGAAATTGGACGATTAATTTCAGAAAATGACCAAGAAATTAGAATGAAAATTACAGATAAATCAGTTAGTATTATTATTAATAATACAGTTGTCCAAACAAAAATTATTGAAGGAAAATATCCTGACACAAGTAAAGTTATTCCAGAAGATTTTAATATTTCATTAACAATTAATAATCGTGAATTAATCAAAATTATTGAACGAGCTAGTGTTTTATCAAATGAAGCAATGACAACAATTGTAACATTAAAAATTAAAGAACAAAAAGTTTTAGTCACTTCATTTACTCAAGAAATTGGAAATACCGAAGAGGAAATTAAAGAATTTAAAGTTGAAGGTTCAGATCAAACAATTGCTTTTAATTCAAAATATATTTTAGATGCTTTAAAAGCATTTAGAACAAAAGAAATTACTATTAAAATAATTGATGAAACAAAACCATTAATTATTACAGCAAATGAAGATGATTCATTACAACAATTAGTTTTACCAATTCGATCATATTAAAAATTAGAAAAAAGCAATTTAAATGATAGGAAATAAGATTAATAAAAGGTTAAGTTATATTAAAAATAAAAACTTAACCTTTTATTTTTTTATTTTATAAGTTTATACAGGGTAAAATTAGACACTAAAAATAAAAAAATATTTTTTTAAAAAAATATATTTTAAAATATATTTGATAATTTAACCCTAAAATTAGGTAATAATGGTAAAATAAAATTGAACAGAAATGAGGAAAATTATATGAGTGATAATTATAATTCAGGTTCGATTCAAGTTTTAGAAGGTTTAGAGGCAGTTCGTAAACGTCCGGGAATGTATATTGGGGCCACTAATGTAAGAGGTTTACATCATTTAGTTTGAGAAATTATTGATAATTCTATTGATGAAGTATTAGCCAACTTTGCTAATAAAATTACAATTACAATCAATAAAGATGAATCAATTACAATTACGGATAATGGACGAGGAATTCCAATTGAAATTCACCCCAAAACAAAAGTTTCAACGGTAGAAACTGTTTTTACTGTGTTACATGCTGGAGGAAAATTTGATTCAAACACTTATAAAATTTCTGGGGGTTTACATGGAGTAGGAGCTAGTGTTGTTAATGCTTTAAGTAAATATTTAAAAATTGAGATTAAAAAAAATAATAAACAATATTTAATGGAGTTTCATAATGGTGGTCAAATTTTAACACCAATTAAAGAAGTTGGTCCAACTAATGAAACTGGAACCATAGTTACTTTTTTACCAGATGAAAAGATTTTTAAAGAAACAACAATTTTTAGTTTTTCAACAATTCAAAATCGAATTAAACAATTAGCTTTCTTAAATAAAGGGTTAGAGATATCATTAGTTGATTTACGAGAAGAAGATGAAGAAAAATCAGTTGTTTATCAATTTAATAATGGAATTAAAGATTATGTTTTAGAATTAAATAAAACAATCGGAACACCATTAAATGATGTTTTTTATGTGGAAGGAATTGAAGATAATATTATTGTTGAATTTGGTTTACAATATAATGATAATTATTATGAAAATATTTTTTCTTTTTGTAATAACATTAATACTCACGGTGGAGGAACGCACGAAGAGGGAATTAAATTAGCAATTGTGCGAGAATTAAATCATTATTTTAAAAATATTAATAAAAATAATAAGGGAATTGAAGATAAATTTACTTGAGATGATGTAAAAGAAGGAATGACAACAATTATTTCAATTCGTCATCCTGATCCACAATATGAAGGTCAAACAAAAACAAAATTAGGAAATAGTGAAGTTAAAAAGATTGTGTCAAATATTGTTGGGAAAGGGTTAAATAGTTATTTATTGGAAAATCCCGAAGATGCTAAAAATATTATTGAAAAGATAAATTTATCTTTAAAAGCAAGAATTGCGGCACAACGAGCAAAAGAAACAACTCGTCGAAAAACAGTAATGGATAGTTTTTCTTTACCAGGAAAATTAGCTGATTGTGAAACAAAAGATTCTAATATTGCTGAACTTTATATTGTTGAAGGAGATTCAGCGGGAGGAAGTGCAAAGTCTGGCCGAAATCGAAGATTTCAAGCAATTCTACCATTAAGAGGAAAAATATTAAATGTTGAAAAAGCAAAGCAAATAAAAGTTTTTGAAAATAATGAAATTAATTCTATTATTACAGCATTAGGGGCTGGTATTAAAGATAATTTTAATGAAAAAAAACTACGTTATCAAAAAGTAATTATTATGACTGATGCTGATGTTGATGGCGCTCATATTCGAATTTTATTATTAACATTCTTTTATCGCTATATGAAAGATTTAATTGAAAATGGGAATATTTATATTGCACAACCACCATTATATAAAATTCAAAATGGGAATAATATTCGTTATGCTTATAGTGATAATGAATTAGAAACTTATAAAGAAGAATTATTAGCAAAAAATATTAAAAATTATACGATTCAACGTTACAAAGGATTAGGGGAAATGAATCCCGAACAATTATGAGAAACAACAATGGATCCAGAACGACGATTATTATTAAAAGTGTCTGTTAATAATGCATTTGAAGCAAACTTAATTTGTAATGAATTAATGGGAGAAAATGTTGAACCACGTAAAAAATTTATTCGTGAGAATGCAAAATATGTTAAGAATTTAGATGTCTAAGAGGAGGTGAACAAATTGAATTTAGATAATGATACATATGATTATGATGGTAAAATTCGTGATATTGATATTGCTGATGAAATGAAAAATGGTTTTTTAGATTATGCAATGTCAGTTATTGTTTCACGTGCAATTCCTGATGTTCGTGATGGTCTAAAACCAGTTCATCGGCGAATTATCTATGCCATGTGAGATTTAAATATGACGTATGATAAACAACATAAAAAATCAGCACGAATTGTTGGGGAAGTAATTGGGAAATATCATCCTCATGGTGATACTGCTGTATATGAAGCAATGGTGCGAATGGCACAAGATTTTTCTTATCGTTATCCTTTAATTGATGGTCATGGTAATTTTGGATCAATGGATGGTGATGCACCAGCGGCAATGCGGTATACTGAAACAAGAATGAGTAAAATTGCTGGTGAACTAATTAAAGATATTGAAAAAGAAACAACCATTTTTATTGATAATTATGATGGTAGTGAACAAGAACCAACTTTTTTACCAGGTTACTTTCCAAATTTACTAGTTAATGGGGCAAGTGGAATTGCTGTTGGAATGGCAACTAATATTCCTCCCCATAATTTAAATGAAGTAATTGACGGTGTTATTGCATTGACAAAAAATGGCGATATTACAACTGTTGAATTAATGAAAATTATTAAAGGACCAGATTTTCCAACAGGAGCCTTAATTACTGCTGGAAATAGTTTAATTAAAGCTTATGAAACAGGGAATGGGACAATTACAATTCGTTCAAAAATTGATATTGAAGAAAATAACAATAAACGTCGTATTATTGTTTCTGAAATTCCATATCAGGTTAATAAAGCAAAATTGTTAGAACGAATTGCTGAATTAGTCCGTGACAAAATTATTAATGGAATTTCTAATCTTCGTGATGAATCAAATATGGAAGGGGTTCGTGTTGTTTTAGAGTTAAAACGGGATGCTCAAGAAAATGTTATTTTAAATAAATTATATAAATTAACACCATTACAAACTAATTTTTCGTTAAATATTTTGGCTTTATATAAAAACCAACCAAAAGTAATGGGGTTAAAACAAATTTTAAAATATTTTGTTGAACACCAAATTGACATTATTGTTAAACGAAGTCAGTTTGAATTACATAAAAATCAGAATCGATTAATAATTTTAGAAGGATTAAAAATTGCGCTTGATCACATTGACGAAGTGATTACCATCATTAAAAAATCACAAACAACACAGATTGCTTTAGAAGCTTTAATTGATAAATTTAAATTAGTTAATGAACAAGCACGAGCAATTTTAGAAATGCGTTTACAACGTTTAACCGGTTTGGAAATTGAAAAAATTAATAACGAAATTAGTGAAATTAAACTAGCAATTATAGCGTTAGAAGAAATTATTAATAATAGTGAAAAGCAAATTGAAATTATGATTAATGAGTTAGTTGAAATTAAGAAAAAATATGGGGATGAACGTCGTAGCCAAATTATTAAAGAAGAATTAACTGAAATTGATCCGGAAGAATTAATTCGTTGTGAAGATATTTTAATTATGTTAACCCAGGATGGCTATGTTAAACGTGTTGCTGATGATACTTTTAAATTACAAAATCGTGGTGGAAAAGGAATTACTAGTTTAGCAAACATGGAAGATAGTTTGAAAAAAATTGTTGGTGCCAATAGTATTGATTCTTTATTGATTTTTTCAAATTTTGGAAAAGTTTATAAACTACGTGCTTATCAAATTGAAACCTACTCGCGACATGCACGAGGATTACCAATTATTAATTTAATTGCAATTGATAAAACGGAGAATATTCAAACAATTCTAGCCTTATATGAAACAATTATAGAGCAAGATAATTTATTTTTTGTGACAAAAAAAGGATTAATTAAAAAAACAAAGTTAAGTGAATTTAATCAAATTCGTCAAACAGGGAAAGTTGCAATTGAATTAAAGGAAAAAGATGAATTAGTAAGTGTTATTATTACAAAGGGAACTGATGATGTTATTATTGGAAACAACATCGGAAAGGTCATTCGTTTTAATGAAAAAGAAATCAGAGCAATGAGTCGGCAATCTGTCGGTGTTAAGGGGATTTCTAACGATGAAACAGGAGTCACAATTGGGGTAAGTTCTGGACGATCCGCAAAATATGTGTTATCTGTGACAGAGAATGGTTATGCAAAAAAAACACCAATTGAAGACTACCGGTTAACGGGGAGAAATACAAAGGGTGTTAAGTCTATGAACTTAACAGAAAAAACAGGATACTTAAAATTTGCCCAAACAATTGTTGGAGATGAAGATCTTTTAGTAGGAACAAAGAATGGAAATGTTATTCGCGTTTCATTAGAACAGGTTCCATTGTTTGGCCGAACAACGTCGGGTGTTAAAATTATCCGATTAGATCAAGATGATAAATTAGAAGTTATTGAAATTTTAAAAAAGAAAGACAATAGTGAGTAAGGAGAATACAAAAATGTTAGATCAAAAAAAGTTGTTGAAAATCTTGACGAAGTAATCAAAAAATTAAGTCGTCGCCAAGATGATTTTTCGTATCTACAAGATGTTAAAAAATTATCAGAGCAACGCCGTGAACTTATTGTTAAATCAGAGAAATTAAAAGAACAACGAAATCTTGAGTCAAAAAAAGTTGGCACATTAGTTGCTGAAAAAAAAGACTATGAAGCAGCAAAAATTAAAGAAATAATTGTCACAATGAAAAAGGAAATGGATATAATTGATAATCAATTGAATCAGGTTGAAGAAAAAATTAGAGCAATCTTAGAAGTTACACCAAACATCCCAGATGATTCAGTTCCAACTGGGCAAGATGAGAACGATAATCTTGAAGTTCGAAAATGAGGAAAAGTTACACCAAACCCAAAGATAAAAGAACATTGAGAAGTAGCTTCAAAACTAGATATTATTGATTTTGAAAGAGGGACAAAATTATCAGGGTCACGCTTTGTTGTTTACAAAGGTATGGGGGCTAAATTAGAGCGAGCTTTAATGAATTTTATGTTAGATGAGCACGCAAATCGAGGGTATATTGAAATTGAACCACCAATTTTAGTACAACCACAAATTATGTATGGAACAGGAAATTTACCAAAATTTAGAGAAGATACATATTACATTGAAAAAGATAATTTGTATTTAATTCCAACGGCGGAGGTACCGTTAACTAATTTGTATCGGGAAGAAATTTTAGCTGGAAAAGATTTGCCAATTTATCATACTGCTTACACTCCATGCTTTCGCCAAGAAGCAGGCTCAGCAGGACGTGATACAAAAGGAATTATTCGTTTACATCAATTCCGAAAAGTTGAGATGGTTAAATTTACTAAAGCAGAAAATTCGTTTGATGAATTAGAAAAAATGGTCTTAGATGCTGAAAACATTTTACAATTAT
Source organism: Spiroplasma endosymbiont of Sarcophaga variegata (assembly GCF_965178695.1). Taxonomy (NCBI): domain Bacteria; kingdom Bacillati; phylum Mycoplasmatota; class Mollicutes; order Entomoplasmatales; family Spiroplasmataceae; genus Spiroplasma; species Spiroplasma endosymbiont of Sarcophaga variegata. The sequence goes on from NZ_CBCXVU010000002.1 coordinate 753,493, forward strand.
TAGAAATTCCATATCGAGTAATCTTATTATGTTCAGGTGATATGGGGTTTTCTTCGGCAAAAACATATGATATTGAGGTATGAATGCCAGGACAAAATAAATATCGTGAAATTTCATCATGTTCAAATTGTCTTGACTTTCAATCACGAAGAATGAAAATGCGTTATCGTGACGATAATAATGAAACAAACTTTGTTCATACGCTAAATGGCTCGGGATTAGCGGTTGATCGTTTAATTGCTGCAATTTTAGAAAATTATCAAAATGAAGATGGAACTATTAGTATTCCTAAAAGAATACAAAGTTATTTGCAAGGACAAACAGTTATCGCTTAAAATGTTTCACGTGAAACATTTGACTATTTTAATAAAAGCATAGTCAAACAAAAATTATATGTTATAATTACTTATGTCATTACAATAGTTACATTTGAAACTGGTCAGGACCGGAAGGTAGCAGCCATAAGACTAAGGACTATGTGTAATGACATTTTTTATGATAAGGGTGAGTTTATGAAAGAAAGCGAACTAATTTTTAATAAATTATATAAATTATCACAACGAGCATATAAGAAAAAACATGTTCCAATTTCTGCAGTAGTTGTTGATCAAAAAGGTAAAATCATTGCGATTGGTTATAACAAAACAACAAAAAACTCAGTTACAACACATGCTGAGATTTATGCTTTAAATAATGCATGTCGCAAAAAAAGAACAAATAAAATTAGTGATTGTTCAATTTGAGTTACTGTTGAACCATGTATGATGTGTTTAGGAGCAACAATTAATTCAGGAATTAAAGTTATTAATTACTATTTATCAAATAAAAAATTTGGTTTTGTAAAATCAAATCATACTTTTGATTTATCAAAAATGAAAGTTCACCATGTTCGAAAAAATGCAGAAAATATAGTGTTTAAAGATTTAATGAAAAAATTCTTTGAACAATTAAGATAGAATATTTCAAATTAAAGGAGTAAAATAAAATTATAAATTATAAGTTATGGGGGTAAAAAAATGGATTATATTTCATTATATCGTAAATATCGACCAAATACTTTTGACAAAATTGTTGGTCAAGTTGAAATTAGAAAAGCTTTGAAAAATGCAATTAATAATAATACTTTTTCACATGCATATTTATTTTCTGGTCCACGTGGTACAGGAAAAACTTCAATTGCAAAAATATTTGCAAAAGCAATTAATTGTACTAATTTAAATGATGGTAATCCTTGTAATACTTGTCCAAGTTGTAATGAAATTAATCGTGGTGGAGCAGTCGATGTTTTTGAAATTGATGCTGCTTCAAATAATGGTGTTGATGAAATCAGAGAAATCAGAAATAATGTTCAGTTGTTACCAACAATGGCAAAATATAAGGTTTACATTATTGATGAAATTCATATGTTAACTAATTCAGCTTTTAATGCGTTATTAAAAACATTAGAAGAACCGCCTCAACATATTGTCTTTATTTTGGCAACAACAGAGAGTCACAAAATTCCAGCAACAATTATTTCACGTTGTCAACAATATAATTTTCGAAAAATACCTAAAGTTGAATTAGAAAATAATATAATTGAAATTTTACAAAAAGAAGAAATTAAATATGATTTAGTTGCAATTAAAGAAATTGCAATTTTAGCGGATGGAAGTGCTCGTGATTCGTTAAGTATTTTAGAACAAGTAATTATGTTTTCTGATCGTAATATTACGTTAGAGAATGTTAATATTATTTTTGCAACAGTTTCAAAAAATATTAAATTAAAATTATTAAAAGATATTTTAGAATTCAAAACAGAAGCGGTCTTACTAACTAGTAAAAAAATTTATGAGGCTGGTTCTGATTTTGAAATTTTAACATTAAATTTATTAGACATTTTAAAAGAAGTGTTTGAATATAAACAAACTGGGAATCTTGTTTTTTTAAATTTATTATCTGAAAACCAAGCAAAAATATTTGCAGCAAAATTAACTGTAGAAGAATTATTAACATTACTTGATTTATTTACTGAAGCGTCGACAAAGATGCGTAGTAGTAGAACACAAGAAATGTATTTTGAATTAATCTTATTAAAAGCGTTATCAATGTTTGAAAGAAATGTTAAAAGTTTAGATGACCTGGAATTAAGTGATCTTACGATTGTTACTAAAACAGAAAAAAACAAAGATAACAAAGTAGATAATTCGGATATAATTACCAAAAATATAGAAATAATGGAAAATAATTCTGTTGATAATGAAGAAAATATTGAAGCAGTTTCAAATTTGCAACAAGTTGAAGAAAAAAATGCTGAACATCTTGAACCGGGTACTGAAAAAAAAATACCAAATTCACAACCATTATTCCGTAATTTTTCATTATTTGATGATGAAGAATCAAACAATGTTTCTTTGTCACAACCATTGACAACAACATCAGAAAAAGTAACTGATGACGTTGTGCCCGAATTTGATGTTAGTAAAGGTTCTCAGCAGGAGAGCAGTTTTCCGACAGAATTAGAACAAACTCCACACGGGAAAGAGTTAGAAGGTATAACTGATCTGCAAAAGTATCGTGATGATATGAAGAATAAAATTAATATTTATGAACCTAGTAATATTAATTATTCAATTAATCAAATTTTTAATATTTTAATTAAGGCTAATAAAGAAGACCGCGAAAAGTTTGAGAGTAAGTTTATGGAATTAATTAACGAAAAAGGAAAAGTTGTTCAATTAGATAAGCTAATTAGTTTTTATGATGTTAAATATGCTGCCGCATCAGAACAAGGTTTAATTATTGTAACAAATACTAAACCAGAAGCAAATTGAATTAGTTTTGAAATGTGCGATTGAGAATTTCGCAATAAAATTTTCCATGCATTTGATTTTGATTTTATTATCATTGCTTTAAGCGAAAGTGAATGAAATAATGTTCGTGATGATTATGCCAAAATTCGACAAGCAAATAAGTTACCAGAAGTAATGTTAACGGATGTGGAAGAATTTTATCAAAATTTATTAGTTAAAAAAATTGATAATTATGATGATCATAAAGAACTTCTTGAGACGGGAAAACAAATTTTTGATAATATTAAGATAATTGATTAATTTATAGGAGACTTAATCATGACTTATGAAGAATTGGTTATGGAATTAAAGACTACTTTAGGTGTTGGCAAAAAAGTGGCAGAAAGAATTTTTAATAAGTGGAATTATTTGACTCATTAGAGAATGTTTTTAAGGAAATAAAAGATAATTTTCATCAATGCCCAATATGCTCAACATTAATGCAAAATAATGTTTGTTTATTTTGCCAAAATGATTTACGGGATCAAACAAAACTTTGCGTGGTTAGCAATTTTTTTGATGTAATAAAAATTGAAGCAAAAAAATTTTTTAATGGTGTTTATCATGTTTTGAATGGCGAAATTAATGTTAAAAATGGTATTACACCGGATAAATTAACTTTTCCCTTTAATTTTGTCGAAAACTCTTGATATTTATAAAATATACCTAAAATTAGGTATATTTTTAATATATAGAGGTAAATAAATGATGAAAAAAATAATTACAGAATTAATAAATAGCTTAACAGATGATCAATTTTTAGAATTTTATGAAAAAATAAAACAACAAGCAGACTTAATTAAAAAACAAAAACGTTTAAATGAAATTGATCAAAAATTTAGAGATAAAGGCATTATATGTCCTAATTGCAAATCTTTTCATTGTGTTAAAAATGGTCATAATTCCGAAGGAAAACAAAAATATTTATGTAAAAAATGTCGTGCTAGTTTTGATGCATTTCGTCATCATTTTACTTATTGAAGTCATTTAAATTATGAACAGTGAAATTTATTAATTCAAATTTCATTGTTAGGACAATCTAGTAAAATAATTTCTCGTTTTATTAAAACAACCCCAAAAACCGCTTGATATAATCGACAAAAATTAATGCAATCAAAACAATTAGAAAATACACAGTTAAAATTTAAAAAATTAAATGGTCAAATCCAAATGGATGAAACATTTATTAAAGAAATTCATAAAGGCAATTTTAAAGATAAATTTGATAAACGAAAAACTCATCTCGATCCATTTTCAACTGATACCAAATGCTGTATTCAAATGGCAGTTGATAGCAATAATAATATTTTTGTTCAATCCACCAATACCAAAAGATTACAAAAACAATGGATTATTGAAAATATGAATAAGCAACTAATTAAAGAAAAATCAATAATTATTTCTGATATGCAACCACTATATTTATTAGTAGCAAAACAAACAAATTCTACTCTATATTCCACCAAAACTAGTACAAACCCTGATACTAGTTATCAAAAGTTAAATAAGATTAGTAAATTACAATCCAGTCTTAAAGAAGCCTTAATTCATTATCATGGTTTGGGTTTCACTAATATTCAAAATTATTTAAAGCTCTGAAAATGAAAATACCAACACAAAGGTTTAACACCAAACCAACAATCAACGGTATTATATTTTAACGTTTAAAAAATTTAAAGCAAAATCATAATCTTACACAAAATTAGTTTTCAAATTGTCATATTGATGATTTTTTTTATTTCATCAAGAGTTTTCGACAAAATTAAAGACTTTTCCTGTCTTAGAATCTCGAATGAATGATAAAATTATAAAAGAGGTTATTATTGCTGTTGGTGCTACTTTTGAAGGTGAAGTAACAGCACAATACTTAAAAACAGTCTTACAACCTTTTAATGTGAAAATATCACGTTTAGCACGAGGAATTCCAATTGGCGGATCATTAGATTATGTTGATGAAGTAACTTTAAAACAAGCGTTAGAAGGTAGAAAAGATATTTAAGAACGGAGAGAGTGGGTAATAATGCTATTTATAACATTAGAAGGAATTGATGGTTCTGGAAAGACAACAATTTCAAAATTACTAAAAGAAATACTACGTTCAAAGGGGTACCAAGTTGTTTTAACAAGAGAACCAGGGGGCAATGAAATTGCTGAACAAATTAGAGATGTTATATTAAGTAAGCATAATTTAGGAATGGATCCGTGAACGGAAGCTTTATTGTATATTGCTGCACGAAAACAACATGTTATGGAAGATATTTTACCAGCGTTAAAAGAAGGGGCGATTGTTATTTGTGATCGTTTTATGGATTCAACGTCAGCTTATCAGGGTTATGCTCGTGGTTTAGGAATTCGGACATTAGATGAAGTTCAATCAATTGTCTTAGGAACAACAAAACCAGACTTAACTTTATTTTTTGATATTGAACCAGCAATGGCAAATGAAAGAATGAAAATTAGAAATGAAAATGAAATGAATCGTTTAGACTTGGAGCAAGAATCATTTCATGAAAAAGTATATGAAGGGTATCAGGTATTAATTAGTGAACATTCTGAACGAATTAAAGTAGTTGATGCTCGCAAGTCAGTTAATGATGTTTTAGAACAAGTTTATTATTATGTTGATGAAATAATTCAAAAAATAAAGGATAAGGAAAATGAATAATTTATTTTCACAAAATGATGTAGAAAAAATTGCATTGTTTAAAAATTTAATTTTAAAAAATAATTTATCAAATCAACTTTTAATTTCTTGCAATAATAAAATCAAGTTAGAAACTTTTGCAACTGAAATTATTAAGTTTTTACTATGTCAAGAAAAAAAAGATTCTGATTGTCAATGTGAAACTTGTCAACGCATTAATAATAAAACTTATTATGATTTAAAAATTGGGGGAGATTTTGAAACAACAATTAAAAAAGAAACAATTCAAGAAATTATTCAAACTTTTAGTTATTCAGCATTAGAACAAACGGGAATTAAAGTATATGTTATTAATGGAGCAGATTTATTAACATTAGAAGCCGCTAATTATTTATTGAAGTTTTTAGAAGAACCTAGTAAAAATACATATGCTTTTTTATTAACAAGAAATAAAACAAAAGTCATTGATACAATCAAGTCACGTTGTTTAAATGTTATTTTAGAAAATACAACTAATGAATTAAATATTGATGAATTTAAAACAAAGTTTATTCAAACTTTTTTTAGAAATTTTGCAAGTACACCAGAAAATAATTTTATTCATATTCGAAAATTAAATGGTTATGATCATTTAGAGTCTCATCAACTTTTCTTAGAAATTGCTAATGTTTTGAAACGAAAAGAATGAAGTAAATATGAAATTACAGATCAGACTTTGATTAAAAAACTAAATGATAAAAATACCAAACTAATTGAAATTTCTTATACAATTGCTAATTTATTATTAGAGAATTTAAATAAGGAATTAGTTTTAGAAAAAGGAATGATTGATTTATATAACGAGGTGTAAAGTGAAGGTTTTAAATGATTTATTAGATTATGAGGGAATTAAAATTAATCAACGAACAGATATGTTTAATTTTTCCTTAGATACTGTTTTGTTGGCACGATTTGCAACCTTGAATGCTAAAACAAAAAACATTCTTGATATTGGAACCAATAATGCTGCGATTCCATTAATTTTATCAACATTAACTTCCGCAGCGATTATTGGGATTGAGTTACAACAAGAAGCGGTGCAGTTAGCAGAAGAAAATGTGCTATTAAATCAAAAAACCGCACAAATTAAAATTGTTCATGATGATATTAACGAGTATGTTAAGACAGATACTAATTTTAAATATGATTTGATTTTATGTAACCCACCATTTTTTAAAATTGGTGAATCAAAATTAAACGAAAAAAGCAAATTGTTAGTTCCTGCTCGCCATGAAACAACTTTGACATTAGAAGATATTATTTTTGTAGCAAAAAAATTAATTGCTAATCGTGGTTATTTTGCAATAATTCATCGTACGACAAGATTATTTGAAATTACTGCATTATTAATTAAATATGGTTTTAATATTAAACGGTTGCAATTTATTCATCCCTTTCAAGAAAGCGAAGCCAACAATGTTTTAATTGAATCCCGTTTTCAAGGCGGTGAGGGTCTTATTATTGAAAAACCAATTGTGGTTCATAATAATGATTATCAATATAGTGATACAGTTTTAAAATTATTTCGAAAATAGGTGATTAAAATGGATGACAAACTTTTAAATCGTAATGAAAAATATATTATTGGGGTCTCGGGTGGTCCGGATAGTATGTTTTTACTTGATAACATTTATCATAATCCTGAATTAGATATTAATAATTTTATTGTTTGTTTAGTCAACTATCAAAAACGAGCGGATAGTGATCATGATGAACAAATTGTTCTTGAATATTGCAAAAAACAAAATATTAAAATTTATGTCAAAAAAGTAACATCAGCAGATTATGACAAGTATCAAACAATTTCTCATAATTTTCAAAATGTTGCGCGTGATATTCGTTATGATTTCTTTTTACAGATTAGTAAAAAATATCACTGTCATGGTGTTTTAATTGCGCATAATTTAACTGATCATATTGAAACATACATTTTACAAAAACAACGGAACGGAATTGTTGAATATTATGGTTTAAACCAAATTAGTTATTATCATTCGCACTTATTGGGATCTGAACTTAAAATAATCCGAATGATGTTAAAGATAACTAGAGAAGAGATTATTGAATATCTTTTTCATAACCAAATTAACTATGCAATTGATTCAACCAATATTTTAGGAATTTATAACCGTAATATTATTCGAAATGAAATTCAACAAATTAATTTACAAGATATGTTATTAGAAATTAACCAAAAAAATAATGAGAATAAAGAATTAAAACTATTAGCAAAAGATTATTTAATTGATAATTTTGGACAAATTAATGTTATTAGTTTTAATGCTATCAATAATGTACAGTTACAAAAAATTATTATTTTTAATTATTTTAAAATAAATAAGTTTGTTCAGTTAATTAGTAATAAAAAAAGAAAATTTTTAGATGAAATAATTAAAGAACTAAAAAGTACAAAACCCAATATTATTATTAAAGTTAATAATGATTATTCTTTAGTTAAATTATATGATGATGTTGAAATTATTAATAATAATGTTTTGCAGCCAACAACTGTTAAAGTTACAGCAATAACAAATCTTCCAATTAAATGAAAAGAAAAAATAATTTTGCAAGGAACAAAAAATAGTTATAATTTTAAAATAGCGGCAAACCAATTTCCATTAACAATTACAAATGATGTTCTTTTTTTACAAAAAGTAATTGTTACAAAAACATCTTTGAACCGATGGTTTATTAAAAATAAAATTCCAATTATAGCTCGGAAAAGTTATTTTATTTTAGATGCTCAAAATCAACTTGTTTTTGTTAACAATTTGGTTGATTTAAAGATTAATAAATTTATTAATAATACTTGACCGGAAAAACACGATTTATTTTTTTTTATGATAAAATAGTTTAGAATTGGGTCGTTATTTTAAATGACTTAAAAAGATTAGTTTCAAAGTCTTATATAGAGAGGAAATGATTATGAATAAAAAAAGAATGTGATTTTCGATCATAAGTGCATTTATTTTTATTGGTTTGATTGTCTTAACAATTCTGTTATGAAAAGGATCAGATGAAACAAAAATTAGTGAAGGTAATATGACTACTATTGGTAATTCGAAACGGTATAACGATAAAGACATTGATGAAATTACCATTAAGGCGGAAGTTGGTCGTAATAGTGTTGTAATGTCTGGGGTTATTAAGTATGTTGAAAATGGTGTTTCAAAAACTGTTCGTTATAGTTCAGAATGAAGTCGCGAAGGATTTAACAATTATACTTATAAAGTGGGTCAAGATCAAAACACTTGAGATCAAAACTTTGGTCCTAAATTAAAAGGTGGTCTTGTTTCAATTGACCGTGAATTTGTACCAGTATGACAAACGGTGTTAATTCAGTTAATTCTATGGGTATTGTTAATAGGAGTTGCTGTCTTTATGATTATGCGGTTGTCAAAAATGGGTGGCGGAATGGGCGGCGCAAATCCATTTTCAATGGGGAAAAATAAAGCTCGTCAAATTCAATCAACAGTTAAATTTTCAGATGTTGCTGGAATTAACGAAGAAAAAACAGAATTAGTTGAATTAGTTGATTACTTAAAAAATCCACAAAAATATTCAAGTATGGGTGCTCGTGCTCCCAAAGGAGTATTAATGGAAGGGCCACCAGGGACAGGGAAAACCTTGTTAGCAAAAGCTGTTGCTGGTGAAGCAGGCGTACCATTTTTTTCAATCTCAGGGTCTGAATTTGAAGAAATGTTTGTTGGGATTGGTGCTTCAAGAATTCGTGAGATGTTTATTGCAGCAAAAAAAGCAGCACCATGTATTATCTTTATTGATGAAATTGATGCTGTTGGACGAAAAAGAACCGTTTCAATTGGGAGTGGGGCTAATGAACAAACATTAAACCAATTATTAGTTGAAATGGATGGATTTGGAACTAATACCGGAGTTATTGTGATGGCAGCAACTAACCGTGTTGATGTTTTGGATTCAGCATTATTAAGACCTGGTCGTTTTGACCGTCAAATTCAAATCTCATTGCCAGATATTAATGAACGTGAAGCAATCTTAAAATTACATGCCCGTAATAAAGCGGTTTCAACTGAAGTTGATTTTAGACGAATCGCTGAAAGAACACCCGGTTTCTCAGGGGCACAATTAGAAAATGTGTTAAACGAAGCAGCAATTTTATGTGTTCGTAAGAATTTAAAAATTATTACAATTAATATTATCGATGAAGCGATTGATCGTGTTGTTGGGGGACCAGCAAAAGAATCACGTAAATATTCAGTTATGGACAAGGACATTGTTTCATATCATGAAGCTGGACATGCTTTAATAGGATTAAGATTAGAAGCAGCTAGCAAAGTTCAAAAAGTAACAATTATTCCACGTGGTCAAGCTGGTGGATATACAATTATGACACCAAAAGAAGAAACAATGTTCCATAGTAAAGAAAATTTATATGCAACAATTACTGGTTATTTAGGTGGACGTGCGTCAGAAGAAATTATTTTTGGAAAAACTAAAATAACAACTGGTGCGCATGATGACTTAGAAAAAGCAACAAACATTGCACGTCATATGGTTACTGAATATGGAATGAGTTCGTTAGGATTAGTACAATTTGAATCACCAAAAGACGAATATACTGGGGCAACAAAACGTTATTCAGAAGATGTTGCTGCTAAAATTGATACGGAAGTTCGTAAAATTTTAGATGACTGTTATGTTACAGCCAAAGCGATAATTTCAGAAAATCGTGAGTTATTAGATTTAATTGCTGAAAGTTTAAAAATATTAGAGACAATTACTGCTGAGCAAATTGAATATATTAATAAATACAATAAAGTACCAGATGAAGTAGTTCGTGAAAAAGAACGAGCAGCTAGACATAAAGAAAAAGAAGCAAAAGGTGAAATTTTAGAAGTTAAACCAAAAGAACGTAAAAAAGACCATCCTGAAGAAGAAAATAATAATGATTCAGATGATAAAGAGTAGGAATAATCAAACCCTACTTTTTATTTTACTTTTAAAAATAGTTGTACTATAATTGCAGAGTGAACATAATTATGAAGGAGTTTGATAAAATGAATAAAGATAGAGTAATTAAGGCGATTAGCAATTCTCACAATGTAAAAATGACGGTTGTGGATGCAACTGAATCGCTAAATAACATTATCAAATTACATGAAACCAATCCATTAGCAACAATTGCATTGTCAAGAGTTGTTTTGGCAACAATTTTAATTGGTAGCGATATGAAAAATGCAACTGATAAAATGACAGCTATTATTAATGGAAATGGTCCAATTGGAACAATGATGGCTGAATATACTGGCCATAAAGTTCGTGCTTTTTGTGGGAACCCACAATTTGAAGTTGAACAAATTGATCGTAGTAAAAACGTAATTTCACAGGTAGTAGGAACTGATGGTTATTTGCGAGTAATGAAAGACTTGGGAATGAAAGATAGTTTTTCTGGTCAAATTGAATTGATTTCTGGTGAAATTAATTTGGATTTTACTTATTATTTAGCACAAAGCGAACAAATTAAATCGGTAATTGCTTGTTCAATTAAAATGAATGATGACAATACAATTGCTAAAGCAATTGGTTTTTATGCACAATTATTACCAGAACATAAGGATGAAGATATTGATTATTTAGAAGAAAAAGTTGGTAATTTAGAAAGTATTAGTCATAAGTTAATTGCTGAAAGTGATCTAACGAATGTTTTTAAATTAATTGATGAAAATGCAAAAGTATTAGAAACTGATTCTGTGGCATTTGAATGTAGTTGTTCATATGAAAAAGCCTTGGCATCAGCTAAATTATTAGGTGATGAACAATTGAATGAAATTTTAGAAAAAAATAGCGAAGTTGAAATTGTATGTGATTTTTGTCGTAAAAAATATACAATTAAAGCCGCTGACTTAAAAGGATTGTTAAAAGAATAACTTTAATAAATATAAATAAGTTGATAAAATTAAAATAATTTTGTTATTATATTATTATGATAAAAATTAATTGCAAAATGTAATGTGATATTTACCAGGGGAGGAAAAAACAAAATGGCTGAAATGGGAAAAACACCTAGTACAGAAGAAACAAAAGCTAAAGCAAAGCAGTCTAAAGTAAAAGAACCAAAGGAAAAGAAAGAAAAAATCGATTATACTGCAGTTAAAGAATTTAAACAAAAACTAAAAGAACAAAAGAAACAAACTAAATTATATTCAAAACGAATTTTAAAAGGGGAAGTAATTTCAACAACCAAAACAAAACCAGATACAAGTAAATATGTTATTGAATTAGTAGGTGTTAAGAAATCATATATTACAGGAGAAGTTGAAACACCAGTTTTAAAAGGAATTGATTTAAAATTAGAAAAAGGAGACTTTATTGTTATCTTAGGTCCTTCTGGATCAGGGAAAACAACCTTGCTAAATATTATTTCAGGATTAGATAAAGTTTCAAGTGGTGATGTTTTTGTTATTGGTTATAATTTGTCTTTATTAAAAGATGTTGATTTAACCAAATTTAGAAGAGATAATGTTGGATTTATTTTTCAACAATATAACTTATTAACTAATTTAACTGCAAAAGAAAACGCTGAAGTTGGTGAAAACCTAAGTAAAAATAAAAACAAAGATATGACAATTAAAGATATTTTTGAGACAATTGGAATGGAAGAACAAATGAACAAATATCCTCATCAAATGTCAGGTGGTCAACAACAACGGGTTTCAATTGCTAGAGCATTAGCCAAAAATCCTGACATTCTATTTGGTGATGAACCAACGGGAGCTTTAGATGAAGAAATGGGTCGAAAAGTACTTGAAATTTTAGTCGATGTTAATAAAAAATATAGAACAACAGTCATTATTGTTACCCATAACCCCAATATTGCTGATATTGCAAATACAGTTATTCATGTTCGTAATGGATTAATTGATCAAATTAAGAAAAATACCCATCCAAAAAAACCAAGTGAAATTGATTGGTCTTAATCTATGAAACGGGTTGTATAAATTATTTTAGGGTTTTTATATATCTCAGAAACTGTGGAATAAAAATACCACTTACTTAATTAAAGTATATTATTTTAAATTTTATTGTCAATACATTTTTGTATTTTTTTAATTTTTTTCATAACAAAAAAATATTTTTATTAAAGTTATTTAATTTATTAGATAAAATTAATAAAAATATAAGTTTGATTGTAAATTATTATTTATAAAATTATTAACTGAATAATTAATTTTATTTTCTTCTAATGGTTCATTACTTTTAAATAATTTAATTTTATTTTTAAAATTACTCATACTAGTATTTAATTTATTTTTAATAGTTTTTTCATGATAAGTTGCTTTTTTAACAAAAACACCTTTACAGTAATGTGATATATCACCCTCAATATGACAACCAATATTATTTGATAATGACTGATTTTTAACACCATCTTCATTATTTTTAATTAATCTAATTGTCTCTTTTAATAATTTTATTTTTGTTTCTCTTATAAAAGATGTATCACTTTCTAAGCAATTTAATAATTCTTCATATTTACCATCATAAAAATAACTAATAGCATCATTGTATGTTTTTTTATTTAATTTATTTTTATGTTGAAATGGAAATAAATCTTTAAATCTTTTTGTAGGGTGAAATTTGTCTATTGTGTAATTCACCTTATTTTTAGGAAAATATTCTTGAATAAATTTTGCAATATTTTTAATTCAAGGGGCGCCATCACCTAACACCATAATTTCAATATTATCACTAATTTCATAATAACTTGTAATTAATATAAGTAATTTATTAACAAAATTAGTTAATTTACCATCTTTTTTAATATATTCTGGTATATTATCTAATTCTATAACACCTAATTTATTTGCAATTACTGGTCTTTTTTCAGTTGATTTTTCATCATCAAAACCAGTATGAACAGTTGAAAAAATACTGTGTTTTTTTTTGGTTGTATAAATTATTTTGGGGTCTTAAATTAATATCTTAGAAATTGTGGAATAATATACCACCTACTTACTTACATTGTATTACTTTTAATTTTATTGTCAATACACTTTTCTATTTTTTTAAATTTTTCCACGACAAAAATACATTTTTATTAAAATTATTTAATTTCTTAGATAAAACCTTTAATTTTGTCGAAAACTCTTGATGAAATAAAAAAAATCATCAATATGACAATTTGAAAACTAATTTTGTGTAAGATTATGATTTTGCTTTAAATTTTTTAAACGTTAAAATATAATACCGTTGATTGTTGGTTTGGTGTTAAACCTTTGTGTTGGTATTTTCATTTTCAGAGCTTTAAATAATTTTGAATATTAGTGAAACCCAAACCATGATAATGAATTAAGGATTCTTTAAGACTGGATTGTAATTTACTAATCTTATTTAACTTTTGATAACTAGTATCAGGGTTTGTACTAGTTTTGGTGGAATATAGAGTAGAATTTGTTTGTTTTGCTACTAATAAATATAGTGGTTGCATATCAGAAATAATTATTGATTTTTCTTTAATTAGTTGCTTATTCATATTTTCAATAATCCATTGTTTTTGTAATCTTTTGGTATTGGTGGATTGAACAAAAATATTATTATTGCTATCAACTGCCATTTGAATACAGCATTTGGTATCAGTTGAAAATGGATCGAGATGAGTTTTTCGTTTATCAAATTTATCTTTAAAATTGCCTTTATGAATTTCTTTAATAAATGTTTCATCCATTTGGATTTGACCATTTAATTTTTTAAATTTTAACTGTGTATTTTCTAATTGTTTTGATTGCATTAATTTTTGTCGATTATATCAAGCGGTTTTTGGGGTTGTTTTAATAAAACGAGAAATTATTTTACTAGATTGTCCTAACAATGAAATTTGAATTAATAAATTTCACTGTTCATAATTTAAATGACTTCAATAAGTAAAATGATGACGAAATGCATCAAAACTAGCACGACATTTTTTACATAAATATTTTTGTTTTCCTTCGGAATTATGACCATTTTTAACACAATGAAAAGATTTGCAATTAGGACATATAATGCCTTTATCTCTAAATTTTTGATCAATTTCATTTAAACGTTTTTGTTTTTTAATTAAGTCTGCTTGTTGTTTTATTTTTTCATAAAATTCTAAAAATTGATCATCTGTTAAGCTATTTATTAATTCTGTAATTATTTTTTTCATCATTTATTTACCTCTATATATTAAAAATATACCTAATTTTAGGTATATTTTATAAATATCAAGAGTTTTCGACAAAATTAAAGGATAAAACTAATAAAAATATAAATTTTTTTGTAAATAATAATTTACAAAATTATTAACTGAATAATTAAATTTATTTTCTTCTAATGATTTATTACTATTAAATAAATTAATTTTATTTTTTAACCCCATCATACTAGCATTTAATCTATTTCTAATAATTTTTTCACTATAAATGGCTTTTTTAATCATAGTACCTTTTCAATAATGAGAAATGTCACCTTCCATATGACAACCAACATTATTTCATAATGTTTGATTTCTAATGCCTTCTTTATTATTTTTAATTAATCTAATAGTTTTATTTAAAAAATCTAATTTAGCATCGCTTATAAAAGATTTACTATCTTCTAAACACTGTAATAATTCTTCATATTTAGCATTAAAAAAATAATCCACTGCTTTATGATATGTTTCTCTATTTTCCTTATTTTTATTTTGATATGGATATAATTTTTTAAATCTACTTGTAAGATGAAATTTATCTATTGTATAGTGAATTTTATTTTTAGGAAAATATTGATGCATAAAAATTTTAGTATTTTTAATTAAAGGAGCACCATCACCTAAAATCATAATTTCAATATTAGGTATCATATTTAAATGAGTTTCAATTAAAGAAAATAATTTTATAAGAACTGGTTTTAAATTTGCTTATTTTTTAAGATAATCTGGAATATTATCCATTTCAAAAACACCTAATTTATTTGCGATTACAGGTCTTTTTACAGTATATTTTTCTTCATCATACCCAGTATGTACAGTACATGCTATCGTATGTTTTTTTATCTTTTTTCTTCCTTGCTTTGTTGAATCTAACATTTTCAAATAAGTACCATCCATTTGAATATATAAAGTGTGTGGAATATCTATTTTTTTATTACTTTTATTAAAGTAATATTCTTCGTCAGTTTTTGCATTTTTCATAATATTAGATACTGTCATTAAACTAATTTTTACATGTTCCATAGTATCTAAAATATCTTTATATCTTTTGTTCTCAGTAATAAATAATAATATTTTTTCTTTAACAGAATTATCTATTCTTTGTCATTTTTAAATTCCTAAAATTTTATCCAAAGGAAAAATATATTCTTCTTTACCTGTTTCTGAATTAATTTTATAATATCTTCTTCTCTTAAAAGTTATTTTTCCATTTAAAATTACTAATGTTCTTTCAATTTTATCTTTTACTTTATAATTTTTAAATTCTTTTAAAGTTTCATCAATTTTATAATTTTTAAAAATTCATTTATCATAATCTTCTAAACTTTGTTGAATAATTTCAATACTCTGTATATATAATAAATTAATAAAATTCTTAAAAAAATTATTATCAACATTTATCATTTTCTTACCATCTTTCTTAGTTTACGACTTTATCACAAAAATAATAAAAATGCAAAAAAAGGATAGTAATTTTTATTTAGTATGTTACAATTTGAATGTATTTAATAAATTAATTAACTGAAAGTAAAGTAATTTACTTTTTTTTATTTTGATGTAAAATATAGATAATAAAAAAAAGAACCGTGTCAAGTTCTTCTGTACATGTTTTTCTCTACTTATATTTAACCATATAAAAGGAGTAAAAATGAAAGAATTTAATCCAAAAACAGCAAGTTTGGCGACTTTTTATCGTAAAATAGAGCAATTTTGAGAAAATAAATCACCTAATAAACCATATACTTTGAATGATTTAACCAATGAATTCAACCTTTCTCGTCATTGAAGACAAGAAATTTATCGGAGCGAAAAGATAGTTCCTTTGCTTGAAAAACAAGTTGATAGAATTGAAAGTGAAATAATTAATTTTATGATGAAAACACCTGATGGTGCTAAATTATATTGACAACGAGCCTTTAATTATAAATATTCACTACAAGAAAAAGAACTTGAAAAAGAATTAAACTTAAATAATCAACAACCAATAATTTTTAATTTACAAACTGATATTAGAGATATTAAAAAAGAAAGTGATAATAATGCTTAATCATTTTACTTATTTGTTAGAAACCCCTTATTGATTATTACAAAATAGTAGTATTGGTAATAAATATCCCTTTGCTAAAAAATATGAATTAGTTAATGAAATTAATCAAATTGGAACACGATATAGTGGTAAAACTATTTCAAATATTAAAATGTTTGGTGAATTATTAAAAATTAGTTTATTAATTAAAGAACCAATTTGTATTATTGCTAGTATGTATTGAAGTAAAGATTTAAAAGATAGTGTATTTCAAAATATCTGAAATATGTTAGATGAAAATAATATTTCTTATACTATTAATTTATCTAATTTTACTTTTACTTTATCGAATGGTAGCAAAATATATTGTAAAGGTTTACATTCACCAAGTCGAAAAGAAAAATTAAAAGCTTTTGCTGATTTAAATAAATATAAATTAGTTATTGATTGAAGAGAAGAATGTGATCAATTTCAACAAAAAGATTTAAGTGATTTAGAATTTGCTATTCGTGGTTATCAAAATAAAATAACAATTAATACATGTAATCCTGAAAGTTTAAAAAGATATATTGTTGGTTATTGTAATGAATTATTACCTTTTAATGAAGAAATAATGCGTAGTAAATATGAAAAAATTAATTATATCGAAAAATGAAATATGAAGATTATTATTCATTATTCTAGTTGAAGACTTAATTATGAATTACCACAAGATAAAGTTAATGAACAATTAAGATTAGAGCAATTAGATATTGAAAGAGCAATAGTATGGAGTTGAGGTTTACCAGGCAATACTAGTGGGTCAATCTTTGCAAGATATATTGATAAGATAATAATTCTGAATTTTATTGATCTAAAAGTTGAAAAATAACACCACCAAATAAAGTAAAAGTAAATAGTGGTAATGTTGATAATATTATTAGTACACAAGCTTCATCTTATTTTAGAAGAAAAGATGAATTTGGTAATACAGTTGGTCAAGTTCAATTTGAATATAATAAAATGAGTTCATATAATGTTTGAGATATTTTAAATATGAATAATTTTATTAATCGCCAAATTACCGTATTACCTTTAAACTATACGCAAAAGTTAGTATTTAATCTTTTTACTATCTCATGCGGAGTTGGTAAATTCTCAAATTTTATTTCATTTGGTATTCCATGAGGATGAGTTATTAATCAAGATAAAAAAACTTGACCTAATTTTCAATTTCTTAATGGTTTTATGAGTTCTAATGTTTATAGTTTTTATAATGATGCTTTTTGGTCTGAAAAATCAAAAGGAAAAGGTTATTTACCATTTGAAATATTTAGAGAACAAGGAAACGACAAAGTTAGTGCTATATTTGGTGCAAATGCTACTAGTTTAGGTTTTACTACTTTATTAACTGATAAATTTAAAGGGACTGTTTTAACTAATGATGGTAAACCAACCGAAGAATTAGTTTATTCAACTTATAATTTAAAACAATTAAATCCTAAAACTAATCGAGTTTATTTAATTAATGAAAAAACCAAAGCAATAGATGCTCAAACACCAGTTAGTGATAGTGAAAAAGATAATGATTTAGAATTCTTACAAACACCAGATGGAACAAATTGTAGTTATATTATTGATATGTTTTCAATTCAAGCATTATATAAAGGTAATTTTGAAATTATCTTTTATGCAGATAACCCATATACAAATAATGAAGAAGATTATTTAAGATTATCAGTATGAAGTTTCAGAGGTAAAACAAAAAGTACACTAAATAATTATTTACGAGATATGACAACTAATTATAAAAATAGTTTCTTATTACCACACGACTATGAAATACCAACATTTAATTACCCACAATATGTATTACCACCAGTACCATATAACTATGAACCTTATACCAAAGATATTTGAGATGCTAAAACAGGACAAGCATTAAAAACTAAAATTACAGCACCAGCACAATGTAAGAAAACAATAAATTCTCAAAGTTATGCTAATTTATTTTCTGATGAATTTAATGAAGGTTATTGTGAAACTGAAATTGATTTAAGACAAATTGACCCAACAATTCAAAGTATAGATAAATTTATTAATTCTTATAAAACAATAGAAATAAGTAATCTTAATAATTTACAAGTTAGATGTTTTAGACCTGATATAGAGCGATTTATTTATGATAGAAATATTAATCTTTTAGGTGGGGCTAATAGTTGCAATTTTAGTGGTGGTTTATTATCTAATATAACTTTACAAAAATCAGGTTTAGAACAAAAAGATAATGTTAATTTTGAAAATACAATAAATTTATATACAGATAATATAAAAGTAAATGATGTTCAGACATTTGCTACTGCTTCTACTAATGGTTTACCTAGTGGGGATTATACAAATAAATATTTATCTGAACAAAATCATTGAAATATTAATTTTTTGCTTCAAATAACAAAATTATCTAATAATGATAATGGAAAAATTACAGAAACATATTTACAAGCATATTATACAAATGATTTAAAATTAAAAATTAGATTTACAAAAACATTATTTGCTCAATTATTATTGGGAACTGGTTTTAATTATTTTGGTAATGATAAAAATATAACAATAGATTTAAATGCTTTGGGCGTATTGAATATGATAAATAAAAGTGATAACCCTATTAAAATCACAATTAAACCAAGATAAAAATTTACCTATTTACAAAATAAAAAAAATTTATTATAATATTAAATAAATTCAATATTATAACCCTTGATAAATAATTTAATTTTTGTAAAATATTAATGAGGAAATATTTACTCCCTATTTTCAGGCCACTGATTTATCTTTCGGCCATACCCTCCTTTGAGAGGGCTTGTTTTTTATATATTAAAATTTTATAAATAAAATAGGAAGATTAATGTTAATGATGATAAATTCAATTAGTTTATTTAGTGTTATAAAATATCATAAAATACATTATAATGCTTTTCATAATCATTTTTTTGTAAGAAAAAATAAAAGTTTATTTTTAAAAAATGGAATTGATATAAAAAAAGAACATTTAATAATAAATTTATTAAAACTAGACCAGCAATTATTTTAAGTAGTACGTTATATTCATATTTTATAGTTCCGACAACCTCAACGCCTCCTAAATCAACAGTAGTTGCAAAAAATAGGACAGAAATTACATTAAATTGTGAAAAATGTTATATATGTTGAGACCAAATTAATCATATTAATAAAGCACAAATGACAGGATATTGATGAGACAATAATAAAAAAAGAATTTCTTTTAATGGTTCAGCAAAAAAACTTATTAAAAAAGAATTTAATATAAAAGTTAAAAAAATAATGTTTAAAAATTAGACATTATTTTTTTATTCTCCATTAACTTTGTTTGATATTACCTTTATCATCAACTATTAAATTTGGCTCGGTTGTGTTTAAATTTCAACGATAAACTGATTTAATATAATTTTTATAATCATTTTGTCCCCATTCTCTAAAAACATCATTGTTGTAATAATATAATGAAGCATTATTTTCTGGATATTTAAAAAACTTTAATTCGTAATTATCATCTTTATAAATATTATATTCTTTTCCTGCTTCTATTGAATAATCTTTAAAAGTTTTAGTTATTACTCAATTTTGTTTTTTTCATACGATATAATATCACTTATTGTTTTTATCATCAAAAGGTTTTTCTTGGGGTGCTATTCATTCTAAGTTATCTCTAATAGTTTCATCAGTTGTATTTATTTTGTTTTCTTCTTTTAGTTTTGCTAATTCTTCAGGTGTATATTCATGTGGTGTATTACAAGCAACTAAACTTGTTGTACTTGTTCCTACTAATGTAATTGCACCAATAATACTTAATAATCTTTTCATATGTATATCTCCCTCTTTTTATTAATTAAATTATATAATAAAAAATAAAAAAGAGATTATTAAATCTCTTTTTTATATTGCTTAATAACTATTATATCTAGTTTTCATTCAATAGTTAATTTAAAGGTTTAAATAAGTAAAATCCCTTTTGGTTTACGATTAAAAGCAATAGAACACCGTATAGTCTTGTCTTACAACTAGAAACATAACTTATTTTTATAATTTAATTATATATAAATATAATTGTTTGTAAATACCTTTATTACGCGTTTTAAGGCATAAATTAGTAATAAATTATATTAATATTATTTTTGTATAAAAAAGTATTGTATTGTCAAAATAATAGTCTATAATCAAGTTATAGGTTTAATCTTTTTCCATAAAAAAGAGTTTATGCTGACTTGTTAATCGGACAAGAATAAAAAAAAGAGGTTTATAAAAATGGCACTTACAAAAGAACAATTAATAGAACAAGGTTTAAGTGAAGAGATTGCTGAAAATATCTTAAATCAGTTTAATAATGAAGCAAAGCAAATTAGAGAAAGTGTGCAAAAACGCGAAGATGTTATATCAAAAGAAGACTTTATTAAATTATCTAATGAATTAGATGAATTAAAAGCATTTAAAGATATTCCATCAACTAAAATTGAAGATATTAAAACTAATTTAGATAAAGTTAGTGGTAATTCTTTAAGTGAAAGAATGCAAACTTTAAAAGAATTAAAACCTGATTTGTTTGTTGAAGAACAACAATCAATTTCACCAACTAATTTTATTAAAGATATGATTGAAAATTCGGTTGAAAATAAAAATGATGAAATTGAAACTATTAAAGAAAAAGGAGCATATACATACTCCTGAGGAAATTAAAAAATTAACTGATTATACACTTAAAAACCTTAAATAATAAGGGAGTGAAATTATGGCAACAATTAATTTGCCACAAGTACCTTTTACATTGGAAGGTAATACAACAGACCAAAAAGCGTATGTTGATATGGTTAATGCTTTATTGCGTGGACATTTATATAATGAATATGCAAGTATTATGCAATATGCAACAGCAACTGCTGAACAAGTTGCTTGATTACCTAATGCGGGACAAGCATTATATAATTTAACTCATCGTGTGGTATGACAAAATGATTATTCATTACCAAATGGTGGAGCAACTCAAACAATGGGATTAACAAGAATTCCAGTTCCGATTGATAAGAGATTTAATTTAAAATTAATGAATGAGGCTTTTGACTTGGCATTAATAGAACAAAATATTAAAAATGGTGTTATTGCTGATGCTATTTCTAGTGTTGTACAGAATAAATTTGTTAATTTAGAATGTGAATTAATTCAGGCTATTTATGATTATTGTTTAGCAGATGGTCAATATGAAGTAATTCCATTTCGTAGTTATACAGCAGAAAATGCTGATGATGCAAATAAGGCATTCTTTACATTAAATGAAACTTTGATTGAATTAACAAATCAAATTAGTAATTTATATTTTGGATTGCCAACTGATAAAATGTTTATGGTTTTAGGTCGTAGAGCCTATTTAGGATTAACACCTGCGTATTTAAAAGTAATTGGTTCACAAGCCCAATTAAAAGCAATGGTTAATGGTGAATTATATGAAAATACAGCAATGGGTATTCCTGTATCTAAAAGTTTTCATTTAGAAAAAACATATACAAAAGGACAAGTTGACCGTGATAAAGGTTATAATTTTACTAATGTAAATGGTTTAATTAT
Source organism: Spiroplasma endosymbiont of Sarcophaga variegata (assembly GCF_965178695.1). NCBI lineage: Bacteria > Bacillati > Mycoplasmatota > Mollicutes > Entomoplasmatales > Spiroplasmataceae > Spiroplasma > Spiroplasma endosymbiont of Sarcophaga variegata. The sequence goes on from NZ_CBCXVU010000002.1 coordinate 775,842, forward strand.
TAATAAACAAGTATGAGCTTATCCAATTAATATGGATACTATTCAACAAGTTTTAGATAATGATACGGCTAACCCTAAATGAATTGGTAAAGTACAATATGCAACACCAACAATTTTATATCCAAAAACATGTAAAATTATTTTAGAAAAAGCGCCAACCCAAGATGAAATTAATACTGCTAAAAGTAATCTTAATAAAACATTTAGAGTTCCTGTTGATTATGTAATTCCATCATCAAATAAAATTGATATTAGTGGAATTAATAAATTAAATAAACCAACTATTCACGTTACAGACCCAACACAAACAACAGCAGAACAATTAAAACCACAATTTAAAGATGTTGTTTTAAAATCAGTAAAAGCGGTAAATAATTTTTTAACAGAAAATGATTATGATTACTTTATTGAAAGTAAAGGTGAAGACTGACCAATTAATATTACAAATGACAAAACTGTTGAAGTTCAAATTGAAGGTAAAAACAATGCTACTGGTCAAACAAACCCCATTGATGTTGTAATTAAAAATTCTTAATAAACAATGAATTTACTAATATTACGCGTTTTAACTTTATTAGTATCTAATTTAGAAAATAAACCTTTAATAAGTAAATTTGTAAATTTAATTAATAGAGTTAATCAAGTTCAAAATAAAATATTAAAACCAATTAATTATATTACTGATAAATATAATAAAATTACAAGTAAAGTTGAAGATATTTATCAATGATTAAATCCCTTTACTTATTTAGATTTAATTAAAAAAGGTCATAAAAAAGAAATACAACAAATATTAAGTCAATTAGAAAAAGATAATAATATTCAAAATAGAGAACAATTTAAAAATGAAAATTATCTAAATACTAATTGAAAGCCTTTAAATAGTAGTTGACTTGATAGTGGTATGTTTAATATTACAAATAAGTTAACTTTAACAGGTAATTTAACTATTTTAATATATACAAAAACAGCAAAACATCCAAAATTTTATGGTCCATATGTTTATCCTGGTGTTCCAGTTGAAATTTGAAAATTATTAAGTAATGCTGTATCTAATGCTGGGACTTTATTTTGGCGTTATTGATTAAGAAAATGATTACCTAGTCATTTAAGAAATTATATTAAAAAACGATTACCACAAACATTAAAAGAAAAATATCCCAAAGGAACTACTAAATTAACATTACCAACAGTTCAAAAATTACAACAAATTAAAAAGTTTATTAATAATTTAAAGATTGGACATTTTAATTTTAATTTTGCTGGTGAAATTAATAATAAAAAATGATATAAAGAGCGAATTGCTGATGTTAAAAATATTAAGAATTTATATAAAACACCAGTTAAAAATAAATTTTATCAGGTTAATAAATCTATTAAAGCAATTAATAAAACCAAAAGAAAGGTTAATAGTTATAAACCAAATAATTTAAAAAATAAATATCGTAATCAATTAAGGGGTGTTTTATATGGAAAATAATTTAAGTAATTTGTTATTTATAACAGTTGAAGATGTTAAAGCAAGTAAACTTTGACAACCTATTAATGATAGAAAACAATCTGCTTATAATGATAATTTAATTTATAATGCTATTTTAAAAACTAGTTTATGAATGGATAGATTATCAGGTGGAACAATTTCCGATAAAATAAATAAAAAAGATTTATTTCCCTGAGTAAAAAAAGATAATACTGGTTTAATTGAATATGATAAATGATTAAGTTATATTCAATCTGCTTGTTTATTAGCAGTTATAAATTGATATTTACCAAAAGGAGTTAATGATTTAACTGGTAGTGCTTCATTTTCACAAGGTGGTGTAGCATATTCACAAACTAATGACCCAGAAGCAAATGAAAATATTACTCGTGATGTTAAAAATGCTTTAAAATTAGCAGGTGAAATAATTGATATTATATCTAGTAAAACAGTACCTAGACCTTATAATTATAGTTTAGATAATTATGCTCATCCATGAGAAGAAGAATATAAACATATTAGTAAAAAAACTTTTTATCCAACATTATTATTTTGATTAAAAGAACGATTACAAACTGATAATTCAATAAATATTACTTATCCAATTATTAATGACTTTTCTAAAATTGATTATAACGATTATATTAAATTAATAGTTCCATTTGACAATGATACAATTTATTATGAAAATAATGTTTGAAAAGCAAAACAAGGTGGTGATGTTCCATCTGATGTTATTAAAGATAGTGATTTAAATAAAAATTATATTGTTAAAGAAAATGGTCAGTATATTGTAAAAACATCACAAGATATTATTCTTAAACAAGATAAATTAATAAGTGGTGAAAATATTAAAACTATTAATGGTAATTCATTATTAGGTAATGGTGATATTTCTATTAGTGTTGGTAATGATTGAGAATTTGTTGATACTAGTGATTTTAAACCAGCAACTGAATATCAAATTAAAAATTTTGATAAATCAAAATATATATATCAATTATGAGTAGCACCCAATTTATATCCATCTTGTTATATAAAAACAAATATTAATTATACTGTTAATTGTGCTGCGGGATATTTCATTATAGACCAAGGAATAACTGCAGTGATTGATTTAAGTGGAAAAGTTCAATTAGCAAATAATGCAGGAGCAGTTGAATTAAATAGTATATATATTGAAAGAAAATTGGTGAATTAATTATGAGACAAGATAAAACAACTTTATTAAAGGGTGCTTTACCTTGAAATTGATTTAAAAAAGATCCTATTCCAACTTATAATTGAACTCATAAAGATATTAGAGAATGAGAAAGAAAATATAAAATTCGTAGTTGAGTAGTTAGTTTTTATACATTGATATTTTTAGCATTAAATTGTTGATTAGAATATGGTATGATTAATGCAATAAAAGATAATATTAATTGATATAATTATGGTCAATATTGAGGTAATGGAATTTCAATATTATTAACACCCTTATTTACACATGGAATTCAAGGTATATTTGTTGCTAGTAGTAAACCAAAAGTAGATATGAAAATTGATATTCCACGATTAAAAGTTTCTAAACTGGGATTAGTATTTACAATTTTACCTTTAATTACTTTAATAATTTCTTTAATTATTATTTGAATTGATAAATCAAAATGAAAAAAAGACCATTTAAGACATTGTTTAGATTGTCGGATTAATTCTAGTGTTATTCAACCACGAATAGCAAAACAATGAAATAATTTAGATGGTATAACAGAAGAAATATTTAAAAATATGCAAAGTGAATTTATTAAAAAACAACAAGAAGAGTTAAAAAATAAGCAAAATAAATCAGAAGAAAAAGAACAAAAAACAGTAATAGAAACAGCAAAAGAAATATTAAATAGTAAGGAATAAAATAGACTATATTAGGGGTGGTTGATATTTTTGGGTGGTTATATAGTTTAATTTATAAATTATTTTGTTCTGAAAAAATGGATGGCCACTGTTTGAGTAAGGATAAGAAAGGAATTAAATAAAATGAATGAAACATTAATGATTGCTTTACTTGTATTAGCTGGTGCTGGTGGAATTGGTAGTCTTGGTATTCTTGGATTATCTGCTAAAAAAAGGAATTATGTAAAATGAAGTGCAACAAATCTTATTAGTCAAATAATACAATAAAAATCATAAAAAATCAATTATAAATTTTTAAAAATCAAAATATTTATAGTTTTTATTTTATTTTAAGGAAAATTAAGCACACTAAAAAATAATTTATTAAATTACTTCAAATAAACCTATTTAAAATTATCTGAAAATACCTCTTTTGCTGTTTTTCAATTAAGAACAGGCCTTAATTTATCATTTATAACATTAACTACTCAATTTATTTTTTGTTGACTAACATTATTAAAATCAGTTCCCTTAGGAAATCATTGTCTAAGTTCAGAATTCATATATTCAATTAATGGTTTTTGTTGTGGTTTACCAGGGTCACAAAAATAAACTTGTGTTTCAGCAAATATTTCTAATTCTCTTCATTTACTAAATTCTTTTCCTCTATCAGTTATTATTCCTTTAATTTTCCCAAATAAATTATTACTTATAACAATATCTTTAAACTTTTCCACAACTTCATTAGCAGTATGATTTTTTAATTTCATAACAAAATAACTTTTACTATTTTGTTCAACTAAAACCAAATTACTAGATTGATGCTCTTTTCCAACTATGGTATCCATTTCAAATCAACCAACATCAGTCTCTTTATTCTCAATATCTCATATTGATTTAAAATTAATTAATTTACCACGATTATCAAATTTTCCTTTTGTTTTATATTTTTTACCACGATGACGTAAATTCTGTTTTAAAAAAACATAAAAACCCAAACGAATTCATTTATACAATGTTTTAACACAAACAGGAAATTTAATACCAAACTTTAGAAAATAACGATGAATAAGTTGTGATGGAGAATCACGATAAACATTAAATCTTATATTAATAAAATTTAATTGTTCTTCTGTAAACTTATATCTTTTATTATTCTTTTTTCTTTTCTCATAATACATTTTATCTGACTTATAAGCACTATATTCATCAATAGTTTTAAAACGCTTAATTTCTCGCAAAATAGTACTACGATTTCTGTTCAAACATTTAGCAATTTGTGAAATATTTATTTCACCATTCTTTTTTAAAAATAATTTTGATAATAATAATTTTTCCAATTTAACCTTATCGATAAAACTTAAATGACTATACATAACATTTATATACCTTTCATTAATTTATAAATTTAATATTAAAATTATTTAATACATTATTGATATATGATAAAATCAATTATAGCATTCAAGTAATTTTAATAAAGGAGAAGTAAAATATGAAAAAGTTACTAAGTATTTTAGGAGTAATCGGATTAACAGCAACAAGTACAACAACATTAATTAGTTGTGAAAAACCAAATAATAATGAAAACGGGGGGGGGGGTAATAAACCTACACCATAACCACAACAACTACCAGAAAATAGCAAATGAACTAATATTCCTAGAACACAGGCGCCTAATAAAGAATTTTTAACTGCTACTAATAAATGATATTTTTATATAAATAAATATGAAAATAATTATATAACGACAAAATTTTATTTTGATAATAATTTTATTAATAATCAAAACACTTGATGACAACACTTAAAAAATGATTCAGATTTTATTTGAAACTATAATTTAGTATATCGTTGAAATAAAAACAATGAACCACAAATACCAGAAATTAATAAAGACACAGGACTAATAATTGATTGAAAAGAATAAAAGGACTAACAAGTCCTTTTTTAAATTAATCGAACAAACTTCATAAAGATAATTAATAGGAATATATTTGTTATTGTATTATATAATGCTGGACTAAATTTTCATACCTCAAATGTTTGACTAAAAAAACTATATATTGTTTGAAATATTTTACCAACACCGCTTGCTAATTCGTTTACTTGTTTAACACCGGGAATATTATTTACAATTCAAATTGCAGCATTTTTTATATGACACGCTAAATTATATCAACTACAACTTTCATATTGGGCTTGTCATCATTGTCCATCAGGAAACAACCCGCCATTATTTATTTCTTGTCAGTTATAAATTCCAAAATTAAAATCATAATAACGGTACATATCATTTTCTTTTTGGGCTTGTAATTCAAAAACATTATAACCGATTTTTTGTTCTTCAATTTTTTTGTATTTTAAACCGTATTTATCTTTTAAAGCACCTTCAAAAATATAACCTTCATTTTGATTAATATTATAATTATTTGCAACTGAAAAATCATAATTAAATACATTACCATAATTAGTATTATAAAAACGATTTTTAAATGCTGAATACAATTTAATGTCTAATTGATTGTATTTATCAGAAAAATAAAAATAACGAGGATAAATTTTAAAACCATTATTTGCTAATAAACCATATTTTTTATTATATCCTTGTACATAAGTATCATTTTCTAAATCAAAAATGGTACGTAAATAATCTTTATAAAAATTTTGGGAAACCGTAAACATACTATTTAATAGTTTTTCAAATTGATTTTTATTAGTATTAGTTTCATCAATTAAAACATCTCTAAAATTAATCAATTTTAAACCAAAAAAATTAATTAAAACAGTATCATACTGTAAATTATCAATATAACCACTTTCAATAAAATTACTGCGATTTTGAAATACAGGTACCAAAGCATGGGTAAAAAAGGCTTTTAAAAATTTATTAATATCAATTTGACCTTTCATCTGTTCAAAAACCATTTTACCAATATTAGGAGAATTACCTTGATAATAATTATAAGTTTCAGCACTAAAATTAAAAGTATCTTCTTTTTCTTTTATGAAAGAAAATAAAAAACCTAAATCATCAGTATACCAATAACTATTTGCATTATTACCATCCCAATATTGTTTAAAATGTGTTAATTCTAAACTACCAGCAATAATATTTTTATTTTCATCAATTGTTAAAATCATCCGATAAATTGATTTTCTAGTTAAAATAACATCAGGTTTTCAATCTAATTTTTCCATATTATTAATAATTTCAAAATCAAAAATTATTCTTTCACTACCCAAATTTGGGTCATCATAGTTTGGATTACCACCTTGCTGAATTCGGATATTTTCTTGTACAATAACATCAATATATTTAAGCAAAAAAGAACTTTAATTTTGTCGAAAACTCTTGATATTTATAAAATATACCTAAAATTAGGTATATTTTTAATATATAGAGGTAAATAAATGATGAAAAAAATAATTACAGAATTAATAAATAGCTTAACAGATGATCAATTTTTAGAATTTTATGAAAAAATAAAACAACAAGCAGACTTAATTAAAAAACAAAAACGTTTAAATGAAATTGATCAAAAATTTAGAGATAAAGGCATTATATGTCCTAATTGCAAATCTTTTCATTGTGTTAAAAATGGTCATAATTCCGAAGGAAAACAAAAATATTTATGTAAAAAATGTCGTGCTAGTTTTGATGCATTTCGTCATCATTTTACTTATTGAAGTCATTTAAATTATGAACAGTGAAATTTATTAATTCAAATTTCATTGTTAGGACAATCTAGTAAAATAATTTCTCGTTTTATTAAAACAACCCCAAAAACCGCTTGATATAATCGACAAAAATTAATGCAATCAAAACAATTAGAAAATACACAGTTAAAATTTAAAAAATTAAATGGTCAAATCCAAATGGATGAAACATTTATTAAAGAAATTCATAAAGGCAATTTTAAAGATAAATTTGATAAACGAAAAACTCATCTCGATCCATTTTCAACTGATACCAAATGCTGTATTCAAATGGCAGTTGATAGCAATAATAATATTTTTGTTCAATCCACCAATACCAAAAGATTACAAAAACAATGGATTATTGAAAATATGAATAAGCAACTAATTAAAGAAAAATCAATAATTATTTCTGATATGCAACCACTATATTTATTAGTAGCAAAACAAACAAATTCTACTCTATATTCCACCAAAACTAGTACAAACCCTGATACTAGTTATCAAAAGTTAAATAAGATTAGTAAATTACAATCCAGTCTTAAAGAAGCCTTAATTCATTATCATGGTTTGGGTTTCACTAATATTCAAAATTATTTAAAGCTCTGAAAATGAAAATACCAACACAAAGGTTTAACACCAAACCAACAATCAACGGTATTATATTTTAACGTTTAAAAAATTTAAAGCAAAATCATAATCTTACACAAAATTAGTTTTCAAATTGTCATATTGATGATTTTTTTTATTTCATCAAGAGTTTTCGACAAAATTAAAGAAAAAGAACGAACATTTTGATAATATTCAGTATATAATTTTAATTTGCCATCATTATCAACAACTGGTAATTCTGGTTCACCGTTTCCATCTCAACGATATACTAAATTATAGTTTCAAATAAAATCTGAATCATTTTTTAAGTGTTGTCATCAAGTGTTTTGATTTTTAATAAAATTATTATCAAAATAAAATTTTGTAAGCAAATATTGACCATTTCTTTTTTCTCCATAAAAATATCATTTATTAGTAGCAGTTAAAAATTCTTTATTAGGTGCCTGTGTTCTAGGAATTTGTATTCAAAACTCATTAATCATTTTAACTAATTGTAAATTATCAATACCTCTTTCTAATTTATTAATAACTTCCACAGTATTAAAATACTTAGCAAAAGAATAAGAAAAATTAGTTAATTCTTTTAAAAATTGTTTTTTATCAACATCATAGAATTTATCAATATTATATTGTTTAGCATAAGTATCTCAATTTTTATATAAATCCATAAACTCATCACTAGGCTTATCAAATGAAATTCCCGTTGAATAACTATCCTTTAAAAAGTCTAAATATCATTTATCATTATAAGTTAATGTTTGTGATGTTTTTAGAGTTGGATTAATAAAGTAATTTGTTTCAGACCAGTTTTCAAAAAAACTACTGCGTAAAAACATTGTATTAATAAAATCAGTTTCATTCATTCCCATTGTTTGTTAATTAACAGTATAATTCTGCTGATTTAAGGGTTTAAATGCTGTTAAAGTAATAAATGGAATAATTAAACCTAAAATACCTAAAATAGATATGGCAAATAAAGATAATGATTTTTTCATATTTATAATTCAACCCCCAACTATACAATGTTTTTGAAACAATAAACCCAACAATATATAAACTTGATATTGTTAACATTAATGGATGACTAAACAAAATTGCCATTTTACCAAACAAAGAAAGTAAAAAAGTATCTGAGTTATATAAATCCATAATGATATTTTTTGCTGATGTTAATTGATTTATAATCACCGTAATAAAACTAGTACCAAAAATAGCAATTGCAGCAACTAATAAAACTAATCTAATCATTAATCTGTTTCCTTTCACCGACCATTTTTATTAGCCTTATGTGCTTTTTTAACACCACGTACTGTTGAAGCATACAATTTTGATGTATTGTTTTTAACAGTTGAACCTAATTCATTATATTGTGTTCTTGTTCCGTGGATAGCATAAATTGATAACTTAACAACCATAAAAAAGATAATAAAATAAGCAATAGTTGTATTTGTCATTGGTAATTTAGTATTTCAAATTACATCAAAAATAAACAAAAATACATCAAAAATCAAACTAAAAATCTTATCTCAATTATTACTTTCTGATAATAAATTAATCATCTTTATCACTTCCTTTTTCTTTTTTAGGTTTTAAATTTTTTTTCAAAATATCAATATCAAACAATGCTAAACGCTCTTTAACACTTAATTTAGTAATTTCTGACCAATAATATTCTTTATAATTAACTATTTCATCATTTTTTAAATCACGAACAAACTTTAATCATTTACTATCATATTTCTGTGCAAATTCTAATGGAATAATTATTTTAAAAAACCGAATTCCTAACCCAACATCCGACTTATGTTTTGCTCGTTTACCTTCGGCTGTTCGTTCTACTGATTTTGTTTTTCAAATTTCATAATCTGTAATATCTTGAAAAATACCAATTCGCATAATAAAGAAAAGATTAAAAAAATTAAATCCTTTTTTAGCAATAGGTTTTTTCAATGAAATTGGAATAATAATACCACTTGCTAATTGTTGAATATTATTTCAAATCATACCCTCACGCTGAGCAGTAAATAAAGCACGATTACCAAAATGTCTTGCTAATACAATTCACGGAATTTTACCACTACGAACTTTTTTCTCATCGTGGGGACTAGTTCCATCAATATATAAATAACTTTCATCAAATAAAATAACACTATCATTTGGGGGAACTGGTTTTGTTCTATCTGTAAAATCTAAATTTTTAAATGTTAAAACTTTAACTTTATCATCTTCTAACGGATAATTACTATAAATCTTATCTGTTAATAGTTTCATAGTTTGTGATAAATAAGTTAAAAGTAAAGTTTTTCCCGTCCCTAACTTACCAATAATTACTGATAACGGATTATCTCAAACAAAATTAACTAAACGAAAAGCACTCAACTGATAAAATATGTTTTTTCAAACTCATCAGACAAAATAAACACATTGCAAAGCAAACAATAATCAAAATACTAAACCGGTATAATTTAATGAAATTATTCAAAGTAATAAATCAATTAAACTAAACAAAATCATTGAACCACCAATATAACAATAATTTTTTAAGAAAAATATAAATTTTTTCATTACTTAAAATACCCAACTATTTTAAAAACCATTCACAATAAAAACCACGTTAAAAATAAAATCACAATTCAAATACCAATCATAAGAGTTAAATATTCATTTTGATTTAAATTTCAAGTTGTAATAATTTCAACATTCGTTTTATCTATAAACAAAAATACATAAATAAAAAACTCTTTTAATTTTTCTCAATCATTTTGCATATTTAAAAACTCCACATTTTCTGAATAAGTTTAAAAAACATCCCCAAAAATAAAACGATAAATAATACAAATGATATGACATATAAAAATTCATGAGCATTTGAACCAATAATATAACTAACAAATTGAACTCAATAATCATATAAACCCATTAATTTAAGTCCTTCAAGTCATTAATTAATTTATCTACTTTTTCATCACTTCAATTTGTTAAATTATTGTTAGTTGTTTTTACTTTTTGAGGTTCACCAGGAAATATTGCTTTTTTCATTTGTGTAAAATAATTTTATTTGTATTGATTATACAAATTGATTAGTTCTGCTCCAGTTAAATATTTTCACACATGACGTTTTAAATTTTCATCATATTTTACAATAGGATAAGAATTATCATAAATCAAACAGATTGCTACTTGTTCTGAGTGTTTTTCACTCAGATAAATAAATTTATTACTCAACCAAAAACCAATATGACGATTATGATTAGGTAAATTTATAAAAATTGCTTTTTCTGTTTCAAAAACTATCAACTCTTTACGAATAAAATAATTTTCTATATTTTGATTTTTCTTAACAAAATTACTCAATTTTATCAACCCCTAACTAAATATTTATTTAATAAACAATGTTATATTTAATGTTTATATATTGTTTACTTATTGATAAAAACACTGATTATTAACAATGTTATACATAATGCTATATATTGTTTATTTAATGTTTAATAAACAATGTTATTAACAATGTTAAATATATAAAATAATAAAAATTGACACACTGAAAAATACTATTTAATTTTTAATAATAGTCTTTAATTTTGTCGAAAACTCTTGATGAAATAAAAAAAATCATCAATATGACAATTTGAAAACTAATTTTGTGTAAGATTATGATTTTGCTTTAAATTTTTTAAACGTTAAAATATAATACCGTTGATTGTTGGTTTGGTGTTAAACCTTTGTGTTGGTATTTTCATTTTCAGAGCTTTAAATAATTTTGAATATTAGTGAAACCCAAACCATGATAATGAATTAAGGCTTCTTTAAGACTGGATTGTAATTTACTAATCTTATTTAACTTTTGATAACTAGTATCAGGGTTTGTACTAGTTTTGGTGGAATATAGAGTAGAATTTGTTTGTTTTGCTACTAATAAATATAGTGGTTGCATATCAGAAATAATTATTGATTTTTCTTTAATTAGTTGCTTATTCATATTTTCAATAATCCATTGTTTTTGTAATCTTTTGGTATTGGTGGATTGAACAAAAATATTATTATTGCTATCAACTGCCATTTGAATACAGCATTTGGTATCAGTTGAAAATGGATCGAGATGAGTTTTTCGTTTATCAAATTTATCTTTAAAATTGCCTTTATGAATTTCTTTAATAAATGTTTCATCCATTTGGATTTGACCATTTAATTTTTTAAATTTTAACTGTGTATTTTCTAATTGTTTTGATTGCATTAATTTTTGTCGATTATATCAAGCGGTTTTTGGGGTTGTTTTAATAAAACGAGAAATTATTTTACTAGATTGTCCTAACAATGAAATTTGAATTAATAAATTTCACTGTTCATAATTTAAATGACTTCAATAAGTAAAATGATGACGAAATGCATCAAAACTAGCACGACATTTTTTACATAAATATTTTTGTTTTCCTTCGGAATTATGACCATTTTTAACACAATGAAAAGATTTGCAATTAGGACATATAATGCCTTTATCTCTAAATTTTTGATCAATTTCATTTAAACGTTTTTGTTTTTTAATTAAGTCTGCTTGTTGTTTTATTTTTTCATAAAATTCTAAAAATTGATCATCTGTTAAGCTATTTATTAATTCTGTAATTATTTTTTTCATCATTTATTTACCTCTATATATTAAAAATATACCTAATTTTAGGTATATTTTATAAATATCAAGAGTTTTCGACAAAATTAAAGATAATAGTTATTAAAATATAAAATTAATCATTTATAATTAAATTGATATTTTTGCACTACACACTGCCTACAAATTTTAAAAAGAAAGTAGATATATTTATAAAGAATATTATAAAAATTTATATTCCAAAACTACTATTAATATGACCCTTAATAAAAATATTCTTATTTTTATTAAATCCTACTTTAAAACAATTATTTCATTACTAATAATTTCAATAATAACTTATATACAGTGTGTAATACAAAAATAAACAACAAAATTATTTAATCAACTCACATAAAAGCTAGTGTGCCATAGCTAAGATATATGATCAGTAATAATAAATATTAAAATACTTTAACCATAACACGGAAAAAGTTTAAAATCTTAATGATAACAAAAATACCAAATGGAATTAAAATAATTCAGGTAGTATACATTATTTTGAGGTTTTTAATAAAATTAAGTAATTAGAAACAAATTAAGTTTCGCTTATAATTAAATGATAACAAAATTTATAAAAAATTCCTTTAATTTTGTCGAAAACTCTTGATATTTATAAAATATACCTAAAATTAGGTATATTTTTAATATATAGAGAGGTAAATAAATGATGAAAAAAATAATTACAGAATTAATAAATAGCTTAACAGATGATCAATTTTTAGAATTTTATGAAAAAATAAAACAACAAGCAGACTTAATTAAAAAACAAAAACGTTTAAATGAAATTGATCAAAAATTTAGAGATAAAGGCATTATATGTCCTAATTGCAAATCTTTTCATTGTGTTAAAAATGGTCATAATTCCGAAGGAAAACAAAAATATTTATGTAAAAAATGTCGTGCTAGTTTTGATGCATTTCGTCATCATTTTACTTATTGAAGTCATTTAAATTATGAACAGTGAAATTTATTAATTCAAATTTCATTGTTAGGACAATCTAGTAAAATAATTTCTCGTTTTATTAAAACAACCCCAAAAACCGCTTGATATAATCGACAAAAATTAATGCAATCAAAACAATTAGAAAATACACAGTTAAAATTTAAAAAATTAAATGGTCAAATCCAAATGGATGAAACATTTATTAAAGAAATTCATAAAGGCAATTTTAAAGATAAATTTGATAAACGAAAAACTCATCTCGATCCATTTTCAACTGATACCAAATGCTGTATTCAAATGGCAGTTGATAGCAATAATAATATTTTTGTTCAATCCACCAATACCAAAAGATTACAAAAACAATGGATTATTGAAAATATGAATAAGCAACTAATTAAAGAAAAATCAATAATTATTTCTGATATGCAACCACTATATTTATTAGTAGCAAAACAAACAAATTCTACTCTATATTCCACCAAAACTAGTACAAACCCTGATACTAGTTATCAAAAGTTAAATAAGATTAGTAAATTACAATCCAGTCTTAAAGAAGCCTTAATTCATTATCATGGTTTGGGTTTCACTAATATTCAAAATTATTTAAAGCTCTGAAAATGAAAATACCAACACAAAGGTTTAACACCAAACCAACAATCAACGGTATTATATTTTAACGTTTAAAAAATTTAAAGCAAAATCATAATCTTACACAAAATTAGTTTTCAAATTGTCATATTGATGATTTTTTTTATTTCATCAAGAGTTTTCGACAAAATTAAAGGTTTATTTAGCAAGTAGTGGTGTTCTAATGGCATATAATTCATTAGGACCAATTTCAAAGATCAGTTCAATGAAAGTAACAACAACAATTTATACCTTATTAGGAATTGGAATGATTGTTTTAGCATTTATTTTTATTAGTTTTGTTATGAAAAAAGAAATGAACAAAACAAGAAAACAATTAGGGATTTTTAAAGCACTAGGATATCGTACTAGTGAGTTGGTGTGAATTTTCACTGTTAAAACATTAATAACAATTATGGGTGGTTTAATTTTTGGATATTTACTTTCAATTCCATTGCAAATTTACATGTATGGACAATTTGAAACAATGGTAACGATTAGTTATGATAAGGTTTATGCAGGATGAGGATTTATGACAATAATTTTTATAGTTGTTCCTGTTTTCTTTACGATTGCTTCATATATTACAACATTTTTATATATTAAAGAACCAATTCTATCATTAGTAAATAATGTTGCAAAAAGTAATAAGGCTGTTCGTGCTGGTTTAATATCACGGTCATTATCAAAACATGGCAAAGCATTTACTTGGTGTTTACAACTTGCTTTTACTTCTCGAAATAAAGGTAAATTTACTTTAACAATTATTTTATTTTTCTTTTCATCATTATTGTTAATCTTAATGTTAGGAACAACAAATATTGCCAAATCAATTACCAGTGGGATGTTTAATATGTTAAATAGTAAATTAGATCATACTTTAACATTTAATAATTTTCCCCGAATTAACGGGAATGGACAAGCAAACGGACAATTGACTATTAGCGATCAAGATTATCAACAATATGATTTTAAGTTTAAGTCTTATCATAATCTTAGTGATATTACAAAAACTAATCAGACTGCCACAACCTTTCATAACGCCTTTAATAAAATTGATCCAACTTCACCAACGGCAGGACAACAATATATTGCTTTACTACAAAAATATAAAGTTCAAGATCAAAGCGGGGATAATCAATATTTGTATCTAAAAGATTTAAAAACAATTTTCATTCTAATGAGTACGAATAATACTTTTTATCAAAATAAATTTGATCCAAGTATTTATCCAAATTTAATGAGCTTAATGTTAAATGCAATTATGATGGATGATAATGCTAATTCAGTTGTAACTTTTAATGACTTCTTATATAACCCCAATCAAGAAACAACTTTCTATTCGCTTCCAGTTATTTTAGATAGTAATCTTGATGAACCGGGAATGACAATTAAAGGAATCAATAACAATGGTAATATTGGAGGATACTATAATAATGCATTGAATTGAGAAGGAATTTCGCAACAACAAATCGATGAAATTTTTAATCCAACAAATACACCAAATAAAATTAAAGGATTAATTTCTTATAAATTAGCACGGAATGCTAATTATAAAATTGGTGATACTTTCAAAGTAAAAACATAGACACCAAATAAAACTAGTGTTGAAGTTGAGATTATTGGGATTATTAAAAATAATACGGTTACTGATGACATTTATACTAGTTATGATAATGTTATGCATAATTTGTTTGTTGCAAATACAATTGATCCAAAACAACCAGAAGCAAATATTTACAATGGCTTGTATTCACAACAAAAAATGTATGAGGGTAAAATTGATTTAAAAAACATGGCAGAATCAATTAAAAATTTAAAATTCATTGGGAATAATTTAGTAATTTCTGCTAGTCATAATCAATCAATTTGAGATGCCTTACTTAATATTGATACAAAAACAGTAACCGCAACTCTAATTAGTGGAATGGCAGGAACAGGATCAACAGGAAAAGATTTTGGAATGTTACCGTTAAACATTCTTCGAACTTCAGTTGATGATATGTTAACAAAAATGAACAGTTCAATGTTAATGTTTGAACCATTAGTTGCGTTAATTATTTTAATCTTGTTAGTAGTTGTTGTGATGGTTATTATTGATGAATTAATTCCAATTATTTTAACAATGAAAGCAATTGGATATAATAATGGCAAAATTAACTTTGTTGTTATGGGTAGTTATGTGATCGGGGTTATTATTACCTTTATTGTTGCTTGAGTTGTTTCAATCTTAATTTGGCAAGGCCTTGGGATTTTAATCTACAATCTCTTTAAAATTGTTTTAAATATTCCAATTGATATTAAAGGACCATTAATCGCTTTAGCTATTATTACTATCATTTTATTGACTTTATGATTTACTGCAATGAACTCAATTAAAAAACGCCATGTAACAGAAATTACTAATTAAAATTACTTTGTCATAATTAAAAAACAATCAAAATAACTTTAATAATAGTATTATTAAAGTTATTTTTAATGCTGTTTAAATTAATATTAAAAATAAAGGTAATTTATTGAATTTATAATCATTTTTTATTAATATTTACTTAATGACTATTAATTAAAGAAGGAACTAAAAAGATGAAAATAGGGAATATTGATATTAAAGGGCAAGTTTTCTTAGCACCAATGGCAGGAATTACCAATGAGGCATTTCGGATTATTTGTCATGAGTTAGGAGCGGGATTAGTTTATGCTGAGATGGTTAGTGATAAAGCAATTTTGCAATGAAATGAACGAACTTTGCAAATGATTAAGGTAAATAAATTAGAACACCCAATCTCAATGCAAATTTTTGGGACTGATGTTGAAACATTTGTTGAAGCAGCTAAATATGTTGATCAAAACAGTGATTGTGATATTATTGATATTAATATGGGTTGCCCAGCACCCAAAATTGCAATTAAATCACAAGCGGGTTCATTTTTATTAAAACATCCACAGCGTGTTTATGAAGTTGTTAAAGCAGTTGTTGAAAATGTTAGGAAACCAGTAACTGTTAAAATTCGTATTGGTTGAGATGAAGAAAATATCAATTGTGTGGAAATTGCAAAATATTGTGAACAAGCGGGAGCAAAAGCAATTGCAGTCCATGCTCGAACACGTAATCAGTTTTATTCAGGAAAAGCTGATTGAAGTTGAATTAAAAAAGTAAAAGAGAATGTTAGTATTCCAGTGATTGTAAATGGTGATGTTTTTAGTTGTGAAGATGCTAAACGAATGTTAGATGAAACGGGTTGTGATGCCGTTATGCTTGCTCGTGGTGCACAGGGGAATCCTTGGATATTTAAACAAATTCAACATTTTCTTGATACCGGTGAAAAAATTGAACAACCATCGTTAGATGAATGACAAAGCATCATTTTCCGTTATGCGGAATTATTATTAAATTTAAAAGTAGAACGTGTTGCTGCTAGTGAAATGAGAAATAATTTAGCATTTTATTTTAAAGGAAAACCAGAGGCAACAAGTTATAAAACACGAGCTACACAAATAAATACAATATTTGAGTTAAAAACGCTTGTTAATGAATATATTGACTATTATTATTATAATAATAATAGTAATTTTGTTAAATAATAAAAGGAGAGTTAAAATGGAAAAACGCAGTTTTACAGAACAAGAACAAATTAGACGTGATAAATTAGAAAAGTTAATTAAAGATGGCCATAATCCTTTTATAATTGCAAAGTTTGAACGGACACATACTAGTAAAGAGGTTAATGAACAATTTAATAGTTTATCAAAAGAAGAATTAAATGCAATTGATAATAAAGCAATAGTAAAAATTGCTGGACGAATCAAAACATTTCGTGAAGCAGGGAAAGCTACTTTTGCAACCTTACAAGATCAAAATGGGATTTTTCAAATTTATGTTCGTAATGATGAAGTTGGCGATGCAAAATACCATGAATTTGTTGACTTTGATTTAGGTGATATTATTGGTGTTAGCGGAGTAATGATGAAAACGAATACTGGTGAGTTAACAGTTCGTGTAAAAGAATTTGTTTTATTATCAAAAGCTTTACGTCCATTACCAGATAAGTATTATGGAATGACTGATATTGAGGAAAAATATCGTCGTCGTTATGTTGATTTAATTATGTCAGCTGAAGCAAAAGATATTTTTATTAAACGAAGTAAAATAATTGCTTTAATGCGTGACTTTTTTAATAACAAAGGATATTTAGAAGTTGAAACCCCAGTTTTACAACCAATTCATGGTGGAGCTGCAGCAAAACCATTCACAACACATCATAATGCCTTAGATATGAATTTCTATTTACGTGTAGCAACTGAACTACCATTAAAACGATTAATTGTTGGTGGTTTTGAGGGGGTTTATGAAATTGGTCGTTTATTTAGAAACGAGGGGATGGATACTCGTCACAATCCAGAATTTACAACCGTTGAAATTTATATTGCATATCAAGATATGAGTTTTTTAATGCAATTAACAGAAGATACAATTTGTTATATTGCAAAAAACATTTTAAATAAAGATGAAACAGAATATGATGGGGTGACAATTTCATTTAAACAGCCATGAAAGCGCTGACATATGATTGATGCAATTAAAGAGATTATTGGTGTTGATTTTTGAAAACCAATGACTTTTGAAGAAGCAAAAAAAATTGCGAAAGAGAAAAATGTTGTTATTGAAAAATTTCATAATTCAGTTGGACATATTATTAATTTATTTTTTGAAGAATTTGTTGAAGATAAATTAATCCAACCAACATTTATTTATGGTCATCCTGTTGAAGTTTCACCATTAGCAAAAGCAAATGCCCAAGATCCACGTTTTACTGACCGTTTTGAATTGTTTATTAAAGGTCGTGAATATGCTAATGCTTATTCAGAATTAAATAATCCCGTTGAACAATATGATCGTTTTGTTAGTCAGTTAGCAGAACGTGATAACGGTAATGATGAAGCACAAGAGTTGGATATTGATTTTGTTGAAGCATTGGAATATGGAATGCCACCAACGGGTGGTTTAGGAATTGGGATTGATCGTTTAGTTATGTTATTAACAGGACAAGACTCAATTAAAGATGTCATATTATTCCCTCATATGCGGCCAAGAGGAAAATAGGTGATTATATGGCATACGATATCCAAATTGGATATAGTTCAATTTTAACATTACGAGAAACAGTAGGGGCAATTAGTTTAGTTAAGCTTGAATTGGTTTGTCGTTTTATTATTCAATTTAATCTTTTAAAAGTTGATGCGCCTTTAATTAGTAGCGAAGAAAAAGGTTTAAATGATGATTTTCAAATGACAGAGCGCCCAATTGATTTTGACATTTCACCAAGTAATTTAGTTGGTGAAATTTTGCAATCACACAATAAATGACGAATAAGTGCAATTGTTCGTTATGAATTAAATGAAAATGAAGGAATTCTAACAACAGCAATGGTGCTTCGTCGTGATATTAAACAATCAAATAGCCAGGCCGTAACTTTTAGCGAAATTGGATTTGATTTATTATTGGATGAGGAAAAAATTACACTATTAAAAATTCAAGAAACAATTGATAAAGCGATTAATATTATTAGTGAAGTTGAAGATATTTTATTATTAAAATTTCCACAATTAAATAAAAAATTTGGAAAGAAATTAAATTGAACAAGTAATACTGAATTGCAAAAGGCGATGCGATTATTAAGCCACCATGAACGCTTAAACCGTTATACAAGAGAACATGGGGCGACAATTTTATATGGTTTAAAAAAAGTTATTACTAACAACACAATTGAAATTAGTGAATCACAAGATGTTTTTAATTGAGAATTATATGCAAAAATTTTTGTTTATTATTTTGTTTTAGAAAAAGCAATTTGTATTGGTTATTGTGCCGCTAGTGTTAATCGTGATGTTTTAAAAGAACAATTAGCTGTATCAAAAGAAACAATTAAATTAAAAACAGAATATGATGCGAAAGTAGCAAAAGATGAATTGCCAGTAACATTATCATTTGGTCTTTATAAATCACAGTTAGATTTATTTTTATTAGAAAAACAACATATTGGTGAAGTAATTGCTTCCGTTTGGAGTGATGATTTTTTAGAATATGCTGAAAAAAATGGAATTGATATTTTATAAATGAAAAATTATACGGTAATTATTGTTGCAGCAGGGAATTCATCACGCTTTAAACAAAAAAATAATAAATTATTATATCAAATTAATGATAGTAATACCGTTATTGAAGAAACCTTAGCCCTGTTCTTAGGTGATCCTTTTTGTACGGAAATTATTGTTGGTGTTAATGATGAAATACTAAACTTTTTATTAAAGAAAAATTATCAAGATCAAAGGCTTCAGTTTGTCCTGGGCGGATTAGAACGAGTTGATACAATTCATCATTGTTTAACTAATCATAAAATTAAAAATGAAATGGTAATGATTCATGATGGTGTTCGTTGTTTTGTTAGTTTAGATTTTATTAATAAATTAAATCAAACTTTTTACAAAGAAAATTATGAAGTTTTAATTCCAATGTTACCAATAACAGAAACACTTAAAAAAGTTAATCATTGTTTTGTTGAAAAAACAATTAACCGTGATGAGTATTTTACGATTCAAACGCCACAAGTTTTTAAAACAGCGTTATTATATAATGTTTATGATGAATACTTTCGTACGAAAAATAAAAAAATAATTTATGATGACAGTTATTTAGTTGAATTATTTGCCAAAAATACAAAGATTCATACAATACTGGGGGAAAAGCAAAATATTAAAATAACTTATTTTGATGATTTAAAATTATTAAATTTAGGTAAATAAACCTTACAATTATAACTAATATAAGGTATAATTGACAACGAGTTAATAATGCTTTGATGATGATTATTAGCTCCTTGTCCGAATAGGACCTAGACCAAGAGGAGGAAAATAAAGTGCGTAAGTACGAAGTTATGTATATCTTAAATCCAGAAGCAGCGAATTTAGACGAATTAGAAGGTCGTCTACATAAAATTTTAGAAGCTAATGGTGGAAAAATTGAAGAACACGGTAAATGAGGGATTAGAACTTTAGAATATCCAATTAAAAAGAAAACAAAAGGATACTATGGTGTATTAATTTTTAATACAACCTCAGAAAATATTGATGAGTTTGTTCGTATCAGTCACATTGAGCAAGATGTATTACGAATTTTAGTAATTAATACTGAAAAAGAAAAAGGATATATTCAATCAACTGTTTATGCAAAAACAGAAGTTAAGAATGATAAGCCAGACCGTGAACGTAAACCGGGAAATAAAAGACCAGATTATTATAGAACGTAATGAACAACGCGTTGAAGGTGAAGAACTTAGAACAACAAAACCAGTTGAAGCAAAAGAATAATTTAGGAGGGTGAAAGAGGTATGTTAAATCGAGTTTCATTAGTAGGAAGAATAACACGTGATTTAGAATTAAAAAATTCTGTTAATAATAAACCATTTGTGGCTTTTACCTTAGCAGTAAATAATAATTTTAATGATCAAGCATCATTTATTTCATGTTTTGCTTGAAATAAAACAGCAGAAAATATGGCCCGTTATTTAAAAAAAGGTTCATTAATTGCTTTAGATGGTCGTTTACAAACAAGAACAGATAATGTTAATGGACAAATGACAACAATTATGCAAGTAATTGCAGAAACTGTTTCGTTTTTAGATTCAAGAGGGACAGGGACTACGGCTAATATGGGAACCCCAACACCAAATTCTAATGATCTTAATAATATGACTTCTTTCAATCAAACAGAATCACAAGATAATAATGATAGTATTAGTTTTGATGGTGATGATGCAATTTTATGAGATTAAAAAGAAAGGAACCAAATAATGAATCCAAAATTTAAACGTTTTAAAAAGCAATGTTATTTTACAAAAAATAAAATAACATATATTGATTACAAAGATATTGAATTATTAAAAAAATTTATTTCTGGTAATGGGCAAATCTTGCCGAAGAGAGTTACTGGAACAACAGCTAAAAATCAAAGGATGTTAGCAATAGCAATTAAAAGAGCACGTCAAATGGCATTATTACCATTTGTCATTGATTAAAATACTTATAAAAATAAGTATTTTTTCTTTTTTAGTGTAGAATTAATATGATGTAAGGCATAATAAAAAGTTAAGGGATGACATTATGATAGAGAATCCAAAATTTAGTGATGTTTTTAAAACAGAAGCAAAAGAAAAAATAGGGAAGAATCGGTTGCAAATAATTAAGTACATCTTAATTTGTTTTGTGCCATTTTTGTATGGTTTCTTTTGTGTTTGAGCTTTTTGAAATCCATTCCTTAAAACAGACCAGATTCCAATGGCGATTGTTAATCATTATGCAAATTTATGTGTGATTTATAAACCTAAAAGTGATACTGACAAATCAATTGCAAATGGGACTGATATTCATTATGTTAATGCAAACGATGCAACAAGTTGTAATGCAGCAGTTAAACCAAATGAAATTGCACGTTTTACAAGTGTTAGTGATAATATTGTTACTGGACCAAATTATTATGATAAAGAACATAATAATGTTAAAATCGATGTTAGTACCATTACCTTGAAATTAAATTATCTAAAAAATAAAGATACTAATTTTGAACCAAATGATAAATATTGAGTTCAACTACGAATTCCTGAAAATTATTCTGTTCATTTAATTAACATTTTAAAAAACATTGCAAATTCGTCATTTGACCATGATCAGTTTTTAACGGATGTTACTTGAATGAGCAATAATCCGGTTAACTTGTGAGCAACGTATAAACAAAATTTTTTAATTGGTTATTTTGCAACAACTTTCACTAATTTACGAAAAAGTTTTGTTCGTGAAGCAGTACCGCAATTAATTTTACCAATGCTTTATACCATTCTGTCTAATCCTGATGGGACCGTAAATCGTACTACTTATGATGACTATGTTAAAAGTATTAATACAAGCAATTTAATTAATGAAACAAATAATTTAGTTAGTTAAGGTAAATTAACTTCAGTACAAGGAAAGATTATTACTTCGTTACTAAAGGTATTTTGCTTAGTAAAAGGACCCTTGGTACAATTTATTTTTGGATCAGAAAATGTTGTTAGCAAAGATCAATATTTTACTAATAGTAATGAATTGGGTAAACATTTAAAAGATGTTGGCAGCATTATTGATATTCCATATAACGTGCAAGGTTATCAATACAATAAATATGGTATTGGATTGGGAGAATTATTTATGTTAATTGGTGTTTGAGTTGGGGCTTTAACACAAACATTTGTTTATGATCGTAAAGGTAGAACCAAAAACACATTATCTTATCAACATTATTTTAGTAAGTTACTATTAATGTTGTGTACATCCTGAATTCAGGTCACAGTAATGATGT
The DNA here is from genome assembly GCF_965178695.1 of Spiroplasma endosymbiont of Sarcophaga variegata. Taxonomy (NCBI): domain Bacteria; kingdom Bacillati; phylum Mycoplasmatota; class Mollicutes; order Entomoplasmatales; family Spiroplasmataceae; genus Spiroplasma; species Spiroplasma endosymbiont of Sarcophaga variegata. Next base: position 799,111 of record NZ_CBCXVU010000002.1, read on the forward strand.
TTTCACTATTAATTTTAGGTTTTGGGCAAATTGGTCCATCGTATGCTTTGCTATGGTTATGAATGCTCTTTTTAGGATCAGTTTTCAATATTATTATTTGTTCTCTTTGGTTAGCGATTCCCGATGAAATGCTGGGGCGTTTTATTGCTGTTATTTATCTGATTATTAATTTATCAGCTGGATGAGGAACATTCCCATCATTTATGCAAAATAAATTTTTTGATGTTTTATCATATATCTCACCATTCCGTTATGGCTTACATAATATTGGGACAATAATATATGGTTTATCTTCACCAACAAGTATCGGTATTGGTGAATATCAAACTGAGATTGTCAAAAATATGGGGATTTTATTTATTTGGGTTATTGTTTTTGTTATGATTGGACTAGCAGGAACCTACTATCGTTTCTTAAAAATGAAATATGGAACAATTAGAATAAAATTAATTTATCAAGCAATGAATAACATTGAAAATATTAAAACACATGAAAAAAGTATTAGTGCATTGAATTATTTAACAGTAGAAGAACAAGCGTTAATAAAAGCAGAAGTATCAGGGCAATTATTAGCAAAACAGACAAAAAAGAAACTAAAAAAGCAGCCTAAATAATCATAGATATAATAGTAATATTTTTTGCCTTCTTTTTAAAATGAATTATCATCTATTTTATGGTATTATTTAAATAATAATTTATTCTATGAAAGCGAGGAGGACAAATGTATTTAAACTTATTAAATAGTACAGATAATAGTAATCCTTTACATGACTTCTTGTCAATTTCAACTTGGCAATCATTTGTTAGTATTTTTATTTTCTTTGGAATTATGCTTTTATTATGATTTTGAATTAAAAAAACAAAGATGCGTTTTATTTTTCGTGTTTTATTAGGACTAGCTTTTGGTTTAGTTATTGGAATTGTTGTTCAAGCAATTAATAATTTCCCATATAACACAGCTGATCCGTCAGGTTCAATGATTAATCCAATAATTCAAGATCCAAATGACCCCAATAAGAACATTCCAAATGATATTTATGTCTTGTGAGTTCATGATTTTTCAATTTGAGTTAACTTCTTTAGAACGGTCTTTTTAAATGCGATTTTATTAATGACTGTTCCTGTTGTTTTCTTAGCAATTGCACGAGCCGTATCAAAACCAGGAAAAGATGCAGCATCAAAAAAAGGAACAATTATTACAATTGCCATTTTATTGTTAAATGTTGCAGTGATGTTTATTATTACCTTATTTATTGGTATTGCTTTTAATATTGGCAATGGTTTTACAATTTCGGGAAGTGGTAGTTATGATAAAGCAGCATCGAAACCATTACCACAAATTATTTGAGATTATGTTCCTTCAAATTTTGTTGCTCCATTCTTTTTGGGAGCAATTATTCCAGTGATGGTTATTGCAGGATTAATTGGCCTTGCGGTTAAAAAATCATCAAAAAGACATCCCGAAGATATGCAAAAAATCCGTGCTGGATTTGATCGTTGATGGACAGTTATTATGTCATGTTTAATGTTTATTATTAAGTTAATGCCTTATGCCGTAATGTCAATGATTACTTATGCCATTGTTTCGCGTCCAATTGGATATTTAGCACAAATTGGAATTGTAATTGGGGTTGGTTACTTATGTCTAGTAATTGCCTTGATTTGACATTCGTTATTATTAACATTATCAGGAATTAATCCATTTAAATGATGAAAATTTGCTATTAAGCCAGTAATTCAAGGATTTACAACCCAATCTTCAAATGCAACCTTACCTTTAACAATGGAAGTCTTGAAAGATGATATAAAAGTAAAAGAAAATTTAGTTAGTATTTCAGTACCATTAACAACAACAATGGGATTAACTGCTTGTGCTGGGGTACAAGCGGGAATTATTGTTTCATTTATTGTAACAGCAGGATTATTTGATTTGACAGCCGCTAATTTCTTTATTGCTTTAATAGTTGTTGTTGTTGCGTCATTAGGAATTGCTGGTGTTCCAGGAACAGCTAGTGTTGTCACAGCCGGGGTGCTGGGGGGGCTTGGTTTAGGGACTTTATATGTTCCTGTTTATGCAATTATTGGAGCGTTAGATGGCTTATTTGATATGGGTCGAACAGCAGTAAATGTTGCAGGAGGATTACAAGCAACAACAATTGCTGCCCGGTTAACAAATTGTTTAGAAAACGAAGATCTCATGCTTTTCAAATGATCACGCCTACGGCGAAAACGAAAGAGAGAAAAAGCGTCAAAACAAGAATAAAGGTAACACCTTTATTTTTATTTTAAATTTGAAAGGTTATAATATTACTAAGAAGACAGAAAGAAGGGGAAAAGATGAAGGTAATTGTAATTGGTGGGTCAACTGCTGGAATGACAGCAGCTAGTAAGTTAAAACGTATTTTAAAAGATGATGTTGAAATAGTTGCTTATCAAAAATTAAAATATCCATCGTTAGGTAGTTGTGGAATTCCTTATTATGTTGGAAAACATTTTGATAAACCAGAAAGTATGATTGCACGAACTGTTGAACAATTTAAAGATAATGGAATTATTGTAAAAACTTCGTGTGAAGTAACAAAAGTTGATTTTAAGGCAAAAACAGTTTATGGAATTAATCTTGCAACAAACGAAAAATTTAATGATACTTATGATAAGTTGATTATTAGTGTTGGAGCAACACCACGCAAATTAAATTTGGCGGGAGAAGAAGCATCAAATGTTTTTACAGGAACAACTTTAGAATCGGCAGTAGTTCTTCGCGATAGTTTAGCAACAATTAAAAATGTTGCCATTATTGGTGGCGGTTTCATTGGTTTAGAATTTTGTGAAAGTTTTGGTTTAGCAGGAAAAAATATTACATTAATTGAAGCCGACAAATGGGTTTCACGAAAATTAATTGATGAAGATATTGCCCAATTATTAGTGGCAGATTTAGAACATAAAGGAATTAAAATTAAGACAAATGAGAAAGTAGCAGAGTTTATTGTTAAAAACAATAAAGTAACAAAAATTAGATTATCATCAGAAGAAGAGATTCCAACAGATTTAGTTTTAGTGGGAATTGGAGTTATCCCAAGCACTGATTTTTTAAAAGAAACAGAGCTAAAAATGAATGAATTTGGGGCGATTTTAGTTAATGATCAGTTTGAAACTAATATTAAAAATGTTTATGCTGTTGGTGATTGTGTTACGACAAAAAATATGATTGATAATAGGTTACAATATATTTCATTAGCAACTGTTGCGGCAAAAAACGGAAAGGTTTTAGGTAATATTTTAGCAGGGAAAAAAGATCATTTTCCAGGGGCGATTGGAACCGCTATTATCCAAGTTTTTGATAGTGAAATTGCTCGAACAGGGTATACGAAAGAGCAAGCAATTGCAAATGGTTTTAATACTAAAGAAGTGGTTATTACGGGAACTGATCATACTCATTATGTAGCCGATGCTAAACCAGTTACCGTTAAGGTTATTTATGATCAAAACACAAAAGTTATTGTAGGGGCACAAATCTTTGGTTATAATAAAGCTAGTTTAAGAATCAATGCTTTAATCCCATTAATTTGGACAAAAACTAAAATTAATGAGATTGAATATTTGGATTTACCATATTCACCACCATTTGCAAAAAGTGTTGATGTATTAAATGTTGTTTTAACGAAGATTAATGAAGACTAAAAATAAAGGAGAAAAAATTATTAAATTACAGTAAAAAATGCTATTAATTGACGAAAAACAATTAAAAAATATGATAGTAGCAAAACTCTTAACGATAATGATTTATTAACAATTATTGAAGCGGGGCGTTTAGCACCATGCTCATTAGGGCTAGAAGTTACTAATGTTTTGACTATTACTAATAAAGAATTAAAAACTAAATTTGCAGAAGAGGTAATGAGTGGTTCGAATCAGGAAAAAGTTCAGAATGCAAATTGTATTATGATTATCGCTGGGATTAATCCAGAATATTTAGTCTCAACGGAATTTTTGACAACACGGTTAGAACGAAATATTGCACAACCTGATGTGTTAAAAAAGACAATTGATAAATATCAAACTTTTTTAACGCAAAAAAAAGATTTATTTACCTTTGTGTCTGAACAAGCACATATTGTAACTAGTTTTATTACCCTGCAAGCTGCTGATTTAAAAATTGGGTTAACAATTATAGGGGGTTTTGATGTTAAAAAATGTAATGATTTATTATCAGAACATTGTTTTTTAACCAAGATAAATTATATTCGGTATTAGTCTTAGCTTTAGGATATTATGATGAAACAGATGAAAAAACAAGTTTACCACGGGTACGCATTGATTTTAATGAATTTGCAAAGATTATTAAATAATTTTTGTTTTTATTGATAATATGTGTTATCATTATTTACGTGCAAATAATATGCATCCATATTATTAAAAGAGAGGTGAATTATATGGCAAGAGAAGGAATCCATCCAAAATATTTTGATACTAAAATCATGTGCACAACTTGTGGAACAGAGCGCATAACTGGTTCTACTAAGGGGAAAGAATTAAAAGTTGATACTTGTTCTTCATGCCATCCCTTCTATACAGGTAATCAGCAATTTGCTAATGCAGCAGGACGTGTTGAACGCTTTAAATCTAAATTTAATAAAAAAGAAGAATTAGTAAAACAAACAGAAGAAGCATCAAAAGTACAAAAAGAACTTAATAAAAAAACAGCAAAACCAAAATCTGATAATTAAAAAGCAGAATAATGGTAGAGAACTTTTATCTTATTAAGATAAAAGTTTTTTTTAATAATAATTCTAGGTCATTTTGTTTTTTTCGTTATAATGAAAATAGACTACTTTAAAAGTTTATAAAGGATAAAAGGGAATTAAGTGCAAGTCTTAAGCTGTCCTAGCAACTGTAAAACTGACGAATGTTAATGAGTACCACTGAATAACATATTTGGGAAGGATTAACTAGTAGGATTAAGTTAAGCCAGTAGACCGGCCTGATAAATTTAATAAGAGTCCTACTAGGTAAATAGGATTAATTTATTTTGTAAATAAGATAAAAATATAAATATAAAAAACAAAAGGAGAAGAAAAAATGGTTAAAAATATCTTGACGTTAGTAACAAGTTTAACAGTTGGTACAACAACTATTGCAAATGTTGCATTGCAACAATTAACTTCATCAAACAGCGAAAAAGTATCACAAAATAGTATTGATGGATATCATGTTAATAGTGTTAAAATCACAGTAAAAAATGAAAGTGGAAGAGTTATCAATACAATTACGTTTTATAATTCATTAGTAAGTTTAGGTGATATGTTAGCATCGGATTCCGATTCTTTTGGGCTTAACGAAACATCATTTGGCCGTTTATTGATCAGAGTTGATGATATAATAACAGATTTTAATAAAAATTATTGAGCAGTTTTTTCAAGCACACATCCATTCTGCAAGTTTAGTACTAGTCCAGCAAATTATTGTTCAGTTGGAATTGATGGTTTAGTTTTTCGTGACGTTTGAGAACAAGACCAATTATTTGATTTTGTCTTAACTAAGATTTAAGTTAAGTAATAATCCTATTTATCCTTTTTTTGAGAAAGGAGTTTCTATAATTATGAAAAAAATATTAGCTAATTTGCTAGTTTTATTGTTGACCGTAACATCAACAACAAGTTTAATTAGTTGTCAAAATTTAAGTCAAAATAATAAGAGCGAAGAAGATTTGCCAACCTTACCAAATAATTTTACAATTATGCAAGGTGATATTTATCCATCCTTTGGTATTAGCAAACAAGAGGGAAACCAAAAATACTTGTTTAAACCCACAAGTGATCAATTGAGTACACTTTTTTTAAATTTGCCACAACGCAAAATTGCTCCATTAGGGTTTGCAAAGGATGTATCAAATATTCCTGATTTTTGATTTTATTTAGCATATCCATTTGCGGCAACTTTTACAATTCTTAGTTGTCAAGAATTGACACTTGACGAAAATCAAATGGTTAATGTTACCTTGGCTGTGAAATGCTTAAAAGTAGCGGAAAAATGGTTAGAGAGTGGTGCTTGAAAAATGCGTTTTACTGATATGAATGTTGAACAAAAAATAATTTTTAAAATTCCAATTATTCCAAATGAAACTGATGAATTAAATCGATTTGTTTTAAAAAAATATAATGCATATATTGCGCAAAATGATATTGAAATTAATAATAGTAAGTTAGATTTTAATGATGTAAATAATGTCGCAAATATAAATTATTTACAAGAAAAAGCAGCTACTTTTATTGCTAGTTTTATTAGTGAAAATCCGGGTCTTAACAAAAAACTTAATCTTAAAAAAATTATTCCACCAAAGGGTAATCAAATTAAGAGTTTAGATGAACCTGCAAATAGTTTAGTAAAAATTAGTACAACATTTAATTTTACGTTAAATATTGAGGGGTTAGATTATCATCCACGATTAAATTTGGGGATGCCAATTAGATATAAAATTATGTAATTTATATAAAACACTATGGGGGTTAATAAAATTATTAACTTAAGAATAAGTGTTTTTTATTATTTTTATTTGGGTATAATAAAAATGATTAGAAGAGTGGTGTTTGAATGGGACTAAAAATTAGTAATTTAAAATATAAACGCTATAAAAAAAATATTTTTACTGATTTAAACTTTGATGTCAACAGTCAAGAAGTTCTAGGAACTTATTTTGAAAATAAATTTTCACAGTTATATTTTTTAAAACTTCTATTAGGAAAGAAAAAACCACATAGTGGAAAAATTTATTTAAATAATCAAAACATTACTGCTTTACTGCCAAAGGAACGAAAAATTGGTTATGTTTCACCGGGGACATTACGGTTAGGTTTTTTGCCAACGAAATTACGATTAGCTTATCATATTCTAAAAATACCAAAATTTTTGCATGATAGTTCTTTAAAATACATTAAAAATAAATATCGTTATAAAAATTTAGTTTTTATAGGTAATGACTTAAATAAAAAAGATTTAATATTGAAAACAGATAAAATCATTAATGAATATTTTCATAATTCAATTAGGATTAAGGAAGAATGAATTGAAACATATTTAACACAAATTAGTGAATTTCATAAAAAGGAAATTGCCAAAATTTTAGAAGATGATAAGGATTCAATTCTAATTCAAAGTTTACATACCTACACTTATAAAAAAGAAGAGATTCGTGTTTACGAAGGTTTTCTTGCGTTTTTACAAGCCTTATGAGATAAGATTTATTATATTTCTGAATTGGATTATTTATGTGATTGTTATGAAATTGCCAAAAAAAGAAAGATTAAAAATAAAAAATTTGGATTTATTGGAGATAAACTTGTTTGTGAAAAGTATTTAAAAACTTTACAAACTAAAATTCTTTATGAACGATATAAGCTAATTAAAGCAAGAAAAGCTTTAAAAAAATATCGTCTGAACGTTCTTAATACTGTTATGCGTGATAGTGAACGAAAAAATATTATTAAAGGGATTTTACATAAAAGTAATTCAATTAATGTTGTTACTTGATTGAAACTAGCAGAAGATCAATGGTTTAATTATAATCAAAAACAAGAACAACTAATTTCAAATTTGTTGCCAGATGAAGCAACAATTGTTAAAGGAAAAGTTCTTGAATATTTTCATAAGTACCATTTAGCGTTATTAAATGATAAATTAATCCAACGTGAAGAAGATAATTCCCTTGTGATTGCTGCGGCAAATGAAAAAATTGTTACAGTTTATAATCAAGCATTTGAACAAGTAAAAGAACTAATGAGTAATTTAAATATTAAAATGAACTGATTTAAAATTACCAAAAATCTAAGTAGTTTTGATCATACAAAGATTAGATTAATTAATGCGATTTTAACAAATAAAGAATTGATTATTTTGCATAATACTTTTGATAATTTAACACATAATGAAGCAATTGAATTAAATGATATTTTATTAACGTTAAAAAACTATAATCCGCAAATGACGTTTTTAGTTTTGACAAGAAACATTGAAAATATTAAAAACTATGTTACTAAGTTATTGTTCTTTGATGAAAATAATAATTATAAATTAATGACAAAAGAACAGGCTGAGTTTTTCCCCGAAACAATGCATTTATATCAAACAATGTACAATAGTTCTGAAAATATTTTTTCAATGCAGTATTTTGAAAAAGATCATATCCTCATGAATGAAAAAGTTAAAATTAAGCTACCAAAAGAAATTAAGTTAGTTGACCAAAAAGAATGTTGATTAGCGATTAACCCAAATTTAATTTCCTTTGAAAAAACAAAATTTTTTAATAAGGATTTACATTTAATGTGTAAAGGCCAAGTTAAAACAATTAAAAAAATTGGGAAATCAATTGTTTGTTTTTTTGAAACTGATAATAAAATGATTTTAAAAGTCTTAGTTCCTGAAAAAGAATTAAATTTAAAGAGAATGACTACAATATATTTTGATAAACATGCGTTATTAATTTATAATAAAAGTAGTAATAACTTAGTTATTGACATTTAAAGTGAGGAATTTTAAAATGAAAAATTTAAAAAAAACAATTTTACAAAAAATTAAAGATTATAATACTATTATTTGTTTGCGTCATATTTCACCAGATGGTGATGCTTATGGTTCAGCGTTTGGACTAGCACAATTTATTAAGGATAATTTTCCTATTAAAAAAGTTTTGGTTGATGGTGAACCAAGTAAGTATTTGGCTTTTTTAGCAACACCTGATCTTGTTAAACAAGAAGATTATCGTGGAGCTTTAGTAATTGTGACAGATACAGGTAATGTTGAACGAATTGATAGTAAATATTGACAAGAAGCAAAAGAAATTATTAAAATTGACCATCACCCCAATGTAACACCATATGGAGATTTACAATGAGTTGATGCAAATAAAATTGCAGCTAGTGAAATGATTGCTGATTTAGTTTTAACATCAAAATTAAAAGTTTCAGCAGCAGCGGCAAGATTAATCTTTACGGGGATTATCACTGATTCTAATCGTTTTATGTATAACAAAACTTCTCTTGAGACTTTGACGTTAGCAGGGCAATTACTTGCAAAAGGTTTTGATTTGCAAAACATTTATCACAATTTATATGAAGAATCATGAACAAATGCGTGTTTTAAAAATTATTTGTTATCACAAGTAATGGTTTATGATGATCAAATTAGTTATGTTAAAATAACAGACAAAATGTTAAAAGAACATCAAATGGATTATGAAACTGTTAAACCATGAGTTAATATTATGAGCAATATTAAAGAATTTAAAATTTGAATGTTATTAATTGAAAACAAAGCAGAAGGTTATATTAATATAAGTATTCGTAGTAATACTTATATTATTAATGGTGTTGCTCAAAAATATAATGGTGGAGGCCACGAATTAGCTAGCGGTGCTAGAATTTATCAGTGAGAAGATACTGAGAAAATTTTAGCCGATTTAAGTATTTTAATTAAAAATAATGTTAAATATGTGGAAGGTGAATAATGTATTTTTTAAATAGTAAAGCACAAATGGGATGAATTGAGGTAATCACGGGTTGTATGTTTGCTGGAAAAACAGAAGAGTTTATTCGTCGTTTAGTACGGTTAAGTTATGCTAAATTTAAAATTCAAGTTTTTAAGCCAGAAATTGACAACCGATATAGTGAGAATAAAGTTGTTAGTCATAGTCAAAATTCAGTTGAAGCAATGCCAGTAAAAGATTCAGCAGAATTATTAAGTCGAATTGAGCCAACAACAAATGTGGTTGGAATTGATGAAGTTCAGTTTTTTGATAACAATATTGTTAAAGCTGCTGATTCGTTAGCAGATAAAGGAATCATTGTTATTGTAAATGGTTTAGATAAAGATTTTCGTGGCGAATCATTTCTTAATGTTGAGCAATTAATGACTCGCGCAGAAGAAGTTAAAAAATTGCATGCAATTTGTGTTAAATGTGGAAATTTAGCAAATCGTACGCAACGGTTGATTAATGGTAAGCCAGCTAATTATTATGATCCCATTGTTTTAATTGGCGAAAAGGATAAATATGAAGCTCGTTGTCGACATTGCCATGAAGTAACATATTAAGTTGGAAAGGAAAAAAATGTTAACAAAAGCAGGATTAAATGCAGAAGCATATTTTATTATAAATAGTAAACCAAGAACAGTTATCAAACTTAAAGCACACTTTGTTGAAAATTTACCAATTAATTCCTTTAATTTTGTCGAAAACTCTTGATGAAATAAAAAAAATCATCAATATGACAATTTGAAAACTAATTTTGTGTAAGATTATGATTTTGCTTTAAATTTTTTAAACGTTAAAATATAATACCGTTGATTGTTGGTTTGGTGTTAAACCTTTGTGTTGGTATTTTCATTTTCAGAGCTTTAAATAATTTTGAATATTAGTGAAACCCAAACCATGATAATGAATTAAGGCTTCTTTAAGACTGGATTGTAATTTACTAATCTTATTTAACTTTTGATAACTAGTATCAGGGTTTGTACTAGTTTTGGTGGAATATAGAGTAGAATTTGTTTGTTTTGCTACTAATAAATATAGTGGTTGCATATCAGAAATAATTATTGATTTTTCTTTAATTAGTTGCTTATTCATATTTTCAATAATCCATTGTTTTTGTAATCTTTTGGTATTGGTGGATTGAACAAAAATATTATTATTGCTATCAACTGCCATTTGAATACAGCATTTGGTATCAGTTGAAAATGGATCGAGATGAGTTTTTCGTTTATCAAATTTATCTTTAAAATTGCCTTTATGAATTTCTTTAATAAATGTTTCATCCATTTGGATTTGACCATTTAATTTTTTAAATTTTAACTGTGTATTTTCTAATTGTTTTGATTGCATTAATTTTTGTCGATTATATCAAGCGGTTTTTGGGGTTGTTTTAATAAAACGAGAAATTATTTTACTAGATTGTCCTAACAATGAAATTTGAATTAATAAATTTCACTGTTCATAATTTAAATGACTTCAATAAGTAAAATGATGACGAAATGCATCAAAACTAGCACGACATTTTTTACATAAATATTTTTGTTTTCCTTCGGAATTATGACCATTTTTAACACAATGAAAAGATTTGCAATTAGGACATATAATGCCTTTATCTCTAAATTTTTGATCAATTTCATTTAAACGTTTTTGTTTTTTAATTAAGTCTGCTTGTTGTTTTATTTTTTCATAAAATTCTAAAAATTGATCATCTGTTAAGCTATTTATTAATTCTGTAATTATTTTTTTCATCATTTATTTACCTCTATATATTAAAAATATACCTAATTTTAGGTATATTTTATAAATATCAAGAGTTTTCGACAAAATTAAAGATTAATTCTAAAATTACAATTATGGAAAATTTAATGGCGAAGGAAAATGATAATGTTGTTGTTAATGGCAATGTTTTTAAAATTAGTCAAAAGATTATTACTAAACATCCCGTTAAAAAAACCTTTGAGAGTTGTGAGTATCGTTTAACCCTCCTTGATCAATTAAGAAAATTACCAAAATTTCAAGAAATTATTGCCAATCAGTAAATAAATCATTAATTATTATGATTTATTTTTATTATAATATATTAAATTAGGCATTATAATTTAAAATATATTATAATAATTGCTAGGTATCTGAATAAATAGAGGTGGATAAAATGAATCAAAAAACAGTTGAACGATTAGAAGCAATGTTGAAGCGGTCAAATTTAATTAATGAAGAACTAACAAAACCAGAAATAGTTAATGATGTAAAAAAATTAACTAGTTTGGCAAAAGAACAAGCACAATTAGAAGATACTGTTGCATTATATTTAACTTATAAAAATGTTTTAAATAATATTAATGAGGCAAAAGCAATTTTAGAAAATGAAAAAGATGAAGAATTAATTGAGTTAGCTAAAGAAGAAATTAAGACTTCAGAAATTCGAAAAGAACAAATTACAGCGGAGTTAAAAGTGATGTTATTACCAAAAGACTCTAATGATGAAAAAAATGTTATTTTTGAAATCCGCGGTGCTGCTGGTGGTGATGAGGGAAATATTTTTGCTGGTGATTTATATCGAATGTATTTAAGATATGCTGAGCAACAAAAGTGAAAAATTGAAGTGATTGAAGAAAATGAATCAGAAGCAGGTGGGTTTTCCACAATTTCATTTATGGTGAAAGGTGATCGTGTTTATTCAAAAATGAAGTTTGAATCAGGTGCACATCGGGTACAACGAATTCCAAAGACAGAGAGCAAAGGACGAGTTCATACTTCAACTGCGACAGTTGCCGTTTTACCAGAAATTGAAGAGGTTGATTTTGAAATTAAAACAGTTGATTTAAAAATTGATACATATCGTGCTTCGGGGGCTGGAGGACAGCATGTTAATACCACCGATTCAGCGGTACGAATTACCCATTTACCAACTGGTGTTGTAGTTACATCACAAGATGGTCGTAGTCAACATGATAATAAAGCATTAGCAATGCAACATTTACGTAGTAAATTGTATGAAGAACAACAACGTAAAATTAATGAAGAACGAGGAACGTTGCGAAAAGATGCAGTCGGAACTGGTGATCGTAGTGAGAAGATTCGAACATATAATTATCCACAAAATCGAGTTACTGATCATCGTATTAATTTAACTTTACAAAAGTTAGATCAAATTATGGAAGGTAATCTTGATGAAATTATTACAGCTTTAATTAATGAAGAACAAAGATTGAAAATGGAAGGAAACTAATGACAGTTAACGAATTAATTGAAAAGTCAGAAGAGTATCTTAAAGCGTCTAAAATTGATAATTATCTTGCTGATGTTAAAACTTTGATAGCATTTTTTATGAAAATATCATTAGCTAAATTATATGCCGTTCAAAATGAAAAAATTAATTTTAAGGTTGATGATTATTGGCAAAAGTTAGTTGAATATCAAAATGGAAAACCAATTCAACAGATTACTAATTTACAGAGTTTTTATGGTTATGATTTTTATGTTGATGACAACGTTCTTATTCCACGTTATGAAACAGAAGAGTTGGTGGATAATATTAATGTTTTAATTGATGATAATTTTGTTGAAGGTAAAAAACCATTAACGTTAATTGATGTCGGAACCGGTAGTGGAGCAATTGCAATTAGCTTGGGGTTAGAAAATCCAAATTTAACAATTTATGCTAGTGATATTTCACCATTAGCCTTGAATGTTGCAAAAAGAAATATTAAACAATTAAATTGTAAAAATGTTCAATTATTAAAGGGTGATATGTTAGAACCGTTTATTAAAAATAAGATTAAAGCCGATATTTTAGTATGTAACCCGCCCTATATTCCAAGCAACCAACAGATTAGTCATCGTGTTAAAGATTATGAACCGCATGTCGCTCTATTTGGTGATAATGATGGATTATTTTTTTATCTTCAGATTTTTAAGAATTGACAAAAAATTGTTAATAAAAATGGTTTTTTATGTTTTGAACATAGCTATGATCAAAAAAAAGCATTAGAAAAATTAGTTAAAGAATATTTCCCAAACCAAAAATATTATTTTAGAAAAGATATAAATAAAAAATGACGAATGTTATTTGTTAATATTTTGTAGTAAAATAATAAGAGCTCAGGTGTGAGGTGAAAGTATGGATGATAAGATTAAAAAAATCAAAAGAATTTGCATTATTAGTATTGCATTTTTAGTAGTTTTATTTATTATGATGCCATATTTTGTTTTTATTGTTGTTTCGCACAATGATGATATTTTAAAGAATTTCTTTGCATTTACGGAAACAACACCGAAAGAAGTGTTAGAAACTTTTACAACTTCTAATTTGCCAAACCGCTTTTTAATTTTTGGTTTGCCATATATTGCTTTAGGAACGTTAGCTGGTGCAATTATTAGTACTGTTTTTTATATTTACTATCAAAAACGAACAATTAATTTTAATAATCGTATGTTGTTAATTGGAACAATTACTATTACTTCTTTTATTTTTATTACGTGTTTACTATTTTCATTTGCAGAGTATTATTATGATTTATTTACCGAATGATGTCGATCTTTAAAAGGAGGGTATACTGGTCCTGACTATATTGAAAATATTAATAATATGATTAAACCAGGAACTCCTAATCGTGATGCAATTATTGAAATATTAATTAATTTAGCAACAGGATCAGGAACTCAAAATCCTTATCCGTTGGCATGAATTGGAATTAATGTGATTTGATGAATTACAGGTTTACAGATGATTTTTATTATTTTTATTATGCTAAAAGTTGGTTTTAAATTAGAATGGTTATTAAATACTAATGTCAACTTAAATAAAAAGGAGGAATTAGTTGTTTTAAAAGACACTTTTAATCAGAGTGTTGCTAAGAAAATTATTAGTTTATTTTTAATTCCAAATGAATTTAACATTTCATTATGAGTCATTTTCTTTTCAAGTATTGCTTTTATTCCGCAACTAATTTATACAATTACTATAGGAAGTAGTTTTACCGATGCAAATCGATTTATTTTGTATTCTTATTTATATTCAGAGTTAACAATTAATGTTATTATTCCTGGAACAAGTAGTATTTTAGATCAACCAAATCTTGATTATTTCAATATGACAAGTAAAATGCCAGGATCACCGTTCTTTATTAGTATTGCACCAATTATTTTTTCCTCTTTAATTATTTCAATGCTATTTGCATTTAGTTTCGTAATGATTAAAAAACCAAATTTAACCAAAAAAGGATTTATTAGTTTTTATTTTAGTTTTTTAATTGTAACGGGAACATCGCTAGTAATGTTTTTAATTTCACAGTATCAAATGACACAAGCGGTTAACTATTGAAATAGCCAAAATGATCATTTTAAAGAAACAGTTATGAAACCACTTTTTGGAACAACAAAACTAAATTATTTTTGATTACAAGGAAGCGAACTTATTGCAAGTGGAATTTTATTATCTTCTTTTATTGGTGTGTTATCAATCATTGCCATTTCTCATATTTCAAAAATTAAAAGTAATAATAATTATGAAGAACAAGTAAGAGTAAATTCTAAAAATTTATAAGATAAGGGGGGTTAGGTAAAAAATGAAAGTATATACAGTAAAAGAACGCAAAGAAATTATTGCGGGTTATTTGGCGGAGAATGTTATTATTATTCCGACCGACACAATTTATGGCATGACATGTATTATTAGTTCACAAACAGCAAAAGCAAGAATTTTTAAAGTTAAAGGCCGTTCAGAAAGAATGTATTTATCAGTAATTGTTAGTTCGATTCAAATGGCAAAAAAATTTATTGATTTAACATATGAAGATCTAAAACTTTTTAAAAAAAATGAAACTATTACTATAATAGGTAACATAAAAAGTGATATTAATAGTCAGTATAATATCACTAGTGATAATACAATTGGGCTTCGAATTACGAAGTCAAAATGATTGCAAAAAATTATTAAAAAAGTGGGACCAATTTATGGGACAAGCGTTAATATTAGCGGCCAAAATTATGCAAAAGAATTTAATGAGCTAAAAAAATTTGATGTTGATATTATTGTTAATGATGGGTATTTATATAATCGTCCTTCAAAAATTTATAATTCTTTAACAAAAGAATTTATTAGATAAGAGGTAAACAATGGTAGAAAAAAATAAAACCAAAAAATGATCATGATATAAAATTGTTAATCTTGTTATTTTAATTATTTTAACGATTGCTTTTACAGCGATGTTTGTTATTGATCAAAAAGCATATACCGTTGCCTTTTTAATGAGTGTTTTATTGTTAGGAATTTGAGTAACTGGTTATTTCATGGGCCATTTTTTATTTATGAATCGAGAAAACATTAAAGATGGGACAAGAAAATTATTTGATGATTATCGCAAAAAGGATAAGAATAAAAATAAAGAATCGAAAGCAGAGAAAATTAAACGTTTAGAAAAAGAACTGGCGGATTTAAAAGAAGAGGAAGAAGATTAATTTTATAAAAAGAATAATATCATACCAAATTGCACTTTAAATTACAATTTTTCTTTAATTTTGTCGAAAACTCTTGATATTTATAAAATATACCTAAAATTAGGTATATTTTTAATATATAGAGGTAAATAAATGATGAAAAAAATAATTACAGAATTAATAAATAGCTTAACAGATGATCAATTTTTAGAATTTTATGAAAAAATAAAACAACAAGCAGACTTAATTAAAAAACAAAAACGTTTAAATGAAATTGATCAAAAATTTAGAGATAAAGGCATTATATGTCCTAATTGCAAATCTTTTCATTGTGTTAAAAATGGTCATAATTCCGAAGGAAAACAAAAATATTTATGTAAAAAATGTCGTGCTAGTTTTGATGCATTTCGTCATCATTTTACTTATTGAAGTCATTTAAATTATGAACAGTGAAATTTATTAATTCAAATTTCATTGTTAGGACAATCTAGTAAAATAATTTCTCGTTTTATTAAAACAACCCCAAAAACCGCTTGATATAATCGACAAAAATTAATGCAATCAAAACAATTAGAAAATACACAGTTAAAATTTAAAAAATTAAATGGTCAAATCCAAATGGATGAAACATTTATTAAAGAAATTCATAAAGGCAATTTTAAAGATAAATTTGATAAACGAAAAACTCATCTCGATCCATTTTCAACTGATACCAAATGCTGTATTCAAATGGCAGTTGATAGCAATAATAATATTTTTGTTCAATCCACCAATACCAAAAGATTACAAAAACAATGGATTATTGAAAATATGAATAAGCAACTAATTAAAGAAAAATCAATAATTATTTCTGATATGCAACCACTATATTTATTAGTAGCAAAACAAACAAATTCTACTCTATATTCCACCAAAACTAGTACAAACCCTGATACTAGTTATCAAAAGTTAAATAAGATTAGTAAATTACAATCCAGTCTTAAAGAAGCCTTAATTCATTATCATGGTTTGGGTTTCACTAATATTCAAAATTATTTAAAGCTCTGAAAATGAAAATACCAACACAAAGGTTTAACACCAAACCAACAATCAACGGTATTATATTTTAACGTTTAAAAAATTTAAAGCAAAATCATAATCTTACACAAAATTAGTTTTCAAATTGTCATATTGATGATTTTTTTTATTTCATCAAGAGTTTTCGACAAAATTAAAGCAATTTTTTTACAATTTTTTTAGTAAATATGATATAATTTAAATATGGAGAAATGATGCAGGAGGGCTAAACGTGTACATCAATCCATTCGAACGAATGAAAAATTTAAAATTAAATACAGAAGAGACAAAGCCAAATAATTCAAAGAGCAATGAACAAAAAATGAATTCAACACAAGTTGTTAATGAGGATGCAGGGATGGCAGTAGGTTTATTTAAAAATAGTGGGCATGAAATTAAAAAAAATATAAACAAAGAAGAATTAGGTAAGATTGATGGCATGGTATTATCAAATTATGAAATTGTTCGTGATTTAATAAAAACATTTAAAGAAAAAAATAATGAGATGCAGTATTTCTTAACAATCGTTGATAATCAACACCAGGATTCAATGTCGGAAATTGTTAGTTCATTTTTTTTAATGCCACTTGTTAATATTGATCTGTTACGTATTGAGTTATATGCTTCACCGTTCTTATTCCTACTTAAGAGAATTATTAAATGGTTACCAAAAGTTAGTTTAGAAGATAAAAAAGTTTTATGAGATCGTGTTAAATTGTTTGCAAGAACGTTACGAAACAATGAATTATCAGAACAAACTAACGATTCAAATTCAGTGGTAATTATTAATGAATTAGAATTTGATGATCCGCTAGAATATATTAAGAAAGAATTCGAAGACATTTTACGGGCATATGAGATTAAAGATAATATTGTAATAATTTTCAACAACATTGATTTAGTTGGATATGCAAAGTTTAAAACAGTTTTTAGTTTAGTATATGCAATTTTTAAAGGAATTATTCAATTTAAATTTATTGTTGCATTAAATCCGGTTTTAATTGAGACTTATGTTACCCAAGTTTATGGTAATAATTTAACAGACCAATTAATAAAACATGAAATTAGTGTTTTTGATAAATGCTACATTATTAGAGATGACCAAGACGATAATTCTGTTGAACAAGCAGCACCAAAAGTAGAAGAAGAAGCACCCCAACCAATGCAAAATTTTGTCCCAGTTGAAGAGGAAGAAGATGATGAAACAATTGGGTTTGATTATTGAGCTATGCGTGGCGGAAAGTAAATTAGAGGAGGATAAGTTGATATGTTTACATTTTTAGTAACCTTAGGATGAGTCCTAATCATAATTGGTGCAATAGTTCAAATTTTTGCGGCAATATTAAATATCTTGGTGATTCAACAAGTTGCGCTTCCAACAATTTTTAATTCAATAAATGATATTTTTCAAACATCAATTTTTAAACAAGAAGAAATTTTAAATGGTTTAACTGGTGATGCATGGGCATATACCATTAACGCATTATCAATCTTTGTTGCTTTAGCAGCAATTACGTTAGTATCATTTCAAATTAACCGTGTTAAGAAAGGACAACGAATTGCAAGATCATATATCAAAATGATTTTTGTCACATTAATTATTGCTTCATTAGTATATGGAAAAGTAGCTGTTTTAATCTTTGCTGCATTCATCTTTGTTGCTTTATTATTTATTGAATCGTCATTATTTGATGTAGAAGCTTTACAAAATTTTGTTGAAGAACGAAATATGATTGTTATTTACCATCAAGATAAAAAACTTGAAAGAGAGGTAAATAAAGAGGTAAAGTATCATGGAAGCGCAACTATGGGAGTTGGCGTTACTACCGCAGGGATCGAAGATACCGGAAAAAATTTCAGAGACAATGATTACGTAAGCGCGGATGATAATAAAAAATCATCGGCCCAAAAATCAAATGCAATGTTTACATCAAATGAATTAAATAATTTATTTAATTCTGGTAAGAGTGATGTTGATGAAAATGAATTAGCAAATTTAATTAGTGATATGACACATGTAGTGTCAAATCCTTCTAATTCAGAAGTAAGTAAGCTGAATGATTTAACAAAACCACCATTGCCAACAGAGCTTATTAAAGATATACCAGTAGAACCAGTAAAGGTGGAAGAACCATTAGTTGCAACAACGGTAAATGTTGAGCCCGAAACAAGTGCATTAGAAGGTAAAATTGTTAATGTTCCTATTACAGAAACTAATCTTAATTCTGATCATACAGTTAATGCTGATGTTGAACTTTTTGTTGATAAAACAGCAGTTTTAGAAGAAAATGATAATTTAAATGATGAAGAACAAGAAGAACCAACAAGAGATAAAGAAATTGATTTTGATTTTTTAAATGATGGGATATTAAATTCTTCATCTTCTGATGCAAGAGTATTAACAAAAAAAGAAAAGAAACTTTACAATAAATGAAATGAGATGTATCAGCAAGCTCTTAATATCAAAAACTTGATTGAAGAGGAAGTTCAAATTCAAAATACTAATGCACCAACTAAATCAATTAAAAAGAAAGCTAAGATTTATAATTTAATTGCTAAAGAAGCAAACGGTCTAGTAACAAAATTAAAATTAGGTTCTGATCAGCATTTGAAAATGATGCATATTGCTGAAATTTTTGGAGATAATTCACAAGCAACAAGTGATTTTCTGAATGAAAATGCTATTGTTTCAAATAATGATATTTTAGACAACATTTCAAATGAAACAAGTAGTAGTAAAGAAGATAATGATATTCTTGATAGTTTGACAAAAACAGATGATTTAATTACCAATGATTTGAATATTGGTACTGATGATGGTACGGTTATTTTTGGGACAACTGTTGCAACAGAAATTGTGCAAGATAGTCCGCAAGAAGATCTTACTTTTACTCCAAAAAATTATAATATTGATAAATTAGATGGTGAATTATTATCCGAAATTCAATCATCAGATAGTCAGACCCAAGAAACTATTAATTATATTGATGACAGTCACGGATATACATTTGCAGAATTAGAAGGATTGGATGATCTTCATAGTGAAGGATCTCCAACCGGAATTGAATATAAAGGCCCTGATGCTGAAATAATAACATTTGAAAATAATGAGCATGTTGAAACAATGCCGGAAGAATTAGCAGCAATTGATAATAATTCAATTTTAGATGAACCTTCAGAATCTGTTTTAGCAACTGCTGAAAAAATAGCAAGTTTTAATGCGCCAGTTGAAGAAAACAAAATGACAGCTTCACCATCAGAAAGACAGTTAGTAAATAACTTAGAAAATATTAACGATGAATTAGTTGATGATCATGATAATAATGATGGGGAACTATTAGACGATGTTATTGTAAGTGAACCAATTAAATCAGTACTATCGGAAATTAAATCAACACAATCAGAAATTAAACTAGCTTTAGATGATGAAATATCATATAGTTTGGATGAACTAGATAATAAAATTATGAATGGGGATTTTTCAAATCTTGATGACGAAGTAATTGAATATGAAATTGAACAAAAAGATCCACCAGTGGTAGAAACTACCCCAGTGAAACAAAAATTAGAACCAGAGCAGGGGTCAATTGCACTTCAACCAGAATGTGATAACAATTTTGATTGCCGATTTGAAAAGTTAGAAGATCTAATTAAAAATTCAATTGATTTGCAATCAGCTCATACAAAAACATTGGGTGAAGTACAAGAACATTTAACTAGTTTAACTTTAAAAGTAGAAACATTAGAAACAAAATCAACTGATTTTGCAAAAAAAATTGCAGATGTTGAAACAAAAAAATATGTTAATTATCATGGGGTAGTACCGATTGATCAGTTTTATCCACAAATTGATGATCTTAACTTAGCTTCAACACGTTATAATTTATACAATAAAAAAGGATATTCAAATACATATGGTGCAACTAGTGCTAGTGATGTTCCATATTGTTCGGGAAGTTATTATCGGGCAAAAAATCCTTCTTCAGGACAAGACGAAATGATGATAAACAATAATCCGCAGGTTGATTATAACCATCTTAATTTACATAATATTTCAAAATATACAAAGCAAGACATTCCTTATGAAAGTAATTGTCCATTCTGTAAAAAAATAGTAAATAAAAAAATACCTTAGGTAAATCCAAGGTATTTTTTTATTAAAGTAATTCAAGCCATTATAATTTTTTGAAAAAGTATTATACCATAAAAAATAGAAAATTTGACAATTTTATTTTTTTCTGTTATACTTACTGTAGTAGATGATCAGGATATCTACATTAATGGAGGTGCTATGTATGACCTTCCCTTCATTAGTGACTTTACCAGTTGAATTACAAAATCATGTTTTTAATGTTTGTATTAATATGAATATTAACTAAATTAACCTAATAAAAAACTCAGTCGCTTTGGAAACCTGACTGAGAAGAGTAGTTTATTTGACTGGTAAAGTCATTTTTTTTAATCACAGATTAATTATATATAAATTCTAAGAATAATGCAATATTTTTTGCTTTTTTCTTATAAATATGTAAAAACGGTAAATTATGCTATTTTTTAAATAAAAAGTAGCATTTTTTGCTTTTTAATTATTTAAATAAATGTCTTGTTTTTAAAAGCAAATATTAACTTATGGTATTATATAGGTACATCATAATTATATGATGCATAATTTATGATTAAGAAATGAGGCAACATAAAAATGAAAAAAATGTTAACATTTATTATTCCTGCTATTTTAACAGGGGCTTCTATAAGTACGGGAGCAAGTAGTATTAATCATATCAATCATGCAAAAAGTATTAATAATAAAATTGATAAAATTACAGAATATTATTCATTAGAAGAAATGACTACGAATTTTAGAATATTATCTAAGTGAACTGATTCAATTGGAATTGGAGTTGAAAGAGAAACAAATGAAGTATTTCTAGTTAAAGGGAATGATAATTTTGTTGCTTTAAACGTCAAAGTGACACCAGGGGTGGTGGTTAAACAACAATTAGTATTTTCCTTTGACCAAACTAATTGCATCATTAATTTGGGATCAAGTTTCGTTTTGGTTAATACATCAGGTGTGGTTAAAACCCTTAATGTGCCGTTTTCTGGTGTTTGAGATTTTATGGCAATTAATTCAAATTTAATGTTATATGTAGAAATTACTAATATTGGATTTAGTTCTGGTAATATGTACGAAATTGACGCACAAGGTAACTATAAATTTATTGGCTCTAATGTAGTAACTTTTTCAAAAGTTACAAATAATAGCTATATATATTCAGCAATTTTCTCAGATGGAAAAACATACAAAACTTATTTTGTTGATAAAGAAGCAGGGAAAGTTACTAGTTTTAATGGAATGGCAGATAACTTAGTAATGATTAATGATAATTGAGGAATTTCTCATGATAATTTTAAAAAAATCAGTATCTTTAAACCTTCAACTTATGATAAATTCAATGATTCAAAAGGAAACATTGCAATCAATGAAAGGAAGTTTTATTGATGAAGATGGAAACTTGACAGCGACAGCAGCAGCAGGTACTGGTGAAGAAAGATGTTGGAATGGAAATGTAGCTTTTGGAATGTCAGGAGATACTTGCTGATTTTTAGCAGATAACGGTACTATTAGAATAATTCCTAATATGTTAACAAATAACTATGCTATGGTTAACGATAACATTATCATTATTGGTGCACAATCAATGGATATAAGTTATATTCTTAATGCCCGTGGTTATTTAATAACACCAGTTCCGCTAAAAGCGTTAGCAATGGATTGTTTTACACCAACTTCGGCTTTTTTAATTGATGAGCGTACTAGTAAAAACTATATTTTAACTTTAAAATAAATAAGAATAAAGTTTTAGTTTAAAATAATATCTTTAAAGAGGAAAGAATCTTTCAAAGATATTATTTTTATTTAATTACAATAAATTTATAAAAAAGTTAAATTCAGTTAATATGAATTTATTTTTTTATTTGGAAAGTAAAACTACCTCCTTTCTTTTCTCTTAAAAATATGTTAAAAATAAATTAGCAATGATATATTACATTGCTGGCGTCTTAAAAATCATAAATATAATATAAAAGGGAATATTCAATTGCCAAATAGAAATTAAAAATATAATAGGAGGAAACACACGATGAGAAAATTGCTCAGTTTTCTAACAGTATCAACGTTAATAACAACTTCAGGTACTTCTCTTGTCGCTTGTGCAAAAAAATACACTTTTGATAGTGATATTTGGGTTATTACTGATGCTGGAACAATTACTGATGCATCATTTAATGAATCAGCATGAGATGGAGCAAGTAAATACGTTGTTTCGCAAAAAGATCCAAAAATTACCACTGCAGAGTGGAAAAAAAGTAATTGACGAGCTAGTTATTTTGAACCAGCAAGTCAAACCCCTTCTGATTTTAAAACAGCTTATGTAACGGCAAATATTGCTGGAGCTAAAACGATCATTTTACCAGGGTTTGCTCACGGTAATACAATTGGCTGAGCAGCAGAAGTGGCACAAAATATTATTTATATTGATGGAAGTAGCCAAAATATTCACTTGGGAATGGATACAACAAGACCATTAGCAAAAAATATTATTGGAATAACTTATGAAGCTGAATCTTCTGGTTTCTTTGCTGGCATTGCAGCAGCTTTATGATTGAATGCTAATCAAGAGAGATATCCTGATGGTTTAAAAATTGCGACCTATGGTGGAATGGATAACCCTGGTGCTGTTTCAAACTATATGTGAGGTTTTATTGTTGCAGCTGATACCTTCAATACAATTATTAATGATAGTAGTTTCCCAAAACTATATCAAATTAAAAATGATATTTTAAAACAAGTACAAAAAATGAATCCAAGGGTTACAGCATTACAACCAATTGGAAAAGTTCAAAATGTTGTTAAAAGTAATGAATCATGATTTTCACAATCATTTGAGGTTGGGCAAGGCAAAGATATTTCTGATGAATTGATTTCTCGTAAAGCAAGTATTATTTTTCCAGTTGCTGGACCGCAAACACAAGATACAATTGATCGAATTAGATATAATAAATCAATGGCAAAAGTTATTGGGGTTGATACGGAGCAATCAAAAATTTATGGCGAAGAAATTGTTGTGACAAGTGCTTTAAAAGAAATTGCAACTTCAACTTCAGAAGCATTAAAAAATATTTATTCATCAACGTGTGGTTATCAAGAAGATAATAAAACATGAGATAATAGTAAAGCAACTCCTGACTGTTGAATTAATACTGATCAATCATCAATTCAACATCCGACTTGAACTGGAATTGAAAAAACAAAGGCAATTAATGATGATACTGTTGCATTCATTCATAACGAGACAGATGAACATGCAAAAGATACTGTTTTTGATAAAATTGTTGAAGTATTACAAGATGTGTATTCACGTGGGATTGAAGGACAACCACCGGTTGCTGTACAAGTATTTTCAAAAACATTAGCAAATACTTATCAAAGTAGTGATAAATTAAAAGATTATATTCTAAATGCAATTGAAGCAGCTTTATAAGAAAGGACACAGTAATGGCAAATAATAATGAATATGCAATTGAAATGAAGTCAATTACAAAAGTTTTTGGTGATTTAATTGCAAATGATGATATTACCCTAAAAGTTAAAAAAGGTGAAATTCATGCTTTGATTGGTGAAAATGGGGCTGGAAAATCAACCTTAATGAGTATTTTATTTGGGTTATATGAACCAACAAAAGGTGAAATTCTTGTTAATGGAAAACCAGAATACATTAGCAACCCAATTAAAGCAAATAAATTAGGAATTGGGATGGTTCACCAACATTTTAAATTAATTGATATTTTTACTGTTTTAGACAATATTACATTAGGATATGAAAAAGTAATTGGTAAAGTATTTCTTGATCGACAAAAAGAAACACGAGATATTGCCCAAATTGCGATTAAATATAATTTACAAGTTGATTTTCGTTCAAAGATTGCCAACATTTCAGTTGGGATGCAGCAGCGGGTAGAAATTTTAAAAATTTTATACCGTGGTGCTGACATTTTAGTTTTTGATGAACCAACGGCAGTATTAACACCACAAGAAATTGAGAGGTTATTAAAAATTATGTTAGATCTAAAAAAAGATGGAAAAACAATTATTTTTATTTCACATAAACTAGATGAAGTTAAAAAAATTGCTGATCGTGCGACGGTTATTCGTCGTGGAAAAGTTATTGAAACATTTGAGGTTAAAGATAAAAACGAAAAAGAAATTGCTGAAGCAATGGTTGGGCGGAATTTGGTTGCTATTAAAAATGATGGAAAAGCCCTACAAAAGGAAGCCTTATTAAAAATTGAAAATTTATCAGTAAAGAAAAAAGGATTAACGCGTTTAATGGCTTTAGATTATTTTAATTTAACGGTTCAGGCCGGTGAAATTGTTGCGATTGCCGGAGTGGAAGGAAATGGGCAAACTGAGTTAGTTAATGCTCTAGCAGGATTAGAAAAAGTAACATCAGGAAAAATAATTTTTAATGATATTAATGTTACGAAGAAAAGCATTTATGAACGTTATCAAAATGGAATGTCACATATTCCCGAAGATCGTCATAAGTATGGTTTGATTTTAGATTTTAATGCAATTGATAATGTTGTGTTACAAAATATTAATCAAGAACCATTTTCAAATTATGGTTTATTAGATAAAGCTGCAATTCAGTTATATGCCCAACAAATTGTTACAAAATATGATGTTCGTGGTGCTAACTCCGGTTTTGCGATGACAAGAGAACTATCTGGTGGTAATCAACAAAAACTAATTATTGGTCGTGAATTATCACGTCAGCATAATATTTTAGTTGTTGTTCAACCAACCCGGGGATTAGATGTTGGTGCGATTGAATACATTCATAATAAAATTTTAGAAGAAAAGGCACAAGGTAACGCAGTGCTCCTTGTTTCTTATGAATTAGAAGAAATTATTAGTTTAGCTGACCGCATTGTTGTTTTACATAATGGTAGGGTGACGGGTGAAGTTTTTGGAAACAAGGTTAAACGAGAAGAAATTGGCTTAATGATGGCTGGGACATATCAGCAGAAAGGAACTCAAATTGATGCAAAAGCAAATTAAAAGTTATGGCTGATTGTTAAGACAAAAAACCAAAATTTTCTTTCGTTCAAATGAATTCAAAACAAAAATGAATTATTTTAAAGCATCTGTTTGTGCCATTATTGCGGGAGCTATTCTTAGTTTTATTATTATTGGTGCAAATGCTTCAAATCCATTGTTATTCTTTAGTTATGTTTTTCGTTTAGCTTTCCACCCTTTATTAAAAGACCAAACATTAACATATTGAGCAATCTATATTGTTGCGGGGTTAGCTGTTGCGGTTGGGTTTAAAGCGGGACTATTTAATATTGGAGTTCCCGGACAAATGCTCCTTGCTGGTAGTATGACAATTGTTTTAGGATTAAAAAATCCAGCTATTAGTCAAGGAGCTGGTGTTGTTGGAGCGTTGCTTATTTCAATTTTAGTTGGAGCAGCTTTAGCAGCAATCGCTGGTGCACTAAAAGCGTATTTTAATATTCATGAAGTTGTTTCAACAATTATGTTAAATTGAATTGTTTGATATGTGATGAAATGAATGTTTATGAATCCCGCGCATGGGATGTGAAATTCAAATCATAATTCAACAATTGATATTGTTACAGCTGCTCCTAATTTTAATTTAACATTAAATGGTCAAACATGAATTATTCCATTTATTATTGCAATGTTATTATTACTAACAGTTATCTTCATTATGAATTATACAGTATTAGGATTTCGGATTAAAGCGGTTGGAAAATCAAGAAATGCTTCACTATATGCTGGAACAAACGTTCGTGCCTATATGATTGTGTCAATGGCCTTATCGGGTGGACTAGCTGGTGTTTTAGGAATGCTATATTATATGACTCAATCAACGGTCTTGCGGTTTACAACGGATGCTTTGCCGGTGGTTGGATTTGATGCGATTGCTGTTGCATTAGTTGCTTTTACTAATGGTGTTGCAATTTTACCAATTGCTTTATTATGAGGAATCATTAAAACCGCAGCGTTACAAGCAACGCAATTACCAGATTTTCAAATGTCAAAACAAATGGGACAATTAATTTTTGGGATTATTATTTATATGACCGCGATTCCGGCCCTATTTATTTACTTCAAACCAATTTTTTGAATTCGTCGTTGGTGAAATATTCGCCATTATGTTGATTGAAAACAAGAATATAATGAATATAAGCAACAAATTAAAACATATCAGAGACAAATCAAAACAATCAATAAAAGGTATCGAGTTAAAATCCATGAATTAAAACAGCAAGGAGATAAGGAATTAATTAAAGCTTATCGTGAAGAAATTAATGATGAATTAACATTATATGCTGGAAAGATTACAACTTTAAAAACAGAAATGCGTTTCTTTACAAATTCAAAATACAAAGAAGCAGCAAAAATTGGGCAACGAGGAATTAAAACAAAATATGATTTAGCCGTTTTTATTGCTCTTGGTTCAGCGATGGATCATTTTGTACAAGTAAAAAATGAATATTTAGCAAAAAAACAACAAGCTAGTTTTTTAAAACGAAATTATGTTCAAACAGTTAAAAAATGTAAAGGACAAACAAAACAAAAACTTTCTCAACTTTATGGTCTACCGAAAAAAGATTTATATGCTAGATTAGCACAATTACAAACACAATATGGTGATTTAATCTTAAAACAAGAGGATGCCATTAAAAAGGTGCGTGAGAGTTATTATCCTGTTTTTGATGAAATTCAACAAAAATATTTAACTGATTTTAAAACATTGCAAAGTAAAGAAAAGGTTGTTACTAAACAATTAAATCAAGAAATTAAAAAACTAAAACATCAACAGTGGAAAGAAATGTGTCAGTTTAAAATAACAAATTACCAGACACGAAAAGAAATTAAATATGAATTAAAAGCAATTGATGTTAAATTAAAAAATGATCCTGGGATTAAAAAAGAAGTAGTGATGTTAAAAAAAGATTTAACAATACAATTAGCAACGATGAAACAACAATTTGATGTTGAAAATAAAGTTGTTAAAGAAAAACATCGGACAAATTTACCGCAGTGAAGAAATGAATTAAATCAGAAGTTAAATACAATTATTAAGGCTGTTGGTGAAGATAATAAAATTTTAAAAACAGAGTATCTTCGTCAGAAATCAGCATATCATAAGTCAGCACAAGAAGGAGGAAAAAACTAATGGAAGCAGTTTCACAATTATTTGCCAATGGTTCGGTCCTTTTTTCTGTATTATTAATTGCTGCAATGGCGGGGTTATATTCAGAACGAGTTGGTGTTATTAATATTGCGATTGATGGAATGATGATTATTGGGGCTTTAGTCTATGCATTGTTAGGAAAAGTTCTTTCACAATATGGAAATGGCATGCAAATCATTGCTTTATTAATTGCCACAATTGTTGGGGGAGCATTTGCCTTATTGCATGGTTTTGCTTCAATCACTTTAAAAGCACAACAAGTAATTTCGGGGACAGCTTTAAACTTATTAGCAACAGGATTAGGATTATTCTTTGTTAGTATTCCAGCTTTAGCTGCCGGAAATATGATTCAAACTGGTTTTAGCACAATTGGAATCGATCGAGCACAAATTATTAATATTTTTTTAATTATTGCAATTGTTCTAGCGATTTTTACCTTTGTTTTCTTTAGATTTACTAAAACAGGAATTCGCTACGCTGGATGTGGCGAAAATCCAAATGCAATTGATGCTGCTGGAATTAATGTAATTAAAACAAGGTATAAAGCGGTTATTATTTCAGGATGTTTAGCTGGTTTAGCTGGTGCAATGTTTACCCATTATGTTTCAGGTCAATTTCGTGGTGATGTACAAGGCCAAGGTTATATTGCCTTAGCAATTATGATTTTTGGACAATGAAGAATTCAATATATTACCTTAGGAGCTGTTTTATTTAGTTTCTTAATTGCGTTAGCAGGAACATTATGACGATTTACTGGTTGAAATATTGCTGATCCATCAAACCAATTGCTAAAAATATTACCATTTGTTTTAGCGTTAGTGACAATGGTCGCATTTTCCAAATATTCCAAAATTCCAAAAGCGTCAGGAATTCCCTTTGATAAGTCCCTGCGGTAAAAAAAACAACCATTGGTTGTTTTTTTATTATGTTTAGTTAAATACTTGCTTTTTTATAATAATAATAGGAAACAAAAGGTATTGTTTTTCGGAGGAAAAAAAATGAAAAAACTATTAACTATTTTTGCCATTTCGGCTATAATAACAGGGGTCCCAATTAATCTGGCGGGTTGTTATAAGAAAAATATTGTTAATGATTATGACAACTCAAATTTACAAAATGATATGATAAATTTAACTAAAATTTCTAGTAAAGTTAGTTCTGTTATTACTGATTGTGATAATAATGGTAATTTGAAGGATTCAAATGTCTTTTCAGAATTGACCCCTTTTTATGATTTAGTTAATAAAGATCAGCAAAGTATCGAACTTGATAAAACAGACCCAAAGATTAGTTTGGGATTAGAAAACGTTGAGAATGGTTTTCGCTCTGTTTTTGATAATTTAAATTTTGAAATTATTCGAGAATATTCAAATTATTATTTGGATACGGTGCCATTAACATTTGATAAAGAACAAAGTAAATTTACGTTAAATTATATTGATTTAGATAAAATTGGTAAATTAACCAATACCCCAGTGGCGGGCGTTAAAGCGGTGCAATTACAATATAAGTTTGTGTTAAATTTAAGTTTTAAAAATTTAAATCAATTAATGCCGTTTACGATTACTTATATTATTACAAATGAACCAGAAAAAATTCAAAAACTTTTACAAAATTCAATTCAAACAATTACTAAAATTTTAATTAGATTCTTTAATAATTATCAAAAAGTAGTTATTGATAGCAATGACAAGTTTCGTTCAATTTATACTAATTTTCAAATTAATTATAATATGGATGTTAAACCGTTGGATGACATTTTTGTTATTAATTTAAAGAACATGATTAGAGAAGATTCTGAAATTGACCAAGCAGTTCGTGATGCAATTGTATTTGACAATGGTGGAAATAAAAAATTAATGCGTTTAATTTCTGGAACAATAACCGCAGAAAATTCCGGTCAAATTCCAGAAAAAGCTGATATTGGAAACTATCAACCCGCGCTTTGAGCTGGTGAAGGTCTTAACCCAATTGGTTTAACACCAGAAAATTTTGTGACAGCATATAAGAAAAGTTTACCAATTTTTAATGTTGATCATAACAATATGATGTTAGCAAAATTAAATGTTAATTTAAATTATATTTCATTATATGGTTTACCATTGGCAGGAACTTTAAAAATTAATAATCAAACTTTTGAAAGTAATATTTTAATTAGTCGCCAAGGATTAGATAGCAAATTAATTAATTTTGGGAAAATTATTGTAGCATTTCATAAATACTATAATGTTGAATTAAAAAAACGAGTTCTTGGAAGTAGTGATGCTAATAATTTTAAAAACACTAGTGTTTTTCATGTTGGGGATAGTCTTTTTGCAGAATTTAAAAATGATATTAGTAGTGCAAATACAATATTTAAAAAACTCTTAACTAATTTTAAACGTAGTAAGATAGCAAAAAATTTACCTGATCTTGAATTATTCAATTTGCATAATCTAGTTAAGGACAAGTCATTATGAATTGGGGGACCAAATGATTATGAACCAACCCGTGACAAAATTGTTTTTAATTATAAAAACGGATCATTTTGCTTAGCATTTACTTTTGGCCAAGATCGTATGAATTCAATTTTTTATACAGCATATGGTTCAAATGCCGGAGATATTAATGTTCAGCATGGATGATGAGCATGAATTTTAATTGATAAATAATTAAGTTGCAAAACTTAATTATTTTTTAGTAAAATTAAGAAGACCTTAAAGGAGGTAAAACAGATGGCAGATTTTAATCCAAAATGTTTTAAATGTGTTGCAGAACAAGAAAAACAAGGAGTTGCTGGTGGCGCTGCGGGAGTTTTATTCGGAAAGATGAAACAAGCAATGGTTGGCGCAACTGATGATGAAATTTTTGTCTGTGACCGTCATGAGTAGTAAGGCTTGTGATAAATAGTGAACAAAAAGATTTTAAAAAAGATAAGGAAATGGTCAAAATGATTGACTTTTCTTCTAAACCAATATAAAATTTATAAGCGTATATTGTGAAAAGTGAGGTTAATAATTAATGGCATTAAAAGAAAAAGAATTTGGGCACTATGCTAAAAGAATCGATTATACAAAAGTAAGTGGGAATTTAGATTTACCAAACTTAATTGAAATTCAAACTGAAACATATGATTGATTTAAGAAAATCGGTATTAGCGAAGTGTTCAGTGAGGTATTTCCAATTGTAGGACATGAGGGAAATATTGTTTTAGAGATGTTAAATTGAGAATTTAGAGAGCCGCGGCGAACTATTTCTCAAGCAAAAGATGAGTCAAAAATTTTTGAAGCACCAATTTATTCCAATTTAAAATTAACAATTAATTCAAAAGATTTAGAAGTAGAAAAATTAATTGTTAAAGGGGAACCAGAATTAATTAAATCATGAATTGAAGAACGTGTTGGACACATGATCACAATTTTAAAAAAATCACCAGATGTTATTTATTATGATATTCACTCTGGCGATGAAACAGCAACATGTACGGTAACAATTACGGAAAGACTAGAAGATAGGTTATTAGTGGATATTACAATTGAAAAAGAAGGAGAGGTCTTTTTTGGTGATTTTCCATTAATGACTGGAAAAGGAACTTTTATTGTTAATGGTTCAGAAAAGGTTGTTGTTTCACAATTGATTCGTTCACCAGGAGCATATTATAAAATTGATTTAAACCGTAAAAATGGGGAAAATGTTTATTATGTTGATTTAATTCCATCACGAGGAACATGGTTAGAATTTGAATCAGATCATAAAAAAATTAAAGTGGGAAAAGAAGAACGCTTTGAAAATGTTTTTTATATAAAGATTGATAAATCTCGAAAAGTATCAGTTGCTAATTTCTTAACGGCATTAGGAATTGTTAAAGAGGATGCACTAGATATTTTTGGTGACAATAAATTAGTAAAAAGCACTTATGAATTAGATCCATATACTGGTGACATTGCTTATGATCAAAGTATTGCGGTTCAAGAAATTTATAAAAAAATTCGTTCAGGAGAAACCGCAACACCTGATGGTGCAACAAAATATTTATACGGATTATTATTTGATAAACGTAAATATGATTTAACAAAAGCGGGACGTTTTAAATTAGTTCAAAAATTATCTGTTGAAAACCGAATTTATAACAAAGTTTTAGCCGAGGATATTAAAGATGTTAATGGTAAAGTTGTTTTTAAAGAAGGAACTTTAATGGATAAAGAAGCCATTAATAAACTAAAAGGAGTTTTAAAAGCGGGAGCTTGTTTAGAAGAAGTTAAATTTAGTGATAAAGTTACTTGTTCAAAAAAAATTCAAAAAATTAAAGTTTATGTTGATAATGAAGTTCGCACGCGTTTAGCAAACATTATTGGAATTGATCCAAATGCAACTGATGAATATGTTACTGTACCAGATATTTTGGCAACATTTTCATATTTATTAAATTTAACGGATGGAATTGGTGAAGTTGACGATATTGATCATTTAGGAAACCGTCGTGTTCGTACAATTGGAGAATTATTACAAAATCAATTTCGTATTGGTTTATTAAGAATTGAAAAAAATGTTAAAGAAAAAATGTCAACATCAAACTTATTCAAAATGAAACCATCAAATATTATTAATAATAAACCATTGTCTGCTATTATTGGAGAATTTTTCAATTTATCACAGTTATCACAATTTATGGATCAAACAAATCCATTAGCAGAGTTAACAAATAAGCGTCGGTTAACAGCGCTGGGGCCAGGAGGGTTATCAAGAGAACGTGCTGGATTAGAAGTGCGGGATGTCCATTACTCACATTATGGACGAATTTGCCCGATTGAAACACCAGAAGGACCCAATATTGGATTAATTAATAATTTAGCAACATATGCTAAAATTAATGCCTTTGGGTTTATTGAAACACCATATCGTCGTGTGATTGACTGCAAAGTTACTGCTGAAAATGATTATTTAACAGCAGATCAAGAAAAAAATTATGTTGTTGCACAAGCAAATATTCGTTTAAGTGATAAAGGTGAAATCTTAGATGAACAAGTAGTTGCACGATTCCAAGGTGAAAATATTATTGCAACGCGTAATGATGTTGACTATGTCGATGTTTCACCAAAACAAATTGTTTCAATTGCGACAAGTTGTATTCCTTTTTTAGAAAATGATGATGCTAACCGTGCTTTAATGGGAGCTAATATGCAACGTCAAGCAATTCCACTAATTTCACCAAATTCACCATATGTTGGGACAGGAGTTGAATATGCGGCAGCACGTGATTCAGGATTAGCGATTGTGTCACAATATGATGGTAGTGTTGATTATGTTGATGCAACAAGAATTGTTTTAAAAACAAAAGAAGGGCTAAAGAATTATAATTTAGATACTTTTGTACGTAGTAATCAAGGAACTTCATTGACACATGTTCCATTAGTAAAACAGGGTCAAAAAGTTGAAAAAGGACAAGTTTTAGCGGATGGACCATCAATTGATAAAGGAGAGTTGGCATTGGGGCAAAATGTTGTTGTTGCCTTTACAACTTGAAATGGTTATAACTATGAAGATGCTATTATTGTTTCTGAACGCTTAGTTTCAGAGGATGTTTTTACATCGATTCATATTGAAGAGTATACAATTGAACGCCGTCAAACAAAACAAGGAGCAGAAGAGATTACTCGTGAAATTACAAATATTTCGGAGAATGCTCGTAAATTCTTAGATGATGATGGATTGGTCATTATTGGAACAGAAGTTAAACCAGGTGACATTTTAGTTGGAAAAGTAACACCAAAAGGTCAAACCCAATTATCACCAGAAGATAAATTGTTACAAGCAATTTTTGGTGAAAAATCAAAAAATGTTAAAGATAATTCATTACGTGTACCAAATGGTGGTGAAGGAATTATTCAAGCAATTAAACGTTTTCCTCGTGAAAAATATGAATTATTTGCTGATGTTTTAGAAGTAATTAAAATTTAT
The DNA here is from genome assembly GCF_965178695.1 of Spiroplasma endosymbiont of Sarcophaga variegata. Classification (NCBI taxonomy): domain Bacteria; kingdom Bacillati; phylum Mycoplasmatota; class Mollicutes; order Entomoplasmatales; family Spiroplasmataceae; genus Spiroplasma; species Spiroplasma endosymbiont of Sarcophaga variegata. The sequence continues at coordinate 833,353 of NZ_CBCXVU010000002.1, forward strand.
ATTGTTCAAAAACGAAAAATTCAAGAGGGAGATAAAATGGCTGGACGCCATGGAAACAAAGGGGTTATTTCAAAAATTTTACCATTAGAAGATATGCCCCATATGGAAGATGGAACCCCAATTGATATTATGTTAAATCCATTAGGAGTACCATCGCGGATGAATATTGGTCAGGTGCTAGAAATTCACTTGGGAATGGCGGCTAAAAAATTAGGACAAAAAGTTTCGACGCCAGTTTTTGATGGAATGACAAATGAAGAATTAATTGAAATTATGGAAAAAGCTAACATGAAAAACTTCGGGAAAGAAGTTTTAATTGATGGTCGTACGGGTGAAAAATTTGATAATCCAGTTTCGGTGGGAGTAATGTATATGTTGAAATTATCACACATGGTTGATGATAAATTACATGCCCGAAATGTTGGACCATACTCGTTAATTACACAGCAACCATTAGGAGGAAAAGCTCAAAATGGGGGACAACGTTTTGGAGAAATGGAAGTATGGGCGTTAGAAGCTTATGGTGCAGCACATACCCTACGAGAAATTTTAACAATTAAATCAGATGATATTAAAGGAAGAACTCGTGCTTATGAATCGATTGTAAAAGACAAAAAGATTCCTGAACCAGGGATTCCAGAATCATTTAATGTTTTAACTCGTGAAATTCAAGGATTAGGATTTAATATTCATATGATTGATGAAGAAGGAAACATTAAAAACATTAAAAGCTATGATGAATCAGATTATGTTGATGAAGATTTGTTGACCGATAATGATGAATTTGAAGATGAATTTGATATTGATAATTTTATTTTAAATACAAATCGGGAACCACAACAAGATGACATTTTAGATGGTTTTGCTAAAATTGATGATGAATTTGATTTGCAAAATAATTTAGAAGAAGACTCTTATGGCAATGGTGATATTGAAAGCAAAATTGATTATGTTGATGATCAAGAAGAATTAAATTAAGGGGGGCAGAGAAAATGGTTGAAAATAATGAAAAAAATAATTGTATGATTAAAATCGGTTTAGCGAACCCTGAAGACATTCGTGGTTGATCATATGGTGAAGTAAAAAAACCAGAAACAATTAATTATAAAACTTTAAAACCAGAACGTGATGGTTTATTTGATGAAAAGATTTTTGGGCCAACTAAAAACTTTGAATGTGCTTGTGGGAAGTATAAAAAATCAAAAAATAAAGGAAAAATTTGTGAACGTTGTGGTGTTGAAATTACAGAAGCAATTGTTCGTCGTGAACGTATGGGTCACATCGAATTAGAAGAACCAGTTAGTCATATTTGAATGTTAAAAGCAGCGCCAAGTCGAATTGCATTAATTTTAGATATGAAAACAAAAGAATTAGAAGAAGTTGTTTATTTCGTGTCGTATATTGTCTTGGATGCTGGTGATGCTAAATCATTAAAACAAAAAATGGTTTTAGATTTAGGAAATGCCAAAACTTCAGCAGCAACTCGTCAACGTTTAACAAAAACATTACGAGAAATTTTAGATACGTTAGAACAAGGGACTGTTGCTTATGAGGCTGGCGAAACAATGATTGAGGATTTAAAAAATACTTCATTACCTTTTTCAATGGATGAATGTGCACAGTTTATTAATCGCCATACTAATGCTCGTTTTGGAATTGGAGCTGAAGCAGTTGAAACATTATTAAAAAATCTAAATATTGATGATGAAATTGAAAAGATTAAACAAGATTTAAAAGATAAAAAAACACAATTAGATCAAAATAAATTAATGAAACGTTTAGAAGTATTAGACTCATTAAAAAAATCAGGTTCACGTCCAGAATGAATGATTCTGCGTGCAGTTCCAGTTATTCCGCCAGATATTCGACCAATTATTCAATTAGATGGTGGTCGTTTCACTACTTCAGAAATTAACGATTTATACCGTCGAATTATTATTCGAAACGAACGATTAAAAAAAGTTAAAGCAATGGGAGCACCAAGTGTTATTGTTAATAATGAAAAAAGGATGTTACAAGAGGCTGTGGATGCATTATTAGATAATGAACGAAAAGCACGGCCAGTAACTGGAAAAGATAAACGACCATTAAAATCATTAACAAGTATTTTAAAAGGAAAACAAGGTCGTTTCCGTCAAAACTTATTAGGAAAAAGAGTTGATTATTCAGGACGTTCAGTTATTGCAATTGGGCCAGATTTAAAAATGTATCAATGTGGATTACCTCGTGATATGGCAATTACATTGTTTAAACCATTTATTATTAGTAAATTAGTGAAGGATGGTTTAGCAGCAAATATTAAAGTTGCTGAAAAATTAATTTTAAATCAAGATGACAAAGTGTGAGAAGTTTTAGAAGAAGTCATTAAATCACGACCAGTGTTATTAAACCGTGCGCCAACATTGCACCGTTTAGGAATTCAGGCTTTTGAACCAAAATTAGTTAAAGGAAAAGCAATTCGTTTGCACCCCTTAGTGACAACAGCGTTTAATGCCGACTTTGATGGTGATCAAATGGCGGTTCATGTTCCGATTACCGATGAAGCTGTTGCTGAAGCACGTAGTTTAATGCTAGGAAGTCGTAATATTTTAGGACCAAAAGATGGAAAACCAATTGTAACGCCAACCCAAGATATGGTGTTAGGAAATTATTACTTAACATATGAAGAAAAAGGACAATTGGGTGAAGGAACAATTTTTAAAGATTTAAACGAAGCAGTTATTGCTTATGAAACTGGGGCCGTAGCCTTACATGCCTTAGTTGCAATTCCTGCCAGTGGTTTTGCTAATAAAAAATTCAAACCTGAACAAATGGATGATTATATTATTACAACACCAGGAAAAATTATTTTTAACCAAATTTTTAAAGAAGAGTTTCCATATTTAAATGAACCAAATGTTCAAAACTTGACAGCATTACCAGCTCGTTCATTAATTAAGGATAATGTTAATTTAGTTGAGTATTTAGAAAAATGGGAGGTCAATCCACCATTTAAGAAAAAAGACTTATCAAACATTATTGATCGTTACTTTAAACTTTATGGAGCAAATAAAACCGCTGAAATGTTAGATAACATGAAAAACTCAGGGTTTAAATACTCAGGTAAATCAGGGGTAACTGTTTCAGCGGGCGATGTTAAGGTTTATGATAAAAAACAAGAAGAGTTTAAAGAAGCAGATAATAAGGTTAAAGAAATTAATGAATACTTTAAAATGGGAATGTTAACAGGTCGTGAAAAACAACATCGAATTATTAACGTATGATCAAAAGTAAAAGATAACATTCAAACAGAATTAGAACATGTTTTACGAGAAGATCCTAAAAACCCAATCTTTATGATGGCTGATTCAGGAGCACGGGGGAATGTTTCAAACTTTACGCAGTTAGTTGGGATGCGGGGATTAATGAACAACCCGAAAGGAGATATTATTGAATTACCAATTAAATCTTCGTTCCGAGAAGGATTAACCGTATCCGAGTTCTTTATTTCAACCCACGGGGCACGAAAAGGGATGGCTGATGTGGCGTTAAAAACTGCGGATTCAGGTTATTTAACAAGACGTTTAGTTGACGTTTCACAAGAAATTATTATTACAATAAAAGACTGTAATGCTCGTCGTGGTTTTGTTGTTTCTGATATTATTGAACAAAAACACTCAAATATTATTGTGCCATTATTTGACCGTTTAGTTGGGCGTTATAATTTAAAAGATATTAAATTAAAAAATGGTAAAGTAATCACAGCGAATACATTGTTATCAGAAGAAGATAGTGCAGCGATTGTTGCTAGTGGGATTAAAGAAGTGATAATTCGTTCAGTTTTAACTTGTGAAGCTGAAAAAGGAATTTGTCAACGTTGTTATGGAAAAAACCTTGCGACAGGAATGGAAGTTGAAATTGGTGAAGCAGTTGGGACAATTGCGGCCCAATCAATTGGAGAACCAGGGACACAGTTAACAATGCGTACTTTCCATACTGGAGGTGTTGCTGGTGGAGCTGATATTACCCAAGGGTTACCACGGATTAAAGAATTATTAGATGTTACAACACCAAAAGGATCAATTGCTGTTATTTCAGAAATTGATGGAGTTATTAGTGACATTCGTGATGAAAGTGGAATTCATACCATTTATGTTGCATCAGATAGTGATGAACGAAAATATAAAACACAATATAATGCCGTTTTACGAGTTAAAATTGGTGATAAAGTTGTTCGTGGACAAAAGTTAACGGAAGGTTCAATTAATATTAAAGAATTATTAGAAATTGCTAAGATTGAAGATGTTCACAATTACATTTTAAAAGAAGTTCAACGTGTTTATCGTTTACAAGGGATTGAAATCTCAGACAAATATATTGAAATTATTGTTAAACAAATGTTGAATAAAGTTAAAATCATTGATGCTGGTGATACTGATTTATTGCCAGGTGAAATTGTAACAATTAAACGCTATCGTAATAAAACAATTAAAGCAGTTCGTTCAATGAAAAAACCACCAACTGCTAAACATGTTATTTTTGGAATTAAGAAAGCACCATTAGAATCAGAGTCATTCTTATCGTCCGCTTCATTCCAAGATACAACGCGTGTGTTAGTTAAAGCAATTATTAAAGGAAAAGTTGATCGTTTAGAAGGCTTAAAAGAAAATATTATGTTAGGACATTTAATTCCAGCTGGAACAGGATTAAAAAATCCGAAAGATATTATTACAGCCGGAATTGCGGCAAAAGCTGAAGAATATTAAAAAAAGACCGTCTGGTCTTTTTTTATGATAAACAGTTAAATAATTATCTTTAATTTTGTCGAAAACTCTTGATATTTATAAAATATACCTAAAATTAGGTATATTTTTAATATATGGAGGTAAATAAATGATGAAAAAAATAATTACAGAATTAATAAATAGCTTAACAGATGATCAATTTTTAGAATTTTATGAAAAAATAAAACAACAAGCAGACTTAATTAAAAAACAAAAACGTTTAAATGAAATTGATCAAAAATTTAGAGATAAAGGCATTATATGTCCTAATTGCAAATCTTTTCATTGTGTTAAAAATGGTCATAATTCCGAAGGAAAACAAAAATATTTATGTAAAAAATGTCGTGCTAGTTTTGATGCATTTCGTCATCATTTTACTTATTGAAGTCATTTAAATTATGAACAGTGAAATTTATTAATTCAAATTTCATTGTTAGGACAATCTAGTAAAATAATTTCTCGTTTTATTAAAACAACCCCAAAAACCGCTTGATATAATCGACAAAAATTAATGCAATCAAAACAATTAGAAAATACACAGTTAAAATTTAAAAAATTAAATGGTCAAATCCAAATGGATGAAACATTTATTAAAGAAATTCATAAAGGCAATTTTAAAGATAAATTTGATAAACGAAAAACTCATCTCGATCCATTTTCAACTGATACCAAATGCTGTATTCAAATGGCAGTTGATAGCAATAATAATATTTTTGTTCAATCCACCAATACCAAAAGATTACAAAAACAATGGATTATTGAAAATATGAATAAGCAACTAATTAAAGAAAAATCAATAATTATTTCTGATATGCAACCACTATATTTATTAGTAGCAAAACAAACAAATTCTACTCTATATTCCACCAAAACTAGTACAAACCCTGATACTAGTTATCAAAAGTTAAATAAGATTAGTAAATTACAATCCAGTCTTAAAGAAGCCTTAATTCATTATCATGGTTTGGGTTTCACTAATATTCAAAATTATTTAAAGCTCTGAAAATGAAAATACCAACACAAAGGTTTAACACCAAACCAACAATCAACGGTATTATATTTTAACGTTTAAAAAATTTAAAGCAAAATCATAATCTTACACAAAATTAGTTTTCAAATTGTCATATTGATGATTTTTTTTATTTCATCAAGAGTTTTCGACAAAATTAAAGATAATTATTGACTTAATTTTGGGTTTTATGTAATATAATATATGGATTGTATTCTTTGATACACTCGGATATGTGAAAAAGAAAGGAGCAAGTTTAATGCCAACAATTAACCAATTAGTTCGTAAACCACGTAAAGAAAAAGTGTGAAAAACAAAAGCCCCCGCTTTAAATAGAGGGCTAAACTCTTTACAAAAAAAACCAACTGATGTAACCTCACCACAAAAAAGAGGAGTTTGTACTCGTGTTGCGACAATGACACCAAAAAAACCAAACTCAGCGTTACGAAAATATGCCCGTGTTCGTTTAACAAACGGAATGGAAGTAACAGCATATATTCCAGGTGAAGGCCATAACTTACAAGAACATAGTGTTGTTTTAATCCGTGGAGGAAGGGTTAAAGACTTACCAGGGGTACGTTACCATATTATTCGTGGAACGTTGGATACTGCCGGAGTTAATAACCGTCAACAAGGACGTTCACTATATGGTACAAAAAGACCAAAAGCAACTAAAGCTTAGATAAAAAGAAAGGAGGAGTTTTATGCGTAAACGCCAAGCAGAGAAAAGAGATGTTTTACCAGATCCAATTTATAGTTCAAAATTAGTGACTCGTGCAATTAATAAGATTATGATTGATGGGAAAAGGGGAGTTGCTCAAACAATTTTATATGGAGCATTTGATATTGTAAAAGAAAAAACAAATAGTGAACCACTAGAAGTGTTTAAAAAAGCAATTGAAAACATCACACCACATTTAGAACTAAAAGTTCGTCGAATTGGGGGAGCTAATTACCAAGTCCCAATTGAAGTAAATGATGATCGTAAAGTTACTTTAGGATTAAGATGATTAATTAATTATGCAAGATTACGTAATGAAAAAAGTATGATTGATCGTTTAGCAAATGAAATTATTGATGCCTCAAATGGTATTGGTGGGTCAGTAAAGAAAAAAGATGATACACATAAAATGGCAGAAGCAAATAAAGCTTTCGCCCATTATCGTTGATAAGAAACACAGAAAGGAATCTAAAAATGGCAAGAGAATATTCTCTAGAAAATACGAGAAATATTGGAATTATGGCGCACATTGATGCTGGGAAAACCACAACAACAGAGCGGATTTTATTCCATACTGGTAAAATTCATAAAATTGGAGAAACACATGACGGGGCTAGTCAAATGGACTGAATGGCCCAAGAACAAGAACGTGGAATTACAATTACTTCTGCGTCAACAACAGCCTTTTGAAAAAATATTCGTTTAAATATTATTGATACTCCAGGTCACGTTGACTTTACTGTGGAAGTAGAAAGATCATTGCGAGTATTAGACGGGGCAGTTGCTGTTCTTGATGGACAATCAGGAGTTGAACCCCAAACAGAAACCGTTTGAAGACAAGCAACAACTTATGGGGTACCACGAGTTGTCTTTGTTAACAAAATGGATAAAATTGGAGCTGACTTTTTATACTCAGTAAAAACAATTCATAACCGTTTACAAGCAAATGCACATCCAGTGCAAATCCCAATTGGCGCAGAAGATCAATTTTCAGGAATCATTGATATTGTGGAACGTAAAGCTTACCATTACGATGGAGCAGCAAATGAAGAAGCCCAAGAAATTCCAATTCCTGATGATTTAAAAGATTTAGTGGAAGAATATCGTACAAGATTAATTGAAGCAGTTGTTAATTTCAATGAAGAGTTAATGCTAAAATACTTGGATGGTAATGAAATTACAATTTCTGAAATTAAAAGTGCAATTCGTGCGGCAACATTAACGGGAGACTTTTTTCCAGTCTTTTGTGGAAGTGCCTTTAAAAATAAAGGAGTTAAATTACTGTTGGATGGGGTAATTGACTACTTACCTTCGCCAGTTGATATTCCAGCGATTAAAGGAGTATTAGCAAACGGAGCAGAAGTTGAACGTCATACAAATGATAGTGAACCATTTTCAGCGTTAGCATTTAAAATTATGACTGATCCTTTTGTTGGAAAATTAACATTTTTCCGAGTTTATTCAGGAGTATTAAAAAAAGGAAGTTCTGTTTTAAACTCAACAAAAGATAAGAGTGAACGAATTGGACGGTTATTAAAAATGCACGCTAATAATCGTGAAGAAATTGAAGAAGTTTATGCGGGTGATATTGCTGCTGCAGTTGGGCTAAAGTTAACAACAACGGGAGATACTCTTTGTGATGAAAAAAATGAAGTAATCTTAGAATCAATGGTTTTCCCAGAACCAGTTATTAGTTTAGCGTTAGAACCAAAAACAAAAGCAGACCAAGAAAAAGTGAGTTTAGCATTACAAAAATTAGCAGAAGAAGATCCAACATTTAGAACATGAACAAATGAAGAAACAGGGCAAACAATTATTGCTGGAATGGGTGAGTTGCACTTAGACATTCTAGTTGATCGAATGAAACGTGAATTTAAGGTGGAAACCAATGTTGGAGCACCACAAGTTTCATATCGTGAAACCTTCAAAGATAGTGCGGAAGTAGAAGGAAAATACATTAAGCAATCAGGAGGACGTGGACAATATGGTCACGTATGAATTAAGTTTGAACCAAACCATGATAAAGGTTTTGAATTCGTTGATGCAATTGTTGGGGGAAAAATTCCCAAAGAATTTATTGGTTCTGTTAAAAAAGGAATTGAAGAATCAATGCAAACTGGTAAATTAGCAGGGTATCCAATGATTGATATTAAAGCAACTTTATTTGATGGGTCATACCATGATGTCGATTCATCACAAATGGCGTATGAATTTGCTGCTAGTTTAGCTTTAAAAGAAGCGGCAAAAAAATCTAAACCAGTTATTTTAGAACCAATTATGGCGGTTGAAGTTACTGTTCCAGAAGAATACTATGGAGATGTAATGGGGAACTTATCATCACGTCGTGGTCAAATCGAAGGAAATGATCAACGTGGAAATGCCCAAGTTGTTAAGGCAAAAGTTCCATTATCAGAAATGTTTGGATATGCAACTGATTTACGAAGCTTTACACAAGGGCGAGGAACATACACAATGTTATTCTCACACTATCAAGAAGCACCAAAATCAGTTACCGAAGAAATTATTAAAAAAGCTGGAAAATCAGCTGAATAAGGTTATTACACCGATGGTTTTTATCCACCATTATTAAAAAAGGATTGCAAAGCAAGACAAATTAATTTACAATAGTTATGACATTTGTCTATTAAATATAGGAGGAAAAGATTAAAATGGCAAAACAAAAATTTGATAGAAGTTTACCACACGTAAACGTTGGAACAATTGGTCACGTTGACCACGGTAAAACAACCCTAACAGCAGCTATTACAACTGTATTAGCTAAAAAAGGATTTGCAGAAGCACAAGGATATGATAATATCGATAAAGCACCTGAAGAAAAAGAACGTGGAATTACAATTAATACTTCACACGTTGAATACCGTACTGAAAAAAGACATTATGCTCATGTTGACTGTCCAGGCCATGCCGATTATGTTAAAAACATGATTACAGGGGCCGCACAAATGGATGGTGCGATTTTAGTTGTTGCGGCAACTGATGGGCCAATGCCTCAAACAAGAGAACATATCTTATTATCAAGACAAGTTGGTGTACCAAAAATGGTTGTTTTCTTAAACAAATGTGACATGATTGGTGACGATACTGAAATGATCGACTTAGTTGAAATGGAAGTTAGAGACCTATTAAGTGAATACGGATTTGATGGAGAAAATACCCCAGTTATTAGAGGATCAGCGTTAAAAGCACTTGAAGGTGATCCTCAATGAGAAGAAAAAATTATGGAATTAATGGATGCAATTGATACTTGAATTCCAGAACCAGAAAGAGATATCGCAAAACCATTTATGATGCCAGTTGAAGATGTTTTCACAATTACAGGACGTGGAACAGTTGCAACAGGACGTGTTGAACGTGGGGTTGTTAAAGTTAATGAAGAAGTTGAAATTATTGGATTAAAAGAAGACACTAAAAAAGTTGTTGCAACAGGTTTAGAAATGTTCAGAAAATTATTAGATGACGCTAAAGCTGGAGACAATGTTGGGATTTTATTACGTGGAGTAAACCGCGACGATGTTGAACGTGGGCAAGTTATTGCAAAACCAGGTTCAGTTAAACCACATAAAGAATTTAAAGCACAAGTTTATGTTTTAAGTAAAGAAGAAGGAGGGCGTCATACACCATTCTTCGGAAATTACCGTCCACAATTTTATTTCCGTACAACCGATGTTACAGGTTCAATTAAATTACCAGCTGGAGTAGAAATGGTTATGCCAGCTGATAATGTTGAAATGACAGTTGAATTAATTGCCCCAGTTGCGATTGAAGAAGGAACAAAATTCTCAATTCGTGAAGGTGGTCGTACAATCGGTGCCGGAACAGTTGTTTCAATTATTAAATAATTAACTTTTTTAAAAATAGCTCAAGTACGAGCTATTTTTTATTATTTAAAAGTTTATCTTGTTTTTATTATTATTTTCTTATATAATGATTAACAAATAGGCCCCCCGTAAAGGAGGAACAAAAATGGGATATAATCCAACAGTAAATAATGCAGAAGTTGCAGCAAAAAGTAGTTTTTTTGGCAAATTCTTTGTTTATATTTGGTTTATTTTAATTTTTCCAATTTTCTTATTTATTTTATCAAGAAATAATTTGATTCGTAATAAAGAAAAAATTGAGGAAACAGCATCAGATATTGACGTTCAATTAAAGCGAAGAGTTGATATGTTAACAAAATTAATTGACAGTACAAAACAATATATGAAGTATGAAAAAGATACTTTGACAGCAATTGTTGAGCTAAGAAGTCAAACTAATCAAAACTTAAATGTTAAAGAATTAGATAAGGTTAATAATGCAATTACTAGTCAAGCGGGGAAAATTAATGTTTTATTAGAAAATTATCCAGATTTAAAAGCAAACAATAGTGTTATTGAATTACAAACAGGAATTAAAGATTGCGAAGACAATATTGCTGCCGATCGTCGTTTCTATAATTCAGCAGTTCGTGATTTTAATGCCAGTTTAAAAACTTGGCCATCAAATGTTGCGGCAAGTTCATTACGTTTAAACACGTTCTTATATTTTGAAGCAGATGCTGTTGATCGTCAAGATGTTAAAATAGATTTAGGACAATAATTAGTTGTTCCTAATTCTATTTTTTAAATTAATGGGGGAATTAAAAGGAAGCAATGGAAAATAATATATTACCTTTAGAAGCGGTTGTTACACAAGAGTTTACCGACCCGGTTATGAAACATAAATTAACAAATATTAATTTTAAATATTTAAAAAAGCGCTATATGTTTTTGAATTGGTTTTTAGTAATAATTAAATTTTTATTATGATTTTTATTAATAATAACTTTTATTAAGCTTAGTTTGTTCTTTTTAGCAGCTCTAAGTTCGGTGGGAATTACTGGTCAAGTTCTCATTTTTCTTGCTAGTTTAGGTTCGTTAAGTGGTGCTGGATATTTAACATTTAAATATTCAAAAGCAATTAAATTACAAAAACTTATTATTCAAGAATTGCCCTTAGCAAAATTCTACCAAACAGAATTAGATGCTATCACAACAAAGAAATATCAAGTTGACACCGTTAAAAAAGATTTTGATCTTTTTCCCTATGTTGGAGTCCCAGCAAAAAGTGAAATTAGACAAGATTATGTTATTAACTTTCAAACAACAAATGTTAATTATTCGTTTGGAACTTTAACCCGTAAAGAATTAATCTTTAATTTTGTCGAAAACTCTTGATATTTATAAAATATACCTAAAATTAGGTATATTTTTAATATATAGAGGTAAATAAATGATGAAAAAAATAATTACAGAATTAATAAATAGCTTAACAGATGATCAATTTTTAGAATTTTATGAAAAAATAAAACAACAAGCAGACTTAATTAAAAAACAAAAACGTTTAAATGAAATTGATCAAAAATTTAGAGATAAAGGCATTATATGTCCTAATTGCAAATCTTTTCATTGTGTTAAAAATGGTCATAATTCCGAAGGAAAACAAAAATATTTATGTAAAAAATGTCGTGCTAGTTTTGATGCATTTCGTCATCATTTTACTTATTGAAGTCATTTAAATTATGAACAGTGAAATTTATTAATTCAAATTTCATTGTTAGGACAATCTAGTAAAATAATTTCTCGTTTTATTAAAACAACCCCAAAAACCGCTTGATATAATAGACAAAAATTAATGCAATCAAAACAATTAGAAAATACACAGTTAAAATTTAAAAAATTAAATGGTCAAATCCAAATGGATGAAACATTTATTAAAGAAATTCATAAAGGCAATTTTAAAGATAAATTTGATAAACGAAAAACTCATCTCGATCCATTTTCAACTGATACCAAATGCTGTATTCAAATGGCAGTTGATAGCAATAATAATATTTTTGTTCAATCCACCAATACCAAAAGATTACAAAAACAATGGATTATTGAAAATATGAATAAGCAACTAATTAAAGAAAAATCAATAATTATTTCTGATATGCAACCACTATATTTATTAGTAGCAAAACAAACAAATTCTACTCTATATTCCACCAAAACTAGTACAAACCCTGATACTAGTTATCAAAAGTTAAATAAGATTAGTAAATTACAATCCAGTCTTAAAGAAGCCTTAATTCATTATCATGGTTTGGGTTTCACTAATATTCAAAATTATTTAAAGCTCTGAAAATGAAAATACCAACACAAAGGTTTAACACCAAACCAACAATCAACGGTATTATATTTTAACGTTTAAAAAATTTAAAGCAAAATCATAATCTTACACAAAATTAGTTTTCAAATTGTCATATTGATGATTTTTTTTATTTCATCAAGAGTTTTCGACAAAATTAAAGGAATTAATTGATATGGGGAAAAGCAAAGATATTATTTATACACGTTATCCATATTTAATAATTGATGTTAATGAACTATGAATGTTAATTGCGACAATTAAGGCAATGCGAACTTTTTTAAAAATCTTTAAATCAAAAGATAATACGGACTTAGAATCAACAGAATTTGAAAAAATATTTGCTGTTAATGCAAATTATCAAATTCTAATTCGAAAACTATTAACCCCAAAAGTAATGGTTAATCTAATTGAATTAGCTAATAACAATAAGAAAATCCCCTTAATGCAATTTGATGGTGGTTATATTACAATTTCTTTCAATAATTATAATGTTAATAGTTTTAATGATATAACGGGGATGTTGCTTGGTTTTTGTTTTGTTGGAACTTACCAAGAAGCGATAACCAATGTTGTTAATGTTATTCGTAATGATTTAGAATGATTATTAAAATCATTGCAGTGAATTGAGGCCTATGATTTTAAGAATTAGGTTTTGATGGGGGAATTGGTCGGTTTAAGATAATTAAATTTACTGTATTAAAACCACCAATAATAGAACAACTTCATAAGGCATAACCAAAACCAGCATATCATAATTGTTTAATTGCATTGTTAAAAGTTGTTTTTAAAATTAGTTGGATTGAAACAATTGTTAAAAAGAAAAAAACAAGGGTAATAATAAAAACAAAAATATAAAAGTAAAAATTTAGACTTAATCTATTTTTTTCACCATCATAACGATAAATTTTTGAAAAAACAAAGGGGTTTTTGATAATTAAATAGTTAATAAATAATAGCAACAAATTAATGACAATAAAAATTGAACAGTACATTAATTTATCTTGGGCTGACATTTTTTTCTGTAATAAAAAGATAATTAAAAAGATAATTGTAACCAACCCCAAAGCGGCAAGAAGCCATAACAAATGCCACTTTATTTTTTTAAGATAGCTACGAATATTAATAATTTCCATTCTGAACTCCTTTTCTGCTAGTTATTTATATCTTACTATAAATTGATAAGATAATATTATTTTTTCGGTTTTTATGGTTAAATATAAATGAAAACCTGAGGAGGACATTTATGTATAAAGTAATTAAAGTAACCCCGTTTTTTTCTGAACGATTATGAGGGGGCCACAAGTTGAAGGATTTTGGCTTTCAATTACCAACAAATGATTTATATGGCGAAGCATGAGTTATTAGTGCGTTAGATAATGGTATGAGTTATATTGCAACTGGCCCAGAGCAATGAACGTCATTAAAATCATTTTATGAAAACCATCCTGAATATTTTGGCACTACGGAAAGCGAGTTTCCGTTATTGTCAAAAATTATTACAGCAAATGATTATTTATCGGTGCAAGTGCATCCTGATGATGAATATAGTTTAAAGCACAATAAGATGTTGGGAAAACCAGAATGTTGATATATTCTTGATTGTTCATCTGATGCCACAATGATTTATGGTCATCAAGCCCAAACCAAAACGGAATTGATTACAATGGTGGAACAAAAAGCATGAGAACAATTATTTACTAAAGTAAAAGTTAAGAAAGGTGATTTTTTATATGTCCCACCGGGAAAAGTTCATGCAATAACACCGGGAGTGACTGTTTTTGAGTTACAGCGTTCATCCGATGTGACATATCGTTTTTATGATTTTGATCGAGCCGATAAAGATGGGAACTTGCGTCCCTTACATTTACAAGAGTGTTTTGATGTAACCACAGTTCCAGATTCAAATGAACAAGTCCAACATATTATAGAAGGAATATTGGTTGATAATCAATATTTTACCTTACACTTATTAACAAAAACGCAGGTCCTTGATTTATCATTAGTGCAATGAGGGCAAGTAACAGTTGTTGAAGGGGAAATTACAATTGGAACAGAAACGCTTAAAGCTGGTGAATCAGCAATTATTTTTGATTTAAATCAAAAGATCACGGTTAAGGTTAATGGGAAAGCCCTACTAAGTTATAAGAAATAAGTGGTTTATTCAAAACCATTTTTTATAGAAAAAAATTCCAGTTTTTTTAAAAAAATAGATTTTTTTAAGTATTCTATTGCTTTTTTTTTTTTTTTTTGTTAAATTTAAGATTGTAGGAGGAAAAAACTATATGTATAATAAAATTTTTAATGAGAAGCATATCATTTTAGATTCAACCGCAAAGACTAAAGAAGAAGCTTTTTTAGAACTTGCTAAGTTGGCTGAAACATTAGGGTATGTTTCTGACCCGAACGAACTTGTTAAAGGTTTTGAGGCTCGTGAAAAAGAATCTTCAACAGGTTTTGAAGATGGTTTTGCAGTTCCGCATGCGCGGATTAAAGAAGTTAAAAAAGAAGCAGTTTTGTTTATTCGTTTTAAAGATGCTATTGATTGAAAAGCAATGGATGGAAAACCAACAAAAGTGGCAATTGCCTTAATTATTCCTGAGGCTAAATCAGGTGATATTCATTTAGGAATATTAAGTGAAGTTGCTCGAAAATTAATGGATGAAAACTTTAAAAAAGAAATGAAAGTTGAAACAAATAAGGACAAAATTCAAGCAGCACTATTAGCTGGTTCTGATCAAAACGATACGAAAGAAACTACTAAACCAACTGGTGAAAAACCGTTGATTTTAGCAATGACAGCTTGTGCAACAGGAGTAGCGCATACTTTCCTGGCTGCTGATAAATTAAATCAAACTGGTCCAAAATTAGGATATGATATTAAAGTTGAAACGCATGGGGCAGAAGGAATTCGTAACGATTTTACTGAAGCAGAAATTAAACGAGCAGAAGTAATTATTGCGGCAACTGATATTGGTCTTGATATGGCAAGATTTGGTGGAAAAAAGGTATATATTTGCCCCGTTGCTAAAGCAATTAAAGACCCTGAAGGAGTTATTAATGCTGCTTTAAAAGAGGGAAAAACTACACCAGTTGGAGAGTTTGCAACAAAAAGTGGTGGTAATAATGGTCAGAAAGTTGGAGTTATGAAACATTTGATGGCAGGGGTATCATATATGGTGCCAATTGTTATCTTGGGGGGGATTTTTATTGCTATCTCATTAGGATTGGCGAAAGCAATTTATGGTCCTAATTATGAAAACTTCCACGGTTCTTCAAAAGGGATGGGTTGAATTCCTGACCCAGCAGGAGGAACAGCACATTGAGGAGAGTTATTCTATACTGACCCATTAACTGATCCTAAGAACTTTTTCTATTATTTAAATATTTTGGGGGGATCAGCATTTACGTTAATGATTCCTGTTTTAGGAGCATTTATTGCTAACTCAATTGCTGGTCGTTCTGCAATTGCGCCAGCAATTGTTGTTTCATTTATTGGTAACAATGTTGCTAACTTTTATCCTTTACCAGGGATTGAAGCAGTTAATACGCCAACTGGATTTATTGGAGCGATTGTGGCTGGATTAGCTGTTGGTTATACCGTTAAATGAATTAATGCATGAAACGTGCCAAAAGGTTTAAAACCAGTAATGCCAATCTTCTTTATTCCAATTGTTGTTGGATTTATTTATGGAATGATTATGATGTTCGTAATTGGTTCAACAGTTGGATGAGTAATGGGAAAATTCCAAGAATGAATTTCAAAAACATGAGGAAATATTTCAAATGCTGCTAATGTGGCAATTGGATTAGCCTTTGGTCTATTAATTGGGGCAATGGCTGGATTTGATATGGGAGGACCAGTTAATAAAGTTGCTTTCTTAGCATGTACTGGTTTAATTGGTTCAAAAATTTATACTCCAATGGGAGCAATGGCAGTTGCAATCCCAGTTGCACCAATGGGAATGGGAATTGCAACATGAATCTTTAAACCATTTTATAATGAAGAACAACGAACAATGGGTTCAACAGCGTTCTTTATGGGTTGCATCGGAATCTCAGAAGGAGCTATTCCGTTTGCGGTAAATGATCCAAAACGTGTTATTCCAAGTAATATTGTTGGATCAGCGATTGCTGGTGGATTAGCTGGAGCAGTAGGGATTGCTGATTTAGCTGGACATGGTGGTCCAATTGTTGGGTTCTTATCCGCTTTAGGTCGTGGAAACGGTGACACTGGTGTTTATGGTTGAGCTGGTGCTTGAGGATGAACATTATTAGCATTCTTATTTATGGCGATTGGAGCGTTAATTACTGCCTTTATGTATGGATTTTGACAAATTGCTGATAAAAAACGTACTGGTGAAACAATTTCAATGAAACAATTTGTTTTAAAAACACGTTCTGATAAAGTTGCTGCTGATAAAAAAATTAAAGCAGCTAAAAAAGAGAACAAAAACAATATCGCTAAAAAACAATCATCAAAACGAAGTTAAGCAAATAAAAAATTAATAACGAATGTTATTAATTTTTTATTTTTGTGTATAATGGTAGATATTATAAAGGAGGAAAATTAAGTGATGTTAATGGTAAAATCATTGTTTGATGTTCTTCCGTGATGAGCAGCATTATTAATCGTCATTGTAATTTTAGAAATTGTTGTTGGGCTTGTTTTGTTCTTTAAACGAAAAACAGATCAAATTGAAAATCATAGTGAAAGAGTCAAGATTGAAAGTTTATGACAGAAAATTTGTAAAAACCACAAGAATAAAAAAACAGAAAAACTAGCAGTAAAGCAAAAGGCAAAAAAGAAAAAGCAAAAGTAGCAAATGGAGGCGCCAATGAGTTTAATGAGTTATAGTTTTGGTGGTTGGAACGGACCTTGAGGTTTTTTTGACCCCTTAGGTAGTCAATGAGCACAACCGAATGGACCCGTTACTTTTGGAATTGAATTTGGTGTTGGTTTAAGTATGGTTGTTGTTTTATTACTATTAGTTTTTTTATTACCAAAGTTTAATGCGAAGTTAGCAACAAGGAATGCCTTTCGTTATTCTTTGGGTAGTTATTTAATTTTTGCATGATTAATTTTTTGATTATTAAAAGTCATTTATTATTATCAAGTTATTCCAACTTTAATGTTTAATGGTGATAATAACATTTTAATTAATGGTTTGCAATATGGACAAAATAATATTGTGCAATATGAGGGGCAATGATATGCTCATTTTTTTTGATACTGGGGCTGTTGATCGTTTGCACTTGCCAATTTATAAGGCTTGAGTTAAAGTTAGGTTAATTAGTCCAGGTGTTTATGAAACAATTTCTAGTGGTTCAACGATTCGCGCTGATAATTGAACCGATGCTGTACCGTTAGAGTTATGTAAATGATTAAATTTAATTTATGGAATTTTATTATTGTGTCCACAGCATAGCAAAGTAACCAGAAACTTATATTCGTATTATGCGCCATGGGGAGTGTGATTGCCAATCTTGGCCTTAGTTTTTCCACCAGATGCTTATACTTTTGGGAATTATTATTATTGAGCTCATTATGGGAATCACGCTTTAATTATTGCTGTTTGTTGACATATGCACCTTTATGGAACCCCAAGTTATGATAAAAAACAAATTTTGGGAAGTTTAATAATGTTTTTAATATACGCTTTGTTGGCGTTATTATTTTCAGCAATTCTAAATGATAATTTTCAATATATGGGTAAAGGTGTTTGAAGTTTTGGCGGGACTAATGTTCGTGATTTACTGGGTGGTTATCCATCCCAAATCGTGCCTTTATTTGTCTTGGGAGCATTGGGAACAGTTACTGGCCATTTAATGTTGAATGCTTGTGGTCAGTGGTATCAAATTAACTTTAATAATCATACAGCACAATTAGTTCGAACAAAGAAAAATAAATTAGGGTTTTCAAAAGATGAATGAACATACCATAATTTATTGTGCTATAAGTTATACCAAAAATATTGTTTAAAAAAAATAAAAAAATAATGTTTTTTTATTTTTTTTATATTATAATATTTGCAGTGTAATTTAAGCTGAATGGGAAGGGATATACAATGACACAAATTCAAAGCAAGAAACGACCAAAATTTTTTGCTTCAAAAAAATGATATGCAACAGCTTTAGCTTTAATTTTATTAGCAACATTGCAAGAAATTATTATGGAGTCAACGGATTTAGTTGATAATTTTTTTGCTAGTGCAATTAAGAGCAATGTGCATGGTTTTCAACATTTGGCTGATGAGATTAAAACTATTTTTGGAGCAGATAATGTTTATAATGTAAAAGAAGTTTGAGAACAGTGGGGTTTAGGAAACTATGTTGGTTTTCATTATACGGCAGGTCAATTAGCGATGAATGGAGTTGCCGCTTCAAATCAACTTTATTTTATTATGTTTGCGATTTTAAGTGGAATCTGTTATGGGTTTGGTGTTTTTAATGCACAATATTTTGGTGCACAAAAATACAAAGAATTGCAAGAAGTTACCTTATTAAAAATTTATGTTTGTTTAATTATTTGCTTTATTGTGTTAATTTTATCGCAACTTTGTGGTTACCAATTAATTAGTTTTGCAACAACACCTAAGTATGCACCACATCCAGATGTTTTTCAACAATTACAACCAGGTGATAAAGACTTAGCAATTCAATGATTTAAATACTTTGAATATCAAGCAGCATCAATTTCAACGGAAGAAGGAGCAGAGTATTTTAAAATTATTGCTTTATCATATCCATTATTAGCAATTAATATTGCATTTATTACAACACTTCGTGAAACAGGGTGTGCTGGTTTGGCGGTTTGAATTTCAGTTATTGCTTTAAGCACAAATTGTTTTATGAATCCATTTTTAATTGAACCACATTTTCTTGGCGATTTTAAAGGAATTGGGATGCAGGGAGCAGCAATTGCGACCTCTGCTTCGCGGGTTCTGCAACTTATCTTTATTATTATTTTGTTTTGATATAAACGGTATGAATTTATTCCTCGTAATTGGTATCGTTTTGATGGCTATGTTACCCGTCGTGCGTTTCAAAAGGCATGGCCAATTGTGTTAAATGAAATCTTTTGATCAGTTGGAATGGTTTTACAGGTTAAGCTACGAGCATATTATAGTCTAGATGCTCTGACAGCAAATGCTATTTTTTCAACAATAATTGCCGCCTTGTATACCCCATTGTACCATGGGTTCTCAGCAGGAACCTCAGTGTTAGTTGGTAGTCGCTTGGGCGCTAATAATTTAGAAGAAGCAGAATACAATGGTAAACATTTAGTGATTTTAGCTTTCTTTGTTGGAATTATTACTGGATTAGTTTTAGTCGCCGGTGGTTGATTTTTACCAGAATTATTATTTAGAAATAATACGCCAGAAACATTTAGAATTGCTCACTGGATGCTCTTTGCTTATGGTCTTTGATATCCTTGTTTAATGATTGCTGCGACAAGTTATGCGATTATTAGAACCGGTGGGGCAGTTATGAATGCGTTTATTTTAGATGCTTTATTTATATGATTAGTTCCTGTTCCATTATTAGCAATTTTAATTTTTACATCAAATTTAGATATTATTTATATTGTTTTAATTATGCAAACAGCAGACATTCTAAAAGCAATTTGAGCGATCGTAATTTTAAGTCGTAAAAAATGAGTTAAAAATTTAACAGCAACAAAACATATTACTGAATTTGACAATAAAGTAAAAGAATTAAAAGAAAATGCAAAAGAAATTTAAAAATTTTGCATTTTTTTATTTTTTGTGTATAATATTGTTTTTAATTTTAACGGGTAAAAATAGCGAATATATGATATAATTATTTTGTAATAAAAAATGGGTATAAAAGTGGCTAGACAAAATTTAATAAAACAAATTAAGTTTTTTTGAATGGGGTAAATTGAGACAATGGAAAAAATTAAAGTATCATTTTTAGAAAAAAAAGGAATTTTAAAAGAATTCCTATATCAAGATGTTGCTGTCAAAGCGGGGGATGATATCGCCTTGATTGAAAGTGACAATGGCGAAGCCATCATTAAAGCCTCAATGGATGGAATCATTGTTAAACCAATTAAAGCCGGCAGCAAAATTAAAAAAAACGCTGTTATTGCTCATTTATTAACAACAGAAACTGAAATTGAAAAATATTATTTTAAACATCTTGAAAATGATGAATTCAGTCATTTAGATAAAAAAGGTGTTGTGTTTACAACAACCAAAAATGGTGAATTTGGAACAAAATGAAAAGATGTTGAAGAAGATGATTATTCTGGTATTAATCTTGTTAAATCCGACACTTTAAATCCGACTTTTACACCACCATTATTAGATCAACAACAAATGCAAAATAATAGTGAGGCAACACAATCCAATTATAATGAAATGAATATTGATTCTAAAGCAGAATTAATTAATGAAGCGCCACTTTCAAATGAAAGTTTTGGACAAGGTTTTGAACAAAATAATTTAAATCAACCATTGCCAACAACAATGGACTTTAATAATATGGGGCAACCTATTAATAATTCTAATTTTATTAATAACACAATGGTTCAACCAACACCAACAATGGAACAACAAACCATTTCAGAAAGTAAACCAACTGAAATTAAAAGATGAGACGAAACAGAATTAACATTTGGTCCTAAAAAAACTCGCCGCCTTTCTTTTAAAGATTTTGATATTGATGATGATCATATTATTAATAACCGTGCAAAAATTCCTTCAATTGATACAATTAAACAACCAAGTAATCAAAATGTAAGAAGTGAAGAAAATAATATGATGATTAATATGCATAATATAAATGATGTTATGAAAGAAAATAACTTTGATTCAGCAGTTAGCAGTCTTAATGTTAATACACAATCAACTGGACAAAATATTATTGCTAATGCTGTTCTAATTGGGCAAAAAAAAATAGAAGAAGAAAATCAAGCAAAAGAATATGCTAAGTATTTAGTTAATGAAACAAAACATCAAGATGAAGCCCCAGCTAATGCAGCCGCTCTTTTTGGCAATCAAGCAGAAAATAGTAGTTTTCGTAATCTTGTTAATAAACGTCGTCAGCAGTTACATAATAAAAATGATTTTCATGAATTATCATTAGAAAGTGATAATTCAAAAAGTTCAATGGATTTCCTAGATGATGATGGTCGTCCAAAAATTTTACGTAATATTGTACAAGGAAGGATGAATGATCTAATTAAAAGAAATGCTAGTCCAGAAATGTTAAGTGGTCAAAGTGGAGGCAGCACTTATGGTTATGACCAACCAGATTATCGTGCTAAGGATGACGACTTGTCAGATGAAGTTTATATTTCAGCTGACGGTTATACCGTTGATCCTAAGGATACAGAAAAATCAGCGCTTAAAAAACCGAGTTATTTTTCACCGTTAAAATCTTATCGTGATCGTTTATATGAAAAATTAAATGATGGGGGACAACGTGAAAAAATTTTAAAAACAAGAAACCAACGTGAATTAATTAAAAAAAGAATGGAACAAATTGCAAAAGGAAATGTTGAAGTTGATTCAGTATTAGGAGAAATTAATAATTATCGTCGTCCTTCTTTTGAAGAAATTGAATCACAATACGAAATGTTGGATAATGAATATTATGGAAATGAAAATCAGCATCATGAGCAATCAACAACAGAACATCAACAAGGTTTTGCTAATCAAAATAAAAACCAACCAGGATATGGACCGGTAAACCAAGAAGCAAAACAAGGAACAGGGAGTGTCACACCAATTACAAATAACTATCAATGTCCGTCAACGCAACAATCAGCAAGTGATAATACTATGCTTGTTGAACTAGCTGTTTTAAAAGAAAAATTATTAAATCAAGAACAAAGTAATCGTCAAAATGAATTGTTACGTGAAATTCAAAGTTTACGAGAAACAAATAATAATATGAATCAAAACAATAATGTTAACAACTTAGATAAAATGATGCAGTATATGTTAATGCAACAAATGTTGAAAACAATGAATGCCCCCGATCTAATGTTAAAAGAAATGTTGAAAGAATTTAATTTGAACAACAAACAAACTCTTAACCAAGGAATTGAAAATACTTCGGGTGGTAATAATTTACAAGTTAAAAAGTTTGATAGCGAAACAAATGCAATTCCCAATACTTATGGAAATTTAGTTCAACCATTAAACAATAGTTTAAACATTGTCAATACAAATAGTAAGATTGAACCACAAGGATTAGAAACAAGAGAAGAAATTAAAGCAACAAGATATCCGGCGATTCAGTCAATGATCATGTCACAAACGCATATACCACCATTAACAATTAATGCTGAAATTGATATGTCTTCAATTATTGATCAACAACGTAAATTGAAAAATGCTAATACTGAGTATGGTGTTCGTTTTTCAACAATGAGTTTTCTTGTTAAAGCTGTTTCATTAGCATTAAGTGAGTATCCAAAATTAAATTCATATTATGATTCAAAAACAAATCAAATCGTTATTAAAAATTCACAACATATTGGGTTAGCAACAGAAACTAGTGAAGGTTTAGTTATTCCTGTAATTAAATTTACGGAACGCATGAGTTTAAAACAAATTGCAATTAATATTCAAGAAACAATTGAACGTTTACGCCAAGGTGAATTATACGATTATGAATTACAAGGAAGTACGATTACGATTGCCAACTATGGAACGGTAGGAGCTGTTAATGCAACACCAACAATTTTTTATCCAAACTCAGCGGTAATTGGGATTGGCCGTATTGTTCGTAAGCCGGTTGTTATTAAAGGTGATAAATTAGTAATTCGTTCAATGATGAATATTGCTTTAACAGTTGATCAACGAATTATTGATGCAGCCGAGGCTGGAATTTTCTTAACACGTTTAAAAGAAATTTTAGAAGCGCCAGAATTAATTACTTTATCATAAAAAAATCTTATTAATAAATATTAATAAGATTTTTTAATTTTTTAAAATTTTATAACTATATATTATTACTTTAATAATTAAATTATCTAATTCGATTAAGACACTGTTGTTACGATCGATGATTATAGTAAAAATTAAGTCACCACGATAAATTAGTCTAGATACAATATTGATTTTATTTTTGTCTAAAAGTTCTCGTAAGAATACTTCGTTCAAGGGGCGCAATAAAATTCCAATTTTAATTTGTTCATTTATTTTTTCTAATTGGGCGGAAGTTAAAATAATACGGGTAATGGTCGCATACCCATTCTTAATCCAGTCTTCGGGTAAATTATAAATTGGATTATAATACCGATGAACTAAGACAATAATATTTGTTAGATTTTTTTCAATAATGTTTTCCAAAATGGTTTTTCCAGAGATATGTCGCGCTTTACCATTATCAGTTTTATAAATATTTTAACGCCTACTGCCGATGACATATGCATATGCGTTATGGTTTGCCTTTTTATTTTTATACTTTCTTAAGAAGTTAATAACATCTGTCTCTGTTTGAACGTAACTAGCGAAACAAAGGAATTTAACATTGCGAATTATTAGTTCTTTAGTTAAAATTTTGTTCTTTTTAATTATATACATTTAGTTACTCTTCTTCCATTCGCACTCCTTTGGGTACTGCATATATGTACCTAGTACATTATAATATAAAACTATTGATAAGATTTATTAACAATTTAATAGTTTTAAAATGTTTAAGGTGATGGCCGGAAACTTTTGGGGAACTAGAAAATTTTCTATTTACATTTTCTTGTTTTAAGTTATAATAAATAAGGTTATTTATTTAATCATACGTGGCGGTTGTGGCGAAGAGGTTAACGCTCCGGATTGTGGCTCCGGCACTCGTGGGTTCAAGTCCCATCAGCCGCCCCATTTTTAACTACAGGTAAGTAGTTTTTTTATTTTTGGAATTATGTAAAATGAAATGCAACAAATCTTATTAGTCAAATAATACAATAAAAATCATAAAAAATCAATTATAAAAGGCATCGTGTAAATTCAAGCAGCAAATTCTGTCTCTTGTTAGATTGATAATAACACTCTTTTTAAGAAATGCAACTATTTTTTTCAAAAAAATAAAATATTTGTAAATTTGCCCTATTTTTAGCATATTTAAACACACTGAAAAATAATTTATTAAATTTTTCAAATAAACTTATTTAAAATTCTCTGAAAATACTTCTTTGGAAGTTTTTCAATTTAGAACAGGCCTTAATTTTTCATTTATAACATCATTGACTACTCAATCTATTTCTTGTTGAGCGACATTATTAAAATCAGTTCCCTTAGGAAATCATTGTCTAAGTTCAGAATTCATATATTCAATTAATGGTTTTTTTTGTGGTTTACCAGGGTCGCAAAAATAAATATTAGAACCAGTAATCTTTTCCATTTCTTCAAACTTACTAAATTCTTTTCCTCTATCTGTTATTATTCCTTTAATTTTTCCAACTAAACCATTAATTCTAACTATATGTTCAAGTTTTTCTAAAACTTCACTTGAATTATTTTTTTCTAATTTCATTGCAAAATAATTTTTACTATTTTGTTCAACTAATACTAAAACAGCAGATTGATGGTCTTTTCCAACTACCGTATCCATTTCAAATCAACCAACATTAGATTGTTTATTTTCAATATCTCATATTGACTTAAATTTATCATCTAATTTTCCACGATTTTCAGTTTTTCCTTTTCTTTTGTATTTTTTACCATGATGGCGTAAATTTTGTTTATTTAATCCTAATAAATTTAACTTAATTCATTTATATAAAGTTTTTTTACATGCTGGAAATTTAACACCAAACTTTTTTTTAAATTTTCTAATAATTTGTGATGGTGTATCATGATATTTATTAAATCTTACATTTAATCATTCTTTTTGTTCTTCTGTAAATTCAGGTAGTTTTTTAATAGATTTTTTTCGTTTTTTATAATAATCACCATGTGCTTTACGAGCATCATAATCTTCTATATTTTTAAATCTATTAATTTCTCTTTTAACAGTATTAACTGCACGACCCGTTTGCCTTGATATTTCAGATAAATTAAGTGTGCCATTTTTCTTTTTACAACTATCAGATAAAAATAAATCCTTAAAAAATCTTCGTTCATCAAATTTTACATGTATATAATCTTGCATTTTTTTCTGTCTCCAATCTTTTAATTTAATTTATAACATTAAATTAAAAAATTAAAATTATTATATTGACAAATATTTTTATAGGAATATAATATACGCAATAAACAGTATTTGAATTCTGTCTCTTAAAAACTGTTTATATTAAAAAATAAAAAGTAAAGTAATTTGCTTTTTTTTATTTTGATGTAAAATATAGATAATAAAAAAAGAGCCGAGTTGGTTCTTTTGTTACATTTTTATAGTATTGTTTACTCTTTTATTTAATCATATTGTTTAAATAATAGCAATTTTAATATGCAAAAAGGAGTAAAAAATGAAAGAATTTAATCCAAAAACAGCAAGTTTAAGCACAATTAAGCGTAAAATAGAAGAATTTTGAGCCGATAAGAAACACAATATTCCCTATACTTTGAATGATTTAACCAATAAATTCAACCTTTCTCGCAAGTGAAGATATGATACTTATGCGAGCGAAAAGATAGTTCCTTTAATTGAAAGACAAATTAATAGGATTGAAAGTGAAATAATTGAATATATGATGCGTTCACCTGATGGTGCTAAATTATATTGACAACGAGCATTTAATTATAAATATTCACTGCAAGAAAAACAGTTAGAACAAGAATTAAACTTAAATAATCAACAACCAATAATAGTTAATTTACAAACTGATATTAGAGATATTAAGAAAGAAAATGATAATAATGCTTAACCATTTTACTTATTTGTTAGAAACTCCTTATTGGTTATTACAAAATAGTAGTATTGGTAATAAATATCCATTTGCTAAGAAATATGAGTTAGTTAATGAAATTAATCAAATTGGAACACGATATAGTGGTAAGACTATTTCAAATATTAAAATGTTTGGTGAATTATTAAAAATTAGTTTATTAATTAAAGAACCAATTTGTATCATTGCTAGTATGTATTGAAGTAAAGATTTAAAAGATAGTGTATTTCAAAATATATGAAATATGTTAGATGAAAATCATATTCCTTATACTATTAATTTATCAAATTTTACTTTTACTTTATCAAATGGTAGCAAAATATATTGTAAAGGTTTACATTCACCAAGTCGTAAAGAAAAATTAAAAGCTTTTGCTGATTTGAATAAATATAAATTAGTTATTGATTGAAGAGAAGAATGTGACCAATTTCAACAAAAAGATTTAAGTGATTTAGAGTTTGCTATTCGTGGTTATCAAAATAAAATAACAATTAATACATGTAATCCTGAAAGTTTAAAACGATATATTGTTGGTTATTGTAATGAATTAATGCCTTTTGATGAAGAAATAATGCGTAGTAAATATGAGCAAATTAAGTATATTGAAAAATGAAATATGAAAATTATTATTCATTATTCTAGTTGAAGATTAAATTATGAATTACCACAAGATAAAGTTAATGAGCAATTAAGATTAGAACAATTAGATATTGAAAGAGCAAGAGTTTGGAGTTGAGGTTTACCAGGTAATACTAGTGGTTCAATCTTTGCAAGATATCTTGATATTATGCAAGCAACAGATATTATTCAACCAACTAAGTTATTAGGTGGTGTTGACTTAGCAAACTCTACTAGTCCTAAGGGACATACAACAGCAGCGAGTTTTTGAATATATAATTCATTTGATAAAAAAGCCTATAAAGTTGCTGAATATACACACTCAAATGCTACTCAACAATTTAAAGGACCATTAGAACAAGTAAAAGATATATTGGAGTTTTATAATAATCAATTAAATCAATATTTTAATTTAATACAACAAGGTATATCAATTAATGTTGATGATAGTGCTTATGCAACATTAGAAAGTTTAAACCGAGAGAAATACAATTATACTTTTGGTCAATACATGCATTTTAAACCAGCGCAAAAGCAGAAATTTAAAATAAAGCATCGTGTAGAAGCATTTACAATGTTAATTAATACTAATCAATTAAAATGATTATGAGAAAAATGTCCTGTAAGTAAAACACAATATGAATTAATTCAATGAGAAGATAAACCAGATGCTAGAGAAGAGAGAATGTTAGATTTATATGATGATACATTTGATAGTGATTTTTATGCTTTACACTTTGAATTAGTTAATATGGTTAAACATAATAGTTCAGCAGATTATAAATTATGACAACAAAGGGAGTGAATAACTTAATGAAAAAAGATATTTATGTAATACACGATGAAAGAGTAATTAATGCAAAAAGACCATATATGTCTGTTTGTGGACAAGTTAAAAAAAGACTTTGTCAAGAATTAAAAAAAGATAATATCGCAATATGTAAATTAAATTTATATAACGAATATATTAAGAAATATCAAAAAGTTAAAGTATGTGTACAAGTTTTAGCAAATGAACCTAGTTTATTAACAGTAAATATTATTAATTATGCACTTATTTTAAAATTAAAGGAGCAAAATAACAATGAATAATACTTTTCCTAGTTTACCAAACTTAAATGATATTAATAGTGTTTTAAAATTTTATAATTATGATTGAACTATTAATTTAGCCAATATTATTGCTCGTCATCAAATGCGATTAATAAATGGTAAAGATATTTTATTTAAATCTCATCGTAAAGACATTTTAGAAAAATTAAACTGATGATATGAAACTTATAAAATAAAAGAAAAATTAGATAAAAATGAATTAACAGCAAGTTTAATGGGTAAAACTATCTTTGGTTTATTAGAGACTAATGACGGCAATATTGATTTATGAATTAACCCTTTTAACTTTACATCACGTGTAAGTAAAATAAACGAAATTGAACAAGGTGCTGATATTTGATTAAATTATCATCAATCAGATAGTGGTTTTATTTTAAATTTAATTTGTACCAAAGATAAAATAGTTATTAAAGGTTGACCTAAAAATAATGAAGTAGTTGTTGGACAAAGTAAAACACAAATTAAAGATGGTGTTAGACCTGTTTTAGTACAAGAATTTAAAAACAAATTAGGTATTGTCCCTTTTTGAGAAATGATTAATTAACCTAATCCATTATTTTTATCAACTTCAACAACATTAAACCCATGGCCTACTATGGCAAATTGTTATAAATTACAATTTGATTTATAAGATAGTTTTAATATTAAATCAAAAGAAATATGAGCAAATCGTACTCATTGATATGGGGTATTAGATGATGATTTAATGACTGCTTATAACAAAGGTAATAAAAAAGTATTACAAGATGCTTTTGATGATATTTTTATTCAATCAGGTCAATCAGCAGTAGATGGTCAATTATCCCAATCTTTACAAGTAGTACAAGGTACACCAACCTTAGAAACATATACCGAAGACCAAAAAGTTATTATTGAACAAGTATACTTAGCATGTCATTTTTCTAGTCCTTTTGGTGATAAATCAGATAATGACCAAAATAAAACACAGTCATTATTAACTAAAACAAAAGACTTAGAAAAACAAGCATATTTACAAGCATATCGTAAGCAATACTATACTAAAATGTTTGATACTGTTTTAAAATATTATGGTTTATGAGATGGTGTTGGTGAACGAGAATATGGTTTTGATTTTGTTAGTGCTAGTTTAGTTGACCAAATGCGACAAAATGAACTAATTACTGCTAGATTAGATAATTGCACAATGGAACCAATAAGAGCAATTACTGAATATGATAATATTGATGAATTAGAAGCAACCAAATATTTTGAAAAAGTAGAAGCATGACAAGAAAAAATGCAAGCCAAAGAAATAAAACATAATAATAAATTACTAGAATATGATTAAACTGGTAATAATCAAAATGCAGTACAAGGTAGAACGGAAATTAAGGAGAATTAACAAATGAGTAGAATTAACCCAGGTGTTATGGAAGAATTAAGAAGACAGGCCCATGATACTTTAATAGATATTAGAGAAAATATACGAGATAATAGACATTGAATGGTATTTCCTTTTAATGTTTATAGCTCATATATACCTGATACTGAAACAGGTTGAAAACCTAATAATGCCAAACCAAGTGATTATGGTAGTTATACAAGAATATTTGATAATATGGAAAGTACTATTGCGCAATGACAAGATAGTTTAAAAATAGTACAAAAATATAAAGGTGAAGAAATTAATATATTAATGATTGATGATTTTAATAAACAACCAATTAACTCAACTATATGAGCCAATAATGAAACACCTTTTGCGATAAAATTAAAAGATGAAAATAATAATTTTTATTGAAAATTAATTGATGGTGAAAAAATTTATGATGTTAATAAAATGTTAGAATACTTAAATCAATATAAATTAAGTTATTTTATGAATAATGATAATAAAGCAGATAATTTTTATACAAAAGAAGTTAAAGTTGGTAAATATTGAGATGCTTATATGATTGATGATAGAAGTTCAATTCAATTTGGTGATGTTAAATTTGAACAAGTATTTACTCAACAATCAACCGAAAGACAATATACTTTATTAATTTTAGATGAAGATGCCGATAAATTAAATATTAATGATTATTATAATTTTTATACTGTATTTAATGATCGTGGATTAAATATTGGTGGTGGTGATATTAATTCTGCACCACAAGATAGACAATGATTATATCCATCAAATGTTATTAATTATTATTCACCTTATGATGGTAGTTTTTTATGACAAGAAATTACCTTTTCAAGTATTAATGACAAAATTAGTAATAGTGGTTTGGCAGTACGACAATTTATTCAAACATCAGCACCAGGTGAAGGTTATTGTTTTCCTAAAATAACTTATGATGAAAAACTAAATAAAGGTATTGTTGAATTAGATGAAGTTTTATTAAAAGACCCAGGTGTTAGAGCAATGGCAGTTAAATTTTATGGTAATCCTATCTTTTTTGATATGCCTGTTATTGGCCGGCCAATTATTAAAGGTCAATTTAATAAAAAAGTAATGAATTCAAGAGATTTATTAATGTATAACATGTATCCTGCCCCACCTGATAAAATAAATACTTATGCATCACCCGAAGTAAGTTGATATAACATTCAAGGGATACAACCAACTATTATTACTGGATATAAAGATTGAAAAGAACATATTCAATCAATGTCTGATTTTTGAATTGAAAAAAATAATGAGGGTATGGTAATAACAGATAAAGCAAGTTCAACAGCAACCAATCCGACTGTTGGAACAACTATTAAGTAAGAAAATTCAAATTCTAAACCTTATTGGTCTAAAAGTTGAATGATTACTCCACCAAATCAAGTAAAAGTAAATAGTGGAACTGTTAATAATATTATTAGTACCCAAGCGTCATCATATTTTAGAAGAAAAGATGAATTTGGTAATACTGTTGGAAGTGTTCAAATTGAATATAATAAAATGGGTTCGTGTAATGTTTGAGACATTTTAAATATGAATAATTTTATTAATCGCCAAATTACCGTATTAACTTTAAACTATACGCAAAAATTAGTCTTTAATCCTTTTACTATACCTGCTATTGGAAAGTTTTTAAACTTTGTTTCTTTTGGTATTCCTTGGGACTTAATTGGAAATTTAACAATTACCCAAGATGATAAATGACCTAATTTTCCATGACTTAATGGTTTTATGAGTGCTAATGTTTATAGTTTTTATAACGATGCCTTTTGAGGTGATAAGTCTGCTGGTAAAGGTTATTTACCATTTGAAATATTTAGAGAACAAGGAAATGATAAAATTGGTGCTATGATTGGTGCTAATGCCACTAGTTTTAGTTTTACTACTTTATTAACTGATAAATTTAAAGGGACTGTTTTAACTAATGATGGTAAACCAACCGAAGAATTAGTTTATTCAACTTATAATTTAAAACAATTAAATCCTAAAACTAACCGAGTTTATTTAATTAATGAACAAACCAAAGCAATTGATGCACAAACACCAGTTAGTGATAGTGAAAAAGATAATGATTGCGAATTCTTACAAACACCAGATGGTACAAATTGTAGTTATATAATTGATATGTTTTCAATCCAAGCATTATATAAAGGTAATTTTGAAATTATCTTTTATGCTGATAACCCATATACTAATAATTAAGAAGATTATTTACGATTATCAGTATGGAGTTTTCGTGGAAAAACAAAAAGTACATTAAATAATTATTTACGCGATATGACAACTAACTATAAAACTAGTTTCTTAATCCCACATGATTATGAAATACCAACATTTAATTACCCTGAATATGTTCTGCCACCAGTTCCATATAATTATCAAGAGTATACAAAGGATATTATTCCTTCTGATGTAGTACAACCATTAAAAACTAAAATTACAACACCAGAACAATGTAAACATTCAAATATTCCTAATAGTTATTTTAATTTATTTTCTGATGAGTTTAATTCTGCTTATTATGAGGTAGAAATTGACTTAAAACAAATTGACCCAACAATTCAAAGTATAAGTAAATTCCAAGATGCTTATAAAACTATTGAAATAAGTAATCTGAGTAATTTACAAGTTGAGTGTGGACCATGTGATATAGAAAATTTTATTCCAAATAGAAATGTTAATATTTTAGCAGGTTATTCTACTTGTGAATATAATTTTGGTACTTTATCTGATGCAAGTTTACAAGAAAGTGGTAGTTCACAAACTGATAAAGTTAATTTCCCAAATATTTTTAGAATAAATGATACTAAAGAAATAACTAATAATATTAAAACATTTACTACTGGTAAAACTAATGGTTTACCAAGTTATGATGATTATAAAAGTAGATATACTATTTCTTGAAGAAGATGACCAATTAACTTTTTAACTTGTATACTGTAAAACTAAATCATAAAAAGTTATAATTATATTAACATATTAATCATGAAATACAATAAAAAAGTAAAAAGTAGTAATAAAACTATTTTTTACTTTTTTATATTTTTATTAATTTATTTATTTTCGTTTGTTTTACTAATATTTTCAATATTGTCTGTTTTATTTTGTCTTTTATTTAAGTTTTGGAATGCTGTTTTTATTTCCTGAATTTCTTTATCATCATTTTTTAATAATTCAGGGTGACAATTTTTATAACTTAATTTAAGATGTTTTTTAACTATATTAAAATCAAGCACCTCAACTTCAATTTCATCACCAATATCAAAAAAATATTTAATATCTTTAACAAAATAATCTGAAACTTCACTAATATGGATTAAACCATCAGCCTTTTCTGCTCGACAAAAAGCACCATAGGGAGTAATATTTGTTATTTTTACAATAATTTTGTTATTTTTATCATACATATATTTTTTCTCCTTTACTAAAATTCTTTAATTTTGTCGAAAACTCTTGATATTTATAAAATATACCTAAAATTAGGTATATTTTTAATATATAGAGGTAAATAAATGATGAAAAAAATAATTACAGAATTAATAAATAGCTTAACAGATGATCAATTTTTAGAATTTTATGAAAAAATAAAACAACAAGCAGACTTAATTAAAAAACAAAAACGTTTAAATGAAATTGATCAAAAATTTAGAGATAAAGGCATTATATGTCCTAATTGCAAATCTTTTCATTGTGTTAAAAATGGTCATAATTCCGAAGGAAAACAAAAATATTTATGTAAAAAATGTCGTGCTAGTTTTGATGCATTTCGTCATCATTTTACTTATTGAAGTCATTTAAATTATGAACAGTGAAATTTATTAATTCAAATTTCATTGTTAGGACAATCTAGTAAAATAATTTCTCGTTTTATTAAAACAACCCCAAAAACCGCTTGATATAATCGACAAAAATTAATGCAATCAAAACAATTAGAAAATACACAGTTAAAATTTAAAAAATTAAATGGTCAAATCCAAATGGATGAAACATTTATTAAAGAAATTCATAAAGGCAATTTTAAAGATAAATTTGATAAACGAAAAACTCATCTCGATCCATTTTCAACTGATACCAAATGCTGTATTCAAATGGCAGTTGATAGCAATAATAATATTTTTGTTCAATCCACCAATACCAAAAGATTACAAAAACAATGGATTATTGAAAATATGAATAAGCAACTAATTAAAGAAAAATCAATAATTATTTCTGATATGCAACCACTATATTTATTAGTAGCAAAACAAACAAATTCTACTCTATATTCCACCAAAACTAGTACAAACCCTGATACTAGTTATCAAAAGTTAAATAAGATTAGTAAATTACAATCCAGTCTTAAAGAAGCCTTAATTCATTATCATGGTTTGGGTTTCACTAATATTCAAAATTATTTAAAGCTCTGAAAATGAAAATACCAACACAAAGGTTTAACACCAAACCAACAATCAACGGTATTATATTTTAACGTTTAAAAAATTTAAAGCAAAATCATAATCTTACACAAAATTAGTTTTCAAATTGTCATATTGATGATTTTTTTTATTTCATCAAGAGTTTTCGACAAAATTAAAGTTTTCATTTATAAAATTCTTTTCCTCTATCTGTTAAAATACAACTAAATTTATTAATACCAATTTGTCTAATCATTTTCATTAAAACCATTAACACAATACTTGCTTTTTTAGTAAATAAAATATCATAAAAAACTATTTTAGATTTCCGATTTACTAAAACTAACAAATGAAAATTACCACAATCAAGGGTATCCATTTCTCAAATTCCACTAAAACTTAAATCATCTCCATAATCATTTAAAAATTGCTTATAATCTCTAATATTAAGCAATACACCACGATTATCATTTTTTTCACCATTTTTAGTTTTTCGCTTTTTATTTTTAAAATACAAATTATTTTTTGATAAATTAAAATAACCTAATCTAATATATTTATACATTGTTTTAAAACATACACTAAATTTTACATTATATTGTAATTCATACGACATAATAATATTTTGTGGCGAACGACCAAAATTATTATATTCATTAGAAAAATGACTTAATTCTTGTGAATTTAACATTGAATATTTACGACATTGTTTTTTGTTTTTATCATGTATTTTTTGTGCTTTTGCAGCATTATAATCACCAATATTATCAAACATATTTAATTCTTGCCAAATAGTTCTATAATCTCTATTCATTTGCTTAGCAATTTTTCGAATATTAATTGTTCCATTTTTCTTTTTAAATAATTCATTGTTTTTTAATTTTTCCAAATTTACTCTTTCATTAATATCTAATCTTTCATATTTTTTCACACTTTACCTCCTAAAATATTAAAATATGTTATAATTTACTTAAAATAATTATAGCATTTTAAGTAAGGAGTTAAATATATGAAAAAATGACTTAGCATTTTAGGAGCAATCGGATTAACAGCAACAAGTACAACAACATTAATTAGTTGTGAAAAACCAAATAACAATGAAAACGGAGGGGGTAATAAACCGAAACCTACACCTGAACCACAACAACCACAAGAACCACCAATTGGAAGTAATTGAAAATGATATTCAGGAGATGAATTGAACCATGGACCAACTAATAAATGATATATATTAATATCTAAATCAACTAATTCAACTGATGCAGTATATGCAATACATTTAATTCATTTTACAACAAGTACAAGTATTAGAACAACATATCCATTTTTAAAGTCAATATACAGATGAGAAGAACTAAATAAACCAGCTCTACCAATAATTGATAATAAAACAGGTAAAATTACTGATTGAAAAGAATAAAAGGACCTATAAGTCCTTTTTTATATTAATCGAACAAATTTCATAAAAATAATTAATAGGAATATATTTGTTATTGTGTTATATAATGCTGGACTAAATTTTCATACTTCGAATGTTTGATTAAAAAAACTATATATTGTTTGAAATATTTTACCAACTCCGCTTGCTAATTCATTCACTTGCTTAACACCAGGAATATTATTTACAATTCAAATTGCCGCATTTCTAATATGACACGCTAAATTATATCAACTACAACTTTCATATTGTGCTTGTCATCATTGCCCATCAGGAAATAATCCACCATTATTTATTTCTTGTCAGTTATAAATACCAAAATTAAAATCATAATAACGATACATATCATTTTCTTTTTGTGCTTGTAATTCAAAAACATTATAACCAATTTTTTGTTCTTCAATCTTTTTATATTTTAAACCATATTTATCTTTTAAAGCACCTTCAAAAATATAACCTTCATTTTGATTAATATTATAATCATTTGCAACAGAAAAATCATAATTAAATACATTACCATAGTTAATGTTATAAAATCGTTTTTTAAATGCTGAATACAATTTAATATCTAGTTGCTTATATTTATCAGAAAAATAAAAATAACGAGGATAAATCTTAAAACCATTATTTGCTAATAAACCATATTTTTTATTATAACCTTGCACATAAGTATTGTTTTCTAAGTCAAAAATTGTTCGTAAATAATCTTTATAAAAATTTTGGGAAACCGTAAACATACTATTTAATAGTTTTTCAAATTGATTTTTATTAGTATTAGTTTCATCAATTAAAACATCTCTAAAATTAATCAATTTTAAACCAAAAAAATTAATTAAAACAGTATCATACTGTAAATTATCAATATAACCACTTTCAATAAAATTACTGCGATTTTGAAATACAGGTACCAAAGCATGGGTAAAAAAGGCTTTTAAAAATTTATTAATCTCAATTTGACCTTTCATCTGTTCAAAAACCATTTTACCAATATTAGGAGTATTATCTTGATTATAATTATATGTTTCAACACTAAAATTAAAGATACTATCTTTTTCTTTCATAAAAGTAAACAAAAAACCTAAATCATCAGTATATCGATAACTATTTGCATTATTACCATCCCAATATTGTTTAAGATGTGTTAATTCTAAACTACCAGCAATAATATTTTTATGTTCATCAATCGTTAAAATCATTCGATAAATTGATTTTCTAGTTAAAATAATACTAGGTTTTCAGTCCAATTTTTCCATATTATTAATAATTTCAAAATCAAAGATTATTCTTTGAATGCCTAAATTTGAATCATCATAATCAGGATTACCACCTTGCTGTATTCTAATATTTTCTTGAACAATTACATAAATATACTTTAATAAAAAAGAACGAACCTTTTGATAATCATTATCAGTATAAAAAAGAAGATTACCTTGATTATCTATTTCAGGAACTTGTTTATCAGTTGGAATACTTGTATTTTCTCATCTGTATATTGACTTTAAAAATGGATATGTTGTTCTAATACTTGTACTTGTTGTAAAATGAATTAAATGTATTGCATATACTGCATCAGTTGAATTAGTTGATTTAGATATTAATATATATCATTTATTAGTTGGTCCATGGTTCAATTCATCTCCTGAATATCATTTTCAATTCTGAAATTTTAAATTAACTTGTTGCAAATTGTCAATACTTTTTTCTAATTTATTAATTATTTCAACAGTATTAAAATACTTAGCAAAAGAATAAGAAAAATTTGTTAATTCTTTTAGAAATTGTTTTTTATCAACATCATAAAATTTATCAATGTTATATTGTTTAACATAACTATCTCAATTTTTGTATAAATCCATAAATTCATTACTGGGTTTATCAAATGAAATCCCCGTTGAATAACTATCCTTTAAAAAATCTAAATATCATTTATCATTATAAGTTAATGATTGCGATGTTTTTAAAGTTGGATTAATAAAATAATTGGTTTCAGACCAATTTTCAAAAAAACTACTGCGTAAAAACATTGTATTAATAAAATCAGTTTCATTCATTCCTGTTGTTTGTTGATTAACAGTATAATTTTGTTGATTTAACGGTTTAAATGCTGTTAAAGTAATAAAAGGAATAATTAAACCTAAAAGCCCTAAAAGTCCTATTGAAAATAAAGAAAATAATTTTTTCATAAATAACTCCTAACTATATAATGTTTTTGAAACAATAAACCCAACAATATATAAACTTGATATTGTTAACATTAACGGATGACTAAACAAAATTGCCATCTTACCAAATAAAGAAAGTAAAAAAGTATCTGAGTTATATAAATCCATAATAATATTTTTTGCTGATGTTAATTGATTAATAATAACTGTAATAAAACCAGTACCAAATATAGCAATTGCCGCAACCAATAAAACTAGTCTAATCATTATTTATGCACTCTCCGATATCCTTGTTCTCTTGTTTTTGCTTGTTTTGCTAAACTTGATAATTGTTGTTTATTACGATTAATTTTAAACTGTTTACGCTCTGTAATATGTTTTTGCATACCTTGTTTAGTATCTGAAACTCCACGAGCAGTCGCAGAATAAATATTTGATACCCCCGTTTGTACTATTGAACCTAATTCGTTATATTGTGTTCTTGTGTCGTGAATTGCATAAATTGATAACTTAACAACCATAAAAAAAATAATAAAATAAGCAATTGTTGTATTTGTCATTGGTAATTTAGTATTTCAAATTACATCAAAAATAAACAAAAAAACATCAAAAATAAAACTAAAAATCTTATCTCAATTACTACTTTCTGACAACAAATTAATCATTTTTATCACTTCCTTTTTCTTTTTTAGGTTTTAAATTCTTTTTCAAAATATCAATATCAAACAATTCTAACCGCTCTTTAACACTCAATTTAGTAATTTCTGACCAATAGTATTCTTTGTTATTAATTATTTCATCATTTTTTAAATCACGAACAAACTTTAATCATTGACTATCATATTTCTGTGCAAATTCTAACGGAATAATTATTTTAAAAAACCGAATTCCTAAACCAACATCTGACTTATGTTTTACTCGTTTACCTTCTGCTGTTCGTTCTACTGATTTTGTTTTTCAAATTTCATAATCCGTAATATCTTGAAAAATACCAATTCGCATAATAAAGAAACGATTAAAAAAATTAAATCCTTTTTTAGCAATCGGTTTTTTAAGTGAAATTGGAATAATAATACCACTTGCTAATTGTCGGATATTATTTCAAATCATACCCTCACGCTGTGCTGTAAACAAAGCACGATTACCAAAATGTCTTGCTAAAACAATTCACGGAATTTTACCACTATGGACTTTTTTCTCATCGTGAGGACTAGTTCCATCAATATATAAATAACTTTCATCAAATAAAATAACACTATCATCAGGGGGAACTGGTTTTGTTCTATCTGTAAAATCTAAATTTTTAAATGTTAAAACTTTAACTTTCTCATCTTCTAACGGATAATTACTATAAATTTTATCTGTTAATAATTTCATAGTTTGTGATAAATAAGTTAAAAGTAAAGTTTTTCCGGTTCCTAATTTACCAATAATAACTGATAACGGATTATCTCAAACAAAACTTACTAACCGAAAAGCATTTAACTGATAAAATATGTTTTTTCAAACTCATCATACAAAATAAACACATTGCAAAGCAAATAATAATCAAAATACTAAACCAGTATAATTTAATGAAATTATTCAAAATAACAAATCAATTAAACTAAACAAAATCATTGAACTACTAATATAACAATAATTTTTTAAGAAAAATACAAACTTTTTCATTATTTAAAATACCCAACTATTTTAAAAATCATTCATAACAAAAACCAAGTTAAAAATAAAATAACAACTCAAACACCAACCATCAAAGTTAAATATTCATTCTGTGTCAAAGTCCAAGTTGTAATACTTTCAACATTTGTTTTATTTATAAACAAAAAGACATGAATAAAAAACTCTTTTAATTTTTCTCAATCATTTTGCATTTTTAAAAACTCCACATTTTTTGAATAAGTTTAAAAAACATCCCAAAAAATAAAACGATAAATAATACAAACGATATAACATATAAAAATTCAGGGGCATTTGAACCAAAAATATAACTAACAAATTGAACTCAATAGTCATATAAACTCATTTAATTTAAACTTTCTAAATCATTAATTAATTCTTGCTCTTTTTCAACACTTCAATTTGTTAAATTATTATTGTTATTATTTACTTTTACTTTTTTAGGTTCATTTGAAAATAATGCTTTGTGCATACGATTAAAATAATTTTGTTTATATTGATTATACAAATTAATTAATTCTGTTCCAGTTAAATACTTTCAAATATGACGTTTTAAATTTTCATCATATTTTACAATAGGATAAGAATTATCATAAATCAAACCGATTGCTACTTGTTCTGAGTGTTTTTCACTCGGATAAATAAATTTATTACTCAACCAAAAACCAATATGACGATTATGATTAGGTAAATTTATAAAAATTGCTTTTTCTGTTTCAAAAACTATCAACTCTTTACGAATAAAATAATTTTCTATATTTTGATTTTTCTTAACAAAATTACTCAATTTTATCAACTCCTAACTAAATATTTATTTAATAAACAATGTTATATTTAATGTTTATATATTGTTTACTTATTGATAAAAACACTGATTATTAACAATGTTATACATAATGCTATATATTGTTTATTTAATGTTTAATAAACAATGTTATTAACAATGTTAAATATATAAAATAATAAAAATTGACACACTGAAAAATACTATTAAGTTTTAAAATAATAGTTATACAAAATAAATTAATAAAAAATAAATAAACTAGTGTGCCTTAGTTTCTTATTACTAAAATCCTTTGACCATAACACGGAAAAAGTTTAATATTTTAACAATAACAAAAATACCAAATGGAATTAAAATAATTCACGCATCACCTAAAAAAGTCATTAATTGTGGTAATACAGCATAAATTGCTTCTTTAACTTTCATCATCGCTTGCCCTAATCCACTTCAAATAGAACCCATTCCATCTGAAATAGTAGGTGGAGTATCTGCTGCTAAAAAATTAATTGCTGTTGTTAAATACATCCCTAACATTATTTTTTATCCTCCTTGTTTTCAATTTCTTTTTTATCTTTTTTCTTACCTCGAATTTGGCGAATTTTCTGATAAATTGATAAACCAATTCACGCAAAAATACCTAATATAATAACAACACTAAATATTGTCGTTAATCAAACTGGCATAATATATCTCCTTTCAATAAATTAAAAAATTGAAATTTGCAAACTCGCTCCGCCCGTTGTCGCTTTGCTCCACTTAAAAAACATTATTGAATAAATTATCCGCTAATAAATTACGCGGAATAATTTATTCTTTTACTTTTTAATTTCAATATCTTTTACAATCTTATTGACAGTATTAATAACAATATCTTTACCATACTTTTTCACTAATGACCGCAAAATTAAATATTGCTTTGTTTGCATAATTTCAACCTCCTATAATTAACTTAAAAAAGTTAACTAAATTAATAGTTAACTTTTTATGATTTGGCATTTACAATTTACAACTCAAATAACAAAATTATCTAATAATGATAATAACAAAATTAGAGAAACATATATACAAGCATATTATACTAATGATGTAAAATTAAAAATTAGATTTTCAAAAATATTATTTATTCAACTATCAGGATATTGTGAAACAAATCATACTTCATGAGGTAATGATAAAGATATAACAATAGATATTAATAATCCAAATGTTTTAGGTATTAGAAATAAGAGCGATAGTTCTGTTAAAATTATAATTAAACCAAGATAAAAGAAAAAGAGATTTTACATCTCTTTTTTATTCGCCACTAACTTTTACAGTACCATCTTTATCAATATCTAAATTAGGTAAATTTTGTTTT
Organism: Spiroplasma endosymbiont of Sarcophaga variegata; assembly: GCF_965178695.1. Classification (NCBI taxonomy): domain Bacteria; kingdom Bacillati; phylum Mycoplasmatota; class Mollicutes; order Entomoplasmatales; family Spiroplasmataceae; genus Spiroplasma; species Spiroplasma endosymbiont of Sarcophaga variegata. The sequence goes on from NZ_CBCXVU010000002.1 coordinate 874,820, forward strand.
TCACCATTTCAACGATAAACAAATTTAAAATAATTACCATGATATATTCTTCAAGGCCAGTTTGTCATATTAGATGGTTCATAAACATTTAAATCAACTTCATATTTTAAACTATAACGATGTAATTCAAGTTTATATTCATCTTTTTGTTCTAAAACTTTAAAACTATCCTTATTTTGTATTTCTTCATTATTTTTAAATTTGGTGATATTTCAATTTTTACCTTTTCATACAACATAATATCATTTATTATCAACTGTATTAAATGGCATTTCTTGTGGTGCTATTCATTCTAAATTGTCTTTAATTTCTTTGTTTTCAGTATCTATTTTATGTTTTTCTTTTAGTTCTTTTAATTGTTGTTCTGTATATTGTGGTGTATTACAAGCAACTAAACTGGTTGTACTGGTTCCTATTAAAGTGATTGTTCCCAAAAGACTTAATATTTTTTTCATTATCTAATGTTTTTTAAATATTCAGTTAAACCGTTTTTTTCATTTTGCATAGATTTTTTTTCTTTAATTATACGTCTAATTTTTTCCCTAGATTCATCTAAATATCTTAAATATCCTGTATCATAATTTTCTGCATATAATTTATTATAATTTTCCATTTTTTTTCTTTCATCTGTTTCTTCTAAAATTTTATTTTCAATTTCATTTTCTAAATAATATATCTTTTGTTGAATTTGTCTTATTTCATCATTAATATTTATTAATTTATTTTCTTCATAAGAATTGGCAGCAATTGTGGTTGGTATAGTAGTCCCACTAATTGTTAATACACTTAATAAACTAAGTAATTTTTTCATACTTGTATTTCTCCTTTTCTTATCTTGAAACTTTTTATCAAGATCTAATTGTATTATATATATAAGCAAGCAAAATATTATGAATTATTTTAAAAATTTATCTTGAAAAATAGCTCTTATGACGCGTTTTAAGGGATAAATTAGCAATGAAATATATTAAGTTTATTTTATAATAAATATATAAATATATAAATATATATATTAATATTTATATTATATTAAATATTATTAAAATATAGATAAATGACTTTATAAATGATATAATTTATATGTAAGTCCTAAGTAATTACGGTTTCGGGTATCCGGATGACCTAATCGCATTGTAAATGCGGGTAACCTTAGGCATTTTTTTATTTTATTTGTTTATTATTTTTATACATAAAGTATTGCTTTAATTTTGTCGAAAACTCTTGATGAAATAAAAAAAATCATCAATATGACAATTTGAAAACTAATTTTGTGTAAGATTATGATTTTGCTTTAAATTTTTTAAACGTTAAAATATAATACCGTTGATTGTTGGTTTGGTGTTAAACCTTTGTGTTGGTATTTTCATTTTCAGAGCTTTAAATAATTTTGAATATTAGTGAAACCCAAACCATGATAATGAATTAAGGCTTCTTTAAGACTGGATTGTAATTTACTAATCTTATTTAACTTTTGATAACTAGTATCAGGGTTTGTACTAGTTTTGGTGGAATATAGAGTAGAATTTGTTTGTTTTGCTACTAATAAATATAGTGGTTGCATATCAGAAATAATTATTGATTTTTCTTTAATTAGTTGCTTATTCATATTTTCAATAATCCATTGTTTTTGTAATCTTTTGGTATTGGTGGATTGAACAAAAATATTATTATTGCTATCAACTGCCATTTGAATACAGCATTTGGTATCAGTTGAAAATGGATCGAGATGAGTTTTTCGTTTATCAAATTTATCTTTAAAATTGCCTTTATGAATTTCTTTAATAAATGTTTCATCCATTTGGATTTGACCATTTAATTTTTTAAATTTTAACTGTGTATTTTCTAATTGTTTTGATTGCATTAATTTTTGTCGATTATATCAAGCGGTTTTTGGGGTTGTTTTAATAAAACGAGAAATTATTTTACTAGATTGTCCTAACAATGAAATTTGAATTAATAAATTTCACTGTTCATAATTTAAATGACTTCAATAAGTAAAATGATGACGAAATGCATCAAAACTAGCACGACATTTTTTACATAAATATTTTTGTTTTCCTTCGGAATTATGACCATTTTTAACACAATGAAAAGATTTGCAATTAGGACATATAATGCCTTTATCTCTAAATTTTTGATCAATTTCATTTAAACGTTTTTGTTTTTTAATTAAGTCTGCTTGTTGTTTTATTTTTTCATAAAATTCTAAAAATTGATCATCTGTTAAGCTATTTATTAATTCTGTAATTATTTTTTTCATCATTTATTTACCTCTATATATTAAAAATATACCTAATTTTAGGTATATTTTATAAATATCAAGAGTTTTCGACAAAATTAAAGAAGATTTTGATATTGGTTGTGGAATTGTTGTATCATCTAGTAAAGGTTTTTCAGGTTGGTATATTGACACAAATGGTCTTATTAGTTCTTTTGAAAATATAAAAATAGGTAATTTAAAAATTAAAAGAAAATTGGTGAGTTAATAATGAAACAAGATAAAACAACTTGATTAAAAGGTGCCTTACCTTGAAATTGATTTAAAAAAGACCCTATTCCGACTTATAATTGAACTCATAAAGATATTAGAGAATGAGAAAGAAAATATAAAATTCGTAGTTGAGTAGTTAGTTTTTATACATTGATATTTTTAGCATTAAATTGTTGATTAGAATATGGCATGATCAATGCAATAAAAGATAATATTAATTGATATAATTATGGTCAATATTGAGGTAATGGAATTGCTATTTTATTAACACCTTTATTTACACACGGAATTCAGGGTATATTTGTTGCTAGTAGTAAACCCAAAGTAGATATGAAAATTGATATTCCACGATTAAAAATATCTAAAATGGGATTAGTATTTACAATTTTACCTTTAATTACTTTAATAATTTCTTTAATTATTATTTGAATTGATAAATCAAAATGAAAAAAAGACCATTTAAGACATTGCTTAGATTGTCGAATTAATTCTCGTGTTATTCAACCAAGAATAGCAAAACAATGAAATAATTTGGACGGTATAACAGAAGAAATATTTAAAAATATGCAAGATGAATATACTAAAAAACAAGAAGAAAATAACAAAGAATTAAATTTAAAATAAACTATATATAGGGGCGGTTGATATTTTTGGGTGGTTATATAGTTTAATTTATAAATTATTTTGTTCTGAAAGAATGGATGGCCACTGTTTGAGTAAGGATAAGAAAGGAAATAAAGAAATGGAAATTAGTAATGAAATAGTAATTGCTTTACTTGTGTTAGCGGGTGCTGGTGGAATGGGTAGTATTGGTATTCTTGGATTATCTGCTAAAAAAATTAAAAAATATAAAGCAGAAATTAGAGAATTAAGAACTGCTGTTATTGCTCACGAAAAACATTTACGAGGACCTGATTATGCAACAGAATTAGCATTAAAAACAGGTCAAATTAAAAATGTTAAAAAACAAGTTAAAGTAAATGACAAAAAACAAGCACAAAAAGATGCTATTAAAAAACTAACAAATAGTATTTAAAAAAAATAACCTTAATTGGTTATTTTTTATTTTCTAATATTAAGTCTAAATTTTTAACTTTACAAATAACTAAATTATTTTTTCCATAATTATTTTTATAATATTCTCAGTATTCAGTTGAATTAATATCTACATCTTGTTTATCAATCCCAATTATATATTCACCACGAGGGTTTTTACAAGGGCGATTACCTTGTTCAGATCGATAACATAAAATATAATTATTCATATTCTTTATTTCCTTTATAATGTGTTATATAAAAGTTAATAAGATATTCAATTCGTTGCGAATAAGTAAAGTTATTAAATTCATTTCAAACTTTTTCTTCATTTTTATTTAAGTAAATATTAACATTACGAATTTGACAAGAATAATACTTTCCTGTTTTTTGATTATATGAATGTTTCATAATATTAACTTTCATAATTAGCAATAATAATTGCATCTCGTAAATGATTACTTATTTTTTCATTATTATAAAATCAACCTTTACCATATTGATAAGTTAAATTAGTATCTTTATCAAATTTTCATATACAACTATCATTATATTTACTTAAATTTTCCATATTTTTAACAACTGATTTAGTATTTTTTGGTGATACTCAATTAATAAAATATTTATAAACAGATAATGCTCCTAATAATCTTAATAAATCATCTCTATCTTTACTTGCATTAGCAGATGTATATAAACAATCTTCAATATTAATTTTTTCTTCATAATCAAACAATTTATCATTAATAAATTCATATTGTTCTTTTCAATTTTTATTTGTAAATTCTAATTTTTCAATTAATTTATTATCTTCATAAATAACAATAGCAGTAGTACCTGTTCCTGATGGGTCAACACCTATTTTTATCATTATCTTAAAAATCTTTCTTTAAATTGATAATAAAAATCTTCGCTTTGTTTTCTAATTATAACTGGTGATAATTTTTCAACATTTAATTCTTCCTTTATTCAATTTTTACCTTTTGAAATAATATCTTGTTCTATTTTTGTATTTGTAATAAAATCTTTAATATTATTAAAATGCTCTTCCCTCATTCAATTTAGATTTAAATTATTAATTTGTTGCTTATTAGTTTCTTTAATAACTTGATTACTATTTTCTTTACTTATTTCAGTACTATCAGCAGGGTCTAATTCATCAGTTGCTATACCAAATGTCTTACACAATCAATAACGAGCACCATAAGTTAAAGCACTACCAACTGCTTTTGCAATATCTGAATTTTGTGCTGATAAAATAATTCCTAATTCTAATTTTTCATCATTTTTATAAAGTGTTAATAATCCTTTTGAATAATAATTTACCATTTTATCATTATTAATAAATGTTGGTTCACCAACTGCTTGAATTGTATAAGTTATATGATGCTCTTTTAATTGTGGTTTTAAAGTTTGATACAAATCACTTTCAGTAAAATAATTATATTTATTAAAATCATTCCCTGCATTTTTACCAACAAAAATATTTATATTAGATTGAATTTCACCAATACTTTCTATTAATGTTTTTTTAATTTCTTGTGGCATTTTCTCATTCCTCTCTTTCTTGTCATATTAAAATGGCTTCTTTAATTTGTTCTAAATCTTGTTTAGTAATATTAACTTTTTCTTTAATTACTATTTTTAATTTTGGATTAATAATTATTATTAATATTTTTTTACTATCTATACAAAAATCTTTTTCTAATAAATAATAAAGTTTTAATTGTCAAATATAGCGTTCAATATCTGTTTTTTCATTAGAACTAGTAATTTTTCAATCACATATTATATACTCATTATATATTGTTATGCCAATAAAATCAGTTGTTCCACATAATAAAGGATGATAATATGTTTTTTCAGTTTCATAATGTTTAAATTTAATATCTTTAAAAGTTTCTTGATATAATTTTGTAAAATTTTTAAATAATTCACGCATCACCTAAAAAGGTCATTAATTGTGGTAATACAGCATAAATTGCTTCTTTAACTTCCATCATTGCTTGCCCTAAACCACTTCAAATAGAACCCATTCCATCTGAAATAGTAGGTTTATCACCAACTGCTAAAAAATTAATTGATGTTGTTAAATACATACCTAACATTATTTCTTATCCTCCTTATTTTCAATTTCTTTTTTATCTTTTTTCTTTCCTAGAATTTGGCGAATTTTTTGATAAATTGATAAACCAATTCATGCAAAAATACCTAATATAATAACAACACTAAAAATTGTCGTTAATAAAACTGACATAACTTATTCCTCCTAAAAATCTAATTTTCGCGGCACGCTTCGCGTGTTCGCTACGCTCAAAATAAACTATATTGAATAAATTACCGCTAATAAATTACGCGGATAATTTATTCATCTTCTTTTTCATTATTAATTACAATATTATTTACCGTATTAATAAAATTATCTTTTCCATACTTAGTTACTAAGGACCGTAAAATAAAATAATGTTTTCTTTCCATTAAAAAATCAACTCCTTTCTGAGTTGATTTGTTGCACTTAACTTACACGATGCCAATTATTTAAAATAAAAAAACAAACTACAGTTTGTTTTTTTCTGTTTCTAAGACAAAAACACTTGCATTTATTAATAAAATTTGTTAAATATATTATTGGCAGTTACATATGCCGTTTGCTAAAATTATAAATAAGGAGGGATTTTTGATGATAAAACCATTAGGCAAAAATATTGTCTTAGCAAAAGAAGAAAAAGAGGAAACTTTTATTAATGGAATTTATTTACAAGAAGATGAGAAAAGCAAAAGTCATATCGGAAAAATAATTGCAATTAGTACCGAAGTTGAAAAAGAACAAGCATTTGAAGGAAAAATTAATAATAAAGTTCTTTATCGTGAATATGCTGGAACCGAAGTTGAATATGATAATAGAAAATTAGTTTTAATTTCTGTCGAAGATGTTTTAGCTATTATTAAATAATAGACTTTAAAGGGGGAATCAAATTATGGCAAAATCAATTAAATTTTCAGAAGATGCAAGAATGATGTTAATTAACGGAATTAATAAATTAACTGATGCTGTTAAAGTAACATTAGGACCAAAAGGAAAATATGTTTTATTAGAAAAAGAATATGGTTCACCATTAATTACAAATGATGGTGTTACTATTTCAAAAGAGATTGAATTAAGTAATCATTTTGAAAATATGGGAGCAAAATTAGTTGCTGAAGTAGCAAATAAAACAAATGATGTAGCTGGTGATGGGACAACAACAGCAATTGTTTTAACACAAGCAATTGTTAAAGAAGGATTAAAAAATATTACTGCTGGAGCTAATGCGGTAGCAATTCGAAATGGAATTGAAAAAACAGTTAAAGCAATTGTGGAATTATTACAACAATCAGCAAAACAAATTAAGACTAAAGCAGAAATTGCTCAAGTTGCTAGTGTTAGTTCAAAAGATCCAGAAATTGGTAATTTAATTGCTGAAATTATGGAAAAAGTTGGTAATGATGGTGTTATTACAATTGAGGAGTCAAAAACAATTGATACTGAATTAAGTATCACCGAAGGATTACAGTTTGATAAAGGTTATTTATCACAATATATGGTAACTGATAGTGAAAAAATGTTAACAGAATTTGAAAATCCTTATATTTTAATTACTGATAAAAAAATTAGTAACATGAAAGAAATTTTACCAATTTTAGAAAAAATTGTTGAAGAAGGACGACCATTATTAATTATTGCCGATGATGTTGATGGTGATGTTCTACCAACATTATTACTAAATAAAATGCGTGGAGCATTTAATATTGCTGTTGTTAAAGCACCAGAATTTGGTGATAATCGTAAAAACTTATTAGAAGACATTGCTATTTTAACTAAGGCAAAATTTGTTAATGGTGAATTGGGAATGGATTTTAAAACATTAACTTTAGATGATTTGGGAACAGCAAAAAAAGTAATTGTTTCAAAAGATACAACAACAATTATTGAAGGCGGTTGCAAAAAAGCTGATTTAGAAGCACGAAAAGAGTTTATTCGTGGTCAAATTAAAAGTGCAACTTCATCATTTGAACAAGAAAAGTTACAAAAACGTTTAGCAAAATTAGCAGGCGGGGTTGGAATTATTAAAGTTGGGGCACCAACCGAAACGGAAATGAAAGAGAAAAAACTTCGAATTGAAGATGCATTAAATTCAACAAAAGCCGCAGTTGAAGAAGGAATTGTTGCTGGTGGGGGAACTGCTTTAGTTCAAGTTGGACATAAATTAACTAATTTGAAATTAAATGAAGAGGAAAAATTAGGATTAAATATTGTCTTACGAGCAATTGAAGAACCAGTTCGTCAAATTGCTGATAATGCAGGGGTTGATGGTTCAATCATTATTAATAAATTAAAAGACCAACCTAATAATGTTGGTTATAATGCTGCAACAAATGTCTGAGAAGACATGATTACAGCTGGAATTGTTGATCCCGTTAAAGTAACAAGATATGCCTTACAACACGCTGGTAGTGTTAGTGCATTATTGTTAACAACAGAAGCAGTTGTGGTAAATGACCCAGAAGAAAAACAACCAAAAATACCAAGTTATCCCGATTTAGGAATTTAATTAACAAGAATTTTATTTCAATAAAAGACAAGTTTTACTTGTTTTTTTTCATTAAAATAAAAAAGTATTTATTTTTATAATGTACAAAGGGAAGGTTTTATCTTATGAAAAAAATATTAAGTTTTTTTGCCATTACAACTGTTGTAGTTGGAAATAGCATGCCGTTATTAGCTTGTCGCCATAAAAATGACAGTAATAATGACAACAATGATATTCCTGAAAAACTTCGTAGTATGATTAATACAACAGGGTTGCTAACAAAAATTTCCTTATTAGCACGTTATGAAAATTTAAATTTTAACCCAAGTGAACTTGTGCGAAGTTTATATGATCCAGCAGCATATTTAAAATCAATTCCAAGTATTTATACTTACAATAATCAAAAAATTAATTTATCAAAATTAATTCAAGATGGCATCGTATAAGTGAAGTGCAACAAATCAACTCAGAAAGGAGTTGATTTGTTGCACTTCACTTATACGATGCCTTTGTAAAATTATTAAATTATTGGATAAAGTTTTTCTTGCTAGTTGGTGCTTTTTTATTTACTTAATAAATATAACTGTTATAATTACAATGTTGATGTGTTTAAAATATTAATTAAATAATTTTTATTTTAAATTAATTAATATCAAAAAAAAACAAAATTTTATATTATGGCAACTTATAATTTTACAGACATTTTTAATTGTTTTATTTTTAATTTTTTTTGTTGTAATTTTTATTAATGGATTAATAGGGAGGCAGCATAATGGACACGTTACAAGTTGGAGATAGTGTTTTAGTACATGCTTACAAACACAATGGCTCGGTTTATCGTAGTTGAGAATCAGCTGTTGTTTTATTGTTAGAAGAAGAGTATATTGTTTTAGTAAATGAAGATGTGACCGTAACAGAATTAAACGGCAGAAAATGAAAAACAAATGAACCAGCAATTTGAATTTTTAATCGTAAGAATTGGAGCAACATCATTTGTATGTTTAAAGAAACCGGAATTAATTATTATTGTAATATCGCATCGCCATTTATTATGGACCAAAAGACAATTAAATATATTGATTATGATTTAGATATTAAAGTTTTTGCTGATGGAAGTTATAAAATTTTAGATTTAAAAGAATTTAATCGAAATCGGATTGCATGAAAATATACGCGTGATATTATTAATGTGATTTGAACAGAAATTGATAATTTAAAACATTTAATCAAGAATAAAAAATTTATTTTTGAATATGAGGCAGCATTAGCAATGTGAGAACGGTATTTAAAATTAAAACCAAAAATCAAAAAATAAATCCTTGATGGGATTTTTTTAATTATTACAAATAATTTAATACCCAATAAAAAGCAAGGTGCTTTTTTTGAAGATGGTAAATTGTCTTCAAATTGAGATTATTGATTTAAGATTGAAAAATATCGTTTTTTTAATCAACAACCTTGTTTAAATGATTTTTATCATCGTTATCCAGAGGATATTAAAATTGCAAAGGAATTAAATTTTAATTCATTACGAACATCAATTCAATGGACTAGATTAATTCCAGATGGTAAAACAATTAATCCAAAAGGAGTTACATTCTATAATAATGTTATTAATGAAATGTTAAAAAATAATATTAAACCAATTATTAACTTATTTCATTTTGATATGCCACATTGAGCGCAAGAAAAAGGGGGCTGATTATCGCGCGAAGTCGTTGATGCTTTTGCTATTTTTGGTACTAGTTTTATTACGGTGATTATAAATCAATTAACATCAGCAAAAAATATCATTATGGATTTATATAACTCAGATACTTTTTTACTTTCTTTGTTTGGTAAAATGGCAATTTTGTTTAGTCATCCATTAATGTTAACAATATCAAGTTTATATATTGTTGGGTTTATTGTTTCAAAAACATTGTATAGTTAGGGGTTGAATTATAAATATGAAAAAATCATTATCTTTATTTGCCATATCTATTTTAGGTATTTTAGGTTTAATTATTCCATTTATTACTTTAACAGCATTTAAACCCTTAAATCAGCAGAATTATACTGTTAATTAACAAACAATGGGAATGAATGAAACTGATTTTATTAATACAATGTTTTTACGCAGTAGTTTTTTTGAAAACTGGTCTGAAACAAATTACTTTATTAATCCAACTCTAAAAACATCACAAACATTAACTTATAATGATAAATGATATTTAGACTTTTTAAAGGATAGTTATTCAACGGGAATTTCATTTGATAAGCCTAGTGATGAGTTTATGGATTTATATAAAAATTGAGATACTTATGCTAAACAATATAATATTGATAAATTCTATGATGTTGATAAAAAACAATTTTTAAAAGAATTAACTGATTTTTCTTATTATTTTGCTAAGTATTTTAATACTGTGGAAGTTATTAATAAATTAGAAAGAGGTATTGATAATTTACAATTAGTTAAAATGATTAATGAGTTTTGAATACAAATTCCTAGAACACAGGCACCTAATAAAGAATTTTTAACTGCTACTAATAAATGATATTTTTATGGAGAAAAAAGAAATGGTCAATATTTGCTTACAAAATTTTATTTTGATAATAATTTTATTAAAAATCAAAATTTGTTATGACAACACTTAAAAAATGATTCAGATTTTATTTGAAACTATAATTTAGTATATCGTTGAGATGGAAACGGTGAACCAGAATTACCCGTTGTTGATAATGATGGCAAATTAAAATGATATACTGAATATTATCAAAATGTTCGTTCTTTTTTGCTTAAATATATTGATGTTATTGTACAAGAAAATATCCGAATTCAGCAAGGTGGTAATCCAAACTATGATGACCCAAATTTGGGTAGTGAAAGAATAATTTTTGATTTTGAAATTATTAATAATATGGAAAAATTAGATTGAAAACCTGATGTTATTTTAACTAGAAAATCAATTTATCGGATGATTTTAACAATTGATTAAAATAAAAATATTATTGCTGGTAGTTTAGAATTAACACATTTTAAACAATATTGGGATGGTAGTGATTATAATAATTATCGGTATACTGATGATTTAGGTTTTTTATTTTCTTTCATAAAAGAAAAAGAAGATACTTTTAATTTTAGTGCTGAAACTTATAATTATTATCAAGGTAATTCTCCTAATATTGGTAAAATGGTTTTTGAACAGATGAAAGGTCAAATTGAGATTAATAAATTTTTAAAAGCCTTTTTTACCCATGCTTTGGTACCTGTATTTCAAAATCGCAGTAATTTTATTGAAAGTGGTTATATTGATAATTTACAGTATGATACTGTTTTAATTAATTTTTTTGGTTTAAAATTGATTAATTTTAGAGATGTTTTAATTGATGAAACTAATACTAATAAAAATCAATTTGAAAAACTATTAAATAGTATGTTTACGGTTTCCCAAAATTTTTATAAAGATTATTTACGAACAATTTTTGATTTAGAAAATGATACTTATGTACAAGGATATAATAAAAAATATGGTTTATTAGCAAATAATGGTTTTAAAATTTATCCCCGTTATTTTTATTTTTCTGATAAATACAATCAATTAGACATTAAATTGTATTCAGCATTTAAAAATCGTTTTTATAATACTAATTATGGTAATGTATTTAATTATGATTTTTCAGTTGCAAATAATTATAATATTAATCAAAATGAGGGTTATGTTTTTGAAGGTGCTTTAAAAGATAAATACGGTTTAAAATACAAAAAAATTGAAGAACAAAAAATCGGTTATAATGTTTTTGAATTACAAGCCCAAAAAGAAAATGATATGTACCGTTATTGTGATTTTAATTTTGGAATTTATAACTGACAAGAAATAAATAATGGCGGGTTGTTTCCTGATGGACAATGATGACAAGCCCAATATGAAAGTTGTAGTTGATATAATTTAGCGTGTCATATAAAAAATGCTGCAATTTGAATTGTAAATAATATTCCTGGTGTTAAACAAGTAAAAGAATTAGCAAGCGGTGTTGGTAAAATATTTCAAACAATATATAGTTTTTTTAGTCAAACATTTGAGGTATGAAAATTTAGTCCAGCATTATATAATACAATAACAAATATATTCCTATTAATTATCTTTATGAAGTTTGTTCGATTAATTTAAAAAAGGACTTGTTAGTCCTTTTATTCTTTTCAATCAATTATTAGTCCTGTGTCTTTATTAATTTCTGGTATTTGTGGTTCATTGTTTTTATTTCAACGATATACTAAATTATAGTTTCAAATAAAATCTGAATCATTTTTTAAGTGTTGTCATCAAGTGTTTTGATTATTAATAAAATTACTTTAATTTTGTCGAAAACTCTTGATATTTATAAAATATACCTAAAATTAGGTATATTTTTAATATATAGAGGTAAATAAATGATGAAAAAAATAATTACAGAATTAATAAATAGCTTAACAGATGATCAATTTTTAGAATTTTATGAAAAAATAAAACAACAAGCAGACTTAATTAAAAAACAAAAACGTTTAAATGAAATTGATCAAAAATTTAGAGATAAAGGCATTATATGTCCTAATTGCAAATCTTTTCATTGTGTTAAAAATGGTCATAATTCCGAAGGAAAACAAAAATATTTATGTAAAAAATGTCGTGCTAGTTTTGATGCATTTCGTCATCATTTTACTTATTGAAGTCATTTAAATTATGAACAGTGAAATTTATTAATTCAAATTTCATTGTTAGGACAATCTAGTAAAATAATTTCTCGTTTTATTAAAACAACCCCAAAAACCGCTTGATATAATCGACAAAAATTAATGCAATCAAAACAATTAGAAAATACACAGTTAAAATTTAAAAAATTAAATGGTCAAATCCAAATGGATGAAACATTTATTAAAGAAATTCATAAAGGCAATTTTAAAGATAAATTTGATAAACGAAAAACTCATCTCGATCCATTTTCAACTGATACCAAATGCTGTATTCAAATGGCAGTTGATAGCAATAATAATATTTTTGTTCAATCCACCAATACCAAAAGATTACAAAAACAATGGATTATTGAAAATATGAATAAGCAACTAATTAAAGAAAAATCAATAATTATTTCTGATATGCAACCACTATATTTATTAGTAGCAAAACAAACAAATTCTACTCTATATTCCACCAAAACTAGTACAAACCCTGATACTAGTTATCAAAAGTTAAATAAGATTAGTAAATTACAATCCAGTCTTAAAGAAGCCTTAATTCATTATCATGGTTTGGGTTTCACTAATATTCAAAATTATTTAAAGCTCTGAAAATGAAAATACCAACACAAAGGTTTAACACCAAACCAACAATCAACGGTATTATATTTTAACGTTTAAAAAATTTAAAGCAAAATCATAATCTTACACAAAATTAGTTTTCAAATTGTCATATTGATGATTTTTTTTTATTTCATCAAGAGTTTTCGACAAAATTAAAGATTTTAATATTAAATTTATAAATTAATGAAAGGTATATAAATGTTATGTATAGTCATTTAAGTTTTATTGATAAGGTTAAATTGGAAAAATTATTATTATCAAAATTATTTTTAAAAAAGAATGGTGAAATAAATATTTCACAAATTGCTAAATGTTTGAACAGAAATCGTAGTACTATTTTGCGAGAAATTAAGCGTTTTAAAACTATTGATGAATATAGTGCTTATAAGTCAGATAAAATGTATTATGAGAAAAGAAAAAAGAATAATAAAAGATATAAGTTTACAGAAGAACAATTAAATTTTATTAATATAAGATTTAATGTTTATCGTGATTCTCCATCACAACCTATTCATCGTTATTTTCTAAAGTTTGGTATTAAATTTCCTGTTTGTGTTAAAACATTGTATAAATGAATTCGTTTGGGTTTTTATGGTTTTTTAAAACATAATTTACGTCATCGTGGTAAAAAATATAAAACAAAAGGAAAATTTGATAATCGTGGTAAATTAATTAATTTTAAATCAATATGAGATATTGAGAATAAAGAGACTGATGTTGGTTGATTTGAAATGGATACCATAGTTGGAAAAGAGCATCAATCTAGTAATTTGGTTTTAGTTGAACAAAATAGTAAAAGTTATTTTGTTATGAAATTAAAAAACCATACTGCTAATGAAGTTGTGGAAAAGTTTAAAGATATTGTTATAAGTAATAATTTATTTGGGAAAATTAAAGGAATAATAACTGATAGAGGAAAAGAATTTAGTAAATGAAGAGAATTAGAAATATTTGCTGAAACACAAATTTATTTTTGTGACCCTGGTAAACCACAACAAAAACCATTAATTGAATATATGAATTCTGAACTTAGACAATGATTTCCTAAGGGAACTGATTTTAATAATGTTAGTCAACAAAAAATAAATTGAGTAGTTAATGTTATAAATGATAAATTAAGGCCTGTTCTTAATTGAAAAACAGCAAAAGAGGTATTTTCAGATAATTTTAAATAGGTTTATTTGAAGTAATTTAATAAATTATTTTTTAGTGTGCTTAATTTTCCTTAAAATAAAATAAAAACTATAAATATTTTGATTTTTAAAAATTTATAATTGATTTTTTATGATTTTTATTGTATTATTTGACTAATAAGATTTGTTGCATTTCATTTTACATAATTCCATGTATAAAAACTAACTACTCAACTACGAATTTTATATTTTCTTTCTCATTCTCTAATATCTTTATGAGTTCAATTATAAGTCGGAATAAGGTCTTTTTTAAATAAATTTCAAGGTAAGGCACCCTTTAATCAAGTTGTTTTATTTTGTTTCATTAATTAAAAATCCTTTCTAAATTACTTTTCATATCATTAAAACTAAAACTTGTATTAAAAATTAGTTTATTAACTTTTAATCATGTTTTCGCTCAGGTATTACTTGAATTTCATCCGTTTTTTGCCCGTGTATAAACTAGAAAATCAATTTTGATTTGATTATTTTCTAATTGATATCTTACATTTGCTCATCCTCATTCTTCATTTTGGGTATAACCTTGATAATGATGAAAAATTTGTGATGCTTTTGCTATGCCACTTATTTGATTTAGATCGATATAGTGATAAGCATTATAATCCACTTTTGCTGCTTTGTTATGATCAACATAACCCTCAAAATCTATTTTAATCTGCTTGTATTTATTTTTAAAATCATTTCAACTACTAGCATAATCAAGTACATTAACATAATAATATGATGATTCTACTTTTTTTGTATAATCACCACCCCAAGTTTCACCCGTTTCTACATCAATATCATCATTTCAATTAATATTTTTTGTAAAACTTGGTGCTGTTGGATTAAAACTTTTCTTTGCATTTTTACTAATAACTTGTTCTTGCTTTGCAATTGAAAAATTATCATTGATGGATGATTTAAAAATAAGTGGTTCACTTACACCAATCAACGATGTTAATAAACATGATAATATAATCTTTTTCACAGCATATAACCCCCTTTCTATTTTTTAAAAATGTAATTAGATAAAAATTTTAATCTTATATAATATTCAATCTATAAAATAAAAAAATATAAAATGAATTGGCATAATAACAAATCAAATTAATCATTCACTCATATTGTAATTTTTAATTAAATATATTGAATTTGTTGCGAAAAAGTACATTCCAGTTAAATAATTGCCAATTCGAAAAACACATATTAAAAACTTGAATATTATTTTCATTTTATTTCAAAGTTGGATATATTAATCCGAATCATAATCCAATTACTAACAAAAGCAACAACAAACAACTTATACTAACATATAATATTATTCGACAAGTTTTTTTATATTTGCTTATTTCAATTTGTTTTTTAATTTTTTGTAATTTAATACCAAGAAATTTTCATAAACAACCAAATAAACCGATTACAGCAATGGTTCCCATCATTCCGATTATTGTGTTTAACATCATTTACACTTCCTTTCTTTTTTATCTCTTATTTGTGGTAAATAACTTGTAAAGTATTCGTTTCAAAATGCTCATATTTTTGTTTGCATATTTTGTTTTGTTAATAACCAATATGCAAATCCCTCTGCCAATAACTCGTGATCATCACTCAATCCATAATTACTGTTGGCAAATATCTTTAACACTTTTTCTTTGTCTAGTTCTGAAAATTTATTTAAGTTGTTAATTTTTTGTCCTAAAAATTGCTTTAAATAAAAAATATGATTGATTTTAAATGTTTCTCAATCATAAAAATAAAAGATATGTCCTAATTCATGGATAAAAATATGCAGAAAGTTATTGGTTGTAAATTGACCTTTGTGTCATTCGTTATTTATTGTTTTTTCAAACGCACAAGATAAAACCTTTTTTATTAAAATAGTTTGGTAATTATTTGTTTGTCCTAGGACATTATTATCACCATCAATCACATTTTTAATTTCTATTTTCTTTAAAATTTCACTGATATTTGTTTTATTTCAAATATTAGCAACAAAATTATAAAACAATAAAATAAGTTGCTTTAAATTATCTTGGTTTTTTTGACAAATATTATTCAATAAATTTTGTCAATAATTTTGCTGGTATATTTTTAAATAACCTTGTAATTGTTCATAAGTGATAAATTTTGTTTTAAATTTAATTGCTAAATTATTATTTGCTTTGCTTAAAAAGGCATTAGTTAATTTTTTGATTATATCTGTTTTATATTGATTAAAGAAAGTTCCTTTATATTCTCGCTGTTGAATTAAAACAGGGTGGGGAAAGTATATTTTTTCTAAATCAATATTTGTTTCTGAATTAACTTTTAAATCATTATCTGAATTATGTTGTAAGTGTGGTTTTTTATTTGTAATATTTTCACAACTAATTAAATTCACCGTGTTTACAAACGACAACAAAAATATTGATAAAAAACTAAGTAATTTTTTCATTCATTTTTATTTTCCTTTCTATTTTGAAAAAATAAAAAAATAGCAACTTTATTTTTTGCTATTGATTTTTGGATTAAATGCTTGTCCTTTTCCGGTTTTTCCAACTATAAAATTAAAGTTATATTTATTTTTACTTTTTCTTAATATTTCATAATATTTAATATTTCCATTTTCAAAATATGAATTAGTATTTGCATCAAAATTAAAGATGTTATCTTTATTTTTCATTTTATTATTTCCTTTCTATTTTGATAAAATAAAAAACAGCAATTAAATTAAAACTGCTGTTTATTTTTAAGATATATTTAATTTTCACTAAGATAATATTTTTTTATTATTTTTTATTTTTAATTTTTTAATAATAATATAAATAGAAAATAATGTAATTGTTAATAATATAGCAATTATAATAAAACAAATTCAATTTGTTTTTCTTTTTAAATATTTTTTTTCTTCTAATGATAAGATATCTGTTCCTCAATAACCTATTATTTGTGTTTTAGTTTTTTTAAAATGAATAAAACAAAAACAATGCAAAATAAAAAATAATAATATTAATGAACTAGTTATTATTATTTCTGTTTGTAAATTTTTTATTGTTCCTATTTTTCAAAAACCTAAATAAAAAATATTTTCATTATTAATATACTGATATTGTAATAATATCAATATAGACAATGTAATTACACCAACTATATAAGAAAAACTGCAAAATCAATTAGCAATAATTTTATATACAATACTTTTTTTATATACATTATATATAAATTCTGGAATAGTATTTTCATCATTTTTTAATCATAATTTATATTTTTTTGCTTGTTTTTTTATCATTGTTAAATTAAAACAACCATATATAAATACAAGAAAAAAGATTATTAATAAAAAAATTAATAAAAATGGATAGGGAATTAATTCTATTTCAAGGGATTTAACAATCTTATTAAAAATAAAATTAATATTTGTATTTAATTTAAAAATTTTGTTTTTATAATCAATGTTATAATATAAAAATAATATGAAAGATAAAAACAAGAATAAAAATAAAGAAAATAATATTTGAAAAAACGAAATTACTTTAATAAAAGTAATTTTATTTTTAATAAATCTAGGAATTGTTTTTTTATTTTCAAAATAATTCATTTATTAATTTAACTCCTTTACTTTTTATATTTTTTCTTATTCTCTTGTTGTTTAATTCTACCAGGACAACAAATTTCTAACATATTTTTCTCCCTTTACTTTACACTTAATTACTTTTGCTAATTTATTCGTTTTCATTTGTTTTACTAATATTTTCAATATTGTCTGTTTTATTTTGTTTTTTATTTAAACTTTTAAAAGCTGCTTTTATTTCTTGAATTTCATTATCATAAGTTTTTAATAACTCAGGGTGACACTTTTTATAACTTAATTTAAGATGTTTCCTAACTGAATCAAAATCAAGTACCTCAACTTCAATTTCATCACCAACATCAAAAAAATCTTTAATATCTCTAACAAAGTAATCTGAAATTTCACTGATATGGATTAAGCCATCAGCTTTTTCTGCCCGACAAAAAGCACCATACGGAGTAATATTTGTTATTTTAACATTAATTTTATTTCCTTTTTCATACATAAATAAAATATATCTCCTTTTCTAAATTAAATTTTGATAAGTTAATATTTGATACATTTTATCTTTCTCTATTTGTTTCTTTTAGTTTTAGTTCCATTTCTAAAATTTCTTTTTTTAAGCGTAAATTTTCATTTTCAAGGATTAACTCAGGTTTTATTTCTTGCTTCTTTTGCATTTCTTTTGCTTTCATAGATTCCAACCCTCTTTTTAATTTAGCAATTTCTGTTTTTCTTAATGGTATGTTTTCTTCATAAGATTTAATTAATCTACGAGTAACTCGTGTAGGTTTTGGGTTGGAATTGAACTTTATTAAATCTTCTTCCATTTCTTCTAATTCTTTTTCGCGGATTTGAATGCGATATTCGAGAAATGGAATTATTCCACTTTTATAGTAATCATATCATTCTCACGCTTGATCTCAATCTTTCTGATTTTCTAAACTATGTTTTTGTTTTAAAGTTTGTTGAGGATCAAGATATGATTTTGATAAAAATGGATATCTATTTAAATCAGGAACTTGATGACCAAATTTTTCTAGTACTCACATAACATTATTTTGTTTATCACTATTTAATCTATCAATGCTTAAAGGAATATTCGCCCCCCCGAGTGCATCAATAATTGCAGCGTGAATTTCAGTTGCAAGACCTCTGTCTTGCATTCTTGAAACGCGTTCTCAGTTGACTTCGCCACCTAATAATCGTCATAATCCTATGATTTATCACTCCTTTTTATTTACATTATACCACATTTCTTATTTTTGTCAGGTGTTTTTTGACTTTAATTTTGTCGAAAACTCTTGATGAAATAAAAAAAATCATCAATATGACAATTTGAAAACTAATTTTGTGTAAGATTATGATTTTGCTTTAAATTTTTTAAACGTTAAAATATAATACCGTTGATTGTTGGTTTGGTGTTAAACCTTTGTGTTGGTATTTTCATTTTCAGAGCTTTAAATAATTTTGAATATTAGTGAAACCCAAACCATGATAATGAATTAAGGCTTCTTTAAGACTGGATTGTAATTTACTAATCTTATTTAACTTTTGATAACTAGTATCAGGGTTTGTACTAGTTTTGGTGGAATATAGAGTAGAATTTGTTTGTTTTGCTACTAATAAATATAGTGGTTGCATATCAGAAATAATTATTGATTTTTCTTTAATTAGTTGCTTATTCATATTTTCAATAATCCATTGTTTTTGTAATCTTTTGGTATTGGTGGATTGAACAAAAATATTATTATTGCTATCAACTGCCATTTGAATACAGCATTTGGTATCAGTTGAAAATGGATCGAGATGAGTTTTTCGTTTATCAAATTTATCTTTAAAATTGCCTTTATGAATTTCTTTAATAAATGTTTCATCCATTTGGATTTGACCATTTAATTTTTTAAATTTTAACTGTGTATTTTCTAATTGTTTTGATTGCATTAATTTTTGTCGATTATATCAAGCGGTTTTTGGGGTTGTTTTAATAAAACGAGAAATTATTTTACTAGATTGTCCTAACAATGAAATTTGAATTAATAAATTTCACTGTTCATAATTTAAATGACTTCAATAAGTAAAATGATGACGAAATGCATCAAAACTAGCACGACATTTTTTACATAAATATTTTTGTTTTCCTTCGGAATTATGACCATTTTTAACACAATGAAAAGATTTGCAATTAGGACATATAATGCCTTTATCTCTAAATTTTTGATCAATTTCATTTAAACGTTTTTGTTTTTTAATTAAGTCTGCTTGTTGTTTTATTTTTTCATAAAATTCTAAAAATTGATCATCTGTTAAGCTATTTATTAATTCTGTAATTATTTTTTTCATCATTTATTTACCTCCATATATTAAAAATATACCTAATTTTAGGTATATTTTATAAATATCAAGAGTTTTCGACAAAATTAAAGTTTTTTGATTATTGCTTTTTCTTTTCTGCTTTTTTGGCAGCTTTTTCATCTCATTTTTTCTGTCTAGCGTCTGATTTTGTTAAATGATCTTTAAGTTTTTCATTAATCTTTGTTTGTTTCTCATTTAAATTTTGTAATGAAACTTTTTGATTATGCTTCATTTCTTTTTTGATTGTTGGTTTAAGATATGAAAAACTGTTTTTGCTAGTAAATTTGTTTTCGACTTTCCCTGGTTTTTTGTTTAAAGATTTTCTATTTCATTTATCTAAATCTATTGTTTTTGATATGTTAGTTTCCGTTCCTTTGCTAGCTAGTTGTGGATTAAATCTTTTTCCAATTGCCTTGAATGGTGTTGCAATCCCAGTTCCAATTTGGCGGAAAAATCCTTTTGTTCCACCTCCGCGAGCTGCTCCCACTAGTTTGCTTGTTGCTAGGGTTGTGACTCCAAATCCAAATCCTGCCAAACCAACAATCCCGGCTCTTGAGCTCATTCCCTCGGTAGCATGTCAGAAATGACGAAAGTCAAGGGGTTTTTCTTGGCGAGATTGACCGCTTGCTGTTTCATTATCACCTCAATCACCATCACCGCCACCAGCCATTGAACCCATTGCGTTCATGGTTTTTTCGCCCATACTAGTGCCACCCATTGCCATTGCTCGTTTGGCTCTTTTACTTTTAGCAAATCCGAATGCTTTTCCTGCTATTTTCCCAGCCCCCATTGCCATCATTCCACCAGCAACAGTTGATTTCATTGAACTCATCCCTTCACGAACACCGGCTGCTTCACCAATTAGGTTGGCAACAACATCCGAAAATGCCATTACCGCTAAACCACCACCATACATCATCAGAATTACAAACAATGATTTACCATATCCTTCGATTCCCAATCCCGCTAAATTAGTGCTTAAAATTGTTTGAATTGTTGTCATAAAAATAAAATATCCTGTTAAAGTGGCGGTTGATGCTAGAAATTTTGCAATTACCATATCTTTTCAAATAAATGCTCCTTTCCCGTTGTCAATTGTCATAATAACCATTACTTATGGCGAAATAATAAATAAGAAAAACAATTCGATTATTTTTTGTACCAAAGCAATTCCAATCATAAACATTGCAAATAGCATAAATCATACTCCAAAAACTTCGGCAATCATATTAAAATCACCAATATTGTCAGGATAGGAATAATTGCTTGGTATATTATCACCACTACCATCTCAATGTTTGTTTCCGATATTGTATAGATAATTGGCAATATTTCCGTTTTCGCCCCCAAATCCAGATGTAATCATTTTGGCAATGTTAGCAATTGCAAAATTTGCCAAAAAGAAAAAGATTGGAATTAAAAATATAAAAATAAATGCCTTACTACCATTTTGTAAGGCAACAATAAATTTTGTTTTTGTTTCGCTGGCATCTTGAAACAAAATTTTAATCATGGTAATTGTAAATATTAAAGAAAATAAACAAAGAGCCGTTATGACAAAATATCAAAATGCCATTGGGATATTTTGAAAACTAAATTCTTGTTTTGATCCAAACATTAAATCACCAACCACACCACCTGTTAAATAATTTAGAACAGTGTTAAATGATGCAATTAACTGCAATGGCCCTTGTACAAAAATCGATCATATTAGTTTATATAGTGCATTAACTATCATAATTTTTCACCTCCTTTCATTTTTTATCAACTATGTTCCAATACTAGGGTTATATGTTTTGATAACTTGTAAAACAACATTCATAATGGCAGTAAGTACCAATATAGATATAATTGCTCCAATTGGGAATTTTAAAGCACTTAAATAATTTGCTCTTTCTTCCGGACTATCTGCACTTCGCATAATTGAAACTAAAATAAAAATTAGTTTTCAAATCGCAAATATAACTACAATTACTAAAAAAACACCAAATACAACATTACTTCATAAAGTAATAACATCACAATTATTTCTCTAAAATTTGCCGTGTTGTTTGATTTCATATTTTCCTCCTCCTTTGTTATTTTAAAAATTTGTTTTTGTTAAATTTGTTTATTTGTCAATAAAAAAGATTTTTATTTTTTTGATAGTGTTGTTGATGATTATTAAAATAATTTTTAATATTGTTTTTCTTAGTCATTTTTATTTTTCCTTTCAAAAGGAAGACAAAATAAATGCAACAATAAATCACCGAGCATAAAATCACAATCAATTCCGAGGGTAATTAAAAATAAAATGGGGGAAATTACTAGCAACAAAATTCCAATAATAATTGTTAAAGGATATAAAAGTCATTTTCACCAAACTTTTCTTTTATTTTGCATCTTTTATCTTTCCTTTCTATTTGAAACATTGATATAAATATTTTTTCTAACACATTAACAACAATACTGTTGCCGGCTTGTTTATAAAGTTGGGTTTCTGAAACAACTTTGCTTGCTTTATCAAAATCTTTATTACTAAATCCCATTAATAATCAACATTCTCGTGGAGTTAATACTCGTAAAAAATATTCTTTTTCATCAATTAAAAAATATAGTATTTTACTACTATCTTGTTCTTGTAATTTATGGTTATCAACGATGATTTTATTGATATTACTTGCTGCGATTGTTCCCATATAATTATTTCCTGTTTTTCAAAACTGATTATATGAACCGTTAACTAGTAAACCATCTTTTGCTCGTGGTAAAACAATAAAATTACCATAATCCTTAATTGGCAATGCAATTTGTGGTGGTCTTCCTTGTGCTGTTGTAATGGTTGGAATAAGATTATTTTTTGTTATGTCATTAAAAATATTAACTTGATTATAATTTCTCAGATTAATAATTAATTTTCCATCATTTAATTTTTTTATATAATTGGGAATTGCAATAATTCCTGCGTTTCCTCATCGCATTTGTTTTGTTGTAATTGTATAAGCACATTTTTCAATGATTTTAAGTTTATTGTTTTCAATTGCTTTTTTCATTGATTCTTGCCGAATAAAATATTTTTCATTCACATTATTTTCTAAAATATCTTTTACTAAAAATTTCAAATTACAAGGTTGGGGATATTGAAATTTAAAATCTTGTTTTAATGTTGAAATCATAAACAATCGTTTTCTATTTTGGGGAATTCCATAATCTTTGGCACTCATTGTAAAATATTGGTTATTATATCCTAATTTATTAAGTTGATTTTGTAGATTTTGAAATCCAACAAAAAACTTTTTACTTAATAAATTTGGTACATTTTCCATTAAAAGATATTGGGGTTTTATTGTCATTGTTTTTATTAAATCAACAACTTTGTAAGCTAAACCACTTCGTTTGCCATTTAATCCTTGGCCATTATTATTGGCATTTGATATGTCTTGGCATGGAAATGATCAAGTTATTAAATCAGCATACGGTAAAGTTTCTAGTTTAGTAATATCACCTAAATTAGGGGTTTCATAATCATTAAAAATTGCTCGGTATGATTTTTCAGCGTATTTATCATTATCACAAAAAGCAACTACTTTATGGTTAATTTCAATCTTTTCTAATGCTCTTCTTTGACTTCCAATCCCAGCAAATAATTCAATTACTTTAAGCATAATAAATCATCGTTCTTCCAATTTTTCTTTTATCTAAAATGATTCATGGATTGGGATATCTATAAGAACAAAAAAATAATATATGGATATTGTTTTCATTATAAGTATTATGAATATATTTACAAAACGGACAATTAATCATTGCCGCACCTCTTTCTAAAAACAAGATATTAATTATCTTGTTTTGTGTTATTTTAATTATTTATGTTATTTTTAATTTAATCTGTTATATGTTTTCATTATTTATATTGTTTTTGTTTTGTTTTTTATTTTTAATTAATTGTAAAATTTCAAAACAAATACATAATATAACTCCGCCACCAATAACAATATTAAAAATACAAACTACAACATAAACAAAAAGACCCCCACTATCATTTATTCATTCTCTACATAAAATTAAAAATGTAGTCATTAAAACACACATTATAATTGATAAGCAACTAATAAATAATTTTAATAAATTAATTTCTTTTAAAAATTTTTTCACATTAAATCATTCCTTTCTTTTTTAATTTTTTTGTTGTTTTTTATTATCTATAAATTCCAAGACTTCATGGAAAGTTGATAGTACAAACAAACTACCAAAAGTAAAATTAATAACACAAAAATAAATATATATTGGAAAAAATAAATTTTCTTTTGATGACCACTCTCTACATAAAATTAAAAATATAGTTGTTAAAATAAAAATTATAATTGATAGGTAATTTATTTAAAAAATTTTTTCACATTAAATCTTTCCCTTCTTAATTTCTTTTAACTTCATCCAAAATAATTTTTATATTTTTAATTTTTGTTTTAATTTTTTCTAAATCTTTCTGGTCAAAATCACTATTTTTAATTTCACTTAGTAAATTTAAAGCACTATTTAAATTTTTTATTTGTTTTTCTAACAACTTAATTGCTTGTTGTTTTTGTTCGTCTGCTTTAATTTTGTCGAAAACTCTTGATATTTATAAAATATACCTAAAATTAGGTATATTTTTAATATATGGAGGTAAATAAATGATGAAAAAAATAATTACAGAATTAATAAATAGCTTAACAGATGATCAATTTTTAGAATTTTATGAAAAAATAAAACAACAAGCAGACTTAATTAAAAAACAAAAACGTTTAAATGAAATTGATCAAAAATTTAGAGATAAAGGCATTATATGTCCTAATTGCAAATCTTTTCATTGTGTTAAAAATGGTCATAATTCCGAAGGAAAACAAAAATATTTATGTAAAAAATGTCGTGCTAGTTTTGATGCATTTCGTCATCATTTTACTTATTGAAGTCATTTAAATTATGAACAGTGAAATTTATTAATTCAAATTTCATTGTTAGGACAATCTAGTAAAATAATTTCTCGTTTTATTAAAACAACCCCAAAAACCGCTTGATATAATCGACAAAAATTAATGCAATCAAAACAATTAGAAAATACACAGTTAAAATTTAAAAAATTAAATGGTCAAATCCAAATGGATGAAACATTTATTAAAGAAATTCATAAAGGCAATTTTAAAGATAAATTTGATAAACGAAAAACTCATCTCGATCCATTTTCAACTGATACCAAATGCTGTATTCAAATGGCAGTTGATAGCAATAATAATATTTTTGTTCAATCCACCAATACCAAAAGATTACAAAAACAATGGATTATTGAAAATATGAATAAGCAACTAATTAAAGAAAAATCAATAATTATTTCTGATATGCAACCACTATATTTATTAGTAGCAAAACAAACAAATTCTACTCTATATTCCACCAAAACTAGTACAAACCCTGATACTAGTTATCAAAAGTTAAATAAGATTAGTAAATTACAATCCAGTCTTAAAGAAGCCTTAATTCATTATCATGGTTTGGGTTTCACTAATATTCAAAATTATTTAAAGCTCTGAAAATGAAAATACCAACACAAAGGTTTAACACCAAACCAACAATCAACGGTATTATATTTTAACGTTTAAAAAATTTAAAGCAAAATCATAATCTTACACAAAATTAGTTTTCAAATTGTCATATTGATGATTTTTTTTATTTCATCAAGAGTTTTCGACAAAATTAAAGTTCGTCTGTAAACTCATTTTATTTTTTACATAGTAAAATTTGATATTCACAATTATTTAGTTCCGACATTTTGATAAATTTTTCTGTTTGTGTTTGTTTTAATTCTGTTTGATAATCTTCTTCACCTTCATAATCCTTTTTACTATTTTCAATTTCTTTAATTACTTCATCATATTCTTTAGTTTCTGCTGTAATCTCTTGTTTTAATTTTTCATAGTAAAAAATGTCTTTGATTATTGGTTCTTTTGGTTTTGTTGGTGGTAAATGTGGTTTGTTATTTGTAATATTACCACAGCCTATTAAACTCACTGTGTTCGTACACGATAACGAAAATATTGATAATAAACTAAACAATTTTTTCATATTTGTTGTATCCTAAATAAAAACCATTATCTCAATAATTGGGGTTATCAATATTTTCTAAATCTTCTAGTAGTTGTTTTTCTTCTTCTATGGAAAATTTTTGTTGTGTTGTTTTGTTATCATAATTATTGTTATATTTATTTAGTAAATCATTATTATTATCATTTTTGTTTTGCAAATTAAACTTCTTTTTGTTTTCTTGCTTTAATTTTTCAAAAGATAAAATTAAATTTTTTCCCACAATATTGCCACTTTTGTTATTTAAGATATTATTTACTACATAATTTTTATTTTCATCAATTTCTGTTTTTAAATTTTCTAAAATTGCTTCTTTTTTTGTTGCCACTTTAAATTCACAAAGAATTGTTTTTTTTGTTGAAAAAACAGCACATTTTGAACTATTTCCCCCTAAATCAATTGCCAAAACATTCATAGTATTTTATTTCCTTTCTATAACTCAATAATTTGTTTATCATTAGTATTATTAGTTAATTCTAGAATTTTAATAATTTCTAGTGAAATAGCTTTTGTAACAATGTTTGATTCTATTTTTTGATTTTTTCATAGTTCATAAATGTGGTCAATTTCAAAACATAATCCTTCACCAGCTGTTTTTAGTTGTTCATTAACATTTTTAAGTAAATTTCCTTGTAAATCATACACTTGATAAGTATATGCCATATGACAAGAATCTTTATGATAATCAACATGAGATTTTTGATATCAATAAGGAGGCTTAAATGAAAATAGTTTTTATTGGAGCAGGACGAATTGTAAAATGATTTTTAGATGATTTAAAAAATACTAAATATTACGATAAGATAACCTTATTTGGGATTTATAACTTAACACATGAAAAAGCGTTCCAATATCAATCTGAATATCAAATTCAAAAAGTTTATCAATCTTTAGATGATTTTCTTCAAGATGCAGCAAACTTTGATTTGGCTTATATTGGAACAAGTGATGCCACCCATTATGAAATTGCAAAGCAATTATTGATTAATAAAATTAATGTTTTTTGTGAAAAACCATTAACATTATCATATCAAACCGCAAAAGAATTATATGATTTAGCAACTACTAATAATGTTTTGCTATTTGATGGTATTAAAACTGGCTTTTCACCGGTTTATCAACTAATGCGCAAAGATATTGAAGCTGGTTTAATTGGAACAATTGAATATTTAAGTGCTAGTCATTCTAAGGTTTCAACAAGTGGCAAGAAACCACAACCAATTTGAAATGATCCAAAATTTGTTGGATTGCATCTCGCGGGAGGGATGTATGCTTTATTTATTGGCCTTGATTTACTAGGACCAGCGCAGCTAGTAACACATTTAAATAATGCTTATGCAACCCATAGGGCGATTTAAACTTCTGTTTTAAATATTCGTCATAAAAATAATGGTATTTCAACAATTTTAGCAAGTGATAATTTATCCAGTGATTTATCTGCTCAAATTTTAGGAACAGCTGGGTATATTAAATTGGGGGGTAATTTACAAAAATATCATGTTGATTATCATAAAGATTCTTGTCATATGGCATATACTTATCAAGTGTATGATTTACAAGGAAATTTACTTAAAAATGTTAATGAACAACTAAAAACAGCTGGTGAAGGATTATGTTTTGAAATTGACCACATTTATGAACTATGAAAAAATCAAAAAATAGAATCAAACATTGTTACAAAAGCTATTTCACTAGAAATTATTAAAATTCTAGAATTAACTAATAATACTAATGATAAACAAATTATTGAGTTATAGAAAGGAAATAAAATACTATGAATGTTTTGGCAATTGATTTAGGGGGAACTAGTTCAAAATGTGCTGTTTTTTCAACAAAAAAAACAATTCTTTGTGAATTTAAAGTGGCAACAAAAAAAGAAGCAATTTTAGAAAATTTAAAAACAGAAATTGATGAACAACTAATTAAATATCACATTGATTGATCGACAATAAGTCAAATTGGTTTTGCTATTTCTGGTTTTTTAGATGAAAAAGGGGGAATTGTTGTTTTAGCGGGTAATTTAAATTGACATTATTTTAATATTAAAAAAGAAGCAGAAAATCTTTTTCAAAGACCAGTGCATATTATTAATGATGCTAATGCTGCTGTATTAGCTGAATATTGAGATCGCATTTATGATAAAAAAGAATCATTATTATTATATACTCTCGGAACTGGCATTGGTGGTGGTATTGTTTTAGATGGTCGCTTATGAACTGGGGCAAATGGATATGCGGGAGAATTTGGCCATAGAGGTTATTTTCAAAACCGTTTTCCTTGTACTTGTGGTTTACAACATTGTATTGAACCAGTTTCGTCGGCAACGGGCTTAACAAGATTAATCAACCAAGTGGCTGATGAAAAACAAGAAAGTTTATTAGCTACTTTAAAAAAGAACTTGCAATGTGATTTAAAATTAGTTGACATTAAACCATTATTTGATAAGAATGATGAAATTACAATTGCAACGATTACATAAGGATTAATTCCACTGGCCGACCACATTGTTACAATGTTATATACTTTAAACCCCGAAGTAATTATTTTGGCAGGAGTAGTTACTAATTTGGGGGTAAAATTAAAACAAATTCTTGAAAATTTAGTAAAAACACGAATTGGTGATTTTATGTTAAAAACTTTTAAAATTGAAATTTCTAATTTACAAGATAAAGCAGGAATGTATGGGACGGGATATTATGCCCTTTCGAAGATAAACGAGGTAAAATAAAGAAAAGGAGAAAATTATTATGGAACAAGTAAATTTTGAAGAAGTATCATTTGGAATTATTACTTTTGCTGGAATGGCAAAGTCAAATGCTTTAATTGCAATTAAAACAGCAAAAGAGGGAAAGATTGAAAATGCGAATAATTTAATTACAGAAGCAGAACAAAATATTATTGAAGCAGAAAAACAACATATGAGTATTATTCAACAAGAAGCCCAAGGTGTTAAACACCAAGTTCCGGTGTTATTTATTCATGCTGAAGATCAAATGATGACAGCACAAATGGTTATTGAACTTGCAAAAGAATTTATTGATTTATATGATAAATTACAAGCAAAAAAGGTTTTAGATTAATTATCATGCGTCTTGGTATTAGTTTATATCCACATTTGATTAAAGCAAACTATGATTTAGAAGGATATTTGATAAAGTGTGCAAAAGGACAGATCAACGTTATTTTCACTACTTTAATTAATGCTAAAAAAGATGACAAAGAATTATTGCAACGGTTTTTAACTTTAACGAAGATAGCTAACAAGTTAGGAATGGAAGTTTATGGTGAAGTCGATGATACTGTTTATGATGAATTTAAATTAGATAAGAATAATCGTGAAGAAATTATGCATTTTTTTATCGCAGAATTAGGATTAAAAGGAGTTCGTTTTGACGCAGGAGTTAGTGCTGAAGGAATTGCAAAGTTAACGCATAATCATGAGAATATTAAAATTATTTTAAATAGTTCAAATCCAGCGCAGGAAACCCCATATTTACTTTCCTTACAAGCAAAGAAAAGTAATTTAGTAGCATGCTGAAATTTTTATCCACAACGTTATACTGCTAGTTCATTATCATATTTTGTTGAAAAAATGAATGCTTTGAAAGCAACGGGGATTTTATCACAGGCCTTTGTTGCTTTACAACGTGTCGATGCGCAAGGTCCTTGACAACACAATGATAAACTACCAAGTATTGAAATGCACCGTGATTTGGCACTAGATTTTCAAGTTCGTCATTTTGTTGCTCTAGGTGTTGATGATATTATTGTTTCAACACAATTTTTAAATGATGATGAATTGATGACGTTAAATAATATTAACTTATCTCAAATAACGTTAAATTTAAGACCATCTGTTGAAATTACCGCAGCAGAAAAAACAATTTTGAGTGATAAAAGGGTCCATTTTGTCCGTCCAGATTTGGCAGAATATATGATTCGTAGTACTTTTTCTCGCTTAAAATATCATGACGATGATATTCCACCTCGTCACTTTGAAGGAAAATATTTTGAGAAAGGTGATGTTGTTATTTTAAATAATGAAGCTCAAAACTATCGTGGCGAATTACAAATTGTTACGAAACGAATGGCCAATGATGGCATTCGTAATTGAGTTGGACAATTGGATGAAAACGAGCAAAAGATTGTTGATTGTTTAATATCAAATCGTGAGTTTAGTTTTAATTTAATTTAGCAAAAAACTTAACAGTTTGTTAAGTTTTTTTGTTTAAGCATTTTAATTTTTATGGGTAATTGTTTATTAAACCTTGGTATCTTTTCTTTATTTATGTTAAAATCTAATAAATTAAGGAGGAAAAATAATTAATGTCATTTACGGTAATAAAACACCCCCTAATTTTAGATAAATTAACAAGGATGCGTAAGAAAGAAAGTAACTCAAAGGTGTTTAAGGAAAATCTAGATGAAATTGCCCAATTAATGGCTTACGAAATATTTCGTGAGATTGAATTAAAGGAATTTAAAATTGATACACCAGTAGCAAAAACAAAAGGATATAAAATTGCGAATGATATTGTTTTGTTTCCAATTTTAAGAGCCGGTTTAGGAATGGTTGATGGAATTATTAATTTAGTTCCAAATGCTAAAATTGGTCACATTGGATTATATCGTGATGAAAAAACACTAGAACCTCATGAGTATTTTGCTAAAAAACCAGAAAATATTATCAAGGCAAATGTTTTAGTTTTAGATCCAATGTTAGCAACAGGAGGTAGTGCTAATCTTGCGATTCAAAAGGTAAAAGAATGAGGAGCAACTAATATTAAACTAGTATGTTTAGTTGCTGCACCAGAAGGTAAAGCATATATTGAAAAACATCATCCTGATATTGATATTTATGTTGCTGCTTTAGATGAACGATTAGATGGATATGGTTATATTATTCCAGGTCTAGGTGATGCAGGAGACCGTATTTTTGGAACTAAATAAAAAGAATAAATTACATTGAAAAAAACATTTTAAAGGTGTAGAATATAAAATGTCAATAATAAATTTAATTATGTTTTTAGGAATATTTGCGATATTGACGATTATATATTTGACTTTAAAACAGGACTGAACTTTATACTCGGGATTAGTCTTAGGGTATTTGTTTTCTCTTATAGGTTTCTTAATCATTTGCTTTTCGGGATGATTGTTAAGTATAAGTTTAAATAAGTACTTTTTTATCTTATTGTACCTAGTTCGCTTAGTTATTTATTCT
This sequence comes from Spiroplasma endosymbiont of Sarcophaga variegata, assembly GCF_965178695.1. Taxonomy (NCBI): domain Bacteria; kingdom Bacillati; phylum Mycoplasmatota; class Mollicutes; order Entomoplasmatales; family Spiroplasmataceae; genus Spiroplasma; species Spiroplasma endosymbiont of Sarcophaga variegata. Next base: position 906,637 of record NZ_CBCXVU010000002.1, read on the forward strand.
ATACCAATAGTTATTTATGCTAAGAATACTAGTTTTTTTAGTATATATACGGTAATTGTGGGTATTAGTCTTTGTCCTTTATCGTCATTATTTGTTAATATTAAATTTTCAAGTCATAAGCACAGAAAGGAAGGGATAAATGGTGATGAAAGTTAATTTTTGTCAACTTTTTGCAATGGATTTAATTCCTGATCCAAATAAAACTGGAATGGACGTATGAAGTTATACAATTTTATTACCGCAACTAGTAACGATAGTATTAACTACTTTTATTATTATGCTTTTATCAATTGGTTATTATAAAAGGTTAAAAAAAATTGGTCCAACTGATGTTCCAACAGACTTAGTACTTTTTGCTGAAATTGCAATTAAATGAGTTGAAAAGCAAGTTGTGGACTTAATGGGACCAAAATATAAATTTTTAACAGTTTATGTTATGTACTTATTATTGTATGTTGGTATTGGTAATTTAATGAGTGTTGTTGGATTTGATTCACTGGCAACAGCTTATACAGTGCCACTATCAATGGGGTTAGTTACTTTTATTGGAATATATTATTTTGGGATTAAATATCAAAAACTAATGTATTTTAAAAAATTTATTGTTAACCCATTAGAATTATTAACGCAATTTGTGCCGTTAATTTCAATTTCATTTCGTCTATTTGGAAACATTTTAGGGGGAACAGTTATTATTGCTTTATTTACCGCTTTAATGAGCTTTATTTGAGGACAAATTCCTTATATTGGGCCAGTTGATTTATTAGCGGGAGTATTTTTACCATTTTTAAGTATTTATTTTGATGTTTTTGATAGTCTAATCCAAGCGTATATTTTTTCTATCTTAACAATTGCGTATTGGGCGATGGAAATGCATACTGATGAAAAAACCGATAAAGAAAAAACAATTAAATTAAAAAAACATAAAAAAATAAAAAATGTTCAAAATGTCCACTTAAATAGGTAAAAAAGTATTAAAATAAAATTATATATTTTTAAAGAAGAGGAGAATTACAATATGTTAGATTTAATGTCAAATATGATTGGCGTATGATTAATGGCAGGAATTAATGATGGGTTTACCAAAGGAATGTCTTTATTAGGAGCAGGATTAGCTGCGATTGGATGTTGTGGTTCAGGAATTGGACAAGGATACACTGGGGGGAAAGCAGTTGAAGCGATTGCTCGTAATCCAGAAGTTGAGGGGAAAGTTCGTACCCAATATATTATTGCTGCTGCTATTACTGAATCAGGTTCAATTTATGCATTAGTTATTGCTATTATTTTAGCATTTGTTACTGGTTAATAATTAATAATATTAAAAGAATTTTAAAACAGAAAGGTTTGGATGTCTTATGTTATGATTAATGTCAAAACCAATTGAGCCAGCAGAAATTATTAATCAACTATTTCCAAATTTATGAATTTTTATTGCTCATGTTATTGCAACAATTATTTTACTAATTTTATTATCAAAATGAGTATATAATCCATTTCGTAAAGCAATGCGTGCTCGTCGTAATAAAATTCGTGAATTAATTCAAGATGCTGCTGATAAACAAGCAAAAGCAACAATTGATCAGAAAGAAGCATCAAAATTGCTGACAACAGCAAAAGTAGAAGCTAATGGGATTCTTGCTGATGCGCGGACTGAAGCAGAAACAAAACGACATCAAGTGTTAGAAACAGCAAAAGCGGAAGTAGTTCGTTTAAATGAACAAGCACATAAAGAAATACAAAAAGAAAAAGAACAATATAAAGATGATATTCGAAAATCAATTATTAATATTGCGTTTAATGCAGCTGAACAATTATTAGAAAACGAAATAACAAAAGAAAAAAATGAAAAATTAGTAGAAGATTTTATTAAGGATTTAGACTAGAACATTATGTTAGTTAGTGAAAAATTTATTGATAATTACGCTGCTGCTTTAATGGATTTAGCGCTTGAAACAAAAAAACTTGATCATTATTTAGAAGTAAGTAATATGATTGTTGAATTATTTAAACAAGATCCAGAATATGTTAAATTAATGATGAATGCTTATATTACTAAAGAAGAACGCAAAAAAATATTAGCGAAACCATTTCAGAAGGCGGTTGATCCGTTAATTCTAAATGCGCTTTTTTTATTAATTGACCGAGAAGCCTTTTGTTATGTTCGAAGAATTTTTAAGCGTTTGCGAAAAATTATTAATATTAGTTATGATGTTCAATATGGTAATATTTTTTCAATACAACCGTTAACAAAAAAACAAATTGAAATAATTGAGAATAAATTAAGTAAAAAATTTGGATATCATATTGAATTAGTTAATAAAATTGACCCATCATTACTTGGTGGTGTTCGCGTTAAAATTAAACATGAAATTATTGATGGTTCGATTGCGGGCCAATTAGAAACAATGCGCCAAAAAGCAATACATAATAAATAGAAGATGGGGTGGAAAAAGTGGCTTTAAATATAAATGAAATTTCTGAAATAATTAAAAAACAGATTAAAGAATATGGAAAGAAAATTGAAATTCATGAAGAAGGAACTGTTGTTACCGTTGGCGATGGAATTGCTTTAATTGATGGACTTGATAATGCGATGATGAGTGAGTTATTAATTTTTCCAAACGAAATTTATGGGATGGTGCTAAATTTAGAAGAAGGTGCTGTTGGTGCTGTATTAATGGGAGATGATACAACTGTCCGTGAAGGTGACCAAGTTCGTCGTTCAGGAAAAATTGTTGAAACACCTGTTGGCGATGCTCTATTGGGTCGTGTTGTTAATGCTTTAGGTCAACCAATTGATGGAAAAGGACCATTGAAAGCAACAAAAACAAGACCAGTTGAAAGAATTGCGCCAGGAGTTATGACTAGAAAATCAGTTGACCAACCGATGGAAACAGGAATTATGACAATTGACGCGATGATTCCAATTGGAAAAGGGCAACGGGAATTAATTATTGGTGATCGTCAAACCGGAAAAACAGCAATTGGAATTGATACAATCTTAAATCAAAAAGGAAAACATGTAAAATGTATTTATGTTGCAATCGGACAAAAAGCATCAACTGTTGCTCAAATTGTTGAAAAACTGCGTGCAGCAGGGGCGATGGAATATACGACTGTTGTTTCAGCAACAGCAAGTGAATTAGCACCATTGCAATATTTAGCGCCTTATACTGGTGTGACAATTGGAGAAGAATGAATGGAATCAGGCGATAATGTTATTATTATTTATGATGATCTTTCCAAACATGCTGTTGCTTATCGAACAATGGCTTTGTTATTACACCGCCCACCAGGTCGTGAAGCGTATCCGGGGGATGTTTTCTATTTGCATAGTCGTTTATTAGAACGAGCAGCGCGAGTAACAAAAGAATATGGGGGTGGAAGTATTACCGCCTTGCCAATTGTTGAAACACAAGCTGGTGATATTTCTGCTTATATTCCAACAAATGTTATTTCAATTACCGATGGTCAAATATTTTTAAATAATGATCAGTTTAATGCTGGAATTCGTCCTGCTGTTGATGCTGGGTTATCAGTGTCACGGGTAGGATCAGCGGCGCAAATTAAAGCAATGAAACAAGTAGCGGGTTCTTTAAAATTAGAATTAGCACAATATCGTGAACTGCAAGCTTTTGCTCAATTTGGTTCGGATTTAGATGATACAACGAAAGAAGTATTAGAGCACGGAAAACGGGTAATTGAAATTTTAAAACAAAAACAATATGCCCCGCTTTCACAAATTGACCAAGCAATTATTTTATTAGCAGTTAATAAAAAAAGAATTCGTTGAGTTCCAGTTGATAAAATTCAGGAGTTTAAGGAAGAAATTATTGAACATTTTGATATAAAAGCAAAAAAATATTATGATGAATTAGCGCAAGAAAAAGCTTATAGCGAAACTTTAATGACAAATATTGATCATGAAATTATTAGTGTTGTGAAAAAAGTTACTAACAAAATTGCAGATTATAATCCAGAACGATTTGGGCGAATTGAAGAATGAAATAAACTAGGACGATAAAAAAGGTTATTAAGAATGGCAGTCGGAACAGGTTTAAAAAAACAAATTACTTCAATTAATTCAACTTCAAAAATAACACAGGCAATGAAGTTAGTCGCTACCGCAAAATTAAAAAAAGTTGGAAAACGAATTTCTAATGCAAAACCATATTTTGCTGAAGTTTATACCGTTTTTAACGATATCATTAGTAAAGCTGATGATTCAATTTATCAGAAAAAAGGCCCAACTAATGCTAGTATTAAAACTTGTTGAATTATTGTTAATTCAAATCTTGGTTTATGTGGTGGTTATAATATTAATATTAATAAATTAGTTTTAAAAGAATTGCGTCCAAATGATTGTATTATTGCAATTGGGTCAAAAGCAGAATCATTTTATCTTCATAAAGGTTTTAAAATTATGCATGCGAAAAAAGACATTGATATTAATTTTTCATATGATGATGCTCGTGAATTTGCTCAAGAAATTCTATCTGGTTTTAATAGTAACACTTATGATGAAATTAAAATTGCTTATACAAAATTTATTAATAATGTTACTTTTGAACCAACCATCTTACAATTGTTGCCAATTGTTAAAGCAAGTAGTAAAGAAGAAACTAAACACCCACATGTTATTACTGAATTTGAACCAGACCCAGCAATAATTTTGGAAAATGCAGTACCAATGTATTTAAATACAATTTTATTTTCAACAATTGTTGAGTCACAAGTTTCTGAACAAGCATCACGAAGAGTAGCAATGGAAAATGCAACCGATAATGCTAACGCAATGTTAGAAAAGTTATCATTATTATATAATCGTAAGCGTCAAGCAGCAATTACTCAAGAAATTACGGAAATTGTTGCTGGAGCAGGCGCACAAGAAAATTAAGAGGTGATTAGAAAAATGGAGAAAAATGGAAAAGTAGTACAGGTATTAGGACCTGTTGTTGATGTACGGTTTGCCGAAGAATATTTACCTGAATTGTACAATGCGATTATGGTTGATAATAATGGAACTAAATTAGTTTTAGAAGTTGTTCAACACATTGGTGATGATACTGTTCGGACAATTGCGTTAGGACCAACCGAAGGAATGGTCCGGGGAATGGAAGTTATTGATACCAAAGCCCCAATTACAGTTCCTGTTGGTGAAGAAGTGCTGGGAAGAATGTTTAATGTGCTTGGGGAAGCAATTGATGAAAAACCGCAACCAAAAACAAAATTAATGCAACCAATTCACCGTGAGGCACCATCCTATGAAGAACAACAAACAACTGCTGAGATTTTAGAAACAGGAATTAAAGTTGTTGATTTATTAGTACCTTTTGCAAAGGGAGGAAAAATTGGATTGTTTGGAGGAGCCGGAGTTGGAAAAACTGTTTTAGTACAAGAATTAATTAATAACGTTGCAAAAGCACACGGAGGAATCTCTGTCTTTGCTGGTGTTGGTGAACGAACTCGTGAAGGTAATGATTTGTATTATGAAATGATTGAGGCTGGTGTTATTGACAAAACAGCATTAGTGTTTGGACAAATGAATGAAACACCAGGTGCTCGTATGCGGGTTGCTTTAACGGGATTAACAATTGCCGAATATTTCCGTGATGATAAAAACCAAGATGTTTTATTATTTATTGATAATATTTTCCGTTTTACGCAAGCTGGTTCTGAAGTTTCAGCCTTATTAGGTCGTATGCCTTCAGCAGTTGGTTATCAACCAACATTAGCAACAGAAATGGGAGCATTGCAAGAACGAATTACTTCCACTAAAAAAGGAAGTATTACTTCCGTTCAAGCCGTTTATGTTCCAGCGGATGATTTAACTGATCCCGCACCAGCAACAACGTTTGCTCACTTAGATGCTAAAGTTGTTTTAGATCGTGAAATTGCGGCATTAGGAATTTATCCGGCGGTTGATCCACTAGGAAGTTCATCACGATTGTTAGATCCATTAATAGTTGGTGAAGAACATTACGAAGTTGCACAGGGTGTCCAAGAGATTCTACAAAAATTTAAAGAGTTACAATCAATTATTGCCATTTTAGGAATGGATGAGTTATCAGATGAAGATAAGTTAGCTGTTGCCCGTGCAAGAAAAATTCGAAACTTTTTATCACAACCGTTCTTTGTTGCTGAGAAATTTTCAGGAAAACAAGGAAAGTATGTTCCTGTTGTTGAAACAATTCGTGCTTTTAAAGAAATTTTAGCGGGAAAATATGATGATTTACCAGAGCAACCGTTTTTATATGTTGGAACAATTGATGAGGTTATTAAAGCAGCAACTGCTTTAAAACATAATTAAAATGGCTAATCAAATTGCTTTAAAAATTATTACTCCACAAGGGGTAATTGTTGATAATCCAGTTGATATTGTGACAGTAAGAACAATTACTGGTTATATGGGAATTTTGTATGGTCATATTCCGCTTGTTTCAACGCTTACTCCATCAGAAATGTCATATAAAATTAATAATCAAGAGCACAAGTTAAACATTGGGGGAGGAATTTTACAAGTTGAACAAGAATTTGTTAAAATTCTAACTGATGAAGTTGAAGTTATTAATTAAATAAGAAAAAATAAAATCTCTTTTTGAGATTTTTTATGTTAATTATAGTAAAAACACGATAAGATAATAAGTAATAGGTAGTAGAAAGTGGGAATTCCTATGGCAGTAAAAATGATTGTTTGTGATATTGATGGGACATTAGTGACAGATAAAGAAAAAGTGATTCCATTAGCTAATATTGAAGCATTAAAAAAGGCCCAAGCCGCCGGGATTTTAGTAACAATTGCATCAGGACGAGTACCAAGTAGTCTCTATGATTATGCTATGACGTTGGGGATTATTGATAATTGTCAGTATGTTGTTGGTAGTAATGGTGGTGCTGTTTTAAATTTAAAAACTAATGAGTATGTTTATGATGAAATAATTTCATATGAAGATACGTTATGAGCAATGGCAATTGTCAAAAAATTTGGTTATGATTTTTATTTAGCTCCTCTTGATGAACAAAAGGCTTTTGTTTCACGGAAAAATGTTATCACAGAAGATACTTTTTTATTTCGTAACAGTGATATAAAACCAGAACTATTTGATTGAAATAACATTCCGCAAATGCGCAAAGTTGTTATTTCTTGTCATGATGAAGAAAAACAAAATTGATTACGTCAACAAGTTGCTGTTAGTGCCACGTTACGTACGGAGGTTACTGGCTATCGTTTTATTGAAATTATTCCAAAGAATGTTAATAAATGGCAAGGAATCTTGCGATTAACGGCGGCGTTGAAAGATAATGCAAATATTCACATTGACTGAGATGAAATTATGTGTTTTGGTGACCAAATGAATGATTATGAAATGATTAAAAATGCAAAATATGGCATCGCGTTAGCTAATGCGACACAACAATTAAAAGAAGTTGCAACAGCTGTTACGAGTAAAGATAATAATGCGGCAGGAATTGCAGATTACCTTTATCAAACTATTTTAAAATAGAAAATGAGGTCCAAATGTTAAAAATTAATGATCACGAAATTAAGTTAATTGTAACTGATGTTGATGGAACATTAATTACCGATCACCAAGAGTTACCCGTTATTGTTCAAAATAAATTAATTGTTTTGCAAGAACAAGGGGTTTATGTTTCAATTGCTTCAGGACGAATGCCGTTGGGATTTGATAATTATACAACAGCATTAAAAATTAAGGATTATTCACAATATGTCATTGGAGCAAATGGGTCATTAGTTTACAATGCGAAAAATAACAAAATTGCTTATAGTAATTTATTGACTGTTGATGATGTTCGTGCTGTTGTTACAATTTTATTAGAATACCAGTGTGAGTTTACTATTTCATATGAAAATGATAATACTTTTTATTGTGCTGGTGAAGTCCTTTTAAAAGCGAAGTCCGAGCCAGGCGCTTTTTTAGATGGAATGAAAATAGCAAAACCATTTCAGTTTGATGAAATTAAACGCGCAAATAAAATTGTTGCAAAACATCTGTCGCGAACAGTTTTTCACGAAATGTTTCAGGTGTTGAAGCAAATGCAAAATATTAATGTTGAGCAATTATCAGATTATGGTTGTGATATTGTTCATGTTCAATCAAACAAAGGTGAAGCAATTTTGCATTTAGTTGATATTTTAAACCAGACCCAAAAGACAAATATTAAAATTGAAAATGTTTTATACTTTGGTGATAATTATAATGACCGTTCTGCTTTTGAAGTTTTGCCATACGCTATTGCAATGGAACATGCCCCAACGGAAGTATTAAAACTAGCTTTTGATGTTGCGGGCAGTAATAATGCCGGTGGAATTTATCATTATTTAAATAAACTTGAACAAAATAATTAAAAATTACCGTTAAAATGCTATAATTTTCTTGATATTATAGTATGATTAATAAGGACATAAATTAAGTTAGAGAGGACGGTTTTAATGAGCCTATCAAGTATGATGCTTTTAGCAATTGATTCACAAACAGCTAATACGGTTATCTATGTTTTTGAAATTGTGGCATTAATTGTTTCAATTATTATGATTATCATTGGGTTGCTGCAAAACAAAAAAGCCCAAACTGGTTTAAGCGCTTTGAACGGTGGTAATGATGAATTATTTGCTAATAGTAAAGAAAGAGGATTAGACTGTACATTATCAATTTTTATGTTAAGCTTTGGATCAACATTATTAATTGTTACATTGTTGATAAGTTTATTGACCAAAGTGTTACTTTAAAAAAGTAGATTACTAATAATGGCATTAATTTTAAAGAGATTTAAAAATGTCTCTTTTTTCATTTAGGGGGAAGTTGTATGCATGATCAAATCATTGCGATTTTAAAAAAACAAGCAAAGCCGATTGATACAATTGAATTAGCACAACTATTGGCAATTAATAATATTGATGATAATAAGATGATGTTAAAAACTTTAGTTGAACTAGAAAATGATAATATTATTGCGGTTGCAAACCACAATCGTTTTTACTATTTAGATCCAAAAGTTTATTTACAAGGAGTTGTAAGTGTTAATAAAAAAGGATTTGGTTTTGTTAAAATTGGCGAAGGCCAAGAAGAGTATTTTATTAAGCAAGATGATTTAAATAATGCATTAGATCAAGATTCTGTTTTATTTGTTTTAAAAAAACATAAACCTAATAATAATGCCAGAAAAATTGAAGCACAAGTTATTAAAGTTGTTAAACGAAATAATGAATATGTTGTTGGAGTTGTTAAAAAAAATCGTAATAATCAAAAGTATCTAGAAATTTTAAATAATAAATTAACACAGTATCGTGCTGAAATTATTAATTTTAAAGAAGCAATTGAAAATACAATTATTAAAGGGAGCATTGTCAATATTAATAGTAAGACCAATTTAATGCAAGTTAAGATTGCTGAAATTATTGGCAATGCTAATCAAGTTGGTGTTGATGTTTTAGCAGTCTTACATGAATTCAATATTCCCACTAAATTTAATGAGCAAGTCTTACGTGAGGCCAACCAAATTAAACAAGAGCTTGATGTAACAGAAGCATTAAAAAATAAATTACGTCGTGATTTACAAAATGAAATGTTTGTAACAATTGACGGTAATGATTCAAAAGACTTCGATGATGCAATTTTAGTTAAGAAAAATGCGAACGGGAATTACTTACTATCAGTTGCAATTGCTGATGTTGCACACTATGTTCCCTCGAATAGTGCCCTTGATAAAGAAGCCTTTGACCGGGGGTGTTCAATTTATCTAATTGATCGGGTTGTGCCAATGTTACCAGAAAAATTAAGTAACGGTATTTGTTCGTTAAATCCGTTTGAATCACGTTTAACATTAACTTGTGAAATGGAAATTGATGGACAAGGGCATGTTGTTACTTCAAGTATTTATGAATCTGTTATCATTTCAAAAGCACGGTTAACTTATGATGAGGTTAATAAATTTTTTCAAAATGAAAAAAACCAAATTCCTCTTGCGTTAACAGAGATGCTTTCTTTGGCCCATCAGTTGTACCAAATTTTAGCAAGAAAAAAACAACAAGATGGTGTTGTTGATTTTGATTTAGATGAACCGAAATTTATTGTTGATAAAAATGGTAAAATTAAAGATATCATTACTATTGAACGTGCGGATGCTGAAAAGTTAATTGAAAGTTTTATGATTCGTGCAAACAAAACTGTTGCTGAAACAATTTACTGAATGGATTTACCATTTGTTTATCGTATCCATAATAAACCAAAACCAAAAAAATTATTTGATTTGTATACCCAGTTGTCTTATTTGGGATTAAATATTAAAGGTAAAATGGAAAATATTCATTCTAAAGATTTACAACAAATTTTAAATAAATTAAAAGACAAAGAAAACTTTAAAGTTATTTCAGCATTAGTTTTACGCAGTATGGAAAAAGCTAAGTATATTCCAATTAATGATGGCCACTTTGGATTAGCGTCGTGGTGTTACACGCATTTTACTTCTCCAATTCGGCGTTATCCCGATTTAATTGTCCATCGATTATTAAAAGAATATTTGTTTCAGGCAAAAGTTAAAGTTACTGATTTGGAACAAACACGCGCTTTGGTTGGCCATGCCAGTCAGCAATCATCATTAGCAGAGTTACGAGCAATGGAATGTGAACGAGAAGTTGATAAGATGAAAGAAGCAGAGTATATGGAAAGCAAAATTGGTTATCAATATGATGGAATTGTGGCTGGTGTAACGGCATTTGGAATTTTTGTTGAGTTACCAAATACGATTGAAGGATTGGTTCACATTACTGATTTAAATGATGACTATTATCCTTTTGATGAAAAAAGTTTAAAATTAGTTGGAGAACGAAAACGAAAAGAATATTTTTTAGGAAAAAAAGTTCGGATAAGAGTTAAAAAAGCAAGCAAGAAATTACGACAAATTGATTTTGAATTAGTTAATTAAGCAAGGAGTTGATCATAATGTTAATAATTACAATTAATAAGCGTGCACGGTATAATTATGAAATTATTGAAACTTATGAAGCGGGCCTTGCTTTAACAGGAAGTGAAATTAAATCAATTCGAAATAATGATGTTTTAATTAATGAAGCATTTGTTATTATTCGTAAAAAGGAAGCATTTGTTATTAATATGGTGATTGCACAATATAAATTTTCAACAGCTTATGTTCCTGATGCTGATCGTACCAGAAAACTACTTTTACATAAATCTGAAATTAAAAAGATTTTGCAACGAATTAAATTAGAACGACTAACAATGGTTCCATTAAAGTTGTATTTAAAAAATAATTATGCTAAATTGGAAATTGCTCTAGTTCGTGGGAAGAAGAATTATGATAAACGAGAACTAATTAAGCAACGTGATAATGAACGTTTACGTCAAAAGCGTTAATAAATAAAATAAAAAGTTGGGAAGGTTAGGGTTTGCGGGAGCTAGTGCCCTCCTTTTTATTGCGGTTTGTAGTATAATTAATATGGTAATTTTTTTAACTAAGGGGTAAATAATATGAAATGAGATCCACAGCAAACTATTGAAATATTAAAGGAATATGTTTATAGTAAAAATCGAATTGATGAATATCGTAATCGAGTTGCCTTATCAAATTTACAATTGCCACCTTTTTATGTCAAAGAAAATAATAATCAGTCAATGTCATCGGTTGTTGTGCGTTTCATTAATGAAAAAGAAATTAAAAAAACATATGATAAGGAAACTTATCAATGAATTGTGACAAGTTTAGAAGAAACAATTTTAAATTCACTAAAAATGGCAGAAAATATTGTTGGTATTCATCGTCATGAAGATATTTATTTAGCATTATATGAAGATGATGGTGATTTAGATTATTTAATTGAAATTGCTAATTATATTAATACAACTGTTAAAATTATTAACTATACGTTATATGAAAAATATCAAACGGTAAAAGAAGTAAAAGTTGGAATTGGAATTGCAAATGATCCTTCCGAAGAAAAAATTTATGATTTAGAAGATAGTTTTTTAGTTCCCTTTGATGATCGCACAAAAGATAGTGTCAAGTTAGCAGAGATGTATGCAGCAGAAGTTATTATGTTTAATAACTTACCAGTTTGTACTGATGCATGAGTTTTTGTGAATTTAAATGATGAGAATCAGGAATTAATTCGAAAAAATTATCGCCAATATTTTAATACTAAAATGCCACACCAACGATTATTTACTGATTTAGTTGATCCTAAGATTGGACTAGAAATTGAACAGGGAACATTACAAGTTTCAGAATAAGTTAAAACAATGTTATTTAAAGTTGTTCTAGCTTATTCTTTTTTATTTGATATTTTTATTATTTGGGTATAATCATAGGTAGAAGGAAAAGAGGGCAAAAATATGAAAGCATTAATTTTTAAAGGAAAAAATAAAATTGAATGAACAGAAACAACGGAACCAGTTATTGTCGAACCGACAGATATTATTGTAAAAATTGAAGGGTTTACTTTTTCATGTGCCGATTATCGTCCTTATTTGGGCCAAGAAGATAGTGTTGCTCTAAATACAATTATGGGACACGAAGGGGTTGGTATTGTGACTGCTGTTGGTGTCAGTGTTATTAATCTTAGGGTTGGTGATCGTGTCGCAATTGGTTGTATTACGCATTGCAACATTTGCCAGTGGTGTCTTCGAAAAGCTTTTGCAAAATGTGTTAATGGTGGTTTTATTTTGGGAACAAAAATTAATGGAACGCATTCTGAATATGTTCGCATCCCATATGGTGACAATAGTGTAATCAAAATCTCTTCTACAATAAATTTAGCTGATGCATTAATGCTTAGTGATGTTTTACCAACGGCTTATGAGAATGTTATCAAAAAAGTTGATTTTCAAAATATTAATAATATTGCAATTATTGGTGATTGTCCAATCGGCCTTGCAGTTCTTTTGTTAATAAATAAATATCATAAAGAAGTTGATGTCTATGGTCATCATAGTCGAAAATTAGATTATTTTGAAAAACTTGGAGCACATAAGGGATATTATAGTACTAAAACTATTCTTAATATTAAATACGATTTAGTAATTGAATGTGTTGGGAATGATCGGGGAACCTTTGAACAAGCTCAACAAATGGTTAATTTTAATGGTACAATTATTACAATCGGTGTTTTTAATAAATCTGTTGTTTTTAATTTACAACAATTATGATACCAAAATATTACTGTTCACACTGGGATCTTAAATGTTTATACTCTTGATGAATTAGTTACAAAAATTGAAGCAAAGGAAATTTCACCAATGCAGTTAGTAACAAAAGCTTTTAATAAAAATCAAGTCTTACAAGGCTTATAAAGCTTTTATGGACAAAGATATATTTAAAGTTGTGGTGAAATTATAGTACGAAATAGAATAGGGTGAAGTTAAAAATGGGTTTTTTCCAAAGATTAAAAGCAAAGCGAGAAGAAAAAAAACAAGTTAAATTAGAAAAAGCATTACGTAAAACAAGATTAACTTTTTCAAATGATATTAAAAAATTAGCAAATAAATATAAAGAATATGATGATGAATATTTAGAAGATTTAGAAGCAATTTTGATTGCTAGTGATATGGGAATGAACATGGTTTTGCAAATTACCGATCAAATTCGAAAAAAAGTGCAAAAAGGATGAAGCATTGATGATACTAATGATTATTTGGTCGAAGTAATTATGGATTTATATAATGATCCCAAAAGTAAACAAAACCAATTAAATTTAAAAGATAACCGTTTAAATGTTATTTTAATGGTTGGTGTTAATGGGGCTGGAAAGACAACAACAATTGCCAAATTAGCTAAACAATTTCTTGACCAAGGGAAAACTGTTTTATTTGTTGCGGGCGATACGTTCCGAGCTGGAGCTGTTGAGCAATTAAACCAATGAGCAATGCGATTAAAAGTTAATATTGTCAAACCAGTTAAAGAAGGACAAGACCCCGCCAGCGTAATTTATGATGGTTTAATAAAAGCAAAAAACGAACAAGTTGATGTCGTTATAATTGATACGGCAGGGCGTTTACAAAATAAAGTCAATTTAATGAATGAATTAGATAAAATTAATCGCATTATTAAACGAGAAATTTCTGATGCTCCGCATGAAACATTATTAGTAATTGATGGGGTGACTGGTCAAAATGGGATTTCACAAGCAAAGAATTTTTCAGAAGTGACAAATGTGACCGGGATTGTCTTAACGAAAATGGATGGAACTGCTAAGGGTGGTGTTGTTTTAGAAATTAAAGATCAGTTAAATATTCCAGTTAAATTAATTGGTCTTGGTGAACAACCAGAAGATTTACAAGAGTTTGATATAGAACAATATATTTATAATTTGACAAAAGATTTATTTAATCATGATGAAGTGGATGAAGCATAATGAAAGATTTAGAAAAATCAAATGAATTAATTATTTTATATGATTTATATAATTCGTTATTAACACCTAAGCAAGTTGAGTATTTTGAATTATATTTTTTTGATGATTATTCTTTAAGTGAAATCGCTGGGCAAAAAAACGTTTCTCGTAATGCAGTTTATGATTCATTATTAAAAATTACAAACGCATTGCACAAATTTGAAAATAACCTACAATTAAGTTATACACAACAACAACGTGAAATTTTTTGTCAACAGTTTGATAAAATTGATGAATGTGTTCCATTAATAAAAAAATTAAAAGAAATTGATAATGATTAAGGAGAGGCTCGAATGAATATTTTAATGATTGGTGATATTTATGGTAAGACTGGTCGGATAGCAGTTAATAAGTATTTACCTTTACTAGTAAAAAAATACAACCTACATTTAGTTATTGCTAATGGTGAAAATACAACCCATGGGAAATCTATTTCAAAGCACCATTACAATGAATTAAAATCATATGGTATTAATATTATTACTTCTGGTAATCATATTTTTCGTAATCCTGAAGTATTAAATTATATTGAGGAAGTTAATGACTTATTGAAGCCAGCAAATATGAATTCATTTACGCCGGGGAACGGTACTGTTAAAATTAAAATTAATAATAAGAAAATCCGGATAACTAATTTAATGGGACGCAGTTTTATGGACCCAGTTGATAATCCCTATGCTGTTTTTGAAGAAATTCTGGTAAATGATGATAGTGATTTACATTTTGTTGATTTTCATGCAGAAGCTAGTGCTGAAAAATTAGCATTTGCTTGAAATTATGATGGCATAATTACTGGTTTTTTTGGAACACATACGCATGTGCAAACAGCAGATAACCGGTTATTACCACGAGGAACAGGATATATTACTGATGTTGGAATGTGTGGAAGTTATAATTCAATCATTGGGGCTAATCCCACTGAAATTATTATTAAAGAAAAAATGGGGTTACCATTACGATTTGAACCAGCAGAAAATGATGATCAATTAATTTTTTCTGCTGCGTTATTAGAAGTTGATGATAAGACAAATAAAGCAGTTAAAATTGAACGAATTTTAATTCGCCCGGAAAATGAAGCAGACTTTTTGAAATAAAAGAAGGAGAAGTTAAATGACTAGTTTTATTAAAACAGATCTTATTATTGTTATTTGTGCCATCGTAGGGATTTTTCTTTGCCGTTATTTGCTTTTTCGATTTTACCGTCTTTTTAATAAAAAAGCCAAACCAGGACAAATTCAACTACCAGAATATATTGAAAATAAACATTTTCTTACTGCTGATCAGTATGAATTAACAACATTGGGAACAGTTAATAAGGATAGTGAATATATTCTTTTGGCAGTGCATGACTTATATGGAGCGAAAGAGAATTTTATGGGATTAGTTAATAATGATGAGCTATTAAAAAACAAAATAAGTGTTATTACTTTTAACCAAAGAAATGTCAAGGATAATGTTTCAGCGCGCATCAAAAATGTTGGGGTTTTAGTTAACGACATTTTTGATGTCATTACGGCATTAAAAAATAAATACGAACAGCAAAAGATTATTTTGTTATTAGAAGGTTTTTCGATTAGTTTAATTGGTTTATTGTTAAAAAAGCAACCATTAGTTGAAAAGGTTATTTTAGTTAATCCAGTTACTAATCATAAAGGAATTCGTTTTTCAATTACTAGTAAAATTGGTATTGGTATTGGTTTTATTTTTAACTTAGATAAGTTACTTAAAATCCACATTGATTATCAAGTTTTAAGTCAAAATGAAATTTATAGTCAATTAATGTTGCAAAAAGAACAGACGTATTTTTTAAATCAAATTTTACAATTTAATTATTTAAATAAAAAACTTCTTAAACAACTTAATAAAATAAAACTAACCACTTTAATTGTTCAAGTAGAAAATGATAAATTTTATAATAATAAAAAAGTAAACTTAATTAACAATAAAATGATTAACATTGTCAAAGTTTCAGTAGCAAAGCACTATCTTTTTACTGATAAAAATATTGATCATAAAATTTTTACAGAAATTATTAATTTAAAACAAAATTAATTAATTTTTAAGTTATAATAAATATGTTGTCAAGTAACAACATAAAACTTATTTTGAAGTGGTTAGTACGCTAAACAATGATCCACTAGCAACCCTATATTTAATTAGAAGGTGCTTTTAGCAGGGCAAGATGATATGCTACCAATAAGATTTATTAGTTATTGAATAAAGTTAACTATTAATTTAAGTGTAAACATATTATTATTAATGCCACATTATTATGATGTGGTTTTATTTATGATTAAGGAGAAAAGGTATGAAGAAAGAGAAAATTTTATTTACTTCTGAATCAGTTTCAGAGGGACATCCTGATAAAATTTGTGATCAAATTTCTGATGCTGTTTTAGATACTTGTTTACGAGAAGACCCGTTTTCACGAGTTGCTTGTGAGTGTTTTGTTACAACGAACCGTGTTATTATTGGCGGTGAAATTACAACAAAAACAAACGTTGACTATGCAGCAGTAGCGCGAAAAGTGTTAAAAGAAATTGGTTATAATAATGCTGAATGAGGAATTGACTGAGAAACTTGCGAGATTGAAGTTTTAATTAAAACACAATCACCAGATATTTCCCAAGGGGTTGATAATTTTGGCGCTGGTGATCAAGGGATTATGTTTGGTTATGCGACAAACGAATCAGATAATTATATGCCATTAGCCATTTCGTTAGCCCATGCATTAGTTAAAAGAGCAAGTATTTTACGAAAAGAAGGAATTTTTCACGGAGCTCGTCCGGATATGAAATCACAAGTGACATTAGATTTAACAAATTCTAAAAATATTTTTATTGATACAATTTTAATGTCAATTCAATATGATGAAGATATTGATGAAAAGAAATTTAAAGGATTCGTTATTACTGAAATTATGGAACCAGTTGTGAAAGAATTTAAAATGAATTTAGATTTTAAAGTATTGATTAATCCAACTGGACGTTTTGTAATTGGAGGACCGAAGGGAGATGCTGGATTAACTGGTCGGAAAATTATTGTTGATACATATGGTGGTTATGCTCGCCATGGCGGGGGTGCTTTTTCTGGTAAGGATGGAACAAAAGTTGATCGTTCGGCGGCTTATATGGCACGCTATGTTGCCAAAAATATTGTTGCAGCAGGATTAACTGAACGTTGTGAGATTCAATTATCTTATGCAATTGGTGTTGCAGAACCAATTTCAATTTTTGTTGAAACCTTTGGAACAAATCTGGTTTCTAATGATGTAATTTTAACGGCTATTAAAGAGAACTTTGATTTTCAACCACAAGCAATGATTGCAAAATTAGAATTACAAAAGCCAATTTATCAACAAACAGCAACTTATGGTCATTTTGGTCGTTATCATAGTGAATTACCATGAGAGAAATTAGATAAAGTTCAAAGTTTAGTCAAATATCTGTTGGTTTCTTAAATTTTAGATATAATTAAAAGAAAGGAAATAAGGAGAAAGAACTAATGGAATATAAGTTAATTGCGCTTGATTTGGATGGAACAACAGCTCATCGAAATCAAATTTCAAAACAAAACATTGCTGCAATTAAATGAGCGTTAGCAAATGATATTAAAGTAATTATTGCCACTGGGCGTAGTATTGGAGTAATTCGAAAAGTGGCAAAAAAATTAGGAATTATTGAAAAACAAATGCCAGTGATTGGTTTTAATGGTGGAATTATTTATGATTTTGCTAAGGAAAAGATTATTCAACAAAATGCTTTTACAAATGAAGAATTAATTACTGTTTTTAATATTGCTAATGAATATCGTATTCAATTATGAGCTTATTCTGTTGCTAATGATCATTTAGCCTATGTTAATACTAACCATGGTTTTATGGTGAAATGAATGAGTATTCATACAAAACGAAAAAGAATTTTAGTTAAAAATAGTAATACTTTGCACGACCAAGCATATAAGTTTGTTGTTAGTGGTAAAAAGGAAGCTGTTTTAAAATTTAAAGCAAAAATTTTAGTGAAATACGAGTTTAATGTTTTTGATTCATCATATTTAACAAACCAGAGTTTAAATTTAGAAATTAGTCCAAAAAATAGTGATAAAAAAGATGCTTTAGAGTATTTGACAAAGATATATAATATTCAGCCTGCGGAAGTTATTGCCATGGGTGATGGTTCAAATGATTATGCAATGTTAAAATGAGCAGGTGTTGGAATTGCAATGGGAAATGCAACAGATGATATCAAGGGTATTTCTGATGATACAACAGCCCATTATCGTCGTTCCGGAGTTGCTAAAGCAATTGATAAGTATTTTAAAAAGTAAAAAATATCAAAAAAGTATTGATATTTTTTTTGTTTTCCCTATAATTAATGTGGTTGTAATTTTAAAACAAAAAGTTTAGTATAACTAAACACAATTACAAAAAGGATGTGTGCATATGTTACTGGGTGAGAAGATTAAGTTGTTACGTCAAAAAAACAATTTAACAATTGAAGAATTAGCTAATCGCTGTGAATTAACAAAAGGTTTTATTAGTCAACTTGAACGAGATATTTCTTCGCCTAGTATTGTAACACTTCAAAATATTTTAGAAGTGTTAGGCACCAACTTAGCAGATTTTTTTAAACAAGAAAAAAATAAAAAGTTTGTTTATCAAGCAGATGATCATTATGAAGTTAAACAAGATAATTATCGCATTGAGTGATTAGTTCCGAATGCACAAGCAAACGAATTAGAACCAATTTTAATTCAGATTAAACCACATTGTGAATCCGAACGGATTTTACCATTTGAAGGTGAAATTTTTGGATATGTTTTAAAGGGGACAGTAATGGTTTATTCTGGACCAAAAGCACAAAAAGCACAAGCAAAAGATAGTTTTTATTTATATGGGAACAACCAACATTATTTAAAAAATGAAACAGCTGACATCGTTGAAGTATTATGAATATCAACGCCACCAACATTTTAAGTTGCTAGAAAGGAAGAAAAAAATTGGAAAAAAATATTTTAGAGTTACGTAACATTTCAAAACAATATGATGGGAAAGTTGTTTTAAAAGGGATTAACTTAAACATTAAAGAAGGAGAATTTGTTACATTATTAGGTCCATCTGGATGTGGAAAAACAACAACATTAAGAATTATTGCTGGTTTTGAGCAACCAAATAGTGGTGAATTATTATTTTTAGGAAAAGATTATCTTAAAATTCCGGTTCATAAACGAGAGATTAATACTGTTTTTCAAAACTATGCTTTATTTCCCCATCTAACTGTTTTTGATAACATTGCTTATGGTTTGAAAATTAAACGAATTAAATATGATGTTTTGGAAGCAGAAGTTAAAAAATTTCTTTTTTTAGTCGGACTAGAAGGTTTTGAAGATAAGTCAGTTGAATTATTATCGGGGGGGCAACGTCAGCGCGTAGCTTTAGCGCGTGCCTTAATTAATAAACCAAAGGTTTTATTATTAGATGAACCAATGGCGGCGTTAGATGTAAAATTACGGAAAAAAATGCAAGCTGAACTAAAAGCTTTACAAGGGGAGATTGGTATTACGTTTATTTTAGTAACGCACGACCAAGAAGAAGCACTAACAATGTCTGATCGAATTATTGTAATGAATGATGGTGCAATCCAGCAAGTTGGAACCCCAACTGAAATTTATAATGAACCAGAAAATATTTGAACCGCACAATTTATTGGTGATTCAAATATTATTTCAAATGCTATTTTCTTAAAAGATAATTGTGTTCAATTTGATGGAAAGAAATTTGAATGTCTTGATCGTGGTTTTGGTGAAAAAGAGGATCAAATTGATATTATGATTCGCCCCGAAGATATTGATATTGTTCCAGTCGGAAAAGGATTTTTTACCGGTGTAGTAACTAGTGTTAATTTTAAAGGTGTTCATTGAGAAATTATTGTTAAATGTAAAGATCGCAAATACTTAATTCATTCAACTGATAAAGTTGAAGAATATGACACAGTTGATATTTCATGACATGTTGAAGATATTCATGTTATGTGAAAAGAGATTGATGATTAAGAGGAGGGTATAATGGCAAACAAAGAAAAACCACCAGGGAAAGTTAAAACTTGATTTAAAAAACAAACTAGTCGTGCTAAATCACGTAGACAACATTTTGCTGCTTGATGTCGAACAAAATATCTCAACATTTCTTATCAGGCAAAACAAAGTAAATGATTTAAACGAGGGTTAAATCCAATTTTATGACCATACATTATTATTATGATTTTATTAATTGTTGTTCCGTTACTAATTATTTTATTATATTCATTTATTCAACCAACCGGAAATAGTTTAGTTTTTGAAATTAATTTTAAAAATTTTGTAACTTTTTTATCAGAACGAAAATTTGTAATTGCATTGCTCTTAGCACTAGGTTATTCATTTATTGCGGCTTTAATTGCAATTGTAATTGCATATCCAGTTGCTTATGTAATGGCCTTTTGTAAGTCAAAACTATTATCAAAAAATATTTGAATTCTTGTAACTTTACCGATTTGAATTAATATGTTATTAAAAATTATTGGATTACAAACCTTATTTAATATTATTGCGCCAGGATTATTGGGGACCCCAATTTCAGTTGTAATTGGGGTGGTATATGCTTTTTTACCATTTGTGATTTTACCAATTTATAATAGTTTAGATAAAATTGATAAATCATTAATTGAAGCTTCAAAAGATTTGGGTGCAAATGGTTTTAAAACATTTTGAAAAGTTGTTTTTCGTCAATCAATTCCAGGAATCATTGCTGGAGGAACTTTATTGTTAGTTCAAGCAGCAACTTCTTTAATTATTGTTAAGTTTATGGGGAATGGTCGCATTAATTTAATTGTTGATGTAATTGAATCATATTTCTTTAAAGGCGAAAACTTTGGAATTGGAGCAGCAATCTCAGTTATTTTAGCAATTATTGTTTTTCTGATTATTGTATTATCAAACTTATTATCAAGATATTTTGAAACAAGAAAGGGGCGTCGTAATGAAAAGATTTCTTAAATCATCTTACATGGCATTAATCATATTGTTTATTTATGTTCCAATTATGATTCTAATTTTGTTCTCATTTAACATTGGGGAGAGTACGAGTATCTTTAATGGCTTTTCTGATCGTTGATATAAACAACTTGCTAATGAACAACCATTTCTACAAAGTATTATTGTTTCTGTTTTTACTGCCCTTATTGCAACAGTTATCTCGGTTATAATTGGAACATTAGCAGCGATTGGTTTAAGTCGTGCCCGTAAGATTACACAAAAAATGACATTATCAATTACTAATATTCCGTTAATTAATGCCGATATTATTACGGCGGTTTCGTTAATGATGTTATTTATTGCCCTGGGAGCTAACTTTGGAATGCTTACCTTAGTACTGGCCCATATTTCGTTTGATGTACCTTATGTAATTATTACTGTTTTACCAAGGTTACGAAAAGTTGATCCAAAATTACTTGAAGCATCATTAGATTTAGGAGCAAAACCATCACAAACCTTACGTAAAATTATTTTACCAATTTTAAAACCAGCAATTATCGCTGCTGCTGCAATTGCTTTTGCAATGAGTTTCGATGATTTCATTATTTCATATTTCACCGGGGGTGATGATGTTAACGTTGCAACATTTATTTACACAATGAAACGAATCAAACCATTCATTAATGCATTTGGAACAATTTGTATTGCAATTATTGCTTTTGTTATTATTGGTTGAAATGGTTGAAATATTTATAAAATTAATTACAATCGTTTACGCCGCGAAATGTTAAAAGGAACATATAAAGATAAAGACATTATGTGTTATGAAATGAAATTAGCATTGCTTTATCATCAACTTAATACTAAAAAATTTCAAAGTGAAAACCAAAAAGAACGTTTACGTTGAAAAATTATTAAATTAGAAAAAAAATATGAAAAAACCTTAGTATGAATTAAAAATAAAAAACAAACTTTTATTGAACGCCAAGAAACTAAAGAGAACATTAACAAAATGTCACGAAAAAAATTTCGTTGATTTTCACGGAGTTGAAAACCATTATTATTAGCAGTCATTTCAGTTGGTTCCGTTGGATTATTAACGGGGGTTTATATTAGTAATAACATTTATGATTTGGCCGTTGCCAATTGAGGTGGTTATATTACTTCTGATTTAATTAGTAATTTTGAGAAAAAATATAATGTTAAAGTTAAATATAGTGTTTATGATAGCAATGAAACATTGTACAATAAATTATATACAACGCATTATGATGTTATGGTTCCAAGTGATTATATGGTCAATAAATTAGCCCAAGAAGGGCGCTTAGAAGAAATTGATTATCAAAAACTAAATGATGTTGATAAAAGTTTTAATATTATTAAACCTAATCCAACATATAATGAAAATAATTCAGGTAAATGAACAATTGGTAATCAGTATTTTAATGATTTAAATATTTATATTACTGCAGTAAAAGAAATTAATCCAGATTTTTATCAAAACTGTGTTGTTTCAACTATTGACCCAACACAATCAAAGTGTTTTGATAAAACATATGCGGCATCATTAAATAATGGTTTGTTAAATATCTTAAATGAAAATAAAATTAAAGGGACTGATAAGTTGGCAGGGCAACCTAATGCTGATGTTAAAACAATTGTAAATTATAGTTTACCATACTTTTGAGGAGAAGTTTCATTAGTTATTAATCCAACAAAAAGTAACTTAGATTTTTTACAAGATATTTTTGCTAAAGCAAATACTAACTTACCAGCACCAGCAAAAGGAAAATTTGGTTATCAACGTGAACAATGAGATCCTGCAACAAATCGTGATCAAATTGCTATTAATGAAGTAACCCACAATAATATTTATTCAAATGGTATTTCATGAGATATTCTTTGGCAAGCAGCAGCAGCTAAAAAACGAGTTTTAGTAAATAATGATCCACGAAATTTATTTATGCTAGCAAATGAAAAAAATTATTTTAGACCAATTCCAAAAACACAAAGCCAAGTTGATGTTGATTATAATCAATTAACAACATTATTAAAAAACAATAATGTTGCTTTGATGAATGATGAATTACTTAATGCTGTTGGTGATGGAAACTTTGATTTTGCATTTATGTATAATGGTGATGCGATTTATGCTGACACATTATTTGCAAATAGTAGAAAAGAAGCCAGCGGTACAAAATTAATTATTACTCGTCCCCGTGCAACAACCCAGTGAATATCACAAACAACTGAAGGAACTAATATTTGAAGTGATAATATGGTATTAGCAAAAGATGCTAAACACAAAGATTTAGCTTATAAGTTTATGAATTATGTTGTTCAAAATGCAACAGCAATAACAGAAGAAGCAAATTATACTTCACCTTATCAACAAGTTATGGATTATGAAAATAATTACAACTATTATAGTAATGGCCATGATCCCGAATCAGGAACAATGGTTAACTATCGTCGTGATTATGTACAGGTGGCAAGATTTGATGAGACGCTTCAACAGTATATTGCTAAACCACAAATTTCCGACGGTCCATTTATGTTGACTGACTTAGATACTTATCTTTTAGATAAATATAATATTTTAATTGCTGGGAAGAATTAGAGATGTATCATCTCTTTTTTTCTTGCAAGGAAAATGAAAAGACAATGATTATATCATAAGTTGAAAGCGGGTGGTTTTTGTTAAAAAGAAGGGATATTTTATTTTTACAATATTATTTGGTATTTTAGTTACTTTAATTTATTTTTTATTTTCTTGACGAATAAATGTTAATAATTTTGTAGAAAAAGACCTCCGAAAATATGATTACAAAATAATTTTTACAAATAAATATAATTTACCATTAGCACAACCAAAAGTAATTCCAACTCCTGTTTGAATTTCTGCGGAAATGGTTGGTTGAACAATTGAAACAATTTTATTAAATTATCAGTTTGATTTTAATGTTTTTGCTCCAATTCATAAAAATATTTTGCAAAAAAAATATCAGCAAATATCAACAATTGGACTAATTCCAACAGCACAGTATATTAAATGATATCAACGGCAATTATTAACAAAACAACTTTTAAAACAAGTTTTAATTCCAAATTTTCTGCAATCAAAAGTTATCAAAATTTTGCAAGATAAAGTAAATTCTTCTAAGATTATCATTACTAAATTACAACAATATTTAAGTGGTAGTTATTTAAAATATTTTAATATTATTAGGTTGTTTTGTGTTTTTTAATCTAAAACAGATGTATTGTTTTTTTAAAAAAGCAGATTTTATTTTACTTGTAGGAATAATTCTTTCTAATTATTTACTTTTGATAAATAGTTATTATGCTATTTTAGTTATTTTTATTTTAGGTTTTGTTTTAATTTGACAACAACGAAGAATTCATTTATTAATATTAATTTTAGCGATTATTGTGTCAGCAATTTTATCTTATTATTTAAAGCAACCAAATTTTTATCACAATCAAATTGTTACTGGGCAGATTCAAAAGAGGGGGTAGGTTATTATTATTTGCAAATTGGTTGAAAACAATATTTTTCTTTAATTTTGTCGAAAACTCTTGATATTTATAAAATATACCTAAAATTAGGTATATTTTTAATATATGGAGGTAAATAAATGATGAAAAAAATAATTACAGAATTAATAAATAGCTTAACAGATGATCAATTTTTAGAATTTTATGAAAAAATAAAACAACAAGCAGACTTAATTAAAAAACAAAAACGTTTAAATGAAATTGATCAAAAATTTAGAGATAAAGGCATTATATGTCCTAATTGCAAATCTTTTCATTGTGTTAAAAATGGTCATAATTCCGAAGGAAAACAAAAATATTTATGTAAAAAATGTCGTGCTAGTTTTGATGCATTTCGTCATCATTTTACTTATTGAAGTCATTTAAATTATGAACAGTGAAATTTATTAATTCAAATTTCATTGTTAGGACAATCTAGTAAAATAATTTCTCGTTTTATTAAAACAACCCCAAAAACCGCTTGATATAATCGACAAAAATTAATGCAATCAAAACAATTAGAAAATACACAGTTAAAATTTAAAAAATTAAATGGTCAAATCCAAATGGATGAAACATTTATTAAAGAAATTCATAAAGGCAATTTTAAAGATAAATTTGATAAACGAAAAACTCATCTCGATCCATTTTCAACTGATACCAAATGCTGTATTCAAATGGCGGTTGATAGCAATAATAATATTTTTGTTCAATCCACCAATACCAAAAGATTACAAAAACAATGGATTATTGAAAATATGAATAAGCAACTAATTAAAGAAAAATCAATAATTATTTCTGATATGCAACCACTATATTTATTAGTAGCAAAACAAACAAATTCTACTCTATATTCCACCAAAACTAGTACAAACCCTGATACTAGTTATCAAAAGTTAAATAAGATTAGTAAATTACAATCCAGTCTTAAAGAAGCCTTAATTCATTATCATGGTTTGGGTTTCACTAATATTCAAAATTATTTAAAGCTCTGAAAATGAAAATACCAACACAAAGGTTTAACACCAAACCAACAATCAACGGTATTATATTTTAACGTTTAAAAAATTTAAAGCAAAATCATAATCTTACACAAAATTAGTTTTCAAATTGTCATATTGATGATTTTTTTTATTTCATCAAGAGTTTTCGACAAAATTAAAGATATTTTTTGAAAACAACGCTTAATTTTGAGGTGCATAATCAAGTTCGTTTACAAGGATATTATTCGGCAATTATCTCATCATCTAATATTTATGAATTAAATCGCCACGCTTGATTAAATGCGAACAATATTTTTTATCAATTTAACTTAACAAAAATAATAGAAGTTAAAACAGGAACTAGTATTCTTGCCAAAATAACAAATTTCTTTAATAATTATGATGATTTAACAAAGGATACAATTTATTTAATTTTGTTTGGTCAGAAAGCAAAAACAACACTTAATTTGTATAATGATTTTGTCAAAATAGGGGTCATTCATTTATTAATTGTTTCGGGATATCATATTAATATTTTATTTTGTTTTTTAGATAAATTATTTCAGCGAATTTTTCGAAAAAAAATTTATTATTATTTCATTTATGGTTTCTTACTTTTTTATTTATATCTTTTAAATTACTCTTTTGCAAGCGTTAAAGCTGTTATTTTATTAACCCTTTCATTGTTTAACACTCATTTTTTACAAAAAAAATTATCGTTGCACAAAATATGAGGATTAAATGTTTTCTTAGTATTATTATTTTTTCCGTATAGTTTTTTATCAAGTAGTTTCTGGTATAGTTTTACAGTAACATTATTTATTTTTACTTTTCAAACAAGGACAAAGCACTTTACTTTTTATCAAAAATTATTTTATTATAATTTTATGATTTTTGTTGTATTACTTGGTTGGACAATGTATTTTAATTATCATTTAAATTTTTCTAGTATGTTGTTTAATTTGTTATTAACACCAATTTTAGTGTTAATTTATTTCCTTTCATTTCTAATTATTTGCTTACCACCTTGTTATTTTGTTTACCAATATTTTTATTTGTTATTAAGGAACTATGTTATTCTTTGTACAAAAATTAATTTAGTATGAAATATTGGTGTTGTTAATATTGGTTATATTGTTTTATATTATCTTATTTTATTAAGTGTTATTAATAGTATTGGGTTATGAAAAAAGATCCTTGCTTTTGGGTTAATACTTTTTTTACTTTGTAGTAGTTTTCAAAATACTTTGTTTAATGCTAATTATTCTATGACAATGCTAAATGTTGGTAATGGTCAAACAATTGTTTTTCAAGATAACCGAACTTTAAGAACTGTTCTGTATGATGCCGGTGTGGGTAGGGGTCGGTCAAAACAATTAGTAAGTAATTATTTACGATGAGCAGGAGTTAATTGAGTTGATGCTGTTTTTATTTCACATCAATATGATGATCACTATAATAATTTATTAGGAGTGCAAAATTATTTTTTAGTTAAACAAATTATTTATAATAATACTAAGTTAACAAGGATTAGATTTGGAGAAATGAAATTTACGGTTTTACATCGGTGGATTAATGACTCTGATGAAAATAATAATAGTTTAGTTGTTTTAGTTAAAATTAATAATACTAAAATTTTATTAACAGGAGATATTACTCAAAAAATTGAACTTAATTTATTA
Source organism: Spiroplasma endosymbiont of Sarcophaga variegata (assembly GCF_965178695.1). Taxonomy (NCBI): domain Bacteria; kingdom Bacillati; phylum Mycoplasmatota; class Mollicutes; order Entomoplasmatales; family Spiroplasmataceae; genus Spiroplasma; species Spiroplasma endosymbiont of Sarcophaga variegata. Next base: position 934,278 of record NZ_CBCXVU010000002.1, read on the forward strand.
GAACAAGATTTGACAACAGTTACTTTATTGCAAGTTGCTCATCGTGGCTCGGTGACAAGTTCTAATCTACTTTTTTTGCAAAGAATAAAACCAATGTTTTGTTTTATTTCTGGTGAAAAAACAAAACAACAAAAGTATCCTGATGCAACAGTTTTACAAAATTTGCAAGCTGTTAATTGCCAAATTTATTTTACTGGTGGTAAAAGAAATCTTCAGTTTCATATTATTGATAAAAAAACAGTTCTCAAATTATTTTAAGTTAACATTTTAATTATTTGTTTTTATGATAAGATTACTTTAACATAGTTTTTAGCACAGTTTAAAGGAGTTTTAAAGATGTTTTTAATATATGGGGAAGATGCTTTTTTAATTAAAATGCAAAAAAATAAAATTCTAAAGAAAATTAATCCAGATAATGAATATGATTTGCAAGAGTATAGTTATTTAGAAGATTTTCTTTTAACAATTTTAAATGATGCTAATACAATACCATTATTTTCTGAAAAAAGAATTATCATTATTAATGATAGTTACTTTATTACCGAAGAAAAAATTAAAACAAAAGTTGATAATAAAGAATATTTAACCCATTTAATGGAATATTTGTTAACTCCCAATCCAAGTACTTTCATTATTTTTATTTGCCCAGTAAATAATATTAGTAATCGTTTAAAAATAACAAAAAAAATGTTGGAATTAACTAGTGTTTTAAAAGCAACTAATTTATCATACAATGAATTAACAAAATTTATTGATAATTATATTGTTAAAAATAACGGAACAATTAAGCAAAATTTAATTAATAAAATTGTTGAATATTTACCAAATAATTTATATATTATTAAAAATGAACTAAAAAAATTACTTTTAATTGATAAAGTGATAGCTGATGATTTAATTGAAAATAATATGACAAAATATTTGGATACGGATATTTTTAAATTGGTTGATGACCTATTAAAAAATGATTTAAATAATTTTCTAATTAATTATCATTATTTGCAAGAACGGGGATTAAGTAGTATTGCTTTGTTAGCTTTAATTACTAATAGTGTTATTTTTACAAGAGATATTATTGTATTATCTGCTTTAAAGAAAACACCATCCCAAATTGCTGAAATTCTACAAATTCATCCTTTTCGGGTTAAAAAAATTGCTGAACATATGCATAATTTTAGTATCAAAAAAGCAAATAATATTATTAAGGAATTATTTTGAATTGATTATAATATAAAAAAGGGTATAATAAGGAAAGAAATTAGTAGTGATTTGTATTTAATTAAATTATTTGATATAAATTAAACTATAGCAAAGAAAGACGAGGGAAACAAATGAAAGAAAATAAATTATATGCTCATATAGTTTATACATTATACAATACATTTAATGATGACAATATAAAGGCACAAGTAATCGTTAATCCAGAGTTTAAAAAATTAGTAATTCAGCAAATTTGTAACCTATTGACATTAGAAAAAGAATTTAATGCAAATTTAAATGATAATAAGTTTACTCTTTCATTTGCACAAGTCTTAGCCGATATTACCAATGAATCAGAAACAATTGAAAAAGTTGACGGGGCTACTTTTAACTCGTTAGATGAAGAATATGTTGAATTTGTACAATATATTGTTCAAAATTTTGAAGTTGAAAAAAGTTATATTACGAGAGAAAATGTGATTACAAATGAATTAATTGATGCAACAGCTGATTTTACTGATAAAAAAGCAGTTGAAAATGCACAAGATAAATTAAAAATTAAAACTAACAAAGAAGAATTAGATGAATTACGGGACAAAACAGGACCAACAATTGCTGGTGCGGGTGCTGCTATGGGTGGGATGGGACCTAACTTTCCTGATCCAAATAATTTTGATATGTCGCAGATGATGCAACAAATGGCTAATATGCCAGTTCCACCGCGATTGGATCCCCGTTTTTACTTTTATACTTCAAAACCAAAATATATGCCGCTTTTGAAAAAAATTGTTGCTGGTGTTGTAATTCTAGCGTCGGTTTTATTAGTAATTCTATGATTTTTAACTTCTTATTTAAATATCCGCTTAGATACAAAAGTAATTGTTTATACAATTCCGGGAACAAAATTATCGATTATTGTTGGTGGAGGAGCAGATTCTGCCTTACATAATGTGAATAATAATTTTAGTAAAGAAGCATTTGCTTTTGGTTCGCAGTATAACTTCTCATTAATGTTGTCCGCTGGTTTACAAACATTTTCTGGGATTCTATCAATCTTACCGGGAATTTTCTTGGGCTATGAGTTATTGGGGAAAAAACGTTTTAAACGAGATAACTATGTTGTTCGTTTTTGACCAGTTGTGTTGTCAATTGTGATTTTATTATATTCTGCGTTATCATTAATTCAAGTTTTACTACCAAATATGGTTGAGAAATATCTTAATAAAATCTCAGTTCCTAACAATGGAGTAATTATTAAAAACGACCCCGGATTAGACATTACTGGTGGGTTATTATTGCCAGATTCTGATTTGGCTGAAACAATTAAAAGTTTAATAAATGAAGTGTATAATAATACAACTTATCAAGTTTTACGAATTTTTACAATTATTTCAATGATTATTGGTCTAATTGCTGGAATTATGGTTGTTATTTTAGCTGTTTTAGCACCTAAAGTAGATCGCAATAAATTGATTCGTGCTAATACAGAATATCAAAAAGCAGTGACAGCAATGATGAGTGGTCAAAAATACGAAATGGACCCAACGCTGTTTGATGATGAATTTAAAGATGACAATGTTTTTGAAAAAGATGACTCATATCGTAAGAAAGATAATTAAAATAAAAAGTTTTCATAAATTAATTATGAAAACTTTTTATTTTAATACTGTTGTCTATTTTGAAAAAGGATGCGTAATTAATTTGCTTTAAGCATTAATTTACTTTTAACACGAGCAGCTTTATTAGCATGATAAATTCCTTTAGTAACTGCTTTATCAACTAAACTAATTGCTGTGCTAACTAGTTCTGTTGCATTTGCATCATTTGCATTGATTGCAAATTCTGCTTTTTTAATTGCAGTTTTTATTGAAGATTTAAAAGATTTATTTGCTAAATTAGCTTTTGCATTTGTTGCAACTCTTTTCATTTGTGATTTAATATTAGCCATGTTAGGTCTCCTTTCATTTTTTAAGACACAAAGGAATTATAGCAAATAGATAAAAAGGTGTAAAGAAAAGTAGTACTTTTTCTCGATAATTTATAACTTTTTTTCTTGATTATATGTATAATAAAGGTAATAGGAGCTACGGGCATGGGTTATTATTATCAACATAAGTTAGGATTTTCTTTTCATGGTTTACAACGCGGATTCGGGAACGAATTCCACTTTTTAAGAATGAAAATGATTGAATCATTAAAGATAAAATTATTAAAATGATTGACAACTCTTCTGATCGGATTGAAACAAGGAGTAATTTATATATTAAATTAGATGATTTAGAGGGTAATTTGTATGTTGCTGTTGAAAAACAACAGCGTTTAATTGTTACTGTAACACCAATGAGTCCAAAAAAATTACTTGATGTAATTACCCAAAATTAGGGTCTAAGTGTTTTCGTGGGGAAGATGTGTTATAGTTAAAATATAGGCAAAGGAGAAAAGAAACTATGAAAGTGATTATAGGGAACGATCATACTGGTGTTGAGATGAAAAACGCAATTGTTAAATATTTAACAGATCAAAAACATCAAGTTATTAATTTAGGGACAAATAGTGATGCGGCAGTGGATTATCCAGACTTGGGTCAAGCAGTTGGTGAAAAAGTGATGCAAGAAAAAGATAGTCTTGGCATTGTCATTTGTGGAACGGGAATTGGAATTTCAATTGCAGCCAACAAAGTAAAAGGAGTAAGAGCGGCGTTGTCCAATGAAACAAATTTAACTAAATTAGCACGTGAACACAATAATGCAAATGTTTTGGCATTAGGGGCCCGTGTTATTGCTATTCAAAATGCAATTTGAATTGTTGAAACATTTTTAAATACTAGTTTTGATGCGGGACGTCATGCGTTACGTGTTGATAAACTTAATAAACTGTAATTATTGTTATGAATAATTGAGATAGTTTAATTTTGTATCCCTTTTTAACAATATTAGTAATGATTGCTTATGTTATTGGTTTGGTTAAAAAAGGAGCAAAATCTTTTTGGCAATGAGTTTTTATTGTTCAACATTTTTGTTTTTGATTAGCATTATCATGTACATTAACTTTAAACTATAATTTTATTATTTTTGATTTTGCAAAAAACATTACTTCAATTGCAATTTTATTTGCCGTTAGTACTTCGTTTTATGCTGCCATCTTTTTTATTCCAGGAGCATGAATTACTGTTTTGGTTCGTAGCCGGAAACTATGATTGTGGATTTCATATGGGTTAATGCTTTTTGGAATTTTATTAGTTTTAATTTTGCCATATAATTGAGTGGCAATGATTATTTGTACCATTGCGTTTGGATTTGGTGTTTCAACCAATTCAATATGATATTTAAGTTTTAATGAAGTTTATTTATATCGAACTAATCCGTTTTTAACAATTGCTTTAAACTTACCAGTTGTATTTTTAGCTAATATGGCAGGAGCAAATTTTTTAATGTTTGTAAAAAATTTTAATCAAAATCCTTTAACATTACATTATGTTATTTTTGGAACTATTTTTGGTTTGTTAATATTTGCGATGATCTTTTGTTTTTATTTGCCAGAAATTAAGAGTAATATTGGTGCATTTCAGCCACCAGTATTAAAACAACTTCCGCTGTTTTCATAATGAAAAGTTGTTATTATTTTTGTTTTGTTATTTTTTGTCGCAATATTAAGAGAAATAAGTCAAGGTGATTTTTAAACTTATTATTAGCTCAAGAAGCTTGGGTTAAGTACCATAACAAAATAATTGTCGAACAATATCTTCATTCTGTGCAAGAAATTTGGTGAATTGCACAAATTGTTGATGCCGCATTAATATATCATTTTTTTGTTAAAAAGGTTGGAATTAAAAATTCACTAATATTAGCATTTGCTATTTGAGGAGTATATTTCATTTTAGCCGCAACAATTTCAGTGCCAGAAGTTTTGTTGGGATTGCAAGTTTTAAATGGTTTTGCTTTAGGAGTATTATTTGGGGTTTTGTTTTCCTTAGCAATTATGTGGAATTATCGGATTCGAAACCGACCGGTAACTGGTTGTTTTTCGGCACTAAATTCTTTGATGACTTTTTTAGTTCAGTTTTTAATTCGTGTTTTTGCTGACAATCATTTTGGTATTTTTAATAATTTAGCGATAAATTGAAATTTACCATTTGTTGAAAACGATGCATTTTTAAAAACACTAAAAACTGTTATTTTATTTTTATATTTAGGGTGTGCACTTAGTTGTTTTGGATTAATTATTCTTGTTTATTTTACTGCTAAATTTATTAGTGGTGAGTATTATTATCCAAAACAAGCGGAAGTAAAATTAGCGGAATTAGTAGGAATGGTTGTTCCAGAACGGGTTGATCAAAAAATTGTCTTACAAGAATATTTACAAACAAAAAAAGAAGTTACATAATAACTTCCACTGTTTTAATGTCAGGCATTTCTTGTTTAACAATTTGTTCAACGCCATCTTTAATTGTTGAATCAATTAATCCGCAGCCAACACATGCCCCAGCTAATCGAACATAAACAACATTATCTTTAACTTCGACAAATTCAATGTCCCCACCATCTTGGTTAATATAGGGGCGAAGATTATCGATAATATCTTTTGCTTGACTTGTTTGTGTCATTTTATCACCTTCATTATTTATTATATCATTATTATTTTCTAATAAAAGATTGTTTAATTCATTATGGATAAGTATATAGTATAAGTAAGGATTCAATTTGAATTTTTATCTCATACCAAAATTTTATAGGAGGACTAATGGAAGAAAAGAGTTTTAGTATATATGGCCTGTCTGCTGGAGTTAAGTTAGCAGATGAAATTTGTAATATGTTAGGTGTTAAAAGAGAAGAAATGGAAACTATTCGTTTTGCTGATGGAGAAATTTTAGTACGAGCAATGAATTCAGTTCGTGGCAAAGATGTTTACATTATTCAATCAACATCACGGCCAGTTAATGAAAATTTGATGGAGTTATTAATTGCAATTGATGCTTTAAAACGCGGAAGTGCACAAAGCATTAATGTGATTATTCCTTATTTTGGTTATGCGCGACAAGACCGTAAAGCGCGTGGCCGTCAACCAATTACTTGTAAGTTAGTTGCTAATATGTTAACAACAGCAGGGGCAACAAGAGTGATGACTGTTGATTTACATTCACCACAATCAATGGGATTTTTTGATGTTCCTGTTGACGATTTACGTTCAACACAAGAATTAGCAACAACAATTATTCGTAAATTCGAAGAAGATCATATTACTGAAGAAGTAACAATTGTTTCACCAGACCACGGTGGATTAGTTCGTGCTCGTGACGTTGCTAATCGGTTAGGGAGTTTGGCCGGGAATATTGCGGTAATTGATAAACGTCGCCCAAAACCAAATGTTAGTGAAGTTCAATTTGTGTTGGGAGATGTTAAAGATCGAATTTGTTTTATTGTTGATGATATGATTGATACAGCAGGAACAATTTGCAATGCCGCTAAAGCTTTAAAAGAAAATGGTGCAAAAGAAGTATACTTATTAGCTTGTCATGGTGTTTTTTCACCACCAGCAAAAGAACGATTAACTGAAATCATCAATAATGGAACTGTCAAAAAAGTTATTGTTACGAATACAATTGATATTAATAGTGACCGTCTCTTTGATGGGTTAGAAGTTATTTCAATTGCTAGCTTAATTTCACAAATGATTAAAGCAATGATTGAAAAACGTAGTTTATCTGATGTTTATCTACAATGTAATGAAAAAATTAAAAAATTAGTAGAAAAAATCAAAGGAATAAAATAACAGTCATTTAATATATTAAATAAAAATAAGATACTAAAATAGTTATTAAAAAAGTTTAAGGTTAATTAAAAAATAGACCTTAAACTTTTTAATTTTAGTATGGTAGTTTTCTAAAACCTACTATATTTTGTTATTTTACTTTATTTCAAGTTTTGTAATTTGCTCTAACTAAAAATGATAATGTTGTACGACTATATTGTCGCACATAACCTGGATCATAATCAAAGAAGGGGCCATTATTTGTGATTTGATATTTTTTACTATTGTTTGGTTGTTTTGCTTCCTTTTTAGTTGGTGCTTGATGAATACTTTCTTGCTTTGAAATTGTACGACCGGCATAGTTAGTTTTTTTAATTTTTTGTGTAATTCGTTTATGTTTCTGTTCATTAATATACTCTAATTGTGAAGGCGGTTTAACTTGCTGTGGTTTAATTGCAACAATTTTTCCTTCTTTTTTATTATTAGTTTTTTTGATTGTAATTTGTTTTGGTGTTTTTGGCAATTCCAAAGTTTGACCGGGAGTTAAATTTTTTGTAATTGATAAAAGGAGTTGTTTTTGATCTTGTGTTAGTCCTTTTTTAAAACGTAATAATCTTTCAATCGTCGGTGCATTTAAGCGCATTGCTAATAGTTAATTTAAAATATTTTGATTTTCTACAGTATATTTTTTTGTTGTGATATAGGGTTGAAGTTGTTGTTAATTTGTTTGTACTCATTTTGTTCCTCATTTTTTACATATATTTTTACGATACCATATTTTTTAACAATCTGGTATGCTTTATAAGAATTTTTTAAAATTGTTTTTTAAATGTTGTTACATTTAACAATGCCAAAAAATTAAAATTTATTTACAAATTTTAAAAAATAAAAGAAAAATTTCTTGCAATTTATTTTTACATCGTGTATTATTTTATTCAATTTTTTATATTGATTAATACCTCCTTTTATGTTAATATTAATAAATTAGTGTAATTATTTAAGAGGGGTTATTTTAACATAAATAAAGATACTGAAAAAGATCTTAGTGAAGATATTGATCCAAACGCTTCGCCTGATCAAAATGAAATTGTTAATCCTAAATCTGAGAAAAAACAAACTACGGATAACATTAAATATGGACGTGCAACATTTGGGGGAATTTTTAAAACAGAATTATATAATTCTATTGCCCGTGATAAAAAACATTTGCTGCGATTTTTATTAATTTGTTTTATGTCTTTTTTGTATGGAATTATTTGTATTACTGGAGTTTGAGATCCAGTTGCTAATATTTCAAAAGTACCAATGGCAATTGTAAACCGTGATGATGCAACTTGTGTTGCTTATGTTAATAGTAAAGGTGGAAATGAATTTATTGACAATGCAGTTAAAGTTGGTTATTTAGAAGCAAAAAGCTCAGAAGAATGTAATGGGCAAGCAAGCAAATGATACCAAAGTGAAAGATTTGATCCAAATAAGTATGAACTTAATTATCGTTATTCTTCATTGGTTGATAGTGTTATTACTAATAATAACAAATATGATGAAAATTCAAAAACTTTAACAACATCAATTGGTGATATTGCAACAACAATTAAATATTTAAAAGAGACAGAAACTAGTTTTACTCCAAATAGTAAATACTGAGTGCAACTAAAAATTCCAACTGATTATTCTTTAAATACTTATAAATTAATGCGTGGATTAGCTCAAATTGGTGAACCAAATTTTACTGATGATGATGAAAACGATTTCTTTAAAACAATGGATTATTTCAGTGCTAATAAAATGGAATTTTGAGCGACATATGAACATAGTTTTATGATTGGTAATATGATGAATATGTTACAAGCGGGTTTTGGAAGTTTAGCTAGTAGTATTCTAGCAACATTAGCACCAGAAACAATGTTTTGATTAGCATCACGACAAGATTATGGTGAAAGTTCAAATGGTGGTGGGAGCTCTCATTTTGGTGAGTATTATATTATCCCCAAAAATATGTATAATTTTATCATGGCTGTTGTTCAAAACATTAGCACATATGATTGTGATGGGAAAGTATGTCAGGGACCAAAACCAAATGAGCCATCAAACTTATATAAAGCGTTACAACATCTAAAACAAAATAACCCTAAATTATATGAATCCGTTAACAAAATGTTTGGTCATATTAAAAACGATGTTATGATTTCTGTTGGTGGGATTATTGAATTAAAAATGGCGGATATTTTACCGCTTGCTTTTCAAATTATGTTTCCTGATTTAGGAAGCCCAAAAGATAATGACCCAAGATGAGAACAACGTGTTTACTTTTCAGATTATAAAACAAAATTATTATATGTAACTCAATATTTTTCTTTAATTTTGTCGAAAACTCTTGATATTTATAAAATATACCTAAAATTAGGTATATTTTTAATATATAGAGGTAAATAAATGATGAAAAAAATAATTACAGAATTAATAAATAGCTTAACAGATGATCAATTTTTAGAATTTTATGAAAAAATAAAACAACAAGCAGACTTAATTAAAAAACAAAAACGTTTAAATGAAATTGATCAAAAATTTAGAGATAAAGGCATTATATGTCCTAATTGCAAATCTTTTCATTGTGTTAAAAATGGTCATAATTCCGAAGGAAAACAAAAATATTTATGTAAAAAATGTCGTGCTAGTTTTGATGCATTTCGTCATCATTTTACTTATTGAAGTCATTTAAATTATGAACAGTGAAATTTATTAATTCAAATTTCATTGTTAGGACAATCTAGTAAAATAATTTCTCGTTTTATTAAAACAACCCCAAAAACCGCTTGATATAATCGACAAAAATTAATGCAATCAAAACAATTAGAAAATACACAGTTAAAATTTAAAAAATTAAATGGTCAAATCCAAATGGATGAAACATTTATTAAAGAAATTCATAAAGGCAATTTTAAAGATAAATTTGATAAACGAAAAACTCATCTCGATCCATTTTCAACTGATACCAAATGCTGTATTCAAATGGCAGTTGATAGCAATAATAATATTTTTGTTCAATCCACCAATACCAAAAGATTACAAAAACAATGGATTATTGAAAATATGAATAAGCAACTAATTAAAGAAAAATCAATAATTATTTCTGATATGCAACCACTATATTTATTAGTAGCAAAACAAACAAATTCTACTCTATATTCCACCAAAACTAGTACAAACCCTGATACTAGTTATCAAAAGTTAAATAAGATTAGTAAATTACAATCCAGTCTTAAAGAAGCCTTAATTCATTATCATGGTTTGGGTTTCACTAATATTCAAAATTATTTAAAGCTCTGAAAATGAAAATACCAACACAAAGGTTTAACACCAAACCAACAATCAACGGTATTATATTTTAACGTTTAAAAAATTTAAAGCAAAATCATAATCTTACACAAAATTAGTTTTCAAATTGTCATATTGATGATTTTTTTTATTTCATCAAGAGTTTTCGACAAAATTAAAGATATTTTTTAAATAATGTATCAAAATCAACTAGTGTTAATAAACATATCCAAGGTTATGAATTTGGAACTTATGGATATGGATTAGGATTATATTTTATTTCAATTTCATTGTGAATTGGAGCTATTACGCAAACATTTATTTATCGTAAAAAAAGTTATACGCCTAATGCAAAATGATATCAACACTATTTTTCAAAATGATTTACAATGTTGATAACTTCCTATGCCCAAACGCTATTGTTATTCTTAGGATTATTAGCTGTTGGTTATGGAAAATTAGGATCACCAATTGTTTATATGCTGATGTGGATGATTGTCACAGCGACCGTCTTAACAACAATAACCCAGGCGCTCTGGTACTCAATGCCAGATGATAATGTCGGGCGATTCTTATCTATTATCTATACTGTCTTTAATTTAACGGCCGGGGGAGGAAGTTTCCCAGTTATTTTACAAAATGGCTTTTTCCAAGCAATTAGTTATATTGTGCCATTTAAATATACGATTTTTGGAATGAGTAATATTGTCTATGGAATTGCATCTAACGAGGGAATTGTTAGCATGTATAACAATGAAATTTTAGGGTGTTTTGGAGCATTACTAATTTTCCTAGCAGTCTTTTTAGGAATTGGTTTAGGAACGGCATATATTTATCGTCGAATTGAAATGTTTGGAACATTTAGCTTAAAAGAAATTTATGAAACAATGGATAATATTGATGCAACAAAAGAATTTGTTAGAAGTCGTCGTGTTATTAACAATTTAAGTGTTGAATATGCTTTATTAATTAAAGAATATATTGATGAAAAACATCGTGAACAAAAAATTAAAGATTTAGAAGATAAAATTAATTCATTGTATAAAGATCCTGCTGTTGTTCGAATTAAAAAATTAGAAGCAATAATTGAAATGTATCGAAACCGTTTTGAAATAATTAAGCAAAAATATGTTATTTTAGTTCAAAAAGCTGAAATTACAAATGATAGTTATGATATTCGTAAATCACAAATATTAAAAGAAAAATTAGAAACTTTAGGCGAAAAAATTAAGGCAGCACGAAAAGAAATTGAAATGCTGAAAACTAATCCAAATTATGAACGTATTCTAAAATTACGTGAACAATTTGATAATTTAAAAGACAAATATAATTTTGCAACACGAACAATTAATGACAATAGTTCAAAGCTAAAATTACGAAAAGTATATACTTTACGACAACAATTAACATATATTCAAAATAAAATTGATGAGTTAAACAGTAATACAAAGAAAACAGTTTTTGATAACCCACGTGATAAAAAAATTAATAAATTAATTGTTCAATATAATCTAGAAAAAGAACATTTAAATCATTTAAAACAAACAAAACCAGAATCAAGAATAGTTGCAATTTGCCAAGAAAAATTATTAATATTGGCAAATGATATTAAAGATTTAGAGGCAAATAAAACCCAAGTTAATCATCATATTGAAGACCGTATTGCTAAATTAAAACGTCAATTAGAAGAATTAAATGCTGAAAAAGATAAAAATTATAAGTTATCGAAAATTACAAAAGATGAAATATACAATATTAGAATTCATAAGATTAATACTAAGATTGAAGATATTAATCACCAAATTGAAAATCTAGAAGATGAATTACGTTCAATTATTGAACAGCAAAAAGATAAAATTACTAATAAATTTAAATTTGCAAAATATAATGCGGAATTAGTTAAATTAAAAACAAATTATGTTTATGATGATAACCGCGAAGGAATAGATTGGGAGGCTTAGTGATGAAAAACGACGAGTACAAAATAAATAAAAAGAATAACACGGATATTAAACCAAAATTTAGTGATATTTTAAAAAACGAATTACGTGCCTTTTTTGTTGAAAAGCCATTTAATAAAGTAATCGCAATTGTTGGTTGTTTTATGACCTTTATTTATGGATTTTTCTATATTTGAGCCTTCTTTAATCCGTATCAAAATTTGCGAAGAATACCAATGGCAATTGTTAATCAAGATGCTAATGTTTGTATGATTTATAAAGATGATAAAAACTTGCCACCATCAACTGATGGGACTGATTAATTATTAAATGCAGAAGGAATTTCATTTGATTATACTGTTAATAATCAAGCAGATTGTACTTCACAAGCAAAAATGGTTGGGAAAATAGGTTATTATACAAGTATTTCTGATGAAGCTGTAACAAAATTAAATTTTTACAATGCTGACACTAATCGTTTTACTTATGACTTAAAAGTTGGAAAAGTTGAAGGAGATTATGTTCGCTATTCAGGGCAAAATGTTAGTGAATTAGATAGTAAATATTAAGTTCAAATCCGAATTCCACAAGGATTTACACAACATTTAGCTTCATTAATTGTCAACATGAATAAAGCAAATTATGCTTGCTTTGATGGTTTTGATAGTAACAATGTTTGCAAAGACGGTGACCCAACACATGTTTTACCAGCAACAGAATTAAATGGTATTATTATTAAGGAATTACGTTGATTTGTTCAAAACAGAATTATTTTTTGAGGAACATTTCGCCAGAATTTTGCAAGTGGGATGATTAGTAATTTTTATGGAAATTTAACAAAAGCATTAAGTGCTCAAATTTTACCACAGTTAATGGCTACAACTTTGTTTACAATGTTTAGTTATTATCCACCAAATTCAACAAATCCTAATGATCGAACAATTCAAGAAGCTGATATTAATCGCTTTCTATTTGAATTCATTGATCCATCATTGGTTCCACCAATGGTTATTGCTGGACGCCCAGTTAAATTAAGTGATTATATCCCAGTCCAAAAAAGAGCAATTGCTTTAAAAAATATTTTAGATGTTGCAATTTCAGGAAACTATATTAGTTCAAAAATTGCTGATGAAATTTATCGCTTCTTAACGGGAATTCAACCAATTTCATTAATGCCAATTGTTAATGACTTATTTCAAATTAACAATCCAAAACCAAATCCGGCATTTGACATTGATCTTATAACCTATCAAGTTAAATTTAATCGTAAGGAAATGAATTATACTGAATTTTCAGCAGCATCAAAAAGCTTTACTGAAACAGGTTCTAATTTAATAAATATTTTTAAAATGCCACATACTTTAGTTGGAAAACAATATAGTCAATATGGAATTGGGTTAGGATAAGCATTTATTTTAATTGCAACTTTCATTGGAATCTTTGCTTCAACAATTATTTATAATCGCCGGTCACGGACACCTAATACTAGATTTTATCAACATTATTTATCTAAAATGCTAATTTTACAAGTTAATATGTTTATTCAAGTCTCAATTTTATTATTAATGTTATTGCCAATTGGATTTTGACAGTTAGGATCAACATTTTGGTTACTATATTTATTCTCACTTTATGTTGGGTTTATCTTTACCTTTATTGTTGGTGGTATATGGTTATCCATTCCTGATGAAGTTTCTTCACGGGTATTAAATATGGTTGTTCTAATGTTTAATTTTGCTTGTGGATGAATTTTATTCCCATCATTTATGTCAAATCCATTCTACAATGCATTATCAAATATTATGCTACTCATTTATGCAATGCATAATATGGGAAATATTATTTATTGAATTGCATCGGGGGCGGGACAATTATGATACTATAAAGCAGATATTATTAAAAACTGTTTAGTCTTATTAGCAATGGCTATTATTATGATTGTTATAAAATTAGCGACATTACATATTCGGTTCTTTCGTGCTCATTATGGAACACGTCGAATGAGTGTTATTTATAAAGCAATGACACAAGTTGAAAGTACAGCAGAGTATGCTCATAAAAGAAGTGTGTTATTGATTTTAACAAAAGAGCAGAAAAAAGAAATCAAGGCAAAAGTTAATGAAATATTGTTTACAAATATTAGTGAAAAATATTCTTATACAAAATTAAGTAAAAGACAAATTAAAAAAATGGAACGAAATTCAATTGATTAAGGAGGACCAATAAATGAAAAAATTATTATCATTACTAACAATTTTTTCATTGTCAGCAGCAGTTGGAGTTAATGTTGTTGGTTGCAAGACAAACAATCTTGGTGATTTTCCTGGTAATAATCAAGTTGCGAAGACAGCGGCACCAGCAGTTATCAATGCTGTTAATAACTTTTTAATGTATAATGTTTTATATATTAAAGGTACTTCTGCTGCTGACAATAAGTTTTATTATAATTATCAAGATATTTTACAGAACCAATGAGAGCGTTATCCTTCGTTAGAGGATCCTTCATTAAATCCATGAACAAACAATGACCAAGGAACAACAGCCGTTAATTCACTAGCGGTGGTGTTATATACTGTTACTTTATTAGGAAATAGTAAGGATAAACCTTCGGGAGTTAATGGTGCTGTTGCGAGAATTATGCCCAATAAAAACGGAACATTATTTCAGACCGCACAAAGTTTGGTGCCAACATCAGATTTTATTGATGATGCAATGTATAAAAAAGCAAAAGTTAGTCCTGCTGCAAAAAAATGTTGATGGGTTACTACCAAATTAGTGGCAAAGCAAAAATTCATGAGTATGGTTATTCAATGTTACCTAATTTAAGTGCTGTTGATTTTGGGTGACTTAAAAAAGATTTTTTCACAACCAATGATAGTGAAGCAGATATTACAAAAGTTGTTATTGCTGAATTAGATAAAGAAAGTAACATTAAAATTGATCCTGCTGAAGTTGAATTAGTTGTTAAAACAAGACCAAGCGGTGGAACTGCCGGTGGGAAATTAGTGGTTGGAACTTACGAACTTACTTTGGAAGCAAAAAAAGACGCTAAAACAATTCAGGGATTAGGTAATTTTAAAGTTGATGTTGTTGATAAAGCTAACTTTAAGTTTAATTTAGAAACAATTCCAACAAAATATTTTTCAGTTGATTTAACTGTTGGTAACAAGGTTAGCGATTTAAAAGCAGCGGTTAAAAATTATGTTGAATCATTTGTTGCTCCAGCAGTTGATAAAACCGAAATTGAATATACTGTTGAAAATGAAACTGATGATACAAAAGCATTAACAGTAAAACCATATAAAGTTATTGTGTCAGCAAAAAGCGCGGCTACAACAGTGGATAAAAAATTAGAAATTATAGTTGGAGTTTTAAATAAACCAGTTGTTGACTTAGACTTAACAAAGTTTTCAAATAAAATTCCAGCACCATCATTTTTAAATAGTAATTATAAAGAAGATGACTTAGAAACAGCAGTTAAAGCAGCGGTTTTAAAATGAATGCCACGAGAATATCGCAATGGTGTTACTTTGAATACAACAATTGATGCACGACCAGCTGGTGGTAGTGCTGTTGGTAATTTAGTTGAAGTAAAGTATGCTGTAACAATCACGCCAATTGGTGGTAAAGTTACAGGAACTTATAAAATGAATATTCAAGTTATGAAATTTACAACTAATGAAACAATTGATATTTATTGAGCAGGAGTTGATATTCCAGTTGCCAACATTACGAATGGATAAAAAGTAAAATTAATTTTACTTTTTTTATTTTTAAAATATTTAAAGCGAAGATTGATATAATTAAAGTAGAATAAAAAGAGAGCAGTATAAGGGGGGTGTCATAATGTTTAAACTAATCGCTAATTATTTGCCAGCTGGTGACCAACCATTAGCAATTGAACAATTAACAACAAATTTATTTGCGAGTAAAAAGCATCAAGTTTTACTGGGAGCGACTGGGACTGGAAAAACCTTTACGATGGCAAATGTTATTGAAAATTATCAAAAACCAACATTAGTAATGGCTCATAACAAAACATTGGCAATGCAATTATATGTTGAATTAAAAGAAATGTTTCCGGAAAATCGGGTGGAATATTTTGTTTCAAACTTTGACTTTTATCAACCAGAAGCATATGTTCCTAGCAAGGATTTATATGTTGACAAGGATGCTCGTCAAAATATGGAATTAGATATGATGCGTCTAAGTGCTTTTAATGCTTTAACAACGCGTAAGGATGTAATTGTTGTTGCTTCAGTTGCTGCAATTTATGGTGCCCAAGATCCCAACGAATATAAAAAATCTTTTTTTCAAGTTGATCGTAACCAGAAAATTAGTAAAAAAGCGTTAGCAAATTTTTTAGTATCTTCAGGATATGTCCGAAATGATATTGAATTAATTCCAGGTAGTTTCAGTGCAAAAGGAGATGTCATTAAAATTGTTCCGGGATGAAATATTAAAACTTTTATTCGGATTGATTTATTTGGTGATGAGATTGAAGACTTAGCATATATTGATGGGTTAACTGGTGATGTAACACAACGGTTATCAACCTTAACAATTTTTCCGGCACAAGATTATATTACTTCACCAGAACGATTAGCAGAAGCAATCAAACGGATTGAAGCAGAATTAAAAGTTCGCCTAGCAGAATTAGAACAGGAAGGAAAAATTGTTGAAACACAACGATTAAAACAACGGACAGAATATGATTTAGATTCGTTACGAGAAAGTGGAATTTGTTCTGGGATTGAAAATTACTCACGGCATTTAGATTTACGAAGTGAAGGGGAAGCTCCATATACTTTAATTGATTTTTTTGGTGATGATTTTTTAACAATTATTGATGAATCACATATGTCATTACCCCAAATTCGGGCAATGTATAATACTGATCGCAGTCGGAAAGAAACACTAGTTAATTATGGGTTTCGATTAAAAAGTGCGCTAGATAATCGCCCGCTAAATTTTGATGAATTTAATCAAAAATTAAAGAATGTTATTTATGTTTCGGCAACACCAAGTGATTATGAATTAGCATTAGTTAATCAAAAAGTAGTTGAACAAATTATTCGACCAACTGGTTTATTAGACCCAACTGTTGAGGTAAAAGGAACAGTTGGGCAAATCAATGATATTATTGCCCAAGTTAAAAGTCGCCGTGAAAAAAATGAACGGGTATTTATTACAACTTTAACAATTCGAATGTCAGAAGATTTAACAAGTTATTTACAAGAACAAAATGTTAAAGTTGCTTATTTACATAGTGAATTAAAAACATTAGAACGGAGTCAAATTTTATTAGACTTACGAAAGGGTGTTTATGATTGTATTGTTGGTGTTAACTTGATTCGGGAAGGAATTGATATCCCAGAAGTATCACTAATTTGTATTTTAGATGCTGATAAACAAGGTTTCTTACGTAATGAACGTAGTTTAATTCAAACAATTGGACGCGCAGCACGAAATGCTAGTGGGCATGTTATTTTATATGCAGATAATGTTTCTGATGCAATGGAAAAAGCAATGGCAGAAACAGCACGTCGTCGTCGAATTCAAGACGAGTATAATCAAAAATATCATATTACACCAACGACAATTATTAAAAGCATTCGTGATTATACTAATATTAAAAGTCAGGATGATAAATTACAAAAAATTAAAAATAAAAAATCAAAAGAATATAAAACAGCAAAAGAAGCATTGCTTAACGATTTGCGAAAAGAAATGTATGAAGCCAGTGAGAAACTTGACTTTGAACGAGCAGCAGAATTACGCGATATTATTATTGAAATTGAAGCAGAATAAAAATTTGTGATAGTATTAAACTATGAGGAGGAACTTAGGGTGGAAAAGTTTATTGTAAAAGATATTGTTGATAGATTTGAATATGAAGTTTTAGCAGGAGCAAAAGGACTTAACCGTGAAGTTAAAGTTTATGGTCTTAATCGTCCGGGGTTAGAGTTAGCAGGATTTGATTTTGAAAAAAATAATAGTAACCGTCGGGTAGTTTTATTATCAAATAAAGAGCAATTATTTGTTAATACATTAACTGATGAGATAAAAAAAGAACGTTATGAATATATTTTAAATGAAAACATTCCAATGATTATTTTGACAGAAAAGTTTACGGATAAAGTATTATTAACAATTGCCGACAAGCATGATTGTCCGGTTGTTTTAGCAAAAAATATTACCACAAGTCGTTTGTATCAAGTTGTCCTAGAATTTTTTGATGAACAATTTGCTCCAATAGTGGAAGAACATGCGTCATTAATTAATATTTTTGGGAAAGGAATTTTATTAAAAGGAAAATCTGGCATCGGAAAATCTGAGATGACATTAGAATTAGTTAAAAAAAATCATTTATTTGTTGGTGATGATCGGATTATTATTCAACAACGAAATAATAAGTTGTATGGGCAATCACATGAAATGTTAAAAAATTTAATTGAGGTTCGTGGTTTAGGGATTTTAGATTTAAGCAAAATTTATGGCTTACAAGTTTTATTAGATGAAACAACAATTGATTTAGTAATTGAATTGATTCATCTTGAGGATGAGCAATATAAATCAATCGACCGTCTTGGCTCAGAATATAAATATATTAAAATTTTAGATACACAAGTTCCAATTGTAACAATTCCCGTTACGTATGGACGAAATGTTAGTGAATTAGTTGAAACAGCTGTTTCAAAATTAAAATTAGGAGCAGCTGGTATCTCTTCAATGAAAACATTACAAGATCGTTTTAAAAAATATTCAAAATAGAAAAAGGAGTAGGGCTGGTGAATTTAGGAATATGAATTGCCTATGATACTTATGGGAATTGATTTCGACCATATTGATTTTTAATTTTTTGTGGTTTTGCAATTACAATTATTTTGTCATGAGTTAATTTTTGTAAACGCCATATTCCCACCCAAGGATTATATTTAGGAATCTTTGTTATTTCACCAATTGCTTTATTAGGAGCTAGTTTTTTTGGAAAATACGATGCTAAGAATCCAATTTTCTTTTTTACGTTATTTTCGTTTTGACAACCAGGAATGAGTATTCATGGTGGTTTAATTTTTGGTTTAATAACCGGGTGAATTTGATTTGGATTTGAATCACGGAAACATAATATTTCCATTTGAGTTTATGCTGATTCAATTGTTCCAAATATTTTATTAGCACAAGCAATTGGGCGTTGAGGTAATTTTTTTAATCATGAGTTATTGGGAGCAGCTGTTGCACGAGAGCAATTAATGTGACTACCAAGTTTTATTCGCGACAATTTGTTTAAATGATATGTTCCTGATCCAATACCAAATAATTTTCACCCAACACAAGCGGTCGGAATTGGTGGTGGTCCTGTTGATCCAACTGATTTTAATAATGTGCAATATTTTCAACCAATTTTTTTATATGAATCATTTGCCAATATTTTATTATGAATTTTAATTGTGATTGCATTACCATTAATATTTCGTTATAGTTATTATTGACGGTTTAAAAAAGAAGAACCCGATTTTACGAAACTATCGTGAAAAGGGATTTGAGCAAAATGATATTATGATATTAAACCTGACCCAATGATAGTCAATAACCTATCACAGGAGGTAAATTTAAAAAAAGTTTATTTTAAAAATAAACATAAAATGACAAAAAAACAAGTAATGAAAACTTACTTTAAATATCACGGTGCACTTTTAAAACAAATTTTAAAAGCTGATAAACGAGAGTTAGAAAAAGTAGAAAATCCCCATCGATTAAAGATTTTCCGTTGTGGGATCCAAACAGGAATGTACCTTGCTGGTTATAATATTATTCGGATAATTTTAGAAACACAACGTGATGATCATGATTTATTTATTAAAAATATGCGGATCCTTGATTATGTTATTCTTAGTTTAATGATTGGGATTGGTTTAATTTTAATATTATTTGCACATTGAATAGCTGTTATGAAATGAAGAAAAGGCGGATGATTGTATGAAAAACAATACTAATGAAATATATGATATATTAATCATTGGTGCAGGACCAGGGGGGATAACTGCTGCAATTTATGGGGCACGGGCAATGGCCAAGATTGCAATGATTGAAAAAGGGGCTCCAGGAGGAAAAATAACAAAAACCAGTGAAATTGAAAATTATCCGGGGTTTGATAGTATTCAAGGCCCAGATTTAGCATTAAAAATGTTTGAACAAACCCAAAAATTAAATATTCCCTATTTAGCAGAACGCGTAACAAATATTACTAAAAAAGATAATTTATTTGAATTAGATTTATTATCGGGTAAAAAATTATTTGCAAAAGTAGTAATTGTGGCAACTGGAACTGTTGAACGAAAATTGGGAATTCCTGGGGAAATTGAATTAAATAGTCGTGGTGTTTCGTACTGTGCTGTTTGTGATGGTGCTTTATATCGAAGAAAAGATGTCGTTGTTGTTGGTGGTGGTTATGCTGCAATTGAAGAAGCAATGTATTTAGCACGGTTTGTTAATAAAGTTTATTTGATTCATCGTCGTGACCAATTCCGTGCGGATATGAACATTGTTAATAAAGCAAAGGCTAACCCTAAAATTGATTTTATTGTTGATAGCATTGTAACAGAAATTAAAGATGTTGATGCAAATCGGGTAACAGCAATTGTTGTCAAAAATGTTAAAACTGATGAAATAACAGAATTAGAAGTTAGCGCAGTCTTTCCATATATTGGTGCAATTCCAATTAGTGATTTTGCAAAAAATTTAGATGTCTTAGATGAAAATGGATACTTTATTGTTGATAATAAATGTTTAACAAAAGTGCCGGGGTTATATGCAACTGGTGATGTGACGAATACAACATTGCGTCAAATTGCAACAGCTGTTAGTGACGGGGCAAAAGCAGCGCAATTTGCCTTAGAATATCTTGATAATTGCTGTTAAAAGGAAAAATTTACGATAAGATATATATTAGATAAAGCACAAAAGAAAGTGAGAAAGTAGTTATTATGAATAAAAAAGAATTAAAAGATGTTCAAGTTAATGGGAAAAAAGTTTTAGTTAGAGTTGATTTTAATGTGCCAATGAAAGATGGGCAAGTAACAAATGATAATCGAATCACAGCAGCATTACCAACAATTAAATATTTGCTAGAGCATCAGGCAAAAGTTATTTTATTTTCACATTTGGGAAAAGTAAAAACAGTAGCTGATTTAGAAAAACGTGATATGGCGCCGGTTGCTAAAGTTTTGGAACAAAAGTTAGGACAACCAGTTAAATTTGTTGATGCTTTTGAAGGAAAAGAATTAGAAGCAGCAATTAATGAAATGCAAGAACAAGATGTTATTTTATTTCAAAATACCAGATTTGCTGACATTCTTGATAAAGATGGGCAAGTTAGTGTTGATGATAATGGCAATGCAACTGCAAAACGTGAAAGTAAAAATGATGCAGCATTAGGAAAATATTGAGCGAGTTTAGGTGATGTTTTTGTTAATGATGCTTTTGGAACAGCGCATCGTGCTCATGCTTCAAATGTCGGGATTGCTTCAAATATTAAGGAATCATGCTTGGGATTTCTAGTTGAAAAAGAAGTAAAAATGTTATCACAAGGAGTTGATAATCCAGTTAAACCATTTGTTGCAATTATTGGTGGGGCTAAAGTTTCAGATAAAATTGGTGTAATTGAACATTTATTAACAAAAGCGGATAAGATTTTAATTGGCGGGGGAATGGCATATACTTTTTTTGCCGCCCAAGGTCATAACATTGGAAATTCATTATTAGAAGCTGATAAAATTGATATTGCAAAAGAGTTTTTAGCAAAAGCTAATGGGAAAATTATTTTACCAATTGATGCGTTAGAAGCACCAGAATTTGCTGATGTTCCAGCAAAAGTTACTAACGGAGTTGAGATTGATGAAGGTTATATGGGCTTAGATATTGGGCCAAAAACAATTGAGTTTTTTAAAAAAGAGTTAGCTGGTGCTAAAACAGTTGCTTGAAACGGACCAATGGGAGTGTTCGAATTTAGTAACTATAGTATTGGAACAAAAGCTGTTTGTGAATCAATTGCCGAATTAAAAGATGCCCTTACCCTAATTGGTGGTGGTGATTCAGCGGCTGCTGCAATTCAGTTGGGTTATAAAGATAAATTCACCCATATTTCAACTGGTGGTGGGTCAAGCCTAGAATATATGGAAGGTAAACCGTTACCGGGAATTGAAGCTGTTCAAAATAAATAGGACATAAAAAACGACAATGTTGTCGTTTTTTTCTTTGTTAAAGTTGTTGTTGTGTAATACAGTGAATGTTTCCACCACCCAATAAAATTTCATAAGCATAAATTGTTTCAATCTTATGATGTGGGAAAGCAGTACTAATAATATCAATTGCTTGTTGATCGGTTGCTAAATTAAAGATTGGTAAAATGATTGCACCATTAGTGATGTAGAAATTAACATAACTACCAGCTAAGCGGGTATTTTCTAATCGTGCTTTAACATGTTCTTTGTCAACAATATCACTAGTATCTTCTCTTGTTGTATACATTGGTGTTGGAATTGGCAATTTAATTACTTTAATTTTACGACCCATTGCATCAGTTGTTGTTTCTAGCACTTTGAGGGCATCAAGACTACGTTCATATTGGGGATCATTTTGATAATCAGTTCAGGCCAAGAGAACGGTTCCTGGTTTAACAACACAGCACATATTATCAATATGGCCACTTGTTTCATCATTGAAAATTCCGTAGGGTAATCAAATTACTTTTTTAATATTTAAGTATTTTTTTAAAGCTGCTTCAATTTCTGCTTTTGATAAATCTGGATTACGATTAGGATTTAATAAACATTCTTCTGTCGTATATAAGGTTCCTTCACCATCAACATAAATACTACCTCCTTCTAAAACAAACGAAGTACGATAACGATCAATGTTTAAATAAGCACATACTTCAGCGGCAATTTTATCATCATTATCCCATGGAAAGTATAAGCCACCATTTAAACCTCCTCACGCATTAAATACTCAATCAACAGCATAGACATTACCACTTTTTTTAAAAAGGTTGGACCAATATCACGCATTCAGGCATCGTCGTTTTCGAAGATTAAAATTTTAATGGTTGGATCCAATAATTTTTTGGCAATTTCTTTTGTTCGTGGCGAAGTAATCATTGTTACAGGCTCATATTTATTAATTGTATTAGCAACTTTTGCATATACAATTTGTGCGGGTTCAGCATTTTTTCGTCAATTATCAATTCGTTCCGGGAAAACCATTCAACAGCCTTGGTGTGGTTCGAATTCTCCGGGCATATAATATTCATCATCTTGCGATATTGTTTTTAATAACTTATTCATGTTGTTGTGTTCCTCCTTTTTTATGTTTTCATTTGTTGTAACTAATTAAGATTTCTCCAACAATAATGACGATAATGCTCCAAACAATACAAAAGGTAACGTGTTGCCCGCCACCATTGAAAGCTCAGGTGTCATTCTTAACAATAATACTACCAAAAATAAACAAAATAACAGAAAAAATAATAATAATGGTTGGAAGTAAAACAATAATTCATTGAACTCATAGGGGTCCTTTAATTTTAAATGGCCGTTCAATATTAGGCTTGCTAAGCAGTAACTTAATATAGGCAGGAAAGATTAAAAAGTAAGGGGCTAAAAACATCAGCGATGAAAAAGCATATAAGGTTCAAAATAGGTTTGCAACATTTGGTGTTACTGATAGCATTGCTCCGCCAATTAAAATAACAATAGTTGAAATAATACCGGTAATAATTGATGCTCATAATGGTGTATCATTTTTTAATTTAGAAGCAAAGATGCTTGGAAATTCACCGTCTTCAGCCGCTTCTTTAATTGCTAAGTTTGCGCCAGATGTTCAAGTAATCATTGTTCCAAAGAAAGTAAACAAGATAAAAATAGCAACAATCATTGTAATTCAGGGTGCTTTAAAAGCAGCACCAATTGATTGGATAATTCCATTTGCTTCATCAAGGTGGTTAACATTAACAATAATGTTAACAGCGGCGGTTCCAATTAAATAACAAATAATGATAATAATTACACTAATTAAAATACTTTTTGGAATTGTTTTTCGGGGATTATCAATTTCATCAGTAGCATTACTTTGTAATTCAAAGCCAGAAAAATTATAAATAATAACCGGCAGAAAGATAACACCTGTTGATCAGGAAGGTAAAAAACCAAATTTTGCATCATTAATTGGAGTTGAAACTGGATGCCCATTTGCTAATCAGTAAATTGCACCCGCAATTAAGGCAACAGTTACAATTAATTTTGCGACTGATGTTAAATTTGGAATTGATTTTAGTTTCTCTAACCGAATAAAATTTAATACGATTGTAATTCAAGTTAGCAATAAGGCAATTCCAATTTGAATTCAAAAGTTTAGCGTATTATTAAAAAGGCAAATGATAAGGTACTTGAAAAAGCTAAGTAAACAGATGGCATTCATAGTCCAACGTTAATTCAATATAACCAATTTGTTCGTGCAGCTCATTTTCGTCCAAACGCTTTTTTCACTCAAACATACATTCCACCTTCAGCACCAAAGGTAGAACTTAATTCAGCACTAATAAAACCATACGGAAGAAAATAAAAGATTGCGAGTAAAAATCAATAAATAATTGATGATCATCCAATTTTTGCAGCAGCAGCAAATGAGTCAAGGACAAAAATGGCACTAAAGGTAAAAAGGATAATATCAGTTATTTTTAATTTCTTTGTTTTCATAAAGATTATTCTTTATGATTAAAAGTATAACGTTGTTTTCACGGACGCTGAATATTATATAATCAACTAGTAATATCACCACTATGATAAATTTTTGTATATTCTGTGGCAATATCGAGGCATTGATAGATAAAGTAAACTAACAAGGCCAGTTGGGCAGTTAAACGGTTTTCAGCTTGTTGAAAAACAATTGATTGAGTTCCATCAATAACTTCATCCATAACTTCAATGTTTCGTGAAGCTGGCAAACAGTGCATAAATCTTGCTTGTGGTCCCGCTTTTGCCATTAGGGAATTAGTAATTTGATAAGTTGGTTTAAAGGCTTTTACACGTTCGTCTGCTTCATCTTCTTGGTCAACTCATCATCATAAATCAGTATAAATAATATTGGCATCTTTAACATAATTTAAATCTTCCGTAATTAAAATACTACCGCTATTGTTTTCTTTAATGTTTGCTTTGGCAATATCAATTCACTCTGGTGGTGATTGATATTTTTTCGGGGCAATATGAACAAAGTTCATTCCCATTTTTGTCGTAATGTGCATTAACGAACTACAAACATTAGTTCGATCACCAATAAAAACAATTTTTAATTTGCTAAAGTCATTATTCAAATACAAGGTTGGGTCAGTGTGTTCTAAGATCGTAAATAAATCACATAAGGCTTGTGTCGGATGATTATAATCACTTAGGCCGTTAAAAACAGGAACATCAGCATTTTTGGCAATTGCCGTTACTGTTTCGTGTTTTCAAGCCCGAATTAAAATTCCATCAGTCATATATATGTGATAAAACTTTAATTGTGTAATAAAGAGACTCTTTTTGGCCAAGATGAATTTCTCCAGGTTTTAAATATTGTGCATGTCCGCCCAATAATGTCATTGCTGCTTCAAAAGAAACCCTTGTTCTTGTTGGAGGTTCTTCAAAAATCATTGCTAATGTTTTATTTTGTAATAAGGGTGGAATTGCACCATTATAACGAGCAGTTTTTAGTTTTTTCATTAGCGTTAATAAATCCAAGATTTCATTCTTACTAAAATCTTGTGTATCAATAAAATGTCGTAATTGATTCATTGTAATTCTCCTCTCTTTGCTTTTATTATATTTTTCTCGCAACATTTTACAAATTAAGATTCTAATTATTTTATAATTAATTAGGAAAAAAATGGATTTTTTTTCGGAAATAAGTTAATATTAAGGCATAAAAAAGGACATTAAAGGATTTTAATCAGTAGCATTAACATTTTAATTATAAAATAATGGTTAAAATAAGGACCTATTGGAATGAAATCAGGTTATTTTGTTTTTTTAATTAAAATTGAGAGGTAATAGTATGATTAGATTGGATGAAATAGATCGGGATATTATTGGGCAGTTGCAAAAAGATAGTCGCATTTCAGTACGCAAAATTAGTAAAACAATTAATATTTCTGAAAAAACAATTCGTATGCGAATTAATAAGTTAATGGGGCAAAATATTATTAAACCTATTTGTATTGTTAACCCAAATGCTTTTGGTTATGTTAATTTTGTTGATATTTTTTTTTAAAATTGAGCATGATGTTGATATTAAAGTTTTACAAGAATTATTACATAATAAAGTTTATGTTTCATACTTATCACGTCATTGACATGACCAAGACTTTGCAATTCAATGTTGGTTTCAGTCAGGAAAATAAATGATTAATTTTATTAGTGAATTAGAGAATTATCCTGGTGTTTTAGATGTTAAGTATTATTTAATAAGTGAGATTTTATGAGATTCTTATTCATGAAAACCAGAGGATAAGAATTATCGTTAATTAACATTGTGCAATAATTATGCGAACATTATTTTTTATGATATAATAAAAATGATTGTTTATAATTGTGTAGAATAGAGGAGATAGTTACATGGCAGTTAGCGACCGTAATATTGTAAAAAAACATGGAAAAATAGCAGATAAGATTATAGCCTTAGATGGAGCAATGCAAGCATTGTCTGATGAAGCATTAAAAGCAAAAACAGCTGAATTTAAAGAGAAATTAGCACAAGGTGCAACATTAGATGACATTTTAGTTGAGGCCTTTGCGGTGGCGCGGGAAGCAGCGCGTCGTATTTTAGGTTTGCATGCTTATTGTGTTCAATTAATTGGGGGAATTGTTCTACATGAAGGTGATGTTGCGGAAATGAAAACCGGGGAAGGGAAAACCTTAACTGCCTTAATGCCAACATATTTAAATGGTTTAACTGGGAAAGGAGTCCATGTTGTTACTGTTAATGAATATTTATCAAAACGGGATTACGATATTAATGGTCAAGTGTTTTCATTTTTAGGTTTAACAGTAGGGTTAAATACTCTTAGTGGAAATAAAGATGAAAAGAGAAAAGCCTATAGTTGTGATATTACTTATACAACTAACGCTGAATTAGGGTTTGATTATTTACGTGATAATATGGTTAAAAACTTTAGTGATAAAGTACAACACGGATTAAACTATGCTATTATTGATGAGGCTGATTCAATTTTAATTGACGAATCAAGAACACCATTAATTATTTCGGGAGGTCGCCAAAATCGAATTCCACAATATCAAGCAACTGATCATTTTGCAAAATCATTGGCACGCAAAAATGATCTTGAAATTGATTTAGAAACAAAACAAGTGTATTTAACGCCAGAGGGAATTTCAAAAGCAGAAAAGATTTTTTCAATTAATTCATTATTTGATATTAAAAATACCGAATTATATCATTTAATTTTAAATGCTTTAAAAGCTAACTTTGTTTTTAAAAATGGAGTTGAGTATGTTGTTCAAAATAATGAAATTATTTTAATTGACCAGTTTACTGGACGGTTAATGCCAGGACGGGCATATAGTGATGGTTTACAACAATCATTACAAGCAAAAGAATATGTTGAAATTGAACAAGAAACAGTAACAATGGCAACAATCACTTATCAAAACTTTTTCCGTTTATATAATAAATTAAGTGGAATGACCGGAACGGCAAAAACAGAAGAAGAAGAGTTTGTTAAAATTTATAATATGCGAGTAATTCAGATTCCAACTAATCGCCCCCTAATTCGTCGTGATGAAGCAGACTATATGTTTGCAAATCGTGATGCAAAAATGCAAGCAATGATAAAAGAAATTCTGACTTTACATGAAAAAGGACAACCAATTCTAATTGGGACAACTTCGGTTGAATCATCAGAAATTGTTTCGCATTATTTACGAAATGCTAATTTAAAATTTGAAATGTTAAATGCTAAGAACCATGAACGAGAAGCGGATATTATTGCGGAAGCTGGAGAAAAGGGGGTAATTACCTTAGCAACAAATATGGCTGGTCGGGGAACGGACATTAAATTAGGTGCAGGAGTAACAGAACTTGGTGGCTTGGCCGTGTTTGGTGTTGAACGAAATGAAGCTCGTCGGATTGATAATCAGTTACGAGGACGTTCAGGACGACAAGGTGATCCCGGATTTTCGCGTTTTTATGTTGCAATGGATGATGAGTTAATGATGCGTTTTGGTGGTGATCGCCTACGCCGCATTTTTGCAAGATTAGGATCAGACTTTATCCAATCACGAATGTTAACAAGAGCAATTTCAAATGCACAAAAAAAAGTTGAAGGAATGAATTTTGATCAACGAAAACACATTTTAGATTATGATAATGTTTTAGCACAACACCGTGAAGCAATGTATGCTCGTCGTGATCAAATCTTAACAGCTACTGATTTAAAACCAATTATTAAAAAGATGCAGTATTCAGCAGCATATGATTTAACAAAAATGTTTGGAAATCAATCACATGGTGAGTGATTTATTCATTATGATGAATTAATTAAAGGTGTTAATGATAAAGTTGTTGCAAATAATGTGTTAGATAAAACAGTAATGGAAAAAATGACGCGAGAGGAAGTTGCAAAATATCTTGCTGAAAAAATGAATGGCTTTTATCGTGCGCGAACAGAAGAAGTTCCTGTTGATGTGATGAACCAAATTGAACGAAATGCGATTATTTCTTCGTTTGATGAATATTGAACAAAGCACATTGATCAAGCAAGTAAATTACGAAGTGGGATTTATTTACGTAGTTATGCACAAACTAATCCGATTCATGCTTATGTTGAAGAAGCGGCAAAATTATTTGAACATATGCAATTATCAATTGCCCATGAAGTTGTTATTAAATTAGCAAATGTTGTAATCCGAAAAGTTGAGGATGGGGGAATTGAACCAATACAAGATTCTGAACAAGAGGTTCGCGAATTTAAACAAAAAGGTTAATTGTCCAAACCACTATGCCAAGATAGTGGTTTTTTCTGTACTATTAAACGAGAATTAAAAGAGGGATAAAAATGAGTTTTGCGTTAGAAGTTAAAGAGGAAATTGTTAAAAAAGAATTTGACCTAATTTGTCAAAAAGCTTTTCTATGTGGTTTTGTTAAATATAATATGACATTAAATATTAGTAACCATTATTTTAATTTTGAAGTTAGTTCAATTAGTAACGCAATTATTCGAACAATTTATATGTTTCTTAAAAACTTATACCACGTTGAAATTGACATTATTATTATGCAAACAACAAAATTAAAGAAACATAAAACGTTTATTCTGCGGATTGAAGAACGGGCAGCTGAAATTTTAAAAGACTTAAATATTTTTGACGCTGACACTAACGAAAAGATTATTACAATTCCAGTTGATTGAAGTGAACGTCAACAACGTGCTTATATTGCGGGGATTTTTGTTGCGTGTGGTAGTGTTAATTCCCCTGAAACAAGTAACTATCACTTAGAGGTACAGTTTATTGATGAAATTTCCGCACAAACTTTTCGTAAATTATTACATAAATTTCATTTTCCTTTTAAAATAATTATGCGACATGATAAATGTGTTTGTTATCTTAAGAAATCAATTTTAGTTTCTGATTTTCTAAAATTAATTGATTCAATTAATAGTGTTTTAGCATTTGAAAATACCCGCATTTCGCGCGATATGGTAAACAGTATTAATCGGTTAAATAACGTTGAGATTTCAAATCAACAGAAGGCAATGAAAGCTGGAGAAGAACAGGCCGTTATGATTAATTATTTGTTGGATCATAATTTATTTGATGAACTAAATGATAATACTCGAAAAGTTGCATTATTACGGGTTTCTTATCCCGATGCATCATTACAAGACCTTTCACTATTATTAGAAAGTGAACATAATTTAGAAATTTCAAAGTCGGGAGTTAATCATTTGTTTCGTGAAATTAAGAAAAAATATTATGAAAACCAAAAATAAGATATGCTATAATTTACTTATCTTTTTTATAAGATATGTTTATTGAAGGTTATGTATTTGAAAATGGAGGAAAAAAATTATGGGAAAAACGAAAAAACATGTTAAGTTCTTTGAATTTTTAACTGTTTTTTCAACGGCTGTTGGAATTACAATCGGAATTGGGATTTATTTAAAAAATGATACTTCTGAGGGCCATGTTTTATATTTTACTCAAAATCCATATTTAGCAATTGCCCTATGAATTTTAGTTGGAATTTTAGGAATTGCGATGATTATGGTTTTTATTGAAATTGCTTCCATTAACACAAAGAGTGGTAATGGAACATTAGCATTATGAGCCAATGTCTTAATTGGTCGTAAGGTTGGAAGTTTGTTTTCAATTTTTTATATCTTTTTTTATTTTCCAATCTTACTAGGAATTTTTCCAATTTTTAGTATTAATGCAATGTTTGATGCGTTAGAAGTAACGAGTATTACGAAGGGAACACAAAATGCAATTGCAATTAGTGTGGGTAGTATTCTTTTAATTTTGTTTTACTTATTAAATATTTTTTTACGAAATGTTGGAAAATGAGTACAAACAATCGGGACTTTTGTTAAATTTATTCCACTAGTGGTAAGTTTAATTCTTGGATTTATTATTCCAATGAGTGGTAACGTGTTTGATACTTTTAAAGAATTAAAATTTGGGAATTTCTTTATGGGTCTTTTGCCGGTGTTATTTTCTTTTGATGGCTTTATTTATGCCGCCGGATTACAAAAAGAAGTTTCTAACAAAAATGTTGTCCCAAAAGCATTATTTGTGGCAATGGTTTTTATTACGGTTTTTTACTTGATTCAAGTTATTTCATTATTTTTAGGAACAAATGATGGAAGTGTTTTTAGTTTATTTAATAACATTATTAGTGGACCAATTGCCCGTATTTTAACTTGATTTATTGTTATTACCGCATTAATGAGTATTAACGGTTTAACATTTGTTTCACCAGCATTGGGACAAACTGTTCAAGATGAACGTCTTGTCTACATTGGTAAAAGAGAACTAAGTTATCAACAAATTGGTTTAATTCAAATGACAATTACAGTTAGTTTTAACTTAATTATTATGGGAACTAGTTTAGCAGTCAAAGATGATCCGCTTTATTTGTTAGATATCTCTTCAAATGCTGTTAGTTTTGTTGCTTTTATTTGTTATATTAGTTTAATTGTTGCAGTATGAGTAAATCGTTATACAAAGCGGGTTGAAGTAACGAAAGTAAAAGGAATGTATTACTATGCTGGTTTTGCGATCTTCTTGTTAGTAGTTTCAATTTGCTATATTATTTATAGTTTTGTTGCTTTTAAAAGTAATCACAATACCTTATATAGTTTAATAATTATTGTTGGAGGAAGTTTAATTTTGTGAGAAATTAATGAATTATTATTAAGCAAAACAGCGCCCCCAGTTCCATACCAAATAAAAACCCCAATGATTAATAAAATTAATCAATAGGGTTATAAGTTAAGATTTTATCAATTTCATCAGTGTGGTGAACTTTTTTTCAGCCGCCCATCAAAATATAAACTTTAAAATTATGTTTTTTTAGCAAACGATATAAGTCAAGATGTGAATGACCTGCACTTGAAATAAAAAGGATTTTTTTATCTTTAATAACTTTTTTTGAATAAATTAAACGGAACAAATGATGAGAAATATTAATACTATTAGTAATATGACTTTCATGTCATTCTTCTTTTGGGCGAACATCTATAATTAATCATTTTTTAGAATTATTAATTTTTGGTAATTTTTTAATTGATTTTGTATTATATTTAATTTGAAATGCTGAAAAAAACATCTTTTCACCTCTTTGTAATATATTATAACATTAAGAAAGTTATTATTTTACTAGGAAATTCTTTAATTTTGTCGAAAACTCTTGATGAAATAAAAAAAATCATCAATATGACAATTTGAAAACTAATTTTGTGTAAGATTATGATTTTGCTTTAAATTTTTTAAACGTTAAAATATAATACCATTGATTGTTGGTTTGGTGTTAAACCTTTGTGTTGGTATTTTCATTTTCAGAGCTTTAAATAATTTTGAATATTAGTGAAACCCAAACCATGATAATGAATTAAGGCTTCTTTAAGACTGGATTGTAATTTACTAATCTTATTTAACTTTTGATAACTAGTATCAGGGTTTGTACTAGTTTTGGTGGAATATAGAGTAGAATTTGTTTGTTTTGCTACTAATAAATATAGTGGTTGCATATCAGAAATAATTATTGATTTTTCTTTAATTAGTTGCTTATTCATATTTTCAATAATCCATTGTTTTTGTAATCTTTTGGTATTGGTGGATTGAACAAAAATATTATTATTGCTATCAACTGCCATTTGAATACAGCATTTGGTATCAGTTGAAAATGGATCGAGATGAGTTTTTCGTTTATCAAATTTATCTTTAAAATTGCCTTTATGAATTTCTTTAATAAATGTTTCATCCATTTGGATTTGACCATTTAATTTTTTAAATTTTAACTGTGTATTTTCTAATTGTTTTGATTGCATTAATTTTTGTCGATTATATCAAGCGGTTTTTGGGGTTGTTTTAATAAAACGAGAAATTATTTTACTAGATTTTCCTAACAATGAAATTTGAATTAATAAATTTCACTGTTCATAATTTAAATGACTTCAATAAGTAAAATGATGACGAAATGCATCAAAACTAGCACGACATTTTTTACATAAATATTTTTGTTTTCCTTCGGAATTATGACCATTTTTAACACAATGAAAAGATTTGCAATTAGGACATATAATGCCTTTATCTCTAAATTTTTGATCAATTTCATTTAAACGTTTTTGTTTTTTAATTAAGTCTGCTTGTTGTTTTATTTTTTCATAAAATTCTAAAAATTGATCATCTGTTAAGCTATTTATTAATTCTGTAATTATTTTTTTCATCATTTATTTACCTCTATATATTAAAAATATACCTAATTTTAGGTATATTTTATAAATATCAAGAGTTTTCGACAAAATTAAAGAGGAAATTTATAAAATTTAAGTATATAATTAAAATGTTATTATAGAAAAGAAACGAGGGAAAAAAATGCGAAAACCAATTATTATTGGAAACTGAAAAATGCATAAGACAACGAGTGAAACAATTGAATTTTTAAAACAAGTTGATGCTGCTTGTGCTAATCTGACATTAGAAGCAGGAGTAGCAGTACCATATGTTAATTTAGCTGTTGCAAAACAATATGCTAAAAATTTAATTATTGCGGCGCAAAACTGTCATTATGAAGATTTTGGGGCCTTTACTGGTGAAATTTCAGTTGATATGTTAGAAGATTTAAAAATAACACATGTTATTATTGGGCATTCTGAGCGTCGTCAAATGTTTAATGAAACTGATGAAACTGTTAATTTAAAAGCAAAAAAATTATTAGCAAAGGGAATGATTCCAATTATTTGTTGTGGTGAAACATTACAACAATATGAAAATAATGAAACTCAACAAATTGTTGAAAATCAAATTGCAAAAGCTTTTCAGGGAATTGATTTGGAAGATGCAAAAACAGTTGTTATTGCTTATGAACCAATTTGAGCAATTGGAACTGGAAAAACAGCAACTGCTGAAATTGCTCAAAAAGTTTGTGCGATAATTCGTACTAAAATTGCTGCGCTTTATGATGAGGTAGTAGCAAGTGTAATTCGAATTCAATATGGTGGTAGTGTTAAACCAGATAATATTAAGGAATTATTAGCACAACCTGATATTGATGGTGCTTTAGTTGGGGGAGCTAGTTTAGAACCACAAACTTTCTTAGGATTAGTAAAATAAAGAGGAATAAAAAGGGACTGAATAATTTTTGCCAGTTATTGTTTTTGAATCCGATGCGTTAAAATAAAAAAAGTTATATTTTAAAAATATAACTTTTATTTTGAAAATGATCTTTAATTTTGTCGAAAACTCTTGATGAAATAAAAAAAATCATCAATATGACAATTTGAAAACTAATTTTGTGTAAGATTATGATTTTGCTTTAAATTTTTTAAACGTTAAAATATAATACCGTTGATTGTTGGTTTGGTGTTAAACCTTTGTGTTGGTATTTTCATTTTCAGAGCTTTAAATAATTTTGAATATTAGTGAAACCCAAACCATGATAATGAATTAAGGCTTCTTTAAGACTGGATTGTAATTTACTAATCTTATTTAACTTTTGATAACTAGTATCAGGGTTTGTACTAGTTTTGGTGGAATATAGAGTAGAATTTGTTTGTTTTGCTACTAATAAATATAGTGGTTGCATATCAGAAATAATTATTGATTTTTCTTTAATTAGTTGCTT
This sequence comes from Spiroplasma endosymbiont of Sarcophaga variegata, assembly GCF_965178695.1. Classification (NCBI taxonomy): domain Bacteria; kingdom Bacillati; phylum Mycoplasmatota; class Mollicutes; order Entomoplasmatales; family Spiroplasmataceae; genus Spiroplasma; species Spiroplasma endosymbiont of Sarcophaga variegata. The sequence continues at coordinate 968,885 of NZ_CBCXVU010000002.1, forward strand.
ATTCATATTTTCAATAATCCATTGTTTTTGTAATCTTTTGGTATTGGTGGATTGAACAAAAATATTATTATTGCTATCAACTGCCATTTGAATACAGCATTTGGTATCAGTTGAAAATGGATCGAGATGAGTTTTTCGTTTATCAAATTTATCTTTAAAATTGCCTTTATGAATTTCTTTAATAAATGTTTCATCCATTTGGATTTGACCATTTAATTTTTTAAATTTTAACTGTGTATTTTCTAATTGTTTTGATTGCATTAATTTTTGTCGATTATATCAAGCGGTTTTTGGGGTTGTTTTAATAAAACGAGAAATTATTTTACTAGATTGTCCTAACAATGAAATTTGAATTAATAAATTTCACTGTTCATAATTTAAATGACTTCAATAAGTAAAATGATGACGAAATGCATCAAAACTAGCACGACATTTTTTACATAAATATTTTTGTTTTCCTTCGGAATTATGACCATTTTTAACACAATGAAAAGATTTGCAATTAGGACATATAATGCCTTTATCTCTAAATTTTTGATCAATTTCATTTAAACGTTTTTGTTTTTTAATTAAGTCTGCTTGTTGTTTTATTTTTTCATAAAATTCTAAAAATTGATCATCTGTTAAGCTATTTATTAATTCTGTAATTATTTTTTTCATCATTTATTTACCTCTATATATTAAAAATATACCTAATTTTAGGTATATTTTATAAATATCAAGAGTTTTCGACAAAATTAAAGAAAATGATTAATTAGATTCTAACTATTTTTAGTTATAATTAAATTTATTAAAATTATAAGCTTTTAAAAATAGGAATAAGTTTGAGAAATTAAATAATTTCTCAAACTTATTATATTGTTTTTTTTGTATAATAGTAAAAATCTTGTTTTTTAGGAAGGCAATTTGGTAAAAGATGGTAAATTATGTTAAAAAACTATTAATTTGTTAAATGGAACTGTTCTTACTCTTAATGATGTTAATGTTTCAGTAAAACCAGATGAACATTCTGCTAATTATAGTAAAGGGGTTATAACTCTAGCTCTTAAGGCTGGATCACGCTTATTTGAAATTAGTGATGGTAAAGCAAAAAAATGACAAAGAAAGTAAATTATCTAGTATCAACTCAATTTGATATTGATTCTAATAATCACAGTGCGTTGGAATAATAATAAGGTTAATACTATTTTATAAAAGATAATTTTATGTTATAAAAACTCTGGTATGATTAATATTTGTTTTAATTAAAAAATAGGAAAGATTATTATTAATCTTTCCTATTTTAAATTAATTTTTTTATTTTATTTCAACTAAATTATCATTTTTAATGATATATGTTTTGGGGCCATTTAATGGTTGATATTTATCATTGTTAAAAATTTGAACACGATTTCCTTCGGCAGGAATAATTTCAATTTGATAATTTTCATCATATTTAATGCCATTAGTTAAATCATGTTTTTTAATAATTTCAGCGAAATTTTGATCACCAGTAATAACAATATCTTTTATTAACTCACCAAGATTATTTTTAATTTTAATAGTATAGTACATTTCGTGTTTAAAATAATAATGAATTTCTTCAGAATTACCATCAAATTTAATTACTTTATCTTGTGAATGTAAACCAATTATTCCTTTATATCCATCACTGATTCCTTGGAATACCATTGTATTATTTAATTTGTTTAACTTAAACAAATATTTTTGAATATTTGGAATTTTATTTTTTTGAGCAATTTTCAATTCAACAGGAACTAACAAAGTATTTTTGTCTTTTAAAAATGTGTTTACTGCTGAATTATAATCAGTAGCTACTGTTATTTTTTCATCGTCACTTAAATTAGGCACTGTAAAAATTTTTTTAATTGCACTCATTGTTTTAAATTCATCACCAAAATTTATTGTTACATTTTTTGCAGCAATTTCTTTGGTTGATGCTATTTTTTTATTGGCATAATTTTTTGAACAATTGGGTGCTCTTTTGTTAATTATTCGATGATGTTATTTCAAATTGGTTTTGTTAAACGTTGATATTTACTAATAATATTTTTAGTTTCTTTAGTTGGTGATAAACCTCATTCTTGAAAGAATGGTGCTAAATTATAACCTGATATTTCTGATGTATGAATAATAAAATTTTGAATTTTAACTTGATCACTATTAAGTTCGTTTTTTCTGTATTAAGCATTGCGCGATAAGTTTGATTTAATTGTGGATAAAAGTTTTTGCCAAATGCCATTTGTAATTTTCAAAACATTGCTAGTTTAACTCACAAAGGTTCTTGTTTTATTTTATTAAAATCTCGTTTTTCAATTGGAGTTTGGAAAAATAATTTAATTTCTTTAATGTAATTGAAAATTCGCAATGGAACATTAAAATGTTCTTGGACATATAGGGCACTAATATTATTAGTAACTTCTCCTAAATCGTTTCATTTATATTGGGAACTTTAATAAGTATGACCAGTTTCATGTCATAGTGCTCATTGACCAGAAATTTGATCTAAAAATAAATCTTGTCCAGCTGAAGTACTATTTTGAAACATTATTCGATTATCACTAGCATTAGCATAACCATTACTATCATTTTCGTTGGCAATATGAACATATTGTGGATATTTTTTATTGATTCCCTCATTTGCTTCATTTAAACCAAGAATTTCATTAGTATATTTTCACGTTTTATCTCACCCTGCTAAAATAGCATTAAAATGTTGTTCTAGGCGGGGAAAAACTTTCTTAATAATCATTTCTGTTTGCATTGTAGCAATAAAATGATTAGAAACAAATTCAACAAAAGGAGAATTTGTGTTTAAAACACCATTAATAAAATCATATTGATTAGATTTATTTATTTTAAAAGTTGGCATTTTAATAACAGCATTAGAATTTTCTGCTGTCACGCTAGTTACTTGTAAATCCGTTAGATTATTATCGGCAAGATAAAGAACGCCATCAGTTTCTAAATAAAAAGTAATAAAATTAGCTTTTGTTGGAATTACAAAATGACTAAAAACACTATTTTTGTTTTCATTTATTTTTTTGTATTGTCCTCACTGCCCAATTGATAGTTTAATCTGTCCTAATTCATTGTCTGTTAAATCACGGTTTAATGTTACTTTATAAGTATTGTTTGCTTGTAAATAATATCATGTTGGTTTAAATTCTGAGTGTGTAAGAACACGATTTTCTCGATCAGCAATTTCTCTACTATTTAAAAATTGATAGTTCTCTTTTAACAATTGGTTTGTATTGATACTATACTAGTGTCTGAATAAATCTTGAATGCAAGAATTGTGTTTGTGCTAGTAATTGTTAATCCGGCGGCCCCCAAAATACTCAATAACCTTTTCATGTTATTTTCCTCCTTAGTATTTTAAGTTCTCTAATTTTTATAATTATTTTAAAGTTTAGACTGCTGGCGGTTTATACTCCTTTTTAAGTAAAGACAAGCATTTTGTATGTAAGGCATTAATTAATAATGCTTTCATTAGACAAGCATTATTAAGATTATGAACAAGAGGTTGCATTATTAATTTCACTCCTTTACATATTATTATGTTTTCATTTTATAATCTTTTAAAAAAATGTAAAGAGATGATGAACTTAACACCTTGATAAAACTAATTATTAAATAAGACCGAATATATTTTTAAAAACTAATTCTAAATTTTATTAGTTAAAATTAAGTTTTTTAATAAATGTAAAAATTTCGACAGTAATGTTAAGAAGTTATTTTATATAAAACTTTTCTTTAATTTTGTCGAAAACTCTTGATGAAATAAAAAAAATCATCAATATGACAATTTGAAAACTAATTTTGTGTAAGATTATGATTTTGCTTTAAATTTTTTAAACGTTAAAATATAATACCGTTGATTGTTGGTTTGGTGTTAAACCTTTGTGTTGGTATTTTCATTTTCAGAGCTTTAAATAATTTTGAATATTAGTGAAACCCAAACCATGATAATGAATTAAGGCTTCTTTAAGACTGGATTGTAATTTACTAATCTTATTTAACTTTTGATAACTAGTATCAGGGTTTGTACTAGTTTTGGTGGAATATAGAGTAGAATTTGTTTGTTTTGCTACTAATAAATATAGTGGTTGCATATCAGAAATAATTATTGATTTTTCTTTAATTAGTTGCTTATTCATATTTTCAATAATCCATTGTTTTTGTAATCTTTTGGTATTGGTGGATTGAACAAAAATATTATTATTGCTATCAACTGCCATTTGAATACAGCATTTGGTATCAGTTGAAAATGGATCGAGATGAGTTTTTCGTTTATCAAATTTATCTTTAAAATTGCCTTTATGAATTTCTTTAATAAATGTTTCATCCATTTGGATTTGACCATTTAATTTTTTAAATTTTAACTGTGTATTTTCTAATTGTTTTGATTGCATTAATTTTTGTCGATTATATCAAGCGGTTTTTGGGGTTGTTTTAATAAAACGAGAAATTATTTTACTAGATTGTCCTAACAATGAAATTTGAATTAATAAATTTCACTGTTCATAATTTAAATGACTTCAATAAGTAAAATGATGACGAAATGCATCAAAACTAGCACGACATTTTTTACATAAATATTTTTGTTTTCCTTCGGAATTATGACCATTTTTAACACAATGAAAAGATTTGCAATTAGGACATATAATGCCTTTATCTCTAAATTTTTGATCAATTTCATTTAAACGTTTTTGTTTTTTAATTAAGTCTGCTTGTTGTTTTATTTTTTCATAAAATTCTAAAAATTGATCATCTGTTAAGCTATTTATTAATTCTGTAATTATTTTTTTCATCATTTATTTACCTCTATATATTAAAAATATACCTAATTTTAGGTATATTTTATAAATATCAAGAGTTTTCGACAAAATTAAAGAAACTTTTATTTTATTTCTATTTTAAAATAAGGTATAATTATATATTGTAATAAGGGATTGAGGTTAAAATGAGTTTAATTAATATTGAAAATTTAAGTCATGCTAACGGTGGAAAGATTTTATATAAAAACGCAACAGTTCGAATTAATAAGGGTGAACATCTAGCATTAATTGGGGCTAATGGAACGGGGAAGACTACTTTATTAAGTATTATTTATGGAAAAATTACACCTGATGAAGGAATGATTGACTTACATCCAAAAGTTAAAATTGGTTATTTAGATCAGCACCAAGAGTTAGATGGTAGTTTGACCGTTGATCAGTTTTTAAAATTAACATATCAACATTTATTTGATATTGAACAAAGAATTCATGATATTTATGAAAAAATGAGTGCTAATTATGATGAAGATGAATTAGTAAAAGCTTTAAAATTACAAGAACATTTAGACCAAAATGGGTTTGAAACAATTGATAAAGAAATTCGTAGTTTAGTTAATGGATTAGGAATTGACCCCACAAGGTTAGATGCAAAGTTATCAGAATTATCGGGGGGACAACGGTGGAAAGTTATCTTAGCAAAATTATTATTATCAGAAAATGATTTTTTATTGTTAGATGAACCAACTAACTTTTTAGACTTAGAACAAGTTGAATGATTGGCAAAGTTTTTGCAAAGTTATGACAAAGCTTTTTTAGTGGTTTCGCATGATATTGATTTTATTAATAAAGTCGGAAAGGTTATTTATGCAATTGAAAATTTAACAGTTAATCGTTATGTTGGAAATTATCAACAGTATTTAGCATTAAGTGAATTAAAAAACGAACAATATGATAAAGCCCAAAAAGGACAAGAACGGTTAATTAAAAAATTAGAAACTTATGTTGCAAAAAATAAGGCTCGTGCTTCAACAGCAAAAAGTGCCCAATCACGACAAAAACAAATTGATAAAATGGAAATTATTGAAAAGCGTCATGAGTTGACTAAACCAAAGTTTAGTTTTAAATATAAACGCCCAGCAAGCACAATCATTGTTAGTGCTGAAAAATTAGAAATTGGTTATCAGTTTCCGTTAATTCAACCACTAACATTTGATATTCGTGATGGTGAAAAGTGTATTTTTCGTGGATATAATGGAATTGGAAAAACAACTTTTTTGAATACGCTAGCTGGAAATATTCCGAGTTTAGGGGGAACTTTGAAACTTGGGAATGGCGTTGTTATTGCTTATTTTCATCAAATTGAAGCAATTATGGATATGACGCCAATTGAATATTTAAAAAATTTATACCCTGAGCTTGAAGATGGGCGCATTCGTAGTATTTTAGCAAACTTTGGAGTTAAAAGTACGTTAATGCAAAATCAAATGATAAAGTTATCGGGGGGAGAACAAACAAAAGTTCGTTTATCAGCGTTATCATTAGAACCATGTAGTTTATTAATTTTAGATGAACCGACAAATCATATTGATGTTTTGGCAAAAGAAGCATTATTAGAAGCAATTCAAGCATTTGAAGGAACTGTTTTAATTACAACCCATGATATTAATTTTAATGTTAATTGAGCAGATAAAGTGCTTGATTTTGAGAAAATGATATAGGAACTAATTATGAAAAAACATTATTTTTATGTGCTAGTTTGTGCTGATAAAACATTGTATGCTGGATATACTGTTGATTTAGTTCGCTGTGAAGCAAGAACATAATTTTGGAACGGGGGCTAAATATACGGCGCAATCAAAACGAAGACCAGTTAAAATAATTTATAGTGAAGAATATCAAACTCGTTCTGCCGCAATGCAACGCGAAGCTGCTTTTAAGCAGTTGTCACGGGTTGATAAAATTAGTTTTTTACAAAAGCAAAATGTTTATTTATCATTTGTAATAAAAACAGATGTGGTAAAATCATAATAGTAATATTAAAACGGGGGTAGGATGGATAACAACATTCAAGTTTTAGTTGATGAGTTAACACAACTATATCAACGATATCAAGTACAATCATTACAAAATGACATTATGATTTGCTTAGATATTTTAAAATACTATGATTTTAGTGATTAAAATAATCAGGTTTTTATTGGCTATGTGTTACGAGTGTTTTATATTTTAAAAGCAAAACTTGAACAAAATATTGATTTAACAACTGATTTATCAAATTTAATGGCAAAAGGATATACAACAGGTAATAACCGGAATATTTTTCGCCGTAAAATTGGAAAGAATCGGCAAGAATTTGAAAATGAGGTTGAATTTTATGTTAACCGAAATTATTTTGATGATGAATATGACCGGTTACAACGAATGCTTTTGAAAAATGGGGCAAAATTAGTCGGGTCCGCAAGTGCTTCTTTAGCTGGTTTTAACTACGAAAAGATTCTAACAAATTCAATTCAATTATTGGATAGTCAAGAGTTAGCATTACGATTACAAAAAATTGTGATGCGAGTATTAAAACCATTTGAAAATGAAAAAAGTCAATTTTTAGCAAAGCAGACAATGGTTAATGAAGATTTGGATGAAACGATAACTAAACGAGAAAATTATTTGCAACAATATAACAAATTATTTAAACAAGAAAATAATTAATTTATATAGTACAATATAAGTAGTTAAAATAAGGGAGGAAAATATGAAACCAGAATTAAAAGAATTATTATTAGAAATTAAAACAAAAATTAATGATGATAAACTTTTTCGCGATTTTGTTGGTGAAATTTTAAATGAAGCTAATTACAATAACTATTATGAACAATCAGTTGCTGATGAAGAAATTGCAGAGCAATTAGTTGAGATTTATTTTATTGAAAATTATAGTAGTGATGAAGAAGTTTCAGAACTAAAAGAAAAAATCATGAAAATTTTATTCTTCTTAGAAGGACAAAAAGAATTAGTTAAAGAATATTCCTATTTTATTGAAAATAAAGTAAGTCAATTTGCTACAGAACTTAACTAATTTTATTAATCTGACAGCAAATGTTAGATTTTTTTAAACTATATTTGCATTATTTTTAAAAAATAATATCATTTTACTATGTTACTTTTACAAAATAATAATTAAGAAGGTGAAAAAATGGGAAAAGATTGGATTGTTGTTAAAGGAGCACGTGAAAATAATTTAAAAAATATTGATGTTCAAATTCCAAAAGATAAATTAGTTGTTTTTACTGGCTTATCTGGGAGTGGAAAATCATCATTAGCTTTTAATACTATTTATGCGGAAGGTCGTCGACGTTATATTGAAAGTTTGTCGAGTTATGCCCGTCAATTTTTAGGTGGAAATGAAAAACCAGATGTTGATGCAATTGATGGATTATCACCAGCAATTTCAATTGATCAAAAGACAACTAGTCATAATCCCCGAAGTACAGTTGGAACGGTAACGGAGATTTATGATTATTTGCGATTGTTATACGCTCGGGTTGGAACCCCTTATTGTATTAATGGCCATGGTGTTATTAAGTCAGTAACAATCAAGGAAATTATTAATAATTTAAAACAACTTTTAAACGAAGGTGAAAAGTTTATGATTTTATCAACAGTTGTGCGTGACAAAAAAGGGAGTTTTAAAGATTTATTTGCACGATTAAAACAAGAAAGTTTTATTCGGGTAAAAGTTAATGGTGAAATTAAAACATTAGATGAAGAAATTGAGTTAGACAAAAATAAACGACAAAACATTGATATTATTATTGACCGATTAGTGTATAAAAATTCGGAAGATTTATTGAGTCGGATTCATGATGCAATTGAAGTTGCTTTAAAATATGGAAATGCTTTAGTAAAAATTGATTTTGTTGATCAACAAAAAGAAACGTTATTTTCAACAAATTATTCATGTAATATTTGTGGTTTTGTGATTCCAGAATTAGAACCACGATTATTTTCTTTTAATTCACCAGCTGGAGCTTGTAATGAATGTAAAGGGTTAGGAGTGAAATTAGAAGTTGATGAAGATTTATTAATTCCAAATCGCTCACTATCAATTTTGCAAGGAGCAATTGTTTATTTAAAAAATATTGTTAACACAACAAATATTGAATGACAAAAATTTAAAGTTTTAGCAGAGCACTATCACATTGTTTTAGAACAACCAGTTAGTGATTTGACAAAAGAACAGTTAGGATATTTAATTCGTGGTAGTGATGAACCAATTGAATATAATTTTAAAACAGCAAGCGGTAATATTATGCGTGGTTATGATTATATTGAAGGAGTTGGGCAATTAATTGAACGGCGCTATACGGAAACTGCTAGTGAAACTGCTCGGGAATATTACAAACAATTTATGACAGATAAAAAATGTGGAACTTGCCAGGGGAAACGATTAAATGAAATTCCATTGTCGGTAAAAATTAATAATATTAGCATTTCTGATTTTACCGATTTATCAGTTGAAGATGAATTAAAAGAAATTTTAAATTTAGTTTTAACCGAATCACAACAAGAGATTGCACGATTAGTTATTAATGAATTAGTTAATCGTCTTGATTTTTTAAACCGTGTTGGTTTAAGTTATTTAACATTGTCACGGAATGCCTCAACTTTATCAGGGGGAGAAGCACAACGAATTAGATTAGCAACACAAATTGGAAGTCAACTAACTGGAGTACTATATGTGTTAGATGAACCATCAATTGGATTACATCAACGTGATAATGATAAATTAATTGAAACCTTAAAAAGTTTACGTGACTTGGGAAATACTTTAATTGTTGTTGAACATGATGAAGATACAATTCGTGCCAGTGATTATGTTGTTGATATTGGTCCACGGGCAGGAATTAATGGTGGTGAAGTTGTTGCTGCTGGAAGTATTGAGGACATTAAACAAAACCCAAATTCAATTACTGGAAAATATTTGACGGGTGAATTAGAAATTACAGTACCAACTAAACGTCGTGGTGGTAATGGTCTAACATTAGAGATTAAAGGAGCGCGTGAAAATAATTTAAAAAATATTAATGTAACAATTCCTTTAAATAAATTTGTTTGTTTAACCGGAGTTTCTGGTAGCGGGAAGTCAACATTAATGAATGAAATTTTATGAAAAGGAATTAAAAAAAATCTTGGATTGGCAACTGATCGCCCCGGTGCTTATGATAAAATTGTTGGGATTGCTAACATTGATAAGGTTATTAATATTTCACAAGATCCAATTGGAAAAACGCCACGGAGTAATCCAGCGACGTATACTTCTGTCTTTGATGACATTCGTGATTTATTTGCAAATACAAATGAGGCAAAGGCCCGTGGTTATTTAAAGGGGCGTTTCTCTTTTAATGTGCCTGGTGGGCGTTGTGAGAATTGTCAAGGTGATGGAATTATTAAAATTTCAATGCATTTTTTACCAACGGTTTATGTTCCTTGTGAAGTTTGTGAAGGAAAAAGATATAATGATGAAACATTATTAGTTAAGTTCAAAGATAAAAATATTTATGATGTTTTAGAAATGACAGTTGATCAAGCTTGTGAATTTTTTGCAAAGCAACCAAAGATTAGCCAAAAGTTAGCAACAATGCAAGAAGTTGGTTTGGGTTATATTAAGTTAGGACAATCAGCAACTGAGTTGTCAGGTGGTGAAGCACAACGAGTTAAATTATCAACATTTTTATTAAAACGAACAACAGGAAAAACATTATTTTTATTAGATGAACCAACAACGGGGTTACATATTGATGATGTTAAAAGGTTATTGTTAGTTTTAAATAAAATTGTCGATAATGGTGATACGGTTGTTACGATTGAACATAACTTGGATGTAATTAAAGTAGCAGATTATATTATTGACTTAGGGCCAGAAGGTGGTGTTGGTGGCGGAGCTGTTATTGCAACAGGAACACCCGAACAAATTGCGGCAAAAAATGATATTAGTTATACCGCTCAATATTTACAACCATTATTGGATAAGGGAAAATAATTGATGGATGTTAAGAAACAACTTTTTAAAGCTGCTTTGTTTAAGAAAGAATATAATTTAACAAAACTATTAGTAGAAAAATATCATAATGGACAAGATAAAATTCAAGTTATTAATGTTGTTGGAACTAATGGCAAATGTTCTGTTTCTAATTATTTGCAACGCCAACTAATGTTGAATTATAAAAAAGTTGGTCTTTTTACTTCACCAGCATTTTTAAAGCACAATGAACGAATTAAAATTAATAACCAAGTTATTAGTGACAATGATTTAAAACGAATTATTAAAAGTATTAAAAACGAAATTGAAACTTATCAGTTAACTTTTTTTGAAATTTGAGTTTTAATTTGTATTAAATATTTTTTAGAACAACAAGTTGAAATTGCTGTTATTGAAGCTGGCATTGGTGGACGATTAGATGCAACTAATGTTTTTAATAATCAACTAGCGGTGTTATTGACTTCAATTGATTATGACCACACCGAAGTTTTAGGAACAGAATTAGAAAGTATTATTCAAAATAAAGTGGGAATTGTTAAAAATGATTGCCAACTTTTTATTAGTGCAAGTTGTCAAAAATATTTTTCTGTTATTGCAAAATATCTTAATTTGGATAGAATTATTACAAGCGAAGTTTATCCGCAAGCAATTAATTATTATCAGGAATTTAATGTTGGATTAGTAATTAAGTTTTTGACAGTTTTTAAGTTTAAAATTAATTATGCACTTTTTAAAGTAAATCCGGTCTTGGGCCGTTTTACCCAGTTGAGTAAAAATCCGTACTTTATTATTGATGGTGCGCATAATCCAGAAGGAATTCGTGCTTGCATTCATACATTTGAAACGTTAAATAATTTAAATCATAATGAGGTTCTAGTGTTATATGCATCATCGCAAAAGAAAGATTATTTGCAAAACTTAACGTTGTTAAAAGAACATTTTGGGACAAATTTATATATTACTGCTTTTAAACACCCAATGTCGTGAGATATTACGGACATTAATTTTCATAATAAAGTTAAAAATTGAAAGAAATTATTATTACAAAATAAAACAAAAAATATTTTAATTTGTGGATCGTTATATTTTATTTCGTTAGTATATCAGTTTTATTTAGAAAGGATGTAAAGTATGTTGTATTTATTAACAAATATTGGCGCTTGATTAGGGATTGCCCTGTTACTTGGAATTGGCGCTTGATTAGATTATAAAAATTTAAAAAAAATTAATATTTTAACAATAACAATCACAAGTCTATTGATTGCATTATCAGTTATTTTAACAAATTTAATTGGTTACACAATTCCAATTACAGGAGGAATTAAGTTAGAATTAGGTAACTTTTTAATTTTTGTTGTTGGAATGTTATTTGGGCCTTTCTTTGGTGTTTTAAGTGGAATTGCCACCGATACTTTAGGAGCCTTAGTTAATATTCAAGGAACTTACCATGGTGGTTTTGCCTTTAATCTTGCCTTTTATGGTTTTATGGGCAGCATTGTTTTTCTTTCTAAAAATGAAAAATTCTGAATTATAAAAACAATTATGTTATATATTATTTCCTTTATGTTAATTTCATTTGGATTTAATGTTTTATGACTATATTCAATTGGTTGAAATTCAGTTGTGTTAGGAGCAACATTTATTGCAAAAGCCGTTAAGTTTCCAATTCAAATGGCAATTTATTTACCAATGACAATTTCTAGTTTTACTATTTTATATAAATTAATTACATCACGGCACAGCATTACTTTGTGGTGTGCGCAAAACAAGGCGTTAGCATTAATGCCATTTAAATTTAGAAAACGTAATTCTTCTAATAATTAAAAATTGTTTATATGTGCAAAACTTTTAAAAATATAATAAAAATAAGACTTTTTATTAAAAATATTTGTGGATAACTAAACAGATATTATGATTTTGTTAATTTATATTTACTTATTATTTGTTAGTTGTAATATTATTAGTGAAATTTAAGTGAAGAGGAATGTGAAAAAATGTTGGGGAAAGTGGTTACATATTTAATAAAACAAGAAAACCAGTTATCAGATGATGAACGTATGCTGCTTTTATGTTTATATCGTCCAATTATTGGCGATAAAGCACATATGTTATATCTTGCTTTTACAGCACAAGATTTTGTTTTAGAATTAAATATTAAGTATCAATTAGACCATCTTTTATTATTATTACAAATGACATATGAAGAGTTTTTGACAGCAAAAAATAAATTAGAAACAATTGGATTGTTAAAAATGTTAAAACGCAAAAATGGTGCGCATCATATTTTAAAACCGCAATTACCTATTTCTGCAATTGCTTTTTTTGAAAATAAAATCTTAAGTGAGCACTTATTAAATATTGTTGGGGGTAAATGTTTTGCAATTATTAAAGCTAAATTTAGCGAAGCAGATTATTCTAATGTTACTAATGAACCAGCACCGCCACTAAATAGGACCAATGTTAATTTAGATTTTGTTTATATTGATAAGTACTTAGCAGCTAAAAACGCCAATCATAAATTATATCTCCCATATCGTGAAAAAATCATTCAACTAGCAAATTATTACCATGTTTTAACAAATAATCTTGCTATTTTTATTTATAAGAGTATCGAACTAGTTGAGCAAAAACGTATTTTTAATTATGAAAAATTTCAACATTTATTATCTGATTTTCATCAAAAAACAATTTTGAAAAAACAAATAACTGGAGAGCAGTTAAACTTAACTGTTAATGAAGAAAATATTGTAAGGCCAACAAATATGTTAGAAGCAAAAATTAATGAAATGACATCAATTGATCCAATTGAATATTTAACTTTATTACGTGAAAACACAAAACCAACGCCAATGGAAATTGATTTAATTCGTGATTTAATTGTTAATTATTCGTTAAAGCCAGGGGTTGTTAATTGCTTAATTGAATATGTTTGGTTTAAAAATTCTCGTCGAATTGAAAGAAAATATTGTGAAAAAATTGCAAATACTTTTAATCAATTACAAATTGACACAGTTGATAAGGCAATGCAACATTTACGTAGTGCTTATGCGAAGACACAAAAAAATAAAATTGCAAAAGAAACAATTAAAAGTACTACTTATAAATTTAAAGAAACAACGGCGAAAGATAACATGTCATCGTTAGAATATAATAAACTTTATGAACAAAAACGACAAAAACGAGAAGAAGAAAAGGTTGACCTTAACCAATTATTAGATGATTTAAAAAACTTATAAAATAATTTTCAAAAGAGGAGACACAGGAATGACAAAACTAAATTTGTTAGAACAAATTAAGATTAATGAAGAGTTAATGCTTAATTTGCAAGCAATTGCTTTTGATGTTAATGATTATGAAAAGTTTAGTTCGCTCTTTGAAGAATATTTAAATAATTATCATTACTGTGAATCTAGTCCGAATTTATTATTTTGTCAACAACAATTTAAAGGTTATAAATATTATTTTAAAAAAGAAGCTGACAAGTTATTTTTAACACGGGTTGAGTGTAACCATACTATAACATTGAACGAAGTAAACAAAGTTAAAAATAATTATCTTTACTATGACTTTAGTGATGAGTTATTAAAACTTCGTTTAAATGATATTAAAAAAGATGAAAACTTCAATAATATGCATCAGATTATTGTTGAAATGGTTAAATTTGTTAAAGGACAACGCCAAAAAGGATTATATATTTATGGTGAACCGGGGGTTGGGAAAACTTATTTATTAATTAGATTAGCTAATGTTTTAGCAAATAATAATTGGAAGGTTGCTTTTATTTCAGTAATTAATTTAATTAACCGCGTAAAAGAGTCATTTAATATTTTTAATAACAAATCCTCGTTAGTTGTGGACTTATTACGAGCCGATGTTTTATTTTTAGATGACATTGGTGGGGAAACTATTTCACCATGAGTTCGTGATGATTTATTATTTCGAATTTTAAATGATCGGATCAGCCACCAGTTACCAACTTTTTTTTCTTCTAATTTTACAACAACTGCATTAACAACAATTTATGCTAATGTTAAAAATGAAATTGGTGATAAGGAAATTAATAAGGTAAAAGTGTTGCGGATTGTTGATCGGATTCGAGGACTGGCAACAGAATTAGAATTGATTGGAAGTAGTAGGAGAAGTGATAATGATTATGCTAAAGTATGAACTACATAAATATTTTTTTAAAGGATATGATCAAAAAAATAAGGTGCAAGATATTTTATATTTAGATGTTCAAAAATATTGATATGAACCACAAGTTGGGATTAAAGTAATAACAAAAGATAAAAAAGAATATCTAATTAAAAATTATTGATTTGATTATGATAAACCAGACCCAGATGATAAGTTTAAGTTTGAATGTTTTGAACGTGATTTACATCGAATTTTATTTTTAAATGAATGACAACAAGACAAAGAAGCACTTATTGATAAACATTATTTACCATTAGAAAAATTCAATCTTTTAAAAGAACAAAAACAAAAAATTCTGGCCGAATATTTGGCTGTGCATGGAACGCTAGCAAAAGATGATCCAGCATATCGTAGTTTAGAAGCTTCTTTTAGTTTATTAAAACATAAAACACAGCCAGAAGTAGTACAAGAATTAACGGAAATGGCAGAATATTATGAAATGGATATGAAAGAATTTTAAAAGCTAAAGCAAGCAAATTCGTTGTTAGCTTTTGAAGCGATTGCATTAGATTTATATGGTGACCCATTATTATTTGAAGCAGCAGTTGATGATGAAAATGAGTTTTTAATTCACAATGAAGATTTCTAGTTTTTTGTGCTTGCTTTATTTGGATATTTTCTAAATTTCTTGCAAATTAAGGAACGAGGTTGTAAAATAAGAGTAAGGATGCAATGTTTTATTGCAGACTAAGTTATTAAACTAGTAGAGGAGAAAGAGTAGATGACAAAAATTGCAATTAACGGATTTGGACGTATTGGCCGTTTAGCATTTAGAAAATTATTTGAAGAAAAAAATGTTGAAATTGTCGCAATTAATGATTTAACAGATGCAAAAACATTAGCAACATTATTAGAACTTGATTCAGCCCAAGGGGGATGAATGCGTGGAAAAATTTCTTCAGAAGAAAATGCTATTATTGTTAATGGAAAGAAAGTAGTTGTTTGTGCAGAAAAAGATCCAACCGCTTTGCCATGAGGGAAATTAGGAGTGGGTGTTGTTGTTGAATCAACAGGAAGATTTGCTGATAAAGCAGGAGCTTCACAACATATTACAGCAGGAGCAAAAAAAGTTTTAATTTCAGCGCCAGCAAAAGGAACTGATGTTAAAACGATTGTTTACAATGTTAACCATAAGGATATCACAAAAGATGATACTGTTATTTCGGGAGCAAGTTGTACCACAAACTGTTTAGCACCAATGGCTAAAGTTCTAGATGAAAAATTTGGAATTGAAAAAGGATACATAACAACTGTTCATGCTGTTACAAACGACCAACGTTTATTAGATTTAGCTCATGATGATTTAAGAAGAGCGCGCGCTGCCTTTTCTAATATTGTTCCAACTAAAACTGGAGCAGCCGCAGCCGCAGCATTAGTATTGCCACAATTAAAAGGTAAGTTTGATGGAATGGCGTTACGTGTCCCAACAATTACCGGTTCAATTGTTGACTTAGCAGTTGAATTAAAAACAACAACAACAGTTGATGAAATTAATAATGCAATGAAAGCAGCTGAGTCAGAAACTTTTGGTTATAATACGCAACCAATTGTTTCATCAGATATTATTGGCGAATCACATGGATCAATCTTTGATGCGACATTAACAAAAATTATTGAAGTTGATGGGAAACAATTAGTTAAAGTATATGCATGATATGATAACGAAATGTCATATGTATCACAAATGGTACGAACATTATTATACTTTGCAACAGTTTAATTAAAAGTAAGAAGCACTAAAAATTTTTTAGTGTTTTTTATTTTTTTAGAAAAATATATTTCTTATGTTATGATAATTATATATAAGAAACTAACCTTATAATTAATAAAACTGAATAATAATACCTTTTGCGTATTTATAACAGTGCTGTTAAATGGCTGAAGTATTGAAGGAGATTATTAAAATGAAGAATCCTATTTTAGAGAAACACTTTCATAATATTCGCGACAAATTAAAATTAGTCTTAAGTATTGAAAAAATTCGTGATTCCACTAATCCGATTCAATTGTTATATGACAATGTGCTTTGAATTCGAAATAGTGGTCGTGTTATTACTGAAGATGATTTTACATATCGATTGGAATTAGCGTTAGCTGACACCTATAAAACATTATTGCTGCGAATTGATTCCTTATTGTTAAATGCTAAAACATTATCTTTTAGTTATTTCAAAGAGAAATTAGATGTTAAAGTTTACAATAATAAATTATATAAACAGGCAACTAATATTTTAAAGGAAAATTACGATAATCGTATTGATGACATTGATTTTATTTATATTGCTTATCAAATGACAGAATTGCTAGGAGAAGGCTTACGTAGTATTTCTTCTCGCAAACTAAGTGAAGTAACAAGATAAATTATTGTTAATGAAAAATAGTTATCATCATAACTATTTTTTTATTTATCTGATAAACAGAAAATGCGATATAATTTATATTAGCAATTATAAAAATGAGAGGGATATTATGAGTCAGAACAAGAAATTATTTTATGTTACAACCCCAATTTATTATCCAAGTGCCCAATTACACATTGGCCATGCTTATACAACAACCTTAGCGGATATTTTAAACCGTTATAAGAAGTTAGATGGCTATGAAACCTTTTTCTTAACTGGTAGTGATGAACATGGTGAAAAAATTGAAAAGAAAGCAAAAGAAGCGGGTGTTACACCATTTGAATTTACAACAATGATTGTTAATAATTTTAAGTTATTATGAAATAAATTAGGCATTGAGTATTCAAAATTTATTCGCACAACAGATCATGCTCATGAACAAGGGGTTCAAAAGATTTTTAGTAAATTATATCATAAAGGAGATATTTATTTAGGTGAATATGAGGGCTTATATTGTGTTAGTTGTGAGGAGTTTTTAACAGAATCACAATTAGATAAAATAACGCAGCAATGTTTGGTGTGCGGGAACAAACCAAAGAAAGTTAAAGAAGAAACTTATTTTTTTAAAGTTTCAAAATATAGCCAGTTTTTAATTAATTATTATAATGCTCACCCAACTTTTATTGAACCAGAAGCTAGAAAAAATGAAATGTTAAATAATTTTATTCTACCAGGATTAACTGACTTGTCAGTAACAAGAACAACTTTTTCGTGAGGAATTAAAACATTAGAAAATAACAAACATATTATTTATGTTTGAATTGATGCGTTATCTAATTACTTAACAGCATTAGGTTATTTATCAGAAGATGAAACATTATTTAATAAATTTTGAAATAACACAAATGTTGAAATTTTGCAATTATTAGGAAAAGAAATTGCTCGGTTCCATACCATTTATTGACCAAGTATGTTAGAAAGATTGGGGTTACGTCAGCCAAATAAACTTTTATCCCATGGTTGAATTTTATTCAAAGATACAAAGATGAGTAAATCAATTGGTAATGTTGTTGACCCATTATATTTAATTGATCAGTATGGTCGTGATGTTTTAAGATTTTATTTAGGATATGAAATTCCAACTGATCATGATGGGAAATTTTCTTATGAAATGTTTTTAGAATCATATAATACTCATCTAGTCAATAATATTGGAAACTTAGTATCACGTGTCAGTAATATGATTAGCAAATATTTTAATGGGGAACTTTTATCGCAAGGAACATTAAAAAATGATTTAATTGATAGTTGTTTGTTAGCAATTAAAAATTATCAAATAGCAATGAATAATTATCAAATTGCAAAAGCATTAAGTATTGTTTTAGAATTATGTAATAAAGCAAATAAATATATTGAAGAAAGTAAACCATGAGAATTAGAAAAGAATCAAGAAACAACCCAATTACATACAACATTAGCAACGCTAGCTTATGTTATTATTGTTAGTGCCTTTTTATTACAACCAGTATTAATTGATCACGCGCAAAAAATTGCGGATTACTTTAACATTGATTTACAAAATTTAACATTTTCAACAAGTTTAAGTCAAGAAATGATATATAATAAAAGGATAGAGAAAAAAGCAAATTTATTTGAACGTTTAAATGTTGAACAAGAATTAAAACGAATTGAAGCAGAATTAAATCAGTAAAATAATTTAAAGGAGGGGTTTTAATGAAAGAATACGATGTAATTGTTATTGGGGCTGGATATGCTGGTGTTGAAGCAAGTTTAGTTGCTGCTAGAATGCAGAAAAAAACATTGTTAATTACTTTACATAAAGATAAAATTGCCTTAATGCCATGTAATCCCTCAATTGGTGGCCCAGCAAAAGGCATTGTTGTTCGTGAAATTGATGCTATTGGTGGTGAAATGGCCAAAGCTGCTGATGCGACTGCTTTACAAATGAAATTATTAAATTCTTCTCGTGGTCCAGCAGTATGAGCATTACGAGCACAATCAGATAAAATTAAATATGCAAAATATATGCAAACTGTTATTGAAAACCAAGTTAATTTGGAATTATATGAAGGAGCAGTGCAAAGTTTGTTGGTTGATGATAATAATGTTTGTTATGGTGTTGTTTTAAAAGATCAAACCCAATTTTTTGCGAAAAAAGTTATTTTAACAACAGGAACATATATGCAATCATTAGTTTTACAAGGAAAAGAAAAAAAGGCACAAGGACCTGATGGAGATATTACAACAGCGGGGTTATCAACACAATTAAAACACTTAGGGTTTGAATTATTTCGGCTAAAAACAGGAACACCCGCTCGTGTTCTTAATACTTCAATTGATTATACGAAAGCACAACCAGAACCAGGAACTGATATGAAGTTAGCTTTTTCTTATGCTACCAAAAAATTTACCCCGTTACAAGAACAAGAATTATGTTGATTAATTCATTCGACCCCAACCACGCACACTATTGTGCAAGATCATTTGCCTTTATCAGCAATGTATTCTGGAAATGCGAAAGGAACTGGCCCACGTTATTGTCCTAGTTTTGAAGATAAGATTGTTCGGTTTGCTGATAAACCTCGTCACCAAATCTTTTTAGAACCAGAGTCAAAGAGTTTAAATACAATTTATGTGCAAGGATTTTCAACATCAATGCCAATTGATGTTCAAGATAAGATGCTCCGTTCATTACCTGGTTTTGAAAATGTTGAAGTTTTAAAATGAGCATATGCAATTGAATATGATGCAATTGTTCCAACCCAATTGGCCCACACGTTAGAAACAAAACGAATTAAGAATTTATATACTGCTGGACAAATTAACGGAACAAGTGGTTATGAGGAAGCTGCTTGCCAAGGTTTAATGGCGGGAATTAATGCGGTATTGAGTATTAATAATCAAGAACCATTTATTTTACGTCGTGATCAAGCCTATATTGGTGTTTTAATTGATGATTTAATTACAAAAGGAACCGAAGAACCTTATCGGTTACTAACTTCTCGCGCAGAATATCGCTTATTATTACGAAACGATAATGCTGAAGAACGGTTAAAAAAATATGCTCATCAGTTTGGTTTAATTGATGAACAAAGTTGAAATGAATATCAAACAAATGTAAAAAACTATAATGAGGTAATCCAATTATTAAAAGATACTTATTTTACTGTAAAATCACCAATTATTCAAAAGTTAGCAACGTTAGGAATTGCCAATATTACGGAACGAATCTCGGGATATAATTTGTTAAAACGACCAAATATTGAGTTAAAATATTTAGAAGAGGAGTTACTACCTTTACAAAACTTAAAATCATTTTTAAAACAAAATCTATTAATTAACATTCGCTTTGAAGGATATATTAAAAAAGAACAAGAAATTGCTTTAAAAACAATTAAATTAGAAAATAAATTGATTCCCGCTAGTTTAAATTATGATTTAGTAGATAATTTGGCACTTGAAGCACGAGAAAAATTTAAAAAGATTCGTCCTATTTCAATTGGCCAAGCAAACCGGATTTCGGGGATTAATCCAGCTGATATTCAAATGCTTTTGTTTCATTTGAAGAAAATGGAATTTGAATCAAATAGATAAGAGGGTGAAGTATGAGATTATATAATACTTTGACTCGTGATTTTACAGATTATGGTCAAACAAAAAAAGTTAATATTTATGCATGTGGACCAACAGTTTACAATTATATCCATATTGGTAATGCGCGCGCTATTATTAGTGTTGATTTATTAGTTAGTTTTCTACAATTTCAAGGGATTGAAGTTAACTATGTGCAAAATTATACGGATATTGATGATAAAATCATTAATAAAGTTGTTATGGAAAATAAAACGGAACAAGAAATTGCTGAATTTTATATTCAAGCGTTTGAAGAAGATGTTACTAATTTAAATGTTAAAACGCCAACAGCGCGGGTACGGGTTACTGATCATATTAATGATATTGTTATTTTTATTAAAGCATTAGTTCAAATTGGAGCCGCATATGAAGTTAATGGTAATGTTTATTTTAATATTAAAGAATATCAAGAAGTTTATGGTTGTTTAGCTAATAAAAAGTTAGCAGAATTAGAAGTTAATGCACGGATTGAACATAATGCAAATAAACATAGTCAATATGATTTTGCTTTGTGGAAAAATACTTCGACAGGGCTTTCGTTTCCATTTTATGATATTAATGGTCAAAAATATCGGGGTCGTCCAGGATGACATACAGAATGTGCGGTTTTAATTGATAAATTTTTTAACCATCAAACAATTGATATTCATGCTGGGGGGATTGATTTGGTTTTTCCGCATCATGAAAATGAAAGAATTCAATTTTTTGCTAAAAATAAAGGAAAAGAAATTAGTAAAATTTGAATGCATAATGGGCATTTAAATGTTGCAGATGAAAAAATGAGTAAATCATTAGATAATACTATTTTAGTTCGTGATTTTATTAAATCATATGGTGCTAATGCGTTGCGCTACTTGTTATATGCAACTAATTATACGCAACCTTTAAATGTCACCGATACTATTATTGGTGTTGTTCAAAATGAAATTGACAAGATTTTAAAGGTTTTGAAAGCAATTAATTTATTTTTAGCAGAATATGATTTAAGTTATAATTTAGCAAAGCACGGTGAATATGTTAAAAAGGTTCTTGCTGAATTAGCTAATAATTTAAATAGCCCTAATGTTTTGACAATTATTAGTCAGATGATAAAAATGATCAATACACAATTACGTAATAAAATGTTAGATTTGCAATTAGCTAGTGATTTTTATAATATTATTTTTAATATTATGAATTTTAATTTTAAATTACCGGTTATTAGTGGTGAAATTCGGGAATATTTATTGGAATGAATTAAATCTAAAGATAGCAAAGATTTTGTTAAAGCTGATGAGCTTCGTAAAGTTTTATTAGAAAAAGATATTTTTTAAACTGATGAAGACAAAAGAAATTAATATTGTTGGTGCTGGTTTAGCTGGTTCAGAAATTGCATATCAATTAGCAAAACGAGGATTAAAAGTTAACTTATATGAAGGAAAGAGCAAGCAAAAGAATTCGGTACAAAAATTAGAAACTTTTGCCGAATTAGTTTGTTCTAATTCTTTTCGTAGTGTGTCAAAAGAAAATGCGATTGGCATTTTAAAAGAAGAATTAAAATTATTGGATTCATTAATTTTAAAAACAGCTTATGAAATACAAGTACCAGGAGATGACGCTCTTAGTGTTGATCGTGAATTGTTTTCTACAAAAATTACAACAACATTATTGAATCATCCTAATATTTCTATTATTTACGATGAATTTGTGACAATTGACCCACAACAAGTTACCATTATTGCAGCAGGACCATTAATTAGTCCAAATTTTGAGACAGAATTAAAAAAGTTAATTGGAAACAAAGCGTTATATTATTATGGTGGTTCAGCACCAATTATCACAAAATCGGGAATTGATTTTACGAAAGCATATTATGGGGCACGCCATTCCGAACAGAAAGATTATATTATTTGTCCATTAACAGAGCAAGAATTTGACCAATTAGTGACAGAACTAGTTAATGCAAAGCGAGTTATTATCCCTGCTTTTGAAAAATATTTTAGAGGTTGTCAACCAATTGAAGTTATGGCGCAAACATCACGAAAAATTTTGTTAAATGGTCCAATGAGTAGTAATAATCTTTTAAATCAATATGGTGAACAACCATTTGCTGTTGTCCAATTACGCCAAGATAATGTGATTGATAGTTTATATAATTTGGTTGGTTGACAAACAAATTTAACCTGACCAGAACAAAAACGAATTATTAAACAATTTATTCATGGTTTAGCGGATGTTGATATTGTTCGTTATGGTGTTTTACATAAAAATAATTACATTAATGCACCAAAGATTTTAAATCAATATTTGCAATTTAAACAAAATAGTAACATCTTTTTTGCGGGTCAAATTATTGGTGTTGAAGGTTATTTAGAATCCGCGGCATCAGGGTTATTGTGTGCTTTAAATGTTTATCAATATATGATGGAATTGCCGTTAATTAAATTACCTTCAGAAACCGTTTTGGGTTCATTAATTAATTATGTTACTAATCCAAAACAGAAGGATTTAAAACCAATGAAAGCAAATATTGGGATTCCCAGTCTTGGAACCTAAATTTCCAAGTAAAGCAGCAAAAAACTTGGCAATTTATCAGCGAGCAATCGAAAAATTAAAAGAAACTATTAAAAAGTATAAAATTGAACTATAATATTTGTAAAATAATTTATTAATATTGGTTATGCATAATAAAATAGGAAAAGGAAGATAATATGCAAGAATATATATACATTTATGGAATTAATCCCGTTGTTGAATCCTTATTAAACCCAACAATGAAAGTTAATAAATTATATTTATTAGATCAAAGTAAAAATAATGATTATTATTTAAAATTAACCCAAGATCGCCATTTAAAGGTTGCTTTTTGTTCTTCTGATAAAATGACCACATTAGTAAAAACAAATAAACATCAAAATTTAGTGTTAGAAATTTTAAAACCGCAAAATTATTCGCTTGAAACACTAACCCAAGAAGCTTTGCAAAAGAAGCATCCATTTTTATTGGTTCTTGACCAAATTTCTGACCCGCATAATTTTGGTGCCATTCTTCGAACTTGCGATATGTTTAATGTTGATGGGGTAATTATTTTAGATAAACGGCAAGTTGATATTAATGCCACGGTTGCAAAAACTTCGGCCGGAGCTTTTAATTATGTTCATGTTTCGCGGGTAAATAATTTAACAAATGCGGTTGAATATTTAAAAAAACAAGGTTTTTGAATTTATGCAACAAGTTTAACAACAGATGCACAAAAGGTGCACGAATTAAAATATGATACCCCTGTTTGTTTAATTGTTGGAAACGAAGGGACAGGGATTAGTCCCAAACTACTAAAACATTCTGATTTTAACCTTTATATTCCAACAACAGGTCATTTAGATTCTTTAAATGTATCAGTTGCGAGTGCAATTTTAATTTATCAAATTAAAATGCTACAGCAATAAAACAAATAGTAATTAGAAAGGAATTGATGCTTATTAATGAATATGAACTACTTTATTTATTTCAAGAGGGTCATAACAATAAAGCGGTAATTAATTTATATAAATTATATGCCCCCCTTTCTAGAAGAGGTAAAACGACGAACGTTTTATAAGTATTTTGCTTTGCCAATTGAATTATCCGATTTAGAGAGCTTGAAGTATTTTTCTGTCCTAGAAAGTGCGAAAATGTATAATCCTCAGTCACGGAAAAAACTAAAAGATTTTATTTTTCAACGTTATACATGAGATATTCATAAGCAAATTCGCCAATGTTTAAATATGCGAAATCGCGTTTTTAATTATTATGTTAAACTAGCAAATGATAATGTTACAAGCAATGAAGAATATTTTTCAACAAAAATTGCGCGTTTTGATGAACAAAAACAAGTTATTAAATTATTTTATCAACGGTTATCACCATTAGAAAAAGAAGTTTTTCGATTATGGTATGCGGGGGAAAATATTTATAATATTCATCAACTTTTAGCCCTAGATTATTGGCAAGTTGATAATGCAATGCAACGAATTATGCAAAAAACAAAGGATTTTTATAAAAATAATTAAATTAAGTATACCAATATTTTTATTAATATACTATAATTAAATATGGTGAATATTATGCGCGAAAAAATCATATTAGTATGCTCGGAATGTTTAAATCGAAATTATTCAACATTTAAGAATAAGATGACACAAAAAGAGCGGTTAGAAATAAATAAATTTTGTAAAACATGTAACAAGCATACGAAACATAAAGAAACAAGGTAGGTGTTCGCAATGACTAAAAAAGCGAAAGATGATAACGCAAAAAAAGAAATTAAACCAGTTTTAACAAAAGAAAAAAAAAAATCGTTAAAGCTGCAAAAGAAAAATGAGAAAGCAGCGCTAATTTTTCAAAAAAAAGCAAGTAAAACAGCACCAATTCAAATTGGAACAAAAAAAGAAATTACTGCACCAGAAATTGACGAAAATGGTGAGCCAATTAAAAAAGGTCTTTTTAAACGTAAACATTCCGATAAAAGTAAAAGAACAAATTGAAAATTAGCATTTCGTGAATTTCCTGTTAAAATGGCCAAAGAAGTAACAAGAATTCGTTGGACAAGTAAAGGTAGTTTAGGACGCAAATTTTTAATAACAATTTTATTTATTATTGCTTTTGCAATATTTTATTTAGTATTGGATTTAGTTTTACACCACTTACTAACCGTCGCGCGCATTATATAATAGTACGATAAGAAAAAATTAAAGGAGCAAAATAATGACAGAACAGAACACAATGACAGAACTAGAGGCAAATAATGATAACCTGGATAACAGTGAAGATTTCGATGATGTTACGAAGTATCCTGGAAAATGATATGTAATTAATTGTTATTCTGGTCACGAAGATCGTGTCCGTGATGATTTAATTCAACGGGTAGAATCATTAAATATGAAAGATGTTGTTTTTGATATTAGAGTTGTAAAAGAAACAGTACCACCCAAAAACGGGAAGACAATAGAAAAAAACGTTTATCCAGGATATATTTTTATTAATATGATTATGAATGATGAAGCCTGATATATTGTTCGAAATACAACTGGTGTTACCGGGTTTATTGGTTCATCAGGACGCGGGACAAAACCGTTTCCATTAACTGACCAAGAAGCAAAAACAATGCTTTCAAAATTACTAGCAGCTAAAAAAACAGCAGCACAACAAGGGAAAAAAGTTAAAAAAGTGTTTGTTGCAAACTTTGAAGTTAACAATTATGTTCGTATTCTATCTGGAACTTTTGTTGATATGGAAGGACAAGTTACAAAAATTGATACTTCAAAAGGAATTGCAACAGTAAATTTAGAGATGTTTGGTCGTTTAACTCCCACCGAAGTTGATTTTGACCAATGTGAAAAGATTGGTTAAGAAGACATAACAAATTAGTAATAATTTTTGTTATGTTTTTTTCGCAAAAATGTTAAATTTAACACGATTAGTAGATTCTGCTTTTTTTTCGCAAAATGCTATTATTGTTGCAAAACAATTATTAGGAAAGTATTTAATTCGTATTATTGATGGGAAAAAAATTATTTGTAAAATTATTGAGACAGAAGCATATGATGGACCAAACGATGATGCTAATCATGGTTTTAACAATAAACGAAGTTTACGTAATGAAACATTATTTTGACAAGGCGGTTATGCCCATATTTTTATGATTTATGGGATGTATTTTTGTCTTAATATTGTTACTGATCAAGTTGATTATCCGAGTGCTGTTTTGTTACGAGCTGGTGAAATTATTCTTGATGAAACAATTCCTAATTTTATTAGTAAACCTAATTTAGCAAATGGTCCAGGAAAACTGTCACGTTATTTAAAAATTAATAAAACTGATGATGGGCTTGACCTTATCAAAAGTTCAACACTATATTTAGGGCAAGAAACAACGCCAAGTGTTTTTGACATTACAACAACGCCACGGGTTAATATTGATTATGCAACTAATTTTAAGTTAAAACCATATCGTTTTTATATTACCAATCATAAGGCAGTTTCAAAAAAGTAAGAGGTTAAAAATGTACAAAACAAAAAACACAGAAATTTGAAAAATTCATCCTGATTTTCCTTATCTTGAGATTAGTAATATGGGTCGTATTCGTAACAATATGACAAAGAAAGTTAAGGAACTAAAAAAACCAAAAAATACAAATTATTTTTTAGTTCGTCGTCGTGAAGAAGGAAAAACAAAAACAAAACCGCTGCATAAATTAGTTGTTGAATTATTTATTGGCCAAGTACAACCAAAT
This sequence comes from Spiroplasma endosymbiont of Sarcophaga variegata, assembly GCF_965178695.1. Taxonomy (NCBI): domain Bacteria; kingdom Bacillati; phylum Mycoplasmatota; class Mollicutes; order Entomoplasmatales; family Spiroplasmataceae; genus Spiroplasma; species Spiroplasma endosymbiont of Sarcophaga variegata. The sequence continues at coordinate 996,147 of NZ_CBCXVU010000002.1, forward strand.
ATGACGATTGATCATATTAATGGTAATCCCCGCGATAATCGTGCTGAAAATCTTGAAATTGTGTCAAAACGTGAAAACACAATGCGGCAAATTCGAATGTGATCACATCCACACAGTTTTTATAATCGTAATTTAATTGAATCTCATAGCGAAAAGCGTTGAATGTATCGCGATCAATTATACAATTGGATTGAGTTGTTAAAATTACTACACGCTCAAGGAATTATTTATTATCAAGTTAAATGAAGGGGCAGTAGCAGCGGGCGGATTGGTCAATTGCCAAACGGTGAAACCATTATGCGGGTAAAAAACATTGATTTTGACGATGATGATTTTTAAAAAAACTATTATTTATTAAGATAATAGTTTTTTTAAAAGGTAATGTGGGGGTTAAGGCCAACACTACATGTTAGGTCAAGATAACCATGGTAATTTAATTTAATAGCATCAGTTAAAGTTGCAGAAACACAAACATCTAAGGCAACACCAACCAGGACAAGGTCTGTCACATTTTGTTCTTGTAAGAATTTATGTAAACCGTTCGAAATTTGATCATCATTGAAAAAGGCACTATAACTGTCAATGTCTTGTGCTGTTCCTTTTAAAATAATTTTATTAAAATAACTTTCTGGTAATTGATAAAGTTTGCTTCCTCAATTATTGGCAAGACAATGTGGTGGTCACTTTTTAAATGAACAGTGATCTTTGGGATGAAAATCTTTTGTGGCAACAACTAAATCTTTATTATTTTGAAACGTTTTAATTAACTTTACAATTTGATGATGAAGTTTTTCTGCTCCAGAAACATATAATGCTCCTTTTGGATTAACAAAGTCATTTTGATAATCAACAACAATTAACGCTTTTTTCGTCATTTTTAACTCTCCTTTTGAATAATTTTTATTATCTATTTATATATTAACAAATATCTTGTTATAATGTTAACGCAATTAAAAGTTATGAGGGGTTATGATGATCAAACTAATTAATGATTATTTTTCTGAGCTTGTTATTAACAAACAGCAAGAAGAACAATTAGAACAATATTATCAATATTTGGTTGAGCAAAACAAAGTAATGAATTTAACAACCCTTGTTAGTCGTGAGGATGTTTATATTAAACATTTTCTAGATTCAGCATTAGTGTTAAAAAATTATACGTTTGGTGATAAAGTAAAAGTTGTTGATGTTGGGAGTGGCGTTGGATTTCCGGGGATTATTCTGAAAATATTTTGTCCAACAATTAAATTAACGATTATTGAAGCATTAGAAAAACGTTGTTTGTTTTTGCAACGGTTAATTACCAAGTTACAGTTAAAGGATGTTGAAATTGTTCATGCTCGTGCAGAAAATTACAGTTGACAACATTCTGAACAGTTTGATTATGTTGTCTCACGAGCTGTTGCTAATTTAGGAATGTTGTTAGAATTAGTTGTGCGAATGGTTAAAGTTCAGGGGAAAATTATTTGTTATAAAGGACCTAATATTGTTAACGAATTAGCAACAGCACAAGCAACATTAAAGGCCTTAAATTTAAAGTTAGAACAGACACAATATGAAAATATTCTTCCATTAGGAGAACGTAATATTTGTTATTTTATTAAAACCGCACCAACAGTAAAACCATATCCACGCAGTTTTAATCAAATAAAAAAATTCCCAATTGGGTAAAGTGTTATATAATAGTAGTATATAAAATTATTAGTTACAGAGCAAAGAGAGGAAAATTATGGGGAAAATTATTGCAATCACAAACCAAAAAGGTGGGGTTGGAAAAACAACAACTTCAATTAATTTAGCGGCGGGCTTAGCGCGAACTGGGAAAAAAGTTTTATTAGTTGATATTGATCCCCAGGGAAATGCGACAACAGGAACGGGGGTTAATAAAGATGAAATTCATGATGGGATGAGTATGTATGATGTTTTAGTTGGCCAAGTGCCGTTAAAAAATATTATTATCCCAGGCGTTATCAATAATGTTGATTTAGCACCAGCAACAATTTCGTTAGCGGGAGCAGATATTTATTTAATGGAAAGATTAGATGATAATCAAAGTCTGTTACTTGACCGGATTAAACCGATTCGTGATAAATATGATTTTATTTTAATTGATTGTCCACCGTCATTAGGATTAATTAATCGAAACGCGTTAGCTTGTGCTGATTCAGTTTTAATTCCAATTCAAGCGGAATATTATGCATTAGAAGGTTTGGCCCAATTGTTAACTTCAATTCGCTTTGTACAAAAAATGTTTAATAAAAATTTAACCATTGAAGGGATTGTTCTGACAATGTTTGATTCACGAACAAAACTATCATTTGAAGTAATGGCAGAAGTTAAAAAATATTTTAATGAAAAAGTATATCGAACGCATATTCCCCGTAATATTAAAATTAGTGAATCACCCTCACATGGATTAAGTATTTTTGATTATGATAAAGGTGGCGCCGGGGCAATTGCGTATGAAGAATTAACGAGAGAGGTGTTGGCAAATAATGGCAAACAATAAGAGTCGATTAAGTTCAAAGGGATTGGATAAAATTTTTGGTGAAGGAATTAACGATGTAATTAAAGAAATTGAAAGTAGCGATGAATTAAAAGCAACAGCAAATGAAATTATGCTAACAGAAATTTTTCCAAACCCACATCAGCCACGAAAAACTTTTAATGACGAAGAGTTGGCAGAATTAGCACAATCAATTAAAGCATATGGTTTAATTCAACCAATAATTGTTAAAAAAACAAGTAGTGGTTATTATTTAGTGGCGGGAGAACGTCGTAGTCGCGCTGCTAAATTAGCAGGGTTAACAAAAATTCCAGCAATCATTGTTGATTTTAATGATCAACAAATGAAAGAAGTGGCATTGGTTGAAAACATCCAACGGGTTGATTTAAATACGATTGAAGAAGCAAATGCATATAAGGAATTAATTGCGTTACTAGACTTAACCCAAGATGAATTAGCAAAACGAATTGGAAAATCACGGAGTCATATTACAAATACCTTACGTTTATTAACTTTACCAGCTGATGTTCAGAAATTATTATTAGAAAATAAAGTTACGATGGGACAAGTGAAACCGTTAATTAGTCTTCACATTGATAAGAGTGAATTTAAAAAGGTTGTTGATAAAATTGTCAGTCTTAATTTAAATGCGCGCCAAGTTGAAGAATTAGTTAAAACTTATGGGACAAAACCAAGTAAAGTTCAAGAAACTAATAAAAAAGATTCGGGGAAACGAACTGTTAATGAATTTTTAGAAAATAAAATTATGCGAAAATTAGGAACAAAGGTCGTTATTGATGCTGATAATGTTGTTATTAGTTACCATGGATTAAAAGATTTAAACCGAATTTTAGAATTATTAGGTTTAACAGATGATTAGTTGATAGTAAGGAATAAAAAAGATGGCATTAAAAATGGGGATTGTTGGTTTACCAAATGTTGGTAAATCAACTTTATTTAACGCAATTACAAATTCACAAGTTGAAGCAGCAAACTATCCGTTTGCAACAATTAATCCTAATGTTGGAACAGTTGAAGTTCCTGATGAACGCATGGATACTTTAATTAATCTTTGTGAACCAAATAAAGCAATTCTTAGTACATTTGAATTTTATGATATTGCCGGATTAATTGCTGGCGCTAGTAAAGGAGAAGGCTTAGGCAATGCTTTTTTACAAAATATTCGCGAAACGGATGCAATTTGTATGGTTGTTCGTTGTTTTGATAATAAAGATATTACACATGTTGAAGGAACAGTTGACCCAATTCGTGATATTGAAATTATTAATTTGGAACTAATTATTTCTGATCAAGAACAAATTCAGAAACGAATTGATAAAGTGGCGAAAAAAGCGCAAACCCTAAAACAAAAAGATGATGTGCTTGAATATGAGTTGTTATTAAAGTTAGCAGCAACATTAGAACAAAACAAGTTATTAAAAGATCTTGTGTTATCAGAAGATGAATTAAGAGCTGTAAAAAGTTTTAATTTATTAACAATTAAACCATTTATTTATGTTGCTAATGTCGCTGAAGATGATTTGAGTCAACGAGATAATGTTTATGTTGAAAACGTAAAGGCATATGGCAAACAAAATGGGATTGAAGTTGTTGTTATTTGTGCCAAAATTGAAGAAGAATTATCGGTGTTAGATGTAACTGATCGTGCTTTGTTAATGGAAGATTATGGTATTAAAGAAACAGGGTTAAATCAATTAATTAAAAAATCATATGCCTTATTAGGATTACAAACATTTTTTACGGCGGGAAAACAAGAAGTTCGTGCCTGAACTTTTAAGAAGGGTTCAACAGCACCAATGTGTGCGGGTCTTATTCACTCTAATTTTGAACGTGGTTTTATTCGTGCCGAAATATATTCATATGCTGATTTAATCAAATACGGTAGTGAAAAAGCGGTAAAAGAAAATGGTCGTCTACGGAGTGAAGGAAAAAGTTATATCATGCAAGATGGTGATATTTGCTTTTTCAAATTTAATGTTTAAGGAGAATAATAATGCGGATTGGTAATAGTTATGATTTACATAATTTAAAAGCAGGAACAGGATTACTTTTGGGAGGAATTTTTATTCCCTGTCAACATCAAGTTGAAGCTGTTTCGGATGGTGATATCTTGTTACACACAATTAGTGAAGCAATTATTGGAGCCTTAGGACTTGGCGATTTAGGTGATTGGTTTGATGAAACAAACAAAAATATTAATTCACAAGTAATTTTAAAGCAAGCACTAACTTTAATGGCTAAGCAAAATTATCAAATTGTTAATATTGATACAACGATTATTGTTGATGCGCCAAAATTAAAAGAATATAAAACAGCAATTAAGATGAATTTAAAACAATTATTACAATTAGAAGATGAAAATATTAATATTAAAGCAACAACAGCAGAAAAAAACTTTACTAACATTATTCAAAGTTATACAACATTGCTGCTAGTTAAAAAAGACAATTGTTAGAAGTTAGAATGAGGAACTAAAATGAGTCAAAAGATTAGATTACGTTATGCACCAAGTCCAACGGGATTTTTACATATTGGGAATACAAGAACAGCTTTATTTAATTATTTATTTGCGAAACATTATCAAGGTATTTTTGTTTTACGGATTGAAGACACTGATACAGAACGTAATGTTGATGGAGCAATTGCATCACAATTAGATAATTTACGCTGATTAGGAATTGAACCAGATGAAACAATTGATCGACCAGGAGCTTATGGGCCATATCGCCAGTTAGAACGGTTAGATTTGTATCAAAAATATGCTCAAGAGTTATTAGATATGAAAAAAGCATATTATTGTTTCTGCACCCCAACTGAATTAGAACAAGATCGTGAAGCGCAATTAGCGGCAGGACGCCTTGCTCCACGTTATAATCGAAAATGCTGAAAATTATCAGCAACTGAAGTTGCAACAAAATTAGCAAATAATACGCCATATAATTTGCGCTTTTTTGTTCCCGATAACACAAATTATGATTTTGATGATTTAGTTCGTGGTTCGGTTCATTTTGAATCAAAAGACCTTGGGGATTGAGTTATTTTAAAATCAAACGGGATTCCAACTTATAATTTTGCAGTAGTAATTGATGATATGTTAATGGCAATTAGTCATGTTGTTCGCGGTGAAGAACATATTTCTAATACCCCTAAACAATTAATGATTTACCAAGCTTTTAATGTAACACCACCAATTTTTGCGCATTTAACTTTAATTGTTAATGAACAACATAAAAAACTATCAAAACGTGATAGTCATTTAGTGCAGTTTATTAGTCAGTATCGTACCTTAGGTTATTTACCAACGGCAATTTTTAATTTTATTAGTTTATTAGGATGATCACCATTGGGAACAGCAGAAATTTTTTCTCATGATGAATTAATTAAGTTATTTGATGAAAAACGATTTAGTAAATCGCCAAGTATGTTTGATGTTAAAAAATTAACTTGAATGAATAATTATTATCTTAAACAACTTAGCGATGAAGATTATCTTGCTTTTGTTCGACCTTTTTTAGCGCAAGCATTTGATTTAACAAAAAAAACCCCAGAATGAGTAAATATGTTATTATTAATTTATAAAAAAGAACTTCAATATGGTGCGGAAATTGTTACATTAGCAAAACCTTTCTTTGAACCAGTTGCGCAGTTAGCACTAGCAACAAGGGGAATGTTAACAGAATTAAGTGGTTATGAGACAATGATTGCAACTTTTAAAACACAGTTACATGAGTTATCAGATTGAACAGAAACAAATATTAAAGACCTAATTACAAAGATGGGTGATCAGTATAAAATGAAAGGAAAGAATCTATTTATGCCAATTCGAATTTTTACTTCTCATCAAGAACACGGACCAGAACTAGCAAAGGTTATTTATTTATTAGGAAAGGAACAAGTAATTAGTAATATTACAAAATTACAATAAAGATGATGAAATTACCCTTAACAATCCGGGATAGTGTTCATGGTGATATTGAAATTATTGAAGAAATTGCTGTCAAATTAATTAATACTCCAGAATTTCAGCGGTTACGTCGCATTAGTCAGTTAGCAGGGGGACAATATGTTTTTCCAAGTGCGTCGCATACGCGTTTTTCACATTGTATTGGTGTTTATCATTTGGTTAGTAAAATGTTAGAAACACCAAGTTTTCAAGAAATGTATAGTAAACATGAACAATTATTGGTTAAATTAGCAGGATTATTGCATGATATTGGGCATGGTCCTTTTTCGCATACTTTTGAAATGATTAATAAAATTACGAATAGTAATATTAACCACGAAAGTTATTCAACATTATTAATCAAAAGTCCAACATCAAATATTAATAAGATTTTAATTGAAGAATTTAGTTCAGATGAAATTAATGAATTATGTATGATTATTGAAGGAAAACATCGGGATAGTGTTTTATCATCATTAGTTTCATCGCAATTAGACGCTGATCGGATGGATTACTTATTGCGTGATGGCCAAACAAGTGGTGTTGGTTATAGTCATGTTGATACGCAATGAATTATTCGGCACTTGTTTATTAAAGATAAAAAAATCATTTTTCCGTTAAAAGTTCAGTATGCAATTGAATCCTTTCTAATTGGTCGTTATCATATGTATAAACAAATTTATTTACACCCATTAAGCATTGGTTTTGATTTAACTTTTAAAATGATGTTTAAGCGTTTATGTGATTTGTACCATGAAAAATATCCTTTTAAAAATAAAGATATTGTAACATTATTAAGGCCATTATTTGATGGTAAAATGATGAAAGCAGAAGAGTATTGTTTATTAGATGATTACACTTTATTTACTTATTTAAAAATGTTAGAGCAGGAAAATGATGAAATTTTAGTTACTTTAATTAAAATGTTAACAAATCGTCAGTTTTTACGAAAAGTAAATAATGATAAAAGAAATTTAGAAGAAATTAATAAAAACCATTATAATTATTTTATGGTTGAATATAACCTAAAACCAGTTAAATTATATGATAGTGATACAAAACCAATTTATATTGATACTCCTGATGGTATAAAATGCATTATGGAAGTGTCAGAAGTCTTGGCATTTAAAAATAATAACAAAGAAACTGCAACAACAATTTGGTTTTCAATTGGTGAAAGATATGAAAGTAGTTAGTAAGAAAGGTTTAAATTAATGAACGATAGTGTAGAATTATTAGAGTTAGTGTATTCATGTTTAAAGAAAAAAGGTGGAAGTGATACTTTTGAAAATATTTGAAATGAGATTGCTTCACAAAGTGCTGTAATAGTACACGGAACAAGTAAGGAAGACGTTATTGCGGAATTATATACTGATTTAGTTTTAGATAATCGTTTTGTCTTAACAAGTGAAGGTATGTGAGGGTTGCGTGAATTTTTAAAATATGATGATATTAAAAAACAATATGATTATACTGATCAATTTGAAACAACAGAAGAATTTGAAGATATTGATTTAGATGAAGAGGAAGAAGATGAAGAAGAGGAATCATTGATTGACACTCTTGATTTTGATGATACTTTAGATGAAGATGATAATGAAGAGGATGATTTTGTCAAAATTGAAGTTGAGGATGATGAGTTGACGAATGATTATTCTGTTGATGATGACGATGAGACAGTAGCAGCTAAATTGGGCATTACAGAAGAAATTGACTGAAAAGCTCTTGAAAATGAAATGGAAGAAAATAATTAATACCAAGATTGAAGAGTGTTAGAACTGACAACCCTGTTAATTTCTAAACTCTTTTTATTTGGGGATGAAAGGATGAAAATACGATGGCAAAATATATTTTTGTAACGGGAGGAGTTGTAAGCGGTCTGGGGAAAGGAATTACTGCTTCTTCAATCGGTGTCTTATTAAAAGCAAGTGGATTAAATGTTTTTATGCAAAAATTTGATCCATATTTAAATGTTGACCCAGGAACAATGAGCCCCTATCAACATGGGGAAGTTTTTGTTACAGCTGATGGTGCAGAAACTGATTTAGATTTAGGACACTATGAACGTTTTATTGATGAAAACTTAACAAAAGAATCAAATATTACTTCAGGACAAATTTATAAAAATGTAATTGAAAAGGAACGTCGTGGTGAATATGATGGCGGAACAGTCCAAGTGGTGCCATATGTTACTAATGAAATTAAAAAGAAGGTATATCATGCCGCAGAAACATCAAAAGCTGATATTATTATTACTGAAATTGGTGGTACTGTTGGTGATATTGAATCATTACCTTTTATTGAAGCAATTCGCCAAGTCCGAATGGAACAAGGTCGTGAAAATGTGATATATATGCACGTTTCATTAGTTCCGTATATTGCTGCTTCAAAGGAATCAAAAACAAAACCAACGCAACATTCAGTGCGAGAATTATTATCATTAGGAATTCAACCCGACATTGTTGTTGCTCGCGCAGAACAATTATTAGATGATAGTTTAATTGAAAAGATTGCTTTATTTTGTAATATTGAAAAAAGTAATGTTCTTGTTGCAACTGATGCTGCGAGTATTTATGAAGTACCAATGAAAATGTATCAGCAGAATGCGCAGCAAGTGATTAGTAATTTGTTAAATTTAAACATTACAAAAACAGATATTACGGAATGAAAGCGATTTGTTGAAAAAATTGAATATTCACAAACAACAATTGAAATTAAGTTGGTCGGAAAATATATTGAGTTACCAGATGCTTATCTATCTGTTAGTGAATCATTACGGATTGCTGGTTATGAAAATAGTGTTCAAATTAAAATTGATTGAATTAAAGCTGAAGATGTTACTGTCGATAATTATCAACAGTTATTTCAAAATGCAAAGGGAATTTTAGTTCCTGGTGGTTTTGGTAAACGAGGTTTTGAGGGGAAAATTTTGGCTTGTCAGTTTGCCCGTGAAAATAAGATTCCGTTATTAGGAATTTGTTTTGGAATGCAAGCAGCAGTGATTGAATTTGCTCGTAATGTTTGTCATATTGAGGATGCAAATTCTTCTGAACTAGTTAAAACAAATAATGCTGTTATTGATCTGATTCGTGGCAAAGATAAAACAGAAGATATTGGTGGAACGTTACGATTAGGAAATTATAAAACAACTTTAGTTCCAAATACATTAGCTCATCAATTATATGGTAAAGATGAAGTATTAGAACGTCATCGTCATCGTTATGAGGTTAATAATGATTATCGTCAACAATTAGAACAAGCAGGATTAGTTTTTAGTGGCCTTTATGAGACAAAAAACTTGGTTGAAATTATTGAATTACGTGATCATCCGTTTTATATTGCTGCGCAATATCATCCTGAGTTTACTTCACGGCCAAACAAACCAAACCCATTATTTAATGGTTTTATCCAAGCGGTAATTAAGACTAAATAAAGAGAAAAAATGTAAAATCATTGAAAATTATATTAAGATTAAAATATAGAAAGGTTGGGAATAAGTTATGAGTGGTACAAATTATCGAACATTAGCGGTTGTTGGTAGTCAATGAGGGGATGAAGGAAAAGGTAAAATTACCGATTATTTTGCCCAAAAAGCTGATGTTATTGTGCGCTGAGCGGGTGGCGATAATGCTGGGCACACAATTGTGATTAAGGGAACAAAATATAAGTTAAGTATTGTTCCTTCGGGTGTTTTTAATAAAAATTCAATTAATGTAATTGGGAATGGTTGTGTTGTTAACTTACGAAAATTAGTTAGTGAAATTAATTATTTACAAGAAAATGGGTTTGATTGTAGCAATCTACGGATTAGTGATCGAGCACATTTAATTTTTCCATATCATATGAAAATTGATGAATTGCAAGAAGAATATCGCCAAAAAGATTCAATTGGAACAACAAAAAAAGGAATTGGACCTTGTTATCAGGATAAGGCCGAACGAATTGGGATTCGTTTAGGTGATTTGTTTGATGAAGCTGGATTTTTACAAAAATTAGAAAATAATTTGAAATTTAAAAATGAAATTTTAACAAAGATTTTTAATAGTGAAGGATTTGAACCAAAATTAATTTGAAAAGAATATTTAGATTTATTCCAACAAATTAAAACAATGGTAACTGATATTTCAATTTTAGTTGATAATGCGATTCATGCCCATAAGAAAGTCTTATTTGAAGGAGCCCAAGGAGTAATGCTGGATTTAGACCACGGAACCTATCCTTTTGTGACATCTTCTAATCCAACAGCTGCATCAATTCCGGTTGGGGTTGGAATTGCCCCGCGTTATATTAATAATGTTATTGGAATTGTCAAAGCTTATAATACGCGAGTTGGAACTGGTCCGTTTCCATCAGAAATTTTCGGCGAAACAGAACAATATATTCGCGAAGTAGGACGCGAGTATGGCACTGTTTCTGGTCGCGCGCGGCGAATCGGGTGGTTCGATGGTGTTTTAATGAAACATTCATTACGAATTAGTGGTTATACTAGTATGGCAATAATGTTGTTAGATGTTTTATCATCAATTAAGGAATTGAAAATTTGTGTTGGATATGAATATGAGGGTCAACAAATTGATTATGTTCCAAGTACAATTAAAGAATATGAAGCATGTAAACCAATCTTAATTACAATGCCAGGGTGAGAAGAGGATATTAGTAAAGTGACGTCATTTGAAGAACTACCACATAATGCTCAACAATATTTAATGAAATTAGAGGAAATTGTTGGAGTACCAATTAGTTTATTTTCGGTTGGTCCTGATCGTGAACAAACCATTTTAATGAATGAGGGAATTTTCTAATGATTAATCGTTATGCTGTTTCAGAGTTGGAAGCAATTTGAAGTGATGAAAATAAATATAATACTTGAGCAAAAGTAGAGCTATTAGTTTGTGAAGGTTGAGCTAAAATTGGCTTAATTCCTCCTGGCGATATTAAAAAAATTAAAGAACATTTAACAGTAAATTTATCACGAATGTTAGAATTAGAAGTTGAAACAAAACATGATGTTGTTGCTTTTACCCGCATGTTGTCTGAAACATTAGGACCAGAAAAGAAATGAATTCATTATGGTTTAACATCAACTGATGTTGTTGACACTAGTCAAAATTATTTAATTAAAGTTTCAAATGAAGTTGTTAAAAAATCCTTGCACCAGTTGCAAACAGTTTTAAAATCGTTAGCCCTCTTATATAAAAAGCAACTAATTATGGGGCGTACCCATGGGATGTTTGCTGAACCAACTTCATTAGGATTAAAATTTTTACTTTGGTATGCAGAATTAGAACGAAACATCATTCGTTTTAATTCAGCAGCACAAGGGATTGAAGTTGTAAAAATTTCTGGTTCAGTCGGTAATTTTGCTCATGTTGAAATGTCGGTCGAAGAATATGTTGCACAACAATTAGGATTACAAATTGATCCAATTACAACTCAAGTTACTTCCCGTGATTATCATGTTGCGTTGTTCACTAGTTTTGGGCAAATTGCTAGTTTATTAGAAAAAATGGCTTTAGAGTTTCGCCACTTTCAACGTTCAGAAGTTAGCGAAATTGCCGAAGGCTTTAGTAAAACCCAAAAAGGGTCATCTTCAATGCCCCATAAAAAAAATCCAATTAGTGCGGAAAATATTTCAGGATTAGCTCGTTTAATTCGTAGCAATATGAATGTTGCTTTTGAAAACAATTTATTATGACATGAACGTGATATTTCACACAGTAGTAATGAACGAATTATTATTCCTGACACATATCAGTTAGTTGTTTATTTGTTAAAACGAATGATTATTGTTCTTGAAGATTTAGTTGTTAATCCAATTAAGATTAATGAACATTTACAACAAGCGAATAATCTTTATTTTAGCCAAGTTGTTTTAACAAAAATTTTGAAAAAAACTAATTATTCGCGGGAAGAAGTTTATGATTTTATTCAAAAATGCACCTTACTTACACAACAACAACAACAACAAATTGATTTTAAAAAAGTCTTGATTAAAAATGATGTTGCAAAATATTTAACATTATCAGAACTAGACCAGTTATTTGATATTAATTATTTTTTACGTAATGTTGATAAAATTTATCAACGGGTGTTTAAATAAAGAGGAGCGAAATTATGAAGTTAATTGTGGGTTTGGGTAATCCGGGTTGTGAATATAGTTATACAAGACATAATATCGGATTTTTAGCAATTGATAAACTAGTTGTTAAGTTTAATTTAACAAAACCTCGTAATGTTTTTAATGCTTTTGTTTGAGAAACAGCAATTAACAATGAAAAAGTTCTTTTTTGTCAACCGCAAACTTTTATGAATTTAAGTGGTGATGCCGTTTTATTAATTAAACAATTTTATAAATTAACGTTAGAAGATATCATTGTTATTTATGATGATAAAGATCTTGCCTTTAATGTTATAAAATTAAAAAAGAATGGTTCAAGTGCGGGGCATAATGGTATTAAAGATTTAATTCACAAGTTAGGTAGTGAAATTTTTTTGCGTATTAAGTTAGGAATTGGTAAGCATGATCAAATCCCGCTTCGCAACTGGGTTTTAGGAAAATTTAGCGCTGATCAGTTAGCAATTATTAATAATGACCTTCTAGAAAGAGTTTCTCAAATTATTTCCCAATATTTGGTTCAAGGTGATAGTTTTGATAAACTAATGAGTCTTTATAATGGCAAATAAAATTAAACAATATAGTTTTAAAAGTAATCAGCCCAAAGTTTATTTAATTGCAACACCAATTGGGAACTTACAAGAAATGACACCACGAGCGATTGATGTTATTAAAAATAATGTTCAAAAAATTTATTGTGAGGATACTCGTAATACTTTAAAATTGTTAAATTATTTTAATCTAAAGAAAAAATTAGTTTCATTAAATAAAGAAAATGAAATTGAACGGTTTACAGAAATGATTAATGATTTAACAGCTAATTTATCGATTGCTATTATTAGTGATGCTGGTTATCCGTTAATTAGTGATCCGGGTTATTATGCTGTTCATAAAATTTTAGCGGAGTATCCTTATGATGTTGTGCCAATTAGTGGAGCAAATGCTGCTTTAAATGCGATTGTTAGCTCAGGTCTTAATCCAAAACACTTTTTATTTTTTGGTTTTTTAGATAAAACTAAAACAAAGAAAACTAATGAATTAGCACAAATTGCACAGCTACCATACCCAGTTATTTTTTATGAAGCACCACACCGTCTGTTAGAAACATTAAAACTAATTTTTACGGTGCTGGGTGATCGTCAAATTGCAGTGGGGAAGGAACTTACAAAAATTCATGAACAATGATATCGTGGTTCTTGCCAAGAAGTTTTAACATTTTTAGCAGAAGAAGAAAATGTTGCTTTTGGTGAATATGTAATTGTTGTTGATGGATTTACTTGTGAACCAAAAAGCATCGTTGCTGATGAAGTTTTAATTAATGAAATTGATCAATTAATTAAAAATAAAAATTATCGAGTTAGACAAGCAATTGATTTTGTTGCTAGCAAATATCAAATTAGTAAAAATATCTTGTATAATAAATATCATCATCACAAGGAGTAATATGTCAAAACAAATACAGATTAAAAATTTAATTTATTGTAGTCTTCTTTTTAGTTTGGAAATTATTATTTTAGCGTTAACTTATTTTTATAGTTTATTTCATTATCAATTAAATTGGTTAAGTTACTCATAATATTTTATTAGTTGATGGAGTGTTCAAACGGATTTATTAATTTTGTTATTTGCGTTAGGTGGTTTAATTTATTTTAGCAAGCAAAAATATTGTCATTTTGTGACAAACCATCTTTTTGTGTTATATATTGTTTTTGCAGCGTTGTTAACTTTTTTGTTTTTTACAATCGGTAGTGTGATTGGTGCAATTACAAGACAAACTTTTACCGCAAGTTGGAATAATATTACAATTTATTGGATTAGTACTGTTGTTCAACATTGACTTTGTCCAATTATTTTTATTATTTATTTTTGTTTTAGGTTTGAAAAAAAATAATTAATCATCGTGATTTTTATGCACGAAAGTTATACAAGTTTTATCTTCATCCCATTTTCTACACAATTTTTATTGCTTTACGACAAATAGTATTATTGTTAACTCCGATTGATGAAAAGTTATGAAATTATAGTACTCCTGCCAAAAATTATTATGTTCCATATTTTTTTCAAGATTTTCGGAAACCAGAATATTATATTTTATATTTAATTGTCTTAAGTTTAATTATTGCGTTATTAGTTTCAATTGTTGTTAATTTAAATAATTTGTTAGTTAATCGTCAAAAAATTAAAGAAAATCAAGAAAAGACAAATTAAAATAACATAAATTCTTATTTTATGGTAAAATTGGAGTAAATAATAATTTATAGAAATAGAGGGATATGATATTATGACACAACAGAATAATTTCTGAGCAGATGTTGAAAAAGGAATGATGAATTATTTAACAAAATATATTGATCTTTTTGAAGTAGATTATCAAAAGGATACTGCAGAAAAAAACCCAAAAATTGAAGCATTTTTAGCAGGAGCTAAATTTAAAACTAATTTTGAGGATTTATTTAATTTTGTTAAAACAGAAATTAAACCTTTATTTGATGATATTAGAACTGAATATTTAGAAGATAAAACACCCGAAGAAGTTGATCAAAAGAAAGTGACAACACTAATTGAAGTAAGTAAATTATTTAATTCAATTATTCCGTTACCTCGTTTTTTAAACGATTTTATGGCTAGTGCCAAAGAATCAAGTCCAGTTGATTTAAATAAACTTTTCGTAGATATGATGAAAGTAGAAATTACTGAATTAACAAAAATTTATGATGAAGAAATTAAGAGTTTAGATTCAGCCCTTGATAAATGTTTAGAAGATATTAACCAAGCAAGTGATGCGTTAGAAATTTGAAATTTAGTAAATCAATTAGGATTATTTTTACAACGCGATATTGTTTTAACTGAATTTTCAGTTGATCAAGAAGAAGAAAAATTAAAAACACAATTAGAAAATATTGATAAAATTGAGAAAGATTTTAATGAGGGAAAAATTAAGTTACCAGAATTTAACAAAGCAAAAATTGTTGAAGAAGTGGAAACTTATCATAAATTTGTTATTGGATTAACACCAGAAAAAAGATTAGAAATTGCTCAAAAAATAACAGACTATCGTAATAAAGTTGTTCCATTAGTACAAATTATTCAATGCTTATATGAGTTATTAATGAATATTTTGACTTCAACTAATATTATTAATATTGCAAAACAATAAGAAATTTATTGTTTTTTTATTTAAAAGAGTATAGGATAGAGGTATAAGGATAAAAAAGTAAGGAATGGCATCCTTACTTCTGCAATATGTAAAGTCATATTGTCAATAAATATGTGAAAACCACAGACATTTAAGAATTTAGTTCATACCGTTAATAAAATTATAACATTAAAATAAAAAACTGCCATTAATTTTTGGCAGTTATAAATTAAATTAGAATGATAATACCATATTTGGGCCAGCAATAGTACAATTGCCACTTTCAAGTACATCCAGTCCAATTATTGCGTCAAATCCTTGGCTGGAAATATGTTCATTTCCGTGAACCATTGTAATCTTAGTTACAAATGAACTTGGGAATACTCGAGATTTTAATCCCTCAGGTGTTGATACTATTCCTTGTTGAAGGTCAGTTGGTAAATGTAAAGCAACCATATATGTATAAAATTCATCTTCTGAATTAGAACCAGTAGAAACTTTCATTTTTCCTCTTGACTCAAGTTTTAATTTTTCAACAATTTTAGTTGATATAACAGAATTTGTTGCACCAGGTATCTATTAAAGCTTTACAAAAAAACCATCCCTTAAATTAATTTCTTTGTTGGAAATGGAAGTAACGACTAAATCAACTTCGAATCTTCTATTTTTAAGTGACGTTCAAATTTTAGGCATAAAAACTTAATCCCACATATCCAAAATTATTCATTTTTGGATCTAAATCACTAATTTTTTGAACAGTATGTTGCCAAAAGTTCAAGCAGCAATGAAATTTGCTAGTTTAGGTGATCAAAAAGTTGCTATTATTGCTGAATTAGCGCAAGCAAAAGCAGCATTAGCTGGTAAAACTGGAACAGCAATTAAAAAATAATTGATTTATAAAAAAGTATTTTATTAAAATACTTTTTTTATTTTTTATCTTTAATTACCTTAATGAAGACGTCCTGACTATTCAGACGATCTATTAACAGCTGATAAAATAATAAAATTATTGTTCGGGGGTAAAAAAGAAGGGAAGGAATTTAAGACATAATGAAGCAATGAAAATTAAAACAATTAAAAACATTGTGCAAAATCCATTCAACTGTCTTGAAATTAAACTAGTTATTTTGTATAATGTTAAATTGCAAGATCGAAAATGTTATTTCATGGCTTTTATGTTATAATTAATATAAATGATTAAATTGCGAATAGGGTGAATAATATGGGTGAAAACATAAAAAAGGGTCATAGTAAGGGTTGCCATAATAATTGTCGGATTCATTATAATCCTGATTTTTTTAGTTATTATCAATATCCATATCCATATCCACCGTTTTATCCATATCCTACTCCCCCATCAGGAGTGCAGTATACCCTACCACAAAATTTATATCCCCCATTGTTATCGCAGTATAATTATTCGCCAGTAATTCAACAACCAAAACCATTACAACAACAATCTCCCGCAATGGTAAATCCAACGCCACCGTATCAAAATATTAATCAAACGGTGAATCCTTCTTCATTGCCAAATTTGGGGCCTGAGAATGATATGCGAAATATGTCATCATATCATAATCGGTATGATTATCGTAATCAACAATATTTGGATGATCCTTATTCACCGTATTATAATTCTCGCCCATTCGCGAAAGAAAGTAATTATAATGATTTTCGTCGTCCTGTCGGTCCGCTTAGTGCTGAAGATGAATATAATTGAGCAATTCATATTTCTAAAATTTTAGATGAGTTTATTAGCAGCGATCGTAATCAGCCAAAAACAAGTGGTGGTGAATACAAAGAATTAAAAAATACGTTAGATACTTCACTTCGTCATTTAAAAGAAGCTGAAGCTTTAAATAAAACTTTAATTGAAGCTTGAGAAAAAAGAAATGAAAAACAAGAGTCACGGTCAACTGTAACTAGTTCAGAAACAATTATTTTACCAGAATTACCATTAACAACTGAACAAGAAGAAGTAATCCAAAATGAACCACCAACAATTTTAAATGCGGAGAATCGCTCAGAAGTAAAAGATGTCATTGAACCTGCAGGAAAGGCAAAAATTGATTCACTATCTGAAAATAATGTTTTTGATTTATTTAATTTTGATGATGATTTTGATAGTCACTTTGATGACGAACAGGATGACGAACACAGTTTCTTCTTCGATACTGCTGAATTCAATGACCCCACTCCCCCAATTGTTAATAAAGCAGAAAATGATGATAATTTTGACAATAATTTTACAGAAAATTTACATGATTTTTTTGATACAAATGCTCCAGTAATTGATTTAGATCCAACGAAAGTTGAACCAATGATAGATGATGAAACAGAAGAAAGTTTTAAAAATAGTTTTGTAAAAGGAGTGGTTGATACATCACCCGGATTGGGAACATATAAAAATTACACCATTAAGACATTAATGGGAAAAATTCAAGCACAAGAAATTTATGATAAAATCTTTGATGAATTTGGTCATAGCAAGATGGATCAGTTTGAAGTTATGAATGAATTTGGGCTTACGCAAAAACAATATGATAAGTTAATTGATAATTTTTATCAAGTAAAGAAAAATTGGAATAAGAAAATCGATGAAAAACAAATTAGGGTTGTAATTCGCTCAAGATTTAATGTCAAAACCTTTTGAATTAGTATGACTATTATTGGAATAATTTTGTTACTAGTTGGGGTTATTGTTATTCTTTATTTTACAGTTCCAATTGTTGCAAATACGATTGATATGATTATTAATAAGATTCGAAATCTATTTTAGTTTGAAAAAATAAATTTAAATAGTTTTTTTGAAATATTATGTATAATAATTATTGTAATGTATTATCCAATTTAAAGGAGAGAAAAAATGGCGAATACGCTGGTAATAATGGAATCCCCCACAAAAACAAAAGCAGTTGAAAAATATCTTGGTGATGGTTATTTAGTATTATCTTCAGAAGGACATATTCGAAACTTATCAACAAAGGGTGAGTATGGTCTGGGTGTTGATATTGAAACTTTTGAACCAACTTACAAGATGGAACGTGGGAAAAAAGAACTGGTAAAAAAATTAAAACAAGAAGCTAAAGCTGCAAATTTAGTTATTCTTGCAACGGACCCCGACCGCGAAGGAGAAGCGATTGCATATCACTTGAATGAAGTTTTAAATTGTAATGACAAATCGCGTCGTGTTCGTTTTAATGAAATTACAAAAGAAGCCGTTTTAGAAGCGTTTCATCATCAAACTGATATTGATATGAACTTGGTAAAATCACAAGAAGCACGCCGAATTCTTGACCGTTTTATTGGGTTTCGATTAAGTAAATTGTTACAAAAAAAGATTAAGTCAAAATCAGCTGGACGAGTACAATCTGTTGCGTTAAAATTAGTTGTTGAACGAGAAAAAGAATGACAAGTTTTTGTTCCCGAAGAATATTGAACTGTTGAAGGATTATATAAAAAAGCAGTTGTTAAATTAACAAAATTTAAAGATGAAAAGATTGAATTAAAAAATGAAACTGATGTTTTAAAAGTTAAAAAGGCATTAAAAAAAGATTTTGTTGTTGTTCAAGTTAAGGAAACAGAAAAACACCGAAAATCACCTAATCCACACACAACATCAACAATGTTACAAGAAGCAAGTAGTAAGTTGGGGTTTGATTCAAATAAAACTTCTTTAATTGCGCAACAACTATACGAAGGAATTAAAGTAAAAGATGATATTACGGGGTTTATTAGTTATCCTCGAACAGACTCTATTCGGTTAAGTGATAAATTTATTCAAGATGCCTTTGATTATATTACGATTAAGTATGGGCAAAAATATTTGGGTGAAGTTAAAACTCCCGCTAAAAATAAAAAAAATGTGCAAGATGCCCATGAAGCAATTCGACCAACGGATTTAATGATGACACCTGATGCAGCAAAAGAATATTTGAGTCGTGATCAATTACGTTTATATAAAATTATTTATAATCGTGCTCTTGCTAGTTTAATGGCTAGTGCTAAATTATTAAGTAAAGCAATTATTTTAGATAATAATAATTATGAATTTCGAATGACGGGAAGTACGGTTCAGTTTGATGGTTTTTTAAAATTTTCCGCATTAGATGATGATGAAGAAATTGCAAAATTACCAGCCTTGAAACCAAACCAAATTATTAATTTAAATGAATTATTTGGAATTCAGCACTTTACAAAACCACCAAGTCGTTATTCTGAAGCAAAATTAATTAAAACACTAGAAGAAATTGGTGTCGGTCGACCATCAACTTATGCCCAAATTATGCGTACTTTAAAAGAGCGTGGGTATATTATTGTCGAAAATAAAGCTATTAAAGCAACAGAAAAAGGAATTTTAACAAGTGATAAGTTGCAAGAATATTTTAATGATATTATTAATGAAACATATACTTCAACCATTGAGGAAAGTTTAGATGTGATTGCCCATAGTGAAGCAGACCCTAAACCATTATTAAAAGAATTTTGAGAACGCTTTAAACCACGAATTGAAGCAGCAATGGAATTGATGGAAGAGATTCCGGTTGAAAAAGCGGGAATTGATTGTCCAGAGTGTGGTAGTGATTTGGTATATCGTTATGGAAAATATGGAAAATTTATTGCTTGTTCTGGTTTTCCCAAATGTCGCTATATTCACCAAACTGGTCCTAAATTTGGGCTATGCCCAGAGTGTGGTGTTGGTGAAATTATTTTAAAATTTAATAAACGTTTTCAACGCTTTAAAGCTTGTACTAATTATCCAAATTGTCATTATAATGATTCTTATAAAGAAGAAAAACCTGAGCAAGAAGGAAATAATGAGGATAATAATGAAAATAACGGATTATATCGCCTTAATTTATTAAAATAAGGTGATATAATCCTTTTTATATGTGGCTAATAAATTTTTTTCTGATTTAGAAAATGATTTTCATAGTTCTAGCGGTATAATTACTATAGTTTTAGAAGGGGGATGTGACTAATTATGTATGAAAAAGGAAGTAAAGTTATTGCGAAGATAACAAATATTACTCCGTATGGTGCTTTTTGTCGGGCAGAAAAAGCTGATGGCTTAATCCATATCAGTGAAATTTCAGATTTCTTTGTAAGAGATATTAAAGAATTTGTTAATGTTGGTGACAATGTTGAAGTGGAAGTACTTGATTTTGATCCAGTTAAGAAACAAGTTAAATTAAGTTATAAAAACTGCCGACCTGAATTACTGAAGAAAAACAACAGTCAAATTCAAGAGACGGGAGCAGGTTTTCAACCTTTACGTGAAAAAATTACTTCGTTAACAAGTAAATAAAACGTTTAAATTTTATAAATAAAGGGATTTTTAGATAGAAAGCAGGCAATATTATAATGATCAAAGTAAATTTTACTAATGCATTAAGTGAAGCTGTTTTCGAGAAGTATTTAGGACAAGTTAAAGATATTCACCATATGATTCATGACAAAACTGGCCCAGGAAGTGATTTTTTAGGTTGGGTTGAATGACCAAATACTTATGATCAAGCAGAACTTGCAGCAATGAAACAAACAGCAAAACAATTAGCGAATGAAATTGATGTTTTATTAGTAATTGGAATTGGTGGGAGTTATCTTGGTGCTCGTGCTGCGATTGAAATGATTAATGGGTTATATAGTCAACAAAAAGTCAAAGTAATTTATCTTGGTAATACAATGTCTTCAACTTATATGGCACAAGTTTTACAATATCTTCAAAATAAGAAATTTGGAATTTGTGTTGTTTCTAAATCTGGAACAACAACTGAACCAGCGATTGCATTTCGTCTATGTAAGGAGCTTTTAGAGAAAAAAGAAGGTTTTCTAAAAGCGGCAAAATTAATTGTTGCAATTACCGATAAGCATAAAGGTGCATTAAAAACATTAGCTGATGAAGCAGGATATCAAACCTTCGTAATTCCTGATGATATTGGAGGAAGGTATTCAGTTTTAACTCCGGTTGGGGTTTTTGCAATGCTCGTAAGTGGTATTGACGTTGACAATGTTTTTAAAGGAGCACAACAAGCTTATCAAGACACTTTAATTGATGATTTAACTAATTATGTCTATAAATATGCTGTTGGCCGTTATATTTTGAATTACGAAAAAAAATATAAAGCTGAAATGCTTGTAACTTATGAGCTACAAATGCAGATGATTACTGAATGATGAAAACAATTATTCGGAGAATCAGAAGGAAAAGATTCAAAAGGATTACTACCTTTATCATGTATTTTTTCAACAGATTTACATTCTCTTGGTCAATTTATTCAAGAAGGAACAAAAAACATCTTATTTGAAACAGTTATTGAAATTAAAAAACCGCAATTAGATCTTGCTTTAACCAAAGCAGAGCAAGACCTTGATGGCTTAAACTATCTAGCAGGAAAAACATTGCACGAGGTCAATACAACTGCAATCCAAGGTGTTATCGCCGCTCATACCAAAGTAGGACATGTTCCTAATATTATTTTGGAATTTGAGACAATGGATGAAAAAATGTTTGGCTATTTATCATATTGATTTATGAAAGCATGTGCGATGTCAGCTTATTTATTAAAAATAAATCCGTTTGATCAACCTGGTGTTGAAATTTATAAAAAAAATATGTTTGATTTGCTAGGAAAAAATTAAAAAATAACAAGGTAAAAAATATTGAATCTCAATATTTTTTGTTTTTTTAAGTTAAATTAAAGCGACAAATGCGGTAAAACTATTAATTAAATAATAGAATTTTTGATTTAAATATGATTCTTATCATTATTTTATATTAAAAAATAATTTTCTTGTGCTTTAAGGTAGGATAATACTATCTTAGGATGTCCTAAGAGATAAAGAAAGGTTAATTTTAAATGAAAAAAATTTTAAGTTTAGTAAGTGTATTAACAATTGGCGTTGCACCAATTTTAACATTAAATGCTACGAGTTTATATGATGTAAAAAATAATTTTGAAGGTACTGATTTCAAAGCTAACTTAGAATCTAGTCAACAAGCAAAAAAAATAGTAAAAAGAGAAACTGAGATTCATCAAAAAAAATCTAATTTTGTGAAAGATTCAGAATTGGCAACACCAATTACGAAGGTGACCGCTTTTTATATAAATAATTCGGATAAGAATACATTTATTTGATCAAAAAAATTACCAACAGGAACAAAATATAATTTTTTTAATGTAGAAATTAAAGAAAATAGTAATTATTGAGTTGAAGGGTATGAATTTAATTATTTTAATCGAAGGGTTTATTCACCGCTAGGTTATGTAGTTAATATGTCATTAATAAATAATAAAGAAGATGAAAAAACATTAGCAGAAGAAACTTATAGTAGCTAGCTATGTATGAGGGAATAAGAGTTGAAGAAAGATTGATGTAGTAAACGTAAAGTTAATTTTAAATTTGCAATATTCTGATAATGTCATAACTGCGAAATTTACCGCTAAAGCTACTGTCAAAAATACTAGTTTATTTAGTTGAGTGAAAACTCAAGCCAAATTTTATTTTAAAATTATAGTTTCTTAAAACAAATGATTATAATAATGTTGAATAAAATTCATGAACTATTTTTTTAAACTAACTTTATTTTAAATATGATTATAATTTTTATATTACCTATTTTATTTAAAAATACTAAATCTCTTTATCAATATGATATATTTTAATTAATAACATTATTTTATTTATCTTTAATTATTAAGGACTATAAAATAATGTTTTTTTATTTAAAAATTAACTTAAAAAAGTTAATTTATTTTAGTTTGTATTTTAGGTTATAAATTATAAACCTGATTTTTGCATTTTATAGACTTGTTTTAAAACCATTTTACGAGGTAAGTGCTTTGCGAAAAAAACATTAATTTTATTTTTACTGCCAATTAAAACAACGTCTCTTTTTGTTTGATTAATTTTTTTTAAAAGCAATTTTAGTAAATTTAGTAACATTCATACTACCAGGTGGTAGTTTTTTACTTTGATATTGGGCTCTATTTCAAAAGTCTGTTTTGATTGGACCGGGACATAACGCAATTACTTTTAATTTAGATTTTTGTTGTTGCAATTCAAAATTTATTGCACAACTAAAATTTAAAACATAACTTTTTGAGGCAAAATAAGTGGCATGTAATGGTCCTGGTTGGAAGGCGGCGATGGAAGCGAGGTTAATAATTCTTTTTTCGGTGTTAGTTTTATGATATTTTAAATAGAAGTATTTAGTCATAAATTGGAGACTTTTAATATTCAAATCAATTAAATTTAGTTCATCATCAATGTTAGTATTCTCAAACATTCCGAAAACACTAAAACCAGCATTATTGATCATAATATCAAAATCAATTTTATTAAGTTCAGAAATTAGTTTTCTGTTGGTTGCAATTTGACTTAAATCACAATTAAATGTTTGTAAATAACTGGTTAGATTTTGTTCTTTTGCTCAGATTGTAATTGGTGTTGTATTTCTTGCCACACAAAAAACATTAATATGGTTGGTTAAGTATTGTTTTGCTAATTCAAAGCCAATTCCTTTGCTTGCTCCTGAAATAAAGACACTTTTAATGTTATTTAATTTCATTTTAGTCCCCCCTTTATTGTTATTTTTTTAGTTGTTCAATTTGTTTTAAAAAGGTTGAAGAAATTTCCGTTAAGCCATAATCAGCAACAAAGAAGATTGTCTCAAGATTTTCATTTAATTTTTTATTAGCAAAAGCTAATTCCATTTCATATTTTAAATCATTATTATTTCGTAATCCTCGAATAATATAGTTAACTTTTAATTCTTTTGCAAAATCGCTGGTTAACATTTTATCATTAATGACAACTTCAATGTGTGGATTAATTTGTTGACAAACAGCAATAACTTTTGCTGCCCGGATTTTAATTTCAGTTTGTCCTGTTTTTTCTAAGTTATTAGTAACAACAACATACAATTTTGAAAAGAGAGCACTAGCTTTTTTAATAATATTAAGATGTCCATCATGAATTGGGTCAAAACTACCCGGAAATATTGCTTTCAATGTTATTTCACATCCTTTTGATTGCTTTTATTATTTTAACTGAAAAAATGTGGTATTATAATGGTAATAAGATATTTTTTTAATTATTTGTATATTTTTTTAATACTAATGTATAATAATTAAGATTACATTTATTTAATTTAAGAAAACAATGTAAAAAGCATTTAAATAATGAAATGTAAATGAGTACTAAACAAAAAAGAATAGAAAGAAGTAGATTTTAATTATGGCAAAAATTAGTTTTTTCGCTCTTGGTGGCCTAGATGAGAGAGGTAAGAATTTATACTGTATCGAAGTAGAACAAGATATTTTTATTTTTGATGCAGGAACAAAAAACCCTGAACGAGGGATTTTAGGGATTGATGTAGTAATATCAAATTTTGATTATTTAAAAGAAAATCGTGCCCGTATTAAAGGGATTTTTATTACAAAACCTTCTGATGAATGTTCAGAAGCATTAACTTATATGTTAAAAGAATTAGCGGTACCAGTTTATGGTAGTGATTTAACATGCAATGTTTTAAAATTCCATTTACAACGTTTTAAAGTACGTGGTAAAGAAGAATGTTTTAATGTTATTAATGCAAAGGATGTTCTTGATTTTGGAACATGTCAAGTTGAAGTTTTTTCAACAACAACAAATATGCCAAATAGTTTTGGATTTGCATTACACACACCAGATGGAACAATTATTTACACGGGGGATTATATTTTTGATGCCAAAGCTGATCCAAACTTTGCAACTGATTTACAACACTTAAATCAAATTGTTGCTAAAAATAAGGTGTTATTATTTTTATCTGAAGCTTCAACAGCATCACGACGCGATTATACAGCACCAAATCATAAAATTAAAAATTATATTGAACGAGCAGTCAAAGAAGCAGAAGGACGGATTATTTTAGCTTGTTTTGATCAAGATTTACATAAAATTAGTGAACTTTTTGACTTAGTACGAGAAAATAATATTTCAGTTGGAATTTACGGTCAAACCTTATTAGAATCATTAAAAGTGTTATCAGATAG
This sequence comes from Spiroplasma endosymbiont of Sarcophaga variegata, assembly GCF_965178695.1. Lineage (NCBI taxonomy): Bacteria > Bacillati > Mycoplasmatota > Mollicutes > Entomoplasmatales > Spiroplasmataceae > Spiroplasma > Spiroplasma endosymbiont of Sarcophaga variegata. The sequence continues at coordinate 1,021,908 of NZ_CBCXVU010000002.1, forward strand.
TAATAAATTAAACTTTAACGGGATTAATATTAAAGGTTTACAAGAAGTGGTTAAAGAAGAAAAATCATTAATTATTGTAACTGGTAGTGGTGAACGTTTATATAGTCGTTTAATTAAAATTGCTTCTGGGAATGATGATATTTTAGATATTAAAGAAAGCGATATGATTATTTTAGCAACCCCACCAAATCCAGGAAGTGAATTAAACTATGCTAATGTTTTAGATGAATTAGCACGAACAGTGGCAAAAACAATTGCTTTATCGGATAAAAAAGTTTGAACAATGACAGCAAGTTATGAAGATGTTAAATTAATGAGCTCAATTATTAAACCAAAATACTTTATTCCCGTCAAAGGATTATACAAAGACTTTGTCCAAGAAAAAACTGCGGCAATTGAAGCCGGTATTAACCCAAACCATATTTTTATTGTTGATAATGGTGATGGTGTTGAATTTGTTGATGGTGAATACACAAAAACAACAAATAAAGTAAAAACAGCCGATTTATATGTTGATGGAATTGGTGTTGGTGATATTGGGGCTGTTGTTTTAAATGAGCGAAAACAATTAGCAACCGATGGAGTTGTTATTATTGGTGTCTCAATTGATGGTAAAACAAAAGAATTAGTTTCCTTAATTGATACACAAATGCGAGGAGTAATTTATATTCAAGAAAATAATGATATTTTTCGGAAAATGCAAAAGGTAATTATTGACATTATTGAAAAACATTATAAAAAAGCTGTTGCTGGTGAAATGTATGATGTTAATGAAGTTAAAAATGAAATTAGATTAACAATTAGTTCATTTGTTAAAACGGAAACAGGGAAAACACCAATTATTTTAGCAATTGTGAATGAAATTTAATTTTATGATATATTTATAGTATATAAATATTTGAAACTTTTTAAATGTATGGTCATATTTAAAGTAATTCTTAAATATTTAGGATTTTAGGAGGGCTGCACCATGAAAAAGAAATCTTATGATGATCACCTTTTAAATGATCATAATGAGAACACTGCAATCTTAAAAGTCGAAAAAAAGCAACGTCGTAATGATTCAATCGGGTGAGTAATCGGTGCGTTGTTAGTTACTTTTTTTACGATTCTTGCGGTGGGCCGAATTACTTTAATTGGGCAATTTTTAGATGATGTTTTATTTACATTTGCTTTTGGTTGATTTAAGTATTTACTATATTTAGTATGCTTAGTGCTTGGAGTTACAATTTTTATCGGTGTACGGATTAAATTAAAGAGTCGGGTATGCTGAATGATTATTAGCTTTGTTATTTTATCTTGTTGATTAGTAAGTAGTTTTTTACTAATTTATCAATATGCTAATGGTCAAATTGCCTTTTTTAATAAAACCGTTTTTTTAGATGTTATTAATAATTATTTAGCACATTGACAGGATGCTTCAATTTTTAATGCTAATCCAAGTCATCCGATTACTTTTATTGGATTTAATGGAGCTTGAATTACCTTATATGCTGGTGGCGGAATTATTGGAAATTTCCTGGCGGGAATTTTTAGTTATACCACAATTTTTGGTTCACTAATTTTTTGTTTATTAACTTTTTTATTATGAGGAAGTTGAGTAACAACCGGAACAGTTTGAGGACTGTTTTTACCAAAAGCACAACGCCAACAACAGGGGTTGCGTGTGTTAAGATTATCAGCTAATCGCCGCCAAAAACAAAATATTTATCAATCATTTAATATTCCTGATGAGGAATTATTTTCAGCTCGCCAAGTAATGCATACAACGGAAGCATCAGATATTACTATTCAAATGCCGTCTTATACCGCTTTACATGATAAACGGTTAATTGATGATTTAATTGCGGATGATTTTGTTGGGAAGAAAAAAGGGAAACAAAATTATGTTCGTTTTGATGAACAAGAAACAATGCAATCGAGAATGCCTGCTGATAAATTTAATGATTATAATCCAACGCCACCGCAACGAACACCAAAAGTTTCGCCAACACCAGACCAATATATTCAACCACGTAATCGTCAAAATAATAATTATCTTAATAAGAATATTGATGACTTACCAGTATATAGTTCCGCTTATGGCAAAGATGTTAATATTGATGCTGCTCGTGATAAACTGAATTCAGAGACAAATATTACGCCATTTGGGAAAATTAATCGTAATCTTAATCCAACCAAGGTTAAACAAACATCATTTTATGATGATCATGTTCAGGTTGATGATTTTAATGCTGCAGAACCACAAGACTATGATCAATTTGATTCAAATGTGCTTAATGATGATGGGATTTATCATCGTCAAAGTAATCAACCAATTTTTAATGAACCTGACCCTTATCAAACAGAATATTATCCTTCATATGAACCGCCCTTAATGAGTGGGAATAATTTTAATATGCCACCGCAACAACGCCGTGCTTCAAAGCCAAAAACAATTGAAGTTAATAAAAAACTTAGCCAAGCTGCACCGCGTCGTAGTAGTTTTAATAATCCACATTATAAATTACCAAATTTAGGATTATTAAATCCAAAAGAAGATAATCGGCGAAATAATGAACGTAATAAAATTTCTGCGCAAAAGAAAGCGGTTAAAATTAATGAGGTCTTTCATCAATTTAATATTGCCGCTAGTGTTCAAGGTGTTAATATTGGACCAACAATTACAAAATTTGAAGTTCAAATGCAACCTGGTGTGAAAGTTAATAAAATTATGAATTTAGAAAATGATCTAAAATATGCTTTAGCAACCCAAAATGTTCGAATTGAAGCACCAATTCAAGGTAAGTCAGCGGTTGGAATTGAGATAGCAAATGAAATTAGTAGCAAAGTAACCTTACGTGAAATTATGGAACGAGTACCCTTAGAAAAACAAAATAAGAAGTTGTTAGTTGGAATTGGGCGTAGTGTTAATGGTGAAATTATTTTTGTTGAATTAGATAAAATGCCCCATTTACTAGTTGCCGGGTCAACGGGAAGTGGAAAATCAGTATGTATTAATACGATTTTATCATCGTTATTATTACGAACAAAACCATCAGAAGTTAAATTATTGCTAATTGATCCAAAACAAGTTGAGTTAGCAGTTTATAATAATTTACCGCATTTATTAGCACAAGTGATTTCTGATACAAAATTTGCAAATGCTGCTTTAAAAAAAGTTATTGAAGAAATGGAACGCCGTTATAGTATGTTATCAGAACGTGGAGTTAGAAACATTGAAACATTTAATAATAAAGTTTCCCCAAAAGAACGCTTACCATACATTGTTGTTGTAATTGATGAGTTAGCAGATTTGATGATGACAGCGGGAAAAGATATTGAAGATTCAATTATGCGAATTACTCAATTGGCGCGAGCAGCAGGAATTCATATGGTAATTGCAACCCAACGTCCTTCAACTGACGTTATTACGGGGGTTATTAAAACAAATATTCCATCACGAGTTTCCTTTTCTGTTGCTTCTTCGATTGATTCACGCACAATTTTAGATCAAGGTGGTGCTGAAAAATTAATTGGTTATGGTGATATGTTATATGCCCCAGCTGGTCAAAATATTCCAACCCGTGCGCAAGGAGCATTTATTTCCGATGACGAAATTCAACGATTAGTTGATTTTTGTCATGCGCAACAAGAACCTGATTTTGATGAAGAATTTATTAATATTGAGAATTCGAATGAAGTTGGTGGTGGGAATGAAGGTGAAGATATTGACCCAATGTATAATGAAATTAAGCGTTTTGTAATTTTAAATCAAAAAGCATCAACATCGTTAATTCAACGTAAATTTTCAATTGGTTATAATCGGGCAAGTCGGTTAATTGATGCTTTAGAGGACAACGGAGTTATTGGGCCACAAAAGGGGGCTAAACCACGTGATGTTTATATTCAAAGCATTGACTTAGATGATAATGATTTTAGTAGTGGTGGTCAATGATAAGTGGCTTGTTGAAAAATAAATTTTTTATTGTGTATTTATAATATTTATATATAATTAAATATGAAATTGGAAAGAAAAAATTTCTTTAATTTTGTCGAAAACTCTTGATGAAATAAAAAAAATCATCAATATGACAATTTGAAAACTAATTTTGTGTAAGATTATGATTTTGCTTTAAATTTTTTAAACGTTAAAATATAATACCGTTGATTGTTGGTTTGGTGTTAAACCTTTGTGTTGGTATTTTCATTTTCAGAGCTTTAAATAATTTTGAATATTAGTGAAACCCAAACCATGATAATGAATTAAGGCTTCTTTAAGACTGGATTGTAATTTACTAATCTTATTTAACTTTTGATAACTAGTATCAGGGTTTGTACTAGTTTTGGTGGAATATAGAGTAGAATTTGTTTGTTTTGCTACTAATAAATATAGTGGTTGCATATCAGAAATAATTATTGATTTTTCTTTAATTAGTTGCTTATTCATATTTTCAATAATCCATTGTTTTTGTAATCTTTTGGTATTGGTGGATTGAACAAAAATATTATTATTGCTATCAACTGCCATTTGAATACAGCATTTGGTATCAGTTGAAAATGGATCGAGATGAGTTTTTCGTTTATCAAATTTATCTTTAAAATTGCCTTTATGAATTTCTTTAATAAATGTTTCATCCATTTGGATTTGACCATTTAATTTTTTAAATTTTAACTGTGTATTTTCTAATTGTTTTGATTGCATTAATTTTTGTCGATTATATCAAGCGGTTTTTGGGGTTGTTTTAATAAAACGAGAAATTATTTTACTAGATTGTCCTAACAATGAAATTTGAATTAATAAATTTCACTGTTCATAATTTAAATGACTTCAATAAGTAAAATGATGACGAAATGCATCAAAACTAGCACGACATTTTTTACATAAATATTTTTGTTTTCCTTCGGAATTATGACCATTTTTAACACAATGAAAAGATTTGCAATTAGGACATATAATGCCTTTATCTCTAAATTTTTGATCAATTTCATTTAAACGTTTTTGTTTTTTAATTAAGTCTGCTTGTTGTTTTATTTTTTCATAAAATTCTAAAAATTGATCATCTGTTAAGCTATTTATTAATTCTGTAATTATTTTTTTCATCATTTATTTACCTCCATATATTAAAAATATACCTAATTTTAGGTATATTTTATAAATATCAAGAGTTTTCGACAAAATTAAAGAAAAATTTCAATTAATATTTAAAAATATTAAGATATAATTAAACTATTATGTAATTAACATTAAGGATGAGAAGAAATGGCAAAAAAAACAAAAAAACCAAATTCAAAATTAGAGAAACTAAATGATGTTTCATTAAAATTAACTGATGTTGAATTTCGCTACCGTGAAAATCATCCTAATGCCGTTGATGGAGTTAGTTTTGAAATTAAACATGGTGAATATGTAACAATTATTGGTCATAATGGGAGTGGAAAATCAACAATTAGCAAAATTATTATTGGTGTTTTACGCCCCCAAAAAGGAAGAATTGAAGTTTTTGGGAATGAAGTTCATTCATTAACACTAACTGGAATTCGTAAATTTTTAGGAATTGTCTTTCAAAATCCAGATAACCAATTTATTGGTTCAACTGTTCGTGATGATATTGCTTTTGGATTAGAAAATCGCCAAGTACCACAAAAAGATATGCAAGCAATTATTGACAAAGCCGCTGCAAAAGTAGGAATTAGTAATTTTCTTGACCACGAACCATTAATGCTATCAGGAGGACAAAAACAACGTGTTGCGATTGCTTCGGCGTTAGCATTACAACCTGATATCATTATTTTTGATGAGGCAACAAGTATGTTAGACCCCAAAGGACGTAAAGAAATTAAACAAATTATGGTTGATTTAAAAGAATCGCGCGAAAAAACAATTATTTCAATCACGCATGATATGGATGAAATCTTAAATGCGGATAAAGTTATTGTTATGAACAAGGGTCAAATGGTTAAATGTGGAAAACCACACGAAATTTTGTATGATGAAGAATTTTTAAAATCAATTCATTTAGACGTGCCGTTTGTTTCGCGAGTAATTGATAGCTTACGTTTAAATGGGTTGAATGTTAAAAATACGCTGGATCTTAGAGAGTTGGTGGATGAACTATGTCAAAAGTAAAAAAGAAAACTAAAGTTGAGGCCTTACAAAACACTGATATTACATTTACCGATGTCTCTTATGTTTATGCACCAAAAACACCGTATGAATATAAGTCATTGCAAGATATTAATTTAGTTATTAAACCAGGGAAAATTACTGCTATTATTGGTTCCACGGGGAGTGGAAAATCAACTTTGATTCAACATATTAATGGATTATTAATTCCAACAACAGGAGTTGTTGATGCAAATGGTTTCATTATTAAGGCAAAGCAAAAGCGGATTATAAATATTAAACAACTACGAAAATCAATTGGTTTAGTATTCCAATTTCCGGAATATCAGTTATTTGAAGAAACAATTGAAAAAGACATTATGTTTGGTCCAATTCATTTAGGTGAGAGTAAAGAAATTGCTCGTGAAAATGCTAAGAAATATTTAACAATGGTTGGTTTACCGTTAAATTATTTAGAACGTTCACCATTTGATTTATCAGGAGGACAAAAACGAAGGGTTGCAATTGCGGGAATTTTAGCAATGGAAGGAAATACTTTAATTTTAGATGAACCAACCGCAGGATTAGACCCGGAAGGAGAAGAAGACTTTATTAAGTTATTTCACCGGATTAATCAAGAACAAAACAAACGAATTATTTTAGTTACTCATAATATGGATCATGTTTTAGAAATTGCTGATGAAGTTGTTGCTTTAAAAGATGGGAAAATTATTAAAATTGGAACACCTTTTGAAATTTTTAAAAACAAAGATTTATTACAAACACTTTTAATTGAACCACCAAAGATTTATAATTTAATTTATCAATTAAAAGAAAAAGGATTTGATTTAACAGATGCTGACATTCGGAATATTGATGAATTAGCAAAAGAAATCATCCAACGTAAAGGCCTAAAAAGAAAGGGGTAAAAAGATGCGCTTATCATTTGGACGTTATATTGCCTACAATTCCGCTGTTCATCGGATGGACCCACGGGTAAAACTATTTATGTTGTTATCATTAATGGTATCAATCTTTTTTTCGACTGGTTTTACCGGTTATGCTATTCTGGGGGTAACCATTTTTACGTTGTTCTTTTTAGCAAAATTACCACCACGATTGCTAGTAGCATTATTAAAACCAATCTTATTTATGTTTGTTGTTTTACTATTAATTAACTGTTTTTTAGTAACCGATGGTTATATTGGTTGACACTGAGGTGGCAAAGCAACAGCAACTGGTCCTTTCGCTCGGGGCGGGAAAAGTTGATTTGCTTTTTCCGAAAAAGCTGTTTTTAATGCGCTGTATATGGCTTGCCGGATTTATTTAATGATTTTAATTACAACCATTTTAACAGCAACAACACAACCATTAGATCTAACATTAGCATTAGAGGATTTATTGAGTCCTTTAAAATTAGTTCGTTTTCCAGTTCATATTTTATCAACAATAATTTCAATTGCCTTACGAATGATTCCAACGTTAATTGAAGAGGCTGGTCGGATTATGAAGGCTCAAGCTTCGCGGGGGGGTGATTTTCGTAATGGTCATTTTAAAGATAAAATTAAATCAACAACGGCTTTAATTATTCCATTATTAGTATCGGCTTTTCAAAAAGCCGAAGATTTAGCTTATGCAATGGATGCACGTGGTTATGACCCGTATGCAAAAAGAACACGTTATCGTCATTATCGTATTCATTTCCCAGATATTTTGTTGTTTATTTTTGGGGTTGGGGTTGCAAGTATTATTATTGCGCAATCAGTTACGATGGGTCAATATCAAACTTTCTATGAAGTTTGATATTGAGGAACAAATGGATGAGCATTTGGGAAAATTCCAACTGGATTTTTACAAATTCGTATTCCTCACATTGATGATTTTGTTTTAGGATGATAATGTCATTGTTATTATTAACCCTTGAATATGATGGTTATGATTATAATGGTTGAGTTAAACAAAAAAATGCACGAACAATTCAAAACGAATTAGAAAGAGCATTTTTTCGTGTTTGTCAGCAGCCAGTTTGAACATTGGGTGCTAGTAAGACTGATGCTGGTGTTCATGCTTGTGATCAAAAAGTGTTAGTTAAGATTCCGTTTCAACCACGCAATGTCGATTTTTTTATTAAAACAATTAGCAAAATTTTACCAATTAATATGAATATTAAAGATTATAAAGTAGTTGCTGATAACTTTAGTGTTCGGACAACAAAATTAAAAGAATATGTTTATACGATTAATGATCATAGTTATGATTTTACTAATCACCGTTATGAATTAAAAGTTGATGAATTATTGGATCTTAAAAAATTACGGCAAGTTAGTCAAGTGTTTGTTGGTGACCACGATTTTGCTTATTTTTCAGGAGTAAAACAAGGCGAAGCAATTAAGACCCAGCGTAAAATTAATAAAATTTATGTTAAGAGAAACAAAGCAAAAAAAATTGAGATACATTTTATTGCAAAGGGTTTTATTCGTTATCAAATTCGGATGATAACACAAAACATTTTAGCGTGTTATTGGGATAGAATTAGTTTAGAACAGTTGAAGGAAGTTTTGGATCATCCTCCAGTTGGTCAAACAACAAAATATTGTGCAAAACCACATGGTTTATGTCTAAAAAAGATTAAATATTAACGAAAGATAAAAACTATCTTTTTATTTTATTTTATTTTGTAAACTGTAATATGAAGTGCAACAAATCAACTTTGAAAGGAGTTGATTTTTTTAATGGAAAGAAAACATTATTTTATTTTACGGTCCTTAGTAACTAAGTATGGAAAAGATAATGTTATTAATACGTTAAATAATATTGTAATTAATAATGAAAAAGAAGATGAATAAATTATCCGCCTAATTTATTCAATATAGTTTATTTTGAGCGTAGCGAACACGCGAAGCGTGCCGCGAAAATTAGATTTTTAGGAGGAATAAGTTATGCCAGTTTGATTAACGACAATTTTTAGTGTTGTTATTATATTAGGTATTTTTGCTTGAATTGGTTTATCAATTTATCAAAAAATTCGCCAAATTCGAGGAAAGAAAAAAGATAAAAAAGAAATTGAAAATAAGGAGGATAAAAAATAATTTTAGGTATGTATTTAACAACAGCAATTAATTTTTTAGCAGTTGGTGATAAACCTACTATTTCAGATGGAATGGGTTCTATTTGAAGTGGTTTAGGGCAAGCAATGATGAAAGTTAAAGAAGCAATTTATGCTGTATTACCAGAATTAATGACCTTTTTAGGTGATGCGTGAATTATTTTAATTCCATTTGGTATTTTTGTTATCATTAAGATTTTAAACTTTTTCCGTGTTATGGTTAAAGTATTTTAATATTTATTATTACTGATCATATATCTTAGCTATGGCACACTAGCTTTTATGTGAGTTGATTAAATAATTTTGTTGTTTATTTTTGTATTACACACTGTCTATAAGTTATTATTGAAATTATTAGTAATGAAATAATTGTTTTAAAGTAGGATTTAATAAAAATAAGAATATTTTTATTAAGGGTCATATTAATAGTAGTTTTGGAATATAAATTTTTATAATATTCTTTATAAATATATCTACTTTCTTTTTAAAATTTGTAGGCGGTGTGTAGTGCAAAAATATCAATTTAATTATAAATGATTAATTTTATATTTTAATAACTATTATTAAAAATTAAATAGTATTTTTCAGTGTGTCAATTTTTATTATTTTATATATTTAACATTGTTAATAACATTGTTTATTAAACATTAAATAAACAATATATAGCATTATGTATAACATTGTTAATAATCAGTGTTTTTATCAATAAGTAAACAATATATAAACATTAAATATAACATTGTTTATTAAATAAATATTTAGTTAGGAGTTGATAAAATTGAGTAATTTTGTTAAGAAAAATCAAAATATAGAAAATTATTTTATTCGTAAAGAGTTGATAGTTTTTGAAACAGAAAAAGCAATTTTTATAAATTTACCTAATCATAATCGTCATATTGGTTTTTGGTTGAGTAATAAATTTATTTATCCGAGTGAAAAACACTCAGAACAAGTAGCAATCGGTTTGATTTATGATAATTCTTATCCTATTGTAAAATATGATGAAAATTTAAAACGTCATGTGTGAAAATATTTAACTGGAGCAGAACTAATCAATTTGTATAATCAATACAAATAAAATTATTTTACACAAATGAAAAAAGCAATATTTCCTGGTGAACCTCAAAAAGTAAAAACAACTAACAATAATTTAACAAATTGAAGTGATGAAAAAGTAGATAAATTAATTAATGACTTGAAGGACTTAAATTAATGGGTTTATATGATTATTGAGTTCAATTTGTTAGTTATATTATTGGTTCAAATGCTCCTGAATTTTTATATGTCATATCATTTGTATTATTTATCGTTTTATTTTTGGGGATGTTTTTTAAACTTATTCAGAAAATGTGGAGTTTTTAAATATGCAAAATGATTGAGAAAAATTAAAAGAGTTTTTTATTTATGTATTTTTGTTTATAGATAAAACGAATGTTGAAATTATTACAACTTGAAATTTAACTCAAAATGAATATTTAACTCTTATGATTGGTATTTGAATTGTGATTTTATTTTTAACGTGGTTTTTATTGTGAATGGTTTTTAAAATAGTTGGGTATTTTAAGTAATGAAAAAATTTATATTTTTCTTAAAAAATTATTGTTATATTGGTGGTTCAATGATTTTGTTTAGTTTAATTGATTTATTACTTTGAATAATTTCATTAAATTATACCGGTTTAGTATTTTGATTATTGTTTGCTTTGCAATGTGTTTATTTTGTCTGATGAGTTTGAAAAAACATATTTTATCAGTTGAGTGCTTTTCGTTTAGTTAATTTTGTTTGAGATAATCCGTTATCAGTAATTATTGGTAAGTTAGGGACGGGAAAAACTTTACTTTTAACTTATTTATCACAAACTATGAAACTATTAACAGATAAGATTTATAGTAATTATCCGTTAGAAGATGATAAAGTTAAAGTTTTAACATTTAAAAATTTAGATTTTACAGATAGAACAAAACCAGTTCCCCCAGATGATAGTGTTATTTTATTTGATGAAAGTTATTTATATATTGATGGAACTAGTCCCCACGATGAGAAAAAAGTTCATAGTGGTAAAATTCCGTGAATTGTATTAGCAAGACATTTTGGTAATCGTGCTTTATTTACTGCTCAGCGTGAGGGTATGATTTGAAATAATATTCGACAATTAGCAAGTGGTATTATTATTCCAATTTCATTGAAAAAACCTATTGCTAAAAAAGGATTTAATTTTTTTAATCGTTTCTTTATTATGCGAATTGGTATTTTTCAAGATATTACAGATTATGAAATTTGAAAAACAAAATCAGTAGAACGAACAGCCGAAGGTAAACGAGCAAAACATAAGTCGGATGTTGGGTTAGGAATTCGGTTTTTTAAAATAATTATTCCATTAGAATTTGCACAGAAATATGATAGTCAATGATTAAAGTTTGTTCGTGATTTAAAAAATGATGAAATAGTTAATTATAAAGAATATTATTGGTCAGAAATTACTAAATTAAGTGTTAAAGAGCGTTTAGCATTGTTTGATATTGATATTTTGAAAAAAAATTTAAAACCTAAAAAAGAAAAAGGAAGTGATAAAGATGATTAATTTATTATCAGAAAGTAATAATTGAGATAAGATTTTTAGTTTTATTTTTGATGTATTTTTGTTTATTTTTGATGTAATTTGAAATACTAAATTACCAATGACAAATACAACTATTGCTTATTTTATTATCTTTTTTATGGTTGTTAAGTTATCAATTTATGCTATCCACGGAACAAGAACACAATATAATGAATTAGGTTCAACTGTTAAAAACAATACATCAAAATTGTATGCTTCAACAGTACGTGGTGTTAAAAAAGCACATAAGGCTAATAAAAATGGTCGGTGAAAGGAAACAGATTAATGATTAGATTAGTTTTATTAGTTGCTGCAATTGCTATTTTTGGTACTAGTTTTATTACGGTGATTATAAATCAATTAACATCAGCAAAAAATATCATTATGGATTTATATAACTCAGCTTTAATTTTGTCGAAAACTCTTGATGAAATAAAAAAAATCATCAATATGACAATTTGAAAACTAATTTTGTGTAAGATTATGATTTTGCTTTAAATTTTTTAAACGTTAAAATATAATACCGTTGATTGTTGGTTTGGTGTTAAACCTTTGTGTTGGTATTTTCATTTTCAGAGCTTTAAATAATTTTGAATATTAGTGAAACCCAAACCATGATAATGAATTAAGGCTTCTTTAAGACTGGATTGTAATTTACTAATCTTATTTAACTTTTGATAACTAGTATCAGGGTTTGTACTAGTTTTGGTGGAATATAGAGTAGAATTTGTTTGTTTTGCTACTAATAAATATAGTGGTTGCATATCAGAAATAATTATTGATTTTTCTTTAATTAGTTGCTTATTCATATTTTCAATAATCCATTGTTTTTGTAATCTTTTGGTATTGGTGGATTGAACAAAAATATTATTATTGCTATCAACTGCCATTTGAATACAGCATTTGGTATCAGTTGAAAATGGATCGAGATGAGTTTTTCGTTTATCAAATTTATCTTTAAAATTGCCTTTATGAATTTCTTTAATAAATGTTTCATCCATTTGGATTTGACCATTTAATTTTTTAAATTTTAACTGTGTATTTTCTAATTGTTTTGATTGCATTAATTTTTGTCGATTATATCAAGCGGTTTTTGGGGTTGTTTTAATAAAACGAGAAATTATTTTACTAGATTGTCCTAACAATGAAATTTGAATTAATAAATTTCACTGTTCATAATTTAAATGACTTCAATAAGTAAAATGATGACGAAATGCATCAAAACTAGCACGACATTTTTTACATAAATATTTTTGTTTTCCTTCGGAATTATGACCATTTTTAACACAATGAAAAGATTTGCAATTAGGACATATAATGCCTTTATCTCTAAATTTTTGATCAATTTCATTTAAACGTTTTTGTTTTTTAATTAAGTCTGCTTGTTGTTTTATTTTTTCATAAAATTCTAAAAATTGATCATCTGTTAAGCTATTTATTAATTCTGTAATTATTTTTTTCATCATTTATTTACCTCCATATATTAAAAATATACCTAATTTTAGGTATATTTTATAAATATCAAGAGTTTTCGACAAAATTAAAGATTTTTATTGTATTATTTGACTAATAAGATTTGTTGCACTTCATTTTACATAATTCCTTAAGTTATATTTTTTATGTTATTATTAAATTAATAGATTTGTTGCACTTGCATTTACAATTTACATTTAATAATTTTCAATTTATGAAATAATAAAATTAATCAGTTGCAAATTTATTTAAATGGAGGTTATAAATGAATATACGGGAAATTAAAGAACGTGTTATAGCAAGAAGTAAAAATAGTTTAGCAAATTTTGTGGATTTAAAACGCCAATCATTTCGAGTTATTGATTTATTTGAAATTGGCAATTATTTAGGAAATCAAAACTTGTTTCAAGAGTTATTAATAAAAGGAAAAATATCATTAGATTTTTTAAATAACAAAACGGTTTTAAAACCCACTTTATCAATCTTAACAGATTATGAAACAGATAGAATTTATGAAAAAAATAATGAAATAGATGTTAATGATAATATAAATGAGTATATTTTATGAAGAAAAAATGAAATATATCAGAAATTACTTAAATTAAATAAAACGGATGCAGAGTCTCGTCGAGAAACAGGGATTTCACATTTGAAAATTGGATTTCCTTTTGTTTCTGGTGCATATTATGATGAAAATAATAAAATAGATTATTATCGAGGACCATTATTCTTTTTTAACGTTACGTTTGAGCAAGCAAACAATAAATTTAGTATTAATTGAGATCAAAATATTAATCCAAACATTAATTTATTAAGTCGATCGGGATATTTTTTAAAGACAGATTTAGCGAATGAAATTGAACAACTGGAAAATGATGAAAATGATAATAATTCAATTTTTGAAATTATTAAAAATAAATATGATTTAATGCTCAACATTTTTTGTGAGAAATTAAATATCAATATTCCAAATTTAGAATTTGTAAAAGAATTTAATCTTGTAAAATTTCCATTTAAGTTTTAGTCATTAGCAACATTAAGAAAAAAAGCAGAAATTATTGATTCATCTTTAGTTTATAGTGCTTTAATTGGGTTTTATAAAACCGAAAGTGCAGAATTAATTCATGATTTAGATAATTGGGAAAATTCAGAAGAATATTTTACTGAATTAGAAAATCAATTAAGTAACAAGGATGTTGTTGATAAGAATTATAATCCTATTAAATCAATGGGAAAAATTGTGCAAATTTCAGAATTAGATTTTTCACAAAAATTAGCTATTTCATCAGCATTACAAAAAAATCTTGTTATTAATGGTCCACCGGGGACGGGTAAATCACAAACAATTGTTAATTTGTTAATTAATATTTTGAATAATAATAAAAAAGCGCTTTTTTGTGCTGAAAAAAGAGTTGCAACAGAAGTCGTTTATAATAGACTAAAACATTTTCAAACCTTTGCTTTATTAATTTATGATTTAAAAAATGATAAAAAATTGTTTATTAATCAGTTACGTAAAAGTTTTTCTTCTTTAAGAATGTGAAGTTCACAGCCGGTGCAATCAACAGAAGATATTTCAACTAAAATTAATGAATTATTAAATCAAATTAGTAATTTTCATGATGCTTTAGCAACCGAAGATGCTCAAACATATATTAATGATTTAACAAAATATAGAGGCAAAGTTGCTGATGAGATTATTAGTAAAGTCAAAGATTACGAAATTTTTAATAATATTTTATTAAATAATTTTGATGAACAATGTCAGCAAATTAAAACATATTTACAGGCTAGTGATTATTATGATTATATTTTAGCAAAAAGTAATATTATTAAAAATTTTACAGCTTTCAAAAAGGTAGTAAATTTTAATTGAAATGCTACTACAGAAAAAGAATTAGTTATTGTTCAATACTATTTAACAGATAAATTAAAGCATAAGATTAGTTTTTGGAATAAAAGAAAAGTAAAAAAATATTATACTAGTAATATTTTAAATTCAGAGTTTGAATTGTTTGATGAACTTATAAATGAATATCAATATTTAGGAACAAAATGAAGTAATAATTATTCTGTAAGTTTTAATAACGAAATAAAAGATATTCTTAGTATTTTAAAAGATAATAAACTTAGTTTAGAGTATTTAATAAAATGTATTAGTATTAGTTTAAAAAAATTTGAAGATAAGTATTTGGATGTTTTCAAATTAGAAGAAATTGATTGAAAATCTGAATATAAAAAATTAATTAAGAAAAAGCAAAAAATAGATTTAAAAAATTTGCATATTAAATTTGCAAAACATATAATGTTCAAAATTGAAGTATTACAGCAAGAACAACCGAAATTATATGTAAAATTTGAGCGCTTAATGGATGGAAAACGATTGCCAACTCTTAAAAAAATGATGGAATCATACAGAGTCTTTATTTCTGAAATTTTTCCAATTATTATTTCTTCAATTGAAGGCGGGATAACATTGTTTCCAAATAAAAGAGGGAGTATTGATTATATGATTTTTGATGAGGCTTCACAAATTTTTTTAGAGCGAGGTATTAGTTTAATGAATCGTGGTCAAAAAGTTATTGTTGCAGGAGATGGAAAACAACTTCAACCATCGAATTTTTTTGCAAAAAATCTTGATGATTATGATGAAGAAGATGATATTGATGAATTTAAAGCAAGCGAGTATTCATCACTACTAGAATTTGCAACCACTTTCTTTTCAAAGGAAATGTTAAATTATCACTATAGTTCAGAGAATCGTGAATTAATTGAATTCTCTAATAAAATATTTTATGAAGGAAAACTCTTAGTTTGTGAAAAACCATATAAAAAACAGAAGGCAATTGAAGTTCGCAATGTTGATGGAAAATGAATTAATCAAAGAAATGAAATTGAGGCAAATACTGTTGTGCAAGAAATTCTGAATATTTTAGACAATAGAAAAAATAATGAAACAATTGGGGTTGTTGCATTTAATAAGAACCAAGCAAATTTAATTTTAGAAAAATTGGAAAAACTAAATGATCCGATAGTTGAATGAGAAATGAATGGTAAGTCTGATGTTAATAAATTTTTATTTGTAAAAAATCTTGAAGAAGTACAAGGAGATGAAAGAGATATTATTATTTTTTCAGTTTCATTTGCAAGAGATAGTGTTACAAATCGTTTAAAACGAAATTTTGGTCCTATTAATAATAGAAATGGTGAAAATCGAATTAATGTTGCGGTTTCCCGAGCTATTAAAAAAATTATTGTTGTAAAATCAATCAAGGGTCATGATTTTGGTTATGATATTTCAGCACTAAAATCTGAAGGAGCAAAAGTATTTGCTGACTATATTAATTATGTTGATCACTTGCAATCATGCAATTTAGATAATGAGGTTTTTCAATCAATTTGAAGTAAATATCTTATAGAATATAGTGATGAGAATCCTTATCAACAAATGGATAGTATTTTAGAAGAAGAAATTTATACTCAATTGAAAAAACATTTAAATGGAGAAAGATTTGAAATTATTCCGCAAGTAAAACAATCTGGTTTTCGGATTGATTTAGGAATTAAAGATAAAACAACAGGTAATTTTGTGTTAGCAATTGAGTGTGATGGTCATACATATCATTCTAAGCCAATGGACCGAGCTCGAGATATTTGGCGACAATCAATTTTAGAAAGTAATGGTTGAAAATTTGAACGAATTTCATCGTTGCAGTGATGAAAAGGAAACCAAAATAAAGTAATTGAGCGAGTTTTAAAGAAAATAGAAACTTTAAGTTAGAGTTTAAAGGAATAATTATTTTTTATTTTTTAAAGAAATAACCTATTAATTAAAAAATAGATATAATATTATATATTATTTCCTTTTTTTATGCTATAATATATATAGTAAAGTATGGGTAGAAGATAGGGTAAATGAGGTGTAGTAATGAATAATGGCTTTTATATCTTACCAAATGAAGAAGGATATTTAGTGAAGTCACATGATACCAATAGTGAAATAGCGTTATTTAGAAGTCGCCGTGATGCTGAAGTGTTTATTAGTACACTAACGTTGTCACCATCAATTTCACCTACAAATAATTATTCAGCAGTATCAGCAATCCCACAATATTCGACACCACCACAACAACAAGTTATTACTCCGTATCCTGCGGCTAGTGGTGCTTCGCCACAAGTCTTTTTTATTCAACAACCAGCGCTAGCGCCATATCCGTATTATCCAATGATGCCGCCAATGCCACCAATGGGAATGCACCCAGGAATGTATCACGGCATGTATCCTAACCATTGATCGCAAAATGGCTGTGGTGGTGGATGCACTTGTGGCCATGGGGGTTATCATGAACATTCAGAAGAAGATTACCATCGAAAAGATTCTACAGAAAAAAATCATCAGGGCAGTAAAAGGGATGATGATTTAAGAAAGAATGCTGATGAAGATAATGATCGCCAACAAAGTGGTCGTGGTTTTAATTCTGAAAATGTGGCTGTTTCAAATGTTACTGATATTAAATCAGAACCTCTACAAACAGCCCAAGTTGAACCAATAGCACCCGTTACTGCACAAGAACAATATAATAGTACACAACCAATTGGTACAAATGAATTGCCTTTAGAACAACAAGGAGCAGAGAGTGGCCCATTAGGATCACAAGGATTTGGACAACAAGGAACATCTGGTGAGCAACAACAAAATCAAGCGGGGGCAGGAATGCCAGATTACTACGAACAAGCTTTTGTTGCAAACCCAGTTTATGTTAACCAAGATTTATCACAACCGCAAGCGACAACGAAACCAACTGATTTAAATGATGATGATTTCTTTAGTTTTATTAATGATAATGATTTTAATCATAATTCAGAAATGTCAAAGAAAGAAACAAAACGTTTAGCAAAAGAAGAATTAAAAGCGGCAAAATTGCAAGCAAAGTTAGAAAAACAAAGTCGTAAAAAATCAAATCGTGAGAATGTTAACGATATTGAAGACTTAAATCCGATTGTAAAATAAAAAGTAATTTAAATACTTTTGCAATGTTTCTTTTAACTAAGAGAATATTAATAAAAACCTTTCTAGGTTTTTATTAATATCTAAAGTTAGGAGAAACATTTTTATATGGTTAAAAATTATATTAATTATTATTTAATTTAATTATTTTTTACTGATAGTTACTATAAATAATTAGATTAGGGTTCTAAAAATTATTTTCTTATTTTTTTAAAATATTTTGGGTTTATAGCTTTAATTTTGTCGAAAACTCTTGATATTTATAAAATATACCTAAAATTAGGTATATTTTTAATATATAGAGGTAAATAAATGATGAAAAAAATAATTACAGAATTAATAAATAGCTTAACAGATGATCAATTTTTAGAATTTTATGAAAAAATAAAACAACAAGCAGACTTAATTAAAAAACAAAAACGTTTAAATGAAATTGATCAAAAATTTAGAGATAAAGGCATTATATGTCCTAATTGCAAATCTTTTCATTGTGTTAAAAATGGTCATAATTCCGAAGGAAAACAAAAATATTTATGTAAAAAATGTCGTGCTAGTTTTGATGCATTTCGTCATCATTTTACTTATTGAAGTCATTTAAATTATGAACAGTGAAATTTATTAATTCAAATTTCATTGTTAGGACAATCTAGTAAAATAATTTCTCGTTTTATTAAAACAACCCCAAAAACCGCTTGATATAATCGACAAAAATTAATGCAATCAAAACAATTAGAAAATACACAGTTAAAATTTAAAAAATTAAATGGTCAAATCCAAATGGATGAAACATTTATTAAAGAAATTCATAAAGGCAATTTTAAAGATAAATTTGATAAACGAAAAACTCATCTCGATCCATTTTCAACTGATACCAAATGCTGTATTCAAATGGCAGTTGATAGCAATAATAATATTTTTGTTCAATCCACCAATACCAAAAGATTACAAAAACAATGGATTATTGAAAATATGAATAAGCAACTAATTAAAGAAAAATCAATAATTATTTCTGATATGCAACCACTATATTTATTAGTAGCAAAACAAACAAATTCTACTCTATATTCCACCAAAACTAGTACAAACCCTGATACTAGTTATCAAAAGTTAAATAAGATTAGTAAATTACAATCCAGTCTTAAAGAAGCCTTAATTCATTATCATGGTTTGGGTTTCACTAATATTCAAAATTATTTAAAGCTCTGAAAATGAAAATACCAACACAAAGGTTTAACACCAAACCAACAATCAACGGTATTATATTTTAACGTTTAAAAAATTTAAAGCAAAATCATAATCTTACACAAAATTAGTTTTCAAATTGTCATATTGATGATTTTTTTTATTTCATCAAGAGTTTTCGACAAAATTAAAGGTTTATAGTTGTTTTTTAAATAAAATTAATGTTATAATGATTTAGGTTTTCGGGCTATAGCTCAGTTGGTTAGAGCGCACCCCTGATAAGGGTGAGGTCGATGGTTCAAGTCCATTTAGCCCGACCATTTTTTATCTAATTTTGGGCCCGTAGCTCAGCTGGGAGAGCACCTGCCTTGCACGCAGGGGGTCGACGGTTCGATCCCGTTCGGGTCCACCATTTCAAATATATTTAATTTAAACAGTAAACAATAAACAAAACATATCAAATTCCCATTGGTATGTTTTTTTAATTGTTTAGAAAAGATAATTGGTTAAGAAAATAGAATGCAATAAAAAAGCGATGATTATTAAAATTATTTTATTTATCATCAAATATAAATCCAAAGTTATTGCTTTAATTAATCTTGTTTTTTTGGTATAATATATATAATGTAGAAATAAAAAATATAATCAGGGGTGAAGTATGTCAATTTTTGATAAAAATGAAAATAAAAGATATGCGTATTTTTTAACAAATTTTAAAGAAATTTTATCTGATTGGTCAGTGATGGTCAATGACCAATTTATTAAAACATCGTTAGATAATTCGTCAACTAAATTATTTGGAATGAATGTTGATAAAGCAATTATTTTTTTTAATATTAATTTAGAAGTAAATAATACTTTACAAGAATTAGGAATTATAAAAGAAAGTTATAGTATTGATTTGATTAATGACTTGGAATTAGATTTAAATAAAAAATCAGTTCAAAAAAAAGATCAAAAAAATTATGATGTAATTTATAATCAAATTGATACCTTTTTTGTTGAAGATTCAGAACTATTAAAGTTTTGTGAGTATAGTTTAAATGTTGTTAATTTATCAACAGAAACAGATGGACCAACTATTAATGCTTTAAATAATTATAAGTCAATTGCTTTTAATAGTTTCCCAACTAAAATTTATGAATTGTTAGATTGATTTGGCATTGATGTTGTTGAGACAATTAGTAACAGTTGCAAGGTTAAACGTTTTGGTGTAAAAGAAAATCATTTTGGTAGTAACAGAAAGTTAAGACGAAAACCGGGGTTTACATCAAAGCGCTCATTTGATAATGATAATGATGATGAAGAAAAAATTAATAAGGAATCAATCTTTACGGAGTATTTTGCTAATAATGGTGATATTAATGCTAAGTTAACAGTATTAAATAAATTATTGCCGTTGTTAGAAGAAAAACGCACAGACATCAAAGAATTTAATCCTAAGTTAGAATATGATATTTTTAGTTTCTTACAACATACAAAATATCGTAATTCATTAACATACCAAGAAGATCCTGATGCAGAAAAACGTTTAGACAAGGTTTTTAAGAAAGCTGTCTTATGTTTGTACTTATTAGATATTGGTTAAAAACGAATAGTATCATTCGTTTTTTATTATCCTTCTTAAAATGATAAAAGAAGTATTTTTTTAAGATAGTTTTCCTATATAATTGATAATAGGTGATTATGATGAAAGTTATTTTAATTAAAGATGTTAAGGGCAAAGGCAAAATTAATGATGTGATTGAAGTTTCAGATGGTTATGCGAAAAATTATTTAATTAAAGAAGGATTTGGGATTCCAACAACCCCAGCTAATTTAGCAAAACTCAATGTTGTTCTATCCGAACAAGCAGCCCAAGCAGCAGCAAATAAAGCGACATTAGAAGAACTAAAGACAGCTTTAGAACAATTAACCTTAAATTTTAAATTAAAAGTTCATGATAATAAAACTTTTGGTTCAATTTCATTAACCCAAATTGAAGATCGTTTGGCAAAAGAATTTAATTTAAAAGTTGATAAAAAGAAATTTCTTGATAATAATAATTTAACAAGTTTTGGGTTGCACTATTTAAAAATTAAATTAGCCCCTAATTTAATTGCAACTTTGAAGGTGATGATTGATAAAAAGGAGAGTTAGGTAATGGATAACTTAAGTAAAAAAGAGTTAAATAAGATTAATGTTATTAATGAAGCGGAAAAAAATGTTTTAGCAATTATTGCTCATTCAATTGCTGCTGCAGAAGAAGTGTTTTCAATTTTAACAGAAGAAGATTTTACCGTAATGAATTATAAAGTTATCTTTAAAGCCTTACAAGAACAGTTTTTGGCAAAAGTAGCCATTAACATTACGACATTAAGTAATTATATGTTAAAAAATAATATGTTAAATAAAATTGGGGGAATTGAATTTTTAACAGATTTATTTCAATCATATACAACTGATGCAAATTTAACAGAGTATTTAGATATTATTATTAAAAACACCACGTCACGCCGTTTAAAAGCGGTGCTTGAAAATATCCATCGTGAAATTGAAACTCATCAGCCAATTGATGAAGTTGTTAGCAAAGCCGAAAAAGAGATTTTAGATGTTAAAAAAGAACGAAAAGGAAATTTATTTAAAACATTATTTGATGAAGTTGACAAAGTTTTACAAAAAATTGAATTGTTAGAAAATTCTGGTGAAATGTTAACAGGTAGTCCAAGTGGTTTTCGTGATTTAGACCGAATGACATCAGGTTTTCAAAAAGGGGATTTTATTATTCTAGCAGCACGACCATCAATGGGGAAAACGGCATTAGCTCTAAATTTTGCTGTTAAATCTGCAGCACAATCAAAAAAAGCTGTTGCGATTTTTTCAGTTGAAATGCCCGCAGAACAATTGATTCAACGGATGATTGGGAGTTATTCAACAGTGGATTCAGCAAAAGTTCGTACTGGAAAAGGTTTACAAACTCGTGATTGAGAAAATATTACAAAGGCTGCGGACTTTTTAAAACAAACCAAGTTATTTATTGATGATACACCAGGATTAAAAGTTATTGAATTACAATCAAAACTTCGAAAACTGTGTCGTGAAAATGAAGTTGGATTAGTTGTTATTGATTATTTACAATTATTGAGTACGGGAACGCATTTTAGTGATTCTCGTCAACAAGAGGTTTCAACTATTTCGCGCCAATTAAAAGCTTTAGCGCGGGAATTAGAAGTACCAATTATTTGTTTATCTCAGCTATCACGGTCAGTTGAAAAACGAGAAGATAAACGTCCAATTATGTCAGACTTACGTGATTCAGGGGCAATTGAACAAGATGCTGATATTATTATGTTTTTATTTCGTGAAGACTATTATGAAACCTATGATCCAAATAACTTATATGCTCCATTGGAAACTGAAAAAGCACAGTTAATTTTATCGAAGCATCGGAATGGCCCAACTGGTAGTGTCGAATTATTATTTGTAAAAAAACATGGTTCATTTGCTGATTATGGTTTGCAAAATGCTAAAATTTAGGTTAACATTTTAGTTAGTAGCAGAGATGCAATTATATTAAATAAACGCTTAGGAAAAGGGGTCTAAAATGCGTAAATTATTATCACTTTTTACAGCAACAACTTTAATTACAACATCAACAACTTCACTTGTTGCTTGTAATACAACACCGCAAGGAAATCCGGTGCCTGTTTTTGTATATAATGGGAATCAAAAATTTAGTCATGCGCCGACTGTAACTGGAAAATCAGTTAATGGAATCGATAACGCTGCTGAATCAGGGAAAGATGAAACGGGAGCTCCTTATGAATATAGTTTACAAGGGAGAAGAATGGGATTAATTAGTAATGTCGTTGTTCCATTTTTAACTGGAATAAATTTAACAAAAGACAATAGTAAGACAACTGTAAAAGGAGCAAATTGAACACCAGAACAAATTGCTGCCGGATTACAAGAACAAAAAGATAATATTATTGCAAATGCAAAAATTGATGGAACTGACCCTTTTGATAATGCAAAAAAAATTAATCAAAAAACCTTATGAGAAGAATTTTTTACTAATTATTCAACTAGTTATGATTCATATTATACCCAAGTTGGTTTAACGGCAAATGAAAACCCAACTGTTGTTGATCCTAATAATCAAAATTTAGTAACAATGAGTGGTAATGCAGAAAAAACATCAAATAAAGATTGGGTGAAAGAACATACGTGAGGTAGTAAAAAATGACCTTATACACCACCATCATTAAAAACTTTATCGCCAGTTGCGACAATTTTAGATTGATTAAATGATCCAAATAACAATTATAATAAAGGATTTGACCAGATTAATGAGAACCGTGGTTATCAATCAGCTCGTTATCTTGCGATAACAATTCCAAATGTAACAATTCGGTTTGAATTCCAAGGCGAACATAAACGTTTTACTTTTTCAGCAATAATTGATAAATTAGTTGCTTACGCTAATTACTTGGTTTATAAAAATCCAAATAGTAGTACGGATAAACCAACATACGCTCATCAATGGTTTTTTCTTAGTTATGGTTTTTATGATTTTAGTAAATTAACAAATGATGATTATCATGACTATAATTTTAAGATTCCAGTTCCTAATATCGATCCAAGTGTTAGTATTGCATTAGGATATGTTAAAAAAGGTGACAAAGATGGAATTTTAACAGCTGATGAAGATAAAAAAGTTGATAAAAATGGACAATTTCCATCGTTATCACCAGATTATGCTTTTCCTGATTTAAAATGAAAAATTAATGTTGATTCAATGACAGATCAATACAAGTAATGGATATTAAAATTTTAACAGTTGGTTCATTAGATAAAAGTTTCTTAATATCGGGTTGTGCTTTGTTTTTAGAGCGAATTAAACATTATGCTAAAATCGAAATCATTGAAATAAAAGAAATTGTAAATAAAAATGAACAAGTAGCAGTTAATAAACAAACAGTATTAGTAATAAAAAAAGCTTTAGATTATCCCGATTATTATAAAGTATTATTAGCTCTGGATGGTAAATCATTAACAAGTGAAAAAATTGCTGCTTTAATAGCAGATGTTAAGGATTTTAAAAAAGCAAAATTAATGTTTATTATTGGTGGTAGTCATGGTTTTAATTTAACAATCCAAGGACAGGTTGCTTTTCAATTAAACTTTGGAGCAATAACATTACCGCATCAATTATGTCGATTAATTTTACTAGAACAAATTTATCGGGGATTTAAAATTATTAATAATGAAGTTTATCACAAATAAATTAACAGTATAAAAGAGTTTTTCTTTAATTTTGTCGAAAACTCTTGATATTTATAAAATATACCTAAAATTAGGTATATTTTTAATATATGGAGGTAAATAAATGATGAAAAAAATAATTACAGAATTAATAAATAGCTTAACAGATGATCAATTTTTAGAATTTTATGAAAAAATAAAACAACAAGCAGACTTAATTAAAAAACAAAAACGTTTAAATGAAATTGATCAAAAATTTAGAGATAAAGGCATTATATGTCCTAATTGCAAATCTTTTCATTGTGTTAAAAATGGTCATAATTCCGAAGGAAAACAAAAATATTTATGTAAAAAATGTCGTGCTAGTTTTGATGCATTTCGTCATCATTTTACTTATTGAAGTCATTTAAATTATGAACAGTGAAATTTATTAATTCAAATTTCATTGTTAGGACAATCTAGTAAAATAATTTCTCGTTTTATTAAAACAACCCCAAAAACCGCTTGATATAATCGACAAAAATTAATGCAATCAAAACAATTAGAAAATACACAGTTAAAATTTAAAAAATTAAATGGTCAAATCCAAATGGATGAAACATTTATTAAAGAAATTCATAAAGGCAATTTTAAAGATAAATTTGATAAACGAAAAACTCATCTCGATCCATTTTCAACTGATACCAAATGCTGTATTCAAATGGCAGTTGATAGCAATAATAATATTTTTGTTCAATCCACCAATACCAAAAGATTACAAAAACAATGGATTATTGAAAATATGAATAAGCAACTAATTAAAGAAAAATCAATAATTATTTCTGATATGCAACCACTATATTTATTAGTAGCAAAACAAACAAATTCTACTCTATATTCCACCAAAACTAGTACAAACCCTGATACTAGTTATCAAAAGTTAAATAAGATTAGTAAATTACAATCCAGTCTTAAAGAAGCCTTAATTCATTATCATGGTTTGGGTTTCACTAATATTCAAAATTATTTAAAGCTCTGAAAATGAAAATACCAACACAAAGGTTTAACACCAAACCAACAATCAACGGTATTATATTTTAACGTTTAAAAAATTTAAAGCAAAATCATAATCTTACACAAAATTAGTTTTCAAATTGTCATATTGATGATTTTTTTTATTTCATCAAGAGTTTTCGACAAAATTAAAGGAGTTTTTTATACTTTTTTTATTTTTTTGATCTTTTTTTTGATTGAGCTGCTTGTGTCATCATTTCAATTTTTCGTTTTCGGGCTAATTCAGAAAGTCCAGTTGTGTTTTTTTCTAATAATAGTTGGCGATAATATGGATTATTTTTTTTCGCTAATTTAACAATTTTAACACGATCAGCAACAGTCATATTATTAACATCAATATAATTAGGGTCATTAGTTTTAAAAGCTTGTTTTCTTAACTGGTTATTCTTTTTTTGGGCATTTAATAAAATTTTATACATTGGATTATTTTTATCAATTATTTTTTTCTTATCAAGTTTTGGTTTTTTCTTTGTTTTACGGTATACTTCATGGGCTCGTGATGTTTTACGTGCTAAATTATCAAGCTCAATTTTAACTACTTGTGCTTTAAACTCTTGGATTTTTTCATAACGTAAATCATGTTCAACAATTTTTGACTTTTTTCATATGATAGTTTTATCATCCTTTTTGTTTGCCATTTTTCTCCTCACCCTTTGTTACTTTTATACAATAATAATTATAACGAGATTAAAAAAATAATAAAAGATAAGATAATATTTTTCTGTTACTGACGATTATGAATGTGATAATAATTGCTAATTTTATCCCCTTTAAAATATTATTTTTTTTATTTTTTTTTAAAAAAGTACTTGCATTATTGGATGTTATCCAATAAAATAAATTAGCATGTATATTTTGTGGAAACGTCTTTTATGGTCTATCTTTGATACACTGATAGGCGTTGTCAATGTTTACACAAAAAATATAAATAAATTAGGAGGAAAAGTAATGGCTCAAACTAAAATGAGAATAAAATTAAAGGGTTATGATCACCGTGTGGTTGATCAATCAATTCAAAAAATCATTGAAGCAGCTCAAGCCGCAGGAGTAAAAGTTAAAGGACCAATTCCTTTACCAACTGATCGTGAAATCATTACTATTTTACGTGCAACTCATAAATACAAAGATTCAAGAGAACAATTTGAAATGAGAACACATAAAAGAATTATTGATATCATTAATCCTGATGGTCCAAAAGTAATTGATACTCTAAAACGTGTTCAATTACCAAGTGGTGTTGAAATTGAAATGAAATAAATAACCGCTCTTAAATTTAATTTATCAGCAAGATATACATGACGTATTTTCAAGGAGGAAAGAAATGAAAGGAATCTTAGGACGCAAAATTGGTATGACACAAGTTTTTGCTACCGATGGTAGACTAATACCAGTTACAGTAGTTGAAGTACAACCTAATGTTGTTTTACAAGTGTTAAGTAAAGAAAAAAATGGTTATCAAGCGCTTCAATTAGCTGTCGAAGATAAAAGAATTAACTTGGTTTCAAAACCAGACCAAGGACAATTTAAAAAAGCGAATACAACACCTAAGCGCTTCGTTAAAGAAATCAGAAACATGGATGGCTATAATTCTGGCGATATTATTAAAGCTGATATCTTTACTGCTGGGGAATTCGTTGATGTAACCGGAACTTCAAAAGGGAAAGGATTTACAGGGTCAATTAAACGACACAACTATTCACGTGGACCAATGGGTCATGGATCAGGATATCACCGTGGAGTTGGGTCAATGGGACCAATTGCTCCAAACCGCATTTTAAAATCAAAAAAAATGCCGGGGCATATGGGAGCTGAAAAAGTAACAATTCAAAATTTAGAAGTAGTTGCAATTGACACTGTAAAAAACGCCTTGTTAGTAAAAGGTTCAATTCCGGGACCAAACAAACAGTTTGTAGTTATTAAAGAAACAATTAAAGGTTTAAACCCAAAGACACCAACAGAACTAATTAAAAGAACTGTTGAATCAAAAACACCAGAACCCGAAATTAAAACAGAAAAACCAGTTGAGGTAGTTGCTGAAACACCAGTTGAAGCAGCACCAGCAACCGATGCACCAGCATCAGTTGAAGAATAGTTTTGTAGAAAGGAATTTTAAAATGAAATTACAAGTACTTGATGCGAAGGGAAGTAGCATTAAAGAAATTAGTGTAAATAAGACAATTTGAGGGATTGAACCACACCAACAAGCAATGTTTGATGCTGTTGTTGCGCAACAATCGGCAATGCGTCAAGGTACACACAAAACTAAAACAAGAACTGAAGTATCTGGTGGGGGAAGAAAACCTTGAAGACAAAAAGGTACTGGTCGTGCTCGCCAGGGTTCAATTAGAGCACCACAATGAAAAGGAGGAGGCATCGTATTTGGTCCAACTCCAGAAAAAAATTACTTAAAACATGTTAATAAAAAAGTAAGAAGATTAGCAATTAAATCAGCATTATCATTAAAAACACAAGACAAAAATTTAGTGATAATTGATCAATTTGGAATTGAACAACCTTCAACAAAAGCAATGGTTGGGGTTTTAAATAATTTAAAAGTTAATAATGAAAAATTATTAATCATTACAACCGATGGTGATGAAGTTAACTTTAAATCATCACGTAATATTGAAAAAGTAAATATAATTACATCTGCTGGAATTAATATTTATGATTTACTAAATGCTGACAAACTACTAATAACAGAACAAGCGGTTAAAGCAATTGAGGAGGTGTACGCATAATGCATATTACAAATGTCATTAAAAAACCAATTTTATCAGAAAAAACATATCGTAATATGGCTGATGGGGTTTACACTTTTGAAGTGGCACGTACTGCTAATAAAGTTCAAATTAAAAAAGCTTTTGAAAAAATCTTTGAAGTAAAGGTTGAAAAAGTTAATGTTATTAATTATGACCCAAAAGAAAAGAAAATGGGAAAATTTGTTGGAGAAACAACGTATACAAAACGTGCAATCATTAAATTAAAACCAGGAGAAAAATTAGATTTATTAGGAGAAGATAAATAATTCCAGGATACAACTATCTGGGACTGTTTATTGGCGAAATAGGAGGATAAATAAAAATGCCAATTAAGAGTTTTAAACCAGTTACACCGAGTCGTCGTAATATGACAACATTAGATTATTCCGTTCTAACAACTGATCGTCCGGAAAAATCATTAATTGAAACTCGGAAAAGACATGCTGGTCGTAATAACCAAGGGGTTATTACCACAAGACATAAAGGTGCCGGTCATAAAGTTAAATATCGAATTATTGACTTTAAGCGAAATAAGGATGATGTTGTTGGTAAAATTGCCACAATTGAATATGATCCAAATCGTAATGCCTTTATTTCTTTAGTTAATTATGTTGATGGTGAAAAAAGATATATTTTAGCACCAAAAACAATTAAAGTTGGAATGCAAATTATTAGTGGGGAAAAAAATGATATTAAAGTTGGAAACTGCATGAAATTAAAAAACATTCCAGAAGGGACAGTATTTCATAATTTAGAATTACGTCCTGGTAAAGGTGGACAATTAGCGCGTTCAGCGGGTTCATCAGT
The DNA here is from genome assembly GCF_965178695.1 of Spiroplasma endosymbiont of Sarcophaga variegata. Lineage (NCBI taxonomy): Bacteria > Bacillati > Mycoplasmatota > Mollicutes > Entomoplasmatales > Spiroplasmataceae > Spiroplasma > Spiroplasma endosymbiont of Sarcophaga variegata. Next base: position 1,051,227 of record NZ_CBCXVU010000002.1, read on the forward strand.
TCAATTACTAGGGAAAGATGAAGATGGTAAATATGTTACAATTCGGCTAACTTCTGGTGAAGTTCGTAAGGTTCTAGCTGAATGTCGTGCAACTATCGGAGAAGTTGGAAATGAAGACTATGGCTTAGTAAATTGAGGAAAAGCAGGACGTAACCGTTGACGCGGAATTCGGCCAACTGTTCGTGGGTCAGTTATGAACCCAAATGATCACCCGCATGGTGGGGGAGAAGGAAAAGCTCCTGTTGGGCGTAAAGCACCAATGACACCATGAGGTAAAAAAGCATTAGGAGTAAAAACTCGTAATAAGAAAAAAGCTTCAACTAAACTAATTGTTAGAAGACGCACTAAATAATCTTACTAATTAGCAGTCAAATATGACGAATAGTAGTTGAAAGTAAAGATTGAAATTAGAGAGATTATTTAAAAGGAGGTACAACAATGTCACGAAGTCTAAAAAAAGGACCATTTGTTGATAAACATTTACAAAAAAAAGTTGAAGCATTAAATGCAATAAATAAAAAAGAAGTTGTTAAGACTTGATCAAGAAGAAGCGTTATTTTCCCTGAATTTATTAGTCATACCTTTGCTGTACATAACGGAAAAGAACATATTCCGGTTTATGTTACTGAAGATATGGTTGGTCATAAATTAGGAGAATTCTCACCAACGAGAAAATTTGGTGGCCATGGCGATGATAAGAAAAAGAAAAAATAATTAAATTCAGAAAGTGAGTATTATATAAATGAATGTAAGAGCAAACTTAAGAAGTATTCGAATATCGCCACGAAAAGTTAGATTGGTTATCGATTTAATTCGAAATAAAAAAGTGGGAGACGCAATAGTTATTCTTAACAACACAAACAAAAAATCATCAGTACCAGTTCAAAAATTAGTAAAGTCAGCAGTGGCAAACGCTGTTAACAATAATGGCTTGGATGCTGATCGCTTATTTATTAAAGAAATCTTCGTTAACGAAGGACCAACATTAAAACGATTCCGTCCTCGTGCCCACGGACGCGCATATGAAATTTTAAAGAGAACAAGTCACATCACAGTTACTGTTAGTGATGGGCAGCAATAAGAAAGGAAGATAACAAGATATGGGTCAAAAAGTTAGTCCAACGGGATTACGTGTTGGAGTTATTAAAACACGAGATTCAAGATGATATGCTGAAAAGCAAGATTATGTGAATTGATTGCATCAAGATATCAAAATTAGAAAAGCTCTAATGAAAAAATTAAAAGGAGCTAGTGTTTCTAAAATTGAAATTGAGCGAACAAAAAAAGAAATTGTTATCTTTATTAGAACTGCTCGTGTTGGTGTTGTCTTGGGGCAAGAAGGAAAAAACATCGTCGAATTAGTAAAACTAGTAAGAGTTACAATTGGTGATCGTAAAATGGAAGTAAAAATTAATGTTGTTGAAATTAAAAACCCCGATACTGATGCACAATTAGTTGCAAATACAATTGCAGAACAAATTGTTAATCGTGCATCATTCAGAACTGTGCAAAAGTTAGCAATTAAAAAAGCAATGAAAGCTGGTGCACAAGGAATTAAAACTGCTGTATCAGGACGTTTAGGTGGCGTTGATATGGCTCGTACCGAAGGATATACCGAAGGAACAGTACCATTAGCCACTTTACGTAGTGATATTGATTATGCTTTGGCTGAAGCTTTGACAACTTATGGTCAAATCGGTGTTAAGGTTTGAATTTGTAAAGGTGAAATCTTAAGTAAAGATCTAGTCACAACTAGCGATGAAAAACCAAAGTTTGAACGAAGAGATTATGATCGTTCGAACAATAATCGTCGTGAATATCCACCAAAATCACGTTCTGCTCCTAAGGAGGCAAAATAATGTTATTACCAAAAAGAACGAAATATCGTCGTCCACATCGGATTAAATACGAAGGAAAAGCAAAAGGGAATACTAAAGTTGATTTTGGAGAATTTGGATTACAGTCACTAGATGGAGCACGAATTACAAACCGTCAAATCGAAGCAGCGCGGATTGCTATGACACGTTATATGAAACGTTGAGGAAAAGTTTGAATTAGAATTTTTCCCCATATGGCAAAAACTAAAAAACCATTAGAAGTACGGATGGGATCAGGGAAAGGTTCACCAGAAGAATGAGTAGCAGTAGTTAAAACGGGAACTGTTATGTTTGAAGTAGCAGGAGTTTCAGAAGAAACAGCCCGTGAAGCGTTACGTTTAGCAATGCATAAATTACCAGTGAGATGTAAGATTATAAAAAAAGGAGAAGAGTAAGGATGAATGATTTAAACAAAAAATCAGTTGAAGAGTTAAAAAGACTGGAAGAAGAATCACGCGCTGAATTATTTGCTTTAAGATTTCAATCAGCAATGGGGAACTTAGAAAAACCACATCGCATTGGGGAATTGAAAAAACAAATTGCTCGCATTTTAACAATCTTATCTTCTCGTAAAAAAGCTGGTGAAAACACAGCAATTAATGTCAAAATTAATTTAAGTGAAACATACGCTAAAATTGAAAAAGAATCACAAGAATTTGCAAAGCAACGCAAAGCCAAAATTGATCAAATTATGGCAGAACAAGAAGGTCCCGAAGACAACATGGCAAGTTTAATGGATTTACCATTAACTGATGCGATGGAAATGACGGCGGAAGGACCAAATCTTGAACCAGTTGCTAAAGCAGATGACAAAAAACCAGCAGCGGTAAAAGCAGCAACAACAAAAGAAGTTTCAGCAGCCCCCGCGAAAAAACCAGCAGCACAGTTGCAAGAAAGCAAACCAGCCGCTAATAAAACAACTAAGTCAGCACCAAAAAAAGAAGCTGACAAAAAACCAACTACCCCTGCGGTAAAGAAAGAACCTGCTAAAGCAACGCCAAAAGCAGCCCCAGCAGCGTCTTCTAAAACTCCAGTGGTAAAGAAAGAACCTGCTAAACCAGCAGGAGCAAATGATGCTGCTTTAAAATCTTTAATTAAAAAGAACGAAGCAGCAAAAGCAGTTAGTAAACCAGCTGCACCAACAACAAGTAGCAAATCAACAGTAACCGTTAAATCGGTTACTTCGGCAAAAGCAGAAATCGAAATGCCAAAAGTAACAAAAAAATCAACGGGAACTAATACTGCAAAAAAAGATGTTGAACTTAATGCAAAAGAAAAATTAGCAGCAATGAAAAGTTCAATTTCAATCGGAACAGAAAAAGGTCGCGGAACAGGTGTTAAAATCAATTTAGATTTAAAAGCAAAAGATCCAAAAGCATCAGAGTATACTTATGGAACAAATTGAAAAGAAAATCGTGATAAAATTTTAACTGCTGGAAAAACAACAAAAAAAGCCGATGATAAAACAACTACCAAGAAAGGGACAGGGAAAAAATAATGGAAAGAAATAGTCGAAAAGTGCTACAAGGCCGTGTTATTTCGGATCGAAGCAATAAAACAATTACTGTTTTAGTTGAAACATACAAAAACCACCCATTATATAAAAAACGTGTTGAGTATTCAAAAAAATATTTAGCTCACGACGAATATGAACAAGCACATACCGGGGATAAGGTAAGTATTATGGAAACACGCCCCTTATCAAAAACTAAACACTTTCGTTTAATTGAAGTTATTGAAAAAGCAATTGGTTAATTAAGAAGAGGAAAAATAAATGATCCAACAAGAAACAAGATTAAGAGTTGCCGATAACTCTGGAGCAAAAGAAGTGTTAGTAATTAAAAACTTAGGTGGTTCATGACGTAAGTTTACTAATATTGGGGATATTGTTGTATGTACCATTAAAAAAGCCACTCCCGGTGGGATTGTTAAAAAAGGGCAAGTTGTTAAAGCGGTTATTGTTCGCACAAAACGCGGATTAAAAAGAACCGATGGAACACAAATTCAATTTTCAGAAAATGCAGTAGTTTTAATTAAAGAAGATAAGACGCCACGGGGAACACGTATTTTTGGTCCAATTGCCCGTGAAGTTAGGGATGCTGGATTTGGAAAAATCGCATCATTAGCGCCAGAAGTATTATAGGAGGCTAAGTTATGAGTAAAGTTAAATTTAAAAAAGGTGACTTAGTCAAAGTTGTAACGGGAAAACACAAGGGAACTAAAGGACCAATCATCTGTGTTTTACGTGAAAAAAGTCGTGTTGTCATTGAAGGAATTACTAATATTAAACATGTTAAACCGTCACAAGACAACACCGAAGGAGGAATTCAACAAGTTCCTGCTTCAATTCATATTTCAAATGTTGCATTAATTGATCCAAAGAACAAAAAAGAAATTACTAAAATTAGCTATCAAGTTGCTGATAATGGTAAAAAAGTTCGCATTGCTCGTAAGTCAAAAGCGCATTTAGCGTAAAGAAAGGAATAATTATTAATAATGAATGTTAGTTTAGAAAAAAAATATAAAGATGTAATTGTTAAAGAATTATTCAAAGAGCAAGGTTATCAGTCAATTATGCAAGTTCCTGCCGTTAAAAAAATTGTTGTTAATATGGGAGCTGGTGATGCAGCACAAAATAGTAAAGTAATCGAAGATATTACAAATGAATTAGCGTTAATTACAGGATTACATCCAGTTGTTACCAAAGCAAAAGGTTCAATTGCGGCCTTCAAATTACGAGAAGGAATGCCAATTGGAGCAAAAGTTACTTTACGTGGTAAAAAGATGTATCAGTTTTTAGATAAACTAATTAACATTGCTTTACCACGAGTAAGAGATTTCCGTGGGGTTAGTCTCGACGCTTTTGATGGGCGCGGGAATTACACGCTAGGAATCAAAGAACAAATTATTTTTCCCGAAATTGACTATGATAAAGTTAAAAAAATTCGTGGAATGGATATCACAATTGTCACAAGTGCAAGTAATAATGGCGATGCTCACGCCTTATTAGGTAAAATGGGAATGCCATTTAAAAAATAGGAGGAAAGAAATATGGCCAAAAAATCATTAAAAGTTAAACAACAACGCCATCCAAAATTCAAGGTAAGAGGTTATACTCGCTGTGGAAACTGTGGACGACCTCATGCTGTGTTACGTAAATTTAATTTATGTCGTTTATGCTTTAGAAATTTAGCATACAAAGGACAAATTCCTGGGGTTAGAAAAGCTTCATGATAGAAAGAGAGACTAATTAATTATGATGATTGATACAATTGCTGATATGTTAACAAGAATTCGAAATGCTAACCAACGTTTACACAAAAGTGTGATTATGCCTTCAAGTAAAATGAAAGTAAGAATTGCTGAGATTTTGAAAGAAGAAGGTTATGTTGAAGATTTTAAAATATCAGGAGATGTGAAAAAAGAATTAAGTTTAACTTTGAAGTACAAAGGAAAAACAAAAGTTATTTCAGGATTAAAAAGAATCTCAAAACCAGGATTAAGAGTTTATGTAACCGTTGAAAAAGTACCTCAAGTTTTAAATGGGATGGGAATTGCAATTATTTCAACAAGCCAAGGAATTATGACAGATAAAGCAGCAAAACATGCTCACTTAGGTGGGGAAGTTATTGCTTATGTTTGATAGAAAACTTTAAAGGAGAACAGAAAAATGTCTCGTATTGGTAATAGAGAGTTAAAAATTCCAACAGGTGTCGAAGTAACAATTCAACCAAACAATGTTATTGTCAAAAGCACAAAAGGACAATTAGAACAAGCAATCCCAAGTGTTATTACCGTTAACGCAAAAGATGGCATTGTGACAACAGAAAGAGCAAATGACGTGAAACATAGTAAGCAATTACACGGAACCATCAATTCTTTAATTCAAGGAATGTTGGAAGGTGTTAGCAAAGGTTTCAAAAAAGAATTAGAAATTAATGGGGTTGGTTATCGTGCTGCTTTAGCAGGTGATAAATTAACCTTAAACTTAGGATATTCCCATCCAGTTGAGTATCATATTCCAAAAGGAATTACCATTACCCTTCCCAAACCAACACAAATTGTTGTGGAAGGAATTTCAAAACAATTAGTTGGGGAAGTAGCAGCTAACATTAGAAATTATCGTAAACCCGAACCTTACAAAGGAAAAGGGGTTAAATACAAAGATGAACATATTATTCGTAAAGAAGGGAAATCTGCTGGTAAATAGCAGAAGAGAGGAAGAACAACAATGGCAAATTTACAAAGTCAAAGTCGAAGCGCAAAACGTAAAAAAAGACATTTTCGTGTTCGTGCAAAAATCAATGGTACTTCTGCAATTCCCCGTTTGAATGTGTTCAAGTCGAATGGGCATTTCTATGCCCAATTAATTGATGATGTTAAGCAAACAACAATTGTTGCTGCCTCAACATTAAAAATGGCAGATTTAAAAACAACAAGTAATGTTGGGGCGGCAGAAAAAGTCGGAACTGATATTGCAAAAAAAGCACTTGATAAAAAAGTTACAACAGTAGTATTTGATCGTGGTGGGTACTTATACCATGGAAAAGTAAAAGCATTTGCAGAAGCTGCGCGTAAAGCAGGATTAAAATTTTAAAAGGAGCAATAAGAAAATATGGCAGAGAATAAAACAGATTTAACACCAAATACTGGTGGACCATCAACACCATCACAACCACCAAAAGGTGATTTTTCACGAAACAATCCCCGTCAACCACATCAACGTTCAGAACGAAACTTTGATCGTCGTGGTGAGGATAATATGTTTGAAGAAAAAGTAGTAACAATTCGTCGTGTGACAAAAGTTACAAAAGGAGGACGTCACTTCCGTTTTGCGGCAGTTGTCGTTATTGGTGATAAAAAAGGTCGTGTTGGGTTTGGAACTGGAAAAGCAAATGAAGTTCCTGATGCAATTAAAAAAGCAATTAAAGAAGCAAAAAAACAATTAGTAAAAGTGCCTTTAGTTGGAACAACAGTTCCCCATCAAATTATTGGTCATTTTGGAGCCGGTGAGGTTTTAATTAAACCAGCGCGCAAGGGAACCGGAGTTATTGCCGGGGGGCCAGCGCGAGCAGTAATTGAGCTAGCGGGCTTAGCAGATGTTTATACAAAATCATTAGGATCAAATACGCCAATCAATATGATTAGAGCAACATTAGATGGTTTACGCAATTTACGAACAGTTGAGCAAATTGCGAAATTACGTGGTAAAACCCCAGAAGAATTACAAGGAAAGAGGTAAGGAAGATGAAATTAAACGAATTACAATACACCGAAGGGGCTCGTCATAGTAAAAAACGTTTAGGACGAGGAACTTCTTCTGGTCTTGGAAAAACTTCGGGGAAAGGTCATAAGGGGCAAAATGCTCGTACTGGGGGTGGCGTTCGTCCTGGTTTTGAAGGGGGACAAACGTCAATCTTTCGCCGCTTACCAAAAGTTGGGTTTACTAATATTTCAACAAAAACTTATGTGTTATTAAACTTAAGTGATTTAGAAAAACTTAGTTTAAATGACGTTAACCATCAAACATTAGTTGCAAAAAAAGTGCTAAAAAATGAAAAAGAATTAATTAAAATCTTAGGGAATGGTACAATATCTAAGAGTGTTAATGTTAAAGTTAACAAAATTTCACAAACTGCAAAAGCAGCAATTGAAAAAGCCGGAGGAAAAGTGGAGGTAATATAGTGAAAACTAAGACAAAAAAAAGAAAAACAACCCGCAAAAATGGTGATATTGATATTGTTAAATCATCAAATTTCTTTGTTAAAAATAAAGATTTGATGAAACGAATTGGTTTTACCTTATTAGTTTTAGTTTTAATCCGCTTGGGAAGTTATTTAACAGTCCCAGGTGTTACAATTTCACAGAACTTCCAAGATCTATCAAACAATGACCAGTTCTTTAGTTTGATTTCGATGTTGGGAGGAGGAACATTAGGGAAGTTTTCTATTTTAGCGTTAGGAGTTTCACCATATATTACTGCTTCAATTATTGTGCAGTTATTATCAACTGACGTTATTCCCCCACTATCGCGCTGAGCGAAGAGTGGGGAACGCGGTCGAAAAAAATTAGATCGTTTAACAAAATGATTAACAATTCCGTTTGCAATTATGCAAGGAATTGCAACAATTTTTACAATGGCAAATCAAGGAATTATTTCACCAAAATGAGATTCATCTGATTTTGGAACTGGAAGTCCAATTTTCTATTATCTGTTAGTACCAACGGCTTTAATTGCTGGAACAATGTTAATGTTATGATTAGCAGATCAAATGACAATTAAAGGAATCGGAAATGGGGTTTCGTTAATTATTTTTGCTGGAATTGTTGCGCAATTACCAAACAATTTACAAACAACATTTAAGTTTTGAATTTCAGGACAAGAGGATATTAACTTATTGTTTGATGGAATTTTAAAATTCTTAGTTTATGTTGTAATGTTTTTATTGGTAGTGTTGTTTGTTGTAATGTTAAATGAATCAGAACGTAAATTACCAATTCAACAAACCGGAAGTGGGTTAGCGTCAGGTGATGAAAATAATCGTCCCTTCCTACCCTTAAAAATTAATTCCGCGGGAGTTATTCCAGTAATTTTTGCTTCAGCATTAATTTCAGCGCCAATTACTGTCGCTCAAATTATTAGCGTTAGCAACCCAGCTAATGGCTTTGTCCAATTTACGAATAATTATTTATCGTTTAGTACTTGGCCAGGAATTATTATTTATGCCGTGTTAATAATTTTATTTACGTTCTTATATTCACAAGTTCAAATGAATCCAGAAAAGATTGCGGAAAACTTTCAAAAGGCCGGAACTTTTATTCCAGGGGTCCGTCCCGGAAAAGAAACCGAAAAATACATTAAAGGAACAATTAACCGTTTAAGTATTTTAGGATCAGTCTTTTTAGCAGCAATTGCGATTTTACCATATGTAATTAGTAAGTTAACATCATTACCAAGTGCGTTAGCAATTGGAGGAACAGGATTAATTATTATGGTGTCAGTTGCGTTAGAAACAATGCGTCAAGTTAAAGGTCGTATTACTCAACAAGCTTTTATTGACAAAAAGTCACAAAAATTAGAAGATGAAACAAAAGATTCATACTTATGATAGAAAGCCAGAGGACAAACAATGCGAAACATTATTTTGTTAGGAGCGCCAGGTAGTGGGAAAGGAACCCAATCTGAGCATTTAGTCAAACAATTTGGCTTTACGCATCTTTCAACCGGAAATATTATTCGTGATAATATTAACCAGAAAACACCGTCAGGATTGTTGTGTCAACAATATTCTGAACAAGGAAAGTTAGTTCCTGATGATCTTATGATTGAAATGGTTGAACAACATTTACAAACAATCAGTGGTGATTTAATTTGAGATGGTTTTCCGCGGACAATTACGCAAGCAGCAAAATTAGACCAGTTACTACAAAAGTTGAATAGTAAAATTGATCATACTTTATATTTTGAAATTGATGAAAGAAAATTATTTGATCGGATTGTTGGACGGTTAACTTGTCCAACTTGTGGACGTACGTATAATCGCACAGCGTTTCCACCAAAAGTCGAATGAGTTTGTGATGATGATCAAACACCATTGGTTCAACGAAAAGATGATAGTGAAGAAAAAATTAAAATTAGGTTAGCAGCTTATCAAAATGATACAGCACCCTTAGTGCAGTATTATTTAAATCAGCAAGTACTAACCGTTATTGATGCTGATATGGAAGGATATGCTGTATGGGACCAAATTATGGCAGTTCTAAAATAACGGGGATTGGAGGTAATAAATAAAATGGCCAAAACTGATTTATTAGAGGTACAAGGAACAATTTTAGAAGTATTACCAAATACAATGTTTAAGGTGAAACTAGAAAATGGGGCAGTTATTTTAGCTCACGTTTCGGGTAAAATCCGGATGAATTACATTCGCATTTTACCCGGGGATGCAGTAGTTGTCGAAATGTCACCTTATGACTTAGAACGTGGGCGAATTATTTTTAGACATAAATAAAAAAGAATAACAAAAATAAAATTTGGTAAAGGAGAATACACGATGAAAGTAAGATCATCAGTTAAAAAAATCTGCGACAAATGTCGTGTAATTAGAAGAAAAGGGCGTGTGATGATAATTTGTTCACAACCAAAACATAAACAACGACAAGGTTAAGAAAGGACGGGAAGAAGATAGATGGCACGTATTGGCGGAGTGGATATTCCAAATGATAAGCGCGTTGTAATTGCATTAACTTACATTTATGGAATTGGAAAACCACAGTCACAAAAAATTTTAAAAGAAGCAAAAATATCAGAAGATATTCGAGTAAAAGATTTATCAGAAGATGAATTAACAACAATTAGGAATGAAATTGCAAAAATAAAAACCGAAGGTGACTTACGACGTGAAGTTGCTTTAAACATTAAACGATTAATGGAAATTGGGAGTTATCGTGGGATGCGTCACCGTAAAAGTTTACCAGCGCGCGGACAATCTTCAAAGCAAAACGCTCGTACGGTTAAAGGACCGCGTAAAACGGTTGCTAATAAGAAAAAATAATAGATAAGGAGAAGAATTATGGCTGTTAAGAAGACAACGAATAAGAAAAAAGTTAAGAAAAATGTCCTAAAGGGAATTGCACATATTCATTCAACTTTCAATAATACAATCGTTACCATTTCCGATGAAGCGGGTAATGTAATTTCATGATCATCAGCAGGGGCAATGGGTTTTAAAGGAAGTAAAAAATCAACCCCATATGCAGCACAAATGGTTGCTGAAGCTGCTGGGAAAGCAAGTCAAGAACACGGAATGAATAGTGTTCAAGTTGAAGTAAAAGGACCAGGTCCGGGGCGAGATGCTGCAGTCCGTAGTATTCAAGCAATTGGATTAGAAATTACTTCAATTAAAGATGTAACGCCAATTCCCCATAATGGGGCACGACCACCAAAAAGACCAAGAGGATAGGAGAAGGATCAGGCGATGAAACAATTTATTAGACCAGAATTTAAATTACAAGCAGAAGATAAAGCAAATAATTATGGAAAGTTTTTAGTGGAACCTTTAGAACGAGGGTTTGGGGTAACATTGGGGAATGCTTTACGCCGAACATTGTTATCAGCAACACCAGGGGCTGCTGTTTTTGCAGTTCGTATTAAAGGGGCTTCACACGAATTTACTGCTATTCCCGGGGTTGTTGAACATGTTACAAAAATAATTTTAAATATTAAAAATTTAGTATTGAAAATTAACCAAGATATTATTCCTGATGGTGAATCAGTTATCTTGAAGGTAGTTTCTTTAAAAGAAGGAGAAGTTTACGCGAAAGATTTAGTGGTGCCAACGGGAGTTGAAATTATTAATGGAACCTTATTATTAGCAACAATTGCTAAAGGTGGGGAATTAGAACTAGAATTACACGCTCGTAATTCGCGTGGTTATAAATCATTTACAGATAACAAGAAAGAAAAAAAATATGCTGATTTAATCGTGATTGATTCAAATTATTGTCCAATTCAACGAGTAGCATATAATGTTGAACCAACAAAAGTTGGGAAAAATGCGGACTTAGAAAAATTGGAGTTAGAAATTCAAACTGATAGTTCAATTACACCAGTTAATGCTGTTGCAATGGCGGCAAAAGTTATTACTGAACACTTAGAGTTCTTCGTTAATTTAAACGAAGCAATTAAATTAACCCAAATTATTTTATCAGAAACTGAAACAGAAGAAGATGAATTAGATCGTAGTATTGATGAATTAGAATTTACCCAACGTTCACAAAACTGTTTAAAACGAGCAAAAATTGATACGTTACGGGACTTAGTTTCAAAAACAGAAGATGAAATTCAAGATATTCGAAACTTAGGAAAAAAATCACTAACAGAAATCAAGGACAAAGTGGCCCAATTAGGTTTACACTTTCGTCGCGATTAGGAAAGGAGGAATGTTATCATGTCATATCAACAAAAAAGAGGAAAAAATACAGCTTGACGAAATGGCTTAATGCGTAATTTAGCAACAGAATTAATTATTAATGAACGTTTAGAAATTACTGAAACCCGAGCAAAAGAACTACGTCGTCATGTTGATAAATTAATTACCTTAGGGAAACGACAAGATTTACATGCTCGTCGTCGTGCTGCTAGTTTTTTACGCGATATTGATGCGAATGAAAAAGAAACAGCATTACAAAAATTATTTAATGGTGTTGCAAAAAAATATCAAAATCGTAATGGGGGTTATACTCGCATTTTAAAATTAGATAATCGTAAAGGGGACAATGCCCCAATGGTGATTATTGAATTAGTATAAAGGAAAACTAACAGGATCGTTAGTTTTTTTCTTTTTATGATACTGTAAATTGTAAATGCCAAATCATAAAAAGTTAACTATTAATTTAGTTAACTTTTTTAAGTTAATTATAGGAGGTTGAAATTATGCAAACAAAGCAATATTTAATTTTGCGGTCATTAGTGAAAAAGTATGGTAAAGATATTGTTATTAATACTGTCAATAAGATTGTAAAAGATATTGAAATTAAAAAGTAAAAGAATAAATTATTCCGCGTAATTTATTAGCGGATAATTTATTCAATAATGTTTTTTAAGTGGAGCAAAGCGACAACGAGCGGAGCGAGTTTGCAAATTTCAATTTTTTAATTTATTGAAAGGAGATATATTATGCCAGTTTGATTAACGACAATATTTAGTGTTGTTATTATATTAGGTATTTTTGCGTGAATTGGTTTATCAATTTATCAGAAAATTCGCCAAATTCGAGGTAAGAAAAAAGATAAAAAAGAAATTGAAAACAAGGAGGATAAAAAATAATGTTAGGGATGTATTTAACAACAGCAATTAATTTTTTAGCAGCAGATACGCCACCTACTATTTCAGATGGAATGGGTTCTATTTGAAGTGGATTAGGGCAAGCGATGATGAAAGTTAAAGAAGCAATTTATGCTGTATTACCACAATTAATGACTTTTTTAGGTGATGCGTGAATTATTTTAATTCCATTTGGTATTTTTGTTATTGTTAAAATATTAAACTTTTTCCGTGTTATGGTCAAAGGATTTTAGTAATAAGAAACTAAGGCACACTAGTTTATTTATTTTTTATTAATTTATTTTGTATAACTATTATTTTAAAACTTAATAGTATTTTTCAGTGTGCCAATTTTTATTATTTTTATATTTAACAATGTTTATTAAACAATAGATAAACAATATTTTAACATTATTTATAACATTGTTAATTAAAAAAAATGTTTATTAAGGAGTTGATAAAATTGAGTAATTTTGTTAAGAAAAATCAAAATATAGAGAATTATTTTATTCGTAAAGAATTCATAGTTTTTCAGACTGATAAAGCTTCATTTATAAATTTACCTAATCATAATCGCCATATTGGTTTTTGATTAAGTAATAAATTTATTTATCCGAGTGAAAAACATTCAGAACAAGTAGCAATTGGTTTGATTTATGATAATTCTTATCCTATTGTAAAATATGATGAAAATTTAAAACGTCATATTTGAAAGTATTTAACTGGAACAGAATTAATTAATTTGTATAATCAATATAAACAAAATTATTTTAATCGTATGCACAAAGCATTATTTTCAAATGAACCTAAAAAAGTAAAAGTAAATAATAACAATAATAATTTAACAAATTGAAGTGTTGAAAAAGAGCAAGAATTAATTAATGATTTAGAAAGTTTAAATTAAATGAGTTTATATGACTATTGAGTTCAATTTGTTAGTTATATTTTTGGTTCAAATGCCCCTGAATTTTTATATGTTATATCGTTTGTATTATTTATCGTTTTATTTTTTGGGATGTTTTTTAAACTTATTCAAAAAATGTGGAGTTTTTAAAAATGCAAAATGATTGAGAAAAATTAAAAGAGTTTTTTATTCATGTCTTTTTGTTTATAAATAAAACAAATGTTGAAAGTATTACAACTTGGACTTTGACACAGAATGAATATTTAACTTTGATGGTTGGTGTTTGAATTGTTATTTTATTTTTAACTTGGTTTTTGTTATGAATGATTTTTAAAATAGTTGGGTATTTTAAATAATGAAAAAGTTTGTATTTTTCTTAAAAAATTATTGTTATATTAGTAGTTCAATGATTTTGTTTAGTTTAATTGATTTGTTATTTTGAATAATTTCATTAAATTATACTGGTTTAGTATTTTGATTATTATTTGCTTTGCAATGTGTTTATTTTGTATGATGAGTTTGAAAAAACATATTTTATCAGTTAAATGCTTTTCGGTTAGTAAGTTTTGTTTGAGATAATCCGTTATCAGTTATTATTGGTAAATTAGGAACCGGAAAAACTTTACTTTTAACTTATTTATCACAAACTATGAAATTATTAACAGATAAAATTTATAGTAATTATCCGTTAGAAGATGAGAAAGTTAAAGTTTTAACATTTAAAAATTTAGATTTTACAGATAGAACAAAACCAGTTCCCCCTGATGATAGTGTTATTTTATTTGATGAAAGTTATTTATATATTGATGGAACTAGTCCTCACGATGAGAAAAAAGTCCATAGTGGTAAAATTCCGTGAATTGTTTTAGCAAGACATTTTGGTAATCGTGCTTTGTTTACAGCACAGCGTGAGGGTATGATTTGAAATAATATCCGACAATTAGCAAGTGGTATTATTATTCCAATTTCACTTAAAAAACCGATTGCTAAAAAAGGATTTAATTTTTTTAATCGTTTCTTTATTATGCGAATTGGTATTTTTCAAGATATTACGGATTATGAAATTTGAAAAACAAAATCAGTAGAACGAACAGCAGAAGGTAAACGAGTAAAACATAAGTCAGATGTTGGTTTAGGAATTCGGTTTTTTAAAATAATTATTCCGTTAGAATTTGCACAGAAATATGATAGTCAATGATTAAAGTTTGTTCGTGATTTAAAAAATGATGAAATAATTAATAACAAAGAATACTATTGGTCAGAAATTACTAAATTGAGTGTTAAAGAGCGGTTAGAATTGTTTGATATTGATATTTTGAAAAAGAATTTAAAACCTAAAAAAGAAAAAGGAAGTGATAAAAATGATTAATTTGTTGTCAGAAAGTAGTAATTGAGATAAGATTTTTAGTTTTATTTTTGATGTTTTTTTGTTTATTTTTGATGTAATTTGAAATACTAAATTACCAATGACAAATACAACAATTGCTTATTTTATTATTTTTTTTATGGTTGTTAAGTTATCAATTTATGCAATTCACGGCACAAGAACACAATATAACGAATTAGGTTCAATAGTACAAACGGGGGTATCAAATATTTATTCTGCGACTGCTCGTGGAGTTTCAGATACTAAACAAGGTATGCAAAAACATATTACAGAGCGTAAACAGTTTAAAATTAATCGTAATAAACAACAATTATCAAGTTTAGCAAAACAAGCAAAAACAAGAGAACAAGGATATCGGAGAGTGCATAAATAATGATTAGACTAGTTTTATTGGTTGCGGCAATTGCTATATTTGGTACTGGTTTTATTACAGTTATTATTAATCAATTAACATCAGCAAAAAATATTATTATGGATTTATATAACTCAGATACTTTTTTACTTTCTTTATTTGGTAAGATGGCAATTTTGTTTAGTCATCCGTTAATGTTAACAATATCAAGTTTATATATTGTTGGGTTTATTGTTTCAAAAACATTATATAGTTAGGAGTTATTTATGAAAAAATTATTTTCTTTATTTTCAATAGGACTTTTAGGACTTTTAGGTTTAATTATTCCTTTTATTACTTTAACAGCATTTAAACCGTTAAATCAACAAAATTATACTGTTAATCAACAAACAACAGGAATGAATGAAACTGATTTTATTAATACAATGTTTTTACGCAGTAGTTTTTTTGAAAATTGGTCTGAAACCAATTATTTTATTAATCCAACTTTAAAAACATCGCAATCATTAACTTATAATGATAAATGATATTTAGATTTTTTAAAGGATAGTTATTCAACGGGGATTTCATTTGATAAACCCAGTAATGAATTTATGGATTTATACAAAAATTGAGATAGTTATGTTAAACAATATAACATTGATAAATTTTATGATGTTGATAAAAAACAATTTCTAAAAGAATTAACAAATTTTTCTTATTCTTTTGCTAAGTATTTTAATACTGTTGAAATAATTAATAAATTAGAAAAAAGTATTGACAATTTGCAACAAGTTAATTTAAAATTTCAGAATTGAAAATGATATTCAGGAGATGAATTGAACCATGGACCAACTAATAAATGATATATATTAATATCTAAATCAACTAATTCAACTGATGCAGTATATGCAATAGATTTAATTCATTTTACAACAAGTACAAGTATTAAAACAACATATCCATTTTTAAAGTCAATATACAGATGAGAAAATACAAGTATTCCAACTGATAAACAAGTTCCTGAAATAGATAATCAAGGTAATCTTCTTTTTTATACTGATAATGATTATCAAAAGGTTCGTTCTTTTTTATTAAAGTATATTGATGTAATTGTTCAAGAAAATATTAGAATACAGCAAGGTGGTAATCCTGATTATGATGATTCAAATTTAGGCAGTCAAAGAATAATCTTTGATTTTGAAATTATTAATAATATGGAAAAATTGGACTGAAAACCCAGTATTATTTTAACTAGAAAATCAATTTATCGAATGATTTTAACGATTGATGAACATAAAAATATTGTTGCTGGTAGTTTAGAATTAACACATCTTAAACAATATTGGGATGGTAATAATGCAAATAGTTATCGATATACTGATGATTTAGGTTTTTTGTTTACTTTTATGAAAGAAAAAGATAGTATCTTTAATTTTAGTGTTGAAACATATAATTATAATCAAGATAATACTCCTAATACTGGTAAAGATATTTTTGAACAGATGAAAGGCCAAATTGATATTAATAAGTTTTTAAAAGCATTTTTTGCTCATGCTTTAGTTCCAGTATTCCAAAATCGTAGTAATTTTATTGAAAGTGGTTATATTGATAATTTAGAATATAATACTGTTTTAATTAATTTTTTTGGTTTGAAATTAGTTAATTTTAGAGATGTTTTAATTGATGAAAATAATACGAATAAAAATCAATTTGAAAAATTGTTAAATAGTATGTTTACAGTTTCGCAAAACTTTTATAAAGATTATTTACGAACAATTTTTGACTTAGAAAACAATACTTATGTGCAAGGTTATAATAAAAAATATGGTTTATTAGCAAATAATGGTTTTAAGATTTATCCTCGTTATTTTTATTTTTCTGATAAATATAAGCAACTAGATATTAAATTGTATTCAGCATTTAAAAAACGATTTTATAACATTAACTATGGTAATGTATTTAATTATGATTTTTCTGTTGCAAATGATTATAATATTAATCAAAATGAAGGTTATATTTTTGAAGGTGCTTTAAAAGATAAATATGGTTTAAAATATAAAAAGATTGAAGAACAAAAAATTGGTTATAATGTTTTTGAATTACAAGCACAAAAAGAAAATGATATGTATCGTTATTATGATTTTAATTTTGGTATTTATAACTGACAAGAAATAAATAATGGTGGATTATTTCCTGATGGGCAATGATGACAAGCACAATATGAAAGTTGTAGTTGATATAATTTAGCGTGTCATATTAGAAATGCGGCAATTTGAATTGTAAATAATATTCCTGGTGTTAAGCAAGTGAATGAATTAGCAAGCGGAGTTGGTAAAATATTTCAAACAATATATAGTTTTTTTAATCAAACATTCGAAGTATGAAAATTTAGTCCAGCATTATATAACACAATAACAAATATATTCCTATTAATTATTTTTATGAAATTTGTTCGATTAATATAAAAAAGGACTTATAGGTCCTTTTATTCTTTTCAATCAGTAATTTTACCTGTTTTATTATCAATTATTGGTAGAGCTGGTTTATTTAGTTCTTCTCATCTGTATATTGACTTTAAAAGTGGATATGTTGTTTTAATACTTGTACTTGTTGTAAAATGAATTAAATCTATTGCATATACTGCATCAGTTGAATTAGTTGATTTAGATATTAATATATATCATTTATTAGTTGGTCCATGGTTCAATTCATCTCCTTAATATCATTTTCAATTACTTCCAATTGGTGGTTCTTGTGGTTGTTGTGGTTCAGGTGTAGGTTTCGGTTTATTACCCCCTCCGTTTTCATTGTTATTTGGTTTTTCACAACTAATTAATGTTGTTGTACTTGTTGCTGTTAATCCGATTGCTCCTAAAATGCTAAGTCATTTTTTCATATATTTAACTCCTTACTTAAAATGCTATAATTATTTTAAGTAAATTATAACATATTTTAATATTTTAGGAGGTAAAGTGTGAAAAAATATGAAAGATTAGATATTAATGAAAGAGTAAATTTGGAAAAATTAAAAAACAATGAATTATTTAAAAAGAAAAATGGAACAATTAATATTCGAAAAATTGCTAAGCAAATGAATAGAGATTATAGAACTATTTGGCAAGAATTAAATATGTTTGATAATATTGGTGATTATAATGCTGCAAAAGCACAAAAAATACATGATAAAAACAAAAAACAATGTCGTAAATATTCAATGTTAAATTCACAAGAATTAAGTCATTTTTCTAATGAATATAATAATTTTGGTCGTTCGCCACAAAATATTATTATGTCGTATGAATTACAATATAATGTAAAATTTAGTGTATGTTTTAAAACAATGTATAAATATATTAGATTAGGTTATTTTAATTTATCAAAAAATAATTTGTATTTTAAAAATAAAAAGCGAAAAACTAAAAATGGTGAAAAAAATGATAATCGTGGTGTATTGCTTAATATTAGAGATTATAAGCAATTTTTAAATGATTATGGAGATGATTTAAGTTTTAGTGGAATTTGAGAAATGGATACCCTTGATTGTGGTAATTTTCATTTGTTAGTTTTAGTAAATCGGAAATCTAAAATAGTTTTTTATGATATTTTATTTACTAAAAAAGCAAGTATTGTGTTAATGGTTTTAATGAAAATGATTAGACAAATTGGTATTAATAAATTTAGTTGTATTTTAACAGATAGAGGAAAAGAATTTTATAAATGAAAACTAATAGAAAAATATTTAAAAATAAGAGTTTATTTTTGTGACCCTGGAAAACCAAAACAAAAAGCATTAGTTGAAAGGATAAATAGAGATATAAGGCGTTGGTTTTTACGAAATGAGCCTATAATTAATATTCGCAGTAGATTAAAATCTGTTTTAGATATATTAAATACTACAATAAGACCTTGTTTAGGGGATTTTACATCAAAACAATATTTTAAAAAAATATTTGTTCATTAATTAGTTAATGTATATAATAAAAATAATAAAATCTATTAATTATTTTTGTGTTTAACAAATTTTTTTCAGCATTTTAATAATATAATTAGATTTTAGTAAAGGAGAAAAAATATATGTATGATAAAAATAACAAAATTATTGTAAAAATAACAAATATTATTCCCTATGGTGCTTTTTGTCGAGCAGAAAAGGCTGATGGTTTAATCCATATTAGTGAAGTTTCAGATTATTTTGTTAAAGATATTAAATATTTTTTTGATATTGGTGATGAAATTGAAGTTGAGGTGCTTGATTTTAATATAGTTAAAAAACATCTTAAATTAATTTATAAAAATTGTCACCCTGAATTATTAAAAAATGATGATAAAGAAATTCAGGAAATAAAAACAGCATTCCAAAACTTAAATAAAAGACAAAATAAAACAGACAATATTGAAAATATTAGTAAAACAAACGAAAATAAATAAATTAATAAAAATATAAAAAAGTAAAAAATAGTTTTATTACTACTTTTTACTTTTTTATTGTATTTCATGATTAATATGTTAATATAATTATAACTTTTTATGATTTAGTTTTACAGTATACAATACAATAAAAAAATAAATGGAGTCAAAACATGATTACAATTAAAACTGGGCAAGAAATTGAATATATGCAGAAAGCTGGTGTTGTTTTAAAACAAATTCATCAAGAATTACGAGCAATGATTAAACCGGGCGTAACAGGAATAATGCTTAATCATCGCGCAGAAGAAATTATTGCCGCAAATGATTGTCAACCCAATTTTAAAGGATTATATGGTTTTCCTGCATCAATTTGTGTTTCTTTAAATACTGTCTTAGTGCATGGGATTCCTAATGATGTTCCATTCCAAGTGGGTGATCTTGTTTCAATTGATGCAGGATGTGCTTATAAGGGCTATAATAGTGATGGTGCTTTTACTGTTATTGTTGATGCTGATCAAAATCCAGAGCATGTTAAGTTACTAACTGTTACAGAAACAGCGTTAACAAAAGCAATGGCAATTTTAAAACCAGGCGTTCGGATTGGTGATATTGGTGCTGTAATCCAAACATATGTTGAAGGGGAAGGCTTTTACTTACCAACTGAATTTACTGGTCACGGAATTGGGCGCAGTTTACATGAAGACCCAATAATTCCGAATGTTGGAAGTGCGGGAACGGGGCTGCGGTTGCAAGCAGGGATGACAATTTGTATTGAACCAATGGTCCAAATTGGAACTAAAGCGATTAAAATGTTAGATGATGGGTGAACACCTGTTTCGGCATTAGGATTAGCGAGTGCCCACTTTGAGCATACGATATTAATTACTGAAACTGGTTATGAGGTTTTAACATAACGTTTTTTATTATTTTTATAATTTTTAAATTTGAACTTTAATTTTGTCGAAAACTCTTGATATTTATAAAATATACCTAAAATTAGGTATATTTTTAATATATAGAGGTAAATAAATGATGAAAAAAATAATTACAGAATTAATAAATAGCTTAACAGATGATCAATTTTTAGAATTTTATGAAAAAATAAAACAACAAGCAGACTTAATTAAAAAACAAAAACGTTTAAATGAAATTGATCAAAAATTTAGAGATAAAGGCATTATATGTCCTAATTGCAAATCTTTTCATTGTGTTAAAAATGGTCATAATTCCGAAGGAAAACAAAAATATTTATGTAAAAAATGTCGTGCTAGTTTTGATGCATTTCGTCATCATTTTACTTATTGAAGTCATTTAAATTATGAACAGTGAAATTTATTAATTCAAATTTCATTGTTAGGACAATCTAGTAAAATAATTTCTCGTTTTATTAAAACAACCCCAAAAACCGCTTGATATAATCGACAAAAATTAATGCAATCAAAACAATTAGAAAATACACAGTTAAAATTTAAAAAATTAAATGGTCAAATCCAAATGGATGAAACATTTATTAAAGAAATTCATAAAGGCAATTTTAAAGATAAATTTGATAAACGAAAAACTCATCTCGATCCATTTTCAACTGATACCAAATGCTGTATTCAAATGGCAGTTGATAGCAATAATAATATTTTTGTTCAATCCACCAATACCAAAAGATTACAAAAACAATGGATTATTGAAAATATGAATAAGCAACTAATTAAAGAAAAATCAATAATTATTTCTGATATGCAACCACTATATTTATTAGTAGCAAAACAAACAAATTCTACTCTATATTCCACCAAAACTAGTACAAACCCTGATACTAGTTATCAAAAGTTAAATAAGATTAGTAAATTACAATCCAGTCTTAAAGAAGCCTTAATTCATTATCATGGTTTGGGTTTCACTAATATTCAAAATTATTTAAAGCTCTGAAAATGAAAATACCAACACAAAGGTTTAACACCAAACCAACAATCAACGGTATTATATTTTAACGTTTAAAAAATTTAAAGCAAAATCATAATCTTACACAAAATTAGTTTTCAAATTGTCATATTGATGATTTTTTTTATTTCATCAAGAGTTTTCGACAAAATTAAAGAATTTGAAATTGAAAAATATTCTAATATCGTGTATTATAAACAAATAGGGCTTGATAATTTATTATAGGGGGAGATAATGATGAGATTCAAAGAAAGAAATTGAACTTGAAAGATTAATATTTTTGGTAAGCATATTAAAGCGGGAACAGGAAAATATGACCCGTTTGATTATGGCCGTGTAAAACGAATGGCGCGCGAAGAAGCAAAACAACAACGATTAGAAGCAAAACAAAATCGTAATAATAATTATAATTTTTAAAACCATACTTAGAATTAAGTATGGTTTTTGTTTTTTGTGTTGGAAATTATTTTATAGGTGGTAAGTGATAAGAATTAGCAATTTTTTTATAAATCATTGTTTGACAATCTTCATCGGTATAACAATTAAACCGAAAAACACCAACAAAGTGATAACCAATGCCTTTTTCTTTTTCATTTAATTTTGCAAAAGTGACAAATTCAGTTTGCTGTTGGCTTTGTTGTTCACCAAGTTTTTTTCGTTTACTAAGCGGTTTGGTGCTATCAAATTGATAAAGATATGTTCCATCAGGAGCAATGTAATTGGCATAACCCTTTTCAATTCCCCCAGCAAGGCGATGGGGTGGTGGGATATTTACTAGTCACACTTGTTGGTGATCATTAATAGTATAACCACTTTTCAATGTTGAAAGATGATTTTCATCGGTAAAAAGGGCACTTAAAACATCAAAGATGGTACTAAAGATAATATCATCGGTTGTTTTAATTTCTCTTTGTTGTAAAATTTTTTGTAATGTTTCATTTGGCATTTTAAAACCTCTATTTTCAAAGCATTTAAGTTCAATGATTTTCTTTTCTAGTGTAATATAATAATTATACTAAAAAATAAATTAAAATGTTATAATTATTACAAGTATAAATAGGGGGGATACTAGTATGTTTTTATCATTTCTTATTGTAACACAGAATAACCCCGTCAAACTAATGAAAACATTAATGTCAATTAAAGAGCAAACCAATGGTGATTATGAAATTGTTTTAGTTGATGATACTGGTTTTCAACCTAAATCACAAACATTAGAGGTTATGAGTGAGCATTTTTATAATGTTGGTAAAAAAATGCAAGTCGTTACAAATTTACGAAGTCAAGGTTTTTCTTATGGTCTTAATAGTGCTATTTGTGTTGCGCGTGGGGATTATTTTATGATTGTTGATGAAGGTGAAGTTATTCATAAAACAGCTGTTGCTGTGCTAAAAGAAAATGTTACAAAACACCAAGTTGAGCATAAAAAAATTGATATTGTTGAATTTCGGTTACATTATCCGCATTCAAAAGGAAATAGTGAGATTCGTAATAAAGCTAATGTTTTATTATCTCCAAAAACAGATAAGGAAGTGTTAGCTTACACCCATTCTTTGGTTTTTACTAAAATTTTTCGGCGTAAATTAGTATTGCAAAAAAATATTATGTTACTTAATTATCGCCGGACTGATGCCTTCTTCATTTATAATATCTTAGCATATGCCAACGGTTTTTTAGCAATTGAAGATATTTTAGCTGATTATGAATTAGGGCTTGTCAATTATAGCGTTTTTGATTTACTAAAACAATGAATTTATATTTTTAATTTATATCGTGATTTAAATTTATATCGTGAGTATCAAGAAGAATTAGAATATGCCTTTATTCGTTTTTGTCTTGTGACATTTTTACGTCTGGTACGGTTGCAAAACAATAAAGCCTTATCAATTAAAGCGATTCATAGCACCGAAAATAAATTAGAACGACGATATAAAAGTTTTCTTAAAAATAAATACATTAAAGATATTCAAGAACCAAAGTTTAAAGTAATTGTTAGTGATATTAAAGGATTTATTAAAAATTGAAAACTAGAAAATGCTAAATAAGATTTTATGACAGAATTAAATGATAAAACTAAGCATTCGATGCAAAACAACGATACGGAGGATATGACAATAGCAACAACAACGAAAGGCGAAGATTATAACTTGCACCAATTAGCGCGACCAGCACGCATTATTTTCGTGCGTTTTCTTGATATTATTTTAGCTAGTTTAATTCCATTAATTTTAACTTTGACAATGAATTACTGATATGGTCAGCGTACTGTTTGACCACCAATTGTTGTGATTGGCATAACATTTTTGTTGTTCTTTTGTTATTTTGTCCTTTTACCGTATTTTTGAGATGGTAAAACGATTGGTAAGTTTTTGTTTCAAATTAAATTAGTTAACACAGAACAAAAGTTAAAATTAGGAGTTATTTTTACGCGAGAATTATTTATTATATTTTTGCCGTGGTTTATTGTATTATTAACAAATTTAAGTTTAAATTTAATTTTTCATGTTAATTTAGGTGATTTATTTCGAACAACTAACAAAAATCCCGTGGCAATTATTGTGATTCGAATTGTAACAACAACTTATTTTTTATGATATTTAGGGTTAATTTTTGCGGTTGTTTTAAATCCAAATCATCAAATTTTATTTGATCGTCATTTTAATTTATTTAATGTTAAAACAAAACCAATTGTTAAAAAACAAAAAAAGGCGTCAAAAAAACCAATAACAAGAGAGCATCAACATGTTCATTTACAAAAAGATCAACCGGGGAATATTTCTGATGAAATTTTAAAAGAAATTGATGAATTATAAGGTAAAATGTAATTGTTTGAAAAGAAAGGCAGAAGCACATGAGGAATGAATTTATTGAACATTTAAATCCAAATCAACGAGAGGCTGTCTTAGCAATTAATGGTTCTGTTCGAATTATTGCTGGCGCTGGTAGTGGAAAAACACGAGTAATTATTAATAAGATTGCTTATTTAATTAAATACGCTGATTTACAACCATGACGAATTTGTGCGGTGACTTTTACGAATAAAGCAGCGAATGAAATGAAAGAACGGATTGTTGACTTAATTGGTGTTAATGGCAAACGTTGTATGATTTCAACTTATCATGCTTTGTGTGTACGCATCTTACGCGAAGATATTGTTGCGCTAAATTATGAGCGTAATTTTAATATTATTGATATGGCTGATCAAGATAGTATTTTACGTAATATTTATAAAACATTTAATGCTAAGTATGATGCCCAAGAAAGCCGGATGGTAAAGAATTATATTAGTAATCAAAAGAATGATTTTATTAGTCCGGCCAGTGCAAAGGATAATGCAATTGGGGATGAAAAACGTTGAGCGGAAGTGTATGGACATTATGAGACACGGTTAAAAGAATTAAATAGTCTTGATTTTAACGATTTAATCTTGCTAACATATAAGTTATTTAAACACCATCCAGAAGTTTTAGAAAAATGACAAAATCGTTTTGATTATTTTTTAGTTGATGAATTTCAAGATACAAATGAAATTCAATTTGATATTATTAAATGATTAGTTGGTGACGCACATAATATTATGGTTGTTGGGGATCCTGATCAAACAATTTATTCATGACGGGGAGCAAAAGTTAGGTTAATTTTAAATCTTGAGCAATATTTTCCGGGAACAGAAACAATTATTCTGAATGAAAATTATCGATCAAGTCAAAGTATTTTGTCACTAGCTAATAATTTAATTGCAAATAATAAAGACCGAATTGAAAAGGATTTATTTACAAACCAAACATTAGGACAGTTACCAATTTTATATCATGCTGTAAATAGTGCTGATGAAAGTGACTTTGTGGCACGAAAAGTTAAGGAATTGATTAAACAAGAAAGTTATGATTATAAAGATGTTTTAATTTTATATCGGGCAAATTACTTATCGCGTGATTTAGAAGTTGCTTTAGCAGACTATGGAATTTCTTATCGTATTTTTGGAGCGTTCAAATTTTATGAACGAAAGGAAATTAAAGATGCGCTTGCCTTTTTAAAAATAATTATGAATAATGACCAGTTAGCAGTGGAACGAGTATTATTATTAACGCCAAAAATTGGTCCAAAAGCATTTGAACAAATTCTCACAGTTTTAAAAGAACGAGAATTAACTTTTACGGCATTGTTAGAACATCATTTTGATTTATTACCAACAAGTTTACAACATAATCTAGCTGCTTTACGCACAGCAATGTTAGCTGCTTTAACAGAATTACCAAAAACAGCAACAATTGAAAATCTGGTAATATTATTGTTAAATAAAACAGGATATCAACAACGTTTGCGTGATAATTTTGAAGAAGAACGTGAAGAAAATATTTTAGAATTAATTAACTCAATAAAAAAATTTGACCAGCAAAATGATAATCTAACTGGAGTTGAATTATTAAGTGAATACTTACAATTAGTTTCATTACAAACCGATAGTGATAGTGATAATTTAACTGATAATACTGTTTCTTTAATGACAATTCATAATGCGAAAGGATTAGAAAAAAAGATTGTTTTTATTGTTGGTTTAAATGAAGGAATTTTTCCATCAAGTCAGGCAATTAAAATGGGCTATGATCAGATTGAAGAGGAACGACGAACATTATATGTTGCGATTACAAGAGCACAAGAAATGTTATTTTTAAGTCATCCAGAAGGTTATTCATATATTACTGGAAACGAACGTTTTCCTTCGCGTTTTATTAAAGAATTAGATAGTGATTTTCATCAAAAGGTTAATAGTGAATTAATATTTAGTAAACCAAAACCTTTTTCAAACCGTAATGGGATGAAGTTAAGTGGTGAAACAACAGTTTTTCATTTGAACAAAAATGTTGAACCATCTTTTAAACCTAACTTATGAAAATTAAATGATACTGTTAGTCATGATTTGTTTGGCATTGGGGTGGTTGTAAAAATTATTGCTCAAAATGTACAAATTGTTTTTCCAGACCCGTACAAAGTTAAAATCATTTCAGCAGATAGTCAGGCAATTAAGAAAGTAGAATAAGGGAGGTTGAACTAGATGAAAATTAAAAATTATAAAGAATTAGCAAAAATTGCTGGTTGTGGTGTTGGCACAATTTCGCGCTATTTTAGTGGCGGTTCAATTAGTGATGATATGCGAGAGCGGATTAACGCAATTTTACAACAAAATGATTTTTTATTTAAAAAGAATCAGGTGCAAACAAATGTTACATTATTAATTTTTGATAAAACATCAAAATGGACTTGCCAAATTATTCAATTTTTAGCAAATAAATTAGCCAATGAAAATATTATGATTAATATCGTGTTGGTTAATGAAGATGAAAACCTCTTTGACTTAAAGCTACAAGCCTTACAACAACAATGAAATATGAAAATAATTATTTTTACTAGTTATTATGAAACAGTTTCAAAACTATTAAAAAAATATGAAAATAATATCAATGTTCTTCTGTTTGGACAACAAAATAACAAGTTCCAAGCATTATATTTTAACTTTGAAAAAATAATGTATCAATTAGTAACAAAAATTGCTTTGCAAACAAAAGCAATCTTGTATTTATCATTAGGAACAGAGTGAAAAACATTATATCGAGGATATTTTAAGGCTAGTAATGATTTAAACTTATTGACAAATTATCTTGTTTTAACTGTTGATGATTATGAAACTGATGTAACATTATTGACAAATAAGATAATTGACAAACATATTGAAACAGTAATTTGTGTTGATGAAGAAAGTTATTTTCTTGTTAAAAGTATTAAAAAATTAGATTGCAAAATTATTAATGTTATTTTTGAACCCAATTTAGTGACTAATTATTTGATATCAAATCAAGCAATTAAAATTAATTTTAATTGAATTATTGAACAGATAATGATATTTCTAAATTCAAGAACAATTTCTGATGAACAACAAGAAATTCCCGTTGAAATTATTGGTTAAAAAGGTAAAATTGTTGAATGATAATATAGTTATTTTTATTTTTTTGATATAATAAGTGAGTATATTTTAAAGGAGGAAATTTAATGGCATCATTTAAAGCTGTTATCGCTGATCCTGTTGGGATGCATGCTCGCCCAGCTGCATTAATTGTAGGAGAAGCAGGAAAGTACCAGTCAGATATTACTATTTTCTCAGGAGGAAAAACTGGTAATCTGAAATCAATTATGACTATTATTGCGTTAGGAATTCACCAAGGTGCAGAAGTGGAAATTGTTGCATCAGGTGCTGACGAAAAATCTGCAATTGCAGGAATCGAAAAAGTAATGAAAGACAACAAGGTTATTTAGATTGGATTTTTATTGAATATACAAAACAAAAATAAATACTACAATTTTGTAGTATTTTTTATTATTTTTGATAGTAATCGGTTTCTTATCATTTTATTAAAAATTATTATATAATATTTTAGAGGTGTATGTAATGGTAATTCTTGCAATTGAAACAAGTTGTGATGAAACTAGTGTTGCGATTTATAAAAATGGAAAAATTTTAGCAAATGTTATTTCGTCCCAAATTAATGAACACACAAAATGTGGTGGTGTTGTTCCAGAGCTTGCGTCCCGCTTGCATTTAAAAAATTTTCCATATGTTTTATTAGAAGCTTTACAAACAGCAAAAATAAAAATCACAGATTTACAATACATTGCTTACACAGCAAAACCAGGTTTAATTGGTGCGTTACATATTGGTAAAATAATTGCTGAAACTTTAGCCAGCTATTTAGCAATTCCAATTCTGCCATTAAATCATTTATATGGTCATATTTACGCTAGTGCAATTGATAATAATTTTTTATTTCCCTTGTTAGCGGTCCTTGTTAGTGGTGGCCATACCCAACTAATATTAATGAAAAAACATTTAGATTTTGAAATTTTAGGTTCAACATTAGATGATGCAGTTGGTGAATGTTATGATAAAGTTGCACGCATGCTAGAACTAGGATATCCTGGCGGGCCAATCATTGATAAAATAGCAGGAACTGGGACACCAACCGCTTATCATTTACCATTGCCTTTGAATGACCAAAGTTATAATTTTTCTTTTAGTGGTTTAAAATCAGCGGCAGCTAATTTAATTGCAAAAGAACACGGTAAGGAAAATCTTAACCCCCCTAATTTTTGTGCCACCTTTCAGAAAACTTGTGTTGATATTATTATGCGAAAAACAAAGTTGGCAATTAAAAATTTTCAACCAAAGATGGTTACGTTAGTTGGCGGCGTTTCTGCCAATAGTGCATTGCGGACAGCAATATTAGATCTAGCAACATCAAATTTAAAAGTAATCATTCCAAAATTAGAATATTGTACTGATAATGCTGCAATGATTGCCCGCTTGGCGGAACAAGAATTAATGGAAAATAGAATAAAAGGAGATTAGATACAATGGCATCGTTTTTATCAAAATTAGAGACATTTGATTCAAAGAATTTTACCAAAAAGGAAAATGAAATAATTAAATATATTAAAGAAAATATGAAAGAAGTAACAACAATGAATATTGAAATTTTAGCACAACGAGTTAATACTGGTTATAGTGCAATTTATGGTTTGTTACGAAAAGTGCAAATTAAAGGTTATCGTGATTTTCTAATTGCAATTGCTGCTGATGTTGAAATTAAATCATTAGATTTTGAAAACATGGAAAGTTTAATGAAAAAAACATACTTTGATATTCTTAATCAAAATGATACGATGATTAATAATGATGTAATGAATCAAACGATTAATGCTATTAAGGTAGCATATCGAATTTTTGTGATTGGAATGGGTTCAACTAATGCTTTATCACAAACTTTAGCATTAGAATTATATCACTTTGGTTTTAATGCCTTTAATTTAAATGAAAATGAAGAGGATCTAATGGTTCGTTCTCGTTTTATGAATAAAAATGATTTAATTTTAGCTTATTCATTATTTGGTGATAATGAATCAGTCAACAAAGCTTTAACAATTGCGAAAGAAAAAGGAGTTACAATTATTGCTATTTCTGGAAAAGATATGTCAAAAGCGGTTCAATTATCAAATTGATCACATATTATTTCTACCCCTAATCAACGCGCTAATGACCATAAAATTTATGTCAATAAACTATTACCTTGAATGTATTTTACTGATCATTTAATTAATAAGATTTGATCATCAGATATCGTTGATAAAGAGTTTGTCATGGCACAACAAGATAATCGTTGGGATTATTAACAAATGGAAAATATTTCAATCCTTTCTAAGTTATCAATGATTCAAGGAAGTTGTACTAAAAAAGAAGTTAAAATTGCTAATTATATTCGCGATAATGTTCGCAATATTCGTAATATCAAGATTGAAGAATTATCAAAAGCAACGGGCATTGGTTATTCGCCAATTTATTCTTTAATTGATAAATTAGGTTTTAAAGGTTATCGTGATTTTATTATTGCAATTGTTGCTGAACAAGAACGATTAGAAACTAATAATTTAAATTTAGATGCAACAGAGAATATTTTTTATATTATCAAGATATTTTACAACGTAACAATCAAATTTTTCATAGTGATAAATTGTTAGAAACAGTGACACTACTAAAAAAAGCAAAAGCAATTTATTTAGTTGGTGTTGGTAATACCGGTTTATCAGTAAAAGAGTTAGCTAATCGTTTATTTAGTTTTGGTTTTGCTTGTAGTATTTTAGTTGAAGATGAAAATAATACTATTATGCGGGCAAGTTTAATGCAACCAGATGATTTACTAATTTGTATGAGTTTAGAGGGAAAAACACAATCTGTTGTTGCGGCTGCAAAAGAAGCAAAAAACAATGGTGCAAATGTTGTTGCCGTTACTTCAAAATATAATTCTGATTTATCAAAATATGCTGATGTTAACCATATTGTTGTTTCATCATCATTATATGAAAAAAGTGAAATTTTTATTTCAGTGCTATTACCATTAATATATTGAAACGATAATTTAATTCAGGTGTTATTATCAATGGATAAAGATCGCCAATATTTAGAAAATAAGGTTAAAAGTAATAAAATTTTAAAAAAGTATCGTTAAATTGCAAGGAACTAATGTTTCTTTTTGTTTTCTATAGTACAATATAAATTAAACATAGAATATTAAGAGGAGATTACAATGACACCACATATTAATGCCAAAAAAGAAGATATTGCTAAGACAGTTTTGATGCCCGGTGATCCATTACGAGCTAAATTTATTACGGAAACTTTTTTAGAAAATGTAAAATTAGTAAATGAAATTAGAAATATGTATATGTATACAGGGACTTATCAGAATAAACCAATTACAATTGCTGGAAACGGAATGGGTTGTCCAAGTATTGGGATTTATTCGTATGAATTATTTAAATTTTATTATGTTGATAATATTATTCGGGTTGGTTCAGCTGGAAGTTATGATGCAGCATTAAAAGTTTATGATATTGTTAATGTAACGGGAGCTTATGGCGAAAATAATTTTGCTGAAATTGTTGCTGGAGTTAATGATAAAGTTCTTCAAGCTTCACAAGATATTTTTGAAACAATTGAAGAAGTTGCTCAAGCAGCTAAGATTAAGACCTATCCTGGCATTGTCCATTCTTCTGATGTTTTTTATCGTAAAAATGCAGATGATTGAAAGAAGATTAAAGCTGAATATAATGCGGTTTGTGTTGAAATGGAATCATTTGCTTTGTTTGCTAATGCGTTAGCATTAAATAAAAAAGCAGCAACATTATTAACGATTTCAGATTCGTTTATTTCAGGTGAAGTTACCTCCTCTGCTACTGAACGCCAAAATAATTTTCACCAGATGGTTGAATTAGCATTACAAAGTGCAATTAAATTATAAAAACAAAAAGGAGATAAATAATGACGACAGTTTTACAATTATATCAAGATCAGATTCAAGATCAAAGTGAAATTACGATTTTAGGATGAGTGCGTTCAAATCGTAGTAGTGGAAAATTAGGGTTTCTAGTTGTTAATGATGGAACTATTTTTGACAATGTTCAAATTGTTTATAAGGCGGAACAATTAACTAATTTTTTAGAACTTAGTGGCGTACGTGTTTCATCGGTAGTAAAAGTTACCGGAAAGTTTTGTTTAACGCCAACTGCAAAGCAACAATTTGAAATTCAAGCAAGTAACATTGAAATTCTTGACCAAGCAAGTGAAGATTACCCGTTACAAAAAAAAGAACACACTTATGAATATTTACGTGAAATTGCACATTTACGAGCAAAAACTAATACTTTTAATGCAATTTTTCGAATTCGTAGCAGCAGTGCTTTTGCAATTCACGAATTCTTTAACAAAAATAATTTTATTTATGTTCATACTCCAATTATTACAGGGAATGATGCTGAAGGAGCTGGTGAATCATTTGTTGTTACAACAAGAACCGATGATCATTATGCCGAAGATTTCTTTGGCAAAAAAGCTAGTTTAACCGTTTCTGGCCAACTTCATGCTGAAGGGTTTGCGCAAGCCTTTCGTCAAGTTTATACTTTTGGCCCAACCTTTCGGGCAGAAAATTCTAACACAACAAAACATGCTGCCGAATTTTGAATGATTGAACCAGAAGTTGCGTTTATTGATTTAACCGAGAATATGGACTTAATTGAAACAATGGTGAAATATATTATTAATTATTTATTCAATAATAATCATCGTGAACTTGCGTTCTTAAATGATAATGGTGATGATCAGTTACTAACAAGATTACAAAATGTTGTTAATAATCAATTTGTGCGACTTTCATATACCGAAGCAATTACAATTTTACAAACAGCAGTAAAGAATGGTCATAAATTTGATAATGCTGATATTTTTTGGGGAATGGATTTACAAACTGAACATGAAAGATATTTATGTGAACAAGAAACTAAGAAACCAACGTTTTTATTTAACTATCCAAAAGAGATTAAAGCTTTTTATATGAAAGTTAATGATAATAAAACAGTCGCTGCTTGTGATTTACTGGTGCCAGGAATTGGAGAATTAGTAGGAGGAAGTGTTCGGGAAAATAGTTATGATAAGATTATTGCTCGTTGTCACGAATTAAAAATTCCAACAACAGATTTACAATGGTACTTAGATTTACGAAAATATGGTTATTATAAAAGTGCTGGGTTTGGACTTGGATTTGAACGTTTGGTAATGTATGTGACCGGAGCGTTGAATATTCGTGATGTGATTCCTTTCCCGCGTACTCCTCGTAATTTATTATTTTAATCTGATGCATACAAAAATTTTATTTAACAATAAAATTTTTTTTCTGCTATAATTTTTGCATTGCATAGATAAAGAAATATATTATTTAACTTAGTTATTTTTTATATGAAAGGAATATATAAATGAACGAAGTTATTAAGCAATTACGGATTCATAAGGGTTTGACCCAGCGTGAATTAGCAAAGATATCTGGCTTACAACAATCAACAATTTGTCGAATTGAAAAAGATTGTTCAAAAACTAGTTGAAATAAAATTTTAAAATTACTAGTTGCATTAAAATTAAATGTTAAAAAATTTATTGATAAACTGTCGACATATAATGAAAGTAAAGTATATGAATTTTTATCCTTAATTATTGATAATCCCAAAATTCGTAAAGAACTTGATCAAAGCCCACGAGTATTAGCATTAAAGGTTTTACGAATTTTTACTAATTAATTTAAAATAGTTAGATAATATTGTCTTACCGTGCAGTTGAATCAACTATGAAGAAAAAAGAAGACCATAAGGGTCTTTTATGTTTTTCCTTTAATTTTGTCGAAAACTCTTGATATTTATAAAATATACCTAAAATTAGGTATATTTTTAATATATAGAGGTAAATAAATGATGAAAAAAATAATTACAGAATTAATAAATAGCTTAACAGATGATCAATTTTTAGAATTTTATGAAAAAATAAAACAACAAGCAGACTTAATTAAAAAACAAAAACGTTTAAATGAAATTGATCAAAAATTTAGAGATAAAGGCATTATATGTCCTAATTGCAAATCTTTTCATTGTGTTAAAAATGGTCATAATTCCGAAGGAAAACAAAAATATTTATGTAAAAAATGTCGTGCTAGTTTTGATGCATTTCGTCATCATTTTACTTATTGAAGTCATTTAAATTATGAACAGTGAAATTTATTAATTCAAATTTCATTGTTAGGACAATCTAGTAAAATAATTTCTCGTTTTATTAAAACAACCCCAAAAACCGCTTGATATAATCGACAAAAATTAATGCAATCAAAACAATTAGAAAATACACAGTTAAAATTTAAAAAATTAAATGGTCAAATCCAAATGGATGAAACATTTATTAAAGAAATTCATAAAGGCAATTTTAAAGATAAATTTGATAAACGAAAAACTCATCTCGATCCATTTTCAACTGATACCAAATGCTGTATTCAAATGGCAGTTGATAGCAATAATAATATTTTTGTTCAATCCACCAATACCAAAAGATTACAAAAACAATGGATTATTGAAAATATGAATAAGCAACTAATTAAAGAAAAATCAATAATTATTTCTGATATGCAACCACTATATTTATTAGTAGCAAAACAAACAAATTCTACTCTATATTCCACCAAAACTAGTACAAACCCTGATACTAGTTATCAAAAGTTAAATAAGATTAGTAAATTACAATCCAGTCTTAAAGAAGCCTTAATTCATTATCGTGGTTTGGGTTTCACTAATATTCAAAATTATTTAAAGCTCTGAAAATGAAAATACCAACACAAAGGTTTAACACCAAACCAACAATCAACGGTATTATATTTTAACGTTTAAAAAATTTAAAGCAAAATCATAATCTTACACAAAATTAGTTTTCAAATTGTCATATTGATGATTTTTTTTATTTCATCAAGAGTTTTCGACAAAATTAAAGTGTTTTTCTGTTTTGTTTTTGTAAATTAGTGATATAATAATAAAGAATAGCTATTAATGTCGTAGAATGAGGAATAATACAGTGAATTGGGATTATTATTTTATTTTTGATGGAAATGGAACAACACAAACATTGCGTTGCATTTGCAAAACAGCTGTTGATGCAAAGGAAGCTTTGGAAGATTGTTATTTAGATAATAAATATAATACTGATATTGTTAATCAAATTTCATTTTGTTTAATCTTTACCTTTGATAATACAACGGATAATTATGAATTGAATAAACGGGCAACAGAAGAATTTATTAAAGAATTATCGGTTTGTCAACAATGTAATCGGGTAAAAAGTAAATTAGATCGTAATCAACTTTGTTCAGAATGTGAAAGCGAATTAGCAGGAATTGAAACCTTTCAATGTGACTTGTGTAAAAAACATCGTCTTGTTCGTGATGATTTTAACCGTGAATTATTCGGAAAATTATTAGTTAATAATAAAGAATATCTTATTTGTTTTAAATGTGCAGCGCAAAATTATCCGCTTCCAAGACAACAAGAAAGGATGGAAACATAGTGAATAAGACAAAAAATTTGTATATATTGTTTTACACTGAAAATGCACTTTATCCAGATCAAGCTAAAGTTGTTAAAATTTTTACAAATCAAATAGAAGCTAACAAATATTTACTAACAAAAGTAACTTTAAATGGCAAGAAAGTTTCAAAAGATAATAAATGAATTTTAAAAGTTTATGCTTATGTTGGTTCAAATGATCGTTATGAATATTCAAAATGAGAAACAGGGCAGTTTAAAAATGACATTGGTAATTGTATTCATTGTCATGAATATTTTTTACGAGAAAATAATGCCAATATGTGTGAAAAGTGTTTGGGTCAAGTCAAACAAGGACTGAAGGAATGTGAAGTTTGTCATAATTTCTTTAATCCTGTTGGAATTAAATTTGTTTCAAATGGGGATGTTTTTCCATCGTTAGCTTGTCCTGATTGTTCTAAAACATTAATTAAAAATTTGCAAATTACAATTAAATAATGAGAGGTATTTTAAAACCAAGAGATATTGTTATGACTGATTATTTTGATAAATTTTAATTAGTCACATCAGAGGTTTATGATTGATCTTAATAAATAATATAGCTTGGAAATACAGTTGAATTTTATTAAAAAAGGAACTATAAAAGTAATATCAATTAAAAAATAACATCGTAACAAAAATATTATAAAATATTAAGTAAAAATCTTTAATTTTGTCGAAAACTCTTGATATTTATAAAATATACCTAAAATTAGGTATATTTTTAATATATAGAGGTAAATAAATGATGAAAAAAATAATTACAGAATTAATAAATAGCTTAACAGATGATCAATTTTTAGAATTTTATGAAAAAATAAAACAACAAGCAGACTTAATTAAAAAACAAAAACGTTTAAATGAAATTGATCAAAAATTTAGAGATAAAGGCATTATATGTCCTAATTGCAAATCTTTTCATTGTGTTAAAAATGGTCATAATTCCGAAGGAAAACAAAAATATTTATGTAAAAAATGTCGTGCTAGTTTTGATGCATTTCGTCATCATTTTACTTATTGAAGTCATTTAAATTATGAACAGTGAAATTTATTAATTCAAATTTCATTGTTAGGACAATCTAGTAAAATAATTTCTCGTTTTATTAAAACAACCCCAAAAACCGCTTGATATAATCGACAAAAATTAATGCAATCAAAACAATTAGAAAATACACAGTTAAAATTTAAAAAATTAAATGGTCAAATCCAAATGGATGAAACATTTATTAAAGAAATTCATAAAGGCAATTTTAAAGATAAATTTGATAAACGAAAAACTCATCTCGATCCATTTTCAACTGATACCAAATGCTGTATTCAAATGGCGGTTGATAGCAATAATAATATTTTTGTTCAATCCACCAATACCAAAAGATTACAAAAACAATGGATTATTGAAAATATGAATAAGCAACTAATTAAAGAAAAATCAATAATTATTTCTGATATGCAACCACTATATTTATTAGTAGCAAAACAAACAAATTCTACTCTATATTCCACCAAAACTAGTACAAACCCTGATACTAGTTATCAAAAGTTAAATAAGATTAGTAAATTACAATCCAGTCTTAAAGAAGCCTTAATTCATTATCATGGTTTGGGTTTCACTAATATTCAAAATTATTTAAAGCTCTGAAAATGAAAATACCAACACAAAGGTTTAACACCAAACCAACAATCAACGGTATTATATTTTAACGTTTAAAAAATTTAAAGCAAAATCATAATCTTACACAAAATTAGTTTTCAAATTGTCATATTGATGATTTTTTTTATTTCATCAAGAGTTTTCGACAAAATTAAAGGTAAAAATTAATTAATTTAATATCGGAGGTTTTTGTATGTTTAAATGAAATAATAAAATTTTATTTTATGTTCTCTTAGGAGTTTTGTTATTAGTATTATCTTTTTTAATTGTTGATTTAGTTTTCACAATTATTGCTCCATTACCACAATTTAGTGCGTTAGGTTATGCAGAACGAGTATCAAATTATTATGCTTTTTTTACAACGCAAACAAATTATATTGTTGCAATGTATTTCTTTGTTTACTTATTTGAAAGTAAGTTTGCAAATCGTAGCCCGAGTTATTTAATAAAATTAGCAGTTACGACATATATTACAATTACAATGTTAGTTTTTTGGTTAGGAATTTTTATCAATACCCAAGATGCTAACCAATATGATGCTTATTCATGAATATCAACAATTGTGTTACATTTAGTGATCCCAGTTAGTATGATTATTAGTTATATTTTAACATCAGGGAATTTTCAATATAATCTTAAAAAACATCATAAATTAACATTATGATTAATTTTAATTTACCCAGTTTTGTATTTTATTATTATTTTAATTCGGGGAACATTATGTTATTTAGACCATAGACCATCAAATACATGATATCCATATTTTTTCCTAAATGTTTATCAAGAATGAGGATGATTAATTTTAATCTTTTCTTTCATTTGCATTTTGGCACGTTTGTTGGTTTACAATATTTATATTTTTTTTTAAATAACAAATTATATCGTAAGTATCATGGTGAAACATTAAATAAACGTGTTAATGAAAAAGTATTCGGAATTAAAGAAGAAAGTGTAACATTACAAAACAAAGATGTTTTCATACCACAAACATTATTAAATATTTTTTATCACTAAAATGGGTTTTAAAAAATATTTTTATTTTGAACTAATATATTTAATTTTTTAACAAATTATCTTATTTATTTTTTATTATTAAAGTTTATTAGTTTTGGTAGGGTGGTTGGGTTGTATAGAATAGAATGAATATTAAATTATATATGTAAAAGTTGTTAGTGTTATTGGGTACAATAACAATTGTTGGAAGCGGAATCATAAATCTGACCGCAAATAGTAATTTGATAGCAAACAATGAAGGAATTATTAACAAGAATTTATCAGTTTTACAAAGTCCTGAATCTGAAACGGATGAAGTTGATTGAGATCAAGTTAATAAATACTTTAAAGATTTAAATAAAAACTCTTCGAATAAAACTTCACGTGAAAAAGAGATGTTTAAATCAGTTAGTGAATTTGGTAAAAAAGTGTAAAAAAATATCAAAAAATGGGAGGACAATTATTTACGAATTTATTTGATATTATGATAAATGATTTTCGAACTGAATTTCCAGATTTTAAAAATTTGTATGACAAAGAAATCCAAAAAAATGAAGGAACTATGGCTTTTAGTTCAAATTCAGGGTTAAATTTTAATAATGATATTAATGTTGCAACCTATAGTATCAGCAAAGATAAACAAGCTGCATTAGAATATTGAGATAAACTAAATGATATAAATTTGGGGTTTAAAACAGCAACTACTATTGTCGCAATTGCAGCCGCTGGTTTTTGAGCAGCGGCCTGATTTTTTGGGATTAGTGTACCGTGAGCCATTGCGGCTACTGTTGTTGCGGCATCACCGGGTGTTACAACGGCGGGAATATCGTATTATTTAAATATAAATAATGAGTACCAGAATAATCTTATTAAAAGTATTCGTGTTACTTTATCAATAAAATAGGAGCTATTAGTACGGGGGGGGGGTACAACTGATCATTTTAATATTAAGTTATTTAAATGAACTGATTATGCAACTTCATGAGAAGAGTTTCTGAAATATTATGATTATATTAATTTAAATAATTCAGTTGTTGCGGCTGGTGGTCAAGGAGCAACTATTCAGCGAAAAAATATTAAAGTATCAACAAAATTAATTGGTTCTTCAAAAATTGATAAGAATAATTGATCTAGTCGGCAACCCATTTACCTTAAACAAGAACTAATAAATTATGAATATAGATTTATTGTCGCTCATCACACATCACGAATTGATATGTATTTATATCGTAGTGGCAAAGAAATTCATGCTCTTTTATGCATTATAACACAAAGTGTGAATGCTATTTATCGAGTATGAAATTCGTTGAAAGTTTCATCATTTGATGTTACAAATAAAGATTTTTATGAGCCAAATGACATAAATGATTGATGAAAAAATATAATTAAAGGAATACTAGGATAAAATTAGAAATTTAATATTATTAAATATTTATTAAAATTAAAACTTTGCTTTATAAAGCAAAGTTTTTTTATTTAAATAATTTAGTTGCTGAGGTTGGAAGACAAGGGAAAACAATTAAACGAAAAAATATTAAATTACCAACTATTTTTGTTCAATTTTTATTAATTGAAAATGGGATAATTTATAATTATTCCAAATAAAATTTACCTTTAAAAGTTCCAATTATTTCTCTCTATCATTGAAAAAGTGTTAAGTTGAAAAACTTGACTCTTTTTTTATTTAAGGTATGATATATAGGATGTTAAGTTTCATAGTTTAACAGGAAAAGAGAATTAGAAAGGAAAAAATTGATGGTAAAATTACGTTTAAAAAGAACAGGTAAAAAGAAAGCGGCTTTTTATCGGATTGTTGCAACAGATGCTCGTGTCAAACGTGATGGAGAATATATTGAATTAATTGGAACATATAATCCTTTAAATGGTGATGTAAAAATTGATCAAGATATTGCTTATAAATGATTATCAACAGGAGCGCAACCAACCGATACAGTTCGTAATTTATTAAGTAAAGAAGGTTTAATGACTAAGTTACATAATGAAAGACAAGTTTCAAAACCCAAAAAAAGCACAAAAAAATAGCTGTTGTTTAAAGTTACAACAATAAACAATATGTATATTACAGAACTTAAAAATTTAATTGAACCGTTAATTTCTCAAGACAATAACGAATTATATTATGAGATTCGACAATTGCCAGAAACAAAAACAGGTGAAATTAATTTATTAGTAATGTGTAGTGAAGAAGTTTTTGGGTATGTTGTTGGTAAATCAGGTTTAATTGCTAATAGTTTACGAACATTATTAAATATTAGAGGGCAATTTGATCAACATAAAGTTAATATTAAATTTGAGGTTTTTTAAATGAAAGATTTATTAAAAATTTTTAAGATTAATAAACCGCATGCAATTAAGGGAGAAGTTAAGGCAACTTTATTAATTAACATTAAGGATGTAGAACAGTTAGTTAATAAGGTAATGTTTCTTAAGTTGCCGCTGCTTTATCAACCAGTAACATTAATTAAAATTACACTTACTAATCATGGTTATATTCTTAAATTTAAAGAATTTAATAATATTAACGAAGTGTTAGATTTTAAAGAATGTTATTTGTTATGCCAAAAGGCGGATTTGGAATTAGCAACAGTTATTAGTCAAGAGGATTTAACTAATTTTAAAGTTTTTTATCAGGATGTTGTAATTGGAACATTATCACATCAATTTGAAACAAAAGCATATGTTGTTTTTGAAATTCAAAAAACTGATCAAACAAAGATGATGATTCCATATGTTGATGAATATGTTGAACAAATTGATTTGATTCAGCAAAAAGTAATTTTAAAAAAGGTTATTTAAATGAAACAGTTTACAGTATTGACTTTGTTCCCGGAAATGTTTAATAATTTTTTAACAACATCAATTATTGAAAAAGCTTTAGCAAAGAAACTAATTGCAATTAATATTGTCAATCTTCGGGATTATAGTGTTGGTAAACATCACCAAGTTGATGATTATCAATATGGCGGTGGTGAAGGAATGGTCCTAATGATTGAACCATTAGTTAAAGCCATTAAAGCGCACCAAACTAAAAATAGTATTACTATTTTATTATCACCTCAGGGAAAACAATATCGTCAACAGCAAGCTCAACAGTTGGCAAAACAAGAGCAGGATTTAATCTTGGTTTGTGGTCATTATGAAGGTTTTGATGAAAGAATTTTACATTATGTTGATTATGAATTATCAATTGGAGATTATGTTTTAACTGGTGGTGAATTAGCAAGTATGATTGTGATTGATAGTGTTGCAAGACTATGCAGTGATGTTATTAATGCACAGTCACATCTCAATGATTCTTTTACAAATAATCTCTTAGATTATCCCGTTTATACAAAGCCAGTTGCATATGATGGACATCTTGTGCCTGAGGTTTTGTTAAGCGGTCATCATCAAAACATTGCACAGTGACGAGAATATGAGGCATTAAAAAAAACTTGATTAAAACGACCAGATTTATTATCAAAAATAACTTTAACACCACAACAAGAAATTTTATTAACAAAAATTAAAAATGAAAAATAAAATAGGTTTATTAACCATAGAAAGGAAGAACAGTTATGAATATGCGTTTAACAGAAGAAATTACAAGGGATCAACTTCGTGCTGATTTACCTGAGTTTTCTTCAGGAGATACTATCAAGGTTCACTATAAAATTCAGGAAGGAAATAAATTTAGAATCCAAGTTTTTGAAGGAGTAGTAATTAAGTTACAAGGTAGTGTCATTACTAAATCAGTTACAATTCGTAAAATTAGTAATGGTGCTGGGGTTGAAAGAAATTTTCCACTACATTCACCTTTAATTGATAAAATTGAAGTTGTAAAATATGGGCGTGTTCGTCGTGCTCGTATTTACTATATGCGAAATCGTGTTGGTAAAGCTGCACGGATTAAGGAAATCATTAAAACTAAATAAATTAAAAAGGCTGTTAAAGTCTTTTTAATTTCTACTAAAATTATAAAACAAGGAGGAAACACAATTATGTGTGACAAGACAATTGCAATCCCAAGTGAATTTATTAAAAATAATAAAAGAGTTGATAAACTAGCAGCAACAGCAGATGTTATTATTGAAGTTGTTGATGCAAGAGTTGCGTACTCCGGTGCTAATCTTTTAAATTATGCAAAATTAGAACATGTAAAAAGAATAATCCTTTTTTCAAATACGCAAAAAGCTGATGTGGAACAAACAAAAAAATGAATGGAATATTATTATGGGCAAGGAATTTACTGTCAAATGTTATTAAGTCCTGACCAGCAAAGCGAAGAACAATATCAACAGTGTTTAAAAGGGTTTCATGCCTTTTTAAAAGATTATGTTGATAAAAAAATATTAATTATTAGTTTACCGCATAGTAATAAAGAAATTTTATTAGCAAAACTATTTAGCAATAGTGAAAGCTTTGAAAAAGCAAAATTAGCATTATTTGGTCGTGAGAAAGTTCATCGTTATAATAATGTTGAATTCATTGACACAGCACCGATTACCGGTG
Organism: Spiroplasma endosymbiont of Sarcophaga variegata; assembly: GCF_965178695.1. Taxonomy (NCBI): domain Bacteria; kingdom Bacillati; phylum Mycoplasmatota; class Mollicutes; order Entomoplasmatales; family Spiroplasmataceae; genus Spiroplasma; species Spiroplasma endosymbiont of Sarcophaga variegata. The sequence continues at coordinate 1,093,546 of NZ_CBCXVU010000002.1, forward strand.
TTAATTTCAAAACACCTAATGTTTATTGAAATATCCAAATTTTAGGAATTTTTAATATTGAAGAAAACACAGAAGTTGTGGCCATTAAAGCCTTTAAATTATTATTAACAAAATATCAAGCAAAATTAGAAACAGCATATAGTGTTAATGTTCAATTAAAATCTTCGGTTGATGAACTTGTGAAAGAATTTATTAAATTAAAGTCAGCTAATGTTTCATTGCCAGAAGGCGAAACAACCGATAATTTATTACTTTGTGCTGATTTTTTAGCAGATCTTCAAAATGGGAAAAAAATCCCAGCAATTTCGTTAGAATGAGTTGAGGACTATTTTAAATAATAATTATATAAAGGAAAACATTAAGAAGGGAGAAAAAGAAGATGTCAACGAACATTCATTGATTTCCTGGCCATATGGCAAAGGCGATTAAGCAAATTGATGAACAAAGTAAATTAATGGATTTGATTATTGAAATTGTTGATAGTCGGATTCCTTTTTCTTCTGCCAATCCTTTAATTGATAAATTACGAGGTTCAAAGCCAAAACTAATTATTTTAAATAAAAAAGATTTGGCAGATCCAATCGTAAGCAAAGTATGACTTAATTATTATGAACAACAACAAATTGCTGTCTTACCATTAGATAGTAAACATACTAAAATTAATAAAATTATTGTTGAGAAAATTTATGCTGTTTTAAGTTCTAAAATTACTCGGGATAAAGCACGAGGTATTAAAACGCCAAAGTTAAAAGTATTAGTAACGGGGATTCCTAATGTTGGTAAATCAACTTTTATTAATGCTTTGGTAAACCGTAATTCAGCACGAGTTGGTAATAAACCTGGTGTAACAAAGGGCCAACAATGATTAAAATTAAATGAACAAATTGATTTAATTGATACCCCCGGGATTTTATGACCAAAAATTGAACAGCACCAAGTGGCTCTTAATTTAGCATTTACCCGGGCAATTAAAGAAGATATTTTACCAAAAGAAGATGTTTGTTTAGCAGCTATTAAATGAATGTATCAACATTACTTTTCATTATTAGCAAAACAATATCATTTATTACCAATTGATCAGTTTGATGTGACCAATGAAGTTGAATTATTTCATTTATTATTAAGAATGCAACAAAATCGTTTTCACAAAGTTGATGAAGACAATGTCATAAATATTGTAACTGACTTTTTAAATAAATTATGAAATAATGGATTTGGATTAGTTTCATTTGAGTTTCCGCCACAAAAGGAAATGTAAATTATGAATAGTTTTGAACAAAAAATTTTAGCATCATATTCATCCACGACAATAATGGCAGGAACAGATGAAGCAGGACGAGGTTGTTTAGTGGGTCCATTAGTTGTTGGTGCTGTTATTTTACCAGCTGATTACTTTAATCCAGCAATTAAAGATAGTAAAAAGTTAACGGTAAAACAACGAACAATGTTAGCAACAGAAATTATGAATGTTGCCATCAGTTATGCAATTGAAACAATGTCAGTGACAATGGTTGAAACACTTAATCCAAAACAAGCAAGTATTGTTGGGATGCAAAATGCAATTGATAAGTTAACAGTTAAACCAGATTTAATTTTAACTGATGCTGAAAAATTAGCGCCATCTTATCATTATCAAGCAATTATTGATGGTGATAATCTTTCACAATCAATTGCGGCAGCTTCAATTTTAGCAAAAGTAACACGGGATAATCTAATTTTAGAATATGATCAAACATATCCGCAATATGATTTTAAAAATAATAAAGGTTATGGGACTAAAAAACATTTATCTGCTTTACAAAAATATGGAATAACAGCAATTCATCGGAAAACTTATCGACCGGTTCGTGATCTTATTTTAAAAAATAATGTTACTGATAAATAAAAATTAAAAAAGTAAAATTCTTCGTGTTATATTCTTTATGTTAATAAGATACTTATTTATTAATAGAAAGGAAGCAAGATGCGTCGAGTTCTACTTTTTTTTGCATTAAAATATGAAGGGGATTGACTTAAAATTTATCAAGCGTTAGAGACAAAAGAAAAAATTGCTTATGAAGATTTAATTGATATTGAAACAAAAATTACTTGTCAGTATGTCACAATTATTGATCAAGATTATCCAAAGGCTTTTTGCAATATTTACCGACCACCTTTTGTGTTGTTTTATGATGGTGATTTAACGATAGTTAATAATAAATGCCATAAATTAGCAATTTGTGGTATAACAAAACCAGATGAAACAGGATTATTGATTACTAAAATGTTAACAAAAAAAATTATTAGACGAAAATTAATTTTAATTGTAATGCTAGAAAAAGGAATTAATCAATGTGTTATTGAAAATCTTGGGTTCGGTAATGGTGTTCTAATAATTAAAAAATGACAAGATTATGCGCACATTTGCAAAAAATATCCAGATGTTAAATTTCAAATTGTTATTTCTGAATCATATGATGGAAATTTAAAGAAAACAAAATATGAAATTTATCGAATTATGTCTGGTCTAATGGACGGTGTTATTATTGTTCAATCAAAACCTGATGATGATACGCATCGGCTTGTTACGTTAGCAAATCATGATGGCAAAGAAGTTTTTTGCTTTCCCGAACGAGTTACAATTGCTAATAAGAACAATAGTTTTATTAAAAATGGTGCACAACCAATCGAAAGTGTTAATGATATTTTTTGTAAGTTATAATGTTTTGCTATATTTATTAAAATATTTTTAGAATTAAAGATAAAAATTAATTATAAATGAATTGGACAACATATAATTTTAAAATTATCTTGCATTACTAGCAATAATAAGTTATAGTTGTTGTGTGATAAAAATAAAATGCTTATATATGTTAGTGTTATGGACTAACGTTTCTACATCTTACCGTTATTAAGATACTATAGGTCATGAAGATTCTTTTGTTTTATTTTCTTGATTTAACAAAAATAATTTGCATAACCTATTTAGAATTAACTATAGTAGTTTATGCTTTTATTTTTTTATTTTTGTAAAGGAGAATTATTAATTGTGCAAATGGAAAAACTAGAATTATACCTTTCTGAAGCTAAGATTCAAGAAGGAATCAAAACTTATGCGGAAAAAATTAATACCTTATATGCGGGAAAAAAATTATATTGTATTGGTTTAATGAACGGAGCCCTCTTTTTTATGAGTGATTTATTAAAACGACTTAAAAATTATATTGTTGTTGATACAATGAGTGTTTCAAGTTATGAAAAAACAAATTCTACCAACAATATTACAATTCATAAAGATATTTCAAAAGATATTACCGGGCAAGATGTTTTGTTAATTGAAGACTTAATTGATACTGGGCAAACATTATCGGTTGTGATTGAAAAATTACAAGCAAAAAAACCAAATAGTTTACGAGTGGTTTGTTTAGCAGATAAAATTGAAATGCATCCTGACTTTAAATATGATTATGATGCTTTATTTAATTTCCCAAATGAATTTATGGTTGGTTATGGGTTTGACTATGATGATCAATATCGTCAGTTACCCGATGTATATATATTTAGAGGTGAATAAATGAAAACAGAAAATAAAATTATTATCTTAGATTTTGGATCACAATATACGCAACTAATTGCTCGTCGTATTCGTGACTTAGAAGTATATTGTGAGGTGTGACCATACAATACACCGTTAGAAAAAATTAAAACAACCCCAATGAAAGGAATTATTTTATCCGGTGGTCCTGCTTCAGTTTATGCAGAGGATGCTTTTTTAATTGATTCAGAGTTACTTCAATTAGATTTACCAATTTTAGGAATTTGTTATGGAATGCAGTTAATTAGTCATTTATCTGGTGGAAAAGTGCAACGAGCAGCGAAAAAAGAATTTGGTTTTTCAGAATTAGTTATTGATGATCACCACGATTTATTTGCTAATGTTCCAGTTAAATCACAAGTCTGGATGAGTCATGCTGATCACATTGAAGTGATGCCAAAAGATTTTGTTCAAATTGCGCATAGCGCAAATTCAATTAGTGCAATTAGACATACAACGAAAAAAATTTATGGGTTACAATTTCATCCTGAAGTAACACATACTTTAATTGGTGAACAATTATTAAAAAATTTTGTTTTTAAAATTTGCCAATGTGAAGCAGATTGAAAAATTTCAGAATTTATTACTATGTCAACAAGGGAAATTAAAACTAAAGTTGGTAGTGACAATGTTGTTTTAGCATTATCGGGGGGAGTTGATTCTAGTGTTTGTGCAGTCTTATTACATCAAGCAATTGGTCAACAGCTAACTTGTATTTTTGTTGATACGGGGTTATTGCGTCAAGATAGTGGTTGATATGATTTACAAAAATTTCAAAAACAATTTGGTTTAAGCATTCTAAAAATTGATGCTAAAGAAAGATTTTTAACAGCATTAAAAGGAGTTACTAATCCAGAACAAAAACGAAAAATTATTGGAAACTTATTTATTGAAATTTTTAATGAAGAAGCACAAAAAATTAAAAATGTTAAATGATTGGGGCAAGGAACGATTTATCCTGATGTGATTGAATCGGTATCAGTAAAAGGGCCTTCAGCAAAAATTAAATCGCATCATAATGTGGGGGGATTGCCAAAAGATTTACCCTTTCAATTAATTGAACCATTACGCGTGTTATTTAAAGATGAAGTTCGTAAGACTGGTGAAGCGTTAGGAATTGATCATCAATTTGTTTACAAGCATCCTTTTCCAGGACCAGGTTTAGCAGTTCGAATTATTGGTGATATTACATCCGAAAAAGTAACATTACTACAAGCAGCTGATCAAATTTTCATTGATGAATTATATAATTTTGACTTATATGATCAAGTTGCTCAAGCTTTTGTTGTTTTATTGCCCGTTCAATCAGTTGGGGTAATGGGTGATGTTCGGACATATGGTTATACTGCTGTTGTTCGTAGTGTTGATACAACTGATTTTATGACAGCGAATTGAAGTCGGTTACCGTTTGAACTATTAGATAAAGTTTCATCACGGATTGTTAGTGAGGTTCACGGTATTAATCGTGTGACTTATGATATTACTTCAAAACCACCTGGCACAATTGAGTGAGAGTAGCAACCATAACAGTGTTTAATAAAATAAAAAAAGGGAGAATTAATCTCACTGCGCTTGATTGTTCTCATAACTGTTAGGGCAAAAAAGAGTGAAAGTAGAAAAATAGGGAATTTCTTCATATAATTGGTTTATTTTGAAAAAAGCTTTATGAAGGATATTACAAGACAATTAAGAAGAAGATATTTACAAATCATTTTAAAAATGATATTATTTATGTTAAGAATGTTGAGGTATAAAATGCAAATTAAGATGCTACAAGAATTAAAAATTTTTTTACAAAAAAATAAGTTAATTCTTTTTGATATCTTTAATATTCTACAAATTAACAATATAATGAAAATTAATAATGCAAAATTTACTAGTTGATAATGTTTATAAACTAGTTTTTAATGCAATTTTAAGAATGAAAGGAGAAAAAATGGAAAAAGAACAAATTACGAGCATCGATAATAATGTTAAATTATTATTAGCTCCCCATGAACGCCCAAAAACTTTTTTACAATGATCAATTTTATCCTTGCAATATGTTTTTGCAATGTTTGGTTCCACAGTGTTAGTGCCGTTGATTATTAATCAAACAGCTGGTGTTGAAGTTATGAATATTTCAATGGCTTTATTTTGTTCGGGTGTTGGAACATTAATTTACATTGCCATTACGGCAGCAAAAGTGCCAATGTATTTAGGAAGTTCATTTGCCTATATGGGAGCAATGGGGGTTTGTTATCCTTTGTATGGAAATGCTATTTTTATTGCCGTAATGATGGTTGGAGTTATTTATATTACATTTGGAGTTTTAGTATATTTTATTGGTAATAAATTTTTAGAACGACTATTGCCAGCAGTTATTGTTGGACCATTAATTATTATTATTGGAATGTCAGTTGCTCCGAGTGCTATTAATAATGCTGGATTAAATCCAGCAGCTTGAAAAGAAAGTTATTCACATTTAATTGGAATTGGGATTGCAGTTTTTACTTTTTTGGTAACGGCAATTATTGCTTTAAAATGTAAGGGATTTGCAAAAGTAGTACCAGTTATTATTGGGGTTGTAATGTGTTATTTATTATGTGTTATTTTGCATTTTGCAATTGGAACTCAATATCATATTTTAGACACTTCAAAAATTAGTGACCCAAGTCAATGACAGTGATATCCTTATTTTAAAAAATTTGAGATTTAAAAGCAAGTAATATTGTCCCAGCAATTTTAGCAATTAGTCCCTTGGCAATTATTGCCATTGCTGAACATATTGGTTATCATATTAGTATGGGACAAATGACAGGTAAGAATTTTGTTAAAGATCCTGGAATGCATCGAACATTAGTTGCAGATGGGGTTTCAATTATTTTTGATGGCTTAATAGGAGGTCCTGCAAACACAACTTATGGTGAAAATACCTCGGTTGTTGGAATGACAAGAATTGCTTCAGTGTGAGTAACGGGATTAGCTGCCCTGTTTGCGATTGTGTTATCTTTTATTGCCCCGGTTAACCAGTTGGTTCAAATGCTACCAGGTCCAGTTATTGGTGGTATTAGTATGATTATGTTTGGTTTAATTGCAACAAATGGAATTCGTGTTTTAATTAATAATCGGATTGATTATACCAATATGAAAAATGTCTTTGTAACAGCAATTATGTTATTCTTAGGATTGGGGGGAGCAATTTTTAACTTTAATATTGGTAGTGGTAATTTACAATTTATGGGAGTTGCTTTAGCTGCTTTTGTTGGAATTTTCTTAAACTTACTTCTACTAGATCATCAAAATAATGGTTTTATATGGTGAGAAAAAATCAAGCTAATTATTAAAAAGAAAAAAGACCGCCCAAAAAAAGTAAAAGATAAAAATGAACAAAAAGAAGAAGTAAGTCAAAACCAAAAAAATAATAAAAATAAGAAACCTAATAACGAAGATGATTAAATTATAATAAAAGAAAAAAAGCAATAAATATTGCTTTTTTAATATATTTTTTGAATATTAATGTGTAGGTTAATTATTTTTAATAATATTTTGAATTCAATTACTAAAAGCTCCAACAGCAGTAAAAACAGTTGGTAATGGTGTTGTTCAATCATAAACACCGTGGCTAACAATTCCTTCTGTTACTCATTGGTTATTAATTTTTTGAATTACAGGACCACCACTATCACCAAGGGCAGAGCTTATTCTTTTGCCAGTAATTGTTCCACCTAAAAAATCATAATTTTGATCAAAATCAGAAATTTGGTATTTTGGGCCTTTCGTAATTGCGTGGTCTTGAATTGGCATTAATGCTTTTTTCATATGTGTTGGTCAAATTGGTTGTCCTTGTGAATCAAGACCACTAATTCCAAAACCAGTTACAATTGCATTTTGTCTTGCTTGGGGGATTTGTGATTTATTTGCAACTTGAATTGGTGTAATATCAGTAACGGGATGATCTAATTTAACTAGAGCAATATCTTTTTTCATATCATAATGACTGCCACCATAGACAAAATATTGGTTAGCATATACTGTTTCTGGTTGATAAGGTGTTACTTTATCATAAAGGCCAAATGTAACTTGCATTGGTAACTGTGCAAATTGAAAATCACTAGCAACATGCGCTGCTGTTAAAAGTCAATTTGGAGAAATTAAAACACCACCACCAATTCCGGTGGTTGTAATTGGTGCTCCCTTATTACTTATAAGACCATATCATGGAAATTCACCATTTTTAACATCAACACCATTGGTAACTTCAACATTATTATTTTTATTATTGATAACGATTGTACTAATTGTACTTGTGCTAGCCATTGCTAGACTAGTAAAAAGAACCAGTATTTTTTTCATAGTTACATCTTCTTTCTTAAATTATTGGTTATGAGATGAGGGTGGTTAATTCTCACTTATTTTATAACCGGCTTCATTATATCCTTAATAATCTGCAAAAAAATTGCTTTAACTTTTTTTATTGTAAAAATTATTTCCCTAATTTTGTTATTTATCAATGATTTTAAAAAATTTAATTGCAAATAGTTAACTTTTATAGAATAATTAATAAGGAATAATTCGGTTTGTTATTAGGTTAAATTTTAAGGAAGTGAAAATCAGTGCTATTTTTGAAAAAACTGGAGGCGTTTGGATTTAAGTCATTTGCTGACCCATTAACTGTCAATTTTGATCATAAAATGATTGGAATTGTTGGACCTAATGGGAGTGGAAAATCAAATATTAATGATGCAATTCGTTGATGTTTAGGTGAACAATCAATTAAATCACTGCGTGGAAATAATAGTGAAGATGTTATCTTTAATGGTTCTGAAACAAAATCAGCTTTAAATATGGCAGAAGTAAAATTAACTTTTGATAATACAAAACGAATTTTTGCAATGGATTATGATGAGATTGAAATTGTTCGTCGTGTTTTTCGAGGAACAGGAGAAAATGAATATTTTATTAACAAACAACGGGTACGTTTAAAAGATGTGCAAGATTTTGCGATGGATAGTGGTTTAACAAAATCATCACTAGCTATTATTTCACAAGGCAATATTAATGCTTTTGCAGAAGCAAAACCATTAGATCGTCGTGCTTTATTTGAAGAAGCGGCGGGGGTTTCAAAATACAAACGACGAAAATTAGAATCATTAAAAAAATTAGAACGTTCAAATGAAAATTTAGCTCGTCTAAAAGATATTTTAAATGAAATTGAACGAAAGTTACCAAGTTTAAAACGGCAAAGTGAAAAAGCTTTAAAATATACTACCTTAAAGGATAAATTAAATGAAATTGAATTATCGGTTTTGGTTAAGGATATTACTTTTTTTAATGATAAATTATTTGAATTACGTGAACAACAAAAAACAATTACAAGTACAAAACAAGAAGCAGATCGTGAATTAAAAAATAAAGAAATTGAATATAATGAATTGAATAAAGAAAATTTTAACTTAGATACAAAAATTAGTACTTTAAGTAGAGAATTTCAGAGTTTAGTTTCAGAAATTAGTGATTTAAAAGTTCATAAAATTGAATTAGATAATAAAGAAGCTGCTTTAAAAATGTCAAATAATGATATCACAATTACTAATATGCTTAGTGATTACAATGAACTAACTTTTAATCTCCAAAATGAACAAGAAAAATTAGAAATTTTGGAAAAACAACAACTTGAATATCGTAATCAGCGCAATGATTTTAATGCAATTCAAGCTAAATTAAATGAGAATCTAGGGGCAATTAATAAAACAATCGTTCGTTTAGAAAGCGATTTAGAACGAGCACAACATAAGTTTGAAAATCAAGATAATTTGCATGAAGGGGTTAAAAATATTATCAACAATAAAAATGTTTTACCTGGTATTATTGGGTTAGTACAAGAAATAATTAATGTTGATAATAAGTATGAACAAGCAATTGTGACAGCTTTAACGGGACGGTTACAAGATATTTTAGTTAAAAATGTTGATAGTGCAAAACGAGCAATTTTATATTTAAAACAAAATCGCGCTGGACGGGCAACTTTTATTCCATTGGATGTTATTTCGCCGCGTTTTCTTAGCGGTGATGAAGAATTTGTGATTAAGTCAGTACCCGGATATTTAGGTTTAGGAAATAATTTAGTTAAAACAAGCAAAGAATATCGCATTGCAATTGATTATTTATTAAGCCGTTATATTATTTGTGCCGATTTTGATGTTGCCCAAGAAGTTGGAAGATTAACAAAATATCGTTACAATATTGTTACTTTGGATGGGGAGGTAATTCGCCCACAAGGAGCTGTTTCGGGTGGTTCGCGCCGTAATAAAATGACAATTGTAAATCCAGAAAAAGAGCTTAATGAAATTAATGGGCATTTAGCAGTTAAGGGTGATGAACAACAAGGAATTATCCAACAGTTAAGTACAATTCGCCATCAATTAGATGAAGTTAATGAAATTATTGCTGAAAATCAGGCTTCAATTGGTGCGGCAAAGCGGCAAATTGAAATTATTAAGCATGATCAGATGAAATTGCAAAGTGAATACCATTTGTTAACAGCAAAAAATATTGATGAAACAAAATTAGAAGAAAATCAAGAGGTTCTTAATATTGTTGATAAAATTAAGCAAAAAGAACTTTTAAAAACAAAATTAGAACAACAATTAAATGTTGCCCACAGTTTGAAAGATAAACAATCATTCACCATTAATGAATTGAATAATTATATTTCAGAAAAACGTTATTATATTTCCGCTTTACAAGACCAAATTAGTAAAATCAACACTGATTTATCGATTATTAATGTTAAAATTCAACAAAATTTAACACGATTAACAGAAGAGTATCAAATGACATATGATCATGCCAAAACATTAGAATTAAAAGTAATTGATAATGAAGACTTGATTCGTGATGAAATTAAACAATTACGAAGTGATTTAGCGCAAATTGGTAGTGTTAATTTAGAAGCAATTGATGAGTATAAGGAAGAATATGAACGTTTCCAGTTTATGAATAATGAATATAATGATTTAAATGATTCAGTTAAAAATTTATTAAAGTTGATTGATGAAATGGATGCTATTATGGAAGAACAATTTGATAAAACAATCAAAGAGGTTAATAAAAATTTACCATCAACTTTTGAAGTTTTATTTGGTGGTGGGTCAGCAAAAATTATTTATACTGAACCAGAAAATTTATTAGAAACTGGTGTTGATATTAAAGTATCACCACAAGGGAAAAATATTACTAATTTAAATTTATTATCTGGTGGTGAAAAATCATTGGTTGCGTTATCAGTTCTATTTGCGATTTTAAAAGTTCGCCCAATTCCGTTAGTTATTTTAGATGAAGCAGAAGCACCGTTAGATCCAGCAAATGTTGAGCGTTTTGCTAAATACATTCGTACGTTTGTTGAGGCAACCCAGTTTATTGTTGTTACTCATCGAGTTGGAACAATGGAAAATTGTGATGTCTTATATGGGGCAACAATGCAACAAAAAGGGGTAACAAAGATTGTGGGAATTAAATTGCAACAAGCTGAGGAAATGATTCAAGATTTTGAAAATAAAAAAGCATAAGATATTTTATGATTTTTTATTTTTTTGATACAATTAATGTAAATAAATGAGCAAAGTTAAAAATATATTACAGCGGGAGGAAACTTAACGGATGAAGCCAAACGAATCTACTAAAGCTTTTTCAAAGAAACAAGAAAAGAAAAATTTCTTTAAAACTTTAGTAGGAGAGATTAGCAACCATAAAATGATTACTTTAATTGGTTTTGTTTTAGTGTTAGTAATATCAATTGTTATTTGAACAGTTGCTTCGGCGAGTAATGTTATTGTCGCGGGGGGAAGTACTTCTGTTGCACAAGTGATGGCAAATATTACCGAGCAGTATAAACGTGATAAAAAAGAAGACATTCTATATAATTCATTAGGAAGTGCAGCTGCTTTAGTTGGCGTTAAAAATGGGAGTTATGCTTCTGGGTTTTTATCAAAAGATTTTAATTCTACGCCAACTCAAGGTGATAATCGTGCTAATGCCCAACAATTATGAGAAGATTATCAAACATCTCGTTTTGTGTTTGCCCGTGATTATATTGTACTGTTTTATCATTTACCAGCTGGTTGTCAAATTAATCCTACGCAAGATTCATTACATTTTGAAAGTTTTTATGGTGGAAAAGGAACAGAATTGATCCGTCGAATTTATACGGATACTAATTTTACTTGACAACAAGCTTTTGGTTCACAACTAACTTGTAGTGGTGGGAGCAATAAGTTTTATACTTTAACCCGAGAAGCAGGAAGTGGAACAAGAGATTTCTTTGAATCAGCAGTAATTAAAACCAAAAACTATGATACAAATCAAGTTGCAGCATCAAATGGTGCGATGTATCAAGCTGTTTCAACTACGCCAGGATCAATTGGCTTTATTTCGTTTTCGTATCTTAAAACAATTATTGATGATAGTCGTTTAGGAATACAATCAATTGCGAGTGTGATTGGCCAAAGCACAACGACACCAGAATTACCATATAAAATTATTGATAAAAATTTAGAATTTAATCCAAAGTATTCTTTAACCCGACCATTTACCGGAATTATTAATTATCGTGGTTCACAATTTGATAAGGCATTAGCTTTTATTGCTTTAATGTTAGACCCGTTGCCATATGCAAAAACAAAGCAGTATTTGCGTAATGGTCAGATTAATCCGTATTATGACTCGAATTTTAAATTAAGTGTTCATGATGCAGCATATTGATATATTGAAGAAGGAGAAGAACCCTTAACATTTGATGATATTTTCTTCCGAAAATATAATAATAATACAGAATTTGCAAAAAGCGGCAAAGCAACACCTAATGAAAAAGTTCCATGGAATTTTAGCGCAAATTATAGTAGTATTTGAGATACTATTTTACAAAAATTCCCTGGTAAATATCAGGCGTATCCTGGTTATGAATATAATGGATCGGAGAATTAACGATGGCAAATAAAGATGTTAAAGAAGTTATGACAGCAGATAGAAAACCAGTGCGGGAAAAAATGCGCATGTGACGTATTCGCTTTGCCAATAATTTTCGTGGTCGAAAACAATTAACTGATTTTGGATCTAAAATTATTATTTATAGTTTTGCGATTTTAACAATTTTAATTTTATTAACTTTAGTTGGTTTTATTATTTATAAATCAATTTATTTTTTCCAACATTATCCAGGTGGTTTTTGAGGATTTTTATCTGGTCAAACCTGAAATGCTAATAATAATCAATTTGGAATTTGACGAATTGTTATTGCTACTTTCTTTGTTTTATTAATTGCGTTACTTTTTGCAATTCCGTTAACAATTTTTTCTTCATTATATATTTCAGAATATTTAAGTCCAACGATTAAACGTCGTGTGATAGGAATTATTCAATTGCTAGCAGGAATTCCTTCTGTTGTTTTTGGGTTATTTGCCTTAGCTATTTTAGGACCGTTATTTATGTTAATGGGAGCACCATCAACATCAAACTTATTGGTAACATCAATTACGTTAGCATTTATGGGTTTACCAATTATGATTTCTTTATCAATAAATGCGTTAGAAAACGTTCCCGATTCATATCGGTTTGGATCATTAGCATTAGGTTTGAGTAAAACACATACCACTTATCGCATTGTGTTACGATCAGCATGGTTTAAAATTATTACAGCCATTATGATGGGGGTTGCTCGAATTATTGGGGAAACAATGGCTGTTATGATGATTGCCGGGAATGCACCTGATGGATTAAAAGTTGGGAATGGTTTTCTTAATTTTATTTTTTCATCAATTGCGACAGTAGCTTCAACAATTGGGTTAGAAATGTTAGAAAACTCGGGACCAATGCATGAGTCAGCTTTATATGATATTGGTTTGGTTTTATTTATAATTGTTTGTATTATTAATATTTTTATTATTTCATCGCAAGCTTTTAATAAGCGTAAACGAAATTATCATACTCGTAAAACAACAAAAAGTTTACGTTTAAGTAAATCATATAATGGTAATAAAATTAATAAATTATTTTATGAACGAATTGAAAAAACACGGGGAATTAAAAAATTTAAAGATGGTTTAGGAATGTTCTTCCTAATTTCATCAACAGTGATTGTGGTGTCTTTTACCTTAATTATTTTAATTACTATAATTTGAAAAGGTTTATTTGGAATGGTTTGGCACGACTTAATTTCGACTTCAACATTTGATGGCGGTGCGGGAATTCTTTCAACCTTTTTTGTCACCTTGTTATTAGTTATTTGTTCAATGATCTTTGCAGTGCCATTAGGTTTAATGGTTGCGATTTATTTAAATGAATATGCTCGTCAAAGTAGTATTTTTGCCAAAGCAGTTCGCTTTGCAATTGATGTTTTATCATCAACACCAAGTATTATTTATGGAACATTTGGATTAGCATTCTTTATTGGTGTTTGTCGGTTGCCCCTATCAGTTTTAGCATCAGGATTAACTTTAACAATTGTTATTTTGCCAATTATGATTCGTAGTATTGAAGAAGCTTTAGCGGGAGTCGAAAATTCAATGCGAAATGCTTCGTTAGCTTTAGGGGCAAATAAAACATCAACAACCTTAAAAGTTGTTTTACCAAACGCAATGCCAGGAATTGTAACAGCAATTATCTTAGCAATTGGGCGAGTAATTGGGGAGTCAGCCCCAGTTTATTTAACATTGGGAACCGCTGTCCGGTTGCCAATTGCTGGGTTTATGTCCCCAGGAGCAAGTATGACAACGCAAATTTTAATGTTATCAAAGGAAGGCGCAACAGCTGATGCGATGCGGATTATGTTTGAATTAGCTTTTGCCATTATGGTGTTAATTTGGTTATCAAATAGTTTTGCCCATATTTTAGGGAAAAAATTTGCTCCAAATTATGTTAAAATTGGATTTAAGCAGAAGTGAAAAATGCGAATTAATAGTTTAAAATTTTTCTTTTCAAAAGAAAACTATCTTCATCAAAAAGAAAACGTTACTAATTTTTGAAGAAAAATTGGACCTAAGAAAAAACAAACAGCAAAAGAAGACAAAGATGATAAGAAGGGAGAACAATAATGGATCCGAAAGTAATCATTAATAATCCAACATTTGATTCATCAGACAATAATCCAGATTTAATTGAAGTAAAACATGTTGATTTTTTCTATAAAGGAAATAAACAAGCCCTTTTTAACATTTCAATGAAAATTAAAGAAAATACGGTAACTTCTTTTATTGGTTCATCAGGGTCGGGGAAATCAACATTATTACGATTATTTAATCGAATGAATGATGTTGAGCTAAAATCCGTTGTTAAAGGTGAAATTCTAATTAATGGAAAAAATATTTATAGTCCTGAAACAGATATTGTCAAATTAAGAACTGATATTGGTATGGTTTTTCAAAAACCTTCACCATTTCCAATGTCCATTTATGATAATGTTGCTTATGGACCACGAAACCAAGGGATTCGTGATCGAAAACTTATTAATAGTATTGTTGTTGAAAGTTTAAAACGAGCAGCATTGTGAGATGAAGTAAAAGATAATTTAAGAGATTCTGCTTTTGCTTTGTCGGGTGGTCAACAACAACGACTTTGTATTGCTCGTGCCATTGCGATGAAACCAAAAATTTTATTAATGGATGAGCCAACAAGTGCGTTAGATCCAATATCAACATCAAAGATTGAAGAATTAATTACACAATTGAAAAAAGATTTTACAATTATTTTAGTAACCCACCATATGCAACAAGCAGCACGTGTTGCTGATTATACTGCTTTTTTTGCAAAAGGGAAATTAATTGAATATAATAAAACTAAGATTATTTTTTCACGTCCGGCTAATAAAAAAACGGAAGATTATATTACTGGTCGTTTTGAATAATGACAGAAAGGAGAAGGAAGGAAACGATGAGCGTTAAAATTGAAAATGATCTAGCCCAAACAAAACAAATGATTATTGATATGATTGCGATGACAAAAAATCAATATGATGATATGGTTAAGTGTCTTGAGGAAAATGATATTGAACTTGGGAAAAATGTGATTTCTTCTGATGAGACAATTAATAAAATGCAAGAAGCTTTTATTGAAGTTTCATTATGAAAAATTGCAAAACAACAAATGGTAGCAAAAGATTTGCGACGAGCAGTTGGTTTTATCTTAATTGTTAAAGAGGTTGAACGGATTGCTGACTATGCAAAAAGTATTTGTCGCTACTATATTAAATATAAACCCTCAACTAAATTAATTAATTTTTTAAAAAAATTAGTTGCTAAAGTTATTGAAATGCTAACTGAAGTATCAAATATTTTTGAAGAAGAACGAATTGAATCGGCATATAATATTTTAAAATATGATACTGAATTAGATAAAATTTATAAAGTTGAAAATGATGCATTAATTGAAAAAATCCGAGAAGCAAAAACTAAAGAAGAAATTAAAGTTATTACACTAACAATGCAACAATTACGTTCAATTGAACGAGCAGGAACACACATTATTAACATTGCAGAAACTTTAATTTATATTATTGAGGGAAAAATCTATGACTTTGAATTACCAATTTAAAATAATCTTCTTTATGAAGATTATTTTTTATTAATAACATTATTGAAAATAAATAGTGATTTACTAGTAATTTGTTATAAATATTATAAAATAAAATTGTTAAAAAGGTGATTTTAAAGGAGAATTGATATGTCATATTTAGATAATTTAAAGTTATGGAAAAATGCTAAAAACTTAGATCCAACATTAGAAACTGAATTTCAACAAATGTCTGAGGTTGAATTAATTGCTGCTTTTTCGAATGATCTGGAATTTGGAACAGCTGGGTTACGAGGATTACTTGGTCCTGGAACGGGCAAAATGAATTTATATACAATTAGAAGAGCAACATTGGCATTTATGCAATATTTAAAGAAAATTTATTCAGAAACTGATTTAAAAACAAAGGGTGTTGTAATTGGCCATGATAATCGTCATTTTTCTACTGAGTTTGCACAAGAGGTTGCTGATATTTTTGCTAATAATAATATTAAAGCAATTTTATTTAATAATAATGATTTACGACCAACACCAGTTGTTTCCTATACTGTTCGTAAAATAAAAGCTGCTGCCGGGGTCATTATTACAGCTAGTCATAATTCACGTGAGTACAATGGTTATAAGATTTATGATCATAATGGTTGCCAATTTTTACCTGTGGCAACCGATATTATTGGAGCAAATTATTTGAAAATTAAAGAAGAAGTTTTTAATTTAACATTAAAACCAGATCCAAGTTTAATTACTAATGTTCCTTTAACAATTGAAGAAAATTATATTGCCGATGTTAAAGCAATGCAGTTTTATCCAAATCAAAAACGTAATATTAAAATTGTTTTTTCTAATTTACATGGCACAAGTAAAGACTGAACACCACGAATTTTACAAGACTGTGGATATGAAGTTATTATTGTTGAAGAACAATTTGCCAATGACCTTAATTTTACTTTTGCGCCCAATCCAAATCCAGAATTAACTGAATGTTATGATTTAGCATTAAAATATGCCAAAAAGGTTGATGCAGATGTTATTATTTTAAATGATCCAGATGCTGATCGTTTGGGAATTGGGGTTAAGATTGCGGATAAGGAATACTACTTAATGACAGGGAATGAAACTGCCCCAGTTTTAATTGAATATTTATTTTCACATTATAAAAAGAACAACACACTACCTCAAAATGGTGTATTATATAATACTTTTGTCACCGGTAATTTATCAGATAAAGTTGCTGAAAGTTATGGTGTTAAGGTTATTAAAACATTAACTGGTTTTAAATGAATTGGTGATCAAATGAGTAAAGCAGATAGCAACGGAGTTCAGTTTTTATTTGGTTTTGAAGAAGCATATGGTTATGTTTTAAAAGATATTACTCGTGATAAAGATGGAATTCAATCATCGGTGGTATTAGCTGAAGCTTGTTGATATTATCACCAACAAGGAAAAACACTTTTTGATGTCTTAGTTGAACAATATGATAAATTTGGATATTTTTACTGTAATACCGTTAATTTAGTTCGTGATAGTGTTGATGGAAAGACAATTATTAAGAGGATGTTGCAAAAATTGCGACAAGAAGAGATTGCTAGTTTAAACGGAATTAAATGTATTAAAAAGGAAGATTATCTAAATGGGTTATATAATATGCCAGGACAAGATTTACTAAAATTTTATTTTGAAGACGGTAGTTGATTTGCTGTTCGGGCAAGTGGGACAGAACCAAAAATTAAGTTTTACTTTGTTTGTGTTGATAAAACAAATGAACAAGCAAAAGCAAAAATGGAAGCAATGTATCAAGAATTAGAAACTAATTATTTAAATACTTAAAAGTATGCTAAGATATATTTTAGGGGGTTACTAAATGGCAAAGATTATATTTGAAGCTGATGACAATCGTAAAGGTATTATCGATAAACTTTTTGTTAAAAATCAACAAAAGGTGCAAGCAGGAGATAAAATCGTTAATGTCATCACTCAAAATAAAGTATATGAAATAAAAACGCCAGAAGCTGGTGAAGTACAAAATCTTATTGCTTATGAAAATAAAGTTATTAATAGTGGCGATGTTTTATTAGAAATTGTGCCACCAGAACCCGCTCTTAATGACCAAAAATATGAAACTAGTCAAGATTATAATACTAGTTCTTTTCGTGGTTCATCAAGATATAATGCAGCTAATAATCCATCAATTGATATTAAAAAATCAGAAACTGAAATTTTTCGTGAAGAATTAATTGAAACATTATTAGCTCGTGAAGTTACCGGTGAAAACCCTAAAAATGATTTTGAACCAACAATTGAGCTAAACTCAAAAGGAACAACACCGCAACAAGAGAAACAAAATTTATTTCAAGATAATGTTAGTACAACATCATTTTTATTAAAAGATAAAGTTGAAAATGTTATTGAAAATATTCCAAATGAAAATAATATTGAAACCTTGAAAAAGGATCTTGGCCAATTAAAAGAAAATTTAACAACAGTTAAAGATGATTTAGAAACAATTAATATTAAAGAAGAAATTATTGAAGATATTGCACATTTAGAACGAGACTTAGCATTATCAGCAGAAATGAAAGAAAAAACGCAAAACTATGATGAAATATCAAATACGTTGATTCACCGTATGTATACAGATATTCAAGAAGAGTTAAATCAAGAAAGTAATGAAAAAGAATTAATTTTAGATGATGATAATCCCGAAACAATTTATTTTAGTGAAGATTTAACATTAGAAGAGTTGGGAGAAGATATTGCTTTATCTGCCTCAAATATTGATGAAATGAAGACTGATTCAAAGTTAGGACATAATGTTTTAAGGGTAACAGACGTAGTTTCAACAAAACAACATAATAATGGACCTTCCGAATCCCATCCTCATCATTCAGAATCTGTTGTTCATCATAGAGAACCAAAACCTCATGCAGAATATCACACAATGTCTATAATCAATCATAAAGAAGTAAAACATGATGAGCCAGTAAAAACACATCATTCTGTTTCGGATCCAAAGACCCACAGTAGTCATAGTGAATCTGCTCCAGATCGAACAGAAGTAAAAGGACATTATGCTCATTCTGAAACGCACCCGGTTTTGCATTCTGACACCTCTGAAGGTTTAAAAACACATGTTTCGCATTCAAAACCAGTAACTCATTTGAGCTCTCATGTTGATGAAGATGCTAGTTCTGGTTCAGAAACTGTTTCGCACCCAAAACCACATGCTGGGTCTCATTCAACATCTACGGTTCACCATAAAGAAGTAAAACATGATGAAGAAGTAAAAACACATCATGCTGCTTCACATTCAAAGGTACATAGTGGTCATAGTGAATCTGCTTCGCATTCTGTTGAAACAAAAGCACATTCGGCAGGACATTCAAAATCACATGTTGAAACATCAGAACATATGCAAGACAAAGCAGTTCTTGACAATAATGGTAAAGTATTACAAGCTGATCAAGTTAAATTAAATCATCAAGCAATCACCCGGGCAAAAGTAATTATGGAAAGCAGAAAGAATATTGCTCATAGTTTTATTGATGTTGAGGTTGATGTTAGTGAATTAGTTAGTTTATTATCAATCATGCGAGAAGCATATTTATCAAATGAGCTTGAATTAACATTATTACCATTTTATATTAAGGCAGTTTATGAGGGTTTAAAAAAATTCCCAATTTTAAATGCATCATTTATTAGTAAAGAACATGCCCTTTTATTAAAATGATTTTATAATATTGCTTTTAGTGTTGATATTGATGCGGGGATTAAAATGCCTGTTTTATCTAATTTAAAAAATGAATCAATTAAAGAAATTGCGGTAAAAGCAACAAAATTAATTGAACAAACTATTAATGATAAATTAACCGACAAAGATTATCAAGATGCATCATTTTCAATTGTAAATTATGGTGAATATGGAATTACGCGGGGAACTTTTACCATTCCAGAAGACAATGTTGCTGGAATTGCAATGGGAATTATCTTTAAAAAACCAGTTGTTGTTGAAAAAAACGATATTACAATTCGTGATATTATGATAATTACCCTTGGTTATAATGAAGCTGTGATTTATATTACTGAAGCAAGTAAGTTTGTACATTATGTTGCATATTTATTATCAAATCCAGGATTATTGTTATAAAACAAGAAAGTGATGTTTTTCTTCATTATGCATTTCTTTATTTTTAGAAAGGAAAAAAGACAATGAATATTAGGGACTTAACGAAAGGGACCAATAATATTGAATTAGTGGTCATTGCTGATAAGGTAACACAAGGAACTGCTTCAAATGGGAGTACTTATTTGTCAATAACATTAAAAGACCGCACAGGAACAATTGAAGCACGATTATGAGATGCTCGTCCTGCTGATATTGAATGTTGAATTAAAGGAAATTGTTATAAAGTAAATATTAATATTATTGAATATCGAAAAGTGTTACAATCAAAAATTAATACTTATGACATTATTGATAATGATAGTATTAACTTAGAAGATTTTATTGAAGTAGCACCACTTCCACCTGATGTAATGTATGATGAAATTATTACTACAGTGCAAGCAATGCAGACAACAGAATATCGTGAAATTATGACTTTAATTTTATCAAAATATGGGGAACAATTTAAAATTTGACCAGCAGCAGTTCGCAACCACCATGAAATTAAATCAGGATTAATTTGACATAGTTTAACAATGTTAAAAATGGCAAAGAATGTTGCTAATGTATATTCTGATCGGTTAATTGATTCTGAACTTTTATATTGTGGTGTTATTTTACATGATTTGGGAAAAGTTATTGAAATTACAAGTGGAGCAACTAATGATTTTTCATTAGAAGGAAAATTAATTGGTCATATTTCAATTATGGCAAATGAATTAAACCATATGGCTAAAATTAATGATTTAAATTCTGAGAAGATTATTTTATTAGAACATATGATTTTAGCTAGTCATGGTCGTTTAGAATATGGGTCACCAGTTGAACCACATTTACTAGAAGCTGAAATTTTATCATTTTTAGATAATTTAGATGCGCGAATTTATCGAATTGATAAAGAATTAGAAAAAACGTCAGTTAATGAGCAAACACAACGTTTATTAGCGGTTGAAGGACGTTGATTCTTAAAACACTTTGAAAAATAAGCGATATCCTAGTCAAAAAATACCAAAATTTTTGAAAAATTTTGGTATTTTTTCAGTTTTCTTACCTTTTTCGTGTGTTTTTCTTTTCTATTTTTTATGGCAGGTATATAATAAAGGTACGGTATGATTTAATTTTCAGGAATATATGCCGCATTTTTAAATATAACTATGGGCATTTTTTTAGTTAGTTATATCGAAAAAACCAAAAATACTGTGAGAACAGAGAAGGAGAATATAAATGAAAGTTATTGTAGTCGGAACTAATCATGCGGGGACAACTGCTGTTAGAACCCTAAGAAGATTAGATCCTAAAGCAGAAATTGTTACTTATGATAAAAACAACAATATTTCGTTTTTGGGATGTGGAATTGCATTATGAGTTTCAGGAGAGGTAAAGGATCCAAAAGGCTTATTTTATGCTTCACCAGAGATTTTACAAAGTGAAGGTATTAAAGTAAATATGGAACATGAATTATTATCAGTTGATAATAAAAGTCAAAAAATTCGTGTTAAAGATTTAAAAACTGGCAAAGAATTTGATGACAATTATGACAAATTGATTTTAGCAATTGGTTCATGACCAATTATTCCAAACATTGAGGGTATTAACCAAGAAGGTGTTCATATTGTTAAATGATACCAACACGGGGAATTGGTAAAAAAAGCAAATGATGATAAAAATATTAAAAATGTGGTTGTGTGTGGAGCAGGATACATTGGCGTTGAATTAGTTGATGCTTTTCACCAAAAAGGAAAAAATGTGACCCTAGTTGATATTTCAGATCGTATTATGCCACGTTACTACGATAAACCATTTACTGATAAAGTTGAAAACGCAATGCGGGAAGCGGGCGTTAATTTACGTGGTGGCGAAAAAGTTATTAAATTCGAAGGAAACAATAACAAGGTAACAAAAGTAGTAACCGATAAAGGTTCATATGATGCTGATTTAGTAATTTGATCAGTTGGATTTAAACCTGCCACAGAAATTATAAATGGTGTTATTGATTTAGATAAAAATGCCGCAATTATGGTTGATAAATATATGAGAACTTCAGATCCAAATATTTTTGCAATTGGAGATTGTGTTGAAGTTTATGATAACGCTAAAAAAGCACCAGCATATATTGCTTTAGCAACAAATGCTGTTCGAACAGGAGTTATTGCTGCTGTTAACGCTTTAAAACCAGAAGGTTTAGCATCACCAGGATTCCAAGGTTCAAATGCAATTAATGTTTTTGGTTGAGCATTAGCTTCAACAGGAGTAACAGAAACAGTTGCAAAAGATCTTGGTTTTGATTATGAACAAATTACTTTTACCGATAATGATCGTCCAGAGTTTATGGAATCTTATCAAGAAGTTTTAATTAAGATTATTTGAGATAAAAAAACAAGAAAAATTATTGGAGCACAAGTTGGTTCAGTAGCTAATCATACAGAAGTTATGTATATGTTTTCATTGGCTATTATGAAAGGAGTTACAATTGATGAATTACCATTAGTTGATATTTTTTTCTTGCCACACTTTAATAAACCATATAACTTTATTACTTTGCCAGCATTAGGGGTACTAGGTTTAAATTACTTTAAAAAATAACTATGATCTGTTTTAAAAATCCTTCTACGGATGTCTATTTTAATTTGGCTTTAGATGAATATCTCTTAAAAAATGAAATTAAGGACAATATTTTCTTTTTGTGAAAAAACTCGAATACAATTGTAATTGGTCGTAACCAAAATACAATTGAAGAAATTAATTTACAAGCAGTTGAGACTGATAAAGTAAATGTTGTTAGACGTATTACTGGGGGAGGATCTGTTTATCAAGATGATGGAAATCTATGTTTTTCCATCATTGTTGATAAAGATGATGAAATCGCGAAAAATTATGAAAGTATTTTGCAACCTATTATCAATGTTTTACAAAAGCTTGGTTTAAATGCTAAGTTTGCTGGTAAAAATGATATTGAAATTAATGGTAAAAAAATTTCTGGAAATGCTCAAATAAAATATAAAAATCGCTTATTACATCATGGAACATTTTTGTTTGATGTTGATTTAAGCAAGATGCAAAAATATTTGAATGTTGATCAGAGTAAAATTGTTTCAAAAGGAATTAAATCAATTCCAGCGCGAGTAACAAATATTCGCCCATTGTTAGAAACAGATATTACAATTGATCAGTTTATGGATTTTATTACAAAAGAACTATTAGCCCAAGGAAAAACAGTGGTTGATTTACCGCCCGATATTATTGCTGCTGCTAATAAATTAGCGGATGAAAAATATCGAACATGAAACTGAAATTTTGGTAATTCACCAGAATTTAGTTATCAAAATAAAATCCGTTATGAAGGAAAAGGAACTGTTGATGTTCGTTTAAGTGTTAATGAAGGAAAAATCACAAATATTAAATTTTATGGTGACTTTTTAGGTTCAGGTGGAACAGATCACCTTGAAACGCTTCTAACAGGTTGCGAATATAGTCCGGACAAAATTACAAAAGAATTATTAAAAATTAATATTAAAGAAATTTTTGGAGAGAAATTTGAAACACAAGAAATCTTAGATGTTATTTTTAATTAAAAACTTATAGAGAAACAGAAAGGATGGAATTAAAAATGTATTTTGACAAGTTTAATTCGTTAAAAAATGAAATGCTTCAAATTATGGATGAAACAGGAAAAATTGTTAAACCAGACTTGATGCCAAAAATTAGCGATGATGAAGTTTTAACCGCGTATAAATTAATGTGTTTATCTCGTCGCCAAGATGATTTTCAAAATAAAATTCAACGTCAAGGGCGAATGTTATCATTTTTATCTTCGACGGGGCAAGAAGCAACTGAAGTAGCATATGGAATGCAAATCATTAAAGGAAAAGATTGATTTTCTTCAGCTTACCGAAATAATGCTGCTTGATTAGCAAGTGGTGTGCCAATGCGAAACATTATGTTATATTGATGTGGAAATGAAATGGGGAGTAAAATGCCAGAAGGAATCAATACTTTGCCAGTAAATATTCCAATTGCAACACAATATTCCCATGCAACTGGTTTAGCATTTGCCGAAAAGTATAATAAACGTGATGGTGTTGCTATTACAACCACTGGTGATGGAGGTACATCAGAAGGAGAATTCTATGAGGCAATTAACTTTGCGCAATTATATGAAGTTCCAGCGATCTTTATTGTTGAAAATAACCAATATGCTATTTCAACACCACGCCGAAAAGCAACAAAAGCAATTAACTTTGCTGTTAAAGGAGTTGGTGTTGGAATGCGTAATATTTTAGTTGATGGAAATGATTTTTTTGCTGTTTATGGTGCCGTTCAAGAAGCAATTAGTCTTGCTCGTAAGGGCGAAGGACCATCATTAATTGAATGTAATACATATCGTTTAGGAGCTCACTCATCAGCTGATGACCCAAAAGTTTATCGTGATGAAAAATTACACGAAGAAGCCTTAAAAAAAGATCCTCTAATTCGTTTAAAAGCATACTTAATTGCAAAGAAAAAATGATCAGAAAAAGAACAAGAAGCATTAGATGCTGAGCAGGATAAATTTATTAAAGGTGAATTTGCTTGAGTTGAAGAAAACAATAATGTTTCAATTCGTGATATTTTTGCTTACACATATGCTGAAATGCCAAAATTTTTAGAAGAACAATATCAAGAAGCAGAGGCATTCTTTGCAAAATATTCAATTAAAGGAGGACATCACTAATGCCAGTTGTAAATAATATTCAAGCATTAACACATGCTTTAGATCTAGCAATGGAAAAACATCAAAATGTTGTTTTGTATGGAGAAGACGCTGGTTTTGAAGGCGGAGTTTTTCGAGCAACAGTTGGATTACAAGAAAAATATGGTGAAGACCGTTGTTTTGATGCGCCAATTGCTGAGGCAACTTTAGTTGGAAGTGCGGTTGGAATGGCAATTAATGGGATGAAACCAATTGTTGAAATGCAATTTGAAGGATTTTCATATCCTGCTTTACAACAACTTTTCACTCATGTTGCTCGTATGCGTAATCGTTCACGTGGGCGTTTCACTTGTCCCCTAATTGTTCGTATGCCAATGGGGGGAGGAATTCGTGCGTTAGAACACCACTCTGAAGCAATGGAAGCAATGTTTTCACATAATCCAGGATTAAAAGTGATTATTCCTTCAAGTCCATATGATATGAAAGGATTATTATTAGCGGCTGTTGAATCACCAGATCCAGTAATCTTTTTAGAACCAACAAAAATTTATCGTGCCTTTAAACAAGAAATTCCTGATGAATATTATACTTTACCAATTGGTGAAGGTTATAAAATTCAAGAAGGTGATGATTTAACAATTGTTACTTATGGGGCACAGGTTGGTGACTGTGAAAAAGCATTGGCCCAACTAAAAGAAGAAGGAGTCAATGTTAATGTTGATCTAATTGATTTACGAACAATTCAACCATGAGATTGTGATATGGTTATTGAATCAGTTAAAAAAACTGGTCGTATTTTAGTTGTTCATGAAGCAGTTCGTTCATTTTCAGTTGCCTCAGAAGTAATTACAATCGTTAATGAAAATTGTTTTGAATATTTAAGAGCCCCCGCTGGACGGGTAACAGGTTATGATATTATTATTCCGTTTGATCGTGGAGAACATTATCATCAACCATCAGTACAAAAAATTGCTGTTAAAATTAAAGAATTAATTAACTACCAATTTTAGAGAGGAGTTGTAAGAAAAATGGTTAAATTTAAATTTGCAGATATCGGAGAAGGATTAACTGAAGGAAAAGTTGCTAATATTATGATTAAAGTTGGCGACAAAATTAAAGATGGAGATGAAATGTTTGCTGTTGAAACAGATAAAGTTAATACAGAAATTTATTCTCCATGTGATGGCGTTGTTAGCAAGATTAATATGAATGTTGGTGACACAATTTACGTTGGTGATGTTGTGGTTGAAATTGATGATGGTGGTGCAGATAGCACTGATACCGCCCCAGCACAACCAGCCTCAGCCCCAGTAGAAGAAGAAAAAGCAGCCGGGGTAGTTGGTGCTGTGCCAATTTCAAATACTGTTTTAGCTCCCCGTCATTTACCAAATAGTAATAATATTAATAGTGGTAATAACAGCAATGTTTTATCAACACCGCTTGTGCGAAAAATGGCGGCTGATTTAAAAATTGATTTAACAAAAATTCAAGGATCAGGGTCAAATGGTAAAATTATGAAAGCTGATTTAGCACAGGGTAATAGCGCCTCACCAACTGGTCCATCATTATCAGCAATGCCAATTGAAATTCCAAAAATTACGGCAACGGGAGCTGTTCGTCGTGAACCAATGTCACCAATTCGTAAGGCAATTGCTAAACAAATGACATTATCAAAAACAGTTATTGCAGAAACAACATTAATGAAAAATATTGATGTTACAAAATTAATTGAAATTAGAACGCAATTAAAAGGACAAGCAGAAAAGCAAGGCGTTAAATTAACTTATATGCCCTTCTTTATGAAGGCATGTGCCGTTGCGTTAAAAGATTTTCCAATTTTAAATTCGTCATACGATCAAGAACAACAAGAAATTATTTTTAAAGATTACTATAATATTGGGATGGCAACTGATACCCCAACAGGATTAATGGTTCCCGTTGTGAAAGGTGTTGATCAATTAAATGTTATGCAAATTGCAAAAATGGTTAATGATTTAGCATCAAAAACACGTGAACGTAAATTAAAACCAGATGAAATGAAAGATGGAACTTTCACAATTACAAATTTTGGGTCAGCTGGAATTGAACTAGCAACACCAGTTATTAACTTCCCAGAAGTTGCAATTTTAGGAGTTGGAATTATTAAAAAAACACCAGTTATTAATAGCAACAATGAAGTTGAAGTTAGTTCAATCTTACCATTGTCATTAACAATTGATCATCGTTTAATTGATGGTGCTGATGGTGGACGCTTTTTAGCACGAGTAACTGAATTATTAGAATCACCAGCTTTATTATTATTGTAAGAGAAGAGGTTATGAGATGGAAAATAAATATGATGTAATTGTTGTCGGAGCTGGTCCAGGTGGATATGTTGCGGCAATTAAAGCAGCCCAAGAAGGTTTAAAAACATTAATTATTGAAAAAGAATATTATGGTGGTGTTTGTCTAAATGTTGGTTGTATTCCAACAAAAGCGTTATTAAAAAGTAGTAAAGTTTACGATTTAATTGGTCATGCTGATACTTATGGAATTGATATTTCAAAAATGACAGAAGTTGCCCCAAATTGAGTAAAAATGCAAGAACGCAAAGCAAAAGTAGTAACACAATTAACAAAAGGGGTTGAATTCTTATTGAAAAAAAATAAGGTTGACCTAGTTAAGGGTGAAGCGAAAGCAATTGATAAAAACACAATTGAAGTAGCAGGAAAACGCTATACATGTACAAATTTAATTATTGCAACAGGAAGTGTTTCACGTAATTTACCATTACCAGGCTTTGAACAAGCAGAAAAAGATGGTTATGTTATTTCATCAACCGAAGCTTTATCATTACCAAAAATTCCAAAAAAATTGGCAATTATTGGTGGTGGTGTTATTGGAATTGAATTTGCTTGTTTATACCGTCGTTTAGGAACAGAAGTAACAATTTTACAAGGTTTAGATACAATTTTAGAAATGTTAGATAAAGATATTCGTGAAGAATTAACAAAACTATTAATTAAAAATAAAGTTAAAATTGAAACATCTGTTAAAATTAAAGAAATTAAAGGTAAAACCGTCATTTATGATAATAGTGAAGGAAAAGAAGTTAAGTTAGCAACTGATTATTGTTTAGTATCGGTTGGTCGTGTCCCTGTTACAACCGGTTTTGAAAATATCGGGTTAAAAATTGGTGAACGAAAAAATATTGAAGTTGATGATCAATGTCGTACTAATTTACCAGGCGTTTATGCAATTGGGGATGTTGTTGGAAGAGCAATGTTAGCCCATGTTGCTTCATCACAAGGTCTTTTAGTAATTGATAATATTAAGGGAAAAAATGAAAAAATGAATTATAATCGCATTCCATCATGTATTTATTCATTTCCAGAAGTTGCAACCGTTGGAATCACCGAAGAACAAGCAATTAAAGATAAAATCGCTTATAAAGCTTTTAAATTTCCGTTATCAGCGAATGGAAAAGCACTAGCAGATGGTGAAACCGATGGGTTTGTTAAAATTTTATGTGAACCTAAATACGGTGAAATTTTAGGGGCCCATATTATTGCGGCAACAGCAACGGATATGATTTCAGAAATTACTGTTTGTATGGAAACAGAAGGAACAATCCATGAATTTGGAAAAGCGATTCATCCGCACCCAACTTTATCAGAAGTTTTAATGGAAGTTGCGCACTGTTTAGAAGGACATGCCATTCATATTTAAAGTTACAAAAAGTAACTTTTTTTATATTAATTAATTGTAAAAAATCTAATCTAATCTTTAATTGCATTTATTCTTAATTTTGCTATAATGAGTCCATATTAGAGAGCACGTAGGTTATATAAAGGGGAATTAAGGAAGAAACTAATGGCAAAAAAACCAGGAAGTTGAGATAAACTTAATAAATTAACGAAAAACGTTACTGTTGCTTCGCGAAAAAGAGGGTGAATTGCGGCAATTTGTGCATTGTTATATATCGCAGTTTTAATTCCGTCGGCTTATTTTGCGGTGTCATTTTTAGCGAAAATCTTAAGTTATGGGGGAATTCAAACGGATGGTCCTTTACCAGACTTTGAGGCAGGGGATTATTTTCAAGTTAATTTTGCTAAAACTGAACTACGGGATAATACTAAAAAAACTCCTGTTTTTGCAACATATGAACTGCCACCTGATCCAACAACTGGCTGTGTTGCACAAACACGAGTTCAAGCGACATCATTACGATTAGAATATGCTTATAATTATATTTTTGCAAATGCCCCAAAAATGTATATTGCGAATAATATCTTTTTTAAAGGAAAATATGGTGATGTTAACCAAATTCAAATTTTAAATATTTACGCTAATCCGCAAGGAACAAAATCATTAGGACTTGCTGATGTTCAACAAAATAAGTTAAATTTAATGGAAAATATGTTGTATTTAAAAATTAAATATAAAGGTGAAGAACAATCAACATTAATTTGAATGCCAACGCTTTTTGTTGGAATTGAAGGATTTTTATCAAACTTTTTAAATTTTAAAACAGCAGAAACAATGAACAAGGATAAACCTGACCCAACAATTTGAGAAAATCAGACAAAAATTCTTGGTAGTCAAGCAAATAATATTATGTTAAATGGAAGCAATAATAGTTTAACTTTAGATGATGAAGTTTATGCGGCTTATAAAACAAAATTTGCTGCTTTTTACAACGAAAATAAAGGGACAGATAAAGAATTTATTGGTGATTATAATCCATACAGTAATTTTGCCATTTCAAGTGTTAATCCACAAGATCAAATTTTACCAGGGGTATTTTTTGATAGTGTTGGCTATATGTTTGATATGAATCGAGTGATTCAATCAGCACAACAAAATAATCCTGATTTTAGCGGATCACTAGCAAAAAAAGACATTAATATTGGAGGTCAATACATTCCGCAATTATTAATTTTCTTAATTAATGTTTTAGAAACATCAGAAAACCGGGGGTTAGTTTTACCCGAAGATTTAGTACCAAATGATTGAAAAGATTGATATCAATTAATTCAACCGAAACGATTAGACGTCACTAAACCAGAACAATTTTATTTTATGTTCTTGCCAAAAGATGAAACAATTCAAAATATCATTGGTAATCGTTTACGCAATCAGGTAACAGATGTCTTAAGCGGGAAAGAGACACTAGCAACTGCTGTTAAAGATTTACAACGTGATGTTTTGAGCAATCCTAATGATTCAAAATATAAATGGGTTTATGATTGAAATATTTTACCATTTCAATCATATGGTTTTATTGAAAAAAGTGATTATACTGTCATTAAACGAACAATTCAAGAAAATAAAAATTTAGTAATTTATTTTCTTGGTAATTCTTTGCCAGGAACAGAATTTGTCACAATTGACCAACCATCATTACACTCAGTCACTAATTTAGTTCATCCAGGAAATGTTGATGCGTATACCATTGATGATCCTCAAAAACGAAATACATTATTTACAAAATATTGAAGTGCTAACTTATATGGAGCAACAACAACACTAAATCAAATTAATATTGATGTAAGAAATATTAGTCTTGATCAAAAGGCATTTGAAACAATGTTGATGAATCAAATTATTGACCAAACATGAGCGTTTATCAAAAATATTGCCCAAGTAGCAGGAAATAAATTAAATATTATTAATGGTATTTCAAAAGCACAATATGAAACAACTTTCAAAAAGGATTATCAAACAACATTTACCCCAGTTAATAATTATCATAGTAGTGTTGGCACATTCCTTGAATGATTTAATACCATTCTTGCTAATGATGAAACTCGTTATAGTCTTTTTACGGTCCTTGATATTAAATTAGCATTACAAGTAGGTGGGAATATCCCAGAGAGTTTAAAGGCGGTCACTTTCCGCTTTAACATTAATTATCAATAAGATAATAAACAGTGTATAATTATACTAGTAAATACTTAGGGAAGGAGAGATGTTCTCAATGCGAAAAATTTTAGCACTTTTAATAGCAACTGTTTTGGTAAGTAGTTCAACAGCCAGTGCAATAGAATGTGGAACACCTTCACCTTCAAAAATTAATGGAAAAGAAAATCTTGCGACAGAATTTACTTTGACAAATAATGTCATTGTTACTGATGACAATATTCCTGTTCTTGATTCAATTTTTGAGCAAGCAAAAACAGAACAACGAATTGCTTCAACTTTGACAGTAGATATTTTTACTGTTACTGATTCTGCAAATTTGGAAAAACCGGTTAATGATAACACTCCACAAGAGGGTTATGTTGTTTTAACAGTTCGTGATGATAATGATATTCCGTATATTGGTTCAATTATTATTCATTTTACTGTTATTAAAACAGCATCAATTGACCTTAGCCAAACGATTCAGTTAAAAGATCTTTGGGATATTACAAAATATGATTCAATTAATGATTTATACCAAGATATTTGAAAAGTAGCAGTTAATGATTTGCAACCAGATACACCAAAGAGTTACGATACGTACGATATGTCAGGGTTTAAGATACCACCGGTAACTTTTAACCAAAAATTAGATGTTGAAATGCAGGCCGCTTATAATGGTAAAGCGAATACACCAACTGCAATGTATAGTGGAACAATTGTTATTAAGTTAGCGGTCATTAGTTATCGTGCGCAAGTTAACTTAAAATTACAACAAAATAACTTACCACCAGATGCACTATATGATTTAGTTTGAACAGAAGTTAAAAAATATTTTGCCACTGATGCAAGAGTTTCAAATGATCGAAATGACTATTTAATTGACTGAAATAGTGTGACAGAACCCCCAGTTGGAGAAGCTGTTTATTTATACTTTTTAGCAACGCCAAAAGATGAGAATGCACACCATTATATTCGTGTTGTTGGAGGTGTTACTAAAGATCCAATATTGTTACCACCAACAATAAAACTAACGGTGCCAGTTGTTGTAACGCAAAGAGAACGTCCAAATGTTAATAAAGATTACATCTGGGCGATGGCAATGCAAGAAGCAAACTTAGTAAATGGACCAGAACTAAAAGACTTTGATGTAACGAGTTGAACGACAACTTTAAATCAAAATTGACCTAGCATTGGTGGGTCAAGAGTTGTGACATTAAATGCAATTAACCTTAATACAAATCCAATGTTTAAAGGTGATGTTGCAATTGAAGTTGAGTTAATTAATCAAGGAACGGCTATTAGTTTATTACCAGTTGATTCAATTTTATTAGTTCGTCAAGATCATCATACTGTTGATTCGGTGCTAAATTTAGTTTGAAATAATGTTATTAATACCCCAGAATGAGGTCCTAGTTTATCAAACCAATTAAGTAATTTTAGAATTGAACGAAAAGACGATTTAAAACGAGCATTAGAAGCAACCGAGCGTAATGGTGATTGAGCAACTTATGTTATTTCAATTCTTGGTAATCAAGAAGATGGATCAGGGCGTGATGTTGATGTTCTTGTTCAAGGAAAAATTAAAATGATTGATAATCCAATAACAGTTGATTTACCAATTGATTTAACAAGTAAAAATTATCGTTTTAATGCAACAAAATTAGAGACATGAAAAGAACGGGGATCTTATTTTAAACATCAAATTTGAAAAGACGTTATTAAACAACCACCATTTGTTGATCAGAACGAACTTACTTTTGGGATTTCCAAAAATGAAGCTGATTGAAATGTAACAGAATTAGGAACACTGATTGGTGAAGCGATTAAAAATTATGACCCTAATACAGCAAAAGACATTTCTTTACAATTCGATCTGATGTTATTAAATCCAACAAATTATGGTGGTAAAATAACACTTGATTTTAAATTAACACCAGGAATACCAACTGCTTTTGGAGATATTGATTTAACTAATAAAGTAGAACCAATTTTTGTTCGTAAGTTACCAGCAACTGAAGACGAGAAAACTGCTTTGTTGGTAAAAATTATGGAAACATTATTAGATCAAAGCATTACAAAAAATCCTGCTTTACATAATAAGTATCCAAATGTACCATTAGATTTAAATGTGTATAATGCCTTTACAAATGAAGTTTTAAACCAACTAGTCTTGCCGATAGCAACAGATTCTATTAAGGAATCAATTATTACAATTCAGCTAAATATTCCGGTATTTGAAGGAACAGTTAAACTTAAAGTAAAACTTATTTATCAACCATAAAAAATTCTTCTAAGCTAGAAGAATTTTTTTATTTTTAGGGGATAGTATTTTTTGAAGAAAATGCTATAATCATTGTAAATAAAAGGGAAAGTAGTAATTTTGGGTGATATTGATGAGCAAACAGGACAAATGAACGATAAAAGCAAGTTCGCAAGAACAAGATATTCGTTTAACACGAATGTATTTTAATAATGCAATGGAAATTGTTGGCCGTATTTTGATTTTACTTGGTCAAGGAATTATGCTGGGGGTGATTATCATTGTGTCAGCCTCATTAGCAATGATTGCAACTAGTAAGATTCCAATTCCAGCTGTTTTTAATAATTTTGGTGTTGCTGATGGTGTTTTTCGTGGGATGACAATTATGCTTGCTTTGTTAGGCATTATCTTTTCGTTAGTTTTTGTTATTCCAACGTTAATTGTTCGTAATATTAAAACAATAAAATTAACAGGAATTATTTTTATTACCTTAGGGTCTTTCTTTACTTTATTAATGTTAGCAATAAGTGTTGTTGCTTATCTTTATATTCCAGTGCGCTTAAATTTCCCGGGTGTTATTATGGCTGGAGTTTGTGCATTAGTTTTGTTTTGAGGGAGTTTTTTATTATGACTTTCAGCATGACAACAACAAAAACGGATTAATATTGCAATGGCGGAAAGTTTAGATTTTAGATCACAGTTAAAAGTGGTTGAGTAGGAAGGTGTCAAATGAAAAAAGAGAAAACAATATTGTCAAAAGGTGAGACCGCATCAGAAATGGTTCAGACAATTCAATTTGTGGAAGATAATCGCCCAGCGTCATTAAAAAGTTTGGACAAAACGGTGGTGGATAAAACAGTTAAATCATTAGGTGAGTATGAATTAAAACGCAAAAAACAAAATAAACCTTTGCCTTATCATTATAACGTTGATGCAACTAAATATTATTTTGCAACAAAAGGAGAAACTTTAGCCCGCATAATGATTATTTTTGGGCAATTAATGTTAATTGTTGTTTCATTGGTATATATTCCAACTTTAAGTCAAGTTATTGCCCAATTTCTGATGTCTTTGGTTTCAAAATTAAACACTTCTTTTACGGGGCCAATTGTGGCAATTGGACAACCAATTGTTATTGCCTTAATTATTTTCTTATCAATTGCCTGAGTATCAACATTCTTTTTCTTAACAATTCCAATTTTAACGGCTCAGACCTTACGAACTGTTCACATTTGAACAATTATCGTAAGCATTGTTGGCAACATTAATTTTATAATTGTTTTTTTAATTGCGGTCCTACAAGTGCTTTATATTAAAGGTTCGGTTGCTGGATTAAATATTAACCCATTTATTTTACGAGGAATCATTCTTGCTGCTTTTGTTTGTTTTGCAATTGGATGTATGGCTTTACAAAATAACTGTAAGAAATATCAACGAAAAGTTGAAAATGAATTAGCAAATCAAATTCGTGCAACAAGAGGATAAGGAGAGATTAGGATGTTAACAAAAATTAGTTCAAAACGCGATGAATTAGCATTACAATGAAACACTCGAGTTGAAGTTGCAACACGGTTATTAATCATTGGTTTTTCTATTTTAGGTACTTTTATGGGTTATTTTATTAGTGCTGGTTGTGCGATGGCTTACAATAATATCAAAAATTTAACGGGAGTTATTTTACATCGAACTTATGAAATTCATTATATTATTGCTGTTGTAATTGGCCTTGTTTGTGCCTTCTTTTTCTTTTGTTTTATTGGTTTGCCCTATCTTAAATTAAAAAGAGCGGCAAGTTTTAAAAGTTGAATTATTATTTCCACTGTTTTTGCCATCATATATTATACAGTTTGTTTTATTTTAACAGTTACTTATATTGGAATGTTTAATACAATTAATAATTATTTTATTGTTGCTTTTACTTTAATTAGTGTTTGTATTCTAGTGATTTTTCCTTCCTATGTTTTATTGTGACGAGAAGTTAAAAAACAATGAATTTTACGAAAAAAATTTGAATATTTAACAGATGAAACAAAAATTAAAAAAGTTGAAACAAAGTTAGTGACATTAGAACAAGAACGACAACATCTTGTTGAATTAGAAACAATTAAGTATAATAAAGAAAAATATAATTTAAATAATTTAAAAGAAAAAAAACAGCGGGTGTATGTTCAAAAACCAGTTTTAGAACAACAAGAAAAAAAGCAAGCAGGAAGAAAAAAAGAGTTTAAAGCAGATTTAAAAAATGATTAATGTGCATGGAAGGAAAGGCTATTAATGGTAAAATAAGATAAGACTAATAATATTTTAGAATCACCAGTACCAATGCGTCGAAAATTATCGCGAAAAACTAATTTAAAGATTTTTGCCATTATTGGAACAGTTGCGATTGCAGCTGGTCTAGGTGGTGTTATTTATTCTGTTGTTGCACCCTCTTCTTATCATAATAAAAATCCATGAGCTAATGCTACTTTGTTGGATGATAAAATTACTAGAATGATAAATCAACAATTATCAAAACCATTACTTGATCTTAATGGTGATCCAAGGCCAGAACATTTAGCGAGTTATGTTTCTTTTAATACTGGTGAAAAAGATGGGATTGATATTTATCCTAATTTAGATAATATTAAAATTATTCAAGAAATTTTTGCAAAAAACGATTGAATTAAAAATAATTTAAGTACTGTTGAAACAATGTTAAAAGGAACAGGGGCCACTTTGTCAGGAACTCGAATAATTTATCAAGGAAATCGATTGAATTTAATTTTACGACCAAAAATTTTAACTTATCCCTATAATAATGGTGATGATAAATACGGGTTAGTAACAGTTACTCCTGTTGATAAAGACCGCGGATTATTTACTTATAAAATTAGATTTGCTTTGTAACTAATTGGAACTGATAATGCTGGTTATTATGTTGATTTAGAGAAAACTTTTGATTATACATATGATACAACACAAGCGGCAGTACCAACATTATTAACTTTAAGTTAAATGTTAAATTTAATGAGTAATAGCAAAATTGTGACATTAGTTCAGAAATATGGCCTTGCGTTAGACACTAATAATGAAATAATTTTAAATGCACTTTTAACAGAATATTATCCAATCGCAAAGGCTGATAATAGTATTATTATTAATGAGCAAGTTGTTAATAAAAATGGAACTCCATTTGCAGCAATTACAGATAACCCTTCTGCAAGTAATTTAACATTAAATATTAAGTATAATGTTAAAAAATTTAATTCCTTACAACAATTTGGTGCTAGTCTTTTTGATTATCACAGTAATAATTACGGGGCAATTGCCAATATTTTTACCAAAATTGGAATTAAAATGCCAACCTTTGTTAATGTTAAAATAGTTATGATTTATATGATCGAAATACTGATCAAACATTTTTAAATGGCGTAATGCAAGATCAACGGGTTTATTCTTATCAAGGTTATATTAAAGAAATGGGATTAAGTTCTGATAATGTCTCTGATAATGTTAACTATGAAAATAATGATTTTAGTTCATATGTATGAGGTTCTGAACACCAAATTTTTTATAATGAAGTATTAATTCAGTTTTTAAATATTAATAATAATGGTTTGCCAGATAAAATTAACCGCGGGATCCAACAAAAATGTATTATGATCAACAAAGTTATACTGCTCGTTCCATTAATTATCAAGAATTTAACTTAGTTGCTAATGTTAAAGATGTGATTGAAAATATTAAATATGATGATTCAGAACAAGCAATTGATCTTCGTTTAACAAATAAGATTGATGCTATTAAATCAAGTTTAAAAAGTTATTTGTTAGAAAATTTAAATAATCAATATATTGATATTAACAAGATTGTTAAGGACATTACCGTTGGTGTTGGGATAAATCCCACAACAATTGTGGGAACAACTTTTACTAAACAACCGCCAATCAATGGAATGTTACGAGGAAATAATAATAATGTGTATCAAGATAAACTTTTAAGTTTTCCAAGCATTGTTATTAATGTGCAATTTTCATATGATGGAACGTTTAATAAACTTTATGATTTATCTTATGAATATGAACTTCCAACTAAAGTTGTGAAAGATCCATGGGGCGTTGATAAAAACAATCTTAATGTTTTACAATCAACTTTTGCTTTATCGAAAACATACACAACCTTGGATAGGGTGAAAGACCTATATAATGATTATCAACAAGCAATTTTTCAAGCTGCCAATGATTGAGATTATCGTAATCAAACGGGTAGTGGACAACCAGGTAATAATTATCCCGTTGAAAGTTCGCATAGTAATGCTTTTAATATTGCGGTAAATGAACTTAATGTTGGACGCTATAATAATACTAATTTGCGGGTAGGAACATATAATGCAATAATTACGGCAACGAAAGACTCATTAAATTATCAAGGCAGTTTTAAAACAGGGGTTATTCGGATTACAGCAGCACCAATTAGTGCCATTTCCTTGTCACAATTAGTGGTGGATAGTTCTTGGACCCAACAGCGTGCCTATCGTGAAATTAAAGCACAAATTCTAGCACGAGCACAAAGTAGGGGGTTAAATTTAAATTACTCTGATTTTAGCATTAGTGGTATTACAGAAAATAGTTTAATAAAATTAACAACCGGTCAAAAGACAATTACAATTACTGCCCTTGGCAATGATAATGTTGTAACAGGCATAACAACCTTTAATTTAACTGTGGAGCCTGTTTCAATTAATAAATATTACAATAAGATTAATCCTGGGCAGCAAAAATTTGGTAATTCGGTTCGAAATGTCGTAAGCACCATTATGAATCAACTAAAAGCAGCTATTAATAGGGGTGGTTATAATATTAATAATATTACTAATTATTTTACAATTGTTATTACGGATGGAAATGGCCGCCGATTAAATGATAGTAGTATTTTTCAAGTGTCAGGAAGATATTGGTATGATGCAGTAACAGCAACGGATGGTTCAAAATATTTTGATGGGATAATATCACGTGATTTTATTGTTGAAAAGTAGGAAAAATGTAATTTAATTGTTTAAATTTATGAAAAAATGCTAAAATAATA
This sequence comes from Spiroplasma endosymbiont of Sarcophaga variegata, assembly GCF_965178695.1. Classification (NCBI taxonomy): domain Bacteria; kingdom Bacillati; phylum Mycoplasmatota; class Mollicutes; order Entomoplasmatales; family Spiroplasmataceae; genus Spiroplasma; species Spiroplasma endosymbiont of Sarcophaga variegata. Next base: position 1,131,728 of record NZ_CBCXVU010000002.1, read on the forward strand.
ACAATATGGTTCATATGTAGCAAAAGGGGGTTCAAGATGAATAAAAATAAGCCAACATATGGAAATAAATTTCCTGATTTAGAACTGCTTGATACAGAGGAAGAACGACGAAAATACGAAGAAGAAGTTAAAGAATTATCAAAACAAGAACAAAAACGTTTTAGTTATATTTCACCAACCCAAAATAATGATTTTTCTCAACGTCGAATGTTTTGAGATAGTCCGTTAGAACGAGTTGGGCGTAGTTTTATTATTCTTGGGCAAGTGTTCGCAATTACTTTGGCATATTTTATTGGTAAAAAAGCAATATTAATTGCTTTAAGTAACTATGTTGATCCCAGTATTAAAGTTTTTGCCAATATTTATGTTAAGGATTTTTTAAGTTATGGATTTTTATTTATCACATTGTTATTTAGTTTATTATATTTTATTCCAATGGGAATGGCACGAACCGCGGGGGCGGTTTATGGGTGGGCAATTGCCTACATTATGTTAGTAATTTTGTACTTTTTATTTGTTGAAATTCTATGTGCGGCTTTATTAATTTTAGGTAGTATTAAAGCAAATACCTCAGAACCAGTTAGTCAATGATTATTAATATTTATTGTGTTAGTTTTAGTAATTACCTCAATTTGAATTGTTGGGGCATGTCTGTTAATTGTTAAATCAGATGATGTCAAACGAAAAATTAATTTAGAAGTTTAAGGAGTAAAGAAAAATGATGACGCTTACAGAAAGATTAGAAGAATTAACAAAACAATTACAGCAAAATGTTTATGAAAAAGAAGAAATTTTTAATTTAGCAATGTTAGCAATGCTAAGTGGAGAATCTATTTTTCTTTTAGGAAAACCGGGAATTGCAAAATCATTAGTTTCACGACGTTTAAAACATGCTTTTAAAAATGGGACTATTTTTGAGTATTTAATGAATCGTTTTTCAACACCAGAAGAAATTTTTGGACCAATTTCAATTGAGGATTTACAAAAGGGAGTATATAAACGGTTGATTGATAAATATTTACCAACTGCGGAAATTGTCTTTTTAGATGAAATTTGAAAGGCAGGACCTTCAATTCAAAATACATTATTAACAATTATTAATGAAAAGATTTTTCGTAATGCGGGGGTTGATATTAAAGTTCCAATGAAATTATTGATTTCTGCGTCAAATGAGTTACCAGCAGAGGGCCAAGGTTTAGAAGCCTTATATGATCGTTTTATTATTCGTTATATTGCCCATGGCTTAAAAGATGAAACAAATTTTAATGATATGATTGCTGGAGTAACAGAATTAGATGTTAAAGTTGATGAAGCTTTACAGATTACCCATGAAGAATATGATGTGTGACGAAAAAAAATTAATAAAGTTAAAATGACCCAATCAACATTTGATTTTATTTCACGGTTTCGAAAAGCAATGTATATTGCAACTGATGGGGAATATTATATTTCTGATCGCCGATGAAAAAAGATTGCCCATTTAATGAAAGCATCAGCTTTTTATAATGGTCTTGATACGGTTGATAAAGCTGATTGATTAGTTATTCCCTATTGTATTTGAGATGACGAACAACAAGAAGAAGAATATAATGCTATTTTTAACGAGTTTTATCTAGATGCGTTAACTTATGATGTTCGTGAAAAAAAGATTCGTTTAAGTAAAGAATTAGAAGAATTATCAGCACAGTATGAAGATATTCAAGAAGTTAATAGTCGTAAAAGTGAGTATTTGGATGTTTTTGATGGAAAATTACAAGGAACTTTTCATCGTATTCTTTGAAAAAATCAACAATATCCGATTTGTTTTATTCGCGTTGAAGATTTGATTGATGCTCGTCATAATAAAACACAACCAACATTAGTTGAATTATATTATGGCGAAGACTTAGATAATATGGTTGATGTGTTACAAACTGAAATTAGTTATGTCAATGATAGTACTTTTAAAATTATTAAAACATATGAGGAAATTAGAGTTGAAATTAAAAATTCAAAAGTTGAAGATAATAATTCTAAACTTGAAAAAAGAATTTTAGCAGTTGAACGTGAAATTGATAAGTTAGCAACTGCTTTTCCTGATGAAAAAGAACGTTTATTAGAATTAAATTGTATCTTTTTTAGAGACCGTTTTATCTTAGCTGTTAATAATGCTTTTAATGATGACAAACTGAATTTTAATGAGGATATTATTGAAGTTGATTATCGTTCAAAAGATAATACCGAACCTAATTCTGGCAGTTTATCAAATTTAGTTAAAAATTAATTTTGTAAAACAAAGGAGTATTCATTATGAATCCATATTTAGAGCAAAAAGCAGGGGTTAAATTAGCGGAAAAATTAATAGAATTAAAAAAGACTTATTTAGCTAGTCCAAATTTTGCTCTGGTTAAAAAATCAAATCGATGATTAAGTGATATTTTTGATCAAGAAATTAATAATTTTTATGATAAAAAAATTGAAGATGAAATTATGAAAATTAAATTGAGTCCAAATATTGAAAAAGAAATTTATTTATTTCATTGAATTAAAGTTAATGGGTATGAAGGATTAAAAAAGAATTATGCTTCAACACAGGATTTTTTATTTAAAGTCAATTCACCGTTTTATGATCGGTTAAACTATTATCGTTATGAATTTAATAAGAAAAATAATAATCCTAATATGTTATTTCGAGATTTTGTTGGGATGTGAGAATCCATTTTAATTAAAAGAATTAATGATTATCGGTTCACTAAAATTGAAGAGTTACGCAGTAAATTTATGCAAGATTTGTACAATAAGATTGCAATTTATCATCAAGCAAATAGTTTATTAAAGACAGTATGAAATTTTTTTGGAAAAATGTGAGATCCAGCAGAACTATTAAAACCAGGTGTTGATATGACAGCAATTGATAAGTTTGCTAAATTTTTAGAAAGTAACCCCGCAATTATGGAAATTGCAACTTTATTAGGACGTTATCAGGGTGAAAGTAATTTAATTGAACAACGAATTTTAGAAGAAATTGTAATGGATTTTGAGTGAAAACCAGTTGGTTCATCGCCAGAAGAAATCATTGGGGCGACTGAATCAAAAGATTTAGAACATATGTTTCCTGCTGAATTATTTTTATTACGTTATCCTATTTTAAAATATATTTTTTATAAAAAATATATTGAAGGAAAATTAACAACATTTGAATTTTTATCACAAGATAAGGTTCCAAAAGAACAAATTAAATTAACGACAGTTGAATCATATGTTCTTGAAGAGAAAGGGCCAATTGTGTTGTCAATTGATACATCTTCTTCAATGCGTGGTAGTCCGGAACAAATTGCTAAAGCATTGGCGTTGGCGATTGCTAAAATTGCTTTATCAGAACATCGTCCGTGTTATATGATTAATTTTTCAAAAAGTTTAGATGTTTATAACTTATCCCAACTAAAAGATTCTGTTCCAAAGTTAATTGATTTTTTATCAAAAAGCTTTGGTGGTGATACGGATTTTGAGCCAGCATTGCAACATACTTTAACGGTAATGGATAGTAATGAATATTTTAATGCGGATTTATTATTAATTAGTGATTTTATGACATCAGATTTATCATCTGATATTATTGAAAAAATTAATATATTAAGAAAAAGACGTAATCGTTTCCACGCCATTATTATTGGGACAATGGGAGAAGAAAAGGCGACAACAGTTTTTGACAACGCATGAATTTATGATCCTCGTGATCCGTTTGCTTCAGAACGGATTATTGCTTCATTAACGGGGGAAGTTGTTAAGAAATATGATAAAATTCCAGGAGCAAAAACTATTTTAAACAAAATTAGAACAGAACAGGGGGTCAATAACAATGTTAAGTAACGCAACTTTTGCATATTTACTTGAAAATCAAAAAAAGATAGATCATCATATTTTAACAAAATTTAAGTTAAATGATGAACAAACCTTAGATAAACGAATTTTGGCTTTTCTAGTTGAACTAGCCGAATTTATTAATGAACAACGTGATTTTAAATATTGAAGTATCAAACCAGCTTCAGAACAAGATGTTTTGTTAGAAGAATATATTGATGGAATTCATTTTTTAATTAGTATTGGTAGTAGTTTACAAGTTGATTTTAATAAATTTCATTATCAAAATAAATACTTTGGTAAAGTAGTTAGTTTAACAAAACTCTATTTAGAATGTTTTGCTGCTTGTGCTAAATTAATTAAAAAACAAACAACTAAAATTTATTTTCAAGTTTTAAACCAATATTTAATTATTGCTGCGCAGTTAAAGTTTACGGAAACTGATTTAATTACAGCATATAATAAGAAAAATGAAATTAACTTTGCTCGTCAAGAAAATAATTATTAAAAAATGTTTTATAAATATTTATAAAACATTTTTTAATCAGTATCAAGACTACTTTTTCGATTTTCTTTAAATTCTTCTAATGTTTTAATAAAAATGGCAGCCGTTGGACAAACCATTTGTGCTTCAACTAGTTCTTGAACATTTTCAGTTGTATTTGCAAAACCATCATCATCCATAAAGAATGTTTCGGTTTCATCAATCATAATACAGCTTCCACAAGAAATACACAAGTCAGTGTTAACATATGTTCTTTTCTTTGAAATATCGCGGTCTGCCATCGAGATCCCCCCACTATCTTATTTATTACTATAATGATAACAAAAATTTTAATAATAATATATAATTTTAATGTAGTTTGAAAAAGTTGGAGGAGTACAATGGAAACTAGAATGGAAAAATTTGCCCAACTACGTGAGATGATCAAGAAGGAAATTGAATTAGATCAAGAAATTAATCAGGCAAATCAAGTAATTAATAGTTATATGGCAAAATTAAATGTCATTGATGCTACTTTCTTTAACAATGTTAAATCAGATTTTGAACAAGAATTTAGCTGAGAAAAAGTATATTTGGATAAAAATCCAGATGAACAACCATATCCATCTGATTTTAAATATGATTTACAGCAATTATTAGAACAAGTTGTTAGTACAACAAATATATCCGCTCAAGTTAATTTAAAAAATGATCAAGATGCTGGTGATATTATGCATAATATTTTAATTGCTGAAACATTGTTAAATAAACCAACTTATCAAAAATATCAGACAATTTTAGAAAGTATTCTAGCTGAAAAAATTACATATCACCGTTTAAGTGATAAAATCCAAGAAGAAAATAGTGATTTTAAAATTAATTCAACAAACATTGAATTTAGTACAATTGCTCATATGCGCAAAAATGACAATCGTAGTACAGCAGAAATGTTAAAGGAATCAAGTATTTTATTAGAAGAAAAGCATAATAATGTTCTAGTTACTTATCGTAAAATAAAACTAAACTATAAAATGTTATTATTAACAATACTTTTGCTTGTTATTTTATTAGGTGCTTGTTTGGCACTAATCTTTGTGTTATAGAAAATGGGAGAAGATGATGAAATTAAATATAGCTATTGATGGTCCAGCTGGTAGTGGTAAGTCTTCTGCCGGTTATGAATTGGCCAAAAAATTAAACTATCAATTTATTGACACCGGATTAACTTACCGTGCTTTTACTTATTTTTGTGCAAAGGCACAGATTGATTTTAGTAATAATCAGCAGTTACAAGTTCTATTAACAAAGTTTAATTATCAAGTGTTAAACAATAAAATTTATGTTAATAATGAAGATGTCACAGCAATGCTTCAAACAAGTTTAGTTTTGGATAATATTAATAAAATTACCGGTCTTGAGTTTATTCGAACAGCAATGGTAGCATTACAACGCCAATTAGTTACTAAGAAGGGTAATGTTGTTGTTGGTCGTGATATTACAACTGTTGTTTTGCCGGATGCAGAAATAAAAATTTATTTAACAGCTAGTATTGCTGCTCGCGCTAAACGAAGATGAAGTCAAAATAATGAAAATGATATTACACCAAATAATTTAACAGAAATTACTACAAAGTTAAGAGAACGTGATCATGTTGATACAAGTCGGACAGTTGGAACATTAAAAATTGCTGCTGATGCAATTGTAATAGATACTAGTAGTTTAACCTTTGAACAAACAGTCGCTGCAATTTATCAAGTTGTAATGGAATATAAGAAAGTAGGAAAATAAATGGCACAAAAAGGAACCGTAGCAATTGTAGGACGACCAAATGTTGGGAAATCAACATTATTTAATCGTATTATTAAAAACCTTCTTGCAATTGTTGAAGATACTCCTGGTGTTACACGGGATCGAATTTATGCCTTTTCGGAATGATTAACGCGTGAATTTTTAATGATTGACACCGGAGGAATTACTTTAGATAATGAAGCAATGTTTGCCCAAGAAATTAAAATGCAAGCAGAAATTGCGATTGCGGAAGCTGATGTTATTATTTTTGTTTTATCATATAAAGAAGGAATTACCCCAGATGATGAAATGATTGCAAAAATATTATATCGGGCAAAGAAACCGGTTTTATTAGTTATTAATAAATATGATAAACAAGAAAAAGAAAGTGAATTATATGAATATATGACATTAGGATTTGGTGAACCAATTGCCGTTTCAGCAACGCATGGGATTGGGATTGGTGATTTATTGGACAAAGTCATTTCTTATTTAGACCAAATTCCAATTCAACCAAAAACGGAAGGAATTCATTTTTCTTTAATTGGAAAACCAAATGTTGGGAAATCATCATTAACAAATGCGATTTTAGGAGAAGAACGAGTAATTGTCTCACCAATTGCAGGAACAACAACTGATTCAATTGACACAACCTTTAAACGAAATGATCACCTTTATACGGTTATTGATACAGCGGGGATTAGACGGAAGGGGAAGGTTTATGAAAAATTAGAAAAATATAGTGTTCTTCGTGCCGTTAGTGCCATTGAAAGAAGTGATCTTGTTCTATTAATCATTGATGGGACAGTAACAATTACTGATCAAGACACTAATATTGCTGGAATTGCTTTTGAACAAAACAAGCCAATTATTTTAGCTGTTAATAAATGGGATGCTGTTGTCGAAAAAAACGACCGTTCAATGCAGACAATTGAAAGTCAAATTCGTGGTTATTTTAAATATTTAAGTTATGCAAAAATGGTTTTTGTTTCAGCATTAGAAAAAAAACGTTTGCATATATTATTTCAAACAATTGACGAGGTTTATACTGGTTTAACGCAACGCATCAAAACAAGCGTTTTAAATGAAATTTTAGTTAAAGCACAATTGTTAAATCCACCGCCAGATTTTAATGGTGGTCGAATAAAAATTTATTATGCAACACAACCCGAAAGTATGATTCCAACTTTTATTATGTTTTGTAACAACCCTAAATATATTCATTTTTCTTATAAACGGTTTCTTGAAAATCAAATTCGTGAACATTTTGGGTTTGATGGTGTACCAATTAAAATATTATTTAGAGAAAGAAAGTAATGAGGTAAGTAATAATGAGAAAAGAACAAAAGAATATTACTATTATCGGAACGGGAGCATATGGTACTGTTTTGGCTAATGTTTTAACAGATAATGATCATAATGTTATAATGTATGGCATTGATAGCAAAGAAGTTAATGATATTAACGATGAACATTTAAATATTCATTTTTTTGGTGATTTAAAAATTAATCGGGAAATTAAAGCAACAACTAATTTTACCGAAGCTGTTGAAGACGCTGAATATATTATTTTGGGAATTCCAGTTATTGCTATTAAACCAATTATTGAAAGAATTAATCAAACAGTAACAAAACCAGTTGTTATTATTAATGTTTCAAAAGGATTAGATCCTGAAACACATGAAGTATTATCACGTTCAATTGGAAAATTAATTAATAATCAAATTTTAAAAGCATATGTTGGAATTTATGGTCCAAGTATTGCTAAAGAAGTTTTACAACGAAAACCAACGTGCATTATGGCAGTTTCAAATGAAATTGCAATGGCCCAAGAAGTTCGTAATTTATTTAATAATGAGTATTTTGTTACCTTCGCAAATACCGATGTTGTTGGTGCTGAATATGCTGTTGCCCTAAAAAATGCTGTTGCAATTGCATCGGGGATTTTTAACGGTCTTTATGCATCAGATAACGCTAAAGCAGCATTAATTACGATGGGATTAAATGAAATTCAACTTTTTGCAAAAGCAAAAGGTGCTCGGATTGAAACTTTTTTAAATTTTGCCGGATTAGCAGATTTAATTTTAACTGCAACTTCAAGCAAATCACGAAATTACTCACTTGGTTTTGAAATTGCACAAGCAGATGATGCTAAAAAAGTCTTAGCAAGTCATGCTAAGACAGTTGAAGGTGTTTTAACTTGTAAAACAATTGTTTTAGATGCTCGTGCTAATAAAATCGTATTACCATTGTTTGAAGCGTTATATGATATTTTATATAACAATAAGCGTCCAAGTGCGATTATCAATAGTGTTTTTACAAAAGCAATATTGGCATAGCAAAAATCCTCATTTTATGGTATAATTTTTATACAATAGTGTATGGCAATATATAGTGAGAGGGCATAAAATGAGTTTACATCATACTTGAAATAATAATGGTTTAGAAAATAAACCTGACAATAATCAACAACAGCTTTCCCCTAATCAAGGGAATAATTTTAGTGCTGCACCGCAACAATATCAGCAGAATGTTGCACCACAGCAGTATCAACAACAACCATTAGCACAGCAATATTCACAACAACAAAACTTGATGCAACAACCACCACAAAGTGTTGCCCCGCAGCAATATTCACAGGCGCCGCAGCAATATTCGCAGTCACAGCAGCAAACAGCTAGTGCGCCGTCGCAATATCAGCAGAATGTTGCGCAGCAACAATATCAACAACAACCATCAGCACAGGAATATTCACAGGCACAGCAATCAGGACAAAATACAGCGCCGCAACAATATCAGCAACAACAGCATCAACAATATCAGCAACCAATTATGAATCAGCAACGTGCTAATTTTGCACCAACAGTGCAACAGAATTCACAAGGGATAAATCCAACGCCTAATGTGCAACAATCAGCGGCAGCTCCAACACAGAATCAAACATTAGCGGAGCGAATTGCTAATTTACAAAGTTGTGGTTTAAATCAAAATGAAAATTATTATGGGCAAAAAAACATTAAACCATCCGATTTGTTAAATGTTCCAATTGATCATAATATTAAGGTGGGTCTTGGTAAAAATATGAATATTGCAGCATCTTTACCAACCGATTTATTTGAAGATGAAAATAGCAAAGGAAGTCGTAAAAAAAATCGAAAATTAAATACTAATATTGAAAATGATGGAACACAATGTCAATGTAAAAATTGTACAAAAAAATCACGTCCTTGATTAACAGTCTTCGTTAGTGTTTTAATAATGTTAGCAATTTTAGGTGGTTGTGTTGGCGCTATTTATGGTTTTCGCACCGAAATTAAAGATTGATTATTAGGAACAAACCTAACTGTTAGTAAAAGCGCGGGAGCATTAATGTCAGATAATAAATCAATATCACCAACTACTTATTATTTAAATTCATAAACCATATTTAAAAATATGGTTTTTTCTTTTACAATATAATTATGGAATTTTTAATAGAAAGTAGGAAATTATGAGAAATATTAAATTAATCGCATTAGATATGGATGGAACTGTATGTCGTTTTCATCAAGGGATTGAAACGGATAATATTATGCCAATTATTAAAGCCCAAGAAATGGGAGTGCGAGTTATCTTTGCAACGGGACGACCAGTTTTAACATCCTTGCCAGAAGCTTTAAAAGTAAAAATGGATTATTTTCAGCAGTATTTTATTGGTTTTAATAGTGCTTGTATTTATGATATTAAAACAAACAAGATTGTGCATCAATAAACGTTGTCTATCCTGCAAGTTAACTTTTTATTTCAATTAGCAACAAAATATCACAAAAAAATATGATGTTATATTGATGATTTAACAAAAGTAGTTGTTAATTTTGATCCTATTGCCGAAAATAACCCAGAATTAACTTTCTTTCATGGTGAATTTATTCAATATGATAGTTTATCGGAAGTGAAAAATACTGATTACAAATGTATTATAATGGATGTCCAGGAAACGGATGAATTTATTACTTTAGCACGTGCTGAAAACATTGAAATTGCAATTGATGCTTCCCATACCGCTGAAGTAAATGCTCCTGGAATTAGTAAATTAGCAGGTTTAAAATGAATTTCACAACAGTGGGGGATTGCCCTATCAGAAATGATGGCAATTTGTGACAGTATGAACGATTATTGAATGATAAAAAATGTTGGGTTAGGAATTGCAATGAATAATGGGCAGGATCAAATTAAAGCAATCGCAAAAGATATTACTAGTAATATTGAATAAGGCGGCGTTGCAAAAATGATTGAAAAATATATTCTCAATAGTAAAAAATAATTATATAATTGTTGAGGAAAAAGAAAAAGAGGAGAAATATTAAGATGAAAGCTAAACAACCAATTTTATTAGCAATTCTTGATGGATGAGGAATTGCCCCTGATTCAAAAGGAAACGCTGTTACACAAGCACATATGACAAATGTTGAAATGTTAAAAGCAAAATACCCTTGAGTAGCTGCTCATGCATCGGGAGAATGAGTTGGGTTACCAGCTGGGCAAATTGGAAATTCAGAAGTTGGTCATATTAATTTGGGCGCTGGTAGAATTAAATATGAGTCATTAACATTAATTAATAAAGCTATTAAGGATGGAACTTTTAATCAAAATCCAGAAATCTTAGCCGCAATTAATTTTGCAAAACAAAATAATAGTGCTTTTCATATCATGGGATTGTTTTCTGATGGTGGTGTTCATTCCCATCTTAATCATATCTTTGTCGCGTATCAATTAGCAGCAAAAGAAGGTGTTAAGGAAATTTATTTACATTTATTTGGTGATGGTCGTGATACTAAACCAGAATGTATTAAAACATATATTGAACAATTTAACGCTTTACAAGCAGTTTTAAAAGTAGGGGTGATTGCTACAATTGGGGGTCGTTATTATGCAATGGATCGTGATAAAAAATATGACCGGGTGCAAGTTGCATATGATGTTTTAGTTTCACGAAAAGGAGCTGAGTTTAGTGACCCGTTAGCCTATATTGATCAAGAATATGCGGCTGGTCGTAATGATGAGTTTTTAATGCCAGCTTATAATATCAATACCCCACAAGGCTACATTAAAGCGGGCGACGGCGTATTTTTTGCTAACTTTCGTCCTGACCGGGCAATTGCGATTGCTTCAGCATTAACAAATGCTAATTTTCCTGTTAATGAAGCAGAAAGTTATTTTGTGCCAAAATTAAATGACATTTATTTTGTGTCAATGATGGAATATGCTGAAACAGTTGGGTCAAAACATGTTGCTTTTCAACCAATTGAAGTTGTTAATGGCTTGGGAGAATGGTTAAGCAAAAAGGGTTATCGTCAGTTGCGAATTGCTGAAACAGAAAAAATTGCGCATGTGACGTTTTTCTTTGACGGAGGAAAAGACTATTTTAAAAATGGGTTAGCAACTCAAGCTGAAATTACATTGCCATGTGCTTCAGCTGATTTGATTCCATCACCAAAAATTGCAACATATGATTTAAAACCAGAAATGTCAGCATATGAGATTACTAATAAATTGATTGCTGAAATTGAACGTAATGAATTTGATGTTATTATTTTAAATTTTGCCAATTGTGATATGGTTGGTCATACTGGAATTTTACCAGCAGCGATTGCAGCAGTAAAAACAATTGATGATTGTCTTGGCAAAATTTATCAAGCAATGCAGAAAGTTACTGGAATTATGATTATTACAGCTGATCATGGTAATGCTGAAGTTATGATTGATGAAACTGGGGGACCAAATAAAAAACATACTTCCCAATTAGTTCCAATTATTATCACTAAAGCAGGATTAAAATTACGTGATAAAGACCCAGCGATTGCTGATATTGCACCAACCATTTTAGAATTGTTGGATGAGGAAATTCCGGTTGAAATGACACAACCATCATTAATTGTTAAATCAGAAGATATTATCTAATATCTTTTTTTATGAAAGAATTCGTAATTTTAACAATATTTTAGTTATAATCGGTATATAATTAACAAATAGGGTTTAAAGGAGTATTAAAGATGAATGATAATGAAAATGTTTATAATAATTTTAAAAGACCATGATATGAATTAAAACCAACCGTAGTTGACCGTGCAGAACCATTTGATTTTAAACTGGTGAATGTTCGTAATACTGGTTATATTTTTATCGGAACAGCAATCTTTGCTCCATTTTTTATTAGTATTTTAATTTCTTATTTATTTGCGCATGATCAATATTCATTAGTTGGGATGAATTTTGTTAGTTGAATTATTGTTGCTGTTGGTTCTTATTTTGTTATTAGTCGTGCTCAAAACGAAATTATGCTTTCTGGGGCAATTGTATTTTATTATTTTTATTTTATTCCTAATATGGTTGGTTTAATAATTGGTATTATTGCTAATTTATTTCAACCATCTGCTGCTGCGTTAACAACAATTAATTTATTAACAAGTTTAATTGCTGCGTTGGTGACGATTTTTATTACTTACAAAACTTCGCCATTTATTTTTAAAAAAATTAAATTAACTTTTAAACAAGACTATAAACGTTTATTGCTAGTTAGTGCAATTGCAATTGTTGTGGTTTTTCTTTTTAATCTTACTTTTGGTTATTTACAATCATTAATAACTCCAACTGCATCAAATAATCAAAATAGTTTAATTAAAGGGCTTGATAAGTGGTGAAATATTGTTATTTTATCGATTTATACGGTTTTTGTTGCCCCAATTATTGAAGAGTTAGCTTGTCGGCATGGAATTTTTAGTTTAACGGGAAATAAATGAATTGCTTTTGCTGCTTCAACAATTTTTTTTGCTGGAATGCATGTTACGGCAACTGGTGATTGAGAACACCTTCTTGGTTATTTAGGCGCAGCACTAGCATTAGGGATGTTGTTCATTGTTGTTAATGGCAATGTAACTTATAATATTATTGCTCATAGTGGTTTAAATTGTATTAGTACTATTTTAATTATTGCCGCACCAAGTTTTCTAACTAGATAAAATAAAAAGACCTTCTTGGTCTTTTTATTTTTTAGAGTAGTTAATAATTGTTCTAAAAATAAATTAATTTCATTTTGATATGTAAAACTAATAAAGAATGGGGTTCCACCACCGGTAACTTTAAATTGTTCTTTATTTGTTTGTAAGAAATTATTAAGATTAAATTCAGTTTGATTTTTTTTCGTAAAACTAATAAAACCATACTTTAACCTTGTATTAACAAAAATAATTAGGGTATTTTGATGTTCTTGTAAGTATTTATTTAATTTATTACGAACTAATTCAAGGGTTATTTTTTCATCATTAATAATAATTTCTTGCACTGTTAAATTATCGTTAATAGGAATTGTTTTAAATGGAAAAGTGGTTTCTTCAATAATTTGTAATAGTTGTTTATATTTAACTTTTGCTGTTTCATTTAAGTCTTTTTCTAATTTTTCAATATTAAGGTTTAAATTATTTTTTTCAATCAAAGTTGTTGGAACCAAAAAATTAGGAATGATAAAAGTAAAAGTTGGATCATAACCACTAATTTTTTTGACGCTTTGTTCTAATGCTGTTCTTTTTTGGTTAATTCAGTTCGTAAAATATGCTTGTGTTGTTGCTTTATTGGTTGAAAATTGAATTCTAACTTTCTTTTTATCAACTCAACAATCTCAAATTTCAAAAAAATCAATTTCTTGTAAATTATTAACATGGGTTCCACCACATAAATCAATTGTTGCTGTAGGGAATTCAACAACGCGGACAATTGGGTCATATTCAAAATTTGGATGAGCAATTTTTAATTTTATTGCTTCGGCAATTGGCATTTGATGTTCAATTTTAGCAATATCATGTTTAATTAAATCATTAATAATTTTTTCTCGCGCTGTTAAAATAATATCTAATCAATTATAAACTTTATTCATTGCCAATAAAGCATAATCCGTTTTAATTTGAACTGAATATGTCATTTCACCATCATTTAAAATTTGCTCAATAATATATGACAGAAGATGCTGTGCTGTATGGTTTTTAGTAAGTTTAATGCGCCGTTCTTGGTCAATTTTTTGTTCTAAAGTATCATTAAGCTTAATTGTTGTTCCTTGTGTATCAACAAGATGAAGATATACTTTTTTATAAATTTGTTTATTAAGATCAAAAACGCTAATTGTATGTGTATCTTTCATTAAAATAGCAGTATCGGAGATTTGACCCCCACCAAGGGACCAAGGGCATAAAAAACAGTATGATCAAAGGCGACAAAACCAATTCCATTTATAATTTGTTCAATAGGGTGGCCAGCTTCGTTAAAAAGCGCTAAAATAGTTCCTTTATCAGTTGTTTGTTGATACCCATGAAATTTTGTTAAGGGAATTATCACTTTGTTGTCTTGTTTTTTTAAGTTAGTTCATAATAATTCAATTTGTTCATTATTCATAGTTAATAATATCCTTTCTTAGTATTAATTAAAATTATATGTCATTTTATAAAATAAAAAAGAATAATTAAAATATTCTTTTATTTTTTATTTAAAATGACAGGAATAATTAGCGGATTACGACGTTTATAACGGTAAATAAACGGCGATAATGATTGTTTGATTGCATTTTTAAGAGCACCAAAGGTTGGTTTTTGTGTTTTTAAAACTTCATTAACTGCTTCGGTTGCTAAGCGAATTGATTCATTAATAATATTTCCTGATTCTTTAACATAGAAACTTCCTCGTGAAATAATACGAGGAGGGGTTAATAACTGGTTATTTTGTGAATCAATTGAAATAACAACAGCAATTAAACCATCTTTTGACAAAATCTCACGATCACGAACAACGGCAGTTGTTTGTCCAGATAAGTCTTTTCCATCCACATACACCGCTTCAGCTTCAATTCGTTTTCCGATGGCAGCTGTCCCATTCAACATTTCAATTTGATCACCATTGGCACAAATAAAGACGTTTTCTTTTGGGACATTAACACTACTTGCGGTTTCACCGTGTTGACGTAACATACGATAATCCCCATGCATTGGCATAAAATATTTTGGTTTTAATAATGTAAATAATAGTTTTTGTTCTTCTTGTGAAGCATGTCCTGAGGTATGGATTTGATTTAACGGACTATTTTCTTGAACAATTGCGCCAGCACGAACTAGTTTATTAATAACACGTTCAACATCAGCTTGGTTACCAGGAATTGGCGATGATGAGAAAATAACAGTATCACCAGGAACAATTGAAATATGTTGATGTTGATTATTTGCAATTCGTGATAAAGCAGCCATTGGTTCTCCTTGGCTTCCAGTACAAATAATTAAAATTTCGTTATCCTTATAGTTTTTAGCATCATTAGCTTTAATAAAGGCTTTATCAGAAATTTTTAAGTGTCCCATTTGTCGGATAATTTTAATAATTCGATCTAAACTTCTCCCGAAAACTAAAATTTTACGACCATATTTATTCGCAATTTCAACAATGTGTTGAATCCGGTGAACATTTGAAGCAAATGTTGAAATTAGGATTCGTCCTTTTGCTTTTACGAATAATTCTGCAATATTTTTAATAATTTTTGTTTCAGTTTGAGTATATCCCTCAACTTCGGCATTTGTACTGTCAGCCATTAGTAACATAACACCTTCTTGGCCCACATTTGCCATTCGTTCAATATCTGAACGATGTCCTAATGGTGTTCAGTCAAATTTATAGTCTCCTGTTGATACGACTTTTCCATTTGGTGTCATAACTGACATGCCAAAAGCATCAGGAATACTATGGTTAACAGCAAAAAAGTTAATCTTAAAGTTTTTTGTTTTAATAACACTCATATTGTCAACTTCTTTGACAATAGTAGTTTGTTCTAACTTTGCTTCTTTTAATCGGTCACGAATTAAAGCAGCAGCTAGTCGAGGAGCATAAATGATTGGAATTGTTACTTCTCTTAATAAGTATGGAATTCCCCCAATATGGTCTTCATGCCCGTGGGTAATAAATAGGGCTTTTATTTTTCGTTGATTTTCTTTCAAATAATTGTAATTTGGAATAACAGCATCTACTCCAAGCATTGTTGAACTAGGAAATTTAACTCCTGCATCAAGCATAATTAGTTCTTCATCATGTTCAATACAGTATGTATTTTTACCAACTTCTTCTAACCCTCCTAGGGCAAAGACTTTTGTTGGAAACTTATTTTTAATAATATTTTGTGTTGTTGTTTTTGGTACTATACTAGCTGGTTTTGTAGTTGCTGGTTTACTAATTTTATTTATTTCTTTGTTTTCTTCATTCATTGAAATTATCACCTCATAATTCTAAAAATTCATAGTTTTTTCTTTATTAAATTTATTATTTAATAAAGAAAAAAAGTTAATCTCCCAGTATGCAAAAAATTATAACACAAAGATTAATAAGTTTACAAAAAAATACTTTTTCTTAAAAAAGTTAAAAGTTATTAAATTTATAAAATAATCCAATCAGAATTTTTTAATCAAGGATTCTTTTTATTAATTAAGTCATAATATAATTTACCTTCTAAATGTTCTTGTTCATGTTGAAAAACAATTGCTTCATAACTTCGAACGGTAATTGTTACCTTTTGTTGTTTTAGATAGTCATATCCTTCAATGATAATCCGAAAACTACGGGGAACAAAACCTTCTTTATCACCATCAACACTTAAACAACCTTCTCCTTCTTCAATACAAGCTAATTGGCTACTTTTGCCACTAATTTTTGGATTAATCATGGCATGCTCATTTATTTTTTTGGTTCCAGTTTCATCATCAGTATCTTCGATTCTAATATAATACATCTTAATATTATGACCAATTTGTGGGGCGGCAAGGCCAACGGCAGGTCTAATGGTTTGTTTATCATTTTTTTGTGGATCTTGTGAATATCGGACAAAATCAATTAGTTTTTGCATAACAAGTTCATTTTCAGGCAATAATGGGAATGAAACATCACTTGATGATTGTCGAATTGATGGTGTATCATCAAATACTAATCAGTCTTTACTTGGAATTTCATTTTGCAACACTAAAAATCACCTCTTAAAAAATTATAACATATCCCATAATTATTAAAGAAATTTAGTATAATTTAAAAAAGATAGAAAAGGGACTAAAACGATGCGTGTAATTAGGGGAAAATATAAGGGTTATCAAATTAAGACATTAGGGGGGATGAATACACGACCCATGACAGCCCGGGTAAAAGAGGATATGTTTAATATTTTAGATAATTATTTTATTTATGAAAATAAAACTGGTTTAGATATTTTTGCTGGTAGTGGTCAACTAGGAATTGAAGGGTTATCACGTGGTTTACAGCAATGTTATTTTAATGATTTTCATCAAGGTGCTTACCAAATAATTACAACTAATCTTCAAAACTTAAAAATTACGAATGGAAAAGTGTTAAATTATGATTATAATGTGTTATTAAATTGAATAATTCAAAACCATAGCACAATTGATATTTTATTTTTGGATCCACCTTTTAAACAAATTGAATATTATTATGATATTATTACTATAATATTGAAAAACAATATTATAAATAACTATGGAATAATAGTTTGTGAATCAAATCAAGAACTATCATTTGTTCAATTTGACTTAGTAATGTTACGTTACAAAAAATATAAAAAAAAGTATTTATATATACTACGTTTAGAAAAAGGAGAAAATTAGTGTGCAAAAAAAGGGTTTTTTAATTATCTTCTCTGGTCCATCAGGCGTTGGCAAAGGAACAATTTGTCAGGAGTTGTTCAAGTATGAAGAATTAAATTTAGCTTATTCAGTTTCAATGACAACAAGGGAAAAGAGGTCAGATGAAATTGAGGGCTTAAATTATTTCTTTGTTGATCGGCCAACCTTTGAAAATGCAATTAAAAATGATGAGTTATTAGAATATGCAGAATTTGTTGGGAATTATTATGGGACCCCAAAATCATATTGTATTGAACAAATTGAAAAGGGAAATAATGTTTTATTAGAAATTGAAGTTCAAGGAGCAACACAAGTATTAGAAAAAATTACTGATGCAGTTTCAATTTTTTTAATTCCACCAAGTTTAGAAGAATTAGAGAGCCGAATTCGGGGTCGAAAAAGTGAACCGGAATCTGTTCTTCAAGCCCGGTTAGCAAAAGCAGCTGATGAACTTCCGTTACAAAGTAACTATAATTATGTTGTTGTGAATAATACCGTTGAACAAGCAGTGGCAGAAATTAAAACAATTTTAGAGCAAGAAATTGCTAATCGTATATAAGTTAACTAAAGGTGGTTAAGGTATGCGAGCAAGAGAATTAGCCTGAGATATTCTGTGAAAAGTTTTTGCAAAGAATAAATTTAGTAATCATTTATTAGCAAAAACAATTGAACTAAATGCCAGTTTTACTGACCAGGATAAAACCTTAGTTTATCGAATTGTTTATGGCACTCTTAAGAACAAATTATATTTAGAATATATTGCTAATCAATTTATTGATAATAGAAAAACTAATCAAAAACTCCAAGTAATTTTATGAATGAGCATTTATCAATTTCGTTTTTTAGACCGAATTCCAAATTATGCTATTGTTAACGAAGCAGTTAATATTGGCAAAAAACTTAATCCAAAATATGCCGGGTTTGTTAATGCTACTTTAAAAAAGATTTTTGAAAGTAAGGAAGATATTTTTGAAATTAAACTTACTGATGAAACAAAAAAGTTAAGTATTAAATATAGTTTTCCTTTGTCATTATATTTAATTCTTCGGAATGAATATAACGAAGAAGTTGCCCGAAAAGTAATGGAAGATAATTTAACAATTCCAAAGATTGCTTTTCGTGTCAATACTTTAAAAATTACACAGGATGAATTATTAACAAAGTATGCTGGTTATAATTTAACAAAAAGTGTCGTTTCTCCGGTTGGTGTTATTGCCGAAAAACCAGTTATTAATTAAGAAATGTTTGAAGAGGGCTTAATTTTTATTCAAGATGAAATGAGTATGCGAATTGCCGAAGTATTAGATCCGCAAGAAACTGATCGTGTTTTAGATATGTGTAGTGCTCCTGGTGGTAAAACAACCCATTTAAGTCAGTTAATGAATAATAAGGGTATTATCGATGCATGTGATATTAGTGAAAGAAAACTTAATTTAATTAAGACTAATGCAAAACGACTGGGAATTACAAATATTTATCCCCATTTATTAGATGCTAGAAAAATTACTGCATCAGTTAAATATGATAAAATTTTATGTGACGCACCATGTGGTGGTCTTGGTGTCATTAAACGAAAACCGGAAATCAAATATCATTCTTTTACAAATGAGAAGTTAGCTAATTTGGTCGAAATCCAAGAACAATTGTTAGAGAAAGCCTATGAATTATTAAAGCCAGGAGGTATTTTAGTTTACTCTACTTGTACATTTGAAGTATATGAAAACAACCTCCAAATTAGGAATTTTTTAGCAAAATATAATGATCTTGAAATAATTGCAACTGAGCAAACTTTTGGGTATGAAAACAATACTGATGGATTTTATTATTGTAAAATTCGAAAAAAAGATAAGTAATTATAAAAAGTATGTAAAATATATATAAGAATAAGAAAGGAAGCGGAGTTATGAATACGAACGTTAAACTGATTGAAGAACTTTTACAACAATATTTAAAGGTCCACAATTTAACAAAAGAAGTGATGGTTGAAAAACCACGGCAAGAAGGGTTTGGGCACTTATCAACAAATCTAACTTTATTATTAGCTAAGGATTTAAAAAAAGCGCCAAACAAAATTGCTGCAGAAATTATTGCCTTTATTGAAAAAAATAATAAACCGTATTTTAAAAAAATTGAAATTGCTGGGGCAGGATTTATTAATTTTACATTAGCTGATGAACAATTACAGCACGTTATTAGTGATGTTTTAAAATTACAAACAAAATATGGTCATTCAGCCCCCAAAAACTTTATTTATAATTTAGAAATTGTATCAGCAAATCCTACTGGTTTTTTACATATTGGGCATGCCCGAAACGGTGCAATTGGTGATAGTGTTGCTCGGATTTTACGTGCCGCTGGGTATAAAGTGCAAACTGAATATTATGTTAATGATGCAGGTAATCAAATTAATAATCTTGCAGTAACTGTTTTTGTAAGTTATCTAAATTTATTAGGGAAAAAAACAGAACTACCACCAGAAGCATATCGCGGGGATATGTGTGATGGGGTAGCACAATATTTTGTTGATAAGTATCAAGATAAATTTATTGATGTAACTTTTGATGAGGATTATAAACTTAGTGATCCAGAAGTGCACGAAATGTTTCGTAAGAAGTCAGTTGATTTATTTTTAGATATTATTAAGGAACAATTAAAATTATTTTGTGTTGAAATCGAACACTATTCTTCAGAAGCATCAATGTATGAAGGTGGTAAAATTCAAAGTACATTAGCACAATATTCGAAACTAAATAAAACATATCAGCTTGATGGTGCATTATGATTAAAAACAACTGATTTTGGTGATGATAAAGATCGTGTTTTAGTTAAATCAAATGGCGATTTAACATATATTACACCAGATTTAGCTTCCCATAATGAACGCTTAATGCGGTCAAAAGCTGATAAATTAGTTAATTTTTGAGGTGGTGATCACCATGGGTACATTATCCGAATGCTAGCTGGTTTACAGTTATTAGGTTATAAAAAAGATATTTTAGATATTGATATGATTCAAATGGTCCGTTTAATTAAAGATGGTGCTGAATATAAAATGAGTAAACGAAAAGGAACAGCAGTTTGATTAATTGATTTAATTGAAGAAATTGGGGTTGACCCGATTCGTTACATGTTAGTTTCAAAGAGTGCCCAAAGTCATATGGATTTAGATATTGGTGTTTTAAAAGAGCATTCATCAAAAAACCCAGTTTATTATGCCCAATATGCAACAGCACGTTGCAATAGTGTTTTACAACAAGCTAAAGTTAATGATATTAAGGTTGATGATGTCAAAACCTTTGAGTTATTAACTTCCCAAAAAGAATTAGATCTTTTAAATGATATTGATTTGTTTAATCGTTGTATTGAAGGAGCCGCAAAGTTACGTCAACCGCATCTAATTTGTGATTATTTACAAAATATTGCACGGCAATTCCATTCGTATTATAATGAATCAAAAGTTATTAATTTAGATAACTTAGAATTAACAAAACAACGTTTAGTTTTTATTAAAGTAATTTATCAAATCTTAGCAAATGCCTTTAACTTATTAGGGGTTAATGTTATTGAACAGATGTAAATTAAGTTGTGCTATAATTTATCATAGAAGAAAGAGGGGCCAAGCATGTTAAAGAATAATTGAGATGTTTTTCTATTTAATCCATTAATGTTATTATTGTTATTTGTTCTTTATATTTTAATTTTAGCGAAAAACATTAAAATTAAACATGCTAGTCAAAAGACATTTTTCGTTCAAACTTTTTTATATTGATTTGCGTTATCAGCAATTATTGGTGATAATTTAGAATTTAGAAATTTATTTTTTGCTGCTTCAATCAATAATTTTGAGGGGGTTGCGTTAATTGCCGTTACATCGCTTTCATTTTATGCATTTTTAGCAATGATTCCTTATGTTTTCTTACATAAGGTTTTTTATCGTGTTGGGTGACATTTTGCGCAATATGGGATTTTCGCTGGTTCCGCACTAGGGATTATTATTTTAATGGCTTATCCGTCGCTACCAACTTTAATTATTGCGGCGATTTTTTTAGGGTTTGGAATCATTAGTAAAGCTAGTTATTTTCTGTCATATAATGAAGTCTATGGTCGTAAGTTTTTTCCTTTTAAAACGGTTAGTTTAATTGCCCCATTAATGACTTTTGCCCTTATTTTTGGTGGTGAATTTAATAATTTGGTGACAACAAGAGGGAGCGATTTATCCAATCATTTACAAGTTGTAATAATTGGGGCAATTGTGGTTTGTGCGATTGGGATTGCCGCAATGTTATATTCGTTCTTTTCACATAAAGAATTTACTTTGCAGCCGTTTACCGTTGAACAACAAAAAATGTTTGAACCATTTAAATGAAAAAAAGTTTTAATTATCTTTTTTATGTTTATTTTAATTATTGCCTTAAAAGAAATCTCCCAATCAAATATTTATATTTGATTATTGGGACAGCGGACTTGGGAAAAATACCATAATGTTTGAAAAGTTAACCAATTTGTTCGTTTGAATGAACAGTTATTTTTAATTCCGCAATTTTTTGGGGCTTATTTAGCATGTCATTTACTTTATAATAAAATCGGTGTTAAATATTGTTTTAGTTTAGGGTTGTTATTATGATTCTTGTTCTTTAGTGTTGCTGCTTTTAACCATTCTCCTGATGTATACTTATTTTTACAAATAATTAATGGTTTAGCTTATTCAATGTGTTTTAGTATTTTATTTGCAATGACTTGTGAGTGAAAATATCGTTCACCAACTAATCGTCCCGTTGTTGCTCAATTCCAATTATTGTGATTTGGTGTTGAATTTATTACAAAATTCTTTGATGACTTTGTTCGTGACAAACAAATTTGAATATTTAGTAATTATGTTGTTCCCGGGCAAAACTATATTCCAGTTGATAATTTTGCTGGTCAAATTGATAACATTACAACAATAATTTTTACAATTTGTGCATCAATTGTATTAATTATTCTGTTAATATTTTATTATACCTCAGACCTAATTTTAGCGGAATATCGCAATCATTTACGATTATTAGTTCCTAAAATTAACTTATTGCTACGTGAAAGCTTTATTAGTCGGGTAAAGTCAAATATGGCAATTGGGGCAGATGAAAAAAATAAAAGTTAACATAATAATTAATTATTCCTTGGTTTAAGAAGCAATGCTTTTTATTATTTTTAACTTATTTAAAAAGGAGTGTATAATGAAAAAACTAATGAAGTTTATAATGGCGTTACAAATAGTTATTCCTTTAACTAGTTTTTTAACAGCTTGTTTAAAAAAATACCAATATATGAGTAATATTTGAGTTATTAGTAGTAGTACTATTAATGATAAGTCTTTTAATCAATCAGCGTGAGAAGGAGCTAGTCGATATCTTGTCACACATTCCGAACAGTCAGTTTTATCAAATTGACAAGATAGTAACATCCGTGCCAGTTACTTTGAACCAGTAGGATTAACCCCAGCAGAGTTTAAAGCAGCTTATATTACAGCAAGTATTGCTGGTGCAAAAACATTAATTTTACCAGGTTTTATTCATGGTAATACCATTGGTTGAGCGGCGACATTAGCAAATAATATCATTTTTATTGATGGTAGTGGCAAAAATATTCATAAGAATATGGATCAAAAAGAATCGTGAGTAGATAATGTTGTTGGAATTTTATTTCAAAAAGAAATTGCTGGTTTTTTAGCGGGACTTGTAACAGCAATGTGACTTAATTTGCATCAAACACAATTTAATGGTCAATTAGGGATTGGAACTTATGGTTGGATGGATAATCCAATTGGGGTTTCAAATTACTTATGAGGCTTTTTATTATCAGCGGATATTTTTAATGAAATAATTAATAACAATAGCCTTTATCCTAACTTACATCACTTAAAACAAGATATTTTAACTCTCTTACAAGGAATTAGTCCAACATTGAAGGGATTACAACCGATTAATAAAGTACAAACAGTATTAAATAAAAACGAATCATAGTTTTCGCAATCATTTAATCAGGGGGATGGTAAAGTTATCTCAGACTACTTAATTAGTAAACAGGCGAATGTTATTTTTCCGGTTGCAGGATCATAAACGCAAGATACAATTGATCGAATTAAATATAATGAAGCAAAGGCAAAAGTAGTTGGTGTTGATACAGCCCAGGCATAGATTTATGGTGATCAATATATTATTACGAGTGGCTTATTAAATATTGCTCAAGCAACAGAAGATGCTTTAATAAATATTTATTCACCAACATGTGGTTATCAAGCAGATAGTAAAATATGAGATGCTAAGAAAGCAACTAATAAATGTTGAATTAATACTGATCAATCATCAAGCACAAACGCTAATTGATTGGGTGTTGAAAAAACAAAATGAATTGATAGCAAAATTATTAATTACATTGATAAAGATCCAAAGTTACTAAAATTAGCGACAACGGTTGGAAAAATTTATCGTAAAATAAATCAATTACATTTTGTTGATACCTTAGCTTTAACATATGAGAACCAAAAAACACTTAAAAAAGCGATTCTAACGTCGTTAGAAGATGGATTAAAATAAAAAAATATTTTTTGTAAAAATTTAAAAATTATAGTATAATGCTTTTAGATAGTGTGGTGTTTATATGGGAGGAATCTTGGCTATTAGTATCAAAATCTTAGGTTTAGAAATTCCAATAATCGGGTTAGTTGGATTTCTACTAGGGTTCGCAACGCTATTATTATTTATTTATTTTATTATTACTTTTTCTTTATTTCGAAGTAAAAAGAATAATCAAAATTGAACAAATATGATGAAATTAAAAGAAGAAACAAGTTTTAAGGAAAAAATTGAGTATTTTGAACAAGAAATTATGCTAGCTAGAAAAACGGGTGATAAAAACTAGATAATTCTTTTTTTAAATAAATTAATTTTCACAAGTAGGGTAGGTGAAACAAAGTATGGGTTTTTTTAATACAGTAAAATCTTTTATGACTAAAGATAAAGAACATAATAAACAGTCACAAATGCAACCAGGTAATGGTTATGGTGATAATTTTAATCCTGAATTATTGAACCAAAATGACCCAAATTTTTCTCATCAACAAATAAATAATAATGGTATTGCGCAAAATCAATGGCCACAAGATCAGTACTTCCGTCCCAATGAAACATATAAACAAAATCAATTAAATAATACCGAAATGTTATATCAAAATCACAATACAATTCGTCCGGCACGAATGAATTTAAATAACCAATATAATTATTATACAAATAATGAAAGACAGTATATTGATGAAGAACGTGAGTTAATTACAGCACCAGTAGCACCATCAACACCGCCAGGTTATGTTGAACCTTATTATAATCATGATGCCGCTAATAATTATTCTCGTCCAGTGCAACCACAAATTTTACCACGGCGAATTCATCAACCAACATCAAATTCAATGCAAGATCAATATTTAGCAGGTCAACAGAATTATGGTGGGTATTCGTATCCAGAAGCAATGAATTATCAAAATAATCGTGATGGTTATTTTAATGATGATCATGTTTATGTAAATCAATATCGTCGTCCTTACCAACGTCGTGTTGTTAATCCATATAGTCAGTTACAGTTTAACGAACAATTTAACCAGTCCGAATTATCTTATGATGGCAAAAACTATTATCCTAATGTAAATCCACAACCATATTTTGATGGAAACCAAATGATGGCAAATGCAATGCCAGCTCCACCTGCCTTTTATCAAAATAATAATTATTTACCACCAGCCCAGTTGGAAGGTCAACCTTTTCAAAATGGTTTTGAAAATAATCGTTATGCTTATCAGCCACAATTACCAGCAAAACATCGTCGTCGTCATTTTAATCGTGAATATGCTAATAAATTAATTCCGTTAGAAATTGCGCGTGAAATTCGTTCGGAAAAAGTTCGAACACTAATTATGATTACATTTGGTCTTTTTGGCACAATGTCAACAAGTTTATTTATTGCCTTATATTTCATTTCACATCAACAAGGTTTATCATCAATTATGGAAATTCAAGCGAAATATATTCCCCATCCATTTTTAACAATTACCTTTTTATTAATTTCATTAGGATTATTATTTGCCGGAATTTTTGATTTATCACGGGTTCGCATTGAAACAAACAATTATATCTCGCATTTAATGCGTGGTAATCATACGATTCCACACTTCTTGATTGATAATTATAAAAAAATGACTGTTCGTAGTATTATTTTAAATTGATTAGCATTTCCAACATATTTCTTTGGCGGAATTGTGTTAGGAATCCTTTATGGTTTTCAACAACATTCTGGCGAAGAATTCCGATTTGGATTTTGAAGTTGGGGAATTGTTGATGATTTAACAGCAGCAATTACAATTACAATTACGATTTTAATTGCAACATTAGGAATTCATATTGCTAATATTGTTTTAACAAAAAAACGTAAAGCAAATATTATTGGTTATTATGGTTATGAAATTGTTAAACCAGAAGAATTAGCGGCGTTGAAGAAGAAAACCAATCGCATTTGCTTAGTTATTTTTATTATTTTTCTAATTATCTTAACGCTAGTAATTTCAATTCCATGGTTAATTGCTCGTCGTCGTAAACGTCGTGGTGAACCAATCCTTGGTCGTTGATTTAACCGTAATTAAGAATTGTGTTGAAAACAATTATTTTTTATTTGAAATTATCTTATAATTATTAATAAAGAAGTGAGGATTAATAATGATTGAACATTTATATGTACATATTCCTTTTTGTGACCATATTTGTTTTTATTGTGATTTTTTTAAAATCAAAAAATCACGAAATGAAATGGTTGACGAATATTTATTGTCGTTAGAAGCAGAAATTTCACAGCCCCAACCACGATTCAACTTAAAAACAATTTATTTAGGAGGCGGAACACCCAACAGTTTGGATGATAGCCAATTAGAAAAATTATTACAATTGTTGCAAAAGATTGATCAAACAGCAGTTGTTGAATATACTATTGAATTAAATCCTGAAAGAATTACGAAAAGTCAATTGCAACTTTTAAAAAAATATCATGTTAATCGGTTATCAATTGGGGTGCAAACATTTAGTGATCAGTTATTAAAAAAAATTAATCGTCATCATAGTGTTGCAGATATTGTTACTAGTTATAATTTAGCGCGCAGGGAGGGTTTTAATAATATTTCTTTTGATTTAATTTATAACTTATTTGACCAAACAACAGCTGATATTGAACAAGACTTAATAATGGTTAAACAATTACAACCTGATCATATTAGTTGATATTCATTAATTTTAAAAGAAAATTCTTACTGAGGAAAAACGAAAGTTAAATTGCCTGATTATGATATTGCCTTTGATGAAATTATTAATGCGGCTCTTAAAAAAATGGGGTATGTTCGTTATGAAATTTCAAATTACACTAATAACAATAAAAAATCACAGCATAATTTAGGATATTGAACTAATAAATCATTTTGATTGCTTGGACCAGGAGCAGCTGGTTTTATTAATGATGATGGTTATTATTTATTAGAAAATAGTCGAAAATATGCCAATTGAACGCAGCAGAAAACAGAAATATCATTAGCAGATTATTATTTTCAAATTTTAATGATGGGATTACGAATTTTGGAGGGCATTAATTTAGGAACAGTCAAAGATGCACAAGCAGCAGTAAATTATTATGAAGCTAAAATTACCGCTGAAGTTGCAAAAAATAATTTGGTTTTTGAAAATAATCATTTACGTTGTACAAAACAAGGATTAAATATCTTAAATGATATTTTAGTTAATATTATGGAATAATTTTTATGTTATAATATGAGTATCAAGGCCCTTAAAAGGGAAAGGAAAATAAAATGGAAATAGATGTTATTAAATTACAAGAAAAATATTTTTCAGAAGCACTAGTAAAAATTCAAGATGTTATTAAAATTCCATCTGTTCGTAGTGCAGCACAACCAAATGCCCCATCTGGAGCAGGAACAAAAGCTGTCTTAGATTATGCTGTTAATTTATAGCAAAAGAATTAGGTTTTAAAACTTATCAGGACCCTGAAAATCGTTATGGGTATGTAGAATATGGAACGGGTGCTGAAATCTTTGCAATTTTAGGGCATTTAGATGTTGTTCCGGCGGGTGATCTTAAAAAATGAGATTTTGAACCATTTCAACCTCAAATTAGCGATGGAAAGTTATTAGGTCGTGGTGCATTTGATGATAAAGGACCAACCATTATTAATTTGTATGCTTTAAAATATTTAAAAGATCATAATTATCAACCAGATTATTGTATTCGTTTAATTTTTGGTTTAACAGAAGAAACCGATTGAGCATCAATTAAAGCATATATGGCAGTTGAAGGAACTCCAGCATTAGGTTATAACCCCAGATGGTGAGTTTCCAGTTGTTTATGCCGAGAAAGGAATTATTAATGTCGATATTATTGGTTAGGGACAAAAATTTGTTTTATTAGGTGGCGAAGCGTACAATTGTGTGGCTGATGTTGTTCGTTATCAAGGACCTTATCTTACAGACATTAAAACTAAGTTAGACCAAAAACAAATTGAAACAGATCTTGAAGATGATTGATTAATCGTGAAAGGAAAAGCATCCCATGGTAGTTTACCTGAACGAGGAATTAATACTGCTTTAGTAACATTAGCAACGTATGCTGAATTTACAACTGACTCGCCAATTGCTAATTTTGTGAAAAAACATCTATACAATGATTTTAATTTTAAACAAATTTTTTCAACAATGAAAGATGATACCGGTTTATTGATTGTTAATAATGGCATTGTTGAGATTAATGCTGAAAAAACCCGTTTGACATTAAACATGCGAGTACCAATTTCATATCATTTAAAAGATGTTGAAGCACCATTAACAGCGGAACTATCAAAATATCATTTACAATTAGCGATTATTTCTTCAGAAAAACCAATTCATATGCCACTTGATAGTCCAATGATTAAGAATATTATGCAAGTTTATCGTGATGTTACTGGTGATCATTATGCAAAACCAGTCGCAATTGGTGGTGGAACTTATGCAAAAGCAATGCCAAACTGTGTTGCTTTTGGGGATGAATTTGATATTAATGAGTCAACAATGCATGCATATAATGAGTATGTTAAAATCAGCGACTTACAAAAAATGTTAGAAATTTATACAAAAGCAATTCCGTTGTTAACAACAAAGTAATATTGTTGTAATTAAAAAAGTTTTAACAAAGATCTTTATAAGGATATTTATTAAAACTTTTTATTTTTTATTATTACACTAATTTAGCAAGACGTTGAGCAATTGATGGTTCTCCTTTTGCTCAGAAAATAATGACGAAGATTGTTCCAATAATTGTTGCCATTAAAATTCATTGTAACAAAGAACATAATCCATAAACAAATTTTCCTTTGCGCGTATTTGGACAATCAGTTCCAAAAAGCAGGGTCCCAACAGGATTCACATTAAAAATTCATAAAATTACGTTTAATCAACAAAACAAGATGTTGAAAAGTGATGATAACATTCTTTTATCCATAAATTTGACTCCTTTCATCTTAAAGATAGTTATTTCATATAAGAATTATACTATGAATTTTTAGAAATTTTTCAGTTAAATTGTTTGGTCATTGTTACCTCATTTAACATTATTTAACAGATAAGTTCTTTAATTTTGTCGAAAACTCTTGATGAAATAAAAAAAATCATCAATATGACAATTTGAAAACTAATTTTGTGTAAGATTATGATTTTGCTTTAAATTTTTTAAACGTTAAAATATAATACCGTTGATTGTTGGTTTGGTGTTAAACCTTTGTGTTGGTATTTTCATTTTCAGAGCTTTAAATAATTTTGAATATTAGTGAAACCCAAACCATGATAATGAATTAAGGCTTCTTTAAGACTGGATTGTAATTTACTAATCTTATTTAACTTTTGATAACTAGTATCAGGGTTTGTACTAGTTTTGGTGGAATATAGAGTAGAATTTGTTTGTTTTGCTACTAATAAATATAGTGGTTGCATATCAGAAATAATTATTGATTTTTCTTTAATTAGTTGCTTATTCATATTTTCAATAATCCATTGTTTTTGTAATCTTTTGGTATTGGTGGATTGAACAAAAATATTATTATTGCTATCAACTGCCATTTGAATACAGCATTTGGTATCAGTTGAAAATGGATCGAGATGAGTTTTTCGTTTATCAAATTTATCTTTAAAATTGCCTTTATGAATTTCTTTAATAAATGTTTCATCCATTTGGATTTGACCATTTAATTTTTTAAATTTTAACTGTGTATTTTCTAATTGTTTT
This sequence comes from Spiroplasma endosymbiont of Sarcophaga variegata, assembly GCF_965178695.1. NCBI lineage: Bacteria > Bacillati > Mycoplasmatota > Mollicutes > Entomoplasmatales > Spiroplasmataceae > Spiroplasma > Spiroplasma endosymbiont of Sarcophaga variegata. The sequence goes on from NZ_CBCXVU010000002.1 coordinate 1,161,868, forward strand.
GATTGCATTAATTTTTGTCGATTATATCAAGCGGTTTTTGGGGTTGTTTTAATAAAACGAGAAATTATTTTACTAGATTGTCCTAACAATGAAATTTGAATTAATAAATTTCACTGTTCATAATTTAAATGACTTCAATAAGTAAAATGATGACGAAATGCATCAAAACTAGCACGACATTTTTTACATAAATATTTTTGTTTTCCTTCGGAATTATGACCATTTTTAACACAATGAAAAGATTTGCAATTAGGACATATAATGCCTTTATCTCTAAATTTTTGATCAATTTCATTTAAACGTTTTTGTTTTTTAATTAAGTCTGCTTGTTGTTTTATTTTTTCATAAAATTCTAAAAATTGATCATCTGTTAAGCTATTTATTAATTCTGTAATTATTTTTTTCATCATTTATTTACCTCTATATATTAAAAATATACCTAATTTTAGGTATATTTTATAAATATCAAGAGTTTTCGACAAAATTAAAGGATAAGTTCATCATTGTTTCCGTTTAATTTGTGATATAATTAATCCATTGAATTCTTTGGAGGATATAATAATGAAATTAGAAAACTTGCAAGATCATGATAAACCAACTGTTGAAAATAATGAGCAAAATAATTAAAATATTGTTAAACGTCATTATGAATATTGAATTAAGTTTAAATATGAATTATTTGGGTATTTATGTGAAATAATTAAACTTGGTAAAACTACTTCGTTTTATTGTAATAACTGTAATCAGGAGAAAGATATTGATGATTTAAATATTTATGATCTTTTTTTTGGTTTTAGTTTTGATAAAGTTAATGTAAAAAAAGAAACAATTGATCAATTTAATGTTGATTTATGTAATGAATGTAATGAAATGAATTATGTCACTAATTCATATATTAAAGTTTTACGTAATAATGTTGCTTGTGTTTATTGCAAAAAATTGCTTTACCCAGATGATGAACACTTAGTTCTTGATAATAATTATTGTTCACGAGAATGCTTACGCAAATATCTTAATAAAACAATTAAGTGGGGGGATTAAAAAGATGAATAATAAAGTTTTAAGTAATAATAAATGATTAGATAAATTTGCTGATTTAGTAGCAAAAATCCAACATTTAACTAATATTCCATATTTTGATTGTGAAACTTGTAATTATGAAAATCAAATGTCAAATTTAGTTTTTGCTAATTCTTCATATGAAATTTTATCTGTTTTAATTAAATCAGCTTGTGGTCATGATGTTGCGCAAGGAGTTAGTTTTTCACGAATGGTCAATGACAATGGTAGTGATTTTGAACTATTAGGAGAAGGGATTACGGAGTGTTGAGTGCATAAAGCAAAACCATGTACCCATCATTTAGATGAATCAAAAGCGTTTGTTTGTTATCAATGTGATAACCTTAAATCAAAAATTATGCGAATTGATAATGTTAATGTTTGTTCATTAAAATGTTTAAAAGATTATTTAAATGCACAAGTAAAATAAACTTTAAGAATAAGTTTAAACTATTATTTTTAAGAAAAAAAGAAAGAAGAATTTAAATTGTCAAAATAATTAAATTAAGTTCTTTCTTTTTTAAATTGTAATATTTATTTATGTTTAAAATTTTTAAAAAGTATCTTTGAAGTAAAGATTAATTAATAATTATCCTTTACTTAACGAATGATAAAAGTTAAAATTATAATTAGTTAATTACTAAGGTTTAAAGAAAGAGGTTTATACTTATTATGCCATCATATTATGCAGAACATATTCTAAAATCAAAACAACCAAAATTAAAAGCCCCTTTAACTGCAACTGAAATTGATGCAATTGTTAAAAGCTTTAAACATTTAGTATGCAAAATTAAGAAAGATGCCGTAATTATAAAGCATGAAAAATTTGGATATGAACTTTTTCGTAGTAAAGCTGATGATAAATATTGGTCATATGCTGTTACTTTTACTGAACCAATTGATCCCATCAAACCAATTTATAAACATCATTGAATTGGTAATGCTTTTATTGGTTACGGGTATGATACTCTATCAGAAACAATTGATCGAACTTTTAAAATGATGGAACAAGGGCCAACCTCACAAACAAATTTTCGTGATTACTTAGATAGTTGAGATGAAGAAAAAGATCGTATTTTCTTAACATGAGAAGAAAAGGAATGAACTTTTGAAAAATACTTGCAATTTCAACGTTGATATAAAAAAAATAAAATTAAAATTATGGCAAAACAAGTTGGTGTTAAAGATGCCGAAGATTATAACAAAGAAAATAATCACGAAAATAAACGCACCGGATTATCGGTTTTATTAGGAAAAATGCAAGACCCACCAAAACGGCCACGAGCAATGGCTGTGGCAATTCGGGAAACAGGAGAAACTAAAAAACAATGAGATGATCCTAAAACAAAAAAATATCTTGTTGGTTTTATGTATGTTAATTAAGAGAGAAAGAAAACAAGCAAATGCAGTATCGTGAAATTAATTCAACTCAAAATGAACATGTTAAATTATTAGTGAAGTTAAAAGACAGAAAATATCGTGACGAATTAAATTTAGCATTAATTGAAGGTTGAAATATTATTGAAGAAGCTTTACAACAAGAATTACTAGTTGAGGTTTTAACAACCGCAGCAAATAGGTCAAAATTAAAAAATATTGCTAATGTTTTAATAACAATTTGTTCAGAACCTATTTTAGCAAAATTAAGTCAGAGCAAAAATAGTCAGAATATTGTTGGTGTTATTGACTTAAATAAAATGAATAGTAACAATGATTTTAAGGCCAATCAAAATATTTTATTATTAGAAAATATTCAAGACCCCGGGAATTTAGGGACATTAATTAGAACCAGTTTAGGTTTTAATTTTACTAATATTATTTTATATAATCACCCGGTTGATATTTTTAATGATAAAGTATTGCGAGCCAGCCAAGGGGCAGTTTTTCGTACTATTATTAAAGAACTTAGTTTGTCAGAAATTAAAGCGTTACAAGCAAAACACTATAAACTTGTGACAACTGCTTTAAAACAAAAAAGTGTTTTCTTGAAAGAATGACAGGTTAACAAAACAGAAAAATATATTTTAGCATTAGGAAACGAAGGGCATGGTCTTTCTGCTGATTTACAAAAAATTAGTGACTATAATGTTCAAATTAAGATTAGTTCAAAGTTAGAATCATTAAATGTTGCTCAAGCAGGAACAATTTTAATGTATGAAATTAATCGCCAATTGGAGGGAAAATAATGTTTAAGTTTAAAAATGCCAATTATCTTACTTCGGCTGTAAATAAAATGGGATGAATTAATGATGATTTATTTGAAATTGCTTTTTTAGGAAAAAGTAATGTTGGAAAATCAAGTTTTTTAAATATGTTAACAAATCAACGGCAATTAGCAAAAGTTTCACAAACTCCAGGAAAAACAAGAATGCTAAATTTTTTTACAATTAATAATAATCAATTTCGAATTGTGGATGCCCCAGGTTATGGTTTTGCCAGAGTGAACGATGAACATAAAGTTGCTTTTGCAAAAATGATGGAACAATATTTAACTGAACGAAATAATTTAAAATTTGTTTGTCTCTTAGTTGATTTACGTCATTCTCCAACCCAAGATGATTATGAGATGTACCAATATTTAAAGCACTTTAAAATTCTAACAGTTGTTATTGGAACAAAGTTAGATAAGTTGAAAAAAAACGACATTCAGAAACAAGAAAAAATTATTAAAACAAAATTAAATTTTGCCGATGGCGATTATTTTATTAAAACATCAAGTAGTAAAAACATTGGTCGTGATGAATGCTGAACATTATTTGCAAAATTATTAGGATTTAATGTATAATCTAAACCATAGTTTATTTTAAAAATAAAGGGGAAAACAATGAAAAATACTATTAAAATAGTGCAATATCAAAATGAAATTGATAAGTTAGCAAAAGTTGATGTATCAGTTTTAGAAGGCCATTTATCTTATTCTGAACAAGCAATTATTGGTGCTTTTGAATCGTCTGATCGTAAAATTAAGGCAGGAATTATTAATACATTATTAAATGGTTTTTTGGGAGGACTATTTATTTCTGTTGGGTATATTGCTGCATTATATGCTATTCAAGGAATTACAACAACAGGAATTAAACAAGTAATTTTTGGAATTGTCTTTCCGGTTGGTTTGTTATTAGTAACATTTTTAGGTGCAATTATTGGTTCAGCGAGTGGTTCCTTATTATTAACAGTTGCTGGTGTGACTTCAAACGGAATTGGAAACGGTGCCTGACTAGGTGTCTTATCAATTCAACCTTTTAGCCAGGTTAATGGCGTTAACACATTTATTGGAACCGGCTTTATATGATTTATTATTAGTGGATTATTAACAATGGGAGTAAGTATGACGCTAACTTGGTTTTTAGAAAAAATTCCACGTTTTACTAAATTACGAAATGAATTATTAAACATTAAAGGAAAAAGTTTACTTAATTTTAGAAAACAACCAAACGTAGTGGAAAATACTTAGTAAATAAGAAATTAAACGGTAAAGGAGAACATAATGAGTAAAATTAATTTTCAAGAAGCGATTGTGTATAAAATTCATACACAATCGTTTTATGATACTAACAATGATGGGGTTGGTGACATCCCAGGTATTATTCAAAAGTTAGATTATTTAGCAATGTTAGGTGTTAATTATTTATGGCTAAATCCAATTTATTTTTCCCCACAAAAAGATAATGGCTATGATGTTGCTGATTATAAAAAAATAAATCCCTTGTTTGGAACAATGGATGATTTTGAACAATTAATTAGTGAAGCAAAAAAACGAAACATTTATATTATGATGGATATGATTTTTAATCATTGTTCAATTGAACACCAGTGGTTTCAAAAAGCACTTGCAGGGTATAAAGATTATCAAAAGCGTTTTTTCTTTTTACCGGGAAATAAAACAGTGCTACCAAATAATTGACATAGTAAGTTTGGTGGTTCAGCTTGAGCGTATCTTGATAAATTACAAAAGTTTTATTTACACTTATTTGATAAAACTCAGATTGACTTAAATTGGCGTGATGATTAATTACGCCAAGATATTTATGAAATTATTAATTATTGATTGCAAAAAGGGGTACAAGGGCTCCGCTTCGGTGTTATTAATTTAATTGGAAAACCAGAAGTCTTTGTTGATGATTTAACGGGTGATGGGCGAAAATATTATACTGATTCACCACAAGTTCATACTTATTTACAAGAAATGGGGCAAAAAACATATCATATGAAAGAAAATGTTGTCACAGTTGGGGAATTATCTTCAACTTCAATTGAACAAGACATTTTATATACTAAACCAGCATCAAAAGAATTAAATATGGCTTTTACTTTTCACCATTTAAAAATTGATTATTTAAATAATGAAAAGTGAGCATTAGCTCCTTATGACCCCGCAAAATTAGTAGCAAATCTTAAAGAATGACAGAGATTAGTTCAAATAGAAGGTGGATGGTTAGCAACCTTTTTAAATAACCATAACCAACCACGAGCGTTGTCTCGTTTTGGTGACCCACAACGTTATCGTTTTGAATCAGCAATTGCGCTTGCTGCGGTTGTTTTATTGTTAAGGGGAACACCATATCTTTATCAAGGGGAAGAATTTGGGATGGAAAATAATGATTATCAAAATATTAATCAACTGAAAGATATTGAATCAATCAATTATTATCAAATTTTGCAACAAAAGGGTTATGAAAGATCTGCAATTTTAAAGGTTCTTAGTGCACGTTAACGGGATAATGCTCGAACACCAATGCAATAAAATGATCAGCAGTTTAGTGGATTTAGTTCTCATCAACCATGAATTAATGTAAATACAAATTATTTAAAAGTTAACTGGGAAAAAGATTATCACAGTCCCCAATCAATTTTTAAAGCATATCAATTTTTAATTCAGTTCCGCAAAAAAAATTTAGCCTTTAGTTATGGCCAAATTGATTTTATTGAGCTTAATCCCGTTGTACTAAGTTTTTATCGTTTTTATCAGGATCAAAAATTTTTAGTAATTATTAATTTGTCAAACCAAGAAATTATGCTTGATGATAAGGCACCTAATTTTAAAATTGTTTATAACAATTATCAAACTTTTGATAAAAAAATTAAACCATATCAAGTAATAATTTTTGATTATTTAATGTCAAACCCAGTTAAATAATCTAATCCCTTTTTTAAATGACTTAAATCTAATTCAATTTTAGCAATTAAATCATCAATACAGTCTTGAATATTTTTGTTCCTTGCAATAATTGGTTTTCAAATTTGATCTTGATGATGTGCTTTTTTACTATAATAATATTTATCAAGCAGTAAAGTAAACTTATTATTAACAAAAGACATTGATAAAACTTCTTGATATTTATTACTATTATCAATTAAATTAGCCATTACTTTTGGTGTTAAAATCTTTCGTAATTCAACTGGATCAGTTGTATTAGTATCAAATAAGTTCGGAAATTCTGTTCCTTCTAGTTGAATTTCTTTGTTATTTAAAATAAACTTTTTAAATTTGTTTTGATGAGGAACAATATTTGCTTCAATTTCAAAGTTTTTTGGTAATGTTGCAGTAAAGAAAAAGTAGTTTTCTGATCGCTTCATTTCAATTCATAATAATAATTAAGTCATATTAATACCATTAGCAATGCTATTTGATGTTTTTGCATCTTTGCCTTTACTATTAGAAAGACTAGCCAAAATAATTAGACCAATAAGAAGACAAAAAATTAATGTTTTTAAGAAAACCATTGTTTTTCGAACAGTAATAACACCTAATGAAAAGGTGTTATTTTTTGTTGTTCCGTTAATAATTTTATTATCTAGTTTTTCTTCTAAACTACTTACTCGAATTAAACTTTGTTGTAAAAGATTATTTTTTTTGGTATTTACTAAAACTAGTAAAATTTGGTTCGGGGATAATTTTAAAGTTGTTGCTTACTTCATCAAGGTTAATTTCATCTTTTCAAAGATCTTCAATTGCAATTCGGTAATATGCATTATAATCTAAGCGGTTAAGAAAGAGACTAATGCTAACAGCGCCAGCTTTGATTAAAATATAAATAATAATTGTTACCACCAATAGTGGTAAGGTAAGATAGATAAGATAAAATTGTAATTGATTATTATTAGTATTGACAATTTTAAGGATAATTCCTACTAGCAAAGATGTTGCTAAAATTGTAATTAAGATACAAAAAATAATGTCGATTATAATTGATTTTCGTCAAAAACTAGTAATTTTTTTATAGTGTTGTTGAAGATGTTCTTGATGAAGAGTTTTAATTTTATTAACTGCTGCTCCTGATAACGCAGTATTGTTCATTTCTAATTTCACTTCGCTTTCTAATGTTTATATTAATTTGGGTAAATTATAATTTAAAAAGAAGAGAATTACAAATATGTTGTAAAAATAAGCTTTAATTTTGTCGAAAACTCTTGATATTTATAAAATATACCTAAAATTAGGTATATTTTTAATATATAGAGGTAAATAAATGATGAAAAAAATAATTACAGAATTAATAAATAGCTTAACAGATGATCAATTTTTAGAATTTTATGAAAAAATAAAACAACAAGCAGACTTAATTAAAAAACAAAAACGTTTAAATGAAATTGATCAAAAATTTAGAGATAAAGGCATTATATGTCCTAATTGCAAATCTTTTCATTGTGTTAAAAATGGTCATAATTCCGAAGGAAAACAAAAATATTTATGTAAAAAATGTCGTGCTAGTTTTGATGCATTTCGTCATCATTTTACTTATTGAAGTCATTTAAATTATGAACAGTGAAATTTATTAATTCAAATTTCATTGTTAGGACAATCTAGTAAAATAATTTCTCGTTTTATTAAAACAACCCCAAAAACCGCTTGATATAATCGACAAAAATTAATGCAATCAAAACAATTAGAAAATACACAGTTAAAATTTAAAAAATTAAATGGTCAAATCCAAATGGATGAAACATTTATTAAAGAAATTCATAAAGGCAATTTTAAAGATAAATTTGATAAACGAAAAACTCATCTCGATCCATTTTCAACTGATACCAAATGCTGTATTCAAATGGCAGTTGATAGAAATAATAATATTTTTGTTCAATCCACCAATACCAAAAGATTACAAAAACAATGGATTATTGAAAATATGAATAAGCAACTAATTAAAGAAAAATCAATAATTATTTCTGATATGCAACCACTATATTTATTAGTAGCAAAACAAACAAATTCTACTCTATATTCCACCAAAACTAGTACAAACCCTGATACTAGTTATCAAAAGTTAAATAAGATTAGTAAATTACAATCCAGTCTTAAAGAAGCCTTAATTCATTATCATGGTTTGGGTTTCACTAATATTCAAAATTATTTAAAGCTCTGAAAATGAAAATACCAACACAAAGGTTTAACACCAAACCAACAATCAACGGTATTATATTTTAACGTTTAAAAAATTTAAAGCAAAATCATAATCTTACACAAAATTAGTTTTCAAATTGTCATATTGATGATTTTTTTTATTTCATCAAGAGTTTTCGACAAAATTAAAGAAAATAAGTGTACTTTTTTATTAGAACTTGGTATATAATTGTTATGCATTGATTATTAGTAATTAATTATTAATAAAAGGAGTGAAAAATTAAATGAGTAACATATTATTAACAAGTGGTCCACCTTCTCCGGATTGAATTACCCCAACGAATACGCCGCATGATATTTTAGCAACATATGATGGTTGAGTTCATATGTATGCTGTATTTATTACAACGGGAATGATTTTATCTGTTTTAGCCTGTTTTATTCGGTTAAAAATTAAGAAGATTCCAATTGAACCTTTAATTTGGTCAATTTTTGTTATTATTCCTTTTTCATTATTTGGTGCTAGTTTTTTTGGAAAAGTTAATAATGATATTCATAATCCATGAGTAACAGAACCAGGAGCCGTACCATTTTGATCATTATTTGCCTTTTGAAAAGCAGGAATGAGTATTCATAGTGGTGTTCTGTTTGGAACTATTGCTGGTTTAATTGTCTTTGGGATTGTTGGACGAAAAGCAAAAGTTTCTCTTTGAGTTTACACTGATGCTATTATTCCAAATATTTTATTGGGACAAGTATTAGGGCGTTGAGGTAATTTCTTTAATCACGAATTATTGGGGAGTGTTACTTCTTATGATTCATTACGTTGATTACCAGCATTTATTCGTGATAACTTATGACAATGAGATGGTTTATCACCAGAAACAGTTGCAGTTGGCGGACAAATTGTCTTTCGTCAACCAATCTTCTTATATGAATCGTTCTTCAACTTTTTAGTGTGATTATTCATTACTTTCTTTATTCCGTTTGCTGGTCAATTATTTAGTAAAAAACCGTGGAAAAAAGATTCAAAAGAATATCCTTTTGATTTAAAATATAATTTTATTCATTTTTTTAATCGGAAATATATTAAAAAAGATAAAATGACATGAAAAGAAGTTTGGGATAAAGCGTATTTTAATTATGTGCCAACGCAAAAACAATTAGATGAAATGCCAAAAGTATCAATTACTAAATCGAAATCAGAACTAAGTAATACTTTTAAAAGATGGTGACACAATGATAGTGCCCAATTAACAAAATTAAATAATCCTGGTCGTTATTCAATAACACGTAGTGGAGTGCAAACTGGTTTTTATTTCTTTTTATGAAATTTAATTCGTTTTGTTCTTGAAACACAACGTGATGATGTCTCAACATTATTTATTAAAAATTATCGGGAATTAGATTATGCTGTTTTAATTTTAATTGCAGTATTGGGATTAGTATTAGCAGTTTATGCGCAATGAAGAGCTCCAAGAAAATTCCGTAAAAATGGTTTTATTTATGAAAAAGAATATGTTGATTTTGAAAGTTTACAAACTTGAAAATTTGATAAATATTTAACTAATAATATCGTTATTGGAGAAGACAACTATGTTGATAAATTACCAACGATTATTAAAATAAAAGTAATGGAATTCCTAGGTTATCAAGATGAAACTTTTGATAAATATTTTGAATTAAAATATTTTAAAGCCAATGATCAAACTTTAACTAATAATGAAATTACTAATTATAGCTTTAAAATTGTCGCGTTACCAACCAAAAACAATAAGTTTATTGATGATTTAGTTGTTAATCAAACATATAAAGTTGATTTAAGCAAAGTTTTAAAACATGCAACGTTAAAATTAACTAAACCAAATAATAATCAATATTTAACATTATCAAATCAACAATTTGGAACATTATTAAATGATCTTGCTCATCATAATGAACCAGCAACGCAAATTAAAGCAATTTGGAATAAGTTTTATCCAAATATTAATGAGAAGAAAACAACTATTTTTAACCTTAATCTTAATGAATTAATTAATTTTGATGAATTAAAAATTAGCCCAGATGCTAAAAAAATTGAAGTATCAAAATTCAAATTTAAAGAAAACCAATTTTATTATTTTAATAAAAAAGTTTGTTTTAAATTAAACTGACAATAAAAGGTGTACAATGGAAGTAGAAAGAGGGGGAGAGTTATGTTAACAAAAGAGATGGAAAAAGACTTACAACAATATATTAATGAACATCTTAAAATGCAATTTTTTTGTTATAATTTAAGTTCAGCCGCTGAAAAATTAGGTTTTCCTGGTTTTAGTCATTATTTTCAAGTTCAAGCCCAAGACGAAGTTTTACATCAACGTCGAATTATGAACTTTGTATTAGATCGTGATGGTCATTATGAAGTAAAAAATATTACTGAAGAATATCATAATGTTAAAAATATTACTGAACTAATGGAAACCTATCAAACAAAACGGGCATATTTTGCTGATTTAACCAATAAATTAGCACATTATGCGCAAGAAGTTGGTGATTTAGTAACTTATAAATTTTATGATTGATTTATAATTGATTTTTATGAAGAATTAGCGGAAATAAAAGATATTATTGATTGAATTAAAATGTCAGATAATAGATATTATAATATTGATGATAAAATGGGAGCAAAAGAAGAACCAGATACTTTAGCAGTTATTGATCCATTTAGTCCACATGCATAATAATACTTTTTCTTTTAAAATTGGAATTATGTAAAATGAATTGCAACAAATCTTATTAGTCAAATAATACAATAAAAATCATAAAAAATCAATTATAAATTTTTAAAAATCAAAATATTTATAGTTTTTATTTTATTTTAAGGAAAATTAAGCACACTAAAAAATAATTTATTAAATTACTTCAAATAAACCTATTTAAAATTATCTGAAAATACCTCTTTTGCTGTTTTTCAATTAAGAACAGGCCTTAATTTATCATTTATAACATTAACTACTCAATTTATTTTTTGTTGACTAACATTATTAAAATCAGTTCCCTTAGGAAATCATTTTCTAAGTTCAGAATTCATATATTCAATTAATGGTTTTTGTTGTGGTTTACCAGGGTCACAAAAATAAACTTGTGTTTCAGCAAATATTTCTAATTCTCTTCATTTACTAAATTCTTTTCCTCTATCAGTTATTATTCCTTTAATTTTCCCAAATAAATTATTACTTATAACAATATCTTTAAACTTTTCCACAACTTCATTAGCAGTATGATTTTTTAATTTCATAACAAAATAACTTTTACTATTTTGTTCAAATAAAACCAAATTACTAGATCGATGCTCTTTTCCAACTATGGTATCCATTTCAAATCAACCAACATCAGTCTCTTTATTCTCAATATCTCATATTGATTTAAAATTAATTAATTTACCACCATTATCAAATTTTCCTTTTGTTTTATATTTTTTACCACGATGACGTAAATTCTGTTTTAAAAAACCATAAAAACCCAAACGAATTCATTTATACAATGTTTTAACACAAACAGGAAATTTAATACCAAACTTTAGAAAATAACGATGAATAAGTTGTGATGGAGAATCACGATAAACATTAAATCTTATATTAATAAAATTTAATTGTTCTTCTGTAAACTTATATCTTTTATTATTCTTTTTTCTTTTCTCATAATACATTTTATCTGACTTATAAGCACTATATTCATCAATAGTTTTAAAACGCTTAATTTCTCGCAAAATAGTACTACGATTTCTGTTCAAACATTTAGCAATTTGTGAAATATTTATTTCACCATTCTTTTTTAAAAATAATTTTGATAATAATAATTTTTCCAATTTAACCTTATCAATAAAACTTAAATGACTATACATAACATTTATATACCTTTCATTAATTTATAAATTTAATATTAAAATTATTTAATACATTATTGATATATGATAAAATCAATTATAGCATTCAAGTAATTTTAATAAAGGAGAAGTAAAATATGAAAAAGTTACTAAGTATTTTAGGAGTAATCGGATTAACAGCAACAAGTACAACAACATTAATTAGTTGTGAAAAACCAAATAATAATGAAAACGCGGGGGGGGGGGGTAATAAACCTACACCAGAACCACAACAACTACCAGAAAATAGCAAATGAACTAATATTCCTAGAACACAGGCGCCTAATAAAGAATTTTTAACTGCTACTAATAAATGATATTTTTATATAAATAAATATGAAAATAATTATATAACGACAAAATTTTATTTTGATAATAATTTTATTAATAATCAAAACACTTGATGACAACACTTAAAAAATGATTCAGATTTTATTTGAAACTATAATTTAGTATATCGTTGAAATAAAAACAATGAACCACAAATACCAGAAATTAATAAAGACACAGGACTAATAATTGATTGAAAAGAATAAAAGGACTAACAAGTCCTTTTTTAAATTAATCGAACAAACTTCATAAAGATAATTAATAGGAATATATTTGTTATTGTATTATATAATGCTGGACTAAATTTTCATACCTCAAATGTTTGACTAAAAAAACTATATATTGTTTGAAATATTTTACCAACACCGCTTGCTAATTCGTTTACTTGTTTAACACCGGGAATATTATTTACAATTCAAATTGCAGCATTTCTGATATGACACGCTAAATTATATCAACTACAACTTTCATATTAGGCTTGTCATCATTGTCCACCAGGAAACAACCCGCCATTATTTATTTCTTGTCAGTTATAAATTCCAAAATTAAAATCATAATAACGGTACATATCATTTTCTTTTTGGGCTTGTAATTCAAAAACATTATAACCGATTTTTTGTTCTTCAATTTTTTTGTATTTTAAACCGTATTTATCTTTTAAAGCACCTTCAAAAATATAACCTTCATTTTGATTAATATTATAATTATTTGCAACTGAAAAATCATAATTAAATACATTACCATAATTAGTACTATAAAAACGATTTTTAAATGCTGAATACAATTTAATGTCTAATTGATTGTATTTATCAGAAAAATAAAAATAACGAGGATAAATTTTAAAACCATTATTTGCTAATAAACCATATTTTTTATTATATCCTTGTACATAAGTATCATTTTCTAAATCAAAAATTGTTCGTAAATAATCTTTATAAAAATTTTGGGAAACCGTAAACATACTATTTAATAGTTTTTCAAATTGATTTTTATTAGTATTAGTTTCATCAATTAAAACATCTCTAAAATTAATCAATTTTAAACCAAAAAAATTAATTAAAACAGTATCATACTGTAAATTATCAATATAACCACTTTCAATAAAATTACTGCGATTTTGAAATACAGGTACCAAAGCATGGGTAAAAAAGGCTTTTAAAAATTTATTAATATCAATTTGACCTTTCATCTGTTCAAAAACCATTTTACCAATATTAGGAGAATTACCTTGATAATAATTATAAGTTTCAGCACTAAAATTAAAAGTATCTTCTTTTTCTTTTGTGAAAGAAAATAAAAAACCTAAATCATCAGTATACCAATAACTATTTGCATTATTACCATCCCAATATTGTTTAAAATGTGTTAATTCTAAACTACCAGCAATAATATTTTTATTTTCATCAATTGTTAAAATCATCCTTTAATTTTGTCGAAAACTCTTGATATTTATAAAATATACCTAAAATTAGGTATATTTTTAATATATAGAGGTAAATAAATGATGAAAAAAATAATTACAGAATTAATAAATAGCTTAACAGATGATCAATTTTTAGAATTTTATGAAAAAATAAAACAACAAGCAGACTTAATTAAAAAACAAAAACGTTTAAATGAAATTGATCAAAAATTTAGAGATAAAGGCATTATATGTCCTAATTGCAAATCTTTTCATTGTGTTAAAAATGGTCATAATTCCGAAGGAAAACAAAAATATTTATGTAAAAAATGTCGTGCTAGTTTTGATGCATTTCGTCATCATTTTACTTATTGAAGTCATTTAAATTATGAACAGTGAAATTTATTAATTCAAATTTCATTGTTAGGACAATCTAGTAAAATAATTTCTCGTTTTATTAAAACAACCCCAAAAACCGCTTGATATAATCGACAAAAATTAATGCAATCAAAACAATTAGAAAATACACAGTTAAAATTTAAAAAATTAAATGGTCAAATCCAAATGGATGAAACATTTATTAAAGAAATTCATAAAGGCAATTTTAAAGATAAATTTGATAAACGAAAAACTCATCTCGATCCATTTTCAACTGATACCAAATGCTGTATTCAAATGGCAGTTGATAGCAATAATAATATTTTTGTTCAATCCACCAATACCAAAAGATTACAAAAACAATGGATTATTGAAAATATGAATAAGCAACTAATTAAAGAAAAATCAATAATTATTTCTGATATGCAACCACTATATTTATTAGTAGCAAAACAAACAAATTCTACTCTATATTCCACCAAAACTAGTACAAACCCTGATACTAGTTATCAAAAGTTAAATAAGATTAGTAAATTACAATCCAGTCTTAAAGAAGCCTTAATTCATTATCATGGTTTGGGTTTCACTAATATTCAAAATTATTTAAAGCTCTGAAAATGAAAATACCAACACAAAGGTTTAACACCAAACCAACAATCAACGGTATTATATTTTAACGTTTAAAAAATTTAAAGCAAAATCATAATCTTACACAAAATTAGTTTTCAAATTGTCATATTGATGATTTTTTTTATTTCATCAAGAGTTTTCGACAAAATTAAAGAAATCATCCGATAAATTGATTTTCTAGTTAAAATAACATCAGGTTTTCAATCTAATTTTTCCATATTATTAATAATTTCAAAATCAAAAATTATTCTTTCACTACCCAAATTTGGGTCATCATAGTTTGGATTACCACCTTGCTGAATTCGGATATTTTCTTGTACAATAACATCAATATATTTAAGCAAAAAAGAACGAACATTTTGATAATATTCAGTATATCATTTTAATTTGCCATCATTATCAACAACGGGTAATTCTGGTTCACCGTTTCCATCTCAACGATATACTAAATTATAGTTTCAAATAAAATCTGAATCATTTTTTAAGTGTTGTCATAACAAATTTTGATTTTTAATAAAATTATTATCAAAATAAAATTTTGTAAGCAAATATTGACCATTTCTTTTTTCTCCATAAAAATATCATTTATTAGTAGCAGTTAAAAATTCTTTATTAGGTGCCTGTGTTCTAGGAATTTGTATTCAAAACTCATTAATCATTTTAACTAATTGTAAATTATCAATACCTCTTTCTAATTTATTAATAACTTCCACAGTATTAAAATACTTAGAAAAAGAATAAGAAAAATTAGTTAATTATTTTAAAAATTGTTTTTTATCAACATCATAGAATTTATCAATATTATATTGTTTAGCATAAGTATCTCAATTTTTATATAAATCCATAAACTCATCACTAGGCTTATCAAATGAAATTCCCGTTGAATAACTATCCTTTAAAAAGTCTAAATATCATTTATCATTATAAGTTAATGTTTGTGATGTTTTTAGAGTTGGATTAATAAAGTAATTTGTTTCAGACCAGTTTTCAAAAAAACCACTGCGTAAAAACATTGTATTAATAAAATCAGTTTCATTCATTCCCATTGTTTGTTAATTAACAGTATAATTCTGCTGATTTAAGGGTTTAAATGCTGTTAAAGTAATAAATGGAATAATTAAACCTAAAATACCTAAAATAAATATGGCAAATAAAGATAATGATTTTTTCATATTTATAATTCAACCCCTAACTATACAATGTTTTTGAAACAATAAACCCAACAATATATAAACTTGATATTGTTAACATTAATGGATGACTAAACAAAATTGCCATTTTACCAAACAAAGAAAGTAAAAAAGTATCTGAGTTATATAAATCCATAATGATATTTTTTGCTGATGTTAATTGATTTATAATCACCGTAATAAAACTAGTACCAAAAATAGCAATTGCAGCAACTAATAAAACTAATCTAATCATTAATCTGTTTCCTTTCACCGACCATTTTTATTAGCCTTATGTGCTTTTTTAACACCACGTACTGTTGAAGCATACAATTTTGATGTATTGTTTTTAACAGTTGAACCTAATTCATTATATTGTGTTCTTGTTCCGTGGATAGCATAAATTGATAACTTAACAACCATAAAAAAGATAATAAAATAAGCAATAGTTGTATTTGTCATTGGTAATTTAGTATTTCAAATTACATCAAAAATAAACAAAAATACATCAAAAATAAAACTAAAAATCTTATCTCAATTATTACTTTCTGATAATAAATTAATCATCTTTATCACTTCCTTTTTCTTTTTTAGGTTTTAAATTTTTTTTCAAAATATCAATATCAAACAATGCTAAACGCTCTTTAACACTTAATTTAGTAATTTCTGACCAATAATATTCTTTATAATTAACTATTTCATCATTTTTTAAATCACGAACAAACTTTAATCATTTACTATCATATTTCTGTGCAAATTCTAATGGAATAATTATTTTAAAAAACCGAATTCCTAACCCAACATCCGACTTGTGTTTTGCTCGTTTACCTTCGGCTGTTCGTTCTACTGATTTTGTTTTTCAAATTTCATAATCTGTAATATCTTGAAAAATACCAATTCGCATAATAAAGAAACGATTAAAAAAATTAAATCCTTTTTTAGCAATAGGTTTTTTCAATGAAATTGGAATAATAATACCACTTGCTAATTGTCGAATATTATTTCAAATCATACCCTCACGCTGAGCAGTAAATAAAGCACGATTACCAAAATGTCTTGCTAATACAATTCACGGAATTTTACCACTATGAACTTTTTTCTCATCGTGGGGACTAGTTCCATCAATATATAAATAACTTTCATCAAATAAAATAACACTATCATCTGGGGGAACTGGTTTTGTTCTATCTGTAAAATCTAAATTTTTAAATGTTAAAACTTTAACTTTATCATCTTCTAACGGATAATTACTATAAATCTTATCTGTTAATAGTTTCATAGTTTGTGATAAATAAGTTAAAAGTAAAGTTTTTCCCGTCCCTAACTTACCAATAATTACTGATAACGGATTATCTCAAACAAAATTAACTAAACGAAAAGCACTCAACTGATAAAATATGTTTTTTCAAACTCATCAGACAAAATAAACACATTGCAAAGCAAACAATAATCAAAATACTAAACCGGTATAATTTAATGAAATTATTCAAAGTAATAAATCAATTAAACTAAACAAAATCATTGAACCACTAATATAACAATAATTTTTTAAGAAAAATATAAATTTTTTCATTACTTAAAATACCCAACTATTTTAAAAACCATTCACAATAAAAACCACGTTAAAAATAAAATCACAATTCAAATACCAATCATAAGAGTTAAATATTCATTTTGAGTTAAATTTCAAGTTGTAATAATTTCAACATTCGTTTTATCTATAAACAAAAATACATAAATAAAAAACTCTTTTAATTTTTCTCAATCATTTTGCATATTTAAAAACTCCACATTTTCTGAATAAGTTTAAAAAACATCCCCAAAAATAAAACGATAAATAATACAAATGATATGACATATAAAAATTCAGGAGCATTTGAACCAATAATATAACTAACAAATTGAACTCAATAATCATATAAACCCATTAATTTAAGTCCTTCAAGTCATTAATTAATTTATCTACTTTTTCATCACTTCAATTTGTTAAATTATTGTTAGTTGTTTTTACTTTTTGAGGTTCACCAGGAAATATTGCTTTTTTCATTTGTGTAAAATAATTTTATTTGTATTGATTATACAAATTGATTAGTTCTGCCCCAGTTAAATATTTTCACACATGACGTTTTAAATTTTCATCATATTTTACAATAGGATAAGAATTATCATAAATCAAACCGATTGCTACTTGTTCTGAGTGTTTTTCACTCGGATAAATAAATTTATTACTCAACCAAAAACCAATATGACGATTATGATTAGGTAAATTTATAAAAATTGCTTTTTCTGTTTCAAAAACTATCAACTCTTTACGAATAAAATAATTTTCTATATTTTGATTTTTCTTAACAAAATTACTCAATTTTATCAACTCCTAACTAAATATTTATTTAATAAACAATGTTATATTTAATGTTTATATATTGTTTACTTATTGATAAAAACACTGATTATTAACAATGTTATACATAATGCTATATATTGTTTATTTAATGTTTAATAAACAATGTTATTAACAATGTTAAATATATAAAATAATAAAAATTGACACACTGAAAAATACTATTTAATTTTTAATAATAGTCTTTAATTTTGTCGAAAACTCTTGATGAAATAAAAAAAATCATCAATATGACAATTTGAAAACTAATTTTGTGTAAGATTATGATTTTGCTTTAAATTTTTTAAACGTTAAAATATAATACCGTTGATTGTTGGTTTGGTGTTAAACCTTTGTGTTGGTATTTTCATTTTCAGAGCTTTAAATAATTTTGAATATTAGTGAAACCCAAACCATGATAATGAATTAAGGCTTCTTTAAGACTGGATTGTAATTTACTAATCTTATTTAACTTTTGATAACTAGTATCAGGGTTTGTACTAGTTTTGGTGGAATATAGAGTAGAATTTGTTTGTTTTGCTACTAATAAATATAGTGGTTGCATATCAGAAATAATTATTGATTTTTCTTTAATTAGTTGCTTATTCATATTTTCAATAATCCATTGTTTTTGTAATCTTTTGGTATTGGTGGATTGAACAAAAATATTATTATTGCTATCAACTGCCATTTGAATACAGCATTTGGTATCAGTTGAAAATGGATCGAGATGAGTTTTTCGTTTATCAAATTTATCTTTAAAATTGCCTTTATGAATTTCTTTAATAAATGTTTCATCCATTTGGATTTGACCATTTAATTTTTTAAATTTTAACTGTGTATTTTCTAATTGTTTTGATTGCATTAATTTTTGTCGATTATATCAAGCGGTTTTTGGGGTTGTTTTAATAAAACGAGAAATTATTTTACTAGATTGTCCTAACAATGAAATTTGAATTAATAAATTTCACTGTTCATAATTTAAATGACTTCAATAAGTAAAATGATGACGAAATGCATCAAAACTAGCACGACATTTTTTACATAAATATTTTTGTTTTCCTTCGGAATTATGACCATTTTTAACACAATGAAAAGATTTGCAATTAGGACATATAATGCCTTTATCTCTAAATTTTTGATCAATTTCATTTAAACGTTTTTGTTTTTTAATTAAGTCTGCTTGTTGTTTTATTTTTTCATAAAATTCTAAAAATTGATCATCTGTTAAGCTATTTATTAATTCTGTAATTATTTTTTTCATCATTTATTTACCTCTATATATTAAAAATATACCTAATTTTAGGTATATTTTATAAATATCAAGAGTTTTCGACAAAATTAAAGATAATAGTTATTAAAATATAAAATTAATCATTTATAATTAAATTGATATTTTTGCACCACACACTGCCTACAAATTTTAAAAAGAAAGTAGATATATTTATAAAGAATATTATAAAAATTTATATTCCAAAACTACTATTAATATGACCCTTAATAAAAATATTTTTATTTTTATTAAATCCTACTTTAAAACAATTATTTCATTACTAATAATTTCAATAATAACTTATAGACAGTGTGTAATACAAAAATAAACAACAAAATTATTTAATCAACTCACATAAAAGCTAGTGTGCCATAGCTAAGATATATGATCAGTAATAATAAATATTAAAATACTTTAACCATAACACGGAAAAAGTTTAAAATCTTAATGATAACAAAAATACCAAATGGAATTAAAATAATTCACGCATCACCTAAAAAGGTCATTAATTGTGGTAATACAGCATAAATTGCTTCTTTAACTTTCATCATTGCTTGCCCTAAACCACTTCAAATAGAACCCATTCCATCTGAAATAGTAGGTTTATCACCAACTGCTAAAAAATTAATTGCTGTTGTTAAATACATACCTAACATTATTTTTTATCCTCCTTATTTTCAATTTCTTTTTTATCTTTTTTCTTTCCTCGAATTTGGCGAATTTTTTGATAAATTGATAAACCAATTCACGCAAAAATACCTAATATAATAACAACACTAAAAATTGTCGTTAATCAAACTGGCATAACTTATTCCTCCTAAAAATCTAATTTTCGCGGCACGCTTCGCGTGTTAGCTACGCTCAAAATAAACTATATTGAATAAATTACCGCTAATAAATTACGCGGATAATTTATTCATCTTCTTTTTCATTATTAATTACAATATTATTTACCGTATTAATAACATTATCTTTTCCATACTTAGTTACTAAGGACCGTAAAATAAAATAATGTTTTCTTTCCATTAAAAAATCAACTCCTTTCTGAGTTGATTTGTTGCACTTCACTTACACGATGCCATTCAAAAGGAACCCTTTCAAATAACATTACTTGATTGCAATGCTGTTGTTAAATTTAAAACCAATACTCGTAAAGGATATGAAATGTTTGAAAATTATCGTACGCCCCCATTAGGTTGAAAAATTGGTAAAAGTAATGAATGACAACCATTTATGTCGTTTTGGTTAATGAATGATGAAAAAATATATGGGTTGGGGGAAAAATTCCGTTTTTTAGTTAAAAATGGAATTGAGACAACGATTTGAAATAGTGATAATTCTTGTGTTGCAAATCATGATTTAGCATATAACGGATTGCCGTTATTTTATTCAACAAAAAAATGAGGAGTATTAGTTAATACTGGTGAACAAACTAGTTTTGAAATTGGTTCGCCAGTAACTGATGCTATTAGTTTCCTTAGTTTTGAATCCTGTTTAGACCTTTATTTTTTTACGGGGTCAACAATGAAGGAACTGATTAGTCAGTATACCGACTTAACTGGTAAACCAACAGAAATCCCTGATTTGAGTTATTGGATATGATGTAATCGCTTGTATTATCATAATAAAGCTGAATTGTGAGCAGAAATTGAAAAAAGAAACAAAGTTAATTTCCCATTAGATGTTATTTGTTTAGACCCAAAATGATTAGAAAACCGCTATACAAAAAGTTGTAACTTTGAGTATAACGAAAATGCTTTTGGTTCTTTTCAAGAATTATTTGCTCAATTAAAAGCAAAAAACATTGCCGTTTGTTTTTGAATTAACCCTTATTTACAAGCTGATAATAGTGTGAATTGACAAATTGCTTTGAAAAATAATTATTTAGTAAAAACAACAAATGATAATTCATATGCCCATCCGCTAACAGGAACCGAAACTTATCAAACAAATTGTGGTATTGTTGATTTTACTAATCCAGCTGCTGTTAAGTGGTATCAAGATGAATTGCAAAAATTATTTAAATTATGATTACGATTTGTTAAACCAGATTATGGGGATGGTATCCCACCCAATGCTTATTTTAATAACGGTTTAACGGGAGAAGAATTTCGCCAATATTATCATTTTTTATATTGTAAAACAGCATATGATGCTAGTGTTAAGTATTTTGGGCCAAACAAAACATTATCTTTTTGCTGGCCAGGATATATTGGCACACAACGCTTCTCAGGAAAATGATCTGGTGATAGTTATTCAAATTTTACAGAATTAAAGATTCATTTAAATGCGGGGTTATCGTTAGGGATGAGTGGGAAAATGGCATGAGGAACTGACATTGGTGGTTTTTATAGTGAAGAACCATTTGATGAATACCTTTATATGCGTTGAACACAAGTGGGAATGTTATGTCCTTTATCACGTTTTCATGGAATTGGCCCGCGTGAACCATGAAACTTTTCAGCAAGGGTGTTAGATAACGCAATAAAATATGCAAAATTAAAACGAAAACTATTACCATATTTTAAAATGTGTGAATTAGAGGCAGCAACAACAGGGGTTCCAATTTTGCGAGCAATGGTGTTGGAAAATGAAGATGATTCAATTGTACAATTAATTGATGATCAGTTTTATTTAGGAAGTAATTTATTAGTGGCACCTGTTTTAACACCACAAACAACAAAGCGGGAAGTTTACTTGCCAGCTGGAGAATGGTTTTTGTTCGGGCAAAAAGAAAAAAAATATCTTGGAAAGCAATCTTATTTATTGGTTTGTCCGGTTGATGAAATGCTAATTTTTGTAAAAGGAAACAATATTATTCCAACTATTAAAGAAGATAATTATCATTTTGAACAATTAGATACTGTTTCATTGGAATTAAATCTTTATGGAACATTACCAGCACAATACGACTTAAAGTTTAAACTTAACGAAAAATTAATTATAATTACTTATCAAAATAAAAAGTTTGATGTTTCATCAAATCATAATTATCTTGTAAAATAGGTACTATCTTTAATTTTGTCGAAAACTCTTGATGAAATAAAAAAAATCATCAATATGACAATTTGAAAACTAATTTTGTGTAAGATTATGATTTTGCTTTAAATTTTTTAAACGTTAAAATATAATACCGTTGATTGTTGGTTTGGTGTTAAACCTTTGTGTTGGTATTTTCATTTTCAGAGCTTTAAATAATTTTGAATATTAGTGAAACCCAAACCATGATAATGAATTAAGGCTTCTTTAAGACTGGATTGTAATTTACTAATCTTATTTAACTTTTGATAACTAGTATCAGGGTTTGTACTAGTTTTGGTGGAATATAGAGTAGAATTTGTTTGTTTTGCTACTAATAAATATAGTGGTTGCATATCAGAAATAATTATTGATTTTTCTTTAATTAGTTGCTTATTCATATTTTCAATAATCCATTGTTTTTGTAATCTTTTGGTATTGGTGGATTGAACAAAAATATTATTATTGCTATCAACTGCCATTTGAATACAGCATTTGGTATCAGTTGAAAATGGATCGAGATGAGTTTTTCGTTTATCAAATTTATCTTTAAAATTGCCTTTATGAATTTCTTTAATAAATGTTTCATCCATTTGGATTTGACCATTTAATTTTTTAAATTTTAACTGTGTATTTTCTAATTGTTTTGATTGCATTAATTTTTGTCGATTATATCAAGCGGTTTTTGGGGTTGTTTTAATAAAACGAGAAATTATTTTACTAGATTGTCCTAACAATGAAATTTGAATTAATAAATTTCACTGTTCATAATTTAAATGACTTCAATAAGTAAAATGATGACGAAATGCATCAAAACTAGCACGACATTTTTTACATAAATATTTTTGTTTTCCTTCGGAATTATGACCATTTTTAACACAATGAAAAGATTTGCAATTAGGACATATAATGCCTTTATCTCTAAATTTTTGATCAATTTCATTTAAACGTTTTTGTTTTTTAATTAAGTCTGCTTGTTGTTTTATTTTTTCATAAAATTCTAAAAATTGATCATCTGTTAAGCTATTTATTAATTCTGTAATTATTTTTTTCATCATTTATTTACCTCTATATATTAAAAATATACCTAATTTTAGGTATATTTTATAAATATCAAGAGTTTTCGACAAAATTAAAGGGTACTATTTACATTTTCTCCTTAAAAAAGAGTATAATATATATGGTAATTATTTATTGCCGTTATTCCACTTATACATTTAAAATTAATACTTCTTGCTTAATACTTTAAGTAGAGGAGACATAATTATGGAAATATCTATATGAGTAATAACCATTATTGCTGTTGCAATTGGTTTTTACTTTCTTGGGTTTTTATGTGAAAAATATCTAAGATTTAAATTAATTAAAAAAACGAAGTTAAAAATAAAACAAGCTGAAGAAAAGGCAAAAAAAATTATTAATGTTGCAAAAGCCGATGGAAAAGTTGAAGCAGCACAAATTCGACAAGAAATGAATAATGAATTAGCTTGTAAACGAGAAGAATTTTTAGAAACAGAAAAGTTCTTAACAAATAGAGAGCGTTTAATTATTGAACGTGAAGAAGTATTACATAGTAAAGAGCAAGAAACGTTTCGTAAAAAAGAAGAATTACAGGGAAAGATTAATTATTACCAAGAACTAGTTGAACATAATCTTCAACAACTTGAAAAAGTTGCAGGTTATTCTCTTGAAGAAGCGAAAGATGTACTTTTTAAAGAAATAAGTGACCGTTACCAAAAAGAAATTGGTGAATTTTTAAAAAATGCTGAGAATACAGCAAAAATTAATGCTAAAGAAACAGCGATTAGTATTGTTACTAGTGCAATTGAACGGTATGCTGTTAATATTGTGGTAGAGAAAACAACCACTTCTGTTTATTTAGAAGATGATAATATGAAAGGCCGAATTATTGGGAAAGATGGTCGTAATATTCGAAATTTTGAAGTTGCTGCTGGAGTTGATCTAATCATTGATGATACTCCAAATGTTGTTCAAATTTCATCTTTTAATCCTATTCGTCGTGAAATTGCCAAAAAAACATTAGAAAAATTATTAATTGATGGGCGGATTCAGCCAAATCGGATTGAAGAAACAATCAAATTAGAACAAGAAGAAATTGAAATGACAATTTTAGAAACAGGAAAAGAAGTTGTTGCGGAATTAGAATTAGATAATATGGACATTGAATTGATTCGTCATTTAGGAATCTTAAAATATCGAACTAGTTATGGCCAAAATGTTTTATTACATTCAATCGAAGTTGCTAAATTAGCAGCAACAATGGCTAGTGAATTAGGTTTAGATGCAACGATTGCAATGCGAGCTGGTTTATTACATGATATCGGAAAAGCAGTTGATTTTGACAACGAAGGAAGCCATGTTACCTTAGGAGTTAAATTAGCAACAAAATGTGGTGAAAATTCAATTGTTATTAATGCAATTGCTTCACACCATGGTGAGGTTCCTGCTAATAATACATATTCAGTTTTAATTTCTGCAGCTGATACATTATCAGCAGCACGCCCAGGGAGTCGTAATAATAATCTTGAAAATTATATTGCCCGAATGTCTGAATTAGAAAAAATCTGTCAAACAGTAGTTGGCGTTCAGTCAGTTCATGCTTTACAAGCAGGTCGTCAAATCCGTGTTATTGTTAATCCAGTTATTAGCGATGATGACCGTACCCATAAAATTGCAATTGATATTAAAGAAAAAATTAAAAAAGCAAAGGCAATCCCAGGAGATATTGTTATTACAGTAATTAGAGAATTACGAATCACAGAGACTGTTATTTAAAAGAATAATTTTTTATTCTTTTTTTATGGAAGTTTTCGTATTATAATT
This sequence comes from Spiroplasma endosymbiont of Sarcophaga variegata, assembly GCF_965178695.1. NCBI lineage: Bacteria > Bacillati > Mycoplasmatota > Mollicutes > Entomoplasmatales > Spiroplasmataceae > Spiroplasma > Spiroplasma endosymbiont of Sarcophaga variegata. The sequence goes on from NZ_CBCXVU010000002.1 coordinate 1,187,597, forward strand.
AAGAGGAAAGATTTTGTTATAAAAAATAAAGGAGAATTAGTAATGATTGGAGATTTTTTAGCAAACCGATTAAAAAAATCAATTGAAAAAAATATGAAAAAATCAACCCTAACTAGTGATGCTATTAGTGAAACAATGCGTGAAATTAGGTTAGCATTATTAGAAGCGGATGTTAATAATGAAGTGGTAAAAGATTTTATTAAAGCAGTAGAAGCAAAAGCCCGTGGCGAATACATTTTAGATGGTTTGAATTCATCACAAATGATGGTTAAAATCGTTCATGAAGAATTAGTTAATATTTTTGGGAAAACAGCAAAGGAATTATCTTTTGCTTCAAAACCAACAATTGTGATGATGGTCGGATTACAAGGGGGTGGGAAGACAACAACAACTGGTAAAATTGCTAAGTTTGTGGAAAAGAAATATCAAAAAAAACCATTGTTGGTAGCTTGTGATATTTATCGTCCCGCTGCAATTGATCAGTTAAAAACAATTGGAAAAAATTTAAATATTGAAGTATTTGAACGGGGAACACAAAACCCTGTTAAAACAGCCCAAGAAGCAATTAAATATGCGAAAGAAAATAAAAATGATGTTATTTTAATTGATACGGCGGGACGTTTACATATTGATGCAGAATTAATGCAAGAATTAAAAGAAATTAAAAATAATATTACCCCTGATGAAATCTTACTTGTCGTTGATGGGATGACGGGACAAGATATTATTAATGTTACAACAGAATTTAATCAGTTGTTAAAATTAACTGGCGTTGTTGTTACTAAGTTAGATGGTGATGCTCGTGGGGGAGCGGCATTATCAATTACGCACCTAACCAAATTACCAATTACCTTTATCGGAACTGGAGAAGGAATGAGTAATTTACAAATTTTCTATCCTGACCGAATGGCAGATCGAATTTTGGGGATGGGAGATGTTCAAACCTTAGTTGAAAAAGCAAAAGATGTTTTAGATGAACGTGATATTAAAAAAACAATGAATCGAATGATGATGGGACAGTTTGATTTACAAGACTTGCTAAATCAAATGCGACAAATCTCAAAAGTGGGGAAAATGGGGGGAATTATGAAATTACTACCCGGGATGCCAAAAATGAGTGATGAAAAAATTGCTGATGCAGAACGTAAATTAAAAGCAACAGAAGTCTTGTTATCTTCAATGACAGTTAAAGAACGTCGTGAACCACGGTTGTTGAAACACCCATCACGAAAAAACCGTATTTTAAAAGGTTCAGGACGAACAGAAAAAGAATATAATGAGTTAATTAATCAATTTGAAAAAACAAAAAAACAAGTAGATGAAATTGCCCGTAAAATTAAATCTGGTCGTATGCCAAACATTCCTGGTATGGGTGGTTTAAGCGGAATGGGCTTTAATTAAAATAATATTTCAAAGATTTATTATAAAAAATTGGAACTCAAATGAAAAAAAGTTTAAGAACAATTAAAGATTGTAACTTAAACTTTTTTTCATTATTTAGTTCTTATTTTGTTTTTTAATTTATTGGTGATATATATAGATCAACACCATCTCTATAATCTCCAACAACTTGTTTTGATGCAAATGAATAGTATAAACCATTATCAAAACTTTCGCCAAACGTAAACATCACTGCTCATTTTGTCCAAACTTCAGCAGTCCAAGTTAGATCATTATTTCAATTTTGTTCTCCTTTAGGGTTCCCTAATGCTGAATGTAATTTAATGTTAAATAAATCAAGGTCTTCCAAATCATTGGCTTCTTCAGAAACTTTAAAATCCTTTACTAAGAAAGCAATAACACTTTTAAGACCATCTTTGCGGTTTTGTTCTAATACTTTTTAAATGTTTTATTAGGAACTCTTAATTCAACCATTCGCCCAGAAAAAGTACCACCGCGGGCATATTTTAATAAATTGAATAATAATTTTTCCTCAACTTGCTAATTTTTTATTATTGCTACATTGATGTGGTATAACTGACAATCTTTCTTTAGAATAAACTGCTTCATAACATTTTCTTTCATTCAATTTATAATAATGTTTTAATATTGGTCTATAATCTGGCATTTAATCGTATTCCCTTCTAACAATATTTATCTGTACAACTTTCACACACATATCTTAATTTTGCTTTAAAGTTTTACCTTAATTCTCTTGAAGAACATTCATGAATAATAAATTTAATTTCTTCTAGTGTATATCTATCATCAGGAAATATTCAAACAGTAGTATCATAAAGAATTTTTTCATAATTGTCTTCTTGACAATCTTCACAATATTTTCTATTTGCCATTAGTATTATGCCTTTCTAAAATCTATACCCTAATTTAATTAATGGTACAAAATATTCTGCACTTGTAATTACTGCAAATATTTCACATTCGTTAGTATGGTAAACATAAATAATATTATTATCCACTGTTGAGCTTGCTTTTATTATTCTTAGTTCCATTAAGTCATAAGTAAAAATTATTTCATAATTATTTTTTTTCTTCTTGTTCCTCAATAAAATCATACATTTCTTCATTTATATATTCATATTTTTTCATTATCTTATCTCCATTTTTCTTTTATTTGCTTTAACCTTATTTTTACGAATTTTTATTTTATGTTGTTGTATTTTTTATTTCTTTGCTGTCATTATTTATCACACTCCTCTAATAAATTAAAATATCTTTCATAAATATGCATTGAACCCACATTATGAAAATAACTCCCTATTTTTATTTTTAATGCATTAGCTATATAAATTTGTATTTGAGTAAAAAATACAACATCATACATAAAGCCATAAACTATATCATTACTGCGCATAGTTGTAATACAAATTAAATTTTTATTTCTTACAAAGAATTGCAGTGCAATTGTGCATGGTATATCATTTATTCCCTGTCTTTCTTCCATATTTTGAGGAAGTTTTATATTAATTACTGCTCTACGAGAATTATTGTCATTTTTTAATTCATTAATTACTCATTCTAGTTGGTTAAATGAACCTTTATTTGTAAAATATGAATTGTCCATTATTCGATACCCATAAGAGCACTATTAACATATTCTTCATTTGGATTAGAATATAATTTATTTCAAAATTTTGAATATTTAGCGACTGATGGCAAGTCTGACTTACCAGATCAATATCAATCCAATTCTCCGTTTAAATAATTCAAATTAGGTTGTCTAATTCTTGAATTAATAATGTTATCATTAGGGTTTTTAATTTCTATGTGACAATTAATAAGTTCTAAAGTTGAAAAGTTTCGTGGTGATGTTTTTATTCCTGTTGTTTTTAATTGATTTAATATTTGTTCAAAAGCATCTGTAGCATTTTTTGCAATTATCATTTTCTTTTCATAATAAAGACATCACATTTTGTTTTTCTTTTTAGTAATAATTTTTTAAATAATTTATCAGCCCTTTTTAATTGTTTTCAATTAAAATCTTCTTTTCTTTCTAAATGTGCTTTTTTAATTATTTTTTTAGTAGCTTGATAATAAACAATATATCCATTTTTATTAGCAATTTCTAATTCTAATTTTTCAAGATCATTAACAGTTAATTTAGCCTTTCTATTAAATAATTTTGAATATACAAGTTCGCCATAAGCATATCTATCAAAAATTATATTCGAGCAAGTATTATTATTTAATTCTGAATATCATTCATAAGTATTAGGTGTTTTAGAATCTGAATGAATTATCATTCCTTTTGAACTTAAATTATTCATTAATTTATTTGCAAAAGTTGTTTTTCCAACACCATCAATACCCTCTAATACTATTCTATTCATTCTTAAATATTCTCTCATTCATTAAATCCATAATATCCATACCAGATTTTTTGTTTGCTCTTTCTAAAAGTTTAAAAGCTCTTCCTCTTAATGACTTTGCCATAACATTTAGAATAGTTTTATTTTTAATTAAAATATAACCTTTTTGCGATGATGCAAACTTATAACCCTTAATAAAGTTGTTTTCATCATCTAACTTTTTTAAAAACTTTGAAAATATTACAGATGAGTTTAAAACAGATAACTCTGTCTTACTCTCAGGATAATTAATTAGAAATCGTTCATTGCATAAACAAAGTATCAAATCACGATGAATTCATTTATCAATTGCATTTTCATTTAAAAATTCATAAATATATGATTTATATACTTTTTCTTTAATTTTGTCGAAAACTCTTGATGAAATAAAAAAAATCATCAATATGACAATTTGAAAACTAATTTTGTGTAAGATTATGATTTTGCTTTAAATTTTTTAAACGTTAAAATATAATACCGTTGATTGTTGGTTTGGTGTTAAACCTTTGTGTTGGTATTTTCATTTTCAGAGCTTTAAATAATTTTGAATATTAGTGAAACCCAAACCATGATAATGAATTAAGGCTTCTTTAAGACTGGATTGTAATTTACTAATCTTATTTAACTTTTGATAACTAGTATCAGGGTTTGTACTAGTTTTGGTGGAATATAGAGTAGAATTTGTTTGTTTTGCTACTAATAAATATAGTGGTTGCATATCAGAAATAATTATTGATTTTTCTTTAATTAGTTGCTTATTCATATTTTCAATAATCCATTGTTTTTGTAATCTTTTGGTATTGGTGGATTGAACAAAAATATTATTATTGCTATCAACTGCCATTTGAATACAGCATTTGGTATCAGTTGAAAATGGATCGAGATGAGTTTTTCGTTTATCAAATTTATCTTTAAAATTGCCTTTATGAATTTCTTTAATAAATGTTTCATCCATTTGGATTTGACCATTTAATTTTTTAAATTTTAACTGTGTATTTTCTAATTGTTTTGATTGCATTAATTTTTGTCGATTATATCAAGCGGTTTTTGGGGTTGTTTTAATAAAACGAGAAATTATTTTACTAGATTGTCCTAACAATGAAATTTGAATTAATAAATTTCACTGTTCATAATTTAAATGACTTCAATAAGTAAAATGATGACGAAATGCATCAAAACTAGCACGACATTTTTTACATAAATATTTTTGTTTTCCTTCGGAATTATGACCATTTTTAACACAATGAAAAGATTTGCAATTAGGACATATAATGCCTTTATCTCTAAATTTTTGATCAATTTCATTTAAACGTTTTTGTTTTTTAATTAAGTCTGCTTGTTGTTTTATTTTTTCATAAAATTCTAAAAATTGATCATCTGTTAAGCTATTTATTAATTCTGTAATTATTTTTTTCATCATTTATTTACCTCTATATATTAAAAATATACCTAATTTTAGGTATATTTTATAAATATCAAGAGTTTTCGACAAAATTAAAGTACTTTTTTGAATAACTTTATATTCATTTCTACCTCATTAAATGTGCTACGTAAAATAAGAAAATTACTGATTCAGTAAAATGTCATCTTATTCAGTCATCTTATTAAATAAATAATATAAAGATAACAAACTGACTAAAATTTGATAATAATGAAAAATAGTATCTAACTTTTAAAATACCTGAAAAAATCCTTATTTTATCGCACGATTGCAAATAAAAAACCGCCCGTTAAGCGGTTTAATGATTAACTATTTTTAAAAATAGTTTAAAATTATTGTTAAACTGGTACCTAAAATAATATTCGAACTTACTTTTATTTTGCTTATTTTTTTAAAACAATTTATAATATATTAGGAATAAACAAGAAAAAGAAAGGAATGTTATAATGGCATTACAATATAAGCGTGTTTTATTAAAATTGTCTGGTGAAGCATTAGGAAATCCTGCTGATTTGTATGATTCAAAGAGAATTCATGATATTGCTAGACAAATTGTTAAACTACAAAAAGAAGGACTGCAAATTGCAATTGTTGTTGGTGGTGGCAATATTTGGCGCGGTAATCGTGCTGATAGTATCAATATGAATCCGATTAGTGCGGATTATATGGGAATGTTAGCAACGGTAATGAATGCATTAGCATTAGAAGCAGTTTTAAAATATGAGGGAAGTGAGAATGTTGTTGTAACTTCAAAAATTCAGGTTCCAGAAGTAGCATCGCCATATTTATTTAAAAAAGCAAAAGCTGGTTTAGAAAAAGGGGCAATTGTTATTATGGCTGGTGGAACTGGTCAACCAAAATTTACAACTGATACTGCAGCAACAATTCGAGCAATTGAGATTGATGCCGATGTTATGTTAATGGCAAAGAATGGTGTTGATGGCATTTATGACAAAGATCCGCGTGAAAATTCTGATGCAATTCGATTTGATAATATTAGTTTAAATGAACTACAAGAAAAACAATTAAAAGTGATGGATTTAACAGCATCAAGTTTAGCAATGGAAGATAATGTTAAAATTGTTGTTTTTGATATTAATGAACCAGATAATATTTATAAAGCAGCACACGGAAGTGCTCGTTCAACAGTTGTTACAGGAGGGAAAAAATAAATGTCACAAGAAATTATTAACCAAACAAAAGAGAAGATGACAAAAGTATTAGAGTCATTTGAAAATGAATTAGTAAAGATTCGGACAGGTCGTGCTAATCCAAATATGTTAGCTCATATTATGATTGATTATTATGGAACACTAACTCCAATTCAACAATTGGCAAACATTATGGTTCCTGAGGCGCGCCAGTTAGTAATTAAACCTTATGATCGAGGAACAATTAGTTTAATTGTTACAGCAATTAATAAGTCGGATTTGGGATTATCACCAAATTCAGAAGCAGATTTAATTCGTTTAAATATCCCTGCTTTAACAGAAGAACGTCGTAAAATGTTAGTAAAAGATATGTGAAAAGAAGTTGAACATTTTAAAATTGCGGTTCGTAATGAACGTCGTGATAGTAATGAACAAATTAAAAAAGATGCTAATTTAACTGATGATGACAAAAAATATTACGAAGGTGAAATTCAAAAATTAACAGATAATTTTATTAAAAAGCTTGATGAAAAAGGGACATTAAAAGAAAAAGAACTAATGGAAGTATAAACTTTCATTTTTTATTATGCTAGATATAATAAATAAGACAAGAAAGAAGGAACAAAGAATATGAATGTGCCACAACATATTGCAATTATTTTAGATGGAAATGGTCGTTGAGCAACAAAACAAGGTTTAAAGCGAACAGCTGGCCATGAAGAAGGAGCAAAACGAATTAAAGAAGTTGCTTTAAAAGCAAATATGTTAGGAGTTAAATATTTAACACTTTATTGTTTTTCAACAGAAAATTGAAAGCGTAGTAAAAGTGAGGTTGCGTATTTAATGGAAATGCCAGAGCGGTTATTAAATAATAAAGAAGTAAATAATTTTAAAAATGAAAATATTGTTTTAAACCATATTGGTCGTAAAACCAAAATGCCAGCAAAAACGTTAGCAGCAATTAATGAAGCTATTAATCAGACAAAGCATAATAGCGGTTTAGTATTAACCTTTGCCTTTGATTATGGGGCGGTTGAAGAAATTGTTACTGCTATTAACGAAATGTTAACAGCACAATTATCTGAAATTGATGAAAAAACCTTGTTTAATTATTTATATATTTTACTGATAAATTTTGACCAGAATTTGATGAAAATGCTTTGTTAACAGCAATATTAGATTATAATAATAGAAATAGAAGATTTGGAGGGGTAAAAAGTGATGAATAATAAGCAAGATAATGTTCTTGTTGATGAAACAAACGTACCGTTGGATAAAAATGGTAATAATATTACCGAAACAAGCAAAACGGAACAAAAAAAAGGAATGTTTCAAAAAAAATATGTTGCACGCCATATTACCTTTTATGTTTTATTAATTTTTTTGGTATTATATTTATTTACTGGTGCAATTGCTACAGAATGACAAGGCAAAGTTGCTCATATTGAAGTTGCCAATTATGTTTTTATTAGTATTAACGCTGTGATTTTGGGATTAGTTAACTACGAAATTCTGCGGTTAGTAGGGGGAACAAAGTGACCAATTTATACCCAAGTTATTACTTACTTATTTATGCTGTTTTTATTTTTATTTCCAGTTGAATCTGTTACGGACAATTATGGTGGGATTGGGGCCATTAATTATCCGTTTTATACTTTATTAAATTTAAATTGATTAAAACCATGAATTATTTTTGTCATTTATTTATGTGCAATTTTAGTATATTATTGTTTAGTTTTTAGTTCAAAAGAAATTACTTTTGGTAAAATGACGTTAGTTTTAATTTTTACATTATATTTAATTTTTGCTTTTAAAGCAATGAATAAATTTATGTTAAATCCTAATTATGGTTGAAGTAGCGTTGTTTGATTAGTGTTAATTATTATTTTAACTGATACTTTTGCATTTGTGGGTGGGGTTAGTTATGGAAAACACAAACTAGCACCAAATGTTTCGCTAAACAAAACTTGAGAAGGGGCTGCAACAGGAACAATTATGGCGGCTGGAATTGCGATTGCCTATGCTGTTTTAATGTTTAATTTTGGAAATGAAAAAAATTGAGTTTTTAATTTCTTTTCAAATGATAATGCCAAAAATGTAATGCGTTATGTTATTTATGTTTTATTAGCTTTTATGTTAAGTATTCTATCACAATTAGGTGATTTATCATTTTCATGAATTAAACGGCGTTATGATATTAAAGATTTTAGTAATTTATTACCTGGTCATGGTGGTGTTCTTGATCGTTTGGATTCATTTTCATTAGTCTTTTTTATAATGTTTATTATTTCAAATGTGGCATTACAACGTTAATTAATGATGCGAGAACTTATTATTTTTGGGGCTTCAGGAAGTATTGGCCAACAAGCCTTACAAATTATAAAAACTAATCCAAATGATTTTACCTTAAGAGTAGTTAGTGTTTATCACAATGTTGCTGTTCTTGATGAAATGCTAGAAACATTTCCAACAATCACGATGGTTCATGTTGCTAATGCAACAGAACAAACAGTTTTTGCTGTTAAGTATCCAACAATTACTTTTGTTATAGGAGAAGCAGGTTTTGACCAAATCTTAACAACATTTCCAACAGCAATGGTTCTTAATGCCATTGGGGGGTTTGCTGGGTTATACCCAACTTTACAAACATTACAAGGATATAATCGCACCTTATTATTGGCAAATAAAGAATCATTAGTTTTAGCGGGCGATTTAATTAATAAATTATTGGAAGAACATCAAAACCAATTGTTTCCAATTGATTCTGAACATTGTGCGATTTTTCAATGTTTAGAACAAAAGAATCCAGTGCAAGAAATTATTTTAACTGCTTCGGGAGGAATGTTTGCGGAAAAAACATTAACGGAATTAACAATGATTGATGAAAGCCAAGCGTTGTGTCATCCGAATTGGCAAATGGGTCAAAACATTACAATTGATTCTTCAACAATGGTTAATAAAGCTTTTGAAATTATTGAAGCATATCATTTATTTAAAACAAAAAACATTACCGTTGTGATACACCCTCAATCAATCTTACATTCAGCTGTGCAATATGAAGATTATTCAATTCTAGCGCAATTATCACCGCCATCAATGATTCAAGTTTTAAATTATTTTTTTTATTATCCGCTGCGGAAAAAAAATAATTTATTAAAACCACTGGATTTTAACGATTTAATTACTTTGACATTTCAAAAAGCAGATTTATCACGGTGAAAAGCTTTAACATTGGCTTATCGTTGTTTAAATGAAAATAATGCTTTGGCTGTTGCTTTTCATACTGCAAATGAACAGTTGCGGTTGTTATTTTTAGCTGGAAAAATTAAATTTTATCAAATTGTTGATTATATTGAATTTTTTATGGATAAAATTAAGCCACAAAAACTATCTAATTATCAACAAATAAAACAATTAAATGATACTATTAAAAGAGAAATTATTAATTATTTTTCCAAAAAATAATGTTATGAAAAGGTACAGTTAGGAGTTAGTCAGTAAATGTCGGCGGGAATGATAGTTTTAGGATTTGTAATTGGAATTATAATTTTATTAATGCTAGTTACAGTTCATGAATTTGCTCATTTTGTTATTGCAAAATTATCAGGAGCATATGTTTATGAATTTGCAATTGGATTTGGTCCAAAGATTTTTTCTTGAGGGAAAAAAGAAACGCGTTATTCAATTCGAATTTTTCCTTTTGGTGGCTATGTGTATATTGCTAGTGAATTAGTTGATGCTCCGAAAGGGCGTGAAGAAGAGGAAGTTCCAAAAGAACGAAAAATGGAAAACATTGCGAAATGAAAACGGTTAATTTTTATTGTGGCGGGAGCTTTAATGAATTTTTTTATTGCTGTTTTCATTTTTACAACAACTTTTGCCGCTTTAAATCTCAAACCATCAGATATGACATATTGGGGGGCAAAATATGATGTTGGAGGAGCAGCATATAATGCGTTATCAACAAGAAAAGTTCCGATTAGCCAGGATATTGTTATTTTAAATTATTGATTAGGTCCAGACCAAGCTACTCTTAAAGTGGCCCAAAATTATTATCGTGATAATGGTACAGATGATGAAGGATATAATAAAACACATAAGATTTTAGTTAGTCATATTGGAACTGTTCATAATATTCCAAATTATCAAACAACGGTTTATAATTTTATTAATAATTTAAAAAAACAATATGATCAAAGTGATGCCCAACAACGTACCAATTTTATTACGTTAGATTTTGTTCGGGTAAATAATAAAAAAGAAGTGACAACTGATCAAAACAATCATTTGTTTCAAACTGAACCAGCTGAATTAAAAATAACGGGTAATACTTATACGGTTGGAATTCGGGCACCGGATCGTCAGTTTGTTTCAACAGCACAGGCTTATGGCTATGGTTGACGTGAAACGTTTACTGAATCAGTGACAATTTTAAAGTCATTTGGGTTATTATTTACTGGTCAATGAGAGCAGTTATCAGGACTAGTTGGTATTGCTAAAACAGTTTCTTCAATTTTAACGGAAGGACCAGCATTATTTTTTATGTATGTTGCAATGTTATCAGCAAACTTATTTGTTTTAAATTTAATTTCAATTCCACCATTGGATGGATACAAATTCTTAGAAACCCTAGTTGAAGGAATTGTTGGTGGGGGGAAACGGCTTAAAGGGCGTTTTCAAATTTGAAAACATCGTCACAATCCAGAACAGCAAAAGTTATTATTAGAAGAATATCAAACAAAAGAACAAAATTGACAACTCCCACATAAGGCAAAGATTATTATTAATGTCACGGGGGCAGTACTCTTTATTTTATTATTTATTGGAATAACAATTAAAGATGTCTTTTTTTAGAAATGAAGAATAGATGAGGGATGGCAAATGGATCAACAATTGATAAAACTATTTACAACTAATAATTTAGAATTTACGGATAATTATTTTGCTGATGCAAAAATCATTAAAAGTGAGTATAGTACAAGCGAGTCGTTTTTTCGTGTTATTATTGAAATCAATGATTTCTTACCAACTGATGTCTTATTAAAATTAGAAACAACTTTATTAGCAAATGCAACGTTGCCAACAAAAGTTTCATTTCGCGTACGAAATGAAAATTATCAATTAGAAACAATTTTTTCTTATTTAGAATATATTCGTTTTAATAAATCAGAATTAAAAAATAGTTTTTTTAGTAAATTACCACCATCTCGGTTTACTTTAGCAGATAATATTTTAAAAATTATTGTTCATTCCGATAGTGAAAAAAAACTTGTTAGTGAACATTGTCATTATTATGAAAACAAATTACGTCGTTATGGTTTTAATAATTTACGATTAGATTTAATTGTTGATTTACAAGAAAATAATATTTTAGAGCTTAATGAACAAGAATTGATAAAATACCAAGAAAATCAACAAAAAAATGAAAGTTTAACATTAAAACCAGCAATTTCAACAAAACAATTGCGAAATGGGACTAGTAATTATGTTAAAGGGAAAATCGGGCAAGTAAGTTATGAACGAATCGCTGATATTGACCAAGATGCTCCTAATATAACAATTTATGGAAAAATTGTTAATAAAGATCGCCAATTCATTTCAACTAAAAAATTTATTTATACAATCACAGTAACCGATTATAGTGATACTATTGCTGGGAAGTTTTTTACGCGAACTGAACAAGCAGATGATTTTTTTGAAGAATTAAAAATTAATGAATGAGTTAGTATTTTTGGGGACATTCGTTATGATACTTATGCTAATGAACAAATGCTTTTTATTAAAAAAATTGCCCGTTTAGATCGCGAAGACTTATATCGGGAAGACAATGCTGCTGAAAAGCGCGTTGAATTACATTTACATACTAAAATGAGTACAATGGATGGGGTGATTGATCTTCCAGCGCTTTTTAAAACCTTACAACATTGGGATCATTCGGCAATTGCTTTCACTGATCATTTAAATGTGCAAGCGTATCCTGAAATTTATAATCTTAATAAGAAATATCCAAATATTAAAGTTATTTATGGAGTCGAAACAGATGTACTTGATGACAAAGTTTGGTACGTTAAAAATCCTCATCATCATGATTTACGGACAGCAAAATATGTTATTTTTGACTTAGAGACAACTGGTCTAAGTAGTAGTTATGATGAGATTATTGAGTTTGGAGCAGTTATTATGGATGGGATTAGTGGGGAACGTAAAATTATTAACCACTTATTTAAACCAACAATTAAGTTATCTTCTTTTACAACAGATCTAACAGGAATTACGGATGAATTATTGGCGGATAAACCAACTTTTACGGAATCAATTGAACAAATTTTAGAGTATTTTAAAGATGCGATTTTAATTGCCCATAATGCTGAATTTGACTTAGGTTTTATTCAATCATGGTTAGAAAAAGCCGGACGTTCTAAGATCAATAATACTGTTATTGATACTTTACAAATCTCAAGGATTTTAGAACCACATTTAAAAAACTATCGTTTGGGAACAATTGCTCGGTGCTATAATGTTATTTATAATGAAGAAGTAGCGCACCGTGGGGATTATGATGCTATTGTTTTAACCGATGTTTATGAACATCAATTACGAAAAATGATTAATGTTTATGGGGTTGAATTTGATGATGATATTGATCAAATTCATGATGCTGCTGTTTATAAAAAGCTCCGTCCAAAACATATGACAATTCTTGCTAAAAATCAACCGGGATTATTGGATTTATTTAAATTAATTACCGCCGCACATACAACTTATTTCTATTCGTCACCAAAATTATTACGTAGTGTAATTAATGAACATCGTGCTAATTTATTAATTGGTTCATCATGTGTTAATGGTGATGTTTTTGAAGTAGCTCGGAATAAAGATCTTAGTGAGTTAACCGAAGTGATTAGTTTTTATGATTATATTGAAATTCAACCACCAAGTGTTTATAAACATTTAGTTCAAATGGGTGATTTATCAGAAGAACGATTATTAACAGTTATTAAGGACATTATTTATACCGCGAAAAAATTAAATAAACTAGTTGTTGCCACAGGTGATGTTCATTATCTTAATCCAGAAGATAAAATTTTTCGTGAGGTTTATATTAATGCAAAAGGAATTGGGGGGCGACCACATCCATTGTATGATTATAAACAACGGGTAACTGATTATCCGGACCAATTTTTACGAACAACACCTGAAATGTTAAATGAATTTAAATTTTTAAATGATGACGAATTAATTCAAGAAATTATTGTTACAAATCCAAGTCTTATTGCCAATCAAATTGAAAAAGTTGAAATTATTAAAGATAAATTATATACTCCCAAAATTGATGGTAGTGATGAACTTTTAGAAGCGTTGTGTTATCAGAATGCTTATAAGATTTATGGTAATCCATTACCCGAAATTGTGGCAAAACGATTAGAACGAGAATTAAGTGCGATTATTAAGCATGGTTTTGCTGTTATTTATTGAATTGCCCATAAATTAGTTGACAAGTCATTACAAGATGGTTATTTAGTTGGTTCACGAGGAAGTGTTGGAAGTAGTTTTGTTGCCACGATGAGTAATATTACAGAAGTTAATCCATTACAACCACATTATTTGTGTTCAAATTGTACTTATAGCGAGTTCATTGTTGATGGGTCTGTAAAATGTGGTTATGATTTGTCACCACGTAATTGTCCAAAATGTCAACATCCATTAAAAGGTGATGGTCATGATATTCCTTTTGAAACATTCTTAGGATTTGAAGCAGACAAAGTTCCGGACATTGATTTAAACTTTTCGGGTGAATATCAACCAAATGCCCATGATTTTACGAAAGAAATGTTTGGAGAGCGAAATGTTTATCGTGCCGGAACAATTTCAACGGTGGCAGAAAAGACTGCCTATGGATATGTGAAGGGTTATTTTGAAAATAAGAATACCTTACATTTAAAACGACGTGCTGAGTTAGAACGAATTGCAAAAGGCTGTGAAGGTGTGAAACGAACAACGGGACAACACCCAGGAGGGATTGTTGTTATCCCAAAAGAATATCAAGTCGAAGAATTTACGCCGGTTAATTTTCCTGCTGATGATATTAAGTCAAATTGATTAACAACACACTTTGATTTCCATGCGATTCATGATAATGTTTTAAAATTAGATATTTTAGGACATGTTGATCCGACCGCTTTACGAATGTTAGAGGATTTAACGGGAATTGACCCAAAAACAATTCCAACTAATGATGAAAAAGTGTTAAGTCTTTTTCGTAGTTTAGATGTTTTAAACATTAAACCAGAAGATATTAATGGTGAGAAAATGGGGGCTATTGGGATTCCAGAGTTTGGAACTTTTTTTGTTCGGAAAATGTTATTAGATACTAAACCAACATCTTTTGCTGATTTAGTCCAAATTTCAGGGTTATCACATGGAACTGATGTTTGAATTGGGAATGCCCAAGATTTAATTCGAAACCAGAATATTCGAATTTCTGATGTTATTGGGTGTCGTGATGATATTATGGTTAATTTAATTTATAAGGGCTTACCAGCGCAAAGTGCTTTTAAAATTATGGAAGATGTCCGAAAAGGAAAGGGCTTAACCCCAGAACATGAACAATTAATGCGTGAAAATAATGTTGAACAATGATACATTGATTCATGTAATAAGATTAAATATATGTTTCCAAAAGCGCATGCGACAGCGTATGTTTTAATGGCATGACGCGTGGCATGGTTTAAAATAAATTATCCAGTTGAATATTACGCAACATTCTTTTCAACGAGAACTGATGTTTTTGATATTAAAACAATTTTAAAAGGAGCAGAAACAATTAAACAAGTTTTACGTGATATTCAAGTTCGTTTAGATAATAAGGATTTTAATGCGCCAAATAAACCATCACAAAAAGAAAAGGATTTAATACCGGTTTATGAAATTGCTTTAGAAATGTATGCCCGCGGGATTAAAATGAGTAATATTGATTTAAAAACAAGTATGAATAAAAATTTTACCGTTGTTGAAAATGATAATCATGAAAAAATTATTCTACCACCATTTTCAGCGATTGATGGTTTGGGAGGCGCTGTTGGTGATAGCATTATTAATGCTCGGAAAGAAAAACCATTTTTATCAATTGCTGATTTACAAAAACGAACAAATATTACAAAAGCACATTTAGAGTCTTTTGAAGAACTTGGAATTTTAAAAGGCTTATCATTAGATGATCAAATTGCATTTGAATTTTAAAATAATGAGCTTTTATCTTATTTTCCTTTATAATTAAGTTAATTACGAGGTGATAAAAATGACAATTAAATCAGGGTTTGTGGCAATTATTGGCCGTCCAAATGTTGGAAAGTCAACATTATTAAACACAATTTTAAATAATAAAGTAGCAATTGTTACAGCAAAAGCCCAAACAACGCGTAATCGAATTCAAGGAATTTATAATGACAATGAAGCGCAAATTGTGTTTATGGATACGCCAGGAATTCATAAAGCACATCATGAAATGGGTAAATTTATGAATAAAGTTGCTTTATCAACAACAAAAGCAGCTGATGTTATTTTATTTTTAGCGCCTGTAAATGAACATATTGGTGATAATGATCGTTATATTATTAAAGCACTCCAAGAACGAGGTGTTCCAATTGTTTTAGTTGTTACTAAGATTGATTTAGTTTCAAAAGGGGATTTAATGGTTAAAATTGCTGAATGAGAAAAAGTTCACAATTTTACTGCTGTAATCCCAATTTCAGCATTAAAACACGAAAATGTTCCGCAGTTATTAACATTATTAAAAGATCATCTAACAGAAGGACCACAATATTATCCTGATGATATGTTAACTGACCAACCAGAAAAGTTCTTAATTCGTGAAATTATTCGCGAAAAAATTTTACTTTTAACAGAAGATGAAATTCCACATAGTGTGGCAATTTTAATTGACAAGATTGAAGAACAACCAACATTATTAAAAATTATGGCTTCAATTTGTGTTGAGCGCAATTCACAAAAAGGCATTGTGATTGGTAAAAATGGACGGTTAATCAAAGAAATTGGGACGCAAGCTCGTTTAGAGTTAGAACAAATTTTAGGAACAAAAATATTTTTAGAGTTATTTGTTAAAGTGGTTGAAAAATGACGTGATAAACCATCAATGATTGCTCGTTTAGGATATAACAAAGAAAGTTATTAAGCAATAATGACAACAAAAGTTACTGGAATTGTTATTAATAAGCAAAGTTACGATGATGACAGTGAAATTATAACGGTTTTTACCAAAGAATTAGGTAAGTTAGCTTTTTTTGCTCCGGGTGTTCGAAAAATTACTTCGAAAAATCAATATGCGGTGCAATGGTTAGCAACTAGTACATTTGAAATATTTTTATCATATCAAGCAAATAAATTAAGTAAGTTAAAAACAGGAAATTTGTTAATAACACGAATTAAATTAACACAAAACTATGATGATTATTTACTAGTGACATTGCTTTGTGAAATTACCGAACAAGCTGTTGAAGAACGTTCTGCTGATTTAAAACTATATGATTTATTAGCAACAGCATTAGATAATTTAGTTGCTTGAGAAGATAACTTAAGTGTTGTGATTGTTTTTATGTTACAAGTTTTAAAATGGTATGGATTACAATGAAATCTAACGATGTGTAAACGTTGTGGGGGAAAACATAATATTAAAACAATTAGTTTTATTGAAGAAGGATATATTTGTAAAAATTGTTATTTACCAACAGATTATCTTTTTTCAATTGAATTAGTAAAAATGTTTAGTACAACGTCATTAGATAATTTTTATTTTCATAACAAAATTAATGTTAAAGAAATGATTATTTTATTTAAAATGCTATGTGAGTATTATTTAATGAAAGTTGGGATTTTTTCTTATAGTATTTATGAAATGCAGAAAAAATCTTTAATTTTGTCGAAAACTCTTGATATTTATAAAATATACCTAAAATTAGGTATATTTTTAATATATAGAGGTAAATAAATGATGAAAAAAATAATTACAGAATTAATAAATAGCTTAACAGATGATCAATTTTTAGAATTTTATGAAAAAATAAAACAACAAGCAGACTTAATTAAAAAACAAAAACGTTTAAATGAAATTGATCAAAAATTTAGAGATAAAGGCATTATATGTCCTAATTGCAAATCTTTTCATTGTGTTAAAAATGGTCATAATTCCGAAGGAAAACAAAAATATTTATGTAAAAAATGTCGTGCTAGTTTTGATGCATTTCGTCATCATTTTACTTATTGAAGTCATTTAAATTATGAACAGTGAAATTTATTAATTCAAATTTCATTGTTAGGACAATCTAGTAAAATAATTTCTCGTTTTATTAAAACAACCCCAAAAACCGCTTGATATAATCGACAAAAATTAATGCAATCAAAACAATTAGAAAATACACAGTTAAAATTTAAAAAATTAAATGGTCAAATCCAAATGGATGAAACATTTATTAAAGAAATTCATAAAGGCAATTTTAAAGATAAATTTGATAAACGAAAAACTCATCTCGATCCATTTTCAACTGATACCAAATGCTGTATTCAAATGGCAGTTGATAGCAATAATAATATTTTTGTTCAATCCACCAATACCAAAAGATTACAAAAACAATGGATTATTGAAAATATGAATAAGCAACTAATTAAAGAAAAATCAATAATTATTTCTGATATGCAACCACTATATTTATTAGTAGCAAAACAAACAAATTCTACTCTATATTCCACCAAAACTAGTACAAACCCTGATACTAGTTATCAAAAGTTAAATAAGATTAGTAAATTACAATCCAGTCTTAAAGAAGCCTTAATTCATTATCATGGTTTGGGTTTCACTAATATTCAAAATTATTTAAAGCTCTGAAAATGAAAATACCAACACAAAGGTTTAACACCAAACCAACAATCAACGGTATTATATTTTAACGTTTAAAAAATTTAAAGCAAAATCATAATCTTACACAAAATTAGTTTTCAAATTGTCATATTGATGATTTTTTTTATTTCATCAAGAGTTTTCGACAAAATTAAAGGAAAAAATCAATTTATTTTAAATAATAACATAGTATAATTGAGGGTAGAGAAATAAAAAGGAGTTATATTTAATGCAATATACATTAGAAGAAGTTGTTAATCATTTAAAAGCACAAGGCTTTGTTTTTCAAGGAAGTGAAATTTATGGGGGTTTAGCAAATAGTTGAGATTTTGGTCCATTAGGTGTTGAATTAGAACGAAATTTAAAAAGTTTATGATGGCAACATTTTATTACAAAATCGAAATATAATGTTGGTCTTGATAGTGCAATTTTAATGAACAATAATGTGTGAAAGGCTTCGGGTCATTTAGGGAATTTTGCTGATCCATTATTAGATTGTAGAAAATGTAAAACCCGTATGCGAGCAGATAAACTAATTGAAGATAATTATCCTGACCTTAATTGTGGGGGATGAAGTAATGAACAATTAAAAACATTTATTGAAGAAAAGAATTTGGTGTGCCCAAATTGTGGAGCGCATGATTTTACTGATATTCGTCAGTTTGAATTAATGTTTAAGACGAATCACGGTGTGTTAGAAGATGAAAAATCAATTGTTTATTTACGACCAGAAACAGCACAAGGAATTTTTGTTAATTTTAAAAATGTTCAACGTTCATTGCGAAAAAAACTGCCATTTGGAATTGGCCAAATTGGAAAGTCATTTCGAAATGAAATTACACCGGGAAATTTTATTTTTCGAACACGTGAATTTGAACAAATGGAGTTAGAATTTTTTTATGATCCAAATGAAGAAACAGATTGATTTGAATATTGAGTTAAAGAAGTTACTAAGTTTTTAAATTTGATTAATTTAAATCCTAAGAATTATCTTTTTCGTAACCATGAAGCCAATGAATTAGCCCATTATGCTAAACGTACAATTGATGTTGAATATAAGTTTTTATTTGGAACAGGTGAATTATGAGGGATTGCTGATCGTGGTGATTTTGATTTGCGTCAACATAGCATAACGAGTAAACAAGATTTAAGTTATTTAAACCAAGAAACAAACGAAAAAATTTTACCCCATGTTATTGAACCATCAGTTGGGGTTGGGCGTTTAATGTTAGCAATCTTATATGATGCTTATCATGTTGAACAAGTTGGTGATAATGATTCACGAATTGTTTTAAAATTAAGTCCGTTGTTAGCACCATATCAACTTGCTGTTATTCCATTAAGTAAACAATTAAATGCAGCAGCTTATCAATTGTATGAAAAATTATTAAATCAATTCCAATGTACCTATGATGAAACGGGAAACATTGGAAAACGTTATCGTCGCCAAGATGCAATTGGAACACCATTTTGTGTTACTTTTGACTTTGAATCATTAGAAGACCAAAAGGTTACTGTTCGTAATCGTGATACAATGGTGCAAGAACGAATTGCTATTGCTAATTTAGAAGAGCATTTTCAAGCATTATTAAAATAAATAATTAAAAGGAGGAGGAAGGTATGGCATTAATTAGTAATGAAAAGATTGATTTAATTCGGTCAAAAGTAAATATTGTTACAGTAATGTCAGAGTATTTATCGTTGGAAAAACGGGGACGAAATTATTGAGCTGTTTGTCCTTTCCATCAAGATTCACATCCTTCAATGAGCATTTCACCAGAAAAACAAATTTATCGTTGTTTTGCTTGTTCAGCTGGTGGCAATGTTTTTACTTTTTTACAAGAATATGAAAATATTAGTTTTATTGAAGCTTTAAAAAAAGTTGCAGGAATGGCTAATATTTCCTTAGATGAGTTAACAACTTATCAAGAAAAAGCAAAATATGATGAAACTGATAAATTAATTTTTGAAATTAATGCTTTAGCACAAGCTTATTTTAGCAATAACTTAGCAACAAAAAAGGCTCATGCGGCAAAAGAATATTTAGCAACAAGAAAAATTGATGAACAAGAGATTGAGTTATTTAATATTGGTTATGCTGAAAGTGGTTTTGATCATTTATATCATTTTTTAATTAAAAAAGGCTATAGCATTAATGATATTCAACAAACCGGATTAATTACGATTAAAAATGAGAAAGTTTATGATTATTTTAATAATCGAGTTATGTTTCCAATTAAAAATGAGGATAGTTATATTATTGGATTTTCGGGGCGTGTGATTGGGCAAGATGACAACGTTGCGAAGTATTTAAATACCCCAGAAACAAAAGTCTTTAAAAAAGAACAATTAATGTATAATATTCAACGAGCAAAACCATTTATTCGCCAACAAAATAATTTAATTTTGTTAGAAGGATATATGGATGTTATTAGTTTAGATAAATTAGATCTTAAAAATACCGTTGCATTAATGGGGACAAATTTAAGTGATTATTATATTAAGGAAATTAAGAAGTTAACAGGTGAATGCTTAGTCTTTTTAGATGGTGATCAAGCAGGAATTAATGCTAGTTTAAAAGTTGCAGCAAAATTATTAGTTAATAATTTAAAAGTAAAAATTGTTTTAAACGAAACACAGCAAGACCCCGATGAATTGGTCAATAGTGGTCAGGGAGAATTAATTCAGACAATGTTAACCCATGCAATGCATCCAATTAATTTTGCACTGGATTATTTTAAAAATAAATTTAATTTAGAAGAAGCAAATGAATTAGAAGAATTCATCAATGTTGTTGGAACTTTAATTAAAGCAAGCCCCAATCCCTTAGAACAAGAACTAGCAATTAATAATTTGGTAAAAATTACGGGAATTTCAAGTGAAACAATTCAAACAAAAATTACCCAAATTAAAGTGTATTATAAACCAATTACAAATGCTTCAACATTAGACTCACCTTCACCAGTTGTTGTCCCCGAAGTTGCAAAGGCCGCACAAAAGTCAACATCCGGAATTGTTAAAGATTCTAAGGCCATTAAAAAAACAAAATATAAAATTAAAAGTTTAAAACGTTATATGTTAGCAGAGCAAAACATATTATTACAATTACTTGTGTCGCGAAAGGCCGTTGATTTTTATCAGACAAAAATCGTATATTTGAATTTTAATAGTTATCGACTGCTAGCAAATGATATAATTATGTATTATAATAGACATTTAGGGGCAGAAAATGTTAATATTAATATGTTGTGTGAAGAAATAAATGATCCGGATTTAAAGAAGATGTTAATGGACATTATTGATAAATCAACGATTAAAATTAAATATAATAAGAAAGAATTAGAAGACTATGCGCTGCTAATTGATGATTTTGCCAATGAAAAAGAGATTGCAATGCTATGAAATAAACTAGAAAAAGCAAATAATCTGATTGAACAACAAACCATTTCAATGGAAATTGATAAGATGAACCAACGTTTAAAGTTTAAAAAGGGGTAGAGAGAATGGGATTATCAAAAAAAGACATCAGAGAAATAAAAACTTTTGATGAATTTAAAGATTATATTAATAAATTTTTAGAAGAAAATAACAATGAAATTGAACAAGAAAAATTAATTACTTTAATTAATGATCATTTTGAAATTGATGATAATGATGTTGACGAGTACTTTGAAGAATTAGTTGCTAATGGGGTTGAATTTAGCGATGTAAATTTAGAAGAAGTTGAAGAAGTTGAAGAAGTTGAAGAAGTCGAAGAAGTAATTAAACCAGGAAAAAAACAAAGTGAGGATAAGTTGCGCTACAAAGTTGGCGGAATTTCAAATGAAACTAAAATTCAAGATATTATTAAAGCATACTTTAATGTTTTAGGAACAAGTAAAATTCTTACCCGTGAAGAAGAAATTAAATATGCTAAAATACTGGAGGCAACAGATCCCGAAGAAAAACGTTATGGACGTGAAAAGTTGATTACTTCAAACTTAAAGTTAGTTGTATCGGTTGCTCGTAAGCATTTAAACCGGGGGTTAGATTTTTCTGATTTAATTGAAGAAGGAAATATTGGTTTAATGAAAGCGGTTGATAAATTTGACTATACACGTGGATTTAAGTTTTCAACATATGCAACATGATGAATTCGACAAGCAATTACACGAGCAATTGCTGATCAGGCACGAACAATTCGAATTCCAGTGCATATGGTTGAAACAATTAATAAATTAACAAGAATTGAGCGTCAGTTAACGCAAGAATTAGGTCGTGAACCAAGTTTTAATGAGATTGCTGAAAGAATGGGGCAGGGAATGACTGGTGAAAAAGTGCGTGAAATTAAGCGCTTATCAATTGAACCAGTTTCATTAGAAAAGCCAATTGGAGATGAAGATGACACTCATTTTGGTGACTTTGTTAATGACAAAGATATTTTTACTCCTGATGAATATGCTGAGAAAGAATCATTACGAGAAGTAATTGATGAAGTTTTTCATGAGATTTTATCAGCACGTGAAGAGAAAGTAATTAGAATGAGATTTGGAATTTTACCAACAAAATTAAGAACTGTTTTAAGATTGGCAAAGGAATGTGAAGATGAAACTTTTCCAGAATTGGTGCAAACAGTAAAAGCGTTAGATATTCATTATGACACACCAATTGAAAAGGTTCAAAGTCGAAAAAATAAACTAATTGATAAACATTTGTCGAAATACGATTCGCCAAAAACCTTAGAAGAAGTGGGAAAAGAGTTTAAGGTTACTCGTGAGCGTATTCGTCAAATTGAGGCAAAAACAATTCGTAAATTTAAACCAAACCAAGCTAATTCAAAAGCAAAAGTATTAAAAGACTTTTTTAAATGATAGGTGTTTAAACCATGGATAGATTATCAGAACGCCTATTATTAATTGCAAAGCAAGTTAATGATAAAGACGTTATTTGTGATATTGGAACTGATCATGCAATGATTCCAATTTATTTGGCAAAAGGAAATTTAATTACCAAAGCCTATGCTTGTGACATTGCAGAAAAACCATTAGCACAAGCAAAAAAAAATATTGCTAAATATCAAGTTGGTGAAATTATTACCCCAATTTTAGCAAATGGTTTGTATGGACTTGCCAATATTAAAATTGATTCATGTATTATTTCGGGATTAGGTAGTGCTAGTATCCTTGAAATTTTACAAAATGATTCAGATCTAATTGATCGTTATATTTTGTGTTCAAATGATGACCCAACTATTTTACGACAATGAGTTAAAGCAAAAAAATACTTTATTGAAAAAGAACTTTTAATTAAAGAAAATGAAATTATTTATGAAATTATTGTTATCAATAAAGTTGCTGGGCAAAAAGTTAAAAACAAAAGAGACATTCTGTTCGGGCCAGTATTGCGAAAAGAACAAACTAAACTTTTTCAAGAAAAATGATTATTAAAAAACGATTATTATCAAACATTATTAAATAAAATTCCAGTCAAAACAAAACGTTATAAAGAAATTAGAGCAAAATTAAAAATGATAAATAAGGTGATTTAATGTTAATTAAAAAATTATATCAAGAAATTGAAACTGATTTTCCGTTAAAAACAGCAGCGAAGTGAGATTATAGCGGTTTTCAATGGGGATTTAAACATAATGAAATAACGCAAGTTTTTGTTAGTTTAGATTTAACAACAGAAGTGATTGATGAAGTCATTGCCCAAAAAGCAAATGTGATTATTACGCATCATCCGTTTTGTTTTAATAAGAAAAAAGTATGAGCACAAATTAAGTATAAACAAGAAATTTTAAAACGGTTAAAAGAACATCAAATTTCGGTTTATGCGGTTCATACTAACTATGATGGTTTAATGAATGAATTAATTTTGCAAGAACTAGATGCGCAAAAAATTATTTCATTTGCAAAAGATTCTTTTACTAAAATTGGTTATGTGACATTAACTGTTGATGAAGTTATTACAAAGTTGAAAACAATTTTTAACATTGCAGTAGTGCAACATAATTTAACAAATTATCACCAACCAATAACAACAATTGCTTTAGCTGCTGGTGCTGGTGGGGATGTTATTGCTAAATTAGATAATGAAGTTGATCTTTTTATTACTGGAGAAATAAAATGAGACCAGTGAGTGTTAGCAAATGAGAAGCAACTTTCCGTTGTTTGTTTTAACCACTATATGGAAGACTTTTTTAGTATTGCTTTTGCGGGTTATTTAAAACGGAAATTTCCAACTTTGCCAGTTACTGTTTATCATATTAAAAATATTATTAACTATCGTTAGTAATATTTTTTAATTTTTCAAAATATTGCAACATTTGGCAAGTTTTAGCGATATTTTTTATTAATTTTAACTTTTTTAGGTTAGAATTAATGTGGCAATTTCTTTAATTTTGTCGAAAACTCTTGATATTTATAAAATATACCTAAAATTAGGTATATTTTTAATATATGGAGGTAAATAAATGATGAAAAAAATAATTACAGAATTAATAAATAGCTTAACAGATGATCAATTTTTAGAATTTTATGAAAAAATAAAACAACAAGCAGACTTAATTAAAAAACAAAAACGTTTAAATGAAATTGATCAAAAATTTAGAGATAAAGGCATTATATGTCCTAATTGCAAATCTTTTCATTGTGTTAAAAATGGTCATAATTCCGAAGGAAAACAAAAATATTTATGTAAAAAATGTCGTGCTAGTTTTGATGCATTTCGTCATCATTTTACTTATTGAAGTCATTTAAATTATGAACAGTGAAATTTATTAATTCAAATTTCATTGTTAGGACAATCTAGTAAAATAATTTCTCGTTTTATTAAAACAACCCCAAAAACCGCTTGATATAATCGACAAAAATTAATGCAATCAAAACAATTAGAAAATACACAGTTAAAATTTAAAAAATTAAATGGTCAAATCCAAATGGATGAAACATTTATTAAAGAAATTCATAAAGGCAATTTTAAAGATAAATTTGATAAACGAAAAACTCATCTCGATCCATTTTCAACTGATACCAAATGCTGTATTCAAATGGCAGTTGATAGCAATAATAATATTTTTGTTCAATCCACCAATACCAAAAGATTACAAAAACAATGGATTATTGAAAATATGAATAAGCAACTAATTAAAGAAAAATCAATAATTATTTCTGATATGCAACCACTATATTTATTAGTAGCAAAACAAACAAATTCTACTCTATATTCCACCAAAACTAGTACAAACCCTGATACTAGTTATCAAAAGTTAAATAAGATTAGTAAATTACAATCCAGTCTTAAAGAAGCCTTAATTCATTATCATGGTTTGGGTTTCACTAATATTCAAAATTATTTAAAGCTCTGAAAATGAAAATACCAACACAAAGGTTTAACACCAAACCAACAATCAACGGTATTATATTTTAACGTTTAAAAAATTTAAAGCAAAATCATAATCTTACACAAAATTAGTTTTCAAATTGTCATATTGATGATTTTTTTTATTTCATCAAGAGTTTTCGACAAAATTAAAGGGCAATTTTAAAAAAGGAGATGTCTATTAAATATGAAAAAACTATTAGCATTGCTAGAAATTTCTGCTTTGACAACAACAAGTGTTAGTACAATTGTTGGATGTCAACATTTGCAACCAGCAGAAGAAGACCCAAATATTGGAACTGCGAAAGATGCAGAGATTTTAAACAAAATTTCACAACGTGCTTCAAATGCTTTTTTAGATTATATTTGCGCTAAAAACATTATTGATAGTACGGAATATCAAAACCAATTTAGTAATTTATACACAATGGTCTATAAAAACAACCAAAAGGTCCCATTGTCTCCAACCTATGAAAACGTTAAACCAGCTTTATCAATTCTAATGGCTGGTTTTATGGCAAGTTTTAATAACATTAATAATGCAATTATTAGTGATTATTAAAATTATTATTTAAAAACAACCCCATTAGAGATAGTTCCTAATAGCTCAACATATAGTTTGAGTTTTATTGATGTTAACCAATTAGTAGCTATTTCTGATCCAGCGATTGAAGATGTGCATGCTGTTCGCATTGATTTTAATTTTAAATTTGAAGTTAATTTTAAAACATTAACATCATCTTCTGAGTATTCAATGCAATATATTATTACTGATAATCCAATTGTAATGAAAAAAGTTTTAACGGGAGTTATTAGTAAAATTTCAAAAGTAATCGTTGATTTCTTTAATAAAGAAGGAACATTTCAAATTGACAACAATAATGATTTTAAATAAATTTATGATGATTTTAATGTTAATTATACAACTAATTTTACGGACTTAGATAATATTATTTTCTTTAATTTTGTCGAAAACTCTTGATGAAATAAAAAAAATCATCAATATTACAATTTGAAAACTAATTTTGTGTAAGATTATGATTTTGCTTTAAATTTTTTAAACGTTAAAATATAATACCGTTGATTGTTGGTTTGGTGTTAAACCTTTGTGTTGGTATTTTCATTTTCAGAGCTTTAAATAATTTTGAATATTAGTGAAACCCAAACCATGATAATGAATTAAGGATTCTTTAAGACTGGATTGTAATTTACTAATCTTATTTAACTTTTGATAACTAGTATCAGGGTTTGTACTAGTTTTGGTGGAATATAGAGTAGAATTTGTTTGTTTTGCTACTAATAAATATAGTGGTTGCATATCAGAAATAATTATTGATTTTTCTTTAATTAGTTGCTTATTCATATTTTCAATAATCCATTGTTTTTGTAATCTTTTGGTATTGGTGGATTGAACAAAAATATTATTATTGCTATCAACTGCCATTTGAATACAGCATTTGGTATCAGTTGAAAATGGATCGAGATGAGTTTTTCGTTTATCAAATTTATCTTTAAAATTGCCTTTATGAATTTCTTTAATAAATGTTTCATCCATTTGGATTTGACCATTTAATTTTTTAAATTTTAACTGTGTATTTTCTAATTGTTTTGATTGCATTAATTTTTGTCGATTATATCAAGCGGTTTTTGGGGTTGTTTTAATAAAACGAGAAATTATTTTACTAGATTGTCCTAACAATGAAATTTGAATTAATAAATTTCACTGTTCATAATTTAAATGACTTCAATAAGTAAAATGATGACGAAATGCATCAAAACTAGCACGACATTTTTTACATAAATATTTTTGTTTTCCTTCGGAATTATGACCATTTTTAACACAATGAAAAGATTTGCAATTAGGACATATAATGCCTTTATCTCTAAATTTTTGATCAATTTCATTTAAACGTTTTTGTTTTTTAATTAAGTCTGCTTGTTGTTTTATTTTTTCATAAAATTCTAAAAATTGATCATCTGTTAAGCTATTTATTAATTCTGTAATTATTTTTTTCATCATTTATTTACCTCCATATATTAAAAATATACCTAATTTTAGGTATATTTTATAAATATCAAGAGTTTTCGACAAAATTAAAGATTATTTTTACAAAATTAAAAAAAGTTCTGACAGATGATGCGACTTTAAAAGATTTTGTTGATAATATTAAATATAATTCAGCAATTCCATTATTAACTTTATTAACTAGTGCAATTAATGATAAAACAAATGGCGAAGCTGTTGTCAGAGCAGATACAGCGACGTATAATTGAACTGGTGAAGGTTATCAACCAGCGCAAATTACCCCAGAACATTTTGTTCAATTTTATAGTTCATTTGTTAATGTTTTTAATACTGGTCATAATAATTTAAACTTAGCAACTTTTAATATTGATTTAGGAAAAATAATTGTTGCTGGTTTACCATTATCGGGCGCTGTTATTAGTGGTGACCATCCGTTAAAAGTCCAAGTTGAAATTACAGAGGAAGGTTTAACAAATAAATTAACCCAATTTGGAAATTTAATAGCTGCTTTTTTTAAATATTTTCAAATTGAATCAAATAAAAATTCAGCGGTGCTTCATCTTAACGATACAACGTTTGCTAAAATTTTAGCTTTATCACAGTATGATTATATAAAGATTTTACACATTTTATCTAATGATTTTAAAGCATCGGATGAAGCAAAGGATTTACCAGGTTTGAATATTTTTTCTTTAGGAGATTTAAGTCAAAATCATAATTTAGAATTGAATGCTGCTAAAACTCGTTTTACTTTAGGGCGATATTGGATTTGAAATTTTGATTTTCATTTTGGAACAAATAATGCAATTTTTTATACCGGTTGAACTTTATGAAATTTTGCTTTAATTTTGTCGAAAACTCTTGATGAAATAAAAAAAAATCATCAATATGACAATTTGAAAACTAATTTTGTGTAAGATTATGATTTTGCTTTAAATTTTTTAAACGTTAAAATATAATACCGTTGATTGTTGGTTTGGTGTTAAACCTTTGTGTTGGTATTTTCATTTTCAGAGCTTTAAATAATTTTGAATATTAGTGAAACCCAAACCATGATAATGAATTAAGGCTTCTTTAAGACTGGATTGTAATTTACTAATCTTATTTAACTTTTGATAACTAGTATCAGGGTTTGTACTAGTTTTGGTGGAATATAGAGTAGAATTTGTTTGTTTTGCTACTAATAAATATAGTGGTTGCATATCAGAAATAATTATTGATTTTTCTTTAATTAGTTGCTTATTCATATTTTCAATAATCCATTGTTTTTGTAATCTTTTGGTATTGGTGGATTGAACAAAAATATTATTATTGCTATCAACTGCCATTTGAATACAGCATTTGGTATCAGTTGAAAATGGATCGAGATGAGTTTTTCGTTTATCAAATTTATCTTTAAAATTGCCTTTATGAATTTCTTTAATAAATGTTTCATCCATTTGGATTTGACCATTTAATTTTTTAAATTTTAACTGTGTATTTTCTAATTGTTTTGATTGCATTAATTTTTGTCGATTATATCAAGCGGTTTTTGGGGTTGTTTTAATAAAACGAGAAATTATTTTACTAGATTGTCCTAACAATGAAATTTGAATTAATAAATTTCACTGTTCATAATTTAAATGACTTCAATAAGTAAAATGATGACGAAATGCATCAAAACTAGCACGACATTTTTTACATAAATATTTTTGTTTTCCTTCGGAATTATGACCATTTTTAACACAATGAAAAGATTTGCAATTAGGACATATAATGCCTTTATCTCTAAATTTTTGATCAATTTCATTTAAACGTTTTTGTTTTTTAATTAAGTCTGCTTGTTGTTTTATTTTTTCATAAAATTCTAAAAATTGATCATCTGTTAAGCTATTTATTAATTCTGTAATTATTTTTTTCATCATTTATTTACCTCCATATATTAAAAATATACCTAATTTTAGGTATATTTTATAAATATCAAGAGTTTTCGACAAAATTAAAGAAATTTTCTTTAATTTTGTCGAAAACTCTTGATGAAATAAAAAAAATCATCAATATGACAATTTGAAAACTAATTTTGTGTAAGATTATGATTTTGCTTTAAATTTTTTAAACGTTAAAATATAATACCGTTGATTGTTGGTTTGGTGTTAAACCTTTGTGTTGGTATTTTCATTTTCAGAGCTTTAAATAATTTTGAATATTAGTGAAACCCAAACCATGATAATGAATTAAGGCTTCTTTAAGACTGGATTGTAATTTACTAATCTTATTTAACTTTTGATAACTAGTATCAGGGTTTGTACTAGTTTTGGTGGAATATAGAGTAGAATTTGTTTGTTTTGCTACTAATAAATATAGTGGTTGCATATCAGAAATAATTATTGATTTTTCTTTAATTAGTTGCTTATTCATATTTTCAATAATCCATTGTTTTTGTAATCTTTTGGTATTGGTGGATTGAACAAAAATATTATTATTGCTATCAACTGCCATTTGAATACAGCATTTGGTATCAGTTGAAAATGGATCGAGATGAGTTTTTCGTTTATCAAATTTATCTTTAAAATTGCCTTTATGAATTTCTTTAATAAATGTTTCATCCATTTGGATTTGACCATTTAATTTTTTAAATTTTAACTGTGTATTTTCTAATTGTTTTGATTGCATTAATTTTTGTCGATTATATCAAGCGGTTTTTGGGGTTGTTTTAATAAAACGAGAAATTATTTTACTAGATTGTCCTAACAATGAAATTTGAATTAATAAATTTCACTGTTCATAATTTAAATGACTTCAATAAGTAAAATGATGACGAAATGCATCAAAACTAGCACGACATTTTTTACATAAATATTTTTGTTTTCCTTCGGAATTATGACCATTTTTAACACAATGAAAAGATTTGCAATTAGGACATATAATGCCTTTATCTCTAAATTTTTGATCAATTTCATTTAAACGTTTTTGTTTTTTAATTAAGTCTGCTTGTTGTTTTATTTTTTCATAAAATTCTAAAAATTGATCATCTGTTAAGCTATTTATTAATTCTGTAATTATTTTTTTCATCATTTATTTACCTCCATATATTAAAAATATACCTAATTTTAGGTATATTTTATAAATATCAAGAGTTTTCGACAAAATTAAAGGAAATTTTGAACTTCAGTTTGAGAAATTTAATATATAATTTTAAGATAATAAAAATAAAGCGAATTTCGCTTTATTTTTTAGATGTTTTCTAAAAAACGAATTACTTCTAATTGAATAATACTTGGTGTTGAAGCACCAGCAGTAACAGCAACATCGCTTTTGTTTGTTAATCAATCACGGTTAATATCATTTTTATCATTAATACGATATGATTTAATGCCAATTTGTTCTCCCATTTCAACTAATTTTAAAGTGTTACTACTGCGTTCATCACCAACCACTAATAAAAGATCAATATTGGTTGGATCTAAACTTAAAACTGCATTTTGGCGCTCCAATGTCGCGTTACATAAATAATTTTTAAAAGTAATTTCATTCGGAACTAACCTTTTAATTTTTTCAACAATTGCTTCAATATCAATTTTTGATAAGGTGGTTTGGTTAGTAATTAAGATTTTTTTATTTGGATCAAGGTCAAGCAGAATTGTATCAGCTTCTTCTTCGGTTGTGACAAGTTTAATGGTGGGACTAATTGCTAACATTGCATTTGTTTCTGGATGAAAGTGTTTTCCGATAAAGATAATTTGATAATCGTCTTTTTGTAAATATTCTTTAATTAAATCTTTCGTTACTGTCACTCATTCACATTCGGTATCAACAAGCGTAATGTTTTTCACTGCCGCAATATCTTTAATTCGATCATCACTGCTATGAGCACTTAAAATGATAACAGCATTATCTGGTATTGTTTTAATTAATTCTAAGCGGTTGAGTTTAAAGTCATTAACGGGGATGACACCTAAGTTAACAATTTCTTCAATAACATGGCGGTTATGGACTAAGTAACCTAACATATAAATTTCCCGCCCGGCATACTTTACTGCCGCTTCTTTTGCTCATTTAATTGATTTAACAACACCAAGGCAGTATCCGCGTGGTGTTACTTTGACAACTTTCATTTTTTCACCACCCATTTTATCTATTTATATGATAACACAACTAAAAAATGTTAGTCTCATCATTTTAAAATAATCTGTTAAAGGTATTTATTAATTAACTTAAATTTGATACAATTATATGGTATATTTTAAGGTAAAGAGTATGATTTTCCTTAAAATATTACATTTATTTTAAAATAGTAATACTTTAGGATAAAAATAATTTAATTAAATATATAGCGCTAAAAGCATTATACGAAAGGAGATTGAGTATGACAACTTCAAAAACTGTGAAAACTACTAGCAAGGCATCAACGCCTAAAAAGCCTGTATTAAAAAATGGTGTGGAAGAAAAATGAATATTTATTAAAGAACAAGCAGTAGTAGATTCAACTCCAGCGATGAAAAGATCAATCGATCGTTCAGTTGGATATGTTTATACTAAAACTGTTGCAGATTATCGTGCCAAAGATGGTTCGGCAATTACAACCGCAATTACTGCAGAAAGATTAATTGCAGAGAGATTAGGGAAATCAACAGCACAGCGAAAAGCAATTGAAGCAAAAAATCGTAAAGTGGCAAATGAAAAATTAGAAGCAATTGGAAATGGGAATCCCGCAAAAAAAGCAGCAGCAAAAAGCAAGGGTGCTAAAAAAACAAGTGCAAAAAAAACAACAGGGAAAAAAATGGCATTAAAAAAATAAGAGAAAATAAAGAGAGATAGGAACAATAACTAGTTTTACTAGTTATTGTTTTATTTAAATTTTTTATTAATATTTTTACTGTTTTATTAAAAAATAGAAAAATAAAATTAAGAATTTTTGATAATTAGGACTATAATAAACTTAAATAAGGGGAAAGAGGTTGAATTATGAAAACATTTGCAAAATGAAGTATTGCTTTAATTTGAACTATTGTTTTACTTATTTTAGTTTTAGCATTAGCTTTTTTAGCTGTTCATTATAATGGTTATTATTGAGAAGGGAAAGAACTACCTATTAATATTAATGATATTAAATCATTTGATGGGAATGGTTATCAATTAATTACTGAATTAGGTCTTGGGGAAGTAATGCGATTAGCATCAAGTGGGACTTTTACTTGAGGGTATTCTAATTATGTTACTGTTAATGGTCAAGCGATAGACTTAATGGAATGATTAAAACAACCAGTAAGTGTTG
Organism: Spiroplasma endosymbiont of Sarcophaga variegata; assembly: GCF_965178695.1. Lineage (NCBI taxonomy): Bacteria > Bacillati > Mycoplasmatota > Mollicutes > Entomoplasmatales > Spiroplasmataceae > Spiroplasma > Spiroplasma endosymbiont of Sarcophaga variegata. Next base: position 1,220,551 of record NZ_CBCXVU010000002.1, read on the forward strand.
TAAATGGTATTATTCAGTGACCAGCAGATTATGAACTTGAAATTGGAACAAATTTTGCAACAGTAACGGGAAGTATTGTTGTTGTCTTATTAGTTGCCATCCCAGTTTTAAGTCTTGTTGGTTTTTATGTAACTGCAAAAATGACTAAAGCAATTACTCGCCCTTATTCAATTGAATATTTAGATGCTCGAAAAAATATTAAAAAAACAAAAACTCATGCTAAAAAAGCATTAACAAAAATGGGGAAAGCTGTTAAAAAAGGAAAAGAACAATCAACCACGTTAGCTAAAACAAAAGAATATTGAACTAATTCATTAGATCAAGCGCAATCTGCTTTTAATAAAGAAAAAGAACTTTTTAAAACCAAATATAATAAAAAACCTCCAGCCAAAAAATTAAATATTGCTGTTGGAAAATAGCAGATTAAATAATTAAATTAGCAATAATTTCATTTTTTATTTATGTTATAATTTTGATATTAAGAGGGTGCTGACAATGAGTAATTTTAATAAACTAGGTTTAAAACGCTTTTTAAATTTAGGGTTAGAACAATTAAATTTTACAGAACCAACAATGGTCCAAGAAAAAGTTATTCCATTGTTATTAAAACATCAAAATGTTATTTGTAAAGCCCATACGGGGACGGGTAAAACTTTTGCTTTTTGTTTACCAATTTTAAATAATTTAAATTATGACCAACCAAGCATTCAAGCAATCATTGTGACACCAACGCGGGAGTTAGCAAAACAAATTTATGATAACATTCGTTTTTTTAAAACGTTTCAACCAGCATTACAAGTTAATTGTTTTGTTGGTGGAGAAGATATTAACCGCCAAGTAGAACAGTTAACGCGAAGTCAACCACACATTATGGTTGTGACACCAACACGGTTAAAGGATTTGTTTGATCAGCAAAGTTTAAAATTAGGAAAGTTAACAACATTTATTGTTGATGAATGTGATATGATTTTTGATTTAGGTTTTATTGAAAATGTTGATTATTTGTTAAGCAAGGTTAATTCTAATGTTCAAGTTTCTGTTTTTTCAGCAACAATTCCAGAAGAACTAAAACCATTTTTAATTAAATATTTAAATAATCCGCATTACTTAGATTTAAATGCAAATCAAACAACAAACCAAAATATTACGCATATTTTAATTCCAACGAAGCACCAAGAACGAAGCACTGTTTTATTAAAACTTTTAAATACGTTTGATCCCTATTTATGTTTAATTTTTGTTAATAAAAAAGAAGAAATTAATAAATATTATGATTTATTATTAGAACATAATTATTCGGTAACTCAATTGCATGCTGGGTTAGAACCACGTTTGCGAACTCAAATTGTAAAACGAATTCGTAATTTAGAATATAAATATATTATTGCAAGTGATATTGCTGCGCGTGGAATTGATTTTGTTGGCGTAAGCCATGTTATTTCAATCGACTTACCAACTGACCTCGAATATTATATTCATCGTAGTGGTCGAACCGGACGGGCGAATTATACTGGTTATAGTTATACTTTGTATGATACAAAAAATTTAACGCTAGTTCAACAACTAATTGCAAAGGGAATTACTTTCAAGTATCAAAAATGAAATCAGCAGAACGAATTAGTCGATGTTGATTTAGCAATTAGTAAACCAAAAAAACAAAATTCAGAACAAGTCAATAATGAAATTAACAAAATTATTCATCGTTATAAAACAAAAGAGAATAATAAAAAGGTTAAACCTGGTTATAAAAAGAAACGAAAAGAAGAGATTGCTGCGTTAAAAAAACAAATTCGTCGTGATCATATAAAAGCATCAATTAAAAAAATTAAAAAAGAAAAAGCAAAAGAACGGGGAATGAAATTATTTGATAAAGAATAACAAAGCAAGATTGAAAAATTTAATATAAAAAAGAAACAAAAACCTTTTTATTATAATTATTCTATAATTTCTAAAATTAGAAATTATTTATAAAAACAAATAGGAGGAAAAATATGACTCATAATGAGGCAACAAAAACAACAAGCACTAAGAAAAAAACAGATCTAAATAAAAAAATTAGTTCATTTTTTTCAATAAAAATGTTTCGTTATACTTTAATTAAAATGTTAAAATCACCATCAACATATGTTATGTTTGTGTTGACATTTGTTGTAGGATTAATTATTACTATTTCAATGTCGACAACAATGATGGATAATCCTAGTGGTGAATATAGTGAGACAGCAAAATCAGTATTTAGTATTTATTCATAAATTTGATATATGTTGTATTTTGGTTTAACATCAATGTTTATTGGATTTAAAGCTGTACAATTAGTGCGTGATGAAATTGATGATGGAACATTATTAATTTTTTCATCAATTCCAATTTTACGAACAAGAATGATTATTGAAAAATGATTAGCACTACAATTTTTGTGTTTAGTATATTCAGTAATAATTTTATTAGTACCACCTTTAATTTCATTAGGAATGGGTCCAAAAGGAGCGGCACTAGGAAAAGTAATTTTAAGTAAAATTAATTTTATGATTTTAACAAGTTTTATTTTACAATTATTTTTGACAACAATTGGAATTTTAATCTCATTAGGATTAAATTCAAAAGGAGTTATTGGAATCTTATTTACAGTTGGTTTTTTAACTGTAATTGGGGCGATGATTCCCTTCATTTATAATTCAACAAAATTTTCTGATAAGTCTTCAGCATATTTAATGCAAACAACGGACTTAGCAAAAAGTCCCGTCAAGTTTAATGATTCTGAACTTATTAAAACATATCATAATATCCTTGACCCGGTTGGATGGCCAGCTTGAAGTTATTATAATAACAAACTTCAACTTAATATTAATTCTAGTTTAGATGTTAACACAGCTGGTTCATTTAATGTTACTAGTTTAGTTAATAATATTGATACTGCAATTCAAAATGCTTTAACAGCAAATCCGGGGGCAACAGAAATTAATTGAGAACAGTTTGTAGCAGAAGTCAAGAAAGATTCAACCAGTTATCCAAAATTAGCAAAATTAATTAACAATAATTTTTTAGAATTCGATGGTTATAATCCAAAACCATTTACTGAAATGGAAAGAGGAAATGATAAAGTTAAATTTTCTAATAATACGGATAAAGGAATTAATATTTTAGGACAATTTTATCAAGAATTAGCTTCTGGAACACCATTGATTGTTTCATCAGCAAAACCTTCATCAACAAAACTTAATTTAAATGAAATAGATGAAAGTAAATTAACAAGTAATACTTCAAAACAAATTTATAAAATTATGAAAACAATGTATGATAAAGGGGTATTTTTACCAACAATTATTGGTTATGATTATAATTCATATCGTTCTAATTCATATAGCGATCTTCTTGGACCAAATGTTATTACAAATTTTATTGTTGCAGGATTATCAAACGATAGTCACAAACATTTTCGTGATTTTAGTGGTAATTTAACAAACTTTTTAACAAAAAATTTATATTTGCAAAATGTTTATCTTAATGACCCCGTAATGTCAATCTATTATCAATTTGTTTCACAAATGTATTATTGGTTGAATCAAGGAGCATATACAAGAATGTCAGATACTGCTATTTTTGATGATAAAACTAAAGCCACATCAGAATTACAAAGTATTGCCAGTGCTGAAAAACAATATAAATTAATGGCTTATTTAAATATTTGACAACAATTAGTTATTATGTGAACAGGTGATGCTCGCGCAAGTCTTGCCGCACAAGATAATATTGTATCATCAATGTTATTACCATTAAATAATTATTTAGAACCAAAAGTTAATAATGTTGAATACAAAGTTAATAACAATGCTGCACAAACAGGTTATTTCTTAATGGCTGATTTTAATAGACCAGTAACATTAACTAGTTTAACAGGAATGTATGCCGGTTATTTATTAGTAACTGTCGGATTAGCAGCGATAACATTATGATGAATTACAAGAAAGGATTTTGTATAGTTATGAAAACAAAGAAAAATGATTTTACACCAGATCCTAATTTAGCAATTGAAATTCATGGATTTACAAAAAAATTTAAAAAATTTGTTGCTGTTGATAATATTGATATGAAAATTGCAAAAGGGAAAATTCATGGTTTCATTGGTCCTAATGGTAGTGGTAAAACAACAACAATTAAATCGTTAGTTGGAGCAATTATTCCAACCGTTGGTAATTTTAGTATTGATGGTTTGAAAGCTAATTCACCCGCTGCAAAAAAAATTATTGTATATATTCCAGAAAATGCTCGTTTTCCAAAGCATTTAAATGTTTATCAGTACTTAGTTGAAATGAGTTATTTACGTGATATTCCTTTTAAAGATGCAAAAGTAAAGGTAAAGAAAATTTTAGAAAATTTAAATTTATGAAAATTCCGCAGTAAAAATCCGAATACTTTTTCATCAGGAATGAAGAAAAAAGTCTTATTAGCGCAAGCGTTAATTGCTGATCCAAAAGTATTAATTTTAGATGAACCTGCTGCTAATTTAGATCCAACAGCACGTCAAGAATTATTTAATGATTTAATTTATGTTAAAAACCAAGGTAAAACAATTTTAATCTGTTCACACATTTTAACAGAATTACAAGATCTTGCCCATGAAATTACCATTTTAAATTATGGAAAAGTTGTTTTTTCCGGAGCAGTTATTAATTCTAATCAAAATTATTATCAGTTTACAGTAATGGAACAACCAATGTTAAATGATTTTTAAGCAGTAATTAAAAAATTAGATATTCCAATTATTGAAAAATTAGAGGATTCTTTAATTTTACATTTAGAAAAAGATAGTGAGCAAATCAAACAAATTGCCCATCATACTTTTGAAAAAAAAGTAATTTTAATTACAATTAAACCATTTGTAACAAACATTACAGAAATTTATGATCTTGTTGTTTTTTCAGTTAATAAAAACTTTGGGAAAGCAAGTGCGTTAACTAATTAAAGATATCTTTAAAAAACCTTAATAAATTAATTTTTTTGAGCTATAATTTAAGAAGGATTATAAATATAGTTTTACAAATTACTTTACTTAGTAAGGTTTTTTTGCTTTTTAAATAGGGGGGATTAAGTTGTCGGAAGTTTTAACGGTTCGTGAGAAAAAATTACGGTTTGAACAGCCATGAAAAACAATTGCATACTTTTGTATTCCAACCGTTTTTTTAATGATCGTCCAAGGATTATATAATATTATTGACAAAAAATTAGCTTTAGCATTTGTTGCGCCTGATGCAATTTATGATCGGTTTTATATTGATGCTTATAATCAAATAACAGGAAGTGCTGTTTCAATTGTGCCATTAGCTGATATGCGGTCATATATTAATGTAGCAACACAATATGCTTCACAAACGTATAATTTACAATGATCATTTAGTATTATGATTGGAATGGGTTGTGCAATGAATTTTTCAATTGCCTATGGACAGCGCGACATTCCGAGAATGCGTCGGATTGCTGGAAATGGTTTTTCAACAACGGTGCTTTTTTCGATTATCATCGCGTTTGCAATTTTTTGTATTGTGTATCCCGGGTGAAATGCTGTTTTCATCACTTCGCAAATGGGGAAAAATTATAATCCAATTACTGAACGTTTATGTTGAGAATATTCTTTCCCAATGTTAGCAGCAGCGCCAATGATGTTTTTGAGTTATTATTTTATGTCATTGCTTCGTAGTGAAGGACGAATGAAATGAGTAACAATAATGATTTTAAGTTCAATTATTATTAATTCTGTTGCAGCAATTTTCTTTATGAAAGTTTGTCATTTGGGAATGTCTGGGGCAATGTTGGGGACAGTTTTTTCGTGAACAGTGCAAGTAATATGAGGATTAATTATTGTTTTTAAAACAAAAAATAGTTATTCAAAATTTTATTGAAGTGATTTATTTCACATTGAAGGGACAAATGTTGCTGATTTTAGTAAAGCGGGATTACCAAATTTTATTAACAATGCCGCTTTAGTTGTTACGTCATATGTTGCAACATCTCTAGTTGGTCAGTTACCAAATCAAGTCATTCATAATGGCGTCCCGGTTTTACAAGATCTTTATTCTTCCATTGTGCCATGAATGACATTAGTTTTATCTGCCGGAATTGGGGTCACCCAAGGAGCACGGAGTATTATTGCCTATAATTTTGTGGCGAAGAAAAACGCCCGGATTTGAGAAGTTTTAAAACGAGTTAGTTTATTAATCATTATTTGATTTAGTTTAATGTTAATTGTTTTCATTATGTTTGGAAAAGATATGATGATTTTGTTTGCTTTCTCACTAGAGTATGCGGCTCAATATCGTTGATGAATTGTTTTAAACTTTATGACATATCCATTTTGTTCATTAACTTACATTGCGTTAACATTATTCCAAGGAATTAATCGTTCAATTTTAGCAACTTTTACAAGTAGTTTACGTTCAATTGTTGTAATTTTACCTTTAATTGGAATTGGATATGGCGTTAGTCAAGCAACGGGTAATCCAATTTTCTATTATGTTTTTATCGGTTTAAATGATTTAATTTCTGCAGCAATTATTATTCCAATTTTAGTTTATTATTGAAAAAAATATCATACTAAATTGGTTGATGAACCAGATCCATATTTTAATGAATATCAAGAAGATTTACAATTAAAAAAAGGCTTAAAGTTAAGTCATAAAAAAAATAAGAATTAGGTAATTTCCTAATTCTTATTTTTTTGTTGTTTCATCATTAGTTTTCTCAACAAGGAGCACTCATTTATCCTTTGAAGAAAAACTATAACAATTCTGATGATAATTATTAATAACAAAATTATTTAACGGTGTTATTGCCATTAGATATTTTTGATCAAGAATTTCACTATTACATTTTTTACAAGTTAAATTATTAACCATATAGGTAATTGTTGTTTGCTGCATAGTTTGAAGATTCTTAATTTTACCTTTACTAATTTTTGTGGCAATTTGGCTTAAATCATTTCCTTTTGCTTTTGTGACATATTCGCTTAAATATAAATTAATTGGTCGAAACCCTAATTTGCGATAAACATTATATCCTTCTGGTGTGGCAATTAAACCAACTAAATCATAATCTTGATTATAAACACGGTTAATTAAATGATTCATCATTAGTTTTGCCAATCCTTGGCGGCGAAAATTTTGATGTGTTGAAATATCATCAATAATTGCGATGTCTTTTTCAAAATAAATATTTCCAGTTGCTGCGGGAAGATCATTTTTATATAATAAATCAATTTCAGCAACGTCTTTATCCTTGTTTAGTTTTAATAATGTTTTATAAAAGGCATAATCTCAACTTTTTGGTCCCATAGCACTTTCTAAAATTTTACTAAAATCAGTTAATCGTTTGTTATCATTAACTCGTCGAAACTTAATACTTTTATCAGTTTTTGTTTTATATTTTTTTCATTTGGTTAAATCAAGGACCATTCCCACTAAAATTTCATTTTGAACAAAACCTAATGATTCAAAAAAAGCTTGTTCTTTTTCATCAATTTTTTCACCAATGGTATATCATAAAAAATCTAAATCATTGTCAACATAGTCTTTTACTAACTCTTTAACACGTTCAGCATCTTCTTGGTAATCTAGTTGGGTACTAATAGCAATAGTATAAGTTTTATCAACATCATTGCTAATATCAGTCATATATATTTCGTTTTCAGTATCAATTAGTTCATTTCGGATTCGTTTATCTTGGAAAGGGTTAGTCATATAACGAACAAAATTTTGTGCTAATTTTGTTGCTTCATATTCCCCTTTAATCCGAAACATTCGTTTAATTTTCGGGTTCTGTCGATACTTTCTTCGTTTCATCTTTTCATCCACCTTAAATTACATATATTATATCGTGTTTTTATCAAACTTGCATTAAATTATTAGTTTTCATTAAAATTAATAGTACTTAGAGAATTAAAGATCATAACTAGCCTTATTTATTATAATTTAAATAAACTAGAAAATATTTTTGATGCGGGAAAGAATAAAATTAGAATGGAACTAAATATTAAGGATATAATAATATCAAAAAATAATGCAATCAATAATTAATAATACTAATTTCATTTAAATATTATAAGGACAAAAAACATTAATATTATGGGATTCTTTAGTAACCATAGTAATTTTAGAGAAACTTGTTACAAATAAGGAGGTAAATTAATTGATATAATACAGAGATAAGTACCGATGAAGTTATATTAGTGAAGCAGATGTATCGTTTTTTGATACTGCTTTTTGAAGAACACCTAATTTAATATGCAATAGTAAAGATGATAATGTTATATGTAAGAAATATTTACATTCTATGCATAAACTTTGAACTATAAAAAATGATGAAATTGAATTAATTCACGCTACTAGTAAAGGTGATCATAAAATAAAAGTAATTTTACAAGAAACAGTTTTAGATAAAAACTTTTCTGATTATTTAGTTAAGGTTATTAATGAGGCACATTTAATTGCGCAGGAGATAAAATTCGAAGGCAAATATGGTGAAGTTTCTCAAGGAGCAATAGAAGCAACCGTTGCCTTGTTAGTTCAAAAATGATCATATAACACAAATATAACAATTAAAAAAATGTCTGCAGATTTATTATTTGCCTTTGCTTGTCGACATAAATTTAAAAATGGCAATAAAAGAACGGCATTAGTATCTTGTGTATTATTTTTAAAATTTTGTGTATTATTTTTTAGAAATACAAACTATGATGAAACAGGATATATGGGTTATTGAGAACCATTTATGGAAAGGATAGTTGAAACTTGTTCAAATAATACATTTACTGAAGAAGAATCATTAGAATGTATAAAGATCGTAATTGACAGAAATGTAACTATATCACATACTAGATATAATTAAAAAAGATAGGAAATATGTTATGAAAAAAAATAATAGGCAAATAGATTATAAAGTAATGGAATCTAAATTTAATGAATGAAAAGAAGATATAAAAGCTAATCCAGTTTTAATGGTAATAATAAAAATTAAGTTAAGAAATATTAAAAAATAAATATGTAAGGTACCATACACATTTAAGAATTTAGCATAATACCGCGTAAAAGCGGTTTTTTACGTTTAAGAAGGAGAAATGTGGTATGGAAAAAATTAACAGTATTATTAAACAAATAGAACAAGTAAAACAAATATGTGGTGATGATTTTAAAAAATGACCTAACAAAATGGCACATGAGACATTAAAAATGGTTTATGAAGAATTAAAAGAGGCAATTGATAATGGCAAAATATTGTAAAAAATGTCAATGTCCAGTAAATACGATTGATAGCGATTTATGTTTATTTTGTAAGGGAGGATACTAATAATGGCAAAAACAGTTATACAAATAAGCCAAGAGCAACAAATATATTTACAAGAAAGTTTAAGCAATAAAACATATAAAGATGTTTGTGATGAATTTATTGAATTATGTAAAAAATTAAGTTTAGATGATTATGAAAAAGGTAAATCAATGATGGAACATTTTAATAATTTTATCAATGCACAAATAGTAGGAAAACAAGAACTTTTAACTTGTCAACATTTTATTAATGCAAAAGGTAAAATTAGTGAATTACCTTGAAATAAAGAAATTCAAAATGAGAATATAAAATAATGACAATAAAAGAATTTAATTATAAATATAAAAATGGATATATAGTTAAAAAATTACCTAACTCAGAGAAATATTTATTCCTATATGTTATAGGCAATGACGATTGAGATTGAATTGCATGAATTACTGAAGATTATTTTAATTCTACAGGACATTTAATTGAACCTGAAGTAGTTAAAGACTTTATATCAATTAAATTAAAAGGAGAAAAAAATAAATTACAAACAATTATTGAATTATAAATTTACTAAAATAAAAAAGCTAGGAAAAAATTATGAAGAAACTATGAAAAAAAATAAAACAACTAAAAGAAATTAAAAAAATACATCAATATGCTGTTAAGTGAGCAGCAGATATTCCACATATTAAATTTAAAAAAAGTGCAACATAACTGTTGAAAAATTAATTATTTTTAATTAGAAAGGGGTTAGCTACAATGGAAAACATAAAAATTTGTGAATCTGGTTGCCATGATCGAAGTAGGAATTTTGCTAAAGACTTTGATTTTATAAAAGAGTTTAGCACTAATTCTGAAACTAAAGAAATTTATAAACCTTACAAGCAAAAAGATAAAAATAAAAATATATCTAATTATCGAATTCATAAAAGTTCTATGCAAAAATATAATAATTGTGGCCAAAAAATAATTAGTTACATTGTTAAAACTCCTGAGCGTTGAATTATTGTTCCTGGTTCTTTTGTTCATAAGGATAAATTTAAAGATGATTTTTTAATAGTTGGAATTGTTCCACAATTTATTTATTATACTCGAACAAATAGAGAAGCTGCACATAGAATTCCAAGTATTAAGAAAAAAGGATTTAATATTTTTGTTGATTTAATTGAATTAGAACAATATGATCATAAAACACAAATTGAGGCTAATAATCAATTAACAAAAATATGAAATAACAATCAAGAATGAATTAATAAGCGTATCGAAAATAATGAAAGAATAAAAAAACTTGCTGAAGTGCAAGAAAAACAATTAGCAAACCAACCTGTAACCTACCGTGGTGCAGAATATAAAATTAATGATAACCCTGACAGTAATAATGATCCTCCAACCATTGTTTTTGATAATGACGACAATATTTTATGAGATTAATGATAGGAGAGGGAATTTAATAGAAACATACGTATATGTGTAAATTATAACACAATAGACTATTTTTGCGTAAATTGTTATTTTTGCTTTGGCAAAATATTCTGATATTCTTGTTCATATAAAATATACAAAAGAAATCACAGAAAGGTACACATAAAAGTCACGAATATTGATATGGAGGTTTTTATGAAACAACAAAGTTATTTTCCTATTTTCTCAGTTGGGATAGATCCAGCTGGAATTGGAACTACTGGTATTTTTATTAAGACAATTGGAACACGATTCCCCCACTATAAATATGTCCAAGTAAGGTGCAGTAATCCAACGGATTCAGCAAATGAAATTTTAACTATTATCAATAATTTTAAAAATAAACATCATGATTTATCTTTAAATGTGGTAGTAGTTGAGAATTTGCACATAGGTCCTGAAAAAATGCGTGAGGTGCGTGCAACCCGTGAGTTAATTGGAATTTTAAGATATGAATTGCAAAATAAAATGCAATTACATTACCCAGCTGATAAAAAAAAGGAAATGATTAAAAAAGAACTTAAAGAACGAACTATTAAAAATGAGCATTCAATTCATGCAAAAGCAATTTTAGAGGCACATTTTAGGGAAAAAGAATTTGGGGATATAAATGTGAAAAATACAATTGGGAGGTAATTGATTATGGCACAAAGAAAAATTGATAATAAGATGTTGCTATCAGTATTTGATGGCATTGTTGCAGTTTATAAAAAAGATTTATTAAAAGAAAAAATTAATGTTGTTGAAGTTGATGTGATGAGTATGCAAATTCGTTGAGGTTCCAGTTATGGCTGAATTAAAGAAACTATTTCAAAAAATATAACTCAGTTAAAGAAATTTGAAGTTAATGATGTAATTCACATTAAAGGCTCTTTAACTAATATTTTTAGTCGATATTATAAAAATAATTTGTTAGTTATTAATAATTTAATTGAAATTGATAAAGTAGGTAGGTTGGATCGTGCATATCATAAAAAATAAGTAAACCTTGACAAATTAAGAAAAATAGTGCATCTATATGTACCAGGGGGAATTATTATGGCCAATATAATTAAAAAATTAAAATTAGATGATAAAGGTAATCCAATTTTAAATGATAAAAAAGAATTTGAAATTGAAGAAGTTGATTTATACTCTTTAATGGCAGATGAAATAAAAAAACAAGTTAATGAACAAGGTGAAAAATTAGCAGAAGAAAAAGCTAAAGAAATACTCACTAAACAATTAGAAGATCAAACTACTAAAACGAAAACTGAAAAAGAAGATCGTCTTGCAGTTCTTGAAAAACAATTTGCAGAAATTCAACAAGGAATTAAAGGAAATCAAGGTGTAGGAGTTACTCAAGAAAATAAACAGTCTGATAACTTAAATGTTAATAATAATCAAGAATCAAATTCTTCAATGGGAATTGATTTACAATCATTCAAAATAGTGGGAGGTAGTGAATAATGGCAATTACATTAAATAATATTCAAACTTATTTTAAGGATAATTTTAAATTAAGTAATTTATATGGAAGATCTAAATATGCTGTTTTATTCCCTAATGAGTTGCAACAAGATGGTGGGGGATGAAAAGCCGAAGTTTACTTACCAATTATAAATGAATCAATAACACAAAAATATTGAGATCCTAATTTAGGTTTTACGGAAACTTATGTTACAGAAGACTTTAAAAAAGTACAATTAGATCAAAATTTTACTGTTTATAATCGAATTGCTAATCAAGATAAATTGGCATCAAATTGACCAGCTAATAAATTAACAATTACTGATTCACAAAAAGCTAAAATTTTAGATAAATATATTATTAAAGTTTTATGCACAAACGTAGCAAATAAAATTACAAGTCCAATTAAAATTACAAAAGATAATTTTGTAACTGAATTAAAACGTTTACAAGCATTTGTTTTAGAAAATGATATTCATTTAGAAGATTGTATTATTTTTATTGATCCTGAAGTCGTAAGTGCAATGATTAATGCTAAAATTCAATATTCAAAAGCAACAATTGAAGGAACTTTGGCAACAATTACTTCCGCATTAGGATTTAATTTTGTTGAGGCTCCAATTAAACAGTATGGTCATTTAATGGTACCAATTGCACCACAAGCAATGGCATAAGTTCTTGCTGTTGATGTGCCACTACAAGCGGGACAGTATACTCAAGGAAGATATTTGGGTCAGTTATTTATTGCCAATAATGAATTTTATCATGGTGAAGTTGTTCAAAATAAATTTTGATTTTCATATCCAGACCCCGATTATGTGCCACCATCATCAACAAGAGTAACAAGAAGTATTGAAAATGTTGAACAATTAGAAAATGCAAAAAGATTAGCCTTAGATTTAGTTCTTGAAGCTTATGATGGTGTCCCTTACACTAAAGAACGTAGTGAATATGTTAAAAAAATTAATGATGCAAATAAATTAGATGATGTATATAAAACTAAAGAAGAAGCATTTAAGTTTTTAGACACTAAAAATGCCTCGTAAGATTTTAGATCAAAACTTAATAACGTATAAAAAACGGATTGTTTATCAAACGCCTCAAAAAGCAAAATAATTTTGAGAACTATTATTAGCGATGATTGGTCTACAAGTATTAGCAACGGTTTTAGGGTTTTTAACTGCTGGAATTGGGGCAGGAATAATTGAGGGTTTAGGTGCATCTCAGTTGTTTATTACAACAGGAAAAGTTTTTATTAGTGGGGTTACGAATTTTTTAGTAATGGAAACAAATGATGTTATCAATAACAATGTGAGTTTAAAAAATACGTTATTAAATTTGGCTTTTTCATTTAATGATTTTGGTAAATTAGGACGAGGTTTAAAAGCTCAAAAAATTATTAAAATTGCTAATGAACAAGGAATTTTCAAGCAATTGAGGATTAGTGCTAAAGTTAAAAACTTTATGCAAATTAGAAATAAAGTTGCTTTATCCGAAATTATTACTAAAAATAAAGTTGTAATTCGTTTTAATAAAACTGTAACAGATGAACAATTACTGCAAACAATCGCTAGCATTGCTGATGCTGAATTACGAAAACAGTTAAAAAATCTTTCTGCTGATTCAATTCGCGATTTATTGGCACTTCAAAAAACGATTTATAAATTAAATCCTAGCTTAATTCCAAAATATACTAATTTAGATCTTAAAAAATATGATAGTTATTTACAAAAGTCGGCTTTAATTTTGTCGAAAACTCTTGATGAAATAAAAAAAATCATCAATATGACAATTTGAAAACTAATTTTGTGTAAGATTATGATTTTGCTTTAAATTTTTTAAACGTTAAAATATAATACCGTTGATTGTTGGTTTGGTGTTAAACCTTTGTGTTGGTATTTTCATTTTCAGAGCTTTAAATAATTTTGAATATTAGTGAAACCCAAACCATGATAATGAATTAAGGCTTCTTTAAGACTGGATTGTAATTTACTAATCTTATTTAACTTTTGATAACTAGTATCAGGGTTTGTACTAGTTTTGGTGGAATATAGAGTAGAATTTGTTTGTTTTGCTACTAATAAATATAGTGGTTGCATATCAGAAATAATTATTGATTTTTCTTTAATTAGTTGCTTATTCATATTTTCAATAATCCATTGTTTTTGTAATCTTTTGGTATTGGTGGATTGAACAAAAATATTATTATTGCTATCAACTGCCATTTGAATACAGCATTTGGTATCAGTTGAAAATGGATCGAGATGAGTTTTTCGTTTATCAAATTTATCTTTAAAATTGCCTTTATGAATTTCTTTAATAAATGTTTCATCCATTTGGATTTGACCATTTAATTTTTTAAATTTTAACTGTGTATTTTCTAATTGTTTTGATTGCATTAATTTTTGTCGATTATATCAAGCGGTTTTTGGGGTTGTTTTAATAAAACGAGAAATTATTTTACTAGATTGTCCTAACAATGAAATTTGAATTAATAAATTTCACTGTTCATAATTTAAATGACTTCAATAAGTAAAATGATGACGAAATGCATCAAAACTAGCACGACATTTTTTACATAAATATTTTTGTTTTCCTTCGGAATTATGACCATTTTTAACACAATGAAAAGATTTGCAATTAGGACATATAATGCCTTTATCTCTAAATTTTTGATCAATTTCATTTAAACGTTTTTGTTTTTTAATTAAGTCTGCTTGTTGTTTTATTTTTTCATAAAATTCTAAAAATTGATCATCTGTTAAGCTATTTATTAATTCTGTAATTATTTTTTTCATCATTTATTTACCTCTATATATTAAAAATATACCTAATTTTAGGTATATTTTATAAATATCAAGAGTTTTCGACAAAATTAAAGCAATACTTTTTATAAATAATAAATACTAAACTTAATGTATTTTGTTGCTAATTTAACCCTTAAAACGTGTCATAAGATTTATTTTTCAAGATAAAATTTTAAAATAATTTATAATTTTGCTTGTATATATATATAATTTTATAAGTTAATAAACATTAGAGAGGGTGGTTAATTAAAATGAAAAGATTATTAAGTATTTTATGTATAGTTAGTTTAAATGCAAGCGAATCAAACATTGTAATTGCTTGCGATGGAGGAAATATAAAACAAAAAATTAATTTAAATACAATAAATAAATTAACTGTAAATATTATTTATGAAAAAAATAAAAAACTATCTGATTTAAATACAAAAATTATTAATGCACAAGAATTTATAAATAAACCTTTAAATGAAGGTTATACTATTAATTATTATTCTAGTGAAGATTTAAGTAATAAAAATGATATTTCTGATTTTCCTCAAAGTGAAAACACTGCTATTTATGTTGTTATAATTGCTTATAAAAATGATAAAAATTGAGAAGGACAAACTTCAAGATTAAAAGTAGTAATGAAATAAAAAATATATGAAAAGATTATTAAGTATTATTGGAGCAATATCATTATTAGTAGGAACCAATACAACCAGTTTAGTTGCTTGTAATAACATAGTAGAATACACACCCGATGAATTAGCAAAATTAAAAGCAGAAAACAAAATTAAAACAAACAACCAAGAAATTAGAGACAATTTAGAATGAATAGCACCACAAGAAAAACCATTTAATAACGTTGATAATAAATATTATTATGTTGTTTGGCGTGGTGATAAAAATGATAATTGAAGAATTGTTAATTTTAAAAATAACCAACAAGATAAATTAAAAAATAAAGATAAATATGATAAATATAAACTTGCACTAGTCCAAGATTTAGACTGGCATAGTATATTTGATTTAACTATTCAAAAAGGTAATTTAACATGAATATTTTGACATAATGATAATCAACATTTTAAATATGTTTATCGTTGAAATGGTGATGAAAAAAAATTACCCAATCTAGTTGTTTATAATGATGATAATGTAAAAGTTAAGGGAGAATAGAAAAAGAGATTATTAATAGACTGCACCCCAAAAAGTAAGTAAAATAAAAAAAGATTTTACTAAACTTTTATAGGAGGTGCATTTTTATATGGCAAGAAAAGGACAAAAATATAACAAATATACATCAGAATTTAGAACAAAAATTATTGAGGAAATTAAACAATCCTAAAGTACCTAAAATTTCTTTTGGCAAAAGAGATTTAGAATATTATAAAACAAGGTATGAATTGCTAAAAAAGCTCCATGACTTTTACAATTAAGCAAACTAAAAATCGTCTCTTTTATTAAACAAAATTGTCGTGAATATTCAATAAAATTATTATTAGAAGTAACGGGACTAAAGCATAGTTATTGAGATAAATATAAAAATTATGACAGTAGCAAAAAAGATAAAAAATCAATAAATGATATTGTAAAAGTCTATGAAGAAAATTTAAAACAATTTGGATATCGAAGAATTACTAAATACTTAAGGGAAGATTATGATATAAAATATAATTCAAAAAAAGTTTTAAGGATTATGCGCGATAATCAAATACAGCCCGAATATGTAAGAAAAATGAGAAAAAAAATAAAATATCAACAGAATAAAGAAAAAAGTTTATTGCAATATCCTGATTTAATTAATCGCAAATTCAATGATATAAAAACAAGATTATCAGTGCTATATACTGATGTAACATATTTAATTTGAAAAGGAGAAAGATATTATCAATCAACAATTATTGATGGATATACTAAAGAAATAGTTGATGTAAGGTGGTCTAAATATAATGACAATAAATTAGTAATAGATAATTTAAATGGTGCAATTAATAAAATAAAATTAATAAAAAAAGATCTGAGTGGAATAATAATTCACTCAGATCACGGATATCAACACACATCCACTGTTTATCGTGATAAATGTATATTTAACGGTATTATAATCTCAATGGGGAAAAATTACCATTGTGCAGATAATATTGTTATAGAAAGTTTTCACTCACTACTTAAGAAAGCTACAATACATAACAAAACATATAATTCGCATGAAGAATATATACAAGATGTTATAAAATGAAATACATGATATTCAAACCGCAAAGAAAAGGATATAATTAAAAGATATTAAGTACTTTTTATTAGTACTTACTAAAATGGGTGCAGTCTATTAATAATCTCTTTTTCTATTCTCCCTTAACTTTTACATTATCATCATTATAAACAACTAGATTGGGTAATTTTTTTTCATCACCATTTCAACGATAAACATATTTAAAATGTTGATTATCATTATGTCAAAATATTCATGTTAAATTACCTTTTTGAATAGTTAAATCAAATATACTATGCCAGTCTAAATCTTGGACTAGTGCAAGTTTATATTTATCATATTTATCTTTATTTTTTAATTTATCTTGTTGGTTATTTTTAAAATTAACAATTCTTCAATTATCATTTTTATCACCACGCCAAACAACATAATAATATTTATTATCAACGTTATTAAATGGTTTTTCTTGTGGTGCTATTCATTCTAAATTGTCTCTAATTTCTTGGTTGTTTGTTTTAATTTTGTTTTCTGCTTTTAATTTTGCTAATTCATCGGGTGTGTATTCTACTATGTTATTACAAGCAACTAAACTGGTTGTATTGGTTCCTACTAATAATGATATTGCTCCAATAATACTTAATAATCTTTTCATATATTTTTTATTTCATTACTACTTTTAATCTTGAAGTTTGTCCTTCTCAATTTTTATCATTTTTAGAAGCAATTATAACAACATAAATAGCAGTGTTTTCACTTTGAGGAAAATCAGAAATATCATTTTTATTACTTAAATCTTCACTAGAATAATAATTAATAGTATAACCTTCATTTAAAGGTTTATTTATAAATTCTTGTGCATTAATAATTTTTGTATTTAAATCAGATAGTTTTTTATTTTTTTCATAAATAATATTTACAGTTAATTTATTTATTGTATTTAAATTAATTTTTTGTTTTATATTTCCTCCATCGCAAGCAATTACAATGTTTGATTCGCTTGCATTTAAACTAACTATACATAAAATACTTAATAATCTTTTCATTTTAATTAACCATCCTCTCTAATGTTTATTAACTTATAAAATTATATATATATATATATATATATACAAGCAAAATTATAAATTATTTTAAAATTTTATCTTGAAAAATAAATCTTATGACACGTTTTAAGGGTTAAATTAGCAACAAAATACATTAAGTTTAGTATTTATATTATTTATAAAAAGTATCTTTAATTTTGTCGAAAACTCTTGATGAAATAAAAAAAATCATCAATATGACAATTTGAAAACTAATTTTGTGTAAGATTATGATTTTGCTTTAAATTTTTTAAACGTTAAAATATAATACCGTTGATTGTTGGTTTGGTGTTAAACCTTTGTGTTGGTATTTTCATTTTCAGAGCTTTAAATAATTTTGAATATTAGTGAAACCCAAACCATGATAATGAATTAAGGCTTCTTTAAGACTGGATTGTAATTTACTAATCTTATTTAACTTTTGATAACTAGTATCAGGGTTTGTACTAGTTTTGGTGGAATATAGAGTAGAATTTGTTTGTTTTGCTACTAATAAATATAGTGGTTGCATATCAGAAATAATTATTGATTTTTCTTTAATTAGTTGCTTATTCATATTTTCAATAATCCATTGTTTTTGTAATCTTTTGGTATTGGTGGATTGAACAAAAATATTATTATTGCTATCAACTGCCATTTGAATACAGCATTTGGTATCAGTTGAAAATGGATCGAGATGAGTTTTTCGTTTATCAAATTTATCTTTAAAATTGCCTTTATGAATTTCTTTAATAAATGTTTCATCCATTTGGATTTGACCATTTAATTTTTTAAATTTTAACTGTGTATTTTCTAATTGTTTTGATTGCATTAATTTTTGTCGATTATATCAAGCGGTTTTTGGGGTTGTTTTAATAAAACTAGAAATTATTTTACTAGATTGTCCTAACAATGAAATTTGAATTAATAAATTTCACTGTTCATAATTTAAATGACTTCAATAAGTAAAATGATGACGAAATGCATCAAAACTAGCACGACATTTTTTACATAAATATTTTTGTTTTCCTTCGGAATTATGACCATTTTTAACACAATGAAAAGATTTGCAATTAGGACATATAATGCCTTTATCTCTAAATTTTTGATCAATTTCATTTAAACGTTTTTGTTTTTTAATTAAGTCTGCTTGTTGTTTTATTTTTTCATAAAATTCTAAAAATTGATCATCTGTTAAGCTATTTATTAATTCTGTAATTATTTTTTTCATCATTTATTTACCTCTATATATTAAAAATATACCTAATTTTAGGTATATTTTATAAATATCAAGAGTTTTCGACAAAATTAAAGCCAAAAATTAATGGCAGTTTTTTATTTTAATGTTATAATTTTATTAACGGTATGAACTAAATTCTTAAATGTCTGTGGTTTTCACAATTAAAAAATAAAATATTTATTGAATTTTTTCAAGATAACGATATAATTAATTATGGTTGTTTCAGTTTCAACCGCTCTTTGACTTTTAAGTACCTAAAGGATATGTAATACTTATCTACTTACAAGGCGAGTATAAACTGGAGGTGTAAAAATGTTTGCAATAATTAAAACTGGGGGGAAACAATTACGTGTTTCTCAAGGTGATGAAATATTTGTTGAAATGTTAAACGGTAACGAAGGTGAAAAAGTTAATTTTACCGAAGTTTTAATGGTTGATGGAAAAGTGGGAACTCCCTTTTTAAAAGGGGCATCAGTAACCGGGACAATTTTAAAACAAGGAAAACAAAAGAAAATTGTTGTGTTTCATTATAAACCAAAGAAAACACAACATAAGAAGTATGGTCATCGTCAGCCATACACAAAAATTAAAATTGACCAAATTTTATTGTCAGGGACAGCAAAACCAGCTGTAGCAGCAGAAACTAAACCAGCAGCAGTTAAACCAGCATTTAAACCAGCAGCATTAGCAAAACCTGCAACGAGTGCTGAACCAAAACCGGTTGTGAAACCTGTGGTAAGTAAACCAGCACCAGCAGCAAAACCAGCAACAGTAAAATCAACAACTGCGGCGAAACCTGCTGCAAAAACTTCAACAACAACATCACCAAAAAAACCAGTAACAAAAACAGAAAAAAATGATAAATAATTATGATTAAAATTATAATTAATAAAACTGAACAAAAATTTACAAAAATTGAAATTACTGGTCATACACAGGCAGGTGAATATGGTAAAGACCTTGTTTGTGCAGCAATAACAGGAATTGCAACAGGTGGTTTAAATGCAATTGATCAAATTAAACCAAATAGTTGTGAATTTGTTATTAATGAAGGATTAATTACTATCATCGTAAAAGAAAATAGTTCTGATTTACAAGTTATTTTACAAACGATGTATTATCAATTTTTAACAATTTATCAGCAATACCAAGAATTTATTAGTGTAAAGGAGGTTGAAGAATAATGATGAAGTTCTTATTAGGCTTACAGTTATTTGCTTCAAAAAAAGGAGTAGGGTCGACTAAAAATGGTCGTGATTCACATTCAAAACGTTTAGGCGCAAAAAGAGCTGATGGCCAAGGAATTCGAGCTGGATCAATAATTTATCGTCAACGCGGAACAAAAGTTCACCCAGGAGTAAATGTTGGGCGTGGTGGGGATGATACCTTATTTGCTTTAATCGATGGGATTGTTAAGTTTGAAAAATTTGGACGAAACAAAACAAAAGCATCAGTTTATCAAAAACCAGCAAAATAAACAAAAATAAAAATACTAATTTACCCCAAAAGGTAGCATTAGTATTTTTTTAATTATCGTATAATGTACGATGAAGCTCCAAAAAACAACTCTTGTTAGGGTTGTTTTTTTATTTGAAATAAAAAATCCCTAAAAGGAGGTAATGATAATTAAACAACAAAAAATATGTGATGTTAATGATTGCTATAAAGCAGTATCATTCATTACCGAAGAATTTTTATCAAATAAAGTTTTATTAACTTGTGAAAAACATAAATATTTATTAAATAAAATAAAAGATAAAACACAAAAACAGTTTTATCAAAAACTAGAAAATTCAAAAATTATCTTTGATTATGAAACTGGTTCTTTTAAACTTTGATTTTATAAAACAACTTAATGCAGTGTGGGACGGTTATTTTAAATAACTAAGTGTTTTTATTCCGTCTAGCCCAGCGGTAATCAGTCCGTAAATAATAGACGCTTTAACAAGCGATAGTCGTGATAAGTGCGAGGTCAACATCAAACGACAATAAATATTGAGATGGCCACTTTATAAATAAATTTGCGATAGATATTATCCCATTAGAGGATGACAGAGGTTTTAAAAACCACAAAGCCAGCATTAGGCTCTTCAAGGTGCAAGTGAATTTATTTTAAAAACTGAACGCTTTGACCTGAAATGGTGCGGATGAAGAGAGAGAATTCTCTGGCATTATCTTATAAAAACAACTGTCGATTATTAAACATTAAACAATAAAACATACCGCCACCGCTCACCCGCAGTGAAGCGGATGGCGTAGTAAATAAATAGATAAATACTTAATTATATAACTAACTCTCGCTTTGGCACTTTCACTTGGGAGTGAGTGCCAGCGAGTTAAAAATAGGAGGTAAATATGACAATCAAAAATCTAATATCAATATATATGTACAATGATTTTTGTATTAATATATTTGATAATAAAACAGGGCAAAAAGAAAATATTAATGATGATATTAATTTAATTAAAAATGAAGAAGCACATTTATTAAATCAAGAAATAACTTATTTTGATATTAAATAACAAAAAGGAAGAAAATTAATAGAAATATTAATAGCAAAGAACGAGGTAAATTAGTATGTGAAAAGATGAAAATGGTTATGTTTATACTGAAGAAGATTTATTTAATATGGCATTAGAAGAATGTCATTCAGAAGAAAGTGCTTATGAATATATTGATAATTTAATTAATGAAATGGAATTAGAGGAAATTTAATTATGGCAGATTTAAAATTAAATAATGAAGTTAAAAATATTACGTATCCATTTTATTTAAAAGGAAATAATTTTAAAGAATTAAGTTTAAAAGCATTAACAATTAAAAAATGAATTGATGAAAATGGACAAGAATTAGCAGAATTTATATATCGACAACAAGCTTGATTAATAAATGGAGAATATAAATCACAATCACTAAAAGATTTAAAATTAGTAGTTTCAAAAATTGATTATATTTTTAGAGAACCATTAGAATTAATAAAATCTTTTAAAGATGAATTAAATTTTATTAGAAAAGATATTTTGAATTTAGAAAATAATATTAAGAATAATCATGATTCTTTAAAAAATAATGTTATTAATATTCAATTTCAAAAACAAAATGAAATTATTGAAACTCATAAAAAAGAACAATTTTTAGAAATTAAAAGTGTAGCAAAACAAGAGCAAGAATTAAAAATTATTACTAGTAATTTTCGGAAAGAAAAATTATTAATTAAAGATATTGAGGTTATTGGTATTAATGATGATTTTTTACAAAATGCTGATAAATTAGAACTTATTAATCTTATTAAAAATTATTTAGTTGTTGATGAACAAATTGTTAAAAATGAAATTAAAGATCAGTGAGATAGTAATAAAGATATTAATTTAATTGAGGTTAAAGGTATTAATTTTAAAATAAATAAAGGAGAAAAATAATATGGCAAATATTGTTGAATTTTTAAGAACAGATAAAGCAACAGAATGAATAAAAAGTAAATTTTCTAATGAAAATGAAATTGCAAGATTTAAAAGTAATATAGTTGCAATATCAAATAGTAATGAATTATTACAAAAAGCAGATCCAAAAACAATTATGACTGCTTGTTATCAAGGAGTTTTATTAAATTTACCAATGGAAAAACAATTTGGTTATGCTTATGTAGTTCCATATAATACTAAAATAACAAGAATTATTAACGGTCGCGAAATCCAAGAATGAATTAATCAAGCTCAATTTCAAATGGGTTATAAAGGTTATATTCAATTAGCACAAAGAAGTGGTCAATATTTAGATATGTCAGTATCAGATGTTAGAGAAAATGAATTAGTAAATTATGATCGTTTAAAAGGAACTAGTTTTAATTGAATTCAAAATGAAGATGAAAGAGAAAAATTACCAATTATTGGTTATGTAGCATACTTTAAAATGGTTAATGGTTTTGGAAAAACTTTATATATGACCAAAGAACAAATGGAAAATCATTTTATGAAATATTCTAAAACTTATGCTAAAAATAAATCATTTTATATTGCTAGTTTTGATGAAATGGCCCTTAAAACCGTATTAACATCATTATTAAGAAAATGAGGTATTATGTCAGTTGAATTACAACAAGCATATAAATCAGATCAAGCAGTTATTACAACTAATGATGAAAAGATTTATATTGATAATGATGCTACTTTCACCCAAAATAAGAGGCATATTAACGATGAAACTTTATCAAATAATATAAATTATAATACCCCACCTAATGATGAAATAGTGGAAATAAACGATAATGTAGTTAAAGAAGAAGATATTTCAAATTTAGTAAAAGCAGTTAATAATAATAACGATGAGGAATGAGCCACTTGATAAAAATAGGTATTGACCCATCAGGAACTGGTACTACTGCTATTGTTATATATGAAAATAATAAATTAATTAAACAAAATGAATTTACTAGTAAATATTGAAAAGAACATTATAAATTTATTGATGAATTTATAGATGAATATTTATATTCAGATTATTATGTAAAAAATAAAGGTGAACTTTTTCCAAAAGGATTAAATATTGAAGATTGTTTATATACATCTGCTAATGCTAGTAAAGATAGAGATGATTTATTAAGATTACTGGGTGCGATTGAAAATACTTGAGTTAGTTATAATTGGGTATCACCTAAACATACTAAATCAGTTGTTAAAAATATGGAAAATTTAAGTAAATATAATGATAGTTGTATATGAAAATTTGATAAATATACTAATTTAACTTATCAATATGGTAAAGGTTGAAAATATAATAATGATAAAATAAGTAATCATTTACGAGATGCAATTATTATTGCTAATTATGAAAGTTAATATTATGAAACATTCATATAATCAAAAAACTGGAAAATATTATTCTTGCAAAATTAGGAATGTTAATATTTACTTAAATAAAAACGAAGAAAAAGTTTGAAATGAATTAAATTTTAATACTTATTATCAAAAAATAGAATATCTTATTAACTTTTATATAACACATTATAAAGGAAATAAAGAATATGAATAATTATATTTTATGTTATCGATCTGAACAAGGTAATCGCCCTTGTAAAAACCCTCGTGGTGAATATATAATTGGGATTGATAAACAAGATGTAGATATTAATTCAACTGAATACTGAGAATATTATAAAAATAATTATGGAAAAAATAATTTAGTTATTTGTAAAGTTAAAAATTTAGACTTAATATTAGAAAATAAAAAATAACCAATTAAGGTTATTTTTTTTAAATACTATTTGTTAGTTTTTTAATAGCATCTTTTTGTGCTTGTTTTTTGTCATTTACTTTAACTTGTTTTTTAACATTTTTAATTTGACCTGTTTTTAATGCTAATTCTGTTGCATAATCAGGTCCTCGTAAATGTTTTTCGTGAGCAATAACAGCAGTTCTTAATTCTCTAATTTCTGCTTTATATTTTTTAATTTTTTTAGCAGATAATCCAAGAATACCAAGACTACCCATTCCACCAGCACCCGCTAACACAAGTAAAGCAATTACTATTTCATTACTAATTTCCATTTCTTTATTTCCTTTCTTATCCTTACTCAAACAGTGGCCATCCATTCTTTCAGAACAAAATAATTTATAAATTAAACTATATAACCACCCAAAAATATCAACCGCCCCTATATATAGTTTATTTTAAATTTAATTCTTTGTTATTTTCTTCTTGTTTTTTAGTATATTCATCTTGCATATTTTTAAATATTTCTTCTGTTATACCATCCAAATTATTTCATTGTTTTGCTATTCTTGGTTGAATAACACGAGAATTAATTCGACAATCTAAGCAATGTCTTAAATGGTCTTTTTTTCATTTTGATTTATCAATTCAAATAATAATTAAAGAAATTATTAAAGTAATTAAAGGTAAAATTGTAAATACTAATCCCATTTTAGATATTTTTAATCGTGGAATATCAATTTTCATATCTACTTTGGGTTTACTACTAGCAACAAATATACCCTGAATTCCGTGTGTAAATAAAGGTGTTAATAAAATAGCAATTACATTACCTCAATATTGACCATAATTATATCAATTAATATTATCTTTTATTGCATTGATCATGCCATATTCTAATCAACAATTTAATGCTAAAAATATCAATGTATAAAAACTAACTACTCAACTACGAATTTTATATTTTCTTTCTAATTATCTAATATCTTTATGAGTTCAATTATAAGTCGGAATAAGGTCTTTTTTAAATCAATTTCAAGGTAAGGCACCCTTTAATCAAGTTGTTTTATCTTGTTTCATTATTAACTCACCAATTTTCTTTTAATTTTTAAATTACCTATTTTTATATTTTCAAAAGAACTAATAAGACCATTTGTGTCAATATACCAACCTGAAACACCTTTACTAGATGATACAACAATTCCACAACCAATATCAAAATCTTCTTTAATTTTGTCGAAAACTCTTGATGAAATAAAAAAAATCATCAATATGACAATTTGAAAACTAATTTTGTGTAAGATTATGATTTTGCTTTAAATTTTTTAAACGTTAAAATATAATACCGTTGATTGTTGGTTTGGTGTTAAACCTTTGTGTTGGTATTTTCATTTTCAGAGCTTTAAATAATTTTGAATATTAGTGAAACCCAAACCATGATAATGAATTAAGGCTTCTTTAAGACTGGATTGTAATTTACTAATCTTATTTAACTTTTGATAACTAGTATCAGGGTTTGTACTAGTTTTGGTGGAATATAGAGTAGAATTTGTTTGTTTTGCTACTAATAAATATAGTGGTTGCATATCAGAAATAATTATTGATTTTTCTTTAATTAGTTGCTTATTCATATTTTCAATAATCCATTGTTTTTGTAATCTTTTGGTATTGGTGGATTGAACAAAAATATTATTATTGCTATCAACTGCCATTTGAATACAGCATTTGGTATCAGTTGAAAATGGATCTAGATGAGTTTTTCGTTTATCAAATTTATCTTTAAAATTGCCTTTATGAATTTCTTTAATAAATGTTTCATCCATTTGGATTTGACCATTTAATTTTTTAAATTTTAACTGTGTATTTTCTAATTGTTTTGATTGCATTAATTTTTGTCGATTATATCAAGCGGTTTTTGGGGTTGTTTTAATAAAACGAGAAATTATTTTACTAGATTGTCCTAACAATGAAATTTGAATTAATAAATTTCACTGTTCATAATTTAAATGACTTCAATAAGTAAAATGATGACGAAATGCATCAAAACTAGCACGACATTTTTTACATAAATATTTTTGTTTTCCTTCGGAATTATGACCATTTTTAACACAATGAAAAGATTTGCAATTAGGACATATAATGCCTTTATCTCTAAATTTTTGATCAATTTCATTTAAACGTTTTTGTTTTTTAATTAAGTCTGCTTGTTGTTTTATTTTTTCATAAAATTCTAAAAATTGATCATCTGTTAAGCTATTTATTAATTCTGTAATTATTTTTTTCATCATTTATTTACCTCTATATATTAAAAATATACCTAATTTTAGGTATATTTTATAAATATCAAGAGTTTTCGACAAAATTAAAGATACTTTTTATATATTATATAACTAAACTTAATATATTTCATTGCTAATTTATCCCTTAAAACGCGTCATAAGAGCTATTTTTCAAGATAAATTTTTAAAATAATTCATAATATTTTGCTTGCTTATATATATATATATATATATAATGCAATTATATCTTGATAAAAAGTTTCAAGATTAAAGAAAGGAAATTATACAAAATGAAAAAACTTTTAAGTTTATTAAGTGTATTAACTATTAGTGGAACTGCTGTACCAACAACAATTGCCGCTAGTCCTTATCAAAAAGAAGAACATAATACAGAAACTGATAGTGGTGTTAGTGTTTTCTATCAAATTATAGAAAATGGTAAACGTAAATCAATTATTGAAAAAATATATGGAGTTAATGAAAATGAAAGTTATATTAGATTTTTAGGTTTTGATAATAGAAATAATAAATATTATATAAATGATAAAAATATTTACTTTGTAAATAATAAAAATAATAATAATAATAATAATAATGCTATATCGATTAAATTACTAAGCTTTAAACCAGCATCAGTTATTGATTTTAGTAGTACTGATAATTTTGTTATGTTTAATTGAAAAGATTTAAATAACACTATTCATGTTTATAGAATAAAAATTATAGATTTAGAAAATAACAATTTAAATAAAATAAATGAATTATCTAAAATTATTTCAAATCCTATTTTAGGAACAGTTAAAATTAATAATGAAAAAGGATTACTAACCGAACAACAAATTAAAGATTTTTTAAAAGATAAAAATCCTCAATTAGATATAACTAAGATAGGAATTAAAAATATTATTGATGATTTATACAATAATAATAAAAAAAGGATTACAGTATTTTCAAGTGACTCAACAATTTATACTGGTGAAGCAACTGTTTTTTTAGATATTGAAAAATAGTTAAGATTTAAAATAAATGAAAAAAATATTAAGTCTTTTATCAACAATAACCTTAATTGGAACAAGTACAACCAGTTTAGTTGCTTGTAATAAACAATATAGCGAGGATGAATTAAAAGAACAAAAAGAAAAACATAAAATAAATACTACTAACCAAGAAATAAGAAACAATTTAGAATGAATAGCACCACAAGAAAAACCATTTAATGAGGTTGATAATAAATGATATTATGTAGTATGGCGTGTTGATAAAAATGAAAAATGATATGTAAGTAAATTTAATAATAATACAAAATTAGAGGGTGGAAAAGAAAAAAATATTGATAAATTAAATAATTTTTTCTTATCTTTATATTTTTATATTGGTGCTAGTTTTCCAGTTTTAACAACATGTATTTCTTCAAAAGATATAAAAATTCCCTGAGGTAGTAAAAATAATTATATTAAATCAGTTTATCGTTGAAATGGTGAAGAACAAAATTTACCCAACTTAATTGCCGGTAATAACGGTAATGTAAAAATTAATGGAGAATAAAAAAACAAAGTGCATTGAGCACTTTTTCTATTTATCTTGGATTTATTGTAATTTTAACAGGACTATTACTATCATTTCTAATATCTAAAACATTTTGATTATTAATATTTATTGTAATATTTTTATTATTACCTGCATAACTTAAATTAATTTGAGCCAACAATCATAACTGAGCAAATAATACTTTTGAAAATCTAATTTTTAATTTAACATCATTAGTATAATATGCTTGTAAATATGTTTCTTTAATTTTATCATTATAATTATTAGATAATTTTGTTGTTTGAAGTAAAAAATTAATTGCTCCACTTTTTTCTGTATAATAAATGCTTTTATAATTTCCACTAGATAAACCATTAGTATAGGCAGTAGCGAATTTTTGAATAACATTTGCTTTTATATTATCAGTATATAAAGTTATTGTATTATCAAAATTAATATTATCAGTTTGTGATAATCCTTCTCTTTTTAAAGTTATATTAGACAATAAACCACTATTAAAATCGCAACCATAACGACCACCCAATAGATTAATATCTCTATTAGGAATAAAATTTTCTATATTTGGTGGAGAACATTCAACTTGTAAATTACTTAGATTACTTATTTCAATAGTTTTATAAACACTAATAAATTTATCTATACTTTGAATTGTTGGGTCAATTTGTTTTAAATCAATTTCAGTTTCATAATAACCCTCATTAAATTCATCAGAAAATAAATTAACAGGAATTCCATAATTTTGTGCTTTCTTACATTGTACTGGTGCTGTAATTTTGGTTTTTAATGGTAGTACTGCATCAGAAGGCATAATATCTTTTGTATAAGGTTTATAGTTATATGGTACTGGTGGAAGAACATATTCTGGATAATTAAATGTTGGTATTTCATAATCGTGTGGGAGTAAGAAGCTAGTTTTATAATTAGTTGTCATATCGCGTAAATAATTATTTAATGTACTTTTTGTTTTACCTCTAAAACTTCATACTGATAAGCGTAAATAATCTTCTTCATTATTTGTATATGGGTTGTCAGCATAAAAGATAATTTCAAAATTACCTTTATATAATGCTTGAATTGAAAACATATCAATAATATAACTACAATTTGTTCCATCGGGTGTTTGTAAGAATTCGCAATTATTATCTTTTTCACTATCACTAACTGGTGTTTGAGCATCAATTGCTTTGGTTTGTTCATTAATTAAATAAACTCTATTTGTTTTTTCATTTAATTGTTTTAAATTATATGTTGAATAAACTAATTCTTCTGTTGGTTTACCATCCTTAGTTAAAATAGTACCTTGTATTTTATCTGTTAATAAAGTTGTAAAACCTAAGCTAGTAGCATTTGCTCCAAAAATAGCACCAACTTTATCATTTCCTTGTTCTCTAAATATTTCAAATGGTAAATAACCTTTACCTTTTGATTTTTCAGACCAAAAAGCATCATTATAGAAACTATAAATATTTGCACTCATAAAGCCATTAAGTCATTGAAAATTAGGTCAAGTTTTTTCATCTTGGTTAATTACTCATCCTCAGGGAATACCAAATGAAATAAAGTTTAAGAACTTACCAACCCCACCTGGTATCGTAAAAGGGTTAAAAACTAATTTTTGCGTATAGTTTAAAGGTAATACTGTAATTTGGCGATTAATAAAATTATTCATATTTAAAATATCTCAAACATTACAAACACCCATTTTATTATATTCAATTTGAACTTGTCCGACAGTATTACCAAATTCATCTTTTCTTCTAAAATATGATGATGCTTGGGTACTAATAATATTATTAACATCTTAATTATTTACTTTTACTTTATCAGGTGGAGTAATCATTCAATTTTTAGACCAATAAAATTTAGAGTTATTATCTTCTTTATGAATAGTTGTGCCAACCGTAGGATTAGTTGCTGTTGAACTCGCTTTATCGGTTATTACAATTCCCTCACTATTTTTTTGATTTCAAAAGTCGTATCTACTTTCCATATCTTGCTTTCAATCTTTAAAACCAGTTATCATTGTTGGTTGAATACCTTGAAAGTTATATCAACTTACTTCTGGAGCAGCATAAGTATTTACTTTGTCAGGTGGGCAAGGATATATGTTATACATTAATAAATCACGGGAATTCATAACTTTTTGATTAAATTGACCTTTAATAATTTTCCGACCAATAACTGGCATATCAAAAAAGATAGGATTACCATAAAATTTAACTGCCATTGCTCTAACACCTGGGTCTTTTAATAAAATATCATCTAATTCAATAATTCCTTTATTTAATTTTCCATCATAAGTTATTTTAGGAAAACAATAACCTTCACCGGGTGCTGATGTTTGAATAAATTGTCGCACTGATAAACCACTATTACTAATTTTGTCATTAATACTTGAAAAGGTAATTTCTTGTCATAAAAAACTACCATCATAAGGTGAATAATAATTAATAACATTTGATGGATATAATCATTGTCTATCTTGTGGTGCAGAATTAATATCACCACCACCAATATTTAAACCACGATCATTAAATACAGTATAAAAATTATAATAATCATTAATATTTAATTTATTTACATCTTCATCTAAAATTAATAAAGTATATTGTCTTTCAGTTGATTGTTGAGTAAATACTTTTTCAAATTTTGCTTCACCAAATTGAATTGAACTTCTATCATCAATCATATAAGCATCTCAATATTTACCAACTTTAACTTCTTTTGTATAAAAATTATCGGCTTTATTATCATTATTAATAAAATAACTTAATTTATATTGATTTGAGTATTCTAACATTCTATTAATATCATAAATATTTTCACCATCAATTAATTTTCAATAAATATTATTATTTTCATCTTTTAATTTTATAGCAAAAGGTGTTTCATTATTTACTCATATAGTTGAGTTAATTGGTTGTTTATTAAAATCATCAATCGTTAAAATATTAATTTCTTCACCTTTATATTTTTGGACTATTTTTAAACTATCTTGTCATTGAGCTATAGTACTTTCCATATTATCAAATATTCTTGAATAACTACCATAATCACTGGGTTTGGCATTATTAGGTTTTCATCCTGTTTCAGTATCAGGGATATATGAACTATAAACATTAAAAGGAAAGACCATTCAATGACGATTGTCTTTTATGTTTTCTCTGATATCTATTAAAGTATCATGGGATTGTCTTCTTAATTCTTCGATAACTGCTGGGTTAATTCTACTCATTTTTTAATTCTCCTTAATTTCTGTTCTACCTTGTAAGGCATTTTGATTATTACCAGTTTCATCATATTCTAGTAATTTATTATTATGTTTTATTTCTTTGGCTTGCATTTTGTCTTGTCATGCTTCTACTTTTTCAAAATATTTGGTTGCTTCTAATTCATCAATATTATCATATTCAGTAATTGCTCTTATTGGTTCCATTGTGCCATTATCTAATCTAGCAGTAATTAGTTCATTTTGTCGCATTTGGTCAACTAAACTAGCACTAACAAAATCAAAACCATATTCTCGTTCACCAACACCATCTCATAAACCATAATATTTTAAAACAGTATCAAACATTTTAGTATAGTATTGCTTACGATATGCTTGTAAATATGCTTGTTTTTCTAAGTCTTTTGTTTTAGTTAATAATGACTGTGTTTTATTTTGGTCATTATCTGATTTATCACCAAAAGGACTATAAAAATGACATACTAAGTATACTTGTTCAATAATTGCTTTTTGGTCTTCAGTATATGTTTCTAATGTTGGTGTACCTTGTACTACTTGTAAAGATTGGGATAATTGACCATCTACTGCTGATTGACCTGATTGAATAAAAATATCATCAAAAGCATCTTGTAATACTTTTTTATTACCTTTGTTATAAGCAGTCATTAAATCATCATCTAATATTCCATATCAATGAGTACGATTTGCTCATCTTTCTTTTGATTTAATATTAAAACTATCTTCTAAATCAAATTGTAATTTATAACAATTTGCCATTGTAGGTCATAGGTTTAATGTAGTTGATGTAGATAAAAATAAGGGGTTAGGTTCATTAATCATTTCTCAAAAAGGAACTATGCCTAATTTATTTTTAAATTCTTGTACTAAAACAGGTTTAACATCATCTTTAATTTGTGTTTTACTTTGTCCAACAACTACTTCATTATTTTTAGGTCAACCTTTTATACCTATTTTATCTTTGGTACAAATTAAATTTAAAATAAAACCACTATCTGATTGATGATAATTTAATCAAATATCAGCACCTTGTTCAATTTCGTTTATTTTACTTACACGAGATGTAAAGTTAAAAGGATTAATTCATAAATCAATATTTCCATCACTAGTTTCTAATAAACCAAAAATAGTTTTGCCCATTAAACTTGCTGTTAATTCATTTTTATCTAATTTTTCTTTTATTTTATAAGTTTCATATCATCAATTTAATTTTTCTAAAATGTCTTTACGATGAGACTTAAATAAAATATCTTTACCATTTACTAATCGCATTTGATGACGAGCAATAATATTGGCTAAATTAATAGTTCAATCATAATTATAAAATTTTAAAACACTATTAATATCATTTAAGTTTGGTAAACTATGGAAAGTATTATTCATTGTTATTTTGCTCCTTTAATTTTAAAATAAGTGCATAATTAATAATATTTACTGTTAATAAATTTGGTTCATTTGCTAAAACTTGTACACATACTTTAACTTTTTGATATTTATTAATATATTCGTTATATAAATTTAAATTACATATTGCGATATTATCTTTATTTAATTCTTGACAAAGTCTTTTTTTAACTTGTCCACAAACAGACATATATGGTCTTTTTGCATTTATTACACGTTCATCATGTATTACATAAATATCTTTTTTCATTAAGTTATTCACTTCCTTTGTTGTCATAATTTATAATCTGCTGAACTATTATGTTTAACCATCGGTACTAATTCAAAGTGTAAAGCATAAAAATCACTATCAAATGTGTCATCATATAAATCTAACATTCGTTCTTCTCTTGCATCGGGCTTATCTTCTCATTGAATTAATTCATATTGGGTTTTACTTACAGGACATTTTTCTCATAATCATTTTAATTGATTAGTATTTATTAACATTGTAAATGCTTCTACACGATGTTTTATTTTAAACTTCTGCTTTTGTGCTGGTTTAAAATTCATGTATTGACCAAAAGTATAATTATATTTCTCTCGGTTTAAACTTTCTAATGTTGCATAAGCACTATCATCAACATTAATTGATATACCTTGCTGAATTAAATTAAAATATTGATTTAATTGATTGTTGTAAAACTCTAAAATATCTTTAACTTGTTCTAATGGTCCTTTAAATTGTTGCGTAGCATTTGAGTGTGCATATTCTGCTACTTTATAGGCTTTTTTATCAAATGAATTATATATTCAAAAACTCGCTGCTGTTGTATGCCCTTTGGGGCTAGTAGAGTTTGCTAAGTCAACACCACCTAATAATTTAGTTGGTTGAATAATATCTGTTGCTTGCATAATATCAATATATCTTGCAAAAATTGAACCACTAGTATTACCAGGCAATCCTCAACTCCATACTCTTGCTCTTTCAATATCTAATTGTTCTAATCTTAATTGTTCATTAACTTTATTTTGTGTTAATTCATAATTAAGTCTTCAACTAGAATAATGAATAATAATTTTCATATTTCATTTTTCGATATAATTAATTTGTTCATATTTACTACGCATTATTTCTTCATTAAAAGGCATTAATTCATTACAATAACCAACAATATATCTTTTTAAGCTTTCGGGGTTACATATATTAATTGTTATTTTATTTTGATAACCACGAATAGCAAATTCTAAATCACTTAAATCTTTTTGTTGAAATTGGTCACATTCTTCTCTTCAATCAATTACTAATTTATATTTATTCAAATCAGCAAAAGCTTTTAATTTTTCTTTCCGGCTTGGTGAATGTAAACCTTTACAATATATTTTGCTACCATTTGATAAAGTAAAAGTAAAATTTGATAAGTTAATAGTATAAGGAATATGATTTTCATCTAACATATTTCATATATTTTGAAATACACTATCTTTTAAATCCTTACTTCAATACATACTAGCAATGATACAAATTGGTTCTTTAATTAATAAACTAATTTTTAATAATTCACCAAACATTTTAATATTTGAAATAGTCTTACCACTATATCGTGTTCCAATTTGATTAATTTCATTAACTAACTCATATTTTTTAGCAAAGGGATATTTATTACCAATACTACTATTTTGTAATAATCAATAAGGAGTTTCTAACAAATAAGTAAAATGATTAAGCATTATTATCACTTTCTTTTTTAATATCTCTAATATCCGTTTGTAAATTAACAATTATTGGTTGTTGATTATTTAAGTTTAATTCTTGTTCTAACTGTTTTTCTTGCAGTGAATATTTATAATTAAATGCTCGTTGTCAATATAATTTAGCACCATCATGTGATTTCATCATAAAGTTAATTATTTCACTTTCAATTCTATCAACTTGTTTTTCAAGTAAAGGAACTATCTTTTCGCTCTTGTAAGTTTCGTGCTTTCATCTGTTAGAAAGATTGAATTCATTGGTTAAATCATTCAAAGTATATGGTTTATTGGGTGATTTATTTTCTCAAAATTGCTCTATTTTACGATAAAAAGTTGCCAAACTTGCTTTATTTGGATTAAATTCTTTCATTTTTTACTCCTTTTTGCATATTAAAATTGCTATTATTTAATGAATATGATTAAATAAAAGAGTAAATAAAAACTATGAAAGAACCATCGCGGTTCTTTTTATTATTTATATTTTACATCAAAATAAAAAAAAGTAAATTACTTTACTTTTTATTTTAGTATACAAGCATATAGAGATAAATTGGAGCTTGTTACAATATAATTATATAATTAATAATATATTTGTCAATAATTTTAATTTAAAAAAATGTGAAAATTTATCTTTTTTATAAATTTAATGTATAACTATTTTTATAAAAGAATTGGAGGAAATATAGAGTAATGAAAGATTATACACATGTAAAATATGATGAACGAAGATTTTTTAAGGATTTATTTTTATCTGATAGTTGCAAAAAGAAAAATGGCACACTTAATTTATCTGAAATATCAAGACAAACAGGAAGAGATATTAATACTGTTAAAAGAGAAATTAATAGATTTACAAATATAGAAGATTATAATGCCCGTGAGGCACATGATGATTATTATAAAAAACGACAAAAGTGTATTAAAAAAATACCTACATTTACAGAAGAACAACAAGAATTTTTAAATTTACGATTTAATATTTTGGGTGATTCACCAGCAGAAATTATTCAGCGATTTTTAATAAAATTTGGTATCAAATTTCCTGCCTGTCTTAAAACATTTTATAAATGAATTTTTTTAGGTCTTTTGGGTTTGTTAAAGAAAAATTTATTAAATGGTGGTAGAAGAAATAGAACAAAGAAAAGACCTGATAATCGTGGGAAATTAGATGAAAGATTTAAATCAATATGAGATATTGAAAATAAAGAAACAGATGTTGGTTGATTTGAAATGGATACCGTAGTTGGAAAAGAACATCAATCTAGTTGTTTAGTTTTGACAGAGAAATCAAGTAAAAAATACTTTGCTATGAAATTAGAAGAACATACTGCTAATGAAGTTTTAGAAAAACTTAAACATATAGTTAGAATTAATGGTTTAGTTGGAAAAATTAAAGGAATAATAACCGATAGAGGAAAAGAATTTAGTAAGTTTGAAGAAATGGAAAAGATTACTGGTTCTAATGTTTATTTTTGTGACCATGCTTCGCCTAATCAAAAACCATTAATTGAAAGACTAAACCGTGAATTTAGAAAACGATATGGTAGGGGGACAGATTTTAATCTTGTTACGCAACAAGAAATAGATTTAGTAGTCGATATTATAAATGAAAAATTAAGGCCCGCTCTTAATTGAAGAACTTCAAAAGAAGTATTTTTAGAGAATTTTAGATAAGTTTATTTGAAGTAATTTAATAAATTATTTTTCAGTGTGTTTAAATATGCCAAAAATAGGGTAAATTTAAAAATAATTTATTTTTTTAAAAAAATAGTTGCACTTCTTTTAAAAAGTGTTGTTATTAAAATAACAAGAGATAAATTTGCTTTAATTTTGTCGAAAACTCTTGATATTTATAAAATATACCTAAAATTAGGTATATTTTTAATATATGGAGGTAAATAAATGATGAAAAAAATAATTACAGAATTAATAAATAGCTTAACAGATGATCAATTTTTAGAATTTTATGAAAAAATAAAACAACAAGCAGACTTAATTAAAAAACAAAAACGTTTAAATGAAATTGATCAAAAATTTAGAGATAAAGGCATTATATGTCCTAATTGCAAATCTTTTCATTGTGTTAAAAATGGTCATAATTCCGAAGGAAAACAAAAATATTTATGTAAAAAATGTCGTGCTAGTTTTGATGCATTTCGTCATCATTTTACTTATTGAAGTCATTTAAATTATGAACAGTGAAATTTATTAATTCAAATTTCATTGTTAGGACAATCTAGTAAAATAATTTCTCGTTTTATTAAAACAACCCCAAAAACCGCTTGATATAATCGACAAAAATTAATGCAATCAAAACAATTAGAAAATACACAGTTAAAATTTAAAAAATTAAATGGTCAAATCCAAATGGATGAAACATTTATTAAAGAAATTCATAAAGGCAATTTTAAAGATAAATTTGATAAACGAAAAACTCATCTCGATCCATTTTCAACTGATACCAAATGCTGTATTCAAATGGCAGTTGATAGCAATAATAATATTTTTGTTCAATCCACCAATACCAAAAGATTACAAAAACAATGGATTATTGAAAATATGAATAAGCAACTAATTAAAGAAAAATCAATAATTATTTCTGATATGCAACCACTATATTTATTAGTAGCAAAACAAACAAATTCTACTCTATATTCCACCAAAACTAGTACAAACCCTGATACTAGTTATCAAAAGTTAAATAAGATTAGTAAATTACAATCCAGTCTTAAAGAAGCCTTAATTCATTATCATGGTTTGGGTTTCACTAATATTCAAAATTATTTAAAGCTCTGAAAATGAAAATACCAACACAAAGGTTTAACACCAAACCAACAATCAACGGTATTATATTTTAACGTTTAAAAAATTTAAAGCAAAATCATAATCTTACACAAAATTAGTTTTCAAATTGTCATATTGATGATTTTTTTTATTTCATCAAGAGTTTTCGACAAAATTAAAGTAAATTTGGAGCTTAGATTTACATAATACGTATATAATAATTGAAATATTTAAAAGGAAGATTAAAATGTTTTACAAGAAGGAGATATGAAGAGACTGACGAGTTTACTACAAATTACTCTTTGCAGTTTTAATTGGGTACGGTATTTTTGCGGCATTGATTGAAAGTTATGTTCATGGAATTCCTATTACTGTGAAAAATCCGACATGATCAGAGGAAGCAACAAAAAACTTTATCAATGATAAAGGTGATTATACTTTTAATTATTTTAATTATTTTACAATTCAAACAAATCTGTTAGTATTTGCCTTATTACTTGGAGCAGGGTTATTTCCTAAATATGAAGGAAAAAACAAGTGATTAGGTTACAATATGACTTTAGCAATTACAATTTATATTAGTATTACTTTTTTAATTTTTAATTTAATGTTATTACCAGTTGAACAACCACAAACTTGAAGAGCTTGGTTGTATTCAACAATTCAACACGTTATTTGTCCAATAGTCATGATTGTTTATTTTTTATTCTTTATGGAACGAGAAAATAATATTAAAACAACAAAAGTTTATTGAAGACAAGATCTTTGAAAATTTTATTTTTATCCAATTGTATGAACAATTGTGAATATGATTCGTGGTGAATTTCGTTGACAAGCGCGGAAAGCATTTCCCTATCAATATTTTTTCTTAAATGTTCATAAATCATTAGCTGGAATTCCTGGGGTGGTATGGTTTATCATCGCTGTGATTGCTATTGCAGGGTTAGTTTTTTGGCTAGGAACCCTGTATAATTTTTGTTCATATAAGTTTGTTAATAAGAAAAAAATTGTGAAATAATTTTATGTGATTTTTTATTAATTAAAAAAGAAACACCAAAAAGAACGATTGTTAATTTTATTAATAATTGTTTTTTATTATATTAATTATTATCTTGAAAAGAAAGGAAAAAATTATGAAAAAGAAGAGGCATGTTAGTAAGTTTGGTTTTATTGTTTCCACATTAGGTGCAGCAATTGGACTTGGTAATGTTTGAGGGTTCCCCACCTTATCGAAAGCAAATTGGGGTTTAGCTTTTTTTGTCTTATATATTTTAGCAATTGTGACTTGTGCTATTCCGTTATTGATTTTAGAGTTTAATATTGGGAATATGCGCCGAAAGTCGTTAATTAATATTTTTGAAGAAGAAAATCCAACAGCAAGTCGTTTTATTGGTTTATTTCAATCAGCATTTATGTTTGTTGTTGCTAATTATTATACGGTTTTAATTGACTATGTTTTAATTTTGTTGTTATTAAATTTTACAAATTTAATTAATACACCGTTATGATTTAACAATAATATTTTAAATGCTGGTGGTGTTGGAGTAACGGGGACTGCTAATTTTCAATGAATAGCATACTTAGCGTTTATTGCAATTGTGATTATGGCTGGTACTATTATAATGTTTCGGGCAAAAGGGATTGCAAAAGCAAATGTTATTTTTATTCCGGTCTTATTTGTTATTTTATTAGTGTTGGCAATTTATGTTTTAACAATTCCTGGTGCTTTAGCAGGACTAAGGACAGTTCTAATGCCAACAGAAAAAACCTTGGCGTCATTTGGTAATGTCCAAGTTTGAAGTGATGCTTTTGGATTGGGAGTATTTACCGTTTGTGTTGGATCAGGGTTTATGTTATTATTTGCTGGTGCTGCTTCAAAACGACAAGATAACGCTAATAAAGCATATATTTTATCATTTGGAGTGTTGGCAATTTCGTTATTAACATTAATATTAGTGTTTGGGTCATCGGGGGGGGTATTAGTTCATGAAACAAATCCTGGTTTAACATCAATTGATGATTATGCCAAAGCAATTGACCGCGTGTTTCCGAATAATGATGGTGCTAGTTTTATCTTTAATGTTTTTCCACAAACCGTTAGTGTTATTAATCATCACACAATCGTTGGTTTTGGGAACTTCTTAGGAATTTTATTCTTTACGGCCTTATTATTTGCTGGGTTAAGTAGTATTATTGCAATGCTGGAAGTTGTTGTTAATGGTATTTTTTCAAATTATAAAGTTAATGAAAAGAAAGTTATCTTTATTTTAATATTATTAATGGCAACAATTGGGTTAGTTATAATGTTCAAAGATACTAATCAGTGGATTTATTCATTCCAAGCTTTAGCGGGGAGTGTTAATATGTTGTTAATGGCTTTAACAGAAATAATTTTATTTATTCATATTTATAAAAAATTAAAACTTGTGCTTGCTTACAACAATGAACATTCATGAATTAAACTTGGGAAAACATATTGATTTACTATTTCATATGTTACCGCTTTCTTATTAGCGGTTAATATTATCTTTATGTTTTATGCCTTTATTAGTTCTGGTTTATCAAAACCATGATGATTATCGGTTTTAGCAGTTTTACTTGGAATTATAATTCCACTGTTAGTTAGTCTATTATCAGTTACCGTTTTGCGAAAATATCAAACAAAAGTAATCCCAAATTATGGGCATAAAGGAGAAAAATAACAAATGGCTAGTTGATTAATTATTACTTTAGTAATTATTATTGTTTTATTCATTATTTTATTTGGTGGATTTATCTTTTTTATTTATAAAGATTGAAACAATAATTTAAAAGGGGCAGAAGAAGTAAACGCAGAAAATGAAACAAATAAAAGTTAGAAATAACTTTTATTTTTATTTTTAAGCGGTAAAATTAAAAAGAATGCTAAATGGAGGACATAATGCAGTTATTATTGGTTGAAAATAAAGTTAGCAAGGCAATTATTGACACATTAACAGTATGAGGGTTTTGAAGTGCCATTATTGCTACAATTTTTGTGATATTTTTAGGATGACTTTTAACAAAAAAAGGAACATTAAAACAAGAATGAGATGTTGTTTTTATTAAAATATTAGTTGTAATTGGTTTACCAGCTTTAGTTTTTGAAGGATTTATTTCTGATGCTACTGTTGAAAATGTTAAACAAGAAGCGGCTGTTTTATTAAGCGGTTTTTTATTTTATATTATTTTAGGGATTATTGCAAAATACTTTTATATTAAATATGATCGTGATGTCCAAGATGCGTTATCAATGAGTATGACTTTTGCAGCAACTTCTTTTTTTGGTATTCCAATTGTAACGGCGTTGTTTCCGGGACCTGATGCAAAAATTGCTTCAAATATTTTTAATGTTCCGTACCATGTCTTTTTATATTCATTAGGATTTATTATTATGGGCAAAGATAATAAGGGTTATTTACAAGATAAGGTTGTTATTAGAAATAGTTTTAAGAATCGATATGCTTATGGCCGAAAAATGTTTAAAACTAATTCTAAGAAGATTTTATTAAATCCAATTTTATTAGCGACAATTATTGGATTTACCTTTTGAGTAACACAGTTGATTCCGGGAATTGCTGTTGTTCCTGATCAAAATGTGCTTGGTAGTGGCAAATAATTTTCACCATTACGATTAGATAATACTTTTCCTCCAATTAAAAAAATTTTAGTAACATTACAAGCAATTTGCACGCCGTTAGCATGATTAGCAATTGGAATTAATTTAACAAAAGGGACGTTAAAAGATAGTTTAAAAAGTTTTAAAATATGATATGGGACAATTATGAAGGTTTTAGTAGCGCCAGTTATTGGCTTAGTAATAACCTTGATTGTAACAGCAATTGGAAAAGAAACTGGGGCTTGAACAATGAGTAGTATGGGCTTAACAATTATTATAATTATGTTAGCAGCTCCACCAGCTTCGGTAATTGTTGCATATTCAATTAACTTCAAGAAAGAAACCTTGTTAACAAGTAATGTAACATTATTATCAACTTTAATGTCAATTATTATTTTGCCATTTTGAATTATTGTTACAACAGCCATTGGATCAACTAGTTTATTTACTTAGTTAAACAATTAAGAATAAAGATAAAACTGGTAAAATTGTTGCAATTAATCAAAAAAGAATTATAATAAAACCATAAATATTAGAGGAGTAATTAAACAAAATAGTTCAGAGAGTTAATTGGTGGTGTGAAATTAATCTATTTGTTTAATGAAGGTTACTAATATTTCAACTTGATATTTTAATTAAGATAATAAGTTTGTACTTATTAAAAAAGGATGGTACCGTAATTATTAAATAATAATTGCCCCTATTATTTTGTTAAAATAATAGGAGTTTTTATTTAGATAGGAGATTTAATGGCAAAGGAATTAAGTAAAAAGTATAATCATAATCTTGTTGAAGAAGGAAAGTATCAATTTTGAAAAGATGCTGGGTATTTTACCGCTGATTTAAAGAGCAATAAACCAAGTTTTAGTATTGTGATTCCTCCGCCAAATGTCACTGGAAAGCTACATTTAGGGCATGCATGAGATACAACTTTACAAGATTTAATTATTCGTTATAAAAAGTTAATGGGGTTTGATACGTTATATTTACCAGGAATGGATCATGCCGGGATTGCGACGCAAGCAAAAGTTGAAGAACGGTTACGAATAACAAAAAATGTTTTACGGCATGATTTAGGCCGTAAAAAATTTGTTGAACAAGTTTGAGCATGAAAAGAAGAGTATGCGGAGGTAATCCGTGAGCAATGAGCCAAGTTGGGGTTAGCGTTAGATTATTCGCGTGAACAATTTACTCTAAATGATAATTTGTCAGCAGCGGTTCAAAAAGTTTTTATTGATTTATATCAAAAAGGATTAATTTATCGTGGAAAACGAATTATTTTATGAGATCCAGTGCAAAAAACAGCCTTATCAAATATTGAAGTTTTATATCAAGAACAAAAAGGTAAAATGTATTATTTTAAATATTTTCTAGAAAATAGTACTAGTGAATATCTAACTATTGCCACAACCCGCCCAGAAACAATGTTTGCTGATCAATGCGTGGTTGTTAATCCAAATGATGAACGTTATCGGCAATATTGAAATAAAAAGGTTATTAATCCAGCAAATGGTGAGTTAATTCCTGTTCTTTGTGATGACTATGTTGACCAAGAATTTGGTACGGGAGCAATGAAATGTACACCAGCCCATGATGCTAATGACTTTGAAATTGCGTTGCGTCATAATTTAGCAATGCCGATTTGTATGAATACTGATGGAACAATGAATGAAATGGCGGGGGAATATTTTAATCAAGATCGATTTATTGCCCGACAAAATTTAGTTACTGCTTTAACAAAACAAAATTTAGTTGTTGAAATCAAAGACCATTTTCATCAAGTTGGTTTTTCTGAACGAAGTGGAGCAATTGTTGAACCATATTTATCTGACCAATGATTTGTTAAAATGGATTCTTTTGCGGAAAAAATTATTAAATTTCAAGAAACAAAAGATCAAATTAAATTTTATCCATCACGGTTTAACACAACATTAATTAATTGAATGGAAAAAATTCAAGATTGATGTATTTCCCGTCAACTATGATGAGGACATCAAATTCCAACGTGATATGTGAAAGACGACCCGACTAAAATCTATGTTGGATTAACACCACCAGATGATACAAATAATTGATTACAAGATGAAGATGTTTTAGATACATGATTTTCATCAGCATTGTGACCAATGACAACATTAGGGTGAACTTGAAATGAAACATTATTTCAACGTTATTTTCCAACTAATGTTTTGGTAACTGGTTATGATATTATTTTCTTTTGAGTTTCAAGAATGATGTTTGATTCATTAGAATTTACTAATGAAAAACCATTTAATGATGTTTTAATCCATGGTTTAATTCGTGATGAAGAAGGTCGCAAAATGAGTAAATCATTAGGAAATGGGATTAATCCAATGGATGTTATTAATGATTATGGAACTGATACATTACGTTATTTTTTAGTGACAAATAGTGCGCCAGGCCAAGATTTACGATATTCGCAAGAAAAAATTAATGGGGCTTGAAATTTTATTAACAAGTTATGGAATGCGGCACGTTATGTTGAAATGAATTTAGCAAGTGATTTTAAACCATTGCTAAAGTTTGACCAAGAAATTGTAGCACTATTAACTAAACATCAAGAAAATGCGATTGACCAATGAATTTTAACAGAGTTAA
This sequence comes from Spiroplasma endosymbiont of Sarcophaga variegata, assembly GCF_965178695.1. Classification (NCBI taxonomy): domain Bacteria; kingdom Bacillati; phylum Mycoplasmatota; class Mollicutes; order Entomoplasmatales; family Spiroplasmataceae; genus Spiroplasma; species Spiroplasma endosymbiont of Sarcophaga variegata. The sequence continues at coordinate 1,264,530 of NZ_CBCXVU010000002.1, forward strand.
CAAAAACAATTAATAAAGTTAAGGTTAATATGGAAAGATACGAGTTTGTTTTAGTTGGTAAGGATTTATATGATTTTGTATGAAATAAGTTTTGTTCATGATATATTGAATTAACAAAAGTTAATTTACAAAGTGATAATCAAACAATCAAAGCTGTAACAACACAAACATTATTTTATGTTTTAACACAAATTTTAGTGATGTTACATCCCTTTATTCCATTTGTAACAGAAGAAATTTATCAAAAATTAAATTTAAAAGCATCAATTATGTTAGAAACATATCCAACAACTAATTTTAATTATGATGTAGAATATTTAAATTTAGTAACTGAAATTATTGCTGCAATGCGGGAATTACGTAGTAATTATCAAATTAAAAAACAACAAGTAATTGAAATTTGATTAGATGCGACAAATAATAAAATAAAAATTAATGGGGAAATAATTCCATTAATTAATGATTTCATTTTTAAAATGGTAAATAGTGAAATTAAAGGTATTTTAAAAGAAAAAGATCTGAAACAAACATATATCACAGTTCCATTAACAGATGTGATTTTAGAAGTGGTTGCTAATGATATTATTGATTTAGCAGCAGAACAAAGGAAAGTAGCCGCTGAATTAAAACGCTTAGAACAAGAGCTTATCCGTAGTAAGAATATTTTAGATAATCAAAACTTTTTGGCAAAGGCAACCCCAGAGAAAATTAAAGTTGAACAAGAGAAATATGCGAAATATTTGGAACAATATGACCAATTAAAAGAAAAGGTAAACTATGGCAAAACTAAAAATTAATATTATTGGTGCTGGTTTAGCTGGAACTGAAGCAGCCTATCAGTTGGCAAGAAGAGGGTTTCAAATTAATTTATATGAAAGTAAACGAATTAATAAAAACCCAGTGCAAAAGCAAGATAGTTTTGCGGAATTAGTTTGTTCAAATTCATTACGAAATGATAGTTTAACAAATGGTGTTGGGCTCTTAAAACAAGAAATGCTAGCTTTTGATTCATTGATTATTAAAGCTGCTTATGCTAGTCGTGTCCCGGCTGGTGGTGCTTTAGCGGTTGATCGCCAACAGTTTTCAAATTATGTTACAACTTGGTTAACAAAACATCCTAATGTAACTTTAATTGATCAAGAAGTTGCAACAATTGATTTAACAGCAATTACCCTAATTGCATCAGGACCATTAACAACACCAAGTTTACAAAAAGAGATTCAACAGTTATTAGGAAAAGAATACTTTTATTTTTATGATGCAGCAGCACCAATTATTACAAAGGAAAGTATTGATTTTCAAAAGGTTTATTATAAGTCACGCTATGATAAAGGTGAAAGTAAAGATTATATTAATTGTCCAATGACAAGAGCAGAGTTTGAAAGATGAGTACAAGAATTGATTACAGCTGAAACAGTTGCTTTACGTGAATTTGAAAAAGAAATTTATTTTGAAGGATGTATGCCAATCGAAGTAATGGCCAAGCGTGGAGTTAAATCATTATTATTTGGACCATTAAAACCAGTTGGGTTAGAAAAACCAAATGGTGAACGACCATATGCTGTTATTCAATTACGCCAAGATGATGCGATTGACACGTTGTATAATGTTGTAGGATTTCAAACTAATTTAAAATTCCCAGAGCAAAAACGTCTTCTGACAATGATACCGGGGTTAGAAAATGCTAATATTGTTCGTTATGGTGTTATTCATAAAAATAATTTTATTAATTCACCAGTGTTGTTAAATCAATTTTTACAATTAAAATCACAACAAAATGTTTTCTTTGCTGGTCAAATTACAGGTGTTGAAGGTTATGTTGAATCAGCAGCAACCGGGATTATTAGTGCGCTTAATATTGCAAACTTTTTAAATAACAAGGCAATGTTAATTTTTCCTCCTGAAACAATGATGGGAGCATTAATTAACTATATTATTAATGCTTCATCAACTAATTTTCAACCAATGAAGGCTAACTTTGGGATTGTCCCTAATCTTGATCAACATTTTAAAGCAAAAGTCGACAAATACTTAGCATATAGTGACCGTGCCTTAACAAAATTAACCAATTTTATTAAAAACAATAAGTTAAATGATGAAATTAACTTTTAATAATTTTAAAAAAGCATAGAATAGAAGTAGAATGAATATGAAGAGAAAAGAGGAAGTGAAAAATGAGCTTAGAATTAAACGCATTAATTAATGGCAAATTAATGAATAATGGCGATTGATTAGAAATTATATCACCAATTGATAATAAACCTTATGGACGTGTTCCAGCTTTAAAAGAAAAAGAAATTAAGCAAGCTTTTCAAACAGCACGCCAAGCCCAAAAACCTTGAGCAAAATTAACTGTGTTTGAACGGATTAGTTATTTACGAAAATGAGCAGATTTATTGTTAGTTCATAAAACGGAGTTGGCAAAAACTATGGCTTATGAAGTTGGCAAAAGTTTAAAAGATGGCCAAGTTGAAGTTGAACGAAGCATTGAATATATTGATTACACAATTGAAGAAGCAAAACGAGTTTTTCCAGAAACTTTAACAGGCGATGGTTGAAATGTTCAAAATAAACTTGGTATTTTTTCCCGTGTTCCGAAAGGCGTTGTATTAGCAATTTCACCATTTAATTATCCGGTTAACCTAAGTATTGCTAAAATTGTTCCAAGTTTAGTTGTTGGAAATAGTGTTGTTTTTAAACCAGCAACAAATGGGAGTTTAACGGGATTATATATGGCAAAATTAGCGCATGAAGTTGGTTTTCCGAAAGGTGTCTTTAATGTTGTAACAGGTCGTGGTCGCGATATTGGTGATTTACTAGTTTTAAATCCAGAAATTGATGTAATCTCTTTTACTGGTTCTGTTGCCGTTGGAAATCACATTCGTAAATTAGGCCATGGCAAAGATTTAGTTTTAGAATTAGGTGGAAAAGATCCGGCATTAGTGTTAAAAAATGCTGATTTAGCAAAAGCTGTGAAAGAAATTATTGGTGGAGCTTATTCTTATTCAGGACAACGTTGTACAGCAATTAAACGTGTTTTAGTTGATGAAACAATTGCTGATGAATTAGTTGCACGATTAAAAACAGAAGTTAGCAAGTTAGAGATGGGTTCACCGTTAGAAAACAAAGCAATTATTCCAGTAATTGATATTAAGGCTGCTGAATTTGTCCAAGAATTAATTGATGATGCTTTGGCAAAAAAAGCAACTTTAGTTATTGGAAATCAACGGAAAGATAATTTACTTAGTGCAACTTTAATTGACCATGTTACAGCAGATATGCGATTAGCCTGAGAAGAACCATTTGGACCTGTTTTACCAATTATTCGTTGTAAAAATGTTGAAGAAATGATTATGTTAGCAAATAAATCGAATTTTAAGTTACAAGCATGTATTTTTACTAATGATATTAATGCTGCTTTCAAAATTGCTGGTGAATTAGAAACAGGAACTGTTAATATTAATGGTCGTACGCAACGTGGTCCTGATTCATTTCCATTTTTAGGAATTCATGATTCAGGGCAAGGAGTGCAAGGAATTTGTGAAACCATTAATTCAGTTACTCGTTTTAAAGGTTTAGTAATTAATTACTAAAGTAATTTTAAAGAACCTTTTTTCATTTTATTCTTATTTTATGATATATTATATTCTTTAATTTTGTCGAAAACTCTTGATGAAATAAAAAAAATCATCAATATGACAATTTGAAAACTAATTTTGTGTAAGATTATGATTTTGCTTTAAATTTTTTAAACGTTAAAATATAATACCGTTGATTGTTGGTTTGGTGTTAAACCTTTGTGTTGGTATTTTCATTTTCAGAGCTTTAAATAATTTTGAATATTAGTGAAACCCAAACCATGATAATGAATTAAGGCTTCTTTAAGACTGGATTGTAATTTACTAATCTTATTTAACTTTTGATAACTAGTATCAGGGTTTGTACTAGTTTTGGTGGAATATAGAGTAGAATTTGTTTGTTTTGCTACTAATAAATATAGTGGTTGCATATCAGAAATAATTATTGATTTTTCTTTAATTAGTTGCTTATTCATATTTTCAATAATCCATTGTTTTTGTAATCTTTTGGTATTGGTGGATTGAACAAAAATATTATTATTGCTATCAACTGCCATTTGAATACAGCATTTGGTATCAGTTGAAAATGGATCGAGATGAGTTTTTCGTTTATCAAATTTATCTTTAAAATTGCCTTTATGAATTTCTTTAATAAATGTTTCATCCATTTGGATTTGACCATTTAATTTTTTAAATTTTAACTGTGTATTTTCTAATTGTTTTGATTGCATTAATTTTTGTCGATTATATCAAGCGGTTTTTGGGGTTGTTTTAATAAAACGAGAAATTATTTTACTAGATTGTCCTAACAATGAAATTTGAATTAATAAATTTCACTGTTCATAATTTAAATGACTTCAATAAGTAAAATGATGACGAAATGCATCAAAACTAGCACGACATTTTTTACATAAATATTTTTGTTTTCCTTCGGAATTATGACCATTTTTAACACAATGAAAAGATTTGCAATTAGGACATATAATGCCTTTATCTCTAAATTTTTGATCAATTTCATTTAAACGTTTTTGTTTTTTAATTAAGTCTGCTTGTTGTTTTATTTTTTCATAAAATTCTAAAAATTGATCATCTGTTAAGCTATTTATTAATTCTGTAATTATTTTTTTCATCATTTATTTACCTCCATATATTAAAAATATACCTAATTTTAGGTATATTTTATAAATATCAAGAGTTTTCGACAAAATTAAAGAAAAAACAAACTAAATTTCAACAAGATCATGCTGTTGAATTTCCAATGCTTTGTGATGTTGATGAAAGATTATGTAAAATGTTTGATGTGTTAAAACAAAAGAAAATGTTTAATAATGTTTATATGGGAATTGAACGCAGTACTTTTTTATTAAATAATGATTTTGAAATTATTGAAGTATGACGAAAAGTAGCCCCAGTTGAACACATTAAAACTGTTTTATCAGCCGTATTGTAACTAATTAGTTATTATAATTAACAAGTATAATAAATAATAGTTTTAACAACAAATGAATTGTCCGCTTACTAGAATCTAATTTATTATTGCTAATTAAATTAGATTTTGTTTATAAACATAGAAAGAATAATGAGGAAACATAATGGAAGAAAAATTAATAATGACAAAACGCGAACATAAGTTGCGTTATGCTAAACAGTGATCTGCAATTTGGTATTTTTGTGGTCCAATGGTGTTAATCATGGTTATTCAATGGTTATATAATATTATTGATAAAAATATGGCCCAGAGTTTTACAAGTGTAGATATTATGAAACGATTTAATATTGATGAAAATACCGCAAATAATTTAGTAAATATTACAACCGGTTATACAATGACGGCATTTTATACGTTATTTGCCTTTGCATCATTATTTGGTGTTGGAGCATCAATTGTTTTTTCAATGGAATATGGACGGCGTAATATTGCACAAATGCGACGAATTGTTGGGAACATGGTTGGCTTACAAATTGTTTTATCAATTCTGGTTGCCATAGTCTTATTCTTTTTAATGAATGAACATTTTGGAGCATTATTGGTCAAAGCTCAAATGAATGGTGGAATGTCAGGACTGGCGCAAAGTCGTTATATTACTTTATCGTGAGAATATTCCCGCGTGTTTATTTTTTGTTCACAACTATTGTTTTTATCGTTTGCGTTACCAACTTTTCTACGAACAGAAGGGAAAGTATTTATTGTTTTAATAATGCAAATTATTTCAATCCCAGTTAATGTTTTATTTTCGTTTATTTTTTCAAAATTAGCACATTTGCAAATGTCGGGAGTAATTATGGGAAGTATGATGGCTTGAATTTTTAACATTGTGTTTTCTGCTTGTGTTATTATTTTTTCAAAAAATTCATATTGTAAATTTAATTGAAGGGAAATGATATGATCACGATAAATTATCAAACGATCATTTCCAATTGGAATTGGAGCCTTTTTTCTTAATTTTGCAATGGCAATTCAAGTTTTAATTTCAACAATTTTAGTTGTCCATTTGCCAGGTCAAGATGATGTCTTAATTACTGTTAATGGTCAAAAAGTATTAGCAACTTCGGTTGGAATTTATATTTGTCAGTTAGTTTATTCTACCGTTTCCCCGTTTATTGTCATTTTTACTTCTGCTGGTGTAGGTTTAGCACAAGGAGCAACTGCGATTTGTGCTTATGCTTTTGGAGCGAAAAAATATAAACGAATTGAACGAATTATTTTCCGAGTTGCAATTTTAGAGGTAGCATGATTTACATTTGTTTTTCTGCTAATTTTAGCATTTGCGGATAAGATGATGTTAATTTATAACTTTCCGCAAGAACTCGTTGGTCACTATCGTTGATACACTGTTTTAGCATTTTCAACTTATATTTTTGCACCAGTAACTTATACTTCAATGGCGCTATATTCAGCAATTGGAAAATCAACCCAAACGCTAATATGTTCAATGCTTCGTTCTTTAATTGTAATGGTCCCATTATCATTCATTGGTTATGGAGTTAGTTTGTTAACTGGCAATAATATTGATTACTTTATTTTGATTGGCTTAAATGATTTAATTTGTGCCTTCATTATTGGTCCAATGTTAATTTCAACTTGACGAAAAAATAAAGCGAAATTAATTGACCATCCAGATGATTTTGAGCAACAAAACCGTAATAATTTACAAGCTAATGTTGTTGATGCAATTTCATTGGAAAGTGATATTAAATAAAAAATAATGCAATATTACTTTTTATTCTAGTAATGTTTTTGAAAATACGATAAAATTAATAAGAAAGGGATTTACAGAAGGGACGGACTGTTAGTGCACAAAAGTGTTTTTTCAAAAACTGAGATTAAGTTGCGTTATGATAATTTATGAAAAATAATTTTTGTTTTTTCATTACCAACTGTTTTTGTGATGGCAATTTCAGCTTCCTATCCGATTTTGGACAAACTAATTGCTTTAACATTTGTAACTCCCAATGTTTATCATTATCAACCATACTTAGATTGATATCGAGAAAATATTAATAACAATAATGGTGTTTTAAGTTATCAAGGAGCAAAAATCTTTGTTAATTTAGCAACTCATTTTTCAGGTCAAATTTACAACCTTCTTTTAGCATTTGCTGTTTTAATTGCAATTGGGACTTCAATTACTTTTGCGATTAAATATGGACAAAATAATAAACAACAAACACAATCCTTAGCTGGGAATGCCCTAACAATTACAATTTTATTTTCAATTGTTGCGGCTTTTTTTGTTTTTTGTTTAGTTTTTCCTAAATGAGATAATATTATGATTTTTATTCAGTTAAGTAAAAAAGGGTCATGAATTACACAAGATTTAACTTGGCGTTATGTTTTTCCAATGTTGTTGGCGAGTCCGTTAATGTTTGTTAGTTACTTATTATTAACGTTATTACGTACTGATGGAAAAGGGCGGATTGTAGTTTATATTACGGTTGGATCAATTTTAGTTAATGTTTGTTTTTCAATCATATTAGTTAAGTATGCTAATTTGTTATTAGAAGGAACAATGTTTGGTACTATTATCTCATGAGTTTTTATTATTGTTGTTTCATTAATTTGCATTTATCGTAACAAAGATTCATACTTACGATTTCATTGAAAAGATTTATTTTATTTTCGTAAATCAACTGTAAAAGAATTTTTTCGATTAGGATTTTCATCATTTCTTAATAATTTAGGAATTGTTTTAGTTTCCATTTTATCATCAACAATTATGTCATATTTGCCAGGTCAATTTGATGAAAAACAAAGAAGTGGTTTATCAGCGTTTCAATTATTTAATAGTGCAATGACACCTTGAGTTGCCTTTTTTACCGCAATTGCGTTAGGGTTTGCACAAGGAATTAAATCGATTATTGGATATAATTATGGGGCAAAAAAATATTTACGGATGTATCAAACTTGCTGATATGGCTTAATTATTATTGGAAGTTGATTATTTTTTGTCCTCTTATTATTTATTGGTCTTGGTCCACAATTATTAATGACTTTTGCTTTTCCATCATCATTAGTTGATCAATATCGGTGAACACCAGTCTTAATGCTAATGAGTTACCCGTGTGCGGCGATTTCTTTTATGGGTGTTACACTATTTCAGGGGATGAATAATGCCCGAAAGGCAGCGTTGTGTTCTTCATTTCGAACACTTATTGTATTACCAGTCTTGATGTTAGCGGGAGCCTTTATTGTTCGTGGTTTATCAGATGGAACACCAAAAAATAACATTTATTATTTCATTATGATAGGTTTTAATGACTTAATTTCGGGAATTATTGTGGGTATTATTCTATATTCATTCTGATATAAACACCGTCATAGTATTTTTAATGAAGTAAGTAAAATGGATCAAGAGTATTTACGTATTAAAACCAGCCATAATAAAAATAAAATACAACAATTATATACTTTTCTTTTATTTTTGACAATAATTTTATTTATTTTTTTGCAATTTTATAGTATAATATACTTATCAAACAAAATGGCATATTAAAGTGGGGGGTATCACATGAATAATAGTGGAGTAAAAACTACCGAGGGAATAGACAATAGTTCGATTTCTTTTAATACTAACAATACTACAGGTAGTGGTAGTTTATTTAATCAAAATCCTCCGTTAACACCATTGTCAAAGCCAATTAAGGTTCCGTTAGACAATGATGGTTTTAAAGCAGGACCCAATCCGGCTTTTAATCCATCATATATTTCACAAGCATTAGGAATTAATGGAACAACATTACAAGCACAATACAACAAACCAATTTATCAACCAATTATATATCAACCATATCTAATACCAGTTGTAAATAACGCGCCTAATATGGGAATGAATCAGTATGGGATGATGCCACAATTTCCAGGAATGATGATGGGATATCCACAATTTCCAGGAATGATGATGGGATATCCACAATTTCCAGGAATGATGATGGGATATCCGCCGTTGGCGGGACCAGATTTAACACAACAATATCAACCGATGCCACAACAAACACCTCAAGAAGCTAACCATTCAGGACAAGAAAAACAAGCACATGATGATGGTAGTCATTTTGCAATTATGAATCCAGATTTAATGAAACATCAACATAAAGATGATGGTTATTTTGGTGGCTTTAATGATGATTTTGATGATGATATTGCTCCATTTTCAAATCCTAATTCAGGTGGTAATGATTTTGGTTCAGATTTTAATACGGGAAGTAATTTTGGACAACTAAATCCAAATTTTGGTCCAGCAAATAACTTTAATGATCAAGGGCCAAGTTTTGGACCAACACCAGACTTTAATGCTGCCCCTAGTTTTAACACTCCAAGTGATTTTAATTCAACTTCAGAATTTAATCCAAATGGTGCAGGCTTGGGACAAATGGAACCAGTTAAAATGCCATTTGCACAAGGTAATAATCTTAATCAAAGAATGAATAATGCAAACCTTTGGGGCTATGCCGAAGATTCAGAAAAACGAAGATTACCAATATGAGCAATCGTATTAATTGTTGTCTTGGCGGTCTTAATTGTTGCAGTAGTAGCGATTGTTATGTTGTACTTTAACTTACAAGCAGTTCATGATTTAATTAATGGTTGATTTGGTATTGATGTTCCGTTTGACCCCTGATTTAAAAAAATATAAAAACAAGGAATCATTCCTTGTTTTTATATTTTTTTATTATTAATAAAAAAAGTCTAGATAAGGGTTAAATCTAGACTTCTTATACATTATTTATATTTGAAAGGTTATATTTGAAAAAATTATTTTGTTATATATTTTAGGTCGTTAATTTATTTTGCTTGTATTATTTTATCATACTTGTGGTGGTAAAGTGCTCTTTTTAACTTTAAAAAATCAAACGACAAAACCTAAGCATACTAATAGAACATTTTGATTTGGTTTTGAAAACCGATTAATTTTGCGAATAATTTGTTTATTATATTGGCAATTATTTTCTTCGTTGATTAAAGTAACTTCTGTTTCATTAATAACATTTTCTTGATGAATTGAATTAGTTAAAATATAAGCATAATCAAATTCTGTTTTATTTTCATATTTACTACGAAGAGGATTAAAAGTTCCAGGAATAAATAAACTTAATGAAAACTTAATTTTTTAATGATATGTTTTAAAAATTTATTCATTGCTATTCACCTCTTATGATTATTCATATGATAACATAAAAAAATAATATTGTTAATATTTTTTTTATTTTTTCTGATGATTTTATTTTGAAATAAGGTAAGATTTAAGTATGGAAAAATAGAAAACAAGGTGAAAATTAATGGAACAATATCTTAAGATGGCACGGTTTATTTTAGATCACGGTCAAGACAAAGATGATCGAACAAATACTGGTACAATTTCTTATTTTGGTTATCAAATGCGTTTTAATTTACAAAAAGGTTTTCCGTTATTAACAACAAAAAAGGTTCATTTTAAATCAGTTGTCTATGAATTATTATGGTTTATTAAAGGTGATACGAATATTAAGTATTTAGTTGATAACAATGTTCGAATTTGAAATGAGTGACCATATGAAAAATATAAAGCATCATCACAATATCAGAATGAGTCATTACCTGAATTTGTGGAAAAGATTAAAACCGATGCTGCTTTTGCAACTGCTTTTGGTGATTTAGGACCGGTATATGGAAAACAATGACGAAACTTTAATGGTGTTGATCAGTTAGTGACTTTGCTAGATAATTTAAAAACAAATCCATATTCACGTCGCCATATTATTAGTGCTTGAAATCCAGCCGAGGTTGAGGAAATGGCGTTACCGCCATGTCATACTTTAATGCAATTTTATGTTTCAAAAGATAATAAATTAAGTTGTCAATTATATCAACGTAGTGCTGATGTGTTTTTAGGTGTTCCTTTTAATATTGCAAGTTATTCATTGTTAACGCATTTAATTGCACAAGTTTCAGGATTAGAAGTTGGTGATTTTGTTTATACGTTGGGAGATTGCCATATTTACAAAAATCATCTTGCGCAAATTAATGTGCAGTTAACAAGAACACCACACAAATTACCGACATTGAAATTAAACCCAACAATTAATTCTTTATTTGATTTTTGTTATGAAGATATTACCCTTGAAAATTATAATCCAGATTCATTAATTAAAGGAGATGTTGCTGTTTAATGATTAAGTTATTATGAGCAATGGATGAAAATAATTTAATTGGAAAAAATAATCATTTACCATGACATTTAAAAGAAGAGTTACAACATTTTAAAAGAACAACAGTTGGGCAAACAATATTGCTTGGTCGTTTAACTTACGAAGGAATTGGTGGACCATTACCAAATCGAAAAACATTAGTTTTAACAACTAATCAAAATTATGTTATTAATCATCCTGATGTTAAAGTAGTAACAAATTTGAATGATATTATCAATATTTATCAGTACAATCCAACAGATGATATTTACATTTGTGGTGGGAAAAAAATTTATGAAGCAACCTTACCGTATGCTGATGAATTAATTATTAGTTATATTAAAGGCAAATATGAAGGAGACACTTATTTTCCAACATTTGATTTAGCACAATTTATTTTAATTAAAACCGTTGAATCAGAGCAATTTGTAATAAAATATTATAAGAGAAAGGAACAAAGTTAGTATGTTAAATATTTGAAAAATTATCCTTACATGGCCACGGTTTTTACGAACAATTACGAAGGCAAAAAGTATTAGTAAAAAAATTAAGCGTGATCCCAATATTATTTCTGAAGAATATCGTTACCATTGATTGCAAAAACGGACACGTTATATGTTGTGGGTGTATGATGTTAAAATAATTGTTCATGATCGTGACAATTGAGTTGATAAAGGTTGCTTAATGGTGGCTAATCATCAATCAAATGTTGATTCAGCTTTATTATTTGTTTTAAATGATTTTAACAAAACAGCACCGTGTGCTTTTATTGCTAAAAAAGAATTAGCAAATGATAAAACATTTAAAAATTTTTTAACATTAATTGATGTTTTATTTTTAGACCGTGATAATCCTCGTCAAGCTTTAGAGTTAATGAAAGAAGCTAATGATTTAATTCGAGTGCCAAGAACAATGGTTGTTTTTCCGGAAGGAACTCGTAGTCGTAATCAAGAAATGGGGGAATTTCATGCCGGTAGTTTTAAAATTGCTCAGAAAGCACATGCGCCAATTATTCCAGTTTCAATAATTAATTCTTATCCAATCTTTAATAAGGAATATAAAAAAAAGGGAAAAAAATATGTTCATATTGTTTTCCATAAACCAATTAAACCAGATACCTTTATGACAAAACCAACAGAGTTAATTGCGAATAATGTTAAACAAATTATTCAAAAGGGAATCGAACAATACCATGATGTCGATCACAAAAAAGCTTATTTAGAATATAAAGCTTCATTAAAGAAAAAAAACACATAACGTAAAAGGAACTAGTAACTATGAATATTTTAGCTTTAATTGATAAAAAGAAATATGGTCAAGAATTAACTCGTGAAGAAATTAATTTTATTGTGGAAGGTTACACAACGGGGTTAATTCCCGATTATCAAATGTCAGCCTTTTTAATGGCAATTTATTTTCAAGCAATGTCTATTTCTGAAATTTCATTTTTAACCGAAGCGATGATTAATTCAGGTGAAATTTATGATTTATCATCAATTCCCGGATTTAAAGTTGATAAACATTCTTCTGGCGGAATTGGGGATAAGGTTAGTTTAATTTATGCACCATTAGTTGCTGCTTTTGGTTTGAAAGTTGCAAAAATGTCTGGCCGTGGTTTAGGGCAAACTGGTGGTACAATTGATAAATTAGAGAGCATTCCTGGATTTAAAGTTGAAATTCCCTTTTCTGAATTTGTTAAAATTATTAATCAAACAAATTTATCAATTATGTCACAATCGAATAATATTGTTCCAGCTGATAAGAAAATCTATGCGTTACGAGATGTAACAGCAACTGTTGATTCTTTACCATTAGTTGCTGCCAGTATTATGTGTAAAAAAATTGCAACAGGAAGTGATGGCATTGTTTTAGATGTTAAGTGCGGAAGTGGTGCTTTTATGAAAACAATTTCAGAAGCACGAAAATTAGCTCAAATTATGGTTGAATTAGGAATTAAATTTAATAAGAAAATTGCGGCGGAAATTACTAATATGTCCCAACCATTAGGACGTGCAATTGGTAATGTAATTGAAATTTATGAAGTTTTGCAAACATTAAAAGGAACAGGACCAGATGATTTAAACTATATTGTGGCTGAATCAGCAGCGTTAAGTTTATTCCAAGCTGGTTTATTTACCGATTTAGCATCAGCTGTTGTTGCTTGTCAAGAAAAATTACAAACGGAAGAACCTTTAAGCTATTTCCGTGCTTTTATCAAGGCTCAAGGTGGCGATTTAAGTTTTATTGATAATAATTTACCGCTAAAAGATATTTTAAAGGTAAAAAATATTATTGAAATTAAAGCAGAGCAAGCTGGATATATGGAAATTACTGATACAAATGAATTAGGCTTATTAGCTGTTCGCTTGGGAGCAGGCCGAACAACAAAAGATGAAGTGATTGATTATCATACTGGAATTTATCTTAATAAAAAAACAGGTGAAAAAGTTGCTGTTGGTGATGTGGTAATGACTTTATATACTAATCGTTATGTTACTGAACCAGTTTATGAATGAGTAAAACAAACTTTTAAAATTACTAGTACAAAACCACGTGAACAAGAATTAATTTATGAAATAATTCAGTAAAAAAGTGATTCATTTAAAATCACTTTTTTACTTATAACATCTTTAATTTTTTTAAAATATCGTTATTATTAATTAAGAGTATAAAAAACAGGAGAAAGAGAATGCTAAATTTGTCGCGTTATGAAGTAAAACTTGATAATTTTTCAGGACCATTAGATTTACTTTTACACTTAGTAAAGGAAAAGGAAATTGATCTTTTTGATATTAAACTAACAGAAATTACTGATCAGTTTTTAGCTTATATTCGGGAAATGGAACAATTAAACATTGAAATTGCATCAGAATATTTAACTATGGCAAGTTATTTAGTTGAAACAAAAACAAAGTTAGTCTTGCCAAAAGAAGAAGTTGAGATTGACGATAACTATGAAAAAGATTCACGTGATGAATTAATTAATCGTTTGTTAGAATACAAAAAAATTAAGGAAGTTAGCCAATATTTTAAAGACCAACATCAAGAAGGAATTCAATATTTATCAAAACCACGAACAATTATTAAGGGTGATGTCGTTAGAGAAGAAGAATTACCATTGTCATCAAAAATTAATATTGATAAATTAACAAATAGTTTTTTAAAGATGTTAGAACGAATTAATGCAACAAAACCATTAGAATCAAATGTTGTTATTACTGAAATTTCACCAGAGGAAATGGCAGATCGAATTATGTTTTTCTTATTAAATGAAGACAAAGAGTGATTATTAGAAGATTTATTAAGTAATTTTGATCTATCATTACAAGTTTTTGTTGCTTGTTTTATTGCTTTATTAGATTTAGCTCGTCATCAAAAAATTGAGATTGAACAATATCAACATTTAGAAGCAATTTATATTCGAAAATATATGAAAAAAGAAGGGAATTAAACTAAATGAAGTTAGATGAAAAAATAGCCTTATTGGAGGGTTTACTATTTATTAGTGGTGATGAAGGAATTAGTTTAAAAGAAATTGCCCATATTCTTGAAATTTCAGAAGTAGAGAGTAATGAATTGTTACTAAAATTAAAAACAGAATATCAAACAAATAAGATGCGGGGATTAACAATTACAACATTTGCTGATAAATATCGGTTAACAACCAAAAAAGAATACCATAGTTTCTATTTAAAATTAGCAAACAATAAAATTGAAGCACGGTTATCACAAGCAGCATTAGAAACATTAGCAATTATTGCTTATCGGGGTCCAATTAGTAAGCCAGAAATTGAAGAATTACGGGGAGTTAATTCTGACAATGTAATTCAAAAATTACGAGCACGGGAGTTAATTGAAGAAGCTGGGAAAAGTGAACTGCCTGGAAAACCAATGACTTATCAAATTACAAATGAGTTTTTAAAAGTTTTTAATTTAACTTCATTAGCAGATCTTCCACAAATTAAAGAAGCAACTGTTGATAATGATCAGGAATTATTTAAATAATGGAGCGATTACAAAAAGTTATTGCTGCACGGGGTTATTGTTCTCGGCGTAAAGCAGAAGAGTTAATTGTTCAGGGACGAGTAAAGGTTAACAATATTGTTGTGACAACGTTAGGAACAAAAGTTGGTAAGGATGATCAAATTTATATTGATAGTAAACTTCTTATTGATAAAAATAATGAAAAAGTTTATTTAATGTTAAATAAACCACGAAATTGTGTTTCAACAATGTATGATCCCCAACACCGTAAAACGGTTTTAAATTATGTTAAAGGTGTTCCACAACGAATTTATCCAGTTGGTCGCTTAGACTATGATACGAGTGGTTTATTACTATTGACTAATGATGGTGAATTTACTAATATTATTACACACCCAAGTCATATTATTAATAAGACCTATCGTGTTTTAGTTTCTGGTTGTCTTGTAAAACACCAGTTGCACCAATTAGCAACATGGGTAGAAATTGAACCAGGTATTGTTACAAGTTCTGCACAGGCAAAATTAGTAAAATACCAAGAAGATAAAGATGTTTCTATTTTGTTATTAACAATTCATGAAGGAAGAAAACATCAAGTTAAAAAAATGATTCAAGCAGTTGGCCATGAAGTTCTTAAATTAAAACGAATTGCAATTGGTTTTTTAGAATTAGATGAAGCTTTAAAACCGGGCGAGTGGCGCTTTTTAAAACCGAAGGAAATTAAACGTTTTTTTGGGATAGCATCACAATTAAAAACAAAATAAAGGAGAGAAAACACAATGCGAATTACATTAGCTGGAGTTGTTGGAGTTGGGAAATCAACTGTTAGTAAAATGCTAGGAGAAAAACATCAATATATGGTGATGGATGAACCAGTTGAAGAAAATCCATATTTAGATCAATATTATGCCGACCCTAAGGATATGGCTTTTAAAATGCAAGTGTATATGATAATGGCGCGAAGCAAGCAATTAAAACAAGCAAAAATAACATCAAATATTATTTTTGATCGAAGCATCCTTGAAGATCCAATTTTTGTTGATGTTTTATATGAATTGGGATACATGAATAATACGGATTATAAAGTTTATAAAGAATTTTATGATGTTGTTGTTTTACAAAGTCTATACTTAGATGAAAATATTAAACCAGAATTAGTGGTTTATCTACGAGTTGATCCTGAAATAGCAATGGAACGAATTATTAAAAGGGGACGAGCTAGTGAACAAAACGTTGGCAATGCTTATTGAATTTTGTTGAACCGTAAATATGAAGAATGATATGAACGGGTAAAAGATAAGTTTAATTTTTTAGTAATTGATGCAAACGATAAAACACCAGAAGAAATTGTAGCAATAATTTCAGAGAAGTTAACTGACTAATCCAATAATAAAAAAATACTATTGTTAACAATAGTATTTTTTATTAGGCTTGTCCTAATCATTTTTCTTTTCAAATTTGCATTACAGCATCTTTTCCTTTTGTTTCTAAAAGGTCTTTATATTCAATATAACGTTCTTGACATTCTTTAATTTCTTTTAAAGCTTGGTCTAAACCACTTCATCCGTTAATTTTAACTTCTTTTTTTTGCAATGCTTTATATTGTAAGAAGAAGTTTTCAATTTCATCACGAAGATGTTGTGGAACATCTTCTAATTTTTGAATATGATTAAAACGAGGATCATCAGCAGCAACTGCCATTAATTTAGTATCAATTTCACCATTATCAATCATATTAATTGTTCCTAAAACGCGAACATTAATTTGACACCCGGGCATTGTTGGATATGAAATTAGTGAAATAACATCTAGGGGATCACCATCTCAATCTAAAGTATTTTCAATAAAACCATATTCACCAGGATAAAAATTAGCACCATATAAAACACGATCTAAGATAATACGACCAGTTTTAAGGTCGTATTCATATTTATTACTACTTCCTTTTGGAATTTCAACTATAATTGGTAAAACATTATTTTTACTCATTGTTTTCTTCCTTTCATTAATTTCCTAATTATTAATATAACATAGAAAAAATAATAATGTTATTATTTTCTTTTTTACTTGCTTTTTTTATAATAAATATGAAAAATATATTATTTTTCGGAGGAAAAAATAAATGAAAAAATTATTAACTATTTTAGGAAGTTTAACATTAACTACTATTGGAACGGTTAATATTGTTAGTTGTACGGTAAAACCAAATGACAATAGTAATGATGCAAACGGTATTATGCAAAACGATATGGCAATTTTAACTAAAATTGCCAGCACAGTACCATTGAAGAAGTTACAAAAGTTTTAGTTAATTATTTTAAAAATTATGTGAATGTTGTTGTTGATAAAACTAATGAATTTAAATCAATTTATGATAATTTTCAAGTAAATTATGTTGGGGATGTTAAATCGTTAGATGATATTTTTGTGACTAAATTACGTCAGAACATTAGAGATGATAAAACAATTTCCCTACAATTAAAAGAAGGAATTGCTTTTGATGATACTTGTTATAAACGATTAATGAAAGTAGTATCCTCAACAATTACAGCTGAAAATTCTGGACAAATTCCAAAAAATCTTGATTTAGGAAATTATCAGTCAGCATTATGAGCGGGAGAAGGGTTAATCCCGGTGGATTAACAACTGAAAATTTTGTTAAAGCTTACAAAGAAAGTTTACCAGTTTTCAATGTCGATAAAGAAAATATGATGTTAGCAAAATTAAATGTCAATTTAAATTATATTAGTGTTTATGGTTTACCATTATCAGGAGCATTAATGATTAATAATCAAATTTATGAAAGTAATATTTTAATTAGTAGTCAAGGATTAACAACAAAATTAACTAATTTTGGAAAAATTATTGTTGCTTTTCATAATTATTATAATATTGATATTCGGAAACGAAAATGTGAAAACACTTGGAACAATGTAATTAGCAATTCTAGTGTTTTTCATGTCAAAGATGTCTTATCGGATTTAAAAGATAACATTAGTAGTAAAAATAAAATCTTGAAAAAATTATTAGCTAATTTTAAGAAAAGTGAAATAGCACAGGGAAGGGATTAGTTGACCTTAACTTATTTAATATTTATAATTTAATTGACAATACTTCAACAAGGGTTGGAACTAGTGGTTATACGAAAGGCAAAATTATTTTTGATGTTTCTAATGGTTCATTATGTTTAGCATTTTCTTTTGGAATAACAAGAATGGATTCAATTTTCTATGGGGCATATGGCGCTAATAATGGGCAAGCATCTAATCATCTTTGAAATGCATGGCTTTTAATTGACCAATAATTATGAAAAATTGTTTTAATAATTACTTGAATTATTAAATAAATAACTATTTTTATTAAAATATTATAAATAATTTTAAAAAGAAAATCATTTTCTTTTTTTCATTATATAATATCATCATCTTAGTTTAAGCTAAGAAAAGAAAGGTGAAATGAAAATGAAAAAACTACTAAGTTTATTAACTATACTAACGATTAGTACTAGTTCAATGACAACATTAGTTGGAATGACACCAAATGAAACTACGAATGATTCTATTAATTATAATCATTTACAACAAAATAATATTTTACAAAATAATACTAATACTACTACTAATAATCCAAATACTAAAGGAATATATCTTAAACAAATTAAATTATGAGGATTAGGTCAAAAGGGCTTAGCTGGGGATACATAATATAAAGGAGAAATTGGAATTGATATTTTAAACAAAAAAATCATCTTTTTGGGAAATGATGTTCCTTTTCATGTCTATTATAATGGAAAACGATTAAGTCGAAACCACATAACTTATAAAGTAATTAATATTAAAGATGAAAAAAATAAAATGGTTAAACAGATTTATATTAATGGTATGGACAGTATGAAAACTATTATTAAACGAAATAAGTTAGAAGATGGAATACCTTATAAAGAAAACTATTCAATTAGTATGTGATCTGCTGAACCAAACCGCACCGGGATATGACAAAATCAATTAATAAGACAAAAATCAACTAGTCACAGTGTTAAATTAGTGAAAACTGAATTAGATAATTTTATTCTGGCACTTAAAGCAAATGACATAAAATCATCTGCAGCAAATCAAGAATTAGAAGCGTTAAATAAAAAATTAGCGGCTTTGGAACAAGAAAAAAATAAACTATAACAAGAAAAAACAGAGCTTAAAAATAAGTTGGATTCAACTACGCAAGAAAAAACAGACTTAGCAAATAAATTTGCTGAAAAAACTGCAGAGAATGATAAGCTTAAAACAGACTTAGAAAAAGCAAAAGAGGTATTTTCAGATAATTTTAAATAGGTTTATTTGAAGTAATTTAATAAATTATTTTTTAGTGTGCTTAATTTTCCTTAAAATAAAATAAAAACTATAAATATTTTGATTTTTAAAAATTTATAATTGATTTTTTATGATTTTTATTGTATTATTTGACTAATAAGATTTGTTGCACTTCATTTTACATAATTCCTTTCATAAAAGTAAACAAAAAACCTAAATCATCAGTATACCAATAACTATTTGCATTATTACCATCCCAATATTGTTTAAAATGTGTTAATTCTAAACTACCAGCAATAATATTTTTATTTTCATCAATTGTTAAAATCATCCGATAAATTGATTTTCTAGTTAAAATAACATCAGGTTTTCAATCTAATTTTTCCATATTATTAATAATTTCAAAATCAAAAATTATTCTTTCACTACCCAAATTTGGGTCATCATAGTTTGGATTACCACCTTGCTGAATTCGGATATTTTCTTGTACAATAACATCAATATATTTAAGCAAAAAAGAACGAAAATTTTGATAATATTCAGTATATCATTTTAATTTGCCATCATTATCAACAACGGGTAATTCTGGTTCACCGTTTCCATCTCAACGATATACTAAATTATAGTTTCAAATAAAATCTGAATCATTTTTTAAGTGTTGTCATCAAGTGTTTTGATTTTTAATAAAATTATTATCAAAATAAAATTTTGTAAGCAAATATTGACCATTTCTTTTTTCTCCATAAAAATATCATTTATTAGTAGCAGTTAAAAATTCTTTATTAGGTGCCTGTGTTCTAGGAATTTGTATTCAAAACTCATTAATCATTTTAACTAATTGTAAATTATCAATACCCCTTTCTAATTTATTAATAATTTCAACTGTATTAAAATACTTAGCAAAAGAATAAGAAAAATTAGTTAATTCTTTTAAAAATTGTTTTTTATCAACATCATAGAATTTATCAATATTATATTGTTTAGCATAAGTATCTCAATTTTTATATAAATCCATAAATTTATCACTTGGTTTATCAAATGAAATTCCCGTTGAATAACTATCCTTTAAAAAATCTAAGTATCATTTATCATTATAAGTTAATGTTTGTGATGTTTTTAGAGTTTGATTAATAAAGTAATTTGTTTCAGACCAGTTTTCAAAAAAAGTGCTGCGTAAAAACATCGTATTAATAAAATCAGTTTCATTTATACCAGTTTCTGCACTCCGTTTTGTTCTTACTTTTTCTGTTGTTTGTTGTGATTTATGGTTTTGTTGTAATGTCATTGCCCCTAACGAGAAAAAAGAAATCAATAAAATTGGTACAAAAGAAAATAATACTAAAAACTTACGCATTATTCTCTACCAACTTATTTTTACGATGTTCTTTTATTAATTTAATAATTTTATTAAATAAATAACCATAAAAATAATGAATTATTAAAATATCTCATAGTATAATAAATCACAAACCATAAAATATAAAACCATTTATACCACTATATTTTTCTTTTAATTCGCTAATCGTTAAAACTGTATCTAAAATACACACAAACGCTAATAAAAAACTAATAATAAAATATAAAATTAAATAAATCCAAGAAATAAACAAACCATTTTGTTTCTTTTCTTTTTTATTTTCTACATTACTTTTCATAAATTTAACTCCTAACTATATAATGTTTTTGAAATAATAAAACCAATAATATATAAACTTGATATTGTTAACATTAACGGATGACTAAATAAAATCGCCATTTTGCCAAAAATAGATAATAATCAAGTATCAGAATTATATAAATCCATAATAATATTTTTTGCTGATGTTAATTGATTTATAATCACCGTAATAAAACCAGTACCAAAAATAGCAATTGCAGCAACTAATAAAACTAATCTAATCATTAATCTGTTTCCTTTCACTGACCATTTTTATTAGCCCTATGTGCTTTTTTAACACCACGTACTGTTGAAGCATACAATTTTGATGTACTGTTTTTAACAGTTGAACCTAATTCGTTATATTGCGTTCTTGTTCCGTGAATCGCATAAATTGATAATTTAATAACCATAAAAAAGATTAAAAAATAAGCAATCGTTATATTTGTCATTGGTAATTTAGTATTTCAAATAACATCAAAAACAAATAAAAAAGTATCAAAAATAAAACTAAAAATCTTATTTCAATTATCGTTATTAACGCTTTCACTTAATAAATTACTCATTTTTTATCTTTCCTTTCCCTTTTTTTGCTTTTAAATTTTCTTTCAAAATATCAATATCAAACAATTCTAAGCGTTGTTTATTGTTTAATTTTGATATATCTTTTCAAAAGTATTCTTTTTTATTAATAACTTCATCATTTTTTAAATCACGAACAAAACTTAATCAATGACTATCATATTTCTGTGCAAATTCTAATGGAATAATTATTTTAAAAAACCGAATTCCTAACCCAACATCCGACTTATGTTTTGCTCGTTTACATTCGGCTGTTCGTTCTACTGATTTTGTTTTTCAAATTTCATAATCTATAATATCTTGAAAAATACCAATTCGCATAATAAAGAAACGATTAAAAAAATTAAATCCTTTTTAGCAATAGGTTTTTTCAATGAAATTGGAATAATAATACCGCTTGCTAATTGTCGAATATTATTTCAAATCATACCCTCACGCTGAGCTGTAAATAAAGCACGATTACCAAAATGTCTTGCTAATACAATTCACGGAATTTTACCACTATGAACTTTTTTAACTTCGTGGGGACTAGTTCCATCAATATATAAAAAACTCTCATCAAATAAAATTAAAATATCATCTGGTGGTACTAATTTGGTTCTATCAGTAAAATCTAAATTATTAAAAGTTAAAAGTTTTATTGCATCATCTTCAATTGGAAAATTACTATAAATTTTCTTCGTTAAAAGTTTCATAACTTGTGATAAAAAAGTTAAAAGTAATGTTTTTCCCGTCCCTAACTTACCAATAATTACTGATAACGGATTATCTCAAATAAAGTAAACTAAACGAAAAACATTTAACTGATAAAATATATTTTTTCAAACTCATCATACAAAATAAACACATTGCAAAGCAAATAATAATCAAAATACTAAACCAGTAAAATTTAAAGAAACTATCCAAAGTAATAAATCAATTAGACTAAACAAAACCATTGAACCACTAATATAACAAAATTTTATTAAAAAAAATGCAAACTTTTTCATTACTTAAAATACCCAATTATTTTAAAAATCATTCACAATAAGAACCAAGTTAAAAACAAAATTACAATTCAAATGCCAATAATAAGAGTTAAATATTCATTTTGAGTTAAATTTCAAGTTGTAATAGTTTCAACATTCGTTTTATCTATAAACAAAAAGACATGAATAAAAAACTCTTTTAATTTTTCTCAATCATTTTGCATATTTAAAAACTCCACATTTTCTGAATAAGTTTAAAAAACATTCCAAAAAATAAAATGATAAATAACACAAACGATATAACATATAAAAATTCAGGTGCATTTGAGCCAATAATATAACTAACAAATTGAACTCAATAATTATATAAACTCATTATCTAATTCTTCTAAATCGCGAATTAATTGTTCTACTTTTTCATCATTTCAATTTATTAAATTATTATTGTTATTTGTTTTTACTTTTTTAGGTTCATTTTGAAATAATGTTTTATGCATACGCGTAAAATAGTTTTGTTTATATTGATTATACAAATCAATTATTTCTGTTCCAGTTAAAAATTTTCAATCATGTTGTTTTAAATTTTCATCATATTTTACAATACGATAAGAATTATCATAAATCAAACCGATTGCTACTTGTTCTGAGTGTTTTTGACTAGGATAAATAAACTTATTACTCAACCAAAAACCAATATGACGATTGTGATTAGGTAAATTTATAAAACTTGCTTTATCTGTTTCAAAAGGGATAAGTTCCTTAGAAATAAAATAATTTGCTATATTTTGATTTTTCTTAACAAAATTACTCAATTTTATCAACCCCTAACTAATATAAATATTTGTTTAATTAAACAATGTTATATTTAATGTTTATATACTGCTTATTTACTGATAAAAACAAACAATGTTATACATAATGTTTATATATTGCTTATTTAATGTTTAATAAACAATGTTATTAACAATGTTAAATATATAAAATAATAAAAATTGGCACACTGAAAAATACTATTAAGTTTTAAAGTAATAGTTATATAAAATAAATTAATAAAAAATAAATAAATAAACTAGTGTGCCTTAGTTTTTGTTAAAATACTTTGAATATAGAGTAATATACTTTTAAAATCCTTTAACCATATGACGGAAAAAGTTTAATATCTTAATAATAATAAATAATCCAAATGGAATTAAAATAATTCATGCATCACCTAAAAAGGTCATTAATTGTGGTAATACAGCATAAATTGCTTCTTTAACTTTCATCATTGCTTGCCCTAAACCACTTCAAATAGAACCCATTCCATCTGAAATAGTAGGTTTATCACCAACTGCTAAAAAATTAATTGCTGTTGTTAAATACATACCCAACATTATTTTTTATCCTCCTTATTTTCAATTTCTTTTTTATCTTTTTTCTTTCCTCGAATTTGGCGAATTTTTTGATAAATTGATAAACCAATTCAAGCAAAAATACCTAATATAATAACAACACTAAAAATTGTCGTTAATCAAACTGGCATAACTTATTCCTCCTAAAAATCTAATTTTCTCGGCACGCTTCGCGTGTTCGCTACGCTCAAAATAAACTATATTGAATAAATTACCGCTAATAAATTACGCGGATAATTTATTCATCTTCTTTTTCATTACTAATTACAATATTATTTACCGTGTAAATTGTAAATGCCAAATCATAAAAAGTTAACTATTAATTTAGTTAACTTTTTTAAGTTAATTATAGGAGGTTGAAATTATGCAAACAAAGCAATATTTAATTTTGCGGTCATTAGTGAAAAAGTATGGTAAAGATATTGTTATTAATACTGTCAATAAGATTGTAAAAGATATTGAAATTAAAAAGTAAAAGAATAAATTATTCCGCGTAATTTATTAGCGGATAATTTATTCAATAATGTTTTTTAAGTGGAGCAAAGCGACAACGAGCGGAGCGAGTTTGCAAATTTCAATTTTTTAATTTATTGAAAGGAGATATATTATGCCAGTTTGATTAACGACAATATTTAGTGTTGTTATTATATTAGGTATTTTTGCGTGAATTGGTTTATCAATTTATCAGAAAATTCGCCAAATTCGAGGTAAGAAAAAAGATAAAAAAGAAATTGAAAACAAGGAGGATAAAAAATAATGTTAGGGATGTATTTAACAACAGCAATTAATTTTTTAGCAGCAGATACGCCACCTACTATTTCAGATGGAATGGGTTCTATTTGAAGTGGATTAGGGCAAGCGATGATGAAAGTTAAAGAAGCAATTTATGCTGTATTACCACAATTAATGACTTTTTTAGGTGATGCGTGAATTATTTTAATTCCATTTGGTATTTTTGTTATTGTTAAAATATTAAACTTTTTCCGTGTTATGGTCAAAGGATTTTAGTAATAAGAAACTAAGGCACACTAGTTTATTTATTTTTTATTAATTTATTTTGTATAACTATTATTTTAAAACTTAATAGTATTTTTCAGTGTGCCAATTTTCTTTAATTTTGTCGAAAACTCTTGATATTTATAAAATATACCTAAAATTAGGTATATTTTTAATATATAGAGGTAAATAAATGATGAAAAAAATAATTACAGAATTAATAAATAGCTTAACAGATGATCAATTTTTAGAATTTTATGAAAAAATAAAACAACAAGCAGACTTAATTAAAAAACAAAAACGTTTAAATGAAATTGATCAAAAATTTAGAGATAAAGGCATTATATGTCCTAATTGCAAATCTTTTCATTGTGTTAAAAATGGTCATAATTCCGAAGGAAAACAAAAATATTTATGTAAAAAATGTCGTGCTAGTTTTGATGCATTTCGTCATCATTTTACTTATTGAAGTCATTTAAATTATGAACAGTGAAATTTATTAATTCAAATTTCATTGTTAGGACAATCTAGTAAAATAATTTCTCGTTTTATTAAAACAACCCCAAAAACCGCTTGATATAATCGACAAAAATTAATGCAATCAAAACAATTAGAAAATACACAGTTAAAATTTAAAAAATTAAATGGTCAAATCCAAATGGATGAAACATTTATTAAAGAAATTCATAAAGGCAATTTTAAAGATAAATTTGATAAACGAAAAACTCATCTCGATCCATTTTCAACTGATACCAAATGCTGTATTCAAATGGCAGTTGATAGCAATAATAATATTTTTGTTCAATCCACCAATACCAAAAGATTACAAAAACAATGGATTATTGAAAATATGAATAAGCAACTAATTAAAGAAAAATCAATAATTATTTCTGATATGCAACCACTATATTTATTAGTAGCAAAACAAACAAATTCTACTCTATATTCCACCAAAACTAGTACAAACCCTGATACTAGTTATCAAAAGTTAAATAAGATTAGTAAATTACAATCCAGTCTTAAAGAAGCCTTAATTCATTATCATGGTTTGGGTTTCACTAATATTCAAAATTATTTAAAGCTCTGAAAATGAAAATACCAACACAAAGGTTTAACACCAAACCAACAATCAACGGTATTATATTTTAACGTTTAAAAAATTTAAAGCAAAATCATAATCTTACACAAAATTAGTTTTCAAATTGTCATATTGATGATTTTTTTTATTTCATCAAGAGTTTTCGACAAAATTAAAGCTTTTTTATTGTATTTCATGATTAATATGTTAATATAATTATAACTTTTTATGATTTAGTTTTACAGTATACACCGTATTAATAACATTATCTTTTCCATACTTAGTTACTAAGGACCGTAAAATAAAATAATTTTTTCTTTCCATTAAAAAATCAACTCCTTTCTGAGTTGATTTGTTGCACTTCACTTACACGATGCCATGATAAAATTGCAAAATTAGACGCAGAAAATAAACGTTTAATTAAGAAAAGTCGTGAAGAATTTAATCATTTAGTTACTGCCATAAACGATTTAAAAGATGGTGTAGTTAAGCTTGAAGAAGAAAATGATGGTCTTAAAACAGCAAATGATAAGTTGCTAAAAGATAAAAAAGAATTAGAGCAGAAAGTAAAAGAATTACAAGGTTAATTAAATTAGTTTGTCAAGAAATTAAAATTATTAGTTTAATTGATAGGTTTAAAATAACATAGAATAATTTATTAGTAAAATTAATGAAAGGAAAGAAGGAAATGAAAAAACGGGTAGTAATTTTAGGCATTATTAATTTTGCTAGTTGCACTATTTTAGGAGGAACTATTATAGCGTCAAATGACGCTTTAAATAAGGATTGAAATTTCTTAATAAACAAAACTAACGAAACTCCAAATGACATTATTCAAGAGGAGTTTGAATTAAAGACACCAATAACTAAAGTTGCTGGTTTTTACTATTCTTATTCGGATGAAAATACATTAATATGAACAAAAAAATACCTAAAGCAAAAAAATATACAACCTTTATATTAACTGGATTAGGTGAGCGTTCGGAAGGATGAGCGGAAGGAAGTAGTTTTAAAACACAAACAAGTAAGGCATGAGTAAATTTAATTGTCAATGATACTAATGGTGCACCATTACGTGGGATTCCATTAACAAATGGAACAGAATTAAATAATAAAAATATAGGTGGCACTTGATATACTAATGATAAAAAAACATATGCTACTGCATATGGTGAATTATTTTTAGATTTTAAATTTATTAATAATACAATTAATGCTAAACTTAGAGCGAAGGCTACTGCTTTTAATCCAACTTTTTTAGGATGAACTAAAACACAAACAAAATTTAAATTTAAAATTATGGTTATTTAATTTTATAAATACAAGCATAATAAAATTATTAAATTAAATGGTGTAAAATTAGTTTTACACCATTTTTATTTTAAAATTTGGTATATTTTTAAAAATAATTTATAATTATAAAGGGTGATAAAATGCAAACCAAAGCAAAAAGATTATTCTGTTTAGATACAAAAAAAGTGGCAGCAACGGCAATTATTATTGCCCTATATGTTCTGTTATCATGACTAAGTAAAATATTAAACTTAGCAGTTTTTCCTGTTGCGCCGTTTTTAAAAATAGAATTAACTGATTTTTTGATGTTATGGGCTGTACGGTTAGTTGGAATTATTTATGCCAGTCTTTTAACAATTAGTGTTAGTTGATTACGAATAGCTTATTTAGGTGACGGGCCAATTGATGTTTTTGCTTTAATGTTAGCTGATTTAATTTTTTTAATTGTGTTTTGATTAGGCGATGTTTTTCTTCGAAAAGGAATTAATCGTTTAATTAAAAACAAAACTTCAAAAAAGACAGAATATTTAATCACAACAAGCAACGTTATTTTAGCAATTATAGCTGTTTCATTTTTAATGACTTTGTTTAATTGATTGTTTATTTATGATATGTATGCGCGCTTTTTAAATTATACGCCAGAAGCAATTCAATGATTTAAAAGTATTTTAGTTCCGGTGATAATTTCATTTAATTTATTGAAATTTACAATTAATGGGGCAATTTTTATTGCAATTTATCGTGTTATTATTCATTTAGAAAAACAATTTGGTATTGTAAACATAAGTTCAAAGCAAAAAGAACCACTCTATGATTTTGATATTTTTGATGAAATTTATTTTTAAAAAGCAAACTTATTTTATTGAAAATAATCTTTAATGTATGTTATGATTTCTATGGTATGCCCACGTAGCTCAGTAGGATAGAGCATGCGCCTTCTAAGCGTAGGGTCGTGAGTTCGAATCTCTCCGTGGGCGCCATTTAATTTGCAATAAAAAATACCTTATTTAATAATTTAAATAAGGTTTTATTTTTTCTAAAATTGTTATAATGATATTACAAAATAATTAACAATATGAGGAGGAGTTATTAAATGTCAACATCATTAAATTATTACGATGAATTAATTAATGAAATTGAAGAATTAATTGATAATAGTAATTATAATGACGCACTAACAAAGCTTAAAACCGAGTTAACAATGCCCTATATTCCTCAAAATATCGAAAAGAAGTTAGAAACATTATTAAAAGAAGTTAATGCTAAAATGCTTGAACAACAACCAAATCCTAATTCCGTTTGAACCCTTGCAAAAATTAGTGAAATTTTAACAAATCCAACGGATGAAGAAACTCAATTATTAGCCTTTCATTATTTGAAGGATCAAAATTTGCGTAAAATTTTACCAGTAATTCGTAAATACCTTGTTAATAAAAAGGTTTCTAATTTTGCTAAAATTTATTTATTATATTTATTAAAAGAACAAGAAATCAACAAAGTTTTTCAGGTTCAAAAAACAAATGGGTTTTTTAAATTAAATCCGCAGGAAATGACCCCATATCAAGAAGAAGAGCAAGTTAAGTTAGTGCTACAATTATTAGACCAATGAGTTTATAACGATAATCCTAGTTTATATCATACTTGTTTATATTTATTAGAAACATATTATTATGATTTATATCCGCACTTTATTGTTAACAATGAAATTGAAGCGTTAGCGGTTGCGATTATTTATCAGGGCCAAGTAATGTATAATGAAAAAATTACCATTAAAGTATTAGCAGAACAATTTGATGTTGCATTACCAATTGTCCAAAAATATTTATTATCCTTAAATAATAAGACTTTATAGGCTAAATATCGCAACAAAACAACTAAAAATAAAAGAAAAATAATAAAAAAACTATTTTAAATCATTCTTTTTGTTATAATGATTTATGTGAAAAATAGTTAGGTAAGGAGTAAAATATGAAATTTAAAGCAGAAAAAATTCAAGATAAAGGAATCGGAAAATGATATGTAACGATTGATGGAACAGAATGAACAGATTATGTTAAAAAAGCAGAAACGAAAGCAGCAAATGAGTTAGAAATTCCTGGTTTTCGAAAAGGAAAAGTTCCAGCTGATTTATTAAAAAAACATTTAACAGAAGCAAAGATTTTAGATGCCGCGCATCATATGGTTGTTAATAAAGCTTATCAGTTTGCTTTTGACGAAAAATCAGAGATTGAACCATTTTCTTCACCAACACCAAGTGTTAAAAAAATTACTTGAACAGAATACATTTTAGAATTAGAATTTGATTTGAAACCAGAAGTTAAAATTAATAAATATACTGGGTTTAAACATGACCACTTAAAAAAAGAAGAGATTGAAGTTAAAAAAGAAGAGATTGAAAATAACATTGATCAATTACGTAACCGTTTTGCAATTTTTAAACCAAAAACAACTTCAATTACAACAGGAGATACTGTTATTTTTGATTTTGAAGGATTTGTTGATGATAAACCATTTAAAGGAGGAAAAGCGACTGATTTTACCTTGGAAATTGGTAGTAATCAATTTATTCCAGGTTTTGAAGAAGCAATGATTGGGTTAAAAACAGGAGATCAAAAAGATATTAATGTTACTTTTCCTGCCGATTATCAAGTTGAAGAATTGAGATCAGCTCCTGCAGTTTTTAAGTTAAATATTAAAGAAATAAAAGCAAAAGAGTTACCAGAATTAAATGATGAATTAGCAAAAGATATTAATTTAAAGGGAATTGATACTTTAGCTAAATTAGAAGAATATGTTAAAAATAATATTAAAGAACAATTAGTAAAACAAGAATATGATCATTTTATTGGGCACTTATTCCGTTTAATTGCTGAAGATTCAGAAATTGCATTACCAGAATCAATCATCCGGAAAGAAGCTAATCAATTGAAACATGAGTTTGAACAAAAGCTACAAGCACAACAAATGGATATGAAAACTTACAAAAAACGAACAGGAATGTCTGAAGAAGATATTTTTGAAGAATTATTTAAAGATGCTAAAAATCGTTTAGAAAATGGGGTTATTGTTGACGCCGTTGTCCAAGCGGAAAAAATTGTTGCAACCACCGAAGAATGTGAAACACAATATGAAAAATTAGGTAAACAATTTGGGATTGATGCAAAAACATTAAAAGAAACAAAATTAGTATCAGAACAACAAGTAAAAGACCAAGTAATTCATGATAAAGTATTTGCTTTTTTATATGATAATAACGGTGAATAAAATAAAACTAACATTTGTTAGTTTTATTTTATTAAAGGGATATATGCTTCATAACCAGCATTTGTCATCTCTGATAAGGGAATAAAACGTAATGCAGCAGAGTTAATACAATAACGGAACTCACCATCAGCTTGCGGACCGTCATTAAAACGATGCCCTAAATGAATCTTTGTTTTGTTAGTACGAACTTCTGTTTGTGTCATTCCGAAGGAATGATCTACTTTTTCTTGGAGTAAAGTTTTATCAATTGGTTTGGTAAAACTGGGTCAACCACAGCCAGCACCATATTGATTAGAAGAAACAAATAAGGGTTCTCCTGACAGAATATCAACATAAATCCCTTTTTCGTGATTATTTCAGTATTTATTTTGAAAAGGTGGTTCGGTCGCATTTTCTTGCGTTACTTCATATTCTAATGGTGTTAAATCAGTAATGTTTAAGGTTGTTCAAGGTTTTTTCATGGTAATCCTTCTTTCTTTGATTAGAATAATCTTATCATTATAAAAAATAAAAGCTTAAAACTTTAATCTTTTTAAGGATAGGCATCGTGTAAGTGAAGTGCAACAAATCAACTCAGAAAGGAGTTGATTTTTTAATAGAAAGAAAACATTATTTTATTTTACGGTCCTTAGTAACTAAGTGTTGAAAAGATAATGTTATTAATACGGTAAATAATATTGTAATTAATAATGAAAAAGAAGATGAATAAATTATCCGCATAATTTATTAGCGGTAATTTATTCAATATAGTTTATTTTGAGCGTAGCGAACACGCGAAGCGTGCCGCGAAAATTAGATTTTTAGGAGGAATAAGTTATGCCAGTTTGATTAACGACAATTTTTAGTGTTGTTATTATATTAGGTATTTTTGCGTGAATTGGTTTATCAATTTATCAAAAAATTCGCCAAATTCGAGGAAAGAAAAAAGATAAAAAAGAAATTGAAAATAAGGAGGATAAAAAATAATGTTAGGTATGTATTTAACAACAGCAATTAATTTTTTAGCAGTTGGTGATAAACCTACTATTTCAGATGTAATGGGTTCTATTTGAAGTGGTTTAGGGCAAGCAATGATGAAAGTTAAAGAAGCAATTTATGCTGTATTACCACAATTAATGACCTTTTTAGGTGATGCGTGAATTATTTTAATTCCATTTGGTATTTTTGTTATCATTAAGATTTTAAACTTTTTCCGTGTTATGGTTAAAGGATTTTAATATTTATTATTATTGATCATATATCTTAGCTATGGCACACTAGCTTTTATGTGAGTTGATTAAATAATTTTGTTGTTTATTTTTGTATTACACACTGTCTATAAGTTATTATTGAAATTATTAGTAATGAAATAATTGTTTTAAAGTAGGATTTAATAAAAATAAGAATATTTTTATTAAGGGTCATATTAATAGTAGTTTTGGAATATAAATTTTTATAATATTCTTTATAAATATATCTACTTTCTTTTTAAAATTTGTAGGCAGTGTGTAGTGCAAAAATATCAATTTAATTATAAATGATTAATTTTATATTTTAATAACTATTATCTTTAATTTTGTCGAAAACTCTTGATGAAATAAAAAAAATCATCAATATGACAATTTGAAAACTAATTTTGTGTAAGATTATGATTTTGCTTTAAATTTTTTAAACGTTAAAATATAATACCGTTGATTGTTGGTTTGGTGTTAAACCTTTGTGTTGGTATTTTCATTTTCAGAGCTTTAAATAATTTTGAATATTAGTGAAACCCAAACCATGATAATGAATTAAGGCTTCTTTAAGACTGGATTGTAATTTACTAATCTTATTTAACTTTTGATAACTAGTATCAGGGTTTGTACTAGTTTTGGTGGAATATAGAGTAGAATTTGTTTGTTTTGCTACTAATAAATATAGTGGTTGCATATCAGAAATAATTATTGATTTTTCTTTAATTAGTTGCTTATTCATATTTTCAATAATCCATTGTTTTTGTAATCTTTTGGTATTGGTGGATTGAACAAAAATATTATTATTGCTATCAACTGCCATTTGAATACAGCATTTGGTATCAGTTGAAAATGGATCGAGATGAGTTTTTCGTTTATCAAATTTATCTTTAAAATTGCCTTTATGAATTTCTTTAATAAATGTTTCATCCATTTGGATTTGACCATTTAATTTTTTAAATTTTAACTGTGTATTTTCTAATTGTTTTGATTGCATTAATTTTTGTCGATTATATCAAGCGGTTTTTGGGGTTGTTTTAATAAAACGAGAAATTATTTTACTAGATTGTCCTAACAATGAAATTTGAATTAATAAATTTCACTGTTCATAATTTAAATGACTTCAATAAGTAAAATGATGACGAAATGCATCAAAACTAGCACGACATTTTTTACATAAATATTTTTGTTTTCCTTCGGAATTATGACCATTTTTAACACAATGAAAAGATTTGCAATTAGGACATATAATGCCTTTATCTCTAAATTTTTGATCAATTTCATTTAAACGTTTTTGTTTTTTAATTAAGTCTGCTTGTTGTTTTATTTTTTCATAAAATTCTAAAAATTGATCATCTGTTAAGCTATTTATTAATTCTGTAATTATTTTTTTCATCATTTATTTACCTCTATATATTAAAAATATACCTAATTTTAGGTATATTTTATAAATATCAAGAGTTTTCGACAAAATTAAAGACTATTATTAAAAATTAAATAGTATTTTTCAGTGTGTCAATTTTTATTATTTTATATATTTAACATTGTTAATAACATTGTTTATTAAACATTAAATAAAAAATATATAGCATTATGTATAACATTGTTAATAATCAGTGTTTTTATCAATAAGTAAACAATATATAAACATTAAATATAACATTGTTTATTAAATAAATATTTAGTTAGGAGCTTTAATTTTGTCGAAAACTCTTGATATTTATAAAATATACCTAAAATTAGGTATATTTTTAATATATAGAGGTAAATAAATGATGAAAAAAATAATTACAGAATTAATAAATAGCTTAACAGATGATCAATTTTTAGAATTTTATGAAAAAATAAAACAACAAGCAGACTTAATTAAAAAACAAAAACGTTTAAATGAAATTGATCAAAAATTTAGAGATAAAGGCATTATATGTCCTAATTGCAAATCTTTTCATTGTGTTAAAAATGGTCATAATTCCGAAGGAAAACAAAAATATTTATGTAAAAAATGTCGTGCTAGTTTTGATGCATTTCGTCATCATTTTACTTATTGAAGTCATTTAAATTATGAACAGTGAAATTTATTAATTCAAATTTCATTGTTAGGACAATCTAGTAAAATAATTTCTCGTTTTATTAAAACAACCCCAAAAACCGCTTGATATAATCGACAAAAATTAATGCAATCAAAACAATTAGAAAATACACAGTTAAAATTTAAAAAATTAAATGGTCAAATCCAAATGGATGAAACATTTATTAAAGAAATTCATAAAGGCAATTTTAAAGATAAATTTGATAAACGAAAAACTCATCTCGATCCATTTTCAACTGATACCAAATGCTGTATTCAAATGGCAGTTGATAGCAATAATAATATTTTTGTTCAATCCACCAATACCAAAAGATTACAAAAACAATGGATTATTGAAAATATGAATAAGCAACTAATTAAAGAAAAATCAATAATTATTTCTGATATGCAACCACTATATTTATTAGTAGCAAAACAAACAAATTCTACTCTATATTCCACCAAAACTAGTACAAACCCTGATACTAGTTATCAAAAGTTAAATAAGATTAGTAAATTACAATCCAGTCTTAAAGAAGCCTTAATTCATTATCATGGTTTGGGTTTCACTAATATTCAAAATTATTTAAAGCTCTGAAAATGAAAATACCAACACAAAGGTTTAACACCAAACCAACAATCAACGGTATTATATTTTAACGTTTAAAAAATTTAAAGCAAAATCATAATCTTACACAAAATTAGTTTTCAAATTGTCATATTGATGATTTTTTTTATTTCATCAAGAGTTTTCGACAAAATTAAAGGTTAGGAGTTGATAAAATTGAGTAATTTTGTTAAGAAAAATCAAAATATAGAAAATTATTTTATTCGTAAAGAGTTGATAGTTTTTGAAACAGAAAAAGCAAGTTTTATAAATTTACCTAATCATAATCGTCATATTGGTTTTTGGTTGAGTAATAAATTTATTTATCCGAGTGAAAAACACTCAGAACAAGTAGCAATCGGTTTGATTTATGATAATTCTTATCCTATTGTAAAATATGATGAAAATTTAAAACGTCATATGTGAAAATATTTAACTGGAGCAGAACTAATCAATTTGTATAATCAATACAAATAAAATTATTTTACACAAATGAAAAAAGCAATATTTCCTGGTGAACCTCAA
This sequence comes from Spiroplasma endosymbiont of Sarcophaga variegata, assembly GCF_965178695.1. Classification (NCBI taxonomy): domain Bacteria; kingdom Bacillati; phylum Mycoplasmatota; class Mollicutes; order Entomoplasmatales; family Spiroplasmataceae; genus Spiroplasma; species Spiroplasma endosymbiont of Sarcophaga variegata. The sequence goes on from NZ_CBCXVU010000002.1 coordinate 1,299,704, forward strand.
AAAGTAAAAACAACTAACAATAATTTAACAAATTGAAGTGATGAAAAAGTAGATAAATTAATTAATGACTTGAAGGACTTAAATTAATGGGTTTATATGATTATTGAGTTCAATTTGTTAGTTATATTATTGGTTCAAATGCTCCTGAATTTTTATATGTCATATCATTTGTATTATTTATCGTTTTATTTTTGGGGATGTTTTTTAAACTTATTCAGAAAATGTGGAGTTTTTAAATATGCAAAATGATTGAGAAAAATTAAAATAGTTTTTTATTTATGTATTTTTGTTTATAGATAAAACGAATGTTGAAATTATTACAACTTGAAATTTAACTCAAAATGAATATTTAACTCTTATGATTGGTATTTGAATTGTGATTTTATTTTTAACGTGGTTTTTATTGTGAATGGTTTTTAAAATAGTTGGGTATTTTAAGTAATGAAAAAATTTATATTTTTCTTAAAAAATTATTGTTATATTAGTGGTTCAATGATTTTGTTTAGTTTAATTGATTTATTACTTTTAATAATTTCATTAAATTATACTGGTTTAGTATTTTGATTATTGTTTGCTTTGCAATGTGTTTATTTTGTCTGATGAGTTTGAAAAAACATATTTTATCAGTTGAGTGCTTTTCGTTTAGTTAATTTTGTTTGAGATAATCCGTTATCAGTAATTATTGGTAAGTTAGGGACGGGAAAAACTTTACTTTTAACTTATTTATCACAAACTATGAAACTATTAACAGATAAGATTCTTTAATTTTGTCGAAAACTCTTGATATTTATAAAATATACCTAAAATTAGGTATATTTTTAATATATGGAGGTAAATAAATGATGAAAAAAATAATTACAGAATTAATAAATAGCTTAACAGATGATCAATTTTTAGAATTTTATGAAAAAATAAAACAACAAGCAGACTTAATTAAAAAACAAAAACGTTTAAATGAAATTGATCAAAAATTTAGAGATAAAGGCATTATATGTCCTAATTGCAAATCTTTTCATTGTGTTAAAAATGGTCATAATTCCGAAGGAAAACAAAAATATTTATGTAAAAAATGTCGTGCTAGTTTTGATGCATTTCGTCATCATTTTACTTATTGAAGTCATTTAAATTATGAACAGTGAAATTTATTAATTCAAATTTCATTGTTAGGACAATCTAGTAAAATAATTTCTCGTTTTATTAAAACAACCCCAAAAACCGCTTGATATAATCGACAAAAATTAATGCAATCAAAACAATTAGAAAATACACAGTTAAAATTTAAAAAATTAAATGGTCAAATCCAAATGGATGAAACATTTATTAAAGAAATTCATAAAGGCAATTTTAAAGATAAATTTGATAAACGAAAAACTCATCTCGATCCATTTTCAACTGATACCAAATGCTGTATTCAAATGGCAGTTGATAGCAATAATAATATTTTTGTTCAATCCACCAATACCAAAAGATTACAAAAACAATGGATTATTGAAAATATGAATAAGCAACTAATTAAAGAAAAATCAATAATTATTTCTGATATGCAACCACTATATTTATTAGTAGCAAAACAAACAAATTCTACTCTATATTCCACCAAAACTAGTACAAACCCTGATACTAGTTATCAAAAGTTAAATAAGATTAGTAAATTACAATCCAGTCTTAAAGAAGCCTTAATTCATTATCATGGTTTGGGTTTCACTAATATTCAAAATTATTTAAAGCTCTGAAAATGAAAATACCAACACAAAGGTTTAACACCAAACCAACAATCAACGGTATTATATTTTAACGTTTAAAAAATTTAAAGCAAAATCATAATCTTACACAAAATTAGTTTTCAAATTGTCATATTGATGATTTTTTTTATTTCATCAAGAGTTTTCGACAAAATTAAAGATAAAATCTGAATCATTTTTTAAGTGTTGTCATCAAGTGTTTTGATTTTTAATAAAATTATTATCAAAATAAAATTTTGTCGTTATATAATTATTTTCATATTTATTTATATAAAAATATCATTTATTAGTAGCAGTTAAAAACTCTTTATTAGGCGCCTGTGTTCTAGGAATATTAGTTCATTTGCTATTTTCTGGTAGTTGTTGTGGTTCTGGTGTAGGTTTATTACCCCCCCGTTTTCATTATTATTTGGTTTTTCACAACTAATTAATGTTGTTGTACTTGTTGTAGTTAATCCGATTGCTATTAAAATACTTAGTAACTTTTTCATATTTTACTTCTCCTTTATTAAAATTACTTGAATTCTATAATTGATTTTATCATATATCAATAATGCATTAAATAATTTTAATATTAAATTTATAAATTAATGAAAGGTATATAAATGTTATGTATAGTCATTTAAGTTTTATTGATAGGGTTAAATTGGAAAAATTATTATTATCAAAATTATTTTTAAAAAAGAATGGTGAAATAAATATTGCACAAATTGCTAAATGTTTGAACAGAAATCGTAGTACTATTTTGCGAGAAATTAAGCGTTTTAAAACTATTGATGAATATAGTGCTTATAAGTCAGATAAAATGTATTATGAGAAAAGAAAAAAGAATAATAAAAGATATAAGTTTACAGAAGAACAATTAAATTTTATTAATATAAGATTTAATGTTTATCGTGATTCTCCATCACAACTTATTCATCGTTATTTTCTAAAGTTTGGTATTAAATTTCCTGTTTGTGTTAAAACATTGTATAAATGAATTCGTTTGGGTTTTTATGGTTTTTTAAAACAGAATTTACGTCATCGTGGTAAAAAATATAAAACAAAAGGAAAATTTGATAATCGTGGTAAATTAATTAATTTTAAATCAATATGAGATATTGAGAATAAAGAGACTGATGTTGGTTGATTTGAAATGGATACCATAGTTGGAAAAGAGCATCAATCTAGTAATTTGGTTTTAGTTGAACAAAATAGTAAAAGTTATTTTGTTATGAAATTAAAAAATCATACTGCTAATGAAGTTGTGGAAAAGTTTAAAGATATTGTTATAAGTAATAATTTATTTGGGAAAATTAAAGGAATAATAACTGATAGAGGAAAAGAATTTAGTAAATGAAGAGAATTAGAAATATTTGCTGAAACACAAGTTTATTTTTGTGACCCTGGTAAACCACAACAAAAACCATTAATTGAATATATGAATTCTGAACTTAGACAATGATTTCCTAAGGGAACTGATTTTAATAATGTTAGTCAACAAAAAATAAATTGAGTAGTTAATGTTATAAATGATAAATTAAGGCCTGTTCTTAATTGAAAAACAGCAAAAGAGGTATTTTCAGATAATTTTAAATAGGTTTATTTGAAGTAATTTAATAAATTATTTTTTAGTGTGCTTAATTTTCCTTAAAATAAAATAAAAACTATAAATATTTTGATTTTTAAAAATTTATAATTGATTTTTTATGATTTTTATTGTATTATTTGACTAATAAGATTTGTTGCACTTCATTTTACATAATTCCATATAATAAAAAAGCATAATAATTCTTTAATTTTGTCGAAAACTCTTGATGAAATAAAAAAAATCATCAATATGACAATTTGAAAACTAATTTTGTGTAAGATTATGATTTTGCTTTAAATTTTTTAAACGTTAAAATATAATACCGTTGATTGTTGGTTTGGTGTTAAACCTTTGTGTTGGTATTTTCATTTTCAGAGCTTTAAATAATTTTGAATATTAGTGAAACCCAAACCATGATAATGAATTAAGGCTTCTTTAAGACTGGATTGTAATTTACTAATCTTATTTAACTTTTGATAACTAGTATCAGGGTTTGTACTAGTTTTGGTGGAATATAGAGTAGAATTTGTTTGTTTTGCTACTAATAAATATAGTGGTTGCATATCAGAAATAATTATTGATTTTTCTTTAATTAGTTGCTTATTCATATTTTCAATAATCCATTGTTTTTGTAATCTTTTGGTATTGGTGGATTGAACAAAAATATTATTATTGCTATCAACTGCCATTTGAATACAGCATTTGGTATCAGTTGAAAATGGATCGAGATGAGTTTTTCGTTTATCAAATTTATCTTTAAAATTGCCTTTATGAATTTCTTTAATAAATGTTTCATCCATTTGGATTTGACCATTTAATTTTTTAAATTTTAACTGTGTATTTTCTAATTGTTTTGATTGCATTAATTTTTGTCGATTATATCAAGCGGTTTTTGGGGTTGTTTTAATAAAACGAGAAATTATTTTACTAGATTGTCCTAACAATGAAATTTGAATTAATAAATTTCACTGTTCATAATTTAAATGACTTCAATAAGTAAAATGATGACGAAATGCATCAAAACTAGCACGACATTTTTTACATAAATATTTTTGTTTTCCTTCGGAATTATGACCATTTTTAACACAATGAAAAGATTTGCAATTAGGACATATAATGCCTTTATCTCTAAATTTTTGATCAATTTCATTTAAACGTTTTTGTTTTTTAATTAAGTCTGCTTGTTGTTTTATTTTTTCATAAAATTCTAAAAATTGATCATCTGTTAAGCTATTTATTAATTCTGTAATTATTTTTTTCATCATTTATTTACCTCTATATATTAAAAATATACCTAATTTTAGGTATATTTTATAAATATCAAGAGTTTTCGACAAAATTAAAGTAATAATTTACAAAAATTAGCACTTATCTATTGCAAGTGCTAATTTTTTTGTTATAATTCTTTTGTAGTTCAAATTATATTACGATATTCGTTGAAATGTGATAAGATATTGTCAATATAAAGTGAAGGAAAGAAACAGGAGGTGTTTTGAAGATGGATTCAAAAACAACGCAATTAAAAAATGTACCAGTTTTAGTAACACGGGGTAGTTATATTTTTCCAGGCTTTGAACAAGTATTAGAAGTAGGACGAGATAAATCAATTTTAGCAGTGAATACAGCAAACAAGGATTTTGATAATCATATTGTTTTAGTTAGTCAAAAAAAACCACTAGAAGATGACCCAAAATTATCTGAAATTTATCGCATTGGAATTTTGGCGGAATTAAAAATTCGTAAAGTATGAGAAGATGGTAGTTTAACTGTTAACTTTAAAGCAGTTGATCGGGTAAAAATTTTAGATTTACGAGAAGGTGAATTTTATGCTGCTGACATTGATATTGTAAAATCAGAGGATAAAATTGCTGAAAAAATTACCGCTAATATTAAAGAACTAATGGAATTACAAGACATTTTACCAGAAGATTTATTAGATCAAATTGGTGATTCAGTTGATGGTAATGAAGTTGTTGATACAATTGCACAATTTTTACCATTTATTCCAGTGGCAAAAAAACAAGATATCTTAGAACAATTAGATGTTGAAAAAAGATTACAAATTATTTTTGATCATTTAGTTAATAAACAACAAGCAAATGATATTGATAATAAAATTAGTAAGAAAATTAAAGAACGAGTTGATGAACAACAACGAGAATATTATTTACGTGAAAAATTAAAAGCTATTAAAGACGAATTAGGTGAATTTGACGATGCGGCTGATGAAATGAAAACATACAAAGAACGTTTAGCAAAAGAATCATTCCCTAAAAATATTAAAGAACGAATCGAACAAGAGATTACTCGTTATGAAGCGCTACCACAAGCATCAAGTGAATCAAACATTATTCGAACTTATATTGATTGAATGATGCAAGTGCCATGATGAGAAAAAACCGAAGAGAAAAATGATTTAAAATTTGCTCAAGAAGTGTTAGATAAATATCATTTTGGATTAGATAAAGTTAAAGAACGGATTATTGAATACTTAGCAGTAAAAACAAGGACTAATTCTTTAAAAGGACAAATTATTTGTTTAGTTGGGCCGCCGGGGGTTGGGAAAACTAGTTTAGCAAAATCAATTGCCGAAGCAACTGGCCGTAATTTTGTGAAAATGGCCTTAGGTGGTGTTAAAGATGAATCAGAAATTCGTGGTCATCGTAAAACATATATTGGAGCAATGCCAGGGCGAATTATTCAATCAATGAAACGAGCAAAAACAACAAATCCATTATTTTTATTAGACGAAATTGATAAAATGGCGTCTGACTATCGTGGTGATCCTGCTAGTGCAATGTTAGAAGTGTTAGACCCAGAACAAAACGCAACATTTTCTGATCATTATTTAGAAGAAAGTTATGATTTAAGCAATGTTATGTTTATTGCAACAGCAAACTATTATGATAATATTCCAGAAGCATTAATTGACCGTATGGAAATTATTCAATTATCATCATATACAGAGTTAGAAAAATTCCATATTGCAAGAGATTATTTAGTTCCAAAAGTATTAAGTAATAATGGTTTAGCAGATGGGCAATTAACAATTACTTATGATGCTGTTAATGAAGTAATTAAGCATTATACGCGTGAAGCTGGTGTTCGTCAATTAGAACGAGACTTAAATGCAATTTCTCGGAAATTTATTGTTAAATTCTTAAACAAAGAAATGACGAATTTAACTGTAACAGATAAAATTGTGAATGAGTTATTAGGAAAACGTCGTTTTGAACATACTGAAAAAGAAAAAGAATCACAAGTTGGGGTTGTCACTGGTTTAGCATATACCCAATTTGGGGGTGATATTCTGCCAATTGAAGTTAATAGTTTTTTAGGAAAAGGCTCATTAGTCTTAACGGGAAAACTAGGTGATGTAATGAAAGAATCAGCGTCAATTGCGTTAGATTATGTTAAAGCAAATTCAGATAAATTTGGTATTAGTGCAAAATTCTTTGAAACTCACGATATTCATATTCATGTTCCGGAAGGAGCGGTGCCAAAAGATGGTCCATCAGCAGGGATTACTTTAACAACAGCAATTATTAGTGCGTTAAGTAATCGTCCGGTTTCAAAAGATATTGGAATGACGGGAGAAATTACATTACGGGGACAAGTCTTACCAATTGGAGGACTCCGTGAAAAATCAATCTCAGCTAATCGAAGTGGTTTAAAAACAATTTTAATTCCAAATAAAAATATTAAAGATATTGAAGATATTCCAAAAGAAGTTCAAGAAACATTAAAAATTATTCCGGTAGCAACTTATGATGAAGTCTTCAATAATGTTTTTGGCACAAACTAAAATGTAAAATGTATCAGTTTTGATACATTTTTTTTATTTGTTATTTTATTTTTTATTAATTTTATTCTTTAATTTTGTCGAAAACTCTTGATGAAATAAAAAAAATCATCAATATGACAATTTGAAAACTAATTTTGTGTAAGATTATGATTTTGCTTTAAATTTTTTAAACGTTAAAATATAATACCGTTGATTGTTGGTTTGGTGTTAAACCTTTGTGTTGGTATTTTCATTTTCAGAGCTTTAAATAATTTTGAATATTAGTGAAACCCAAACCATGATAATGAATTAAGGCTTCTTTAAGACTGGATTGTAATTTACTAATCTTATTTAACTTTTGATAACTAGTATCAGGGTTTGTACTAGTTTTGGTGGAATATAGAGTAGAATTTGTTTGTTTTGCTACTAATAAATATAGTGGTTGCATATCAGAAATAATTATTGATTTTTCTTTAATTAGTTGCTTATTCATATTTTCAATAATCCATTGTTTTTGTAATCTTTTGGTATTGGTGGATTGAACAAAAATATTATTATTGCTATCAACTGCCATTTGAATACAGCATTTGGTATCAGTTGAAAATGGATCGAGATGAGTTTTTCGTTTATCAAATTTATCTTTAAAATTGCCTTTATGAATTTCTTTAATAAATGTTTCATCCATTTGGATTTGACCATTTAATTTTTTAAATTTTAACTGTGTATTTTCTAATTGTTTTGATTGCATTAATTTTTGTCGATTATATCAAGCGGTTTTTGGGGTTGTTTTAATAAAACGAGAAATTATTTTACTAGATTGTCCTAACAATGAAATTTGAATTAATAAATTTCACTGTTCATAATTTAAATGACTTCAATAAGTAAAATGATGACGAAATGCATCAAAACTAGCACGACATTTTTTACATAAATATTTTTGTTTTCCTTCGGAATTATGACCATTTTTAACACAATGAAAAGATTTGCAATTAGGACATATAATGCCTTTATCTCTAAATTTTTGATCAATTTCATTTAAACGTTTTTGTTTTTTAATTAAGTCTGCTTGTTGTTTTATTTTTTCATAAAATTCTAAAAATTTATCATCTGTTAAGCTATTTATTAATTCTGTAATTATTTTTTTCATCATTTATTTACCTCTATATATTAAAAATATACCTAATTTTAGGTATATTTTATAAATATCAAGAGTTTTCGACAAAATTAAAGATAATAGTTATTAAAATATAAAATTAATCATTTATAATTAAATTGATATTTTTGCACTACATACTGCCTACAAATTTTAAAAAAAAGTAGATATATTTATAAAGAATATTATAAAAATTTATATTCCAAAACTACTATTAATATGACCCGTAATAAAAATATTCTTATTTTTATTAAATCCTACTTTAAAACAATTATTTCATTACTAATAATTTCAATAATAACTTATAGACAGTGTGTAATACAAAAATAAACAACAAAATTATTTAATCAACTCACATAAAAGCTAGTGTACCATAGCTAAGATATATGATCAGTAATAATAAATATTAAAATCCTTTAACCATAACACGGAAAAAGTTTAATATCTTAACAATAACAAAAATACCAAATGGAATTAAAATAATTCACGCATCACCTAAAAAGGTCATTAATTGTGGTAATACAGCATAAATTGCTTCTTTAACTTTCATCATTGCTTGTCCTAAACCACTTCAAATAGAACCCATTCCATCTGAAATGGCAGGTTTATCACCAACTGCTAAAAAATTAATTGCTGTTGTTAAATACATACCTAACATTATTTTTTATCCTCCTTATTTTCAATTTCTTTTTTATCTTTTTTCTTTCCTCGAATTTGGCGAATTTTCTGATAAATTGATAAACCAATTCACACAAAAATACCTAATATAATAACAACACTAAAAATTGTCGTTAATCAAACTGGCATAACTTATTACTCCTAAAAATCTAATTTTCGCGGCACGCTTCGCGTGTTCGCTACGCTCAAAATAAACTATATTGAATAAATTACCGCTAATAAATTACGCGGATAATTTATTCATCTTCTTTTTCATTATTAATTACAATATTATTTACCGTATTAATAACATTATCTTTTCCATACTTAGTTACTAAGGACCGTAAAATAAAATAATGTTTTCTTTCCATTAAAAAATCAACTCCTTTCTGAGTTGATTTGTTGCACTTAACTTACACGATGCCATTGACTAAGAGAAGAATCTTTTGTTTCACAAATTAAAATGTCATCAATTTTTGAATTCGTGGAAACTGAATATAAAGAGGTTGAACTAAAAAATATGGAAACAATCAAAAAAGTAGTTTCAAGTCGCAACTTAGAAAAGATAAATTAAAAATATATAAGTAGCAGTAGGACCTAAAACTTTATTCCAACATATTATTATTAATTATTGTTTTTATTTTAAAAAAAGCATATAATTACTATTAAGGAGGATTGGATATGGCGATGTTTAATAATAAAAAGCCAACTTTTGTATCGATGGATTTAGGAACAGCTTATACCTTGGTTTATATATCAGGGAGCGGAATTGTTTATAATGAACCATCAATTGTGGCTTATAAAATTAAAGAAAATAGAATTGTTGCTGTTGGTAATGAAGCATATAAAATGATTGGAAAAGGAAATAAAACAATTAGAATTGTGCGACCAATGGTTGATGGGGTTATTACGGACATTCGTGCAACGGAAGCCCAATTAAAATATATTTTTAATCGTTTACGGGTTAGTAAACAATTAGCTAATTCAATTATGTTATTAGCTTGTCCGTCAGTGATTACGGAATTAGAAAAAAATGCGTTAAAAAAAATTGCAATGAACTTAGGTGCAACAAAAGTTTTTGTTGAAGAAGAAGTTAAAATGGCTGCTTTAGGTGGCGGAGTTGATATTTACAAACCTTTTGGAAACCTAGTTATTGATATGGGTGGAGGAACCACTGATATTGCTGTTGTTGCTTCTGGGGATATTGTGTTATCAAAATCAGTAAAAGTTGCTGGAAACTATTTAAATGATGAAATTTTAAAATATGTTCGTTCACAATATGGTTTAGAAATTGGAATTAAAACAGCAGAAATGATTAAAATTGAAATTGGTTCATTAGCAAAACATGGTGATGAACGTAAAATGAAAGTATACGGACGAGATGTTGTTTCAGGCTTACCACGTGAAATTGAATTAACACCGGAAGAAGTTCGTGAAGTGTTAAAGGTTCCGGTTTCACGGATTATTGATTTAGCCGTCCAAGTCTTAGAAGAAACACCACCAGAATTAGCGGGGGATATCTTCCGAAATGGAATTACCATTTGTGGTGGTGGTGGTTTAATCAAAGGAATTGATCATTACTTTGAAGAAACCTTACAATTACCAGCTAAAATTGGGGAACAACCTTTATTAGCGGTTATTAATGGAACAAAAAAATTCGAATCAGATATTTATGACATTATTCGTCAAGAGCACCAAAAAACAAAAGAATTAGATTATTAATTGTTAGTGGCTAACATTTAACGGTGAAGAGTCGTAAAATTGTTTTAGTTGGTTGTGGTTCAGTAGGGACAACATTTCTTTATGCTGCAATTAACCAAGGTTTAGCTCAAGAATATGTTTTAATTGATATTAATTATGAATGAGCAGAAGGACATGCCTTGGATCTCGATGATTGTAATGCTGTCTTAGAACGACCATTTTATAGTGTTAATGCCGGAACTTATCAAGATTGTGTTGATGCTGATATGGTTTTTGTAACTGCTGGGCGTCCGCAAAAAGAGGGTGAAACAAGATTAGAAATTGTTGCTGATAATGCTAGAATTATGCAAGAAATTGCTTTAGCAATTAAAGCTTCTGGTTTTAAAGGCATTTCATTAATTGCATCTAACCCAGTAGATATTTTAACTACTGTATATCAAAAAGTAACTGGTTTTGATCCGCATACAATTTTAGGGTCAGGAACTGGTTTGGATTCTGCGCGTTTACGTCGTTTGATTGGGAAGAAGTTAAATGTACATCCTAGTTCGGTGCACGCCTATATTATGGGTGAACACGGGGATTCAGCAATGACAGCGTGAAGTTGTGCTTCAATTTTAGGGAAACGAATTAGTGACTATATTGAAGAAGGGCGCTTGACGATTGAGGATTTAAAAACTTGTCAAACTGATGCTATTAATATGGCATACAAAATTATTGAAAAGAAAAAATCAAAGTTCTATGGCATTGGTGTTGTTTTAGCTCACATTGCGCGGATTATTATCCGTGGTGAGAACCAAGCAATCTTAATTGGTGCATATTTAAGCGGTGAATATGGTCAAAATGGAATTTATACTGGTGTTCCAGCCGTAGTGAGCAACTGTGGGTGAGAACGAATTATTAAATTACATATTAATAATGAAGAACAAGAACAATTTAATAAATCTTGTCAAAAAATTCATTAGACCTTAACTGTTGCTTTTCAAGCAATTGGGATTCAATAAAACTGATTTATTATCAGTTTTTTTATGTTATGATTTAAAAAATAATAGTGAATATTAATGCAACAACCATTAGCGTTCTTGTTACGCCCAACAACAATTGCGGAGATTATTGGACAAAGTCATATTATTAATGATCAAAATGGTCTTATTTCACGAATGTTGAAATATAACTATGCTAGTTCATTAATTTTTTATGGTGATCCTGGGGTTGGGAAAAGTAGTATTGATCGTGCTTTAGCAAATGACTTACAATTAGAATATGCTGTTTTTAATGCAGAAATTGATAAAAAACAAGATTTAGAAAACATTATTAAAAAAGCACAAAATGTTGAGCGTTTTATTATTATTGTTGAAGAAGTTCACCGGATGAATAAAGACCGCCAAGATATTTTATTACAATACTTAGAAAATGGGCATTTAATTATGTTTGCATGTACAACAGAAAATCCATATTTTGTTATGAAATTAAAAAATCATACTGCTAATGAAGTTGTGGAAAAGTTTAAAGATATTGTTATAAGTAATAATTTATTTGGGAAAATTAAAGGAATAATAACTGATAGAGGAAAAGAATTTAGTAAATGAAGAGAATTAGAAATATTTGCTGAAACACAAGTTTATTTTTGTGACCCTGGTAAACCACAACAAAAACCATTAATTGAATATATGAATTCTGAACTTAGACAATGATTTCCTAAGGGAACTGATTTTAATAATGTTAGTCAACAAAAAATAAATTGAGTAGTTAATGTTATAAATGATAAATTAAGGCCTGTTCTTAATTGAAAAACAGCAAAAGAGGTATTTTCAGATAATTTTAAATAGGTTTATTTGAAGTAATTTAATAAATTATTTTTTAGTGTGCTTAATTTTCCTTAAAATAAAATAAAAACTATAAATATTTTGATTTTTAAAAATTTATAATTGATTTTTTATGATTTTTATTGTATTATTTAACTAATAAGATTTGTTGCACTTCATTTTACATAATTCCTTATTTAAAGTTTTATCCCCAGTTTGTCTTGTAGGTTTAGTTTTTCTGTCTGCCATAATATTAACATTCTTATTAAAAGACCTTGGGTATGTCGTTACTTTTGGTGTACCAGTATTACTTTATCCATTCATTTATATAAATCATAGTAAAACTTATTTAGCTTTAGGTGCTATTCTTGGGGGCATTATTTTAGGAAATACTATTGTTTATTATCTTAACTATAATTTTAGGAAACAAGAAATGAAACAAGTCTTTATTAAGCAAATTTTTCGTGGTAATTTTAAAATTTTTGTTTTAACATTTATCGTTAGTTTAATTTTATTTTTTGTTTTAGGAAATGATAGTTATGCTTTGTTTAGTCCAACAATTAATTTTAACGAAAGATCATTACTAATTAATTTAAGTGCTTTTTTTATCTTTATTATTTTGCTAGTTCTACAACTTAAACCCCTTATTGTTTTTCTTTTGACCGTAATAATACAAACCGTTACCGCTTTTGTTTTATAATTATTGATAATACCAAGTAATTATAATTTTATTTCATTCTTATTATTTCACCACACTGAAATGTTAACTAATTTAAGTTTATATTTTCTTAGTTATTGTTTAGCTGTGGTTTGATTCATGATTTTAGTAGTGTTAGCTAGTTTTAAAACAATGTATTGTCAGTTTATGATAAATCTAACAGTAATTTATAATCTTAATATTAAATTTGAACAAATTGATAATATGGCTAATCACCAGTATAAGTATCTATTTTATCAAAAGACTTGAGTTGATTTATTAACATATCATAACCAAAGTAAAACATTGCTAACAACTTTGACAAATGATGAAAAGAACATTAATTTACGTTTTGTTCAAACAGTAATTATTTATAAGTTGTATTATCAAACATTACTGGTGTTGTTACCATTTTCAATTAATTTATTATGGGCATTATTTTGAACAAGTAATAGTTTTGGGATTGCAATGTTAACAGCATATTACTGATTTTTAAAAGGAGCATAAGTGTTTTATTTCTTAATTATGTTATTAACCTTTTTTATTTTCTTTCCAAAACTGCAAGACTATTTCTTTCAAAACTGATGAAATCGTTTAATTGACCGTTTTAGATTAATACAACTATTTTCTTCTAGAAAAGCAAACTCACGTCGAATTAGAAAAAAATGAAATCAAGATCGTGAAAAGTAAAAAATGAGCATAATTTTTCTCATTTTTTTTGTTATGATTAAAGTGAAAAGAACTATGAATTAATATAATAAAATAACAAAAAAGATAATGGAGGTTTTTTAGAAGGGCAGGGATTTTGTGCCACGGAAATTAGCAATTGATAAGTTGGTTATTGGTAATCAGTTTTTAATTCCCGTTGATATTGAAAATAAGATTATTATTAGTAATGTTTATTTTAACTTGTTATGTTATGATCGAACAGCTATTGCTCGGAAAAAAGGCTATTTATTATGAGAGCATCAAGTTATTTTGAAAGAATTTGATTATTATAACATTGAAAATATTCCAAAAATAACAATTATTGCTGGTTTAAAGTTTTTAAATGAAAAAGTAAAAACTGAAACAACATATCTTGCTTGTTATGATGGCGGTAGTCAAAGTAGTGCCTTATTATTTATTTATTTGGTAGCAAATAAAGTAATTCCATCTTTACCATTTGAAAAAGCAATTGTTCATTTTTTGCTTTAATTTTGTCGAAAACTCTTGATATTTATAAAATATACCTAAAATTAGGTATATTTTTAATATATGGAGGTAAATAAATGATGAAAAAAATAATTACAGAATTAATAAATAGCTTAACAGATGATCAATTTTTAGAATTTTATGAAAAAATAAAACAACAAGCAGACTTAATTAAAAAACAAAAACGTTTAAATGAAATTGATCAAAAATTTAGAGATAAAGGCATTATATGTCCTAATTGCAAATCTTTTCATTGTGTTAAAAATGGTCATAATTCCGAAGGAAAACAAAAATATTTATGTAAAAAATGTCGTGCTAGTTTTGATGCATTTCGTCATCATTTTACTTATTGAAGTCATTTAAATTATGAACAGTGAAATTTATTAATTCAAATTTCATTGTTAGGACAATCTAGTAAAATAATTTCTCGTTTTATTAAAACAACCCCAAAAACCGCTTGATATAATCGACAAAAATTAATGCAATCAAAACAATTAGAAAATACACAGTTAAAATTTAAAAAATTAAATGGTCAAATCCAAATGGATGAAACATTTATTAAAGAAATTCATAAAGGCAATTTTAAAGATAAATTTGATAAACGAAAAACTCATCTCGATCCATTTTCAACTGATACCAAATGCTGTATTCAAATGGCAGTTGATAGCAATAATAATATTTTTGTTCAATCCACCAATACCAAAAGATTACAAAAACAATGGATTATTGAAAATATGAATAAGCAACTAATTAAAGAAAAATCAATAATTATTTCTGATATGCAACCACTATATTTATTAGTAGCAAAACAAACAAATTCTACTCTATATTCCACCAAAACTAGTACAAACCCTGATACTAGTTATCAAAAGTTAAATAAGATTAGTAAATTACAATCCAGTCTTAAAGAAGCCTTAATTCATTATCATGGTTTGGGTTTCACTAATATTCAAAATTATTTAAAGCTCTGAAAATGAAAATACCAACACAAAGGTTTAACACCAAACCAACAATCAACGGTATTATATTTTAACGTTTAAAAAATTTAAAGCAAAATCATAATCTTACACAAAATTAGTTTTCAAATTGTCATATTGATGATTTTTTTTATTTCATCAAGAGTTTTCGACAAAATTAAAGATTTTTTGACAAATTATTATGCTTTAATTAAGTTAAAACAAGGGATTTATGATTTTTTAAAACAACATTATCCTTATACAGCATTAAACGAACTGGCTCAAGCAAAGTGGAAAGATTTACATAGCTAATTTACGAATTGAATTAGGAACTTATACTGTTAAAATTTTTCATCGTAATAAATGTTTATTTAATAATCAAAATCTAATTATTTATGATCTTGATACAGGATATTATTTATGAATGGGAAATCATGCCAAAGAACAAATGATGGGAACTTTAAACATTGTTAGAACCAGTTTATTAGAACAAGATAAGTTAGTTAATTTAAAAAGTTTATTAATGTATTTTAACAATTTAGAATTAGATTTTTCTAAAAATCAGTTTTATCTTGTTCATAATTTTACTTGTACTGAAGAAGAACGTCTTGTAATTCAGACAAATTTTCCAAAACTTAAATGAGTAACAATTAAACAACATTACGGATTAATGACAAGAGCTAATCATTTCTATGTTGATGTTAAGACAAGTAAAACAATTATTTATCAACGTAATACCAAAGATGTTTTTAAATTAGATTATGGACTAATTAATTTACAAGAATCAATTCAGTCTTATCTTGCTCGAACTTTTAATATTATGTTAGATCCAACCGAATTAATTGCAATAATGCCAACCCTTTGTCAAGAAAGATGAACAACATGAAATTTACAAGGTATTTGTCTTACTAAAGGAGCTTTCAAAGATGTTGTTTTAACAGAATATGAGCAAGTAATGCGTGGTTTTATTCAGTTAAAACAAAAAATTATAGCATTAACAAAAGAGGAATCAACTGTTGGTAATAGCAATTATAAACTTTTATCAAACATTTAAATAATATAAAGGGGGGTAATTAAAGAAAAAGATGATTAATTTAGAGATAAATAATAAAAATTTGTTTTGTCTCAAAAAATATGATAATATGATATTGTTAATTTATATAGTTTTAGGAGTTGAAATATTATGGCTACTGTTGTTGTCAAAGCAGGAGAACCGCTAGACAAAGCTTTAAAGCGTTTTAACAAGGTTTCTTCGGTAAAACGAAAAGAAGCCCGTAAACGAGAGCATTGAATGAGCAAAAAGGAAAAAAGACGCTATAAACAAGAGCAATCTCGTAGTTTTCGTTAAAAAAATCCCATAACTGGGATTTTTTATTTTTTTTAAAAATTACTATCTTTTAAAATAACATAATCAACTTTTTTAATTGCGTCCAAATCTTTACCACCAGCATAAGAAATTGATGATTGTAAATCTTCTGTCATTTCTCGAAGAGTTTCAAAGATGCTTCCACGAATTTCAATTAATTCTTTTTTTCCTTCCACATAGAGTTTTTCACCCTTATTTTACTCACTAGCTGATCCAAAGTATTCTTTATATTTAACACCATCAATTTCAACTTGTTTTCCCGGTGATTCTTGGTGGGCAGCAAATAAACTACCAACCATACACATTGTGGCCCCCATTCGGATTGATTTTGCAATGTCACCATTAACTCGCAATCCACCATCAGCAATAATTGGTTTTGAACTTCCTTTACTACATTATTTCACAGCTGATAATTGTCAGCCACCATTTCCAAATCCTGTTTTTAATTTGGTAATACATACTTTTCCTGGCCCAATTCCAACTTTGGTTGCATCTGCCCCTCAATGTTCTAAATCACGAACGGCTTTTGGTGTTCCAACATTTCCGGCAATAATAAAGGTTTCTTCACCTAAATTAGTACGAATATGTTCAATCATTTTTTTAACAATAAAGGCATGGCCATGGGCAATATCAATTGTAATATAGTCTGGAACTAACTGTTCTTTCTTTAATGTTTCAATTAATTCAAAATCATTTGGTTTAACGCCAACAGAAATTGAAGTAATTAAGTTTTTACTTTTCATATGTTTAATAAATTTAACTTGATCAACATTAAAACGATGCATAATATAAAAATAGTTTTTTTCGGCTAATTTTTTACATAATTCTTCATTAACGACTGTTGCCATATTTGATGGGACAACAGGTAAATTAAAAGTATGTTTACCTAATTTAACGGTTGTATCACATTCTTTTCGCGAATCAACAACACATAATTATGGAATCAATTGAATGTCTTCATAATCAAATGCTTTCACTATCTATTTCACCTCACTATTTAAATGTATCATAAAAACAAGGGAAAAAGGGCAGTTTTATTTTTAAAATGTTTAGAAAAATATCTTGTAATGAGGGTTAGAAAGGCATATAATTATTTACATAATTCAAGAAAGGAACAGGGATTATATTAATGATGACAAGAAATTTTGGATTTACTCGTTTTTGAATTGTATTGTCAAGTATTGTTGGGATTGTTGGAATTACCATTGCAGCAGGGGCTTATTTTTATTTATTAGGCCAATATAACAATGGTACTTTTAATGGCGATATCAACACAGCCAATAGTTGGTTAATGAATTCATATGCAGATTTAGCAAGTTATAAAGTAGTAATTTTACTAGTCGTAATTTTCTCTTTATTTACAACAATTATCTGTAATATTGGGTTAATCCGTTATGCAATCGGCAGTAATGATGCCAAATTATGTGCCAATAAATGAAGTTTAGCGGTTTTATCATTATCACTTGGTGGGTTTTTGGCACCGTTTGCCTTAACATGACTACCAGATACTGATGTTAAAGCAACAAAAAATGCTCGTGTTGTAATTGTCCGCTATTTAGGAACTGCCTGATTAGTATCGGGTCTTGTTAGTATTGCTGCTATTATGATTTTTTATAACAAAGCAACAACTAAAGTTTGAGTAGGCGACTCACAACGAAATTTTGCGATTATGATGGGGGTATTAGCTGCCGTTAGTGTCATAAGCTTAATTTTGGTTCCTGGATTCTACAATAGTCGTGCTATTGCAAATATGATGGCAGAAACTTCTTTTGGAAAATGATTACGCTTTGTGTCAACCGTTTATACTGTTATCGTAACAATGATGTTAATAATTCAAATTATTACCGCATTACTAAAACTAATTGAAGCATTTGGCCGTCTGTTTCAAAAAGGACAAGATGGTTTATCAATTTTTGCCAACATCTTAAACTTTACGTCAACCTTAATTGGAACAATCTTTATGGTTTACTTAATAACAAAAGTAATTAAAGGATTGTGACGTCG
This sequence comes from Spiroplasma endosymbiont of Sarcophaga variegata, assembly GCF_965178695.1. NCBI lineage: Bacteria > Bacillati > Mycoplasmatota > Mollicutes > Entomoplasmatales > Spiroplasmataceae > Spiroplasma > Spiroplasma endosymbiont of Sarcophaga variegata. Next base: position 1,318,333 of record NZ_CBCXVU010000002.1, read on the forward strand.
TGAAGATGGGTATATGATTAATATTCCACAATATAAAACCGAAGATCGTGCACAACGTCAATATTAGTTGAACTTTAAAAAATGGATTTTATTAATTAATAAAATCCATTTTTCGTTAAAATAAAAAACATTCCCGTCAATTAAATTTAAATTTATGAATAATAAAGAAAAAGAATGTATTTATGAAATACATTCTATCTTTTATAACCATTCCTTACTTTACAAATAAGTAGTTAGGTGGTTGGAATGGTAGGTCTTGAGGAATTTGTAATATTTTGGAATTAATTATGTTAATTATTGTAATGTCATTTTAAGAAACATTTTTTGATTTTTTATAATAGTTTTAGTTACTGTTATTTTTTAAAAAGGATGAGCCTCATATTTGAAGCTTTTATTAATCTTAAAAGTGATAACCACCATATTGCAACTTATGATATTAATTTTCTGCTTATTTTAGCAATAAAACAAAAACCTTTTAATATTTGAAACTGGGATGTTTAAATAAATAGCATTGAAAATGGTTGGTTTTTATTTTATAACCATTTATAGTATAACAATAATTATTATTGACCCCTCAATAATATCTATATACTACATTTTAAAATTTTATTTTTTATTTCTTTTTTAATACAGTTTTGTTGTTTTTTAAAAAATTTAATTGATAGGGTGAAATAATTAATTAATAATTATTTTAATTGACAAAAATTATTGTTTTATATAAAATTATAAAGGTTTTAACACAATAACTAATTGTGTAATCGGGTGTTATTAGACTGGAAAGTACCTACCTTACAAGTGAGCGATCAGCGGTTTAATTTCGTTACACCCAACCATTTAATGTTTGTGCTGGCTTAGCTCAACTGGTAGAGCAACTGACTTGTAATCAGTAGGTTGGGAGTTCGATTCTTCTAGCCAGCACCATTCTTGGAGGGGTAGTGAAGTGGCCAAACACATCTGACTGTAACTCAGCTCCTTCGGGTTCGGGGGTTCGAATCCCTCCCCCTCCACCATTTTTATTGAGACATAGGGCTATAGCCAAGTGGTAAGGCAAAGGACTTTGACTCCTTCATGCGCTGGTTCAATCCCAGCTAGCCCTGCCATTTAAGTCTCCTGTTAGCTCAGTAGGTAGAGCATCTGGCTTTTAACCAGTGGGTCAAAGGTTCAAGTCCTTTACAGGAGACCATTTATTAGATATATATGCCCGAGTGGCGGAATAGGTAGACGCAACGGACTTAAAATCCGTCGGTTTTACAACTGTACCGGTTCAAGTCCGGTCTCGGGTACCATTTTATTTAAAAACAATTGACATCAAATTAAGACAGTGGTATATATATTATTGTTATAAGTTATAAAAATTAAAAATGCGGGTGTAGTTTAATGGTAGAACTTCAGCCTTCCAAGCTGACTGTGAGGGTTCGATTCCCTTCACCCGCTCCATTACTATAAGTTGTTAGTTTAACAATTTTTTTATGTTAAAATAGGAATACAAGCATCTTAAGAGGAGTAATTAATTAATATGAAAGTAATTAAAAAGGATAACAAAAAAGACGTTACTGATAATAATTGAGAACATTTACCCGTAGAAGTACAAAATGATTTAGCGTTTCATGCTTCACGAACTGTTTTTTGAAAAAGTTTTTTATTTTTGATCATTGAAGCAGCAGGGCCATTTTTGTTGTTGTTTTTGTTAACTTCCCCAGATTTAAGTTTTGCTTATCATTATGATGTTGGTGCTGGAATTGGTTTTGGATCAGCAATGATTTTAGGAGTCTTTTTATTAACTTGTGCTGGTTTTTGGTTAAAGTTTCATCAAGATGATCAGTTTACTTATACAATTACTTTATCTTGAACTTTATATGGCATTTATTTAACTGGTTATTGATGAGGGTGAGATAAAATTTTATATCGTTGTTTAGTTGCCCTAGTGTTTTTATTACTTGCTGTTTTTTTTGGTACTTTTATGGCCGTATGAATGCGTAATTTACGTGGTTATTTACAAATGAAAAAAACTAATTTTCAAGAACTCGAAGCTAACGAACAAGAAACAACGACAGCGGATGACGAGCAAAATCCACCATCATCAACACTTGATCCCTAATCATTATTTTGCAAATTAAGTAATTTTAAATTAATAATTTCTAAGAAAATATTATTGTTTGTTTGTTCATACATATAGTTAGCTCAAGCAATTCAAACAATGTTTTGATAATACATTCAAGCGTTAACTTTTTGCTGCTGTTGTACTGTTAGGTTGAAAAGACTAAACCAATATGTTTGTTCTGCTTTTGTTGTTAACGTTTCTGAAGCAAAAGAAGCAATATCAAAAAACTTATTATTTTGCATTGCATATTCAAAATCAATTAAATAAAGTTTTTTTTCAACAACAACTAAATTTCCACCATTTAAATCATTGTGGCATAAAACAAGATTATTTGTTTGCAATTTAATATAATCAAGCTTAGCTTCATATGGTTGTAAGGCTACTAATGGCTTTTTCAAAGCAGTTTTAAAAGTTTCTAAAAATTGTTGTGGTTGAAAAGTCTTAATTTGATCATTTGCGGTAAGTTTAATTTGTCATAATTGTTTAATTATTGCTGCAATATCTTTAAGGACTTCCTTTGTAAGTTTTATCGCACTAACTGGTTGTAATGTTTGATAGTATGGTGTTACGAGGAAGAAATGGTCATTATCATAACCATAATCAACAATTGGAAGGGTTAATTTAGTATTTTTAATTTTTTCTAAAACAAAAATTTCATTTTGATGGTCAATAAATAAATTGGTAAAAGGGTCACTATAGCGAATAAAAAGATTATCAACGGTTTGGTAATTTTGATTAGTTATTCCTAAATTTAGTTTTGTTTTAATGTTGTATTTCATCATTTATCTAACTTCCATTCTGTGATTTCTTAATTTTATTATACAATAGATATAATTAAGAAAAGCGAGGAAATAAGGAATGACAGAGATTTGAATTGCAACTAGTAATAAAAACAAAGTTCGAGAATTTAAGGCGATGTTTCACGATGTTAACATAACAGTTAAATCATTATTAGATTTAGAAAATCCGATTCCTGATATTCCAGAAACGGGAACTACCTTTGAAGAAAATGCTTTTTGCAAGGCGGATTTTTTAAGTCAAATGATTAATAAACCAGTCTTGGCTGATGATTCAGGTTTAGAAATTATTGGGTTGGATCATTTTCCGGGGGTTAATACGCGACGATGAGCACATCCAATTACTGACAATAAAATTATTAATGATTTATTAATTGAGAAATGTAAATTATTAGAGCACCGTGATGCGCAAGCGGTTTGTGTGTTATGTTATATTGATCCAATTAAAAAAATAACAATGTCCTTCCGGGGTGTTACAACAGGAGTTATTACTACTGAGACAGTCGGAGAGAATGCCTTTGGTTATGATACAATTTTTTTATTACCAGAACTCAATCGTACTTATGCTGAATTAACTTTAATGGAAAAAAACAAATATTCTCATCGGGCAAAAGCATTTCATGCTTTTAAAAAATGATGATTAGGAGAGTAAGATGAAAACAACTAAAAAAATTAACATTGTTTTATATGAACCAGAAATTGCTCAAAATGTTGGCGCTATTATGCGAACTTGTGTAGCAATTAATGCAAAACTTCATTTAATTGAACCACTTGGGTTTATTTTTGATGAACGTTTTATTGCTCGTAGTAGTGCAAATTATATTGAGTATGCTGACTATGAGTTATATAACGATTGAAACCATTTTTTACAATTAAATCCAACTGTAAATTTATATTGTGCAACTCGTTATGCAAAACAACCACATAGTGCTTTTGATTTTACGAAAGATGAAAATCTTTTTATTTTATTTGGTCGTGAGTCAACGGGCATTCCAACCACAATTTTAAAGGCAAATTTAAACCGAACTTTTCGGATTCCAATGTCTGAACATGTTCGTAGTTTAAATATTGCGAATACGGTTGGGATTGTTGGCTATGAAGTAATGCGCCAGTTAGATTATCCTGGATTATCAAAAGTTGAAATTCAAAAAGGAGCAGATTTCTTAGAACAAGATTAACAATGCACTTTGTGAATTTTTTTCTTGTTTTTAAAAAAATTTTCTTATAATTCTTTTAGTATTGAGTTATATTGGTGTTTTTAGAAAGGATGATCAAAAAATGAATCAAGTGATGTTGGTTGGGCAAGTAGAAGGAACTTATGAAATTATTTATGATAAAAAAGAAGCAGAACGAAAACTAATGAAATTTTTACTAAAGATTCAACGCCCTGTATACTGTAAAACTAAATCATAAAAAGTTATAATTATATTAACATATTAATCATGAAATACAATAAAAAAGTAAAAAGTAGTAATAAAACTATTTTTTACTTTTTTATATTTTTATTAATTTATTTATTTTCGTTTGTTTTACTAATATTTTCAATATTGTCTGTTTTATTTTGTCTTTTATTTAAGTTTTGGAATGCTGTTTTTATTTCCTGAATTTCTTTATCATCATTTTTTAATAATTCAGGGTGACAATTTTTATAACTTAATTTAAGATGTTTTTTAACTATATTAAAATCAAGCACCTCAACTTCAATTTCATCACCAATATCAAAAAAATATTTAATATCTTTAACAAAATAATCTGAAACTTCACTAATATGGATTAAACCATCAGCCTTTTCTGCTCGACAAAAAGCACCATAGGGAGTAATATTTGTTATTTTTACAATAATTTTGTTATTTTTATCATACATATATTTTTTCTCCTTTACTAAAATCTAATTATATTATTAAAATGCTGAAAAAAATTTGTTAAACACAAAAATAATTAATAGATTTTATTATTTTTATTATATACATTAACTAATTAATGAACAAATATTTTTTTAAAATATTGTTTTGATGTAAAATCCCCTAAACAAGGTCTTATTGTAGTATTTAATATATCTAAAACAGATTTTAATCTACTGCGAATATTAATTATAGGCTCATTTCGTAAAAACCAACGCCTTATATCTCTATTTATCCTTTCAACTAATGCTTTTTGTTTTGGTTTTCCAGGGTCACAAAAATAAACTCTTATTTTTAAATATTTTTCTATTAGTTTTCATTTATAAAATTCTTTTCCTCTATCTGTTAAAATACAACTAAATTTATTAATACCAATTTGTCTAACCATTTTCATTAAAACCATTAACACAATACTTGCTTTTTTAGTAAATAAAATATCATAAAAAACTATTTTAGATTTCCGATTTACTAAAACTAACAAATGAAAATTACCACAATCAAGGGTATCCATTTCTCAAATTCCACTAAAACTTAAATCATCTCCATAATCATTTAAAAATTGCTTATAATCTCTAATATTAAGCAATACACCACGATTATCATTTTTTTCACCATTTTTAGTTTTTCGCTTTTTATTTTTAAAATACAAATTATTTTTTGATAAATTAAAATAACCTAATCTAATATATTTATACATTGTTTTAAAACATACACTAAATTTTACATTATATTGTAATTCATACGACATAATAATATTTTGTGGCGAACGACCAAAATTATTATATTCATTAGAAAAATGACTTAATTCTTGTGAATTTAACATTGAATATTTACGACATTGTTTTTTGTTTTTATCATGTATTTTTTGTGCTTTTGCAGCATTATAATCACCAATATTATCAAACATATTTAATTCTTGCCAAATAGTTCTATAATCTCTATTCATTTGCTTAGCAATTTTTCGAATATTAATTGTTCCATTTTTCTTTTTAAATAATTCATTGTTTTTTAATTTTTCCAAATTTACTCTTTCATTAATATCTAATCTTTCATATTTTTTCACACTTTACCTCCTAAAATATTAAAATATGTTATAATTTACTTAAAATAATTATAGCATTTTAAGTAAGGAGTTAAATATATGAAAAAACTTTAATTTTGTCGAAAACTCTTGATATTTATAAAATATACTTAAAATTAGGTATATTTTTAATATATAGAGGTAAATAAATGATGAAAAAAATAATTACAGAATTAATAAATAGCTTAACAGATGATCAATTTTTAGAATTTTATGAAAAAATAAAACAACAAGCAGACTTAATTAAAAAACAAAAACGTTTAAATGAAATTGATCAAAAATTTAGAGATAAAGGCATTATATGTCCTAATTGCAAATCTTTTCATTGTGTTAAAAATGGTCATAATTCCGAAGGAAAACAAAAATATTTATGTAAAAAATGTCGTGCTAGTTTTGATGCATTTCGTCATCATTTTACTTATTGAAGTCATTTAAATTATGAACAGTGAAATTTATTAATTCAAATTTCATTGTTAGGACAATCTAGTAAAATAATTTCTCGTTTTATTAAAACAACCCCAAAAACCGCTTGATATAATCGACAAAAATTAATGCAATCAAAACAATTAGAAAATACACAGTTAAAATTTAAAAAATTAAATGGTCAAATCCAAATGGATGAAACATTTATTAAAGAAATTCATAAAGGCAATTTTAAAGATAAATTTGATAAACGAAAAACTCATCTCGATCCATTTTCAACTGATACCAAATGCTGTATTCAAATGGCAGTTGATAGCAATAATAATATTTTTGTTCAATCCACCAATACCAAAAGATTACAAAAACAATGGATTATTGAAAATATGAATAAGCAACTAATTAAAGAAAAATCAATAATTATTTCTGATATGCAACCACTATATTTATTAGTAGCAAAACAAACAAATTCTACTCTATATTCCACCAAAACTAGTACAAACCCTGATACTAGTTATCAAAAGTTAAATAAGATTAGTAAATTACAATCCAGTCTTAAAGAAGCCTTAATTCATTATCATGGTTTGGGTTTCACTAATATTCAAAATTATTTAAAGCTCTGAAAATGAAAATACCAACACAAAGGTTTAACACCAAACCAACAATCAACGGTATTATATTTTAACGTTTAAAAAATTTAAAGCAAAATCATAATCTTACACAAAATTAGTTTTCAAATTGTCATATTGATGATTTTTTTTATTTCATCAAGAGTTTTCGACAAAATTAAAGTGAAAAAATGACTTAGCATTTTAGGAGCAATCGGATTAACAGCAACAAGTACAACAACATTAATTAGTTGTGAAAAACCAAATAACAATGAAAACGGAGGGGGTAATAAACCGAAACCTACACCTGAACCACAACAACCACAAGAACCACCAATTGGAAGTAATTGAAAATGATATTCAGGAGATGAATTGAACCATGGACCAACTAATAAATGATATATATTAATATCTAAATCAACTAATTCAACTGATGCAGTATATGCAATAGATTTAATTCATTTTACAACAAGTACAAGTATTAAAACAACATATCCACTTTTAAAGTCAATATACAGATGAGAAGAACTAAATAAACCAGCTCTACCAATAATTGATAATAAAACAGGTAAAATTACTGATTGAAAAGAATAAAAGGACCTATAAGTCCTTTTTTATATTAATCGAACAAATTTCATAAAAATAATTAATAGGAATATATTTGTTATTGTGTTATATAATGCTGGACTAAATTTTCATACTTCGAATGTTTGATTAAAAAAACTATATATTGTTTGAAATATTTTACCAACTCCGCTTGCTAATTCATTCACTTGCTTAACACCAGGAATATTATTTACAATTCAAATTGCCGCATTTCTAATATGACACGCTAAATTATATCAACTACAACTTTCATATTGTGCTTGTCATCATTGCCCATCAGGAAATAATCCACCATTATTTATTTCTTGTCAGTTATAAATACCAAAATTAAAATCATAATAACGATACATATCATTTTCTTTTTGGGCTTGTAATTCAAAAACATTATAACCAATTTTTTGTTCTTCAATCTTTTTATATTTTAAACCATATTTATCTTTTAAAGCACCTTCAAAAATATAACCTTCATTTTGATTAATATTATAATCATTTGCAACAGAAAAATCATAATTAAATACATTACCATAGTTAATGTTATAAAATCGTTTTTTAAATGCTGAATACAATTTAATATCTAGTTGCTTATATTTATCAGAAAAATAAAAATAACGAGGATAAATCTTAAAACCATTATTTGCTAATAAACCATATTTTTTATTATAACCTTGCACATAAGTATTGTTTTCTAAGTCAAAAATTGTTCGTAAATAATCTTTATAAAAGTTTTGCGAAACTGTAAACATACTATTTAACAATTTTTCAAATTGATTTTTATTCGTATTATTTTCATCAATTAAAACATCTCTAAAATTAACTAATTTCAAACCAAAAAAATTAATTAAAACAGTATTATATTCTAAATTATCAATATAACCACTTTCAATAAAATTACTACGATTTTGGAATACTGGAACTAAAGCATGAGCAAAAAATGCTTTTAAAAACTTATTAATATCAATTTGGCCTTTCATCTGTTCAAAAATATCTTTACCAGTATTAGGAGTATTATCTTGATTATAATTATATGTTTCAACACTAAAATTAAAGATACTATCTTTTTCTTTCATAAAAGTAAACAAAAAACCTAAATCATCAGTATATCGATAACTATTTGCATTATTACCATCCCAATATTGTTTAAGATGTGTTAATTCTAAACTACCAGCAACAATATTTTTATGTTCATCAATCGTTAAAATCATTCGATAAATTGATTTTCTAGTTAAAATAATACTAGGTTTTCAGTCCAATTTTTCCATATTATTAATAATTTCAAAATCAAAGATTATTCTTTGACTGCCTAAATTTGAATCATCATAATCAGGATTACCACCTTGCTGTATTCTAATATTTTCTTGAACAATTACATCAATATACTTTAATAAAAAAGAACGAACCTTTTGATAATCATTATCAGTATAAAAAAGAAGATTACCTTGATTATCTATTTCAGGAACTTGTTTATCAGTTGGAATACTTGTATTTTCTCATCTGTATATTGACTTTAAAAATGGATATGTTGTTTTAATACTTGTACTTGTTGTAAAATGAATTAAATCTATTGCATATACTGCATCAGTTGAATTAGTTGATTTAGATATTAATATATATCATTTATTAGTTGGTCCATGGTTCAATTCATCTCCTGAATATCATTTTCAATTCTGAAATTTTAAATTAACTTGTTGCAAATTGTCAATACTTTTTTCTAATTTATTAATTATTTCAACAGTATTAAAATACTTAGCAAAAGAATAAGAAAAATTTGTTAATTCTTTTAGAAATTGTTTTTTATCAACATCATAAAATTTATCAATGTTATATTGTTTAACATAACTATCTCAATTTTTGTATAAATCCATAAATTCATTACTGGGTTTATCAAATGAAATCCCCGTTGAATAACTATCCTTTAAAAAATCTAAATATCATTTATCATTATAAGTTAATGATTGCGATGTTTTTAAAGTTGGATTAATAAAATAATTGGTTTCAGACCAATTTTCAAAAAAACTACTGCGTAAAAACATTGTATTAATAAAATCAGTTTCATTCATTCCTGTTGTTTGTTGATTAACAGTATAATTTTGTTGATTTAAGGGTTAAATGCTGTTAAAGTAATAAAAGGAATAATTAAACCTAAAAGCCCTAAAAGTCCTATTGAAAATAAAGAAAATAATTTTTTCATAAATAACTCCTAACTATATAATGTTTTTGAAACAATAAACCCAACAATATATAAACTTGATATTGTTAACATTAACGGATGACTAAACAAAATTGCCATCTTACCAAATAAAGAAAGTAAAAAAGTATCTGAGTTATATAAATCCATAATAATATTTTTTGCTGATGTTAATTGATTAATAATAACTGTAATAAAACCAGTACCAAATATAGCAATTGCCGCAACCAATAAAACTAGTCTAATCATTATTTATGCACTCTCCGATATCCTTGTTCTCTTGTTTTTGCTTGTTTTGCTAAACTTGATAATTGTTGTTTATTACGATTAATTTTAAACTGTTTACGCTCTGTAATATGTTTTTGCATACCTTGTTTAGTATCTGAAACTCCACGAGCAGTCGCAGAATAAATATTTGATACCCCCGTTTGTACTATTGAACCTAATTCGTTATATTGTGTTCTTGTGCCGTGAATTGCATAAATTGATAACTTAACAACCATAAAAAAAATAATAAAATAAGCAATTGTTGTATTTGTCATTGGTAATTTAGTATTTCAAATTACATCAAAAATAAACAAAAAAACATCAAAAATAAAACTAAAAATCTTATCTCAATTACTACTTTCTGACAACAAATTAATCATTTTTATCACTTCCTTTTTCTTTTTTAGGTTTTAAATTCTTTTTCAAAATATCAATATCAAACAATTCTAACCGCTCTTTAACACTCAATTTAGTAATTTCTGACCAATAGTATTCTTTGTTATTAATTATTTCATCATTTTTTAAATCACGAACAAACTTTAATCATTGACTATCATATTTCTGTGCAAATTCTAACGGAATAATTATTTTAAAAAACCGAATTCCTAACCCAACATCCGACTTATGTTTTGCTCGTTTACCTTCGGCTGTTCGTTCTACTGATTTTGTTTTTCAAATTTCATAATCTGTAATATCTTGAAAAATACCAATTCGCATAATAAAGAAACGATTAAAAAAATTAAATCCTTTTTTAGCAATAGGTTTTTTCAATGAAATTGGAATAATAATACCACTTGCTAATTGTCGAATATTATTTCAAATCATACCCTCACGCTGAGCAGTAAATAAAGCACGATTACCAAAATGTCTTGCTAATACAATTCACGGAATTTTACCACTATGAACTTTTTTCTCATCGTGGGGACTAGTTCCATCAATATATAAATAACTTTCATCAAATAAAATAACACTATCATCTGGGGGAACTGGTTTTGTTCTATCTGTAAAATCTAAATTATTAAAAGTTAAAAGTTTTATTGCATCATCTTCAATTGGAAAATTACTATAAATTTTCTTCGTTAAAAGTTTCATAACTTGTGATAAAAAAGTTAAAAGTAAAGTTTTTCCCGTCCCTAATTTACCAATAATTACTGATAACGGATTATCTCAAATAAAGTAAACTAAACGAAAAGCATTCAACTGATAAAATATATTTTTTCAAACTCATCAGACAAAATAAACACATTGCAAAGCAAACAATAATCAGAATACTAAACCAGTATAATTTAATGAAATTATTCAAAGTAATAAATCAATTAAACTAAACAAAATCATTGAACCACTAATATAACAATAATTTTTTAAGAAAAATATAAATTTTTTCATTACTTAAAATACCCAACTATTTTAAAAACCATTCACAATAAAAACCACGTTAAAAATAAAATCACAATTCAAATACCAATCATAAGAGTTAAATATTCATTTTGAGTTAAATTGCAAGTTGTAATAGTTTCAACATTCGTTTTATCTATAAACAAAAAGACATAAATAAAAAACTCTTTTAATTTTTCTCAATCATTTTGCATATTTAAAAACTCCACATTTTCTGAATAAGTTTAAAAAACATCCCCAAAAATAAAACGATAAATAATACAAATGATATGACATATAAAAATTCAGGAGCATTTGAACCAATAATATAACTAACAAATTGAACTAAATAATCATATAAACTCATTAATTTAAGTCCTTCAAGTCATTAATTAATTTATCTACTTTTTCATCACTTCAATTTGTTAAATTATTGTTAGTTGTTTTTACTTTTTGAGGTTCACCAGGAAATATTGCTTTTTTCATTTGTGTAAAATAATTTTATTTGTATTTATTATACAAATTGATTAGTTCTGCTCCAGTTAAATATTTTCACACATGACGTTTTAAATTTTCATCATATTTTACAATACGATAAGAATTATCATAAATCAAACCGATTGCTACTTGTTCTGAGTGTTTTTCACTAGGATAAATAAATTTATTACTCAACCAAAAACCAATATGACGATTATGATTAGGTAAATTTATAAAACTTGCTTTTTCTGTTTCAAAAACTATCAACTCTTTACGAATAAAATAATTTGCTATATTTTGATTTTTCTTAACAAAATTACTCAATTTTATCAACTCCTAACTAAATATTTATTTAATAAACAATGTTATATTTAATGTTTATATATTGTTTACTTATTGATAAAAACACTGATTATTAACAATGTTATACATAATGTTTATATATTGCTTATTTAATGTTTAATAAACAATGTTATTAACAATGTTAAATATATAAAATAATAAAAATTGACACACTGAAAAATACTATTTAATTTTTAATAATAGTCTTTAATTTTGTCGAAAACTCTTGATATTTATAAAATATACCTAAAATTAGGTATATTTTTAATATATAGAGGTAAATAAATGATGAAAAAAATAATTACAGAATTAATAAATAGCTTAACAGATGATCAATTTTTAGAATTTTATGAAAAAATAAAACAACAAGCAGACTTAATTAAAAAACAAAAACGTTTAAATGAAATTGATCAAAAATTTAGAGATAAAGGCATTATATGTCCTAATTGCAAATCTTTTCATTGTGTTAAAAATGGTCATAATTCCGAAGGAAAACAAAAATATTTATGTAAAAAATGTCGTGCTAGTTTTGATGCATTTCGTCATCATTTTACTTATTGAAGTCATTTAAATTATGAACAGTGAAATTTATTAATTCAAATTTCATTGTTAGGACAATCTAGTAAAATAATTTCTCGTTTTATTAAAACAACCCCAAAAACCGCTTGATATAATCGACAAAAATTAATGCAATCAAAACAATTAGAAAATACACAGTTAAAATTTAAAAAATTAAATGGTCAAATCCAAATGGATGAAACATTTATTAAAGAAATTCATAAAGGCAATTTTAAAGATAAATTTGATAAACGAAAAACTCATCTCGATCCATTTTCAACTGATACCAAATGCTGTATTCAAATGGCAGTTGATAGCAATAATAATATTTTTGTTCAATCCACCAATACCAAAATATTACAAAAACAATGGATTATTGAAAATATGAATAAGCAACTAATTAAAGAAAAATCAATAATTATTTCTGATATGCAACCACTATATTTATTAGTAGCAAAACAAACAAATTCTACTCTATATTCCACCAAAACTAGTACAAACCCTGATACTAGTTATCAAAAGTTAAATAAGATTAGTAAATTACAATCCAGTCTTAAAGAAGCCTTAATTCATTATCATGGTTTGGGTTTCACTAATATTCAAAATTATTTAAAGCTCTGAAAATGAAAATACCAACACAAAGGTTTAACACCAAACCAACAATCAACGGTATTATATTTTAACGTTTAAAAAATTTAAAGCAAAATCATAATCTTACACAAAATTAGTTTTCAAATTGTCATATTGATGATTTTTTTTATTTCATCAAGAGTTTTCGACAAAATTAAAGATAATAGTTATTAAAATATAAAATTAATCATTTATAATTAAATTGATATTTTTGCACTACACACTGCCTACAAATTTTAAAAAAAAGTAGATATATTTATAAAGAATATTATAAAAATTTATATTCCAAAACTACTATTAATATGACCCTTAATAAAAATATTCTTATTTTTATTAAATCCTACTTTAAAACAATTATTTCATTACTAATAATTTCAATAATAACTTATAGACAGTGTGTAATACAAAAATAAACAACAAAATTATTTAATCAACTCACATAAAAGCTAGTGTGCCATAGCTAAGATATATGATCAGTAATAATAAATATTAAAATCCTTTAACCATAACACGGAAAAAGTTTAAAATCTTAATGATAACAAAAATACCAAATGGAATTAAAATAATTCACGCATCACCTAAAAAGGTCATTAATTGTGGTAATACAGCATAAATTGCTTCTTTAACTTTCATCATTGCTTGCCCTAAACCACTTCAAATAGAACCCATTCCATCTGAAATAGTAGGTTTATCACCAACTGATAAAAAATTAATTGCTGTTGTTAAATACATACCTAACATTATTTTTTATCCTCCTTATTTTCAATTTCTTTTTTATCTTTTTTCTTTCCTCGAATTTGGCGAATTTTTTGATAAATTGATAAACCAATTCACGCAAAAATACCTAATATAATAACAACACTAAAAATTGTCGTTAATCAAACTGGCATAACTTATTCCTCCTAAAAATCTAATTTTCGCGGCACGATTCGCGTGTTCGCTACGCTCAAAATAAACTATATTGAATAAATTACCGCTAATAAATTACGCGGATAATTTATTCATCTTCTTTTTCATTATTAATTACAATATTATTTACCGTATTAATAACATTATCTTTTCCATACTTAGTTACTAAGGACCGTAAAATAAAATAATGTTTTCTTTCCATTAAAAAATCAACTCCTTTCTGAGTTGATTTTTTGCACTTCACTTACACGATGCCGTTTTAATAGTTTAGAACGCTATTTAACAGCATCATGATGAAAAGGAATAAATAACATCTTTCGGAAAAAATAAGATTAAAATAACTATTATTAAATAGTTATTTTTTATGAAAAAAATATTAATATTTTTAGTAAAAACGCTTGCAAAAAAATATGGATTTTATATACTTATAAAGGTGTCAGTTAGTAATACCTATTATTAATGAAAAATGAATATTTCCGCACAATATCGAAAAAATTATTACAAAAAAAGTCAAAAGTTATTGACAATAATCACTAATTTTTGTATGATTTGAAAGGTGTTTTGTTGACACAAAAACGATCTTTGAAAACTAAACATAACAACAAAGATAATCATTTAATTAATGAATATCCGTCATTAAAGCTAGGAACAAAAACAATATTTTTTAATGAGAGTTTGATCCTGGCTCAGGATGAACGCTGGCGGCATGCCTAATACATGCAAGTCGAACGGGGTGCTTGCACCCAGTGGCGAACGGGTGAGTAACACGTATCTAATCTACCCATTAGCGGGGGATAACAGTTGGAAACGACTGCTAATACCGCATACGACATTTTCTGGCATCAGAGAATGTTAAAAGGTCCGTTTGGACCACTAATGGATGAGGGTGCGGCGTATTAGTTAGTTGGTGGGGTAATGGCCTACCAAGACAGTGATACGTAGCCGAACTGAGAGGTTGAACGGCCACATCGGGACTGAGACACGGCCCGAACTCCTACGGGAGGCAGCAGTAGGGAATTTTTCACAATGGGCGAAAGCCTGATGGAGCAATGCCGCGTGACTGAAGACGGTCTTCGGATTGTAAAGGTCTGTTGTAAGGGAAGAACAGTAAGTATAGGAAATGATACTTATTTGACGGTACCTTACCAGAAAGCCACGGCTAACTATGTGCCAGCAGCCGCGGTAATACATAGGTGGCAAGCGTTATCCGGATTTATTGGGCGTAAAGCGTGCGCAGACGGTTTAACAAGTTTGGGGTCAAATCATGGAGCTTAACTCCAGTTCGCCTTGAAAACTGTTAAGCTAGAGTGTAGGAGAGGTCGATGGAATTCCATGTGTAGTGGTGAAATGCGTAGATATATGGAGGAACACCAGTGGCGAAGGCGGTCGACTGGCCTATCACTGACGTTTAGGCACGAAAGCGTAGGGAGCAAATAGGATTAGATACCCTAGTAGTCTACGCCGTAAACGATGAGTACTAAGTGTCGGACTAAGTTCGGTGCTGCAGCTAACGCATTAAGTACTCCGCCTGAGTAGTATGCTCGCAAGAGTGAAACTCAAAGGAATTGACGGGGACCCGCACAAGCGGTGGAGCATGTGGTTTAATTCGAAGCAACGCGAAGAACCTTACCAAGGCTTGACATCCAGTGCAAAGCTGTAGAAATACAGTGGAGGTTAACATTGAGACAGGTGGTGCATGGTTGTCGTCAGCTCGTGCCGTGAGGTGTTTGGTTAAGTCCAGTAACGAGCGCAACCCTTGCCGTTAGTTACTCCATTAAGTTGAGATACTCTAACGGGACTGCTAGTGTAAGCTAGAGGAAGGTGGGGATGACGTCAAATCATCATGCCCCTTATGTCTTGGGCTACACACGTGCTACAATGGCCGGTACAAACAGTTGCGATCTCGCAAGAGGGAGCTAATCTGAAAAAGCCGGTCTCAGTTCGGATTGAGGGCTGCAACTCGCCCTCATGAAGCCGGAATCGCTAGTAATCGCGAATCAGCAATGTCGCGGTGAATACGTTCTCGGGTCTTGTACACACCGCCCGTCACACCATGAGAGTTGATAATACCAGAAGTCGGTATTCTAACCGCAAGGAGGAAG
The DNA here is from genome assembly GCF_965178695.1 of Spiroplasma endosymbiont of Sarcophaga variegata. Taxonomy (NCBI): domain Bacteria; kingdom Bacillati; phylum Mycoplasmatota; class Mollicutes; order Entomoplasmatales; family Spiroplasmataceae; genus Spiroplasma; species Spiroplasma endosymbiont of Sarcophaga variegata. The sequence goes on from NZ_CBCXVU010000002.1 coordinate 1,334,691, forward strand.
CCGCCCAAGGTAGGATTGATGATTAGGGTGAAGTCGTAACAAGGTATCCGTACGAGAACGTGCGGATGGATCACCTCCTTTCTATGGAGTTATTACTTTATAGTAATCTAATTAGTTTTAATGACCGTTATGTTTAGTTTTCGGGGATTAGTTTCTCTGACAATAACACGAAAAATGTTATTGAAATTGTTCTTTGAAAACTGGATAATAGACATCTAGTTATTTTAATCATAAGATTAAAATAACAATAATTCAAAATTTCTGTTATTTTAAAAAAATAACTAAAATTTCACAGTTATATTTGTAAATGATTCTCAAAACTGATTTAAAATCAGGTCAAATAATTAAATTAATAAAACTTTGAAGTTACAAAGGGCGTATGGTGAATGCCTTGGGAATAGGAGACGATGAAGGACGTGACTACCTGCGATAAGGTTCGGGGAGCTGGAAGTAAGCTTTGATCCGGACATGTCCGAATGGGGGAACCCGGTGAGATTAATCTCTCATCATCCTATAATGAATACATAGTTATAGTGAAGGTATACCTAGGGAATTGAAACATCTCAGTACCTAGAGGAAAAGAAAGCGAATGCGATTCTCTTAGTAGCGGCGAGCGAACGGGGAACAGCCCAAACCAGATTTATCTGGGGTTGTAGGACCATATGAGTAGAGTTACAAAACTTGTTTATAGTAGAAATGGTTGGGAAACTATGCCACAGAGGGTGATAGCCCCGTATATGAAATGAACAAGACTCGAAATGGAATCCTGAGTACGGCGAGACACGTGAAATCTTGTCGGAATCAACGCGGACCACCGCGTAAGGCTAAATACTACCTATTCACCGATAGTGAACCAGTACCGTGAGGGAAAGGTGAAAAGCACCCCGGGAGGGGAGTGAAATAGTACCTGAAACCATATGCCTACAAGAAGTCGGAGCCCGTTAATGGGTGACGGCGTGCCTTTTGTAGAATGAGCCGGCGAGTTATGATAGCATGCAAGGTTAAGTATAAGATACGGAGCCGTAGTGAAAGCGAGCATTAATAGGGCGTTTAGTATGTTGTCATAGACCCGAAACCAGGTGATCTAGCTATGAGCAGGTTGAAGTTGAGGTAAAACTTAATGGAGGACCGAACCGACGTTCGTTGAAAAGACCGCGGATGACTTGTGGCTAGGGGTGAAATTCCAATCGAACCTGGAGATAGCTGGTTCTCCCCGATATAGCTTTAGGGCTAGCGTCGAGGTTAGCAAGTTGGAGGTAGAGCACTAAATGTATGATGGCCCCACCTAGGGGTACTGAATGCAATTAAACTCCGAATGCCAATTTTGTATACTCGGCAGTCAGTACATGGGTGATAAGGTCCATGCACGTAAGGGAAACAGCCCAGATCATCAGCTAAGGTCCCAAAATTTATGCTAAGTGTGTAAGGATGTGAAGTCGCTTAGACAGCTAGGAGGTTGGCTTAGAAGCAGCCACCCTTTAAAGAGTGCGTAACAGCTTACTAGTCGAGTAACTTTGCGCCGAAAATGTACCGGGGCTAAGCATAATACCGAAGCTATGGGTTTTGTATATTTATATACAGGGCGGTAGGGGAGCGTTCTAACAGGGATGAAGGTAGACCGTGAGGACTGCTGGACTGGTTAGAAGTGAGAATGCCGGCATGAGTAACGTTTGAGGGTGAGAATCCCTTATGCCGTTTGACCAAGGTTTCCTGGGCAAGGTTCGTCCACCCAGGGTTAGTCAGGACCTAAGGCGAGGCCGAAAGGCGTAGTCGATGGACAACAGGTTGATATTCCTGTACCACCATATAGAGCGATGGAGTGACGGAGAAGGATAGTATATCCCGGTTATTGGATTCCGGGCTAAGCACAAAGAGGGTAAGGTTGGCAAATCCGCCTTGCATAACCTTGAAGTGTGATTGGGAGCGAACGGTTCGCCTAGTAGCGAAGTATATGACTCCATGCTTCCAAGAAAAGTTTCTAGCACTATTTATATGGTGCCTGTACCTAGAACGAACACACGTGGTCAAGGAGAGAATCCTAAGGCAAGCGAGATAACTGTAGCTAAGGAACTCTGCAAAATAACCCCGTAAGTTAGCGAGAAGGGGTGCTCATAGCAATATGAGCCGCAGTGAAGAGGAAGGGGCAACTGTTTAGCAAAAACACAGCTCTCTGCAAAGTCGTAAGACGACGTATAGGGGGTGACGCCTGCCCAGTGCTGGAAGGTTAAGGGGATTAGTTAGCATTAGCGAAGCTTTGAACCGAAGCCCCAGTGAACGGCGGCCGTAACTATAACGGTCCTAAGGTAGCGAAATTCCTTGTCAGGTAAGTTCTGACCCGCACGAAAGGCGTAATGATCCCTTCGCTGTCTCGGCTGCAGACTCGGTGAAATTTTAGTACCTGTGAAGATGCAGGTTACCCGCAACTAGACGGAAAGACCCCATGGAGCTTTACTATAGCTTGATATTGGGTTTTGATATAGTATGTATAGGATAGGTGGGAGACTTTGAAGCAGCGACGCTAGTTGTTGTGGAGTCACCCTTGGAATACCACCCTTGCTATGTCGAAATCCTAACCTAGATCTGTAAGCCAGATCAGAGACAGTGTCAGGTGGGTAGTTTGACTGGGGCGGTCGCCTCCTAAAATGTAACGGAGGCGCCCAAAGGTACCCTCAGTATGGTCGGAAATCATACATAGAGCGCAAAGGTAGAAGGGTGCTTGACTGTGAGACTTACAAGTCGAACAGGAGCGAAAGCTGGGCTTAGTGATCCGGCGGTCCCGTGTGGAAGGGCCGTCGCTCAACGGATAAAAGTTACCCTGGGGATAACAGGCTGATCTCCCCCAAGAGTTCACATCGACGGGGAGGTTTGGCACCTCGATGTCGGCTCATCGCATCCTGGAGCTGAAGTTGGTTCCAAGGGTTGGGCTGTTCGCCCATTAAAGCGGTACGCGAGCTGGGTTCAGAACGTCGTGAGACAGTTTGGTCCCTATCTGTTGTGGGCGTAGGAAATTTGAAGAGATCTGTCCCTAGTACGAGAGGACCGGGATGGACACACTTCTGGTGCTCCAGTTGTCACGCCAGTGGCACAGCTGGGTAGCTATGTGTGGAAATGATAATCGCTGAAGGCATCTAAGCGAGAAGCATACTTTAAGATGAGATTTCCCATCCTTTATGGAGTAAGACCCCTTGAAGACGACAAGGTTGATAGGTTGGGTGTGTAAGCACGGTGACGTGTTCAGCTAACCAATACTAATAGGTCGAGGACTTCAAAAAAGCGAGAGCTTATTTACAAATTTTAGAATGTTTATTATCTAGTTTTGAGGGGATAATTCCACTCAAGTGATCTGGTGCTTATGGCATAGTGGACACACCCGTTCCCATCCCGAACACGGAAGTTAAGCACTATCACGCCGACGATAGCCGCAAGGTGAAAATAGGGCAGTGCCAGGTTAAAAAAAGACTTTAAATAAGTCTTTTTTTTATTTGTTAAATTTTAACATTAAAAAATGCATTATTATTTTGAATAATGCATCGTATAAACATTAAAATATAATTTTTGACTTTTAAAACCAGGTTTTTCATATAGTGGTAACCCATCAGGAGTGGCAATTAAACCAGCATATTGGTAATTGGCTTGTTTTGCTTGGTTTAATAAATGAATTAGCATTTCTTTGGCAAAACCTTGTTTTTGATGATCACTATGGGTTGCAATATCATCAATAATTGCTAATTCTGGTTCAAAGTATAAGTTGCCAGTTTGATTAACGACAATTTTTAGTGTTGTTATTATATTAGGTATTTTTGCATGAATTGGTTTATCAATTTATCAAAAAATTCGCCAAATTAAAGCAAATAAGAAAAAAGAACAAGAAAAATTAGATAAGGAGGATAATAAATAATGTTAGGTATGTATTTAACAACAGCAATTAATTTTTTAGCAGTTGGTGATAAACCTACTATTTCAGATGGAATGGGTTCTATTTGAAGTGGTTTAGGGCAAGCAATGATGAAAGTTAAAGAAGCAATTTATGCTGTATTACCACAATTAATGACCTTTTTAGGTGATGCGTGAATTATTTTAATTCCATTTGGTATTTTTGTTATCATTAAGATTTTAAACTTTTTCCGTGTTATGGTTAAAGGATTTTAATATTTATTATTACTGATCATATATCTTAGCTATGGCACACCAGCTTTTATGTGAGTTGATTAAATAATTTTGTTGTTTATTTTTGTATTACACACTGTCTATAAGTTATTATTGAAATTATTAGTAATGAAATAATTGTTTTAAAGTAGGATTTAATAAAAATAAGAATATTTTTATTAAGGGTCATATTAATAGTAGTTTTGGAATATAAATTTTTATAATATTCTTTATAAATATATCTACTTTTTTTTAAAATTTGTAGGCAGTATGTAGTGCAAAAATATCAATTTAATTATAAATGATTAATTTTATATTTTAATAACTATTATCTTTAATTTTGTCGAAAACTCTTGATATTTATAAAATATACCTAAAATTAGGTATATTTTTAATATATAGAGGTAAATAAATGATGAAAAAAATAATTACAGAATTAATAAATAGCTTAACAGATGATCAATTTTTAGAATTTTATGAAAAAATAAAACAACAAGCAGACTTAATTAAAAAACAAAAACGTTTAAATGAAATTGATCAAAAATTTAGAGATAAAGGCATTATATGTCCTAATTGCAAATCTTTTCATTGTGTTAAAAATGGTCATAATTCCGAAGGAAAACAAAAATATTTATGTAAAAAATGTCGTGCTAGTTTTGATGCATTTCGTCATCATTTTACTTATTGAAGTCATTTAAATTATGAACAGTGAAATTTATTAATTCAAATTTCATTGTTAGGACAATCTAGTAAAATAATTTCTCGTTTTATTAAAACAACCCCAAAAACCGCTTGATATAATCGACAAAAATTAATGCAATCAAAACAATTAGAAAATACACAGTTAAAATTTAAAAAATTAAATGGTCAAATCCAAATGGATGAAACATTTATTAAAGAAATTCATAAAGGCAATTTTAAAGATAAATTTGATAAACGAAAAACTCATCTCGATCCATTTTCAACTGATACCAAATGCTGTATTCAAATGGCAGTTGATAGCAATAATAATATTTTTGTTCAATCCACCAATACCAAAAGATTACAAAAACAATGGATTATTGAAAATATGAATAAGCAACTAATTAAAGAAAAATCAATAATTATTTCTGATATGCAACCACTATATTTATTAGTAGCAAAACAAACAAATTCTACTCTATATTCCACCAAAACTAGTACAAACCCTGATACTAGTTATCAAAAGTTAAATAAGATTAGTAAATTACAATCCAGTCTTAAAGAAGCCTTAATTCATTATCATGGTTTGGGTTTCACTAATATTCAAAATTATTTAAAGCTCTGAAAATGAAAATACCAACACAAAGGTTTAACACCAAACCAACAATCAACGGTATTATATTTTAACGTTTAAAAAATTTAAAGCAAAATCATAATCTTACACAAAATTAGTTTTCAAATTGTCATATTGATGATTTTTTTTATTTCATCAAGAGTTTTCGACAAAATTAAAGACTATTATTAAAAATTAAATAGTATTTTTCAGTGTGTCAATTTTTATTATTTTATATATTTAACATTGTTAATAACATTGTTTATTAAACATTAAATAAGCAATATATAAACATTATGTATAACATTGTTAATAATCAGTGTTTTTATCAATAAGTAAACAATATATAAACATTAAATATAACATTGTTTATTAAATAAATATTTAGTTAGGAGTTGATAAAATTGAGTAATTTTGTTAAGAAAAATCAAAATATAGCAAATTATTTTATTCGTAAAGAGTTGATAGTTTTTGAAACAGAAAAAGCAAGTTTTATAAATTTACCTAATCATAATCGTCATATTGGTTTTTGGTTGAGTAATAAATTTATTTATCCGAGTGAAAAACACTCAGAACAAGTAGCAATCGGTTTGATTTATGATAATTCTTATCGTATTGTAAAATATGATGAAAATTTAAAACGTCATGTGTGAAAATATTTAACTGGAGCAGAACTAATCAATTTGTATAATAAATACAAATAAAATTATTTTACACAAATGAAAAAAGCAATATTTCCTGGTGAACCTCAAAAAGTAAAAACAACTAACAATAATTTAACAAATTGAAGTGATGAAAAAGTAGATAAATTAATTAATGACTTGAAGGACTTAAATTAATGAGTTTATATGATTATTGAGTTCAATTTGTTAGTTATATTATTGGTTCAAATGCTCCTGAATTTTTATATGTCATATCATTTGTATTATTTATCGTTTTATTTTTGGGGATGTTTTTTAAACTTATTCAGAAAATGTGGAGTTTTTAAATATGCAAAATGATTGAGAAAAATTAAAAGAGTTTTTTATTTATGTCTTTTTGTTTATAGATAAAACGAATGTTGAAACTATTACAACTTGCAATTTAACTCAAAATGAATATTTAACTCTTATGATTGGTATTTGAATTGTGATTTTATTTTTAACGTGGTTTTTATTGTGAATGGTTTTTAAAATAGTTGGGTATTTTAAGTAATGAAAAAATTTATATTTTTCTTAAAAAATTATTGTTATATTAGTGGTTCAATGATTTTGTTTAGTTTAATTGATTTATTACTTTGAATAATTTCATTAAATTATACTGGTTTAGTATTCTGATTATTGTTTGCTTTGCAATGTGTTTATTTTGTCTGATGAGTTTGAAAAAATATATTTTATCAGTTGAATGCTTTTCGTTTAGTTTACTTTATTTGAGATAATCCGTTATCAGTAATTATTGGTAAATTAGGGACGGGAAAAACTTTACTTTTAACTTATTTGTCAGAAACAATGAAATTATTAACGGATAAGATTTATAGTAATTATCCGTTAGAAGATGATAAAGTTAAAGTTTTAACATTTAAAAATTTAGATTTTACAGATAGAACAAAACCAGTTCCCCCAGATGATAGTGTTATTTTATTTGATGAAAGTTATTTATATATTGATGGAACTAGTCCCCACGATGAGAAAAAAGTTCATAGTGGTAAAATTCCGTGAATTGTATTAGCAAGACATTTTGGTAATCGTGCTTTATTTACTGCTCAGCGTGAGGGTATGATTTGAAATAATATTCGACAATTAGCAAGTGGTATTATTATTCCAATTTCATTGAAAAAACCTATTGCTAAAAAAGGATTTAATTTTTTTAATCGTTTCTTTATTATGCGAATTGGTATTTTTCAAGATATTACAGATTATGAAATTTGAAAAACAAAATCAGTAGAACGAACAGCCGAAGGTAAACGAGCAAAACATAAGTCGGATGTTGGGTTAGGAATTCGGTTTTTTAAAATAATTATTCCATTAGAATTTGCACAGAAATATGATAGTAAATGATTAAAGTTTGTTCGTGATTTAAAAAATGATGAAATAGTTAATTATAAAGAATATTATTGGTCAGAAATTAATAAATTAAGTGTTAAAGAGCGGTTAGAATTGTTTGATATTGATATTTTGAAAAAAAATTTAAAACCTAAAAAAGAAAAAGGAAGTGATAAAGATGATTAATTTATTATCAGAAAGTAATAATTGAGATAAGATTTTTAGTTTTATTTTTGATGTATTTTTGTTTATTTTTGATGTAATTTGAAATACTAAATTACCAATGACAAATACAACTATTGCTTATTTTATTATCTTTTTTATGGTTGTTAAGTTATCAATTTATGCTATCCACGGAACAAGAACACAATATAATGAATTAGGTTCAACTGTTAAAAACAATACATCAAAATTGTATGCTTCAACAGTACGTGGTGTTAAAAAAGCACATAAGGCTAATAAAAATGGTCGGTGAAAGGAAACAGATTAATGATTAGATTAGTTTTATTAGTTGCTGCAATTGCTATTTTTGGTACTAGTTTTATTACGGTGATTATAAATCAATTAACATCAGCAAAAAATATCATTATGGATTTATATAACTCAGATACTTTTTTACTTTCTTTGTTTGGTAAAATGGCAATTTTGTTTAGTCATCCATTAATGTTAACAATATCAAGTTTATATATTGTTGGGTTTATTGTTTCAAAAACATTGTATAGTTGGGGGTTGAATTATAAATATGAAAAAATCATTATCTTTATTTGCCATATCTATTTTAGGTATTTTAGGTTTAATTATTCCATTTATTACTTTAACAGCATTTAAACCCTTAAATCAGCAGAATTATACTGTTAATTAACAAACAATGGGAATGAATGAAACTGATTTTATTAATACAATGTTTTTACGCAGTAGTTTTTTTGAAAACTGGTCTGAAACAAATTACTTTATTAATCCAACTCTAAAAACATCACAAACATTAACTTATAATGATAAATGATATTTAGACTTTTTAAAGGATAGTTATTCAACGGGAATTTCATTTGATAAGCCTAGTGATGAGTTTATGGATTTATATAAAAATTGAGATACTTATGCTAAACAATATAATATTGATAAATTCTATGATGTTGATAAAAAACAATTTTTAAAAGAATTAACTAATTTTTCTTATTCTTTTGCTAAGTATTTTAATACTGTGGAAGTTATTAATAAATTAGAAAGAGGTATTGATAATTTACAATTAGTTAAAATGATTAATGAGTTTTGAATACAAATTCCTAGAACACAGGCACCTAATAAAGAATTTTTAACTGCTACTAATAAATGATATTTTTATGGAGAAAAAAGAAATGGTCAATATTTGCTTACAAAATTTTATTTTGATAATAATTTTATTAAAAATCAAAATTTGTTATGACAACACTTAAAAAATGATTCAGATTTTATTTGAAACTATAATTTAGTATATCGTTGAGATGGAAACGGTGAACCAGAATTACCCGTTGTTGATAATGATGGCAAATTAAAATGATATACTGAATATTATCAAAATGTTCGTTCTTTTTTGCTTAAATATATTGATGTTATTGTACAAGAAAATATCCGAATTCAGCAAGGTGGTAATCCAAACTATGATGACCCAAATTTGGGTAGTGAAAGAATAATTTTTGATTTTGAAATTATTAATAATATGGAAAAATTAGATTGAAAACCTGATGTTATTTTAACTAGAAAATCAATTTATCGGATGATTTTAACAATTGATGAAAATAAAAATATTATTGCTGGTAGTTTAGAATTAACACATTTTAAACAATATTGGGATGGTAATAATGCAAATAGTTATTGGTATACTGATGATTTAGGTTTTTTATTTTCTTTCATAAAAGAAAAAGAAGATACTTTTAATTTTAGTGCTGAAACTTATAATTATTATCAAGGTAATTCTCCTAATATTGGTAAAATGGTTTTTGAACAGATGAAAGGTCAAATTGATATTAATAAATTTTTAAAAGCCTTTTTTACCCATGCTTTGGTACCCGTATTTCAAAATCGCAGTAATTTTATTGAAAGTGGTTATATTGATAATTTACAGTATGATACTGTTTTAATTAATTTTTTTGGTTTAAAATTGATTAATTTTAGAGATGTTTTAATTGATGAAACTAATACTAATAAAAATCAATTTGAAAAACTATTAAATAGTATGTTTACGGTTTCCCAAAATTTTTATAAAGATTATTTACGAACAATTTTTGATTTAGAAAATGATACTTATTTACAAGGATATAATAAAAAATATGGTTTATTAGTAAATAATGGTTTTAAAATTTATCCTCGTTATTTTTATTTTTCTGATAAATACAATCAATTAGACATTAAATTGTATTCAGCATTTAAAAATCGTTTTTATAACACAAATTATGGAGATGTATTTAATTATGATTTTTCAGTTGCAAATAATTATAATATTAATCAAAATGAAGGTTATATTTTTGAAGGTGCTTTAAAAGATAAATACGGTTTAAAATACAAAAAAATTGAATAACAAAAAATCGGTTATAATGTCTTTGAATTACAAGCCCAAAAAGAAAATGATATGTACCGTTATTATGATTTTAATTTTGGAATTTATAACTGACAAGAAATAAATAATGGCGGGTTGTTTCCTGATGGACAATGATGACAAGCCCAATATGAAAGTTGTAGTTGATATAATTTAGCGTGTCATATAAAAAATGCTGCAATTTGAATTGTAAATAATATTCCCGGTGTTAAACAAGTAAACGAATTAGCAAGCGGTGTTGGTAAAATATTTCAAACAATATATAGTTTTTTTAGTCAAACATTTGAGGTATGAAAATTTAGTCCAGCATTATATAATACAATAACAAATATATTCCTATTAATTATCTTTATGAAGTTTGTTAGATTAATTTAAAAAAGGACTTGTTAGTCCTTTTATTCTTTTCAATCAATTATTAGTCCAGTGTCTTTATTAATTTCTGGTATTTGTGGCTCATTGTTTTTATTTCAACGATATACTAAATTATAGTTTCAAATAAAATCTGAATCATTTTTTAAGTGTTGTCATCAAGTGTTTTGATTATTAATAAAATTATTATCAAAATAAAATTTTGTCGTTATATAATTATTTTCATATTTATTTATATAAAAATATCATTTATTAGTAGCAGTTAAAAACTCTTTATTAGGCGCCTGTGTTCTAGGAATATTAGTTCATTTGCTATTTTCTGGTAGTTGTTGTGGTTATGGTGTAGGTTTATTACCCCCCCGTTTTCATTATTATTTGGTTTTTCACAACTAATTAATGTTGTTGTACTTGTTGCTGTTAATCCGATTACTCCTAAAATACTTAGTAACTTTTTCATATTTTACTTCTCCTTTATTAAAATTACTTGAATGCTATAATTGATTTTATCATATATCAATAATGTATTAAATAATTTTAATATTAAATTTATAAATTAATGAAAGGTATATAAATGTTATGTATAGTCATTTAAGTTTTATTGATAGGGTTAAATTGGAAAAATTATTATTATTAAAATTATTTTTAAAAAAGAATGGTGAAATAAATATTGCACAAATTGCTAAATGTTTGAACAGAAATCGTAGTACTATTTTGCGAGAAATTAAGCGTTTTAAAACTATTGATGAATATAGTGCTTATAAGTCAGATAAAATGTATTATGAGAAAAGAAAAAAGAATAATAAAAGATATAAGTTTACAGAAGAACAATTAAATTTTATTAATATAAGATTTAATGTTTATCGTGATTCTCCATCACAACTTATTAATCGTTATTTTCTAAAGTTTGGTATTAAATTTCCTGTTTGTGTTAAAACATTGTATAAATGAATTCGTTTGGGTTTTTATGGTTTTTTAAAACAGAATTTACGTCATCGTGGTAAAAAATATAAAACAAAAGGAAAATTTGATAATCGTGGTAAATTAATTAATTTTAAATCAATATTAGATATTGAAAATAAAGAAACAGATGTTGGTTGATTTGAAATGGATACCATAGTTGGAAAAGAGCATCAATCTAGTAATTTGGTTTTAGTTGAACAAAATAGTAAAAGTTATTTTGTTATGAAATTAAAAAATCATACTGCTAATGAAGTTGTGGAAAAGTTTAAAGATATTGTTATAAGTAATAATTTATTTGGGAAAATTAAAGGAATAATAACTGATAGAGGAAAAGAATTTAGTAAATGAAGAGAATTAGAAATATTTGCTGAAACACAAGTTTATTTTTGTGACCCTGGTAAACCACAACAAAAACCATTAATTGAATATATGAATTCTGAACTTAGACAATGATTTCCTAAGGGAACTGATTTTAATAATGTTAGTCAACAAAAAATAAATTGAGTAGTTAATGTTATAAATGATAAATTAAGGCCTGTTCTTAATTGAAAAACAGCAAAAGAGGTATTTTCAGATAATTTTAAATAGGTTTATTTGAAGTAATTTAATAAATTATTTTTTAGTGTGCTTAATTTTCCTTAAAATAAAATAAAAACTATAAATATTTTGATTTTTAAAAATTTATAATTGATTTTTTATGATTTTTATTGTATTATTTGACTAATAAGATTTGTTGCACTTCATTTTACATAATTCCTGTTTTAAATAACTTTTCATCAACAATTAAATATTTAATTAATTGCTTTAATTCATATTGATTAGCATTTTCTACAAAATCTTCATCAATTCCAATTACTTCAATATCTTTAACTAATAATTTTTCTTTAATTATATTAATACCAACTTTTTTAAGTTGTTTTGGATCAAGTGATTTATCAATTTGCTCAATTTCTTCCATTACACGAACTTGCTCATCTTGAATTTGATCCATATCAAGCCCCATATCTTCACTTAAATTATTAGCTTCTTCAATTAATGCTTGTTTTTTTAATTCCTCTTCTTTAAATAATTCTTTTTGTTTTTGGATTCGTGCTTGTGTCATATTATTTTTAATTTCAATTTTATGATTTTGTAAATAATTTTCAAATGTAATAATATTAGTACGAATTCGATTTAATTCATCTTTAAAATTTTTAATTAATTGTAGTGGTTCGCGAAATAATATATCAACTTTATCCATCGCTGATGGCATATCTTTTAAATGGATATTTTCATAATTAGTAGCATTTCAAAGATTACGATGTCGCATAATAAAATCTGCAAATTCCTGCCCGTTTTCATCAATTCAATTTTTAATAGGTAACGCTAGCATTGATAAATTTTCAAAATCTGATCCTTTTATTGAAAATGGATATATTACATTTTTAACAGTATTCTTAACAGTATCACTCATTATTCTTCCTCCTCTTTACTTTCTAATTTGTCATATTCTGAATTGTCTTTTAATAATCATTTAATTCTAAAGTTATCATTTGTATTATTTCAATATCAGATAATATTACATTTACAATTATCTAAATTTATAGCGTGTTGTTCACAAACATAAAATTCTGTAAAATCTTCTTTATATAATTGTTTCGTTTCTAAATTTTTATTTAAATTATATGCCAGTTCTAATTGTTGTTTAAAAAAATTAATTTCTTTATCTTTTTTAGCAATTATATCTCTTAATCAATCAAATGTCATTTGTTCATTTTTAATTGCATTACTAATTTCATTTTTATAAAATATTTTAAATTCTTCAATTAATCCTAAAATTTGATAAGGTGGAACTGGAAATGATGTTTCCGAATAATGTATTATTATTTCATCTATTCATTCTTTAAATGTTTTCATTATCTTCTTCCTTTCTTGATAATTTATCTTCAATATGTAACGCTGCTGTTTTAGCATATTGTGAAACAAAACTATATTTTTTAGTTAGTAATTCAATTTCTTTATCTTTTTCAGCAAGTTCATTTTCATATGCTTGTAAGATATCAATTGTTTCTTCCAATTCTGTATCTGTAATTTCAAAATCTAAATATGTATACTCATTTTCATTAAGAAAATTTAATTTTTCTTCAAATCATTGAATTAATTCTTTAACTGTTTTTGTCATTTTCATTCTCCTTTACTAAATTTAAAAATATATATTTTAATACATTTGGTACTATTGAATTACCTAATTGTTTTTGAATTTGACTTTTGCTATTAACACTTAACATTTTTTCTAAATCATTTAATGTATAACCCATTAATAAAGTCATTTCATCTGTTGTTAAATAACGATATTTATCATTTAATAGAACTTTGGTTCTATCTGCTTTTGTAGTTAAAGTAGGATATAATTTTTCATCAGCATTTGGACAATAATCTCAACTATTACGTGTACCATTTAATAGAATAAAACCATTATGGAAAGTTGTTCCTTTTGGAATTTCTTTATTACCTGGAATAGTTCAATTTACAATATCTTTAAATTGATATTCTAATAGTTTTTGAGTTGGTCAAGGGAATTTTCATATTCAATTTTCATTTAATTTACTTATAATAAATATTCTTTTGCGTTTTTGTGGTATTCCATAATCTTTTGCATTTAATATTTTATAATCTGTTTCATATCCAAGATTATTAAGATATTCACAATATTTTTGAATATTCTTAAAGTTTTTTTCACTTAATACATTATCAATATTTTCGTTAATAATTCATTTAGGTTTATAAAATTTAATGATTTTTAATGTATCTCATAATAAACTCGACCTAGTACCACTATCTTTATCCATTCCTTTTAAAAAACCTGCTTTTGATATATCTTGACAAGGTCAACCACCAATAATAATGTCAATTTTTTCCTTTGTAAGATTTGCTACATCAATTTTAGTAATATCATTTAAGTTTGGTGTTTTGTAATCATTATAGATTGCTCGATATGATTGTTCTGCATAATTATCAATTTCACTAAATCATATAGTTTTATGTGGAATATTTGCAAGTTCTAATGCTCTACGAGGAGTGCCAATACCTGCAAATAATTCTATTATTTTAAACATAAATTACTCAATTTTATCAACTTTTTCATTATCTTCATTTCCAATATAATTATTTTTAGGTTTGTCAAAATATAAATGTGTTAAATTATCTATTTCTTCGGGTGTTAATTTTTTATTTTCAACTTCAATTTCATAACGATCCACAATTGCTAAACCACAATCTTTATAACAATCTGGGTAATTATCAAACATTTCATTTAATAAATCTTTTAAATTCATCATTATTATTCAACTCCTTGTCATTTAATATTTTCATTTTCTAAATCAATAATAGTTGTTCTAAAAGAAGAGTTTTCTTCCGCTGTAATTTTTGTTTCTTCTAATGTATAAAAAAATAAAGTATTTGTTGTATATTTAGTATTAATTACTAATAAGTATCTTTTATTCATAATTTATCACCTCGTAATCTGCTTCTTCATCTTCTAAATAATCACTAATTAAACCTTTAACTTCATTAATTTGATATCATTTCAAATTCAAGTAAAAATTTGTTGGCAACAAAACATTGCCCACCCAGCGTTCTTCATTACCAAATTTAAGATATAAATTTAATTCTAAATTTTCATTATCACTATCAATTTGTGCATAAATAATATATTTATTACTAATTTTTAATGCTTTATTATTAATTCATTTTTCATTTAAGTAATCACCAATACAATATGACATTTTTAATTCCTCCTAATTCTGTTTACCTAATGCTCAATGTTCATCAGTCATATCTTCAAATGAGACTGCATAACTTTTAAGCATTAATTGATTTAATTTATTAATAGTTTTTTTATTTAACTTTTTCATATAAACCTCCTATAATTTTGGTAATTTTTGGTAAATTAACTACAATGTTCTACAATTTGTAGGTGTTTGTAGTTGTAAGTACCTCCTCATCAAGTCCCCTCTAGTAGATTAATTAAGAAATACTTGCCCAGTTCTTAAAAGTTAATCAACCCCTACGCACACGATTTTATTTTTATTCTTGTTAATTAAAAGTTATGAATACAGCATTATCTGTTTATCTTAATCAAAATCATTAATTACAAAATCGCAAAAAACAAGTTAACAGTTCTAGTGGTTTCTTTACTGACAAAATGTCATGTTGGGGAACCCTTCCACTAAAAATATATAATTGTAAATTAAATAATTGTAGAACCAATATATTTAATTTTTAAAGTTAATTTTTAAATAAAAAAATCAACTCTTATTAAAGAGTTGATTTTTCCTATTTCATCCTTTATTCTACATCTTATAATAATTTCATAACTGATGAAAAACTAGTGGAGGTATAAAATATGAAAAAAATATTAACTTTGTTAACGGGCTTATCTTTAACAACAACAGCAGTTAATACTATTATTAGCTGTACAATAAAAAGTAATCCTGAACAAGCTGATGGGGGCGGCCTTGATTATCAAGGGGATTTAAAAATTTTAAATACAATTACAAAACATATTGCTGATAGTTTTCAGCAATATGCGACTGAAAAAACACTAATCGATATTAATGATTATTCAATCCCGGAATTTTAAAACTTATTTTCAATGGTAAGTGCTGCAAAACCATCTCAAAAATCAGATCGTAATGATCAACAAGTGGAACCAGCTTTATAGGCGTTAGTGAATGGTTTTTTAGCTGTTTTTGATAATCTTAATCGTAAAATTGCTGATGACTATTCAAACTATTATCCAGATAGTGTCCCAATGGCAACTGATCAGAGTGATATGAAATTTACTTTAAACTATATTGATATTAATAAATTAGGAACATTAACAAATGTTGACACGAATGGTTTAAAAGGAGTTCGCTTGGATTTTAAATTGCAACTAAAGGTTAAATTTAAATCCTTAGAAACTGGTATGCCTTTTACCTTTCAATATGCAATTACCAATGATGGTGTGCGGATGAAAAAAATTCTAACAGCTGTAACTGGGGCAGTTTCAAAAGCAATTGTTAAATTTTTTAATACAAATGGTGGTGATATTATTGTCGATCAAAATCCAGCTTATCGAAACATTTATGATAATTTTGATTTAAATTATGCTTATGATCATAGTATTCTAGATACAATTGTTCAAAATGAATTAAGTACGGCGTTACAAGCGGATTCTGGACTTGGTGATATTCGAGATAGTATTACTTATGCTCATGATGAAGAAATTTTAGCGTTATTAAATTCAATTATTAATCCTGATACAAATGGGGTGACACCATAATTACCAGAAGATGAAAAATATACTTGGGTTAATACTGGTTATGCCCCAGATAAATTAACACCAGAAAATTTTTTAACATATTATGGGGAAAAATTAAACATTTTAACAAGTAAAACTGGTCCAAAATTACAGTTAGGGCAATTTAAGGTTAACTTAGCAAAAGTGTTAGTTGCTGGGATTCCTTTAGCTGGGGTTGTCTTAAATGATGGAAAACCTTTTTATATTAATATTGGAATTACTCGTGACGGAATGATTAATAAAATTAAAAACTTTGGGCGGATTATTGCGACTTTTTACAAGTATTATCAAATTACGTGAGATATCAAGCGTTATACTGAAGGAAGAATTCAGTTAGAACCAAAGTTGCATGAAATGATGTTTGATGATCCACAAACATATACTTATAAAAAAATATGAAGTGTTTTATTAAAAAAATTTAAAGAAGATCCTAAAAATCAAACATTACCAGATCTTGATAAGTTTTGAGTATCAACATTTAGTAACAAAGACATTGTAATGCGTCGTGATATACCAAATTTACCAGAATTATAATTTAGGGTTCCAATTTGGGGTTAATTCAACAACCAATAACATTTATTATACCCCTTGACCAGTTGATAAGTGAAATATTGCGTTTAAACCACATGGTTCACCAATGTAAAAAAATAACCTTAAATTTAATCAACAATTGTGGCTTTAATTTAAAAATGGGTTTAATTTAGACTCATTTTTTCTTTAGGATTATTAACTTGTTTTGTTGTTATTTTTTGCAACTTTATAAATATAAATCTTTAATAAAGACAAGCTTTAATTTTGTCGAAAACTCTTGATGAAATAAAAAAAATCATCAATATGACAATTTGAAAACTAATTTTGTGTAAGATTATGATTTTGCTTTAAATTTTTTAAACGTTAAAATATAATACCGTTGATTGTTGGTTTGGTGTTAAACCTTTGTGTTGGTATTTTCATTTTCAGAGCTTTAAATAATTTTGAATATTAGTGAAACCCAAACCATGATAATGAATTAAGGCTTCTTTAAGACTGGATTGTAATTTACTAATCTTATTTAACTTTTGATAACTAGTATCAGGGTTTGTACTAGTTTTGGTGGAATATAGAGTAGAATTTGTTTGTTTTGCTACTAATAAATATAGTGGTTTCATATCAGAAATAATTATTGATTTTTCTTTAATTAGTTGCTTATTCATATTTTCAATAATCCATTGTTTTTGTAATCTTTTGGTATTGGTGGATTGAACAAAAATATTATTATTGCTATCAACTGCCATTTGAATACAGCATTTGGTATCAGTTGAAAATGGATCGAGATGAGTTTTTCGTTTATCAAATTTATCTTTAAAATTGCCTTTATGAATTTCTTTAATAAATGTTTCATCCATTTGGATTTGACCATTTAATTTTTTAAATTTTAACTGTGTATTTTCTAATTGTTTTGATTGCATTAATTTTTGTCGATTATATCAAGCGGTTTTTGGGGTTGTTTTAATAAAACGAGAAATTATTTTACTAGATTGTCCTAACAATGAAATTTGAATTAATAAATTTCACTGTTCATAATTTAAATGACTTCAATAAGTAAAATGATGACGAAATGCATCAAAACTAGCACGACATTTTTTACATAAATATTTTTGTTTTCCTTCGGAATTATGACCATTTTTAACACAATGAAAAGATTTGCAATTAGGACATATAATGCCTTTATCTCTAAATTTTTGATCAATTTCATTTAAACGTTTTTGTTTTTTAATTAAGTCTGCTTGTTGTTTTATTTTTTCATAAAATTCTAAAAATTGATCATCTGTTAAGCTATTTATTAATTCTGTAATTATTTTTTTCATCATTTATTTACCTCTATATATTAAAAATATACCTAATTTTAGGTATATTTTATAAATATCAAGAGTTTTCGACAAAATTAAAGTATTTTGTTGTTGCAGAATATAAAAATTCGTGGTTTAATTATCTTAACTTAAAAAGACAAGTCTTGCTAATGCTTTTATAAATAAAAAGCATTAAATTTATGTCTACTAAACAAACACTTACTTTATTCCAACATAAAGCGGTCAAAACACCAACAACGCTTTATTTTTTGGCGATTTTAGGATATAATTATTACATAGAGTTTTGGGGTTAAATTAAAGTGGGTGCTAAATAATGAAGAGCAATGACATTAAAATTTTAAAAATTAAACCAATTAAGCAAGGCCTTCTTAACAATCAGCATTCTGATTGTCAAGAGCCTTCTTTAATTGCTAAGTCACATTTTTTTGGTGGTGAAAATAGCCATTTTTTTAATAATGGTTTTTTTGCATCAAACTCATCTGTCCCAACACAAATGATGCCACAAAATTATCCTTCTTCATTAACCCAATGCCGAGAATTAAATTTAAATCTTGATAATCCTGACGCGTTAAAAGTTTTGCATACTCAAACAGAACAGTTAGAACAAGAAAAGACAAGTTTTCACCAACGGTTAGATCGAATAAAAACAACATTTGATGAAAAAGCACCTTTTCATAATGATAACCATTTACAAGAACCGCCAGTGATGAGCAAAAAGATTGATTTAACCCATTTTAATAATAACAATCCAGTTCATCGTGTTCTTAAAGATGATCAGATTGATGTTGATCGAACAGACTTAAAAGCACAAGCGCGTGCTATTGCTCAAAAAATTGTCCAAAAAACAGAACAGGAAACAGCTCGGAAAACAAATGAGACAATTGTTGAAAATAAACCTGTTTTAAAACCAAAATCAATTTTATCAACACATTTTCCGAAGGTTAGTGCCGTTAATCCAATTCCAAAAAAAGATGTTATTGTGACACAAAGTTATAATAATAAAACTAAAAATACAGAAAGTTCATCTTGAAAAAAATCACAACCGCTTTTTAATAATAAAATAAACTTAATTAAGGAAGAAGCAAAAAAACCGCAGACAAACGAGCCTGAACAACCAAGATCTAAACCAGAAGCTAAAGGGATTAACTTAAACGTCGCATTTGGTAGCGGTTCGGAGGTTTATGATGAAGCTGATGTTATGGAATGGGATATCACAAAACGACCAAATTTAGGACTTGATCATACGACTAATAAATATTATCATCAAGAAGAAATAACCCCAAAAGAAGAAGAAAAGATAGGTTCTTTGCCAATAACGCAAAAAGATGAGTCTGAAACTGAAATACCACGGGCAATTGAAATTGATGAACCAGTAGGAAACTATCGAATCAATAATTTTTATGCAAGTTTGTTTGATACAGTAGAGTCAACTGTTAAACCAAGCAAACCAATTAAAAATGTTAAAATTAAACGAATTCGTGCAAAGAAGCAGGTAAAATCCAACGATGAGGATCTAAATCAAGAAAAGCAAAAAAATGATGTTCAACCAGCAACTTTTTTTAGCAATAGTTATCAAATTCAACGATTACCAAACGGAAGACAAAGAATTAGTAAAATTACGAAAAATAACATTATTACATGACGTAATCCAACGATTTTAACAGCACGGATTATTGCTGTTGTTGGTCTAATTCTTTTATGTGGTGCTTTTTTAATCTTTAATAATTGAATTAATAATTCATCATTGGATTTATATAATTTTATTACAACAACTTTTGGAGAATTTGATTTTATTCAAACTAACCAAGATTATTTTTTACCGAGCCGGTTGTTTATAATTATCTTGCTTAGTATCTATGCTATTGTTATTATTTTACCATTCTGTGTTATTCCTAATTTTAAAATTCAATTATATTTGCTTTTACCTTTTGGTTTATTATTATTAGGAAGTGTAATTGGAATTGCTTTGTATGGTTATTTTTACAATAATAATACTTTTCTGTTAACAAGTGGTATAATGCAAATTATTAGTTATAGTTTTTTAATATTAGCAAATATCTTAATGTTAATAGGGATTTTATTCTTAAAGCGTCAAAAAAGATAACACTAAGTTTTTTAAACTTAGTGTTTTAATGTTAAAATAATATTGCTAATTATATTATTAAGGGAAGTGATTATAAATGGAAAAAGTTGTTGTCGGCTTATCGGGAGGTGTTGACTCTTCTGTTAGCTTATATTTATTACAACAAGCTGGCTATCAAGTTGAAGGGCTGTTTATGCGAAATTGAGATAGTCAATTAAATAATGATATTTTAGGGAATAAGGCAATCAATAATCCAATTTGCCCCCAAGAAGTTGATTATAATGACGCAGCAAAAGTTAGTGCTGCTTTGAAAGTGCCATTACATCGCGTTGATTTTATTAAAGAGTATTGAGAATATGTCTTTGAATATTTTATTAGTGAGTATCAAAAAGGACGAACACCAAACCCAGATATTTTATGTAATAAATATATTAAATTTGATTATTTTTTAAAGTATGCGATTAATAATTATCAAGCTGATTTTATTGCAATGGGGCATTATGCGCGGGTACAATTTAATCAAGAAATAAATGAATATCAATTATTACGAGGAGTCGATGGTGACAAGGATCAGACTTATTTTTTAAGTCAATTAAATCAACATCAATTAGCAAAAACAATTTTTCCGTTAGGAAATTTAACCAAAAAAGAAGTTCGAGAAATTGCTAATGCACAAAATTTAATAACAGCAAATAAAAAAGATTCAACTGGAATTTGTTTTATTGGTGAACGTGATTTTAAAAACTTTTTGCAAAATTATATTCCAAATCAAAATGGTCCGATTGTTGATATTGAAACAAAAGAAGTTGTTGGAACACATAATGGTATTATGTATTATACAATTGGGCAACGACGAGGATTAAATTTAGGGGGGATGACAGAACCTTATTTTGTTGCTGGCAAAAATGCGGCAAAAAATATTTTATATGTGGCAAAAAGTAGTGAAGAAAAATGACTATATTCAACTAGTTGTCTTGTAACAGATGTTAATTGAATTAATACACTGAAAACTGATCAGTTTAACTCTACAGCAAAATTTCGTTATCGCCAAAAAGATATTCCAGTTAAAGTAACGGTTTTAAGTGATGACAAATGTCTTGTTCATTTTGATAATAAAGTAAAAGCGATAACTCCTGGTCAAGCTGCTGTTTTTTATGATGGTGATGTTTGTATTGGTGGTGGAACAATTAATGAAGTTTATTTAAATGATCAAAAACTATGTTACTTATAAGAAAGGAATATTGTAATGGCTGAAAAGATACGTGGTTATTTAAAATTAATTGTTTTTGAATCAAAGAATGGTTATCGGATTTGTAAATTTCAATTAGAAAAAGATAAAACCCATTTTATCTTTATTAAAGGTTTTTTAGCAACGTTACAACCTGATCAATTATACGAATTAACTGGTGAATTTGTTTATAATAATCGTTATGGTCAAAATTTTGAAGTTAAAGAATTAAAACAAATTGGACCCCAAAGCAATGATGAAGTTTTGAAATACTTAACAAGTAGTTTGTTTCCAACAATCGGAGCAAAAACAGCACAAAGTATTATTGATTATTATGGAAACGATATTGTTAGTAAAATTAAGGCCAATATTTTAGAACTAAAACAAATTCCAGGAGTTACTACTAAACAAGCGGATATTATTGCAAAATCATTTAACGAAATGAGCCAAGATGATGAATTAAACCATCAATTTAATCAAAAAGGGTTGTCTTTGCAAGTTTTATCATTATTAAAAACAAAATATAATGTTGATCAAATTTATGCTTTATTAACAAAAGACCCTTATTCATTACTGTTAAAAGATAATATTTCATTCAAAATAATTGATCAAATTTATTTAGCGTTTGACCAAGACCCGCTTAGTGATATTCGAATTGGTTATTATGCCTGATATTTAGCAAAAGAATTTTGTAATAATACTGGTGATACTTATTTAACATTAGATGAATTAACAGCTATTTTACAAAAACATTTTAATGATTTAACAAAAGAATCTATTTTAGCGGGGTTAAAATATAGTAAAGAAATCAACTTACTAATTTTTAAAAATGATAAAATTTATGTTGCAGAAATATATCATAGTGAGTTAAATATTGCTGCCATGTTAAGTGGTCTAAATTCAACGGATCAATATGATGAAGAAAAACTAGTAAAGCATTTAGAGAAGTTAACAAGCAAGAAACAAATTAGTTACAATGCAAATCAAACGAAAGCAATCAAAGCCGCTGTTCATTCCAATTTTTTAGTAATTATTGGTGGTCCAGGAACTGGTAAAACAACTGTAGTTGATGGAATTGTTAGTATTTTAAAGCAAGTTTATCAACAATCAAAAATTGTTTTAGCAGCACCAACCGGAAAGGCAGCAAAACGATTGCGCGAAAAAACAGGACAAAAAGCCTTAACGATTCATAAATTATTGAAATATGATGCAATTACAAATCAGTTTTTTTATAATGAAAGTAATCCGTTAGAAAATGATATTTTAATTTTAGATGAAGTTAGTATGGTTGATAGTTTGTTATTAGCTCAAATTGCCAAAGCTAGTTTAAATTTACGAAAATTAATTTTAATTGGTGATCCAAATCAGTTGCCTTCTGTTGCTTGCGGTAACACTTTACGTGATATTATCCAAAGTGATGTTTTCAATGTCATTAAGTTAGAAGAAGTTTACCGCCAAGAAGCAGGAAATGATATTTTGGAATTAAGTTATGCGATTGAGCAAGACCATTTTGAATATGATTTACTAAACAAAAAAGATTTAACTTTTATTGAAGAAACTGATCCTCATTTATTATTAACAACAATTGGTGATTTATATCAGAAACTAAATGAAGAAAAAGCAGGAGATTATAATGCAATTCAAGTAATTGCTCCGATGTATAATGGTCCTGTTGGCATTAACATGTTAAACACTTATTTACAAGATAAAATAAATCGTTCTTATGGCCAAAAAGAGATTAAAATTGGTCATCGGATTTTTCGGGTTAATGATAAAGTAATGCAATTAAAAAATCGTCCCGAGTTGGAAATTTATAATGGTGATGTTGGAGTTATTGTTGATATTAAAAAAGATAGAAACTTTAACGATGTTTTATTAATAAAATATGACAATATTGTTGAATATAGTAAAGAAATGTATTACGATATTACTTTAGCTTATGCATGTAGTGTGCACAAATTGCAAGGAAGTGAATATGATAATATCATTTTTGTTATCACTAAAAGTTTTTGAATGATGTTAAAACGGAATTTAATATATACTGCAATTAATCGAGCAAAAACAAATTTATATTTAATTGGCGAACAAAGAGCTTTTTTGCAAGGTGTTAATAATTTGCCGCAAAAACGACGAACAACGCTAGAAGAAGTTCTTAGAGGAATTATGTAAAATGAAGTGCAACAAATCTTATTAGTCAAATAATACAATAAAAATCATAAAAAATCTTTAATTTTGTCGAAAACTCTTGATGAAATAAAAAAAATCATCAATATGACAATTTGAAAACTAATTTTGTGTAAGATTATGATTTTGCTTTAAATTTTTTAAACGTTAAAATATAATACCGTTGATTGTTGGTTTGGTGTTAAACCTTTGTGTTGGTATTTTCATTTTCAGAGCTTTAAATAATTTTGAATATTAGTGAAACCCAAACCATGATAATGAATTAAGGCTTCTTTAAGACTGGATTGTAATTTACTAATCTTATTTAACTTTTGATAACTAGTATCAGGGTTTGTACTAGTTTTGGTGGAATATAGAGTAGAATTTGTTTGTTTTGCTACTAATAAATATAGTGGTTGCATATAAGAAATAATTATTGATTTTTCTTTAATTAGTTGCTTATTCATATTTTCAATAATCCATTGTTTTTGTAATCTTTTGGTATTGGTGGATTGAACAAAAATATTATTATTGCTATCAACTGCCATTTGAATACAGCATTTGGTATCAGTTGAAAATGGATCGAGATGAGTTTTTCGTTTATCAAATTTATCTTTAAAATTGCCTTTATGAATTTCTTTAATAAATGTTTCATCCATTTGGATTTGACCATTTAATTTTTTAAATTTTAACTGTGTATTTTCTAATTGTTTTGATTGCATTAATTTTTGTCGATTATATCAAGCGGTTTTTGGGGTTGTTTTAATAAAACGAGAAATTATTTTACTAGATTGTCCTAACAATGAAATTTGAATTAATAAATTTCACTGTTCATAATTTAAATGACTTCAATAAGTAAAATGATGACGAAATGCATCAAAACTAGCACGACATTTTTTACATAAATATTTTTGTTTTCCTTCGGAATTATGACCATTTTTAACACAATGAAAAGATTTGCAATTAGGACATATAATGCCTTTATCTCTAAATTTTTGATCAATTTCATTTAAACGTTTTTGTTTTTTAATTAAGTCTGCTTGTTGTTTTATTTTTTCATAAAATTCTAAAAATTGATCATCTGTTAAGCTATTTATTAATTCTGTAATTATTTTTTTCATCATTTATTTACCTCTATATATTAAAAATATACCTAATTTTAGGTATATTTTATAAATATCAAGAGTTTTCGACAAAATTAAAGTAAAAAATCAATTATAAATTTTTAAAAATCAAAATATTTATAGTTTTTATTTTATTTTAAGGAAAATTAAGCACACTAAAAAATAATTTATTAAATTACTTCAAATAAACCTATTTAAAATTATCTGAAAATACCTCTTTTGCTGTTTTTCAATTAAGAACAGGCCTTAATTTATCATTTATAACATTAACTACTCAATTTATTTTTTGTTGACTAACATTATTAAAATCAGTTCCCTTAGGAAATCATTGTCTAAGTTCAGAATTCATATATTCAATTAATGGTTTTTGTTGTGGTTTACCAGGGTCACAAAAATAAACTTGTGTTTCAGCAAATATTTCTAATTCTCTTCATTTACTAAATTCTTTTCCTCTATCAGTTATTATTCCTTTAATTTTCCCAAATAAATTATTACTTATAACAATATCTTTAAACTTTTCCACAACTTCATTAGCAGTATGATTTTTTAATTTCATAACAAAATAACTTTTACTATTTTGTTCAACTAAAACCAAATTACTATATTGATGCTCTTTTCCAACTACGGTATCCATTTCAAATCAACCAACATCAGTCTCTTTATTCTCAATATCTCATATTGATTTAAAATTAATTAATTTACCACGATTATCAAATTTTCCTTTTGTTTTATATTTTTTACCACGATGACGTAAATTCTGTTTTAAAAAACCATAAAAACCCAAACGAATTCATTTATACAATGTTTTAACACAAACAGGAAATTTAATACCAAACTTTAGAAAATAACGATTAATAAGTTGTGATGGAGAATCACGATAAACATTAAATCTTATATTAATAAAATTTAATTGTTCTTCTGTAAACTTATATCTTTTATTATTCTTTTTTCTTTTCTCATAATACATTTTATCTGACTTATAAGCACTATATTCATCAATAGTTTTAAAACGCTTAATTTCTCGCAAAATAGTACTACGATTTCTGTTCAAACATTTAGCAATTTGTGCAATATTTATTTCACCATTCTTTTTTAAAAATAATTTTGATAATAATAATTTTTCCAATTTAACCCTATCAATAAAACTTAAATGACTATACATAACATTTATATACCTTTCATTAATTTATAAATTTAATATTAAAATTATTTAATACATTATTGATATATGATAAAATCAATTATAGCATTCAAGTAATTTTAATAAAGGAGAAGTAAAATATGAAAAAGTTACTAAGTATTTTAGGAGTAATCGGATTAACAGCAACAAGTACAACAACATTAATTAGTTGTGAAAAACCAAATAATAATGAAAACGGGGGGGGGGTAATAAACCTACACCATAACCACAACAACTACCAGAAAATAGCAAATGAACTAATATTCCTAGAACACAGGCGCCTAATAAAGAGTTTTTAACTGCTACTAATAAATGATATTTTTATATAAATAAATATGAAAATAATTATATAACGACAAAATTTTATTTTGATAATAATTTTATTAATAATCAAAACACTTGATGACAACACTTAAAAAATGATTCAGATTTTATTTGAAACTATAATTTAGTATATCGTTGAAATAAAAACAATGAACCACAAATACCAGAAATTAATAAAGACACGGGATTAATAATTGATTGAAAAGAATAAAAGGACTAACAAGTCCTTTTTTAAATTAATCTAACAAACTTCATAAAGATAATTAATAGGAATATATTTGTTATTGTATTATATAATGCTGGACTAAATTTTCATACCTCAAATGTTTGACTAAAAAAACTATATATTGTTTGAAATATTTTACCAACACCGCTTGCTAATTCGTTTACTTGTTTAACACCGGGAATATTATTTACAATTCAAATTGCAGCATTTTTTATATGACACGCTAAATTATATCAACTACAACTTTCATATTGGGCTTGTCATCATTGTCCATCAGGAAACAACCCGCCATTATTTATTTCTTGTCAGTTATAAATTCCAAAATTAAAATCACAATAACGGTACATATCATTTTCTTTTTGGGCTTGTAATTCAAAAACATTATAACCGATTTTTTGTTCTTCAATTTTTTTGTATTTTAAACCGTATTTATCTTTTAAAGCACCTTCAAAAACATAACCTTCATTTTGATTAATATTATAATTATTTGCAACTGAAAAATCATAATTAAATACATCTCCATAATTTGTGTTATAAAAACGATTTTTAAATGCTGAATACAATTTAATGTCTAATTGATTGTATTTATCAGAAAAATAAAAATAACGAGGATAAATTTTAAAACCATTATTTACTAATAAACCATATTTTTTATTATATCCTTGTAAATAAGTATCATTTTCTAAATCAAAAATTGTTCGTAAATAATCTTTATAAAAATTTTGGGAAACCGTAAACATACTATTTAATAGTTTTTCAAATTGATTTTTATTAGTATTAGTTTCATCAATTAAAACATCTCTAAAATTAATCAATTTTAAACCAAAAAAATTAATTAAAACAGTATCATACTGTAAATTATCAATATAACCACTTTCAATAAAATTACTGCGATTTTGAAATACAGGTACCAAAGCATGGGTAAAAAAGGCTTTTAAAAATTTATTAATATCAATTTGACCTTTCATCTGTTCAAAAACCATTTTACCAATATTAGGAGAATTACCTTGATTATAATTATATGTTTCAGCACTAAAATTAAAAGTATCTTCTTTTTCTTTCATAAAAGTAAACAAAAAACCTAAATCATCAGTATACCGATAACTATTTGCATTATTACCATCCCAATATTGTTTAAAATGTGTTAATTCTAAACTATATGCAACAATATTTTTATTTTCATCAATTGTTAAAATCATCCGATAAATTGATTTTCTAGTTAAAATAACATCAGGTTTTCAATCTAATTTTTCCATATTATTAATAATTTCAAAATCAAAAATTATTCTTTCACTACCCAAATTTGGGTCATCATAGTTTGGATTACCACCTTGCTGAATTCGGATATTTTCTTGTACAATAACATCAATATATTTAAGCAAAAAAGAACTTTAATTTTGTCGAAAACTCTTGATGAAATAAAAAAAATCATCAATATGACAATTTGAAAACTAATTTTGTGTAAGATTATGATTTTGCTTTAAATTTTTTAAACGTTAAAATATAATACCGTTGATTGTTGGTTTGGTGTTAAACCTTTGTGTTGGTATTTTCATTTTCAGAGCTTTAAATAATTTTGAATATTAGTGAAACCCAAACCATGATAATGAATTAAGGCTTCTTTAAGACTGGATTGTAATTTACTAATCTTATTTAACTTTTGATAACTAGTATCAGGGTTTGTACTAGTTTTGGTGGAATATAGAGTAGAATTTGTTTGTTTTGCTACTAATAAATATAGTGGTTGCATATCAGAAATAATTATTGATTTTTCTTTAATTAGTTGCTTATTCATATTTTCAATAATCCATTGTTTTTGTAATCTTTTGGTATTGGTGGATTGAACAAAAATATTATTATTGCTATCAACTGCCATTTGAATACAGCATTTGGTATCAGTTGAAAATGGATCGAGATGAGTTTTTCGTTTATCAAATTTATCTTTAAAATTGCCTTTATGAATTTCTTTAATAAATGTTTCATCCATTTGGATTTGACCATTTAATTTTTTAAATTTTAACTGTGTATTTTCTAATTGTTTTGATTGCATTAATTTTTGTCGATTATATCAAGCGGTTTTTGGGGTTGTTTTAATAAAACGAGAAATTATTTTACTAGATTGTCCTAACAATGAAATTTGAATTAATAAATTTCACTGTTCATAATTTAAATGACTTCAATAAGTAAAATGATGACGAAATGCATCAAAACTAGCACGACATTTTTTACATAAATATTTTTGTTTTCCTTCGGAATTATGACCATTTTTAACACAATGAAAAGATTTGCAATTAGGACATATAATGCCTTTATCTCTAAATTTTTGATCAATTTCATTTAAACGTTTTTGTTTTTTAATTAAGTCTGCTTGTTGTTTTATTTTTTCATAAAATTCTAAAAATTGATCATCTGTTAAGCTATTTATTAATTCTGTAATTATTTTTTTCATCATTTATTTACCTCTATATATTAAAAATATACCTAATTTTAGGTATATTTTATAAATATCAAGAGTTTTCGACAAAATTAAAGTAAAAAATCAATTATAAATTTTTAAAAATCAAAATATTTATAGTTTTTATTTTATTTTAAGGAAAATTAAGCACACTAAAAAATAATTTATTAAATTACTTCAAATAAACCTATTTAAAATTATCTGAAAATACCTCTTTTGCTGTTTTTCAATTAAGAACAGGCCTTAATTTATCATTTATAACATTAACTACTCAATTTATTTTTTGTTGACTAACATTATTAAAATCAGTTCCCTTAGGAAATCATTGTCTAAGTTCAGAATTCATATATTCAATTAATGGTTTTTGTTGTGGTTTACCAGGGTCACAAAAATAAACTTGTGTTTCAGCAAATATTTCTAATTCTCTTCATTTACTAAATTCTTTTCCTCTATCAGTTATTATTCCTTTAATTTTCCCAAATAAATTATTACTTATAACAATATCTTTAAACTTTTCCACAACTTCATTAGCAGTATGATTTTTTAATTTCATAACAAAATAACTTTTACTATTTTGTTCAACTAAAACCAAATTACTATATTGATGCTCTTTTCCAACTACGGTATCCATTTCAAATCAACCAACATCAGTCTCTTTATTCTCAATATCTCATATTGATTTAAAATTAATTAATTTACCACGATTATCAAATTTTCCTTTTGTTTTATATTTTTTACCACGATGACGTAAATTCTGTTTTAAAAAACCATAAAAACCCAAACGAATTCATTTATACAATGTTTTAACACAAACAGGAAATTTAATACCAAACTTTAGAAAATAACGATTAATAAGTTGTGATGGAGAATCACGATAAACATTAAATCTTATATTAATAAAATTTAATTGTTCTTCTGTAAACTTATATCTTTTATTATTCTTTTTTCTTTTCTCATAATACATTTTATCTGACTTATAAGCACTATATTCATCAATAGTTTTAAAACGCTTAATTTCTCGCAAAATAGTACTACGATTTCTGTTCAAACATTTAGCAATTTGTGCAATATTTATTTCACCATTCTTTTTTAAAAATAATTTTGATAATAATAATTTTTCCAATTTAACCCTATCAATAAAACTTAAATGACTATACATAACATTTATATACCTTTCATTAATTTATAAATTTAATATTAAAATTATTTAATACATTATTGATATATGATAAAATCAATTATAGCATTCAAGTAATTTTAATAAAGGAGAAGTAAAATATGAAAAAGTTACTAAGTATTTTAGGAGTAATCGGATTAACAGCAACAAGTACAACAACATTAATTAGTTGTGAAAAACCAAATAATAATGAAAACGGGGGGGGGTAATAAACCTACACCATAACCACAACAACTACCAGAAAATAGCAAATGAACTAATATTCCTAGAACACAGGCGCCTAATAAAGAGTTTTTAACTGCTACTAATAAATGATATTTTTATATAAATAAATATGAAAATAATTATATAACGACAAAATTTTATTTTGATAATAATTTTATTAATAATCAAAACACTTGATGACAACACTTAAAAAATGATTCAGATTTTATTTGAAACTATAATTTAGTATATCGTTGAAATAAAAACAATGAACCACAAATACCAGAAATTAATAAAGACACGGGATTAATAATTGATTGAAAAGAATAAAAGGACTAACAAGTCCTTTTTTAAATTAATCTAACAAACTTCATAAAGATAATTAATAGGAATATATTTGTTATTGTATTATATAATGCTGGACTAAATTTTCATACCTCAAATGTTTGACTAAAAAAACTATATATTGTTTGAAATATTTTACCAACACCGCTTGCTAATTCGTTTACTTGTTTAACACCGGGAATATTATTTACAATTCAAATTGCAGCATTTTTTATATGACACGCTAAATTATATCAACTACAACTTTCATATTGGGCTTGTCATCATTGTCCATCAGGAAACAACCCGCCATTATTTATTTCTTGTCAGTTATAAATTCCAAAATTAAAATCACAATAACGGTACATATCATTTTCTTTTTGGGCTTGTAATTCAAAAACATTATAACCGATTTTTTGTTCTTCAATTTTTTTGTATTTTAAACCGTATTTATCTTTTAAAGCACCTTCAAAAACATAACCTTCATTTTGATTAATATTATAATTATTTGCAACTGAAAAATCATAATTAAATACATCTCCATAATTTGTGTTATAAAAACGATTTTTAAATGCTGAATACAATTTAATGTCTAATTGATTGTATTTATCAGAAAAATAAAAATAACGAGGATAAATTTTAAAACCATTATTTACTAATAAACCATATTTTTTATTATATCCTTGTAAATAAGTATCATTTTCTAAATCAAAAATTGTTCGTAAATAATCTTTATAAAAATTTTGGGAAACCGTAAACATACTATTTAATAGTTTTTCAAATTGATTTTTATTAGTATTAGTTTCATCAATTAAAACATCTCTAAAATTAATCAATTTTAAACCAAAAAAATTAATTAAAACAGTATCATACTGTAAATTATCAATATAACCACTTTCAATAAAATTACTGCGATTTTGAAATACAGGTACCAAAGCATGGGTAAAAAAGGCTTTTAAAAATTTATTAATATCAATTTGACCTTTCATCTGTTCAAAAACCATTTTACCAATATTAGGAGAATTACCTTGATTATAATTATATGTTTCAGCACTAAAATTAAAAGTATCTTCTTTTTCTTTCATAAAAGTAAACAAAAAACCTAAATCATCAGTATACCGATAACTATTTGCATTATTACCATCCCAATATTGTTTAAAATGTGTTAATTCTAAACTATATGCAACAATATTTTTATTTTCATCAATTGTTAAAATCATCCGATAAATTGATTTTCTAGTTAAAATAACATCAGGTTTTCAATCTAATTTTTCCATATTATTAATAATTTCAAAATCAAAAATTATTCTTTCACTACCCAAATTTGGGTCATCATAGTTTGGATTACCACCTTGCTGAATTCGGATATTTTCTTGTACAATAACATCAATATATTTAAGCAAAAAAGAACTTTAATTTTGTCGAAAACTCTTGATGAAATAAAAAAAATCATCAATATGACAATTTGAAAACTAATTTTGTGTAAGATTATGATTTTGCTTTAAATTTTTTAAACGTTAAAATATAATACCGTTGATTGTTGGTTTGGTGTTAAACCTTTGTGTTGGTATTTTCATTTTCAGAGCTTTAAATAATTTTGAATATTAGTGAAACCCAAACCATGATAATGAATTAAGGCTTCTTTAAGACTGGATTGTAATTTACTAATCTTATTTAACTTTTGATAACTAGTATCAGGGTTTGTACTAGTTTTGGTGGAATATAGAGTAGAATTTGTTTGTTTTGCTACTAATAAATATAGTGGTTGCATATCAGAAATAATTATTGATTTTTCTTTAATTAGTTGCTTATTCATATTTTCAATAATCCATTGTTTTTGTAATCTTTTGGTATTGGTGGATTGAACAAAAATATTATTATTGCTATCAACTGCCATTTGAATACAGCATTTGGTATCAGTTGAAAATGGATCGAGATGAGTTTTTCGTTTATCAAATTTATCTTTAAAATTGCCTTTATGAATTTCTTTAATAAATGTTTCATCCATTTGGATTTGACCATTTAATTTTTTAAATTTTAACTGTGTATTTTCTAATTGTTTTGATTGCATTAATTTTTGTCGATTATATCAAGCGGTTTTTGGGGTTGTTTTAATAAAACGAGAAATTATTTTACTAGATTGTCCTAACAATGAAATTTGAATTAATAAATTTCACTGTTCATAATTTAAATGACTTCAATAAGTAAAATGATGACGAAATGCATCAAAACTAGCACGACATTTTTCTTTAATTTTGTCGAAAACTCTTGATGAAATAAAAAAAATCATCAATATGACAATTTGAAAACTAATTTTGTGTAAGATTATGATTTTGCTTTAAATTTTTTAAACGTTAAAATATAATACCGTTGATTGTTGGTTTGGTGTTAAACCTTTGTGTTGGTATTTTCATTTTCAGAGCTTTAAATAATTTTGAATATTAGTGAAACCCAAACCATGATAATGAATTAAGGCTTCTTTAAGACTGGATTGTAATTTACTAATCTTATTTAACTTTTGATAACTAGTATCAGGGTTTGTACTAGTTTTGGTGGAATATAGAGTAGAATTTGTTTGTTTTGCTACTAATAAATATAGTGGTTGCATATCAGAAATAATTATTGATTTTTCTTTAATTAGTTGCTTATTCATATTTTCAATAATCCATTGTTTTTGTAATCTTTTGGTATTGGTGGATTGAACAAAAATATTATTATTGCTATCAACTGCCATTTGAATACAGCATTTGGTATCAGTTGAAAATGGATCGAGATGAGTTTTTCGTTTATCAAATTTATCTTTAAAATTGCCTTTATGAATTTCTTTAATAAATGTTTCATCCATTTGGATTTGACCATTTAATTTTTTAAATTTTAACTGTGTATTTTCTAATTGTTTTGATTGCATTAATTTTTGTCGATTATATCAAGCGGTTTTTGGGGTTGTTTTAATAAAACGAGAAATTATTTTACTAGATTGTCCTAACAATGAAATTTGAATTAATAAATTTCACTGTTCATAATTTAAATGACTTCAATAAGTAAAATGATGACGAAATGCATCAAAACTAGCACGACATTTTTTACATAAATATTTTTGTTTTCCTTCGGAATTATGACCATTTTTAACACAATGAAAAGATTTGCAATTAGGACATATAATGCCTTTATCTCTAAATTTTTGATCAATTTCATTTAAACGTTTTTGTTTTTTAATTAAGTCTGCTTGTTGTTTTATTTTTTCATAAAATTCTAAAAATTGATCATCTGTTAAGCTATTTATTAATTCTGTAATTATTTTTTTCATCATTTATTTACCTCTCTATATATTAAAAATATACCTAATTTTAGGTATATTTTATAAATATCAAGAGTTTTCGACAAAATTAAAGACATTTTTTACATAAATATTTTTGTTTTCCTTCGGAATTATGACCATTTTTAACACAATGAAAAGATTTGCAATTAGGACATATAATGCCTTTATCTCTAAATTTTTGATCAATTTCATTTAAACGTTTTTGTTTTTTAATTAAGTCTGCTTGTTGTTTTATTTTTTCATAAAATTCTAAAAATTGATCATCTGTTAAGCTATTTATTAATTCTGTAATTATTTTTTTCATCATTTATTTACCTCTATATATTAAAAATATACCTAATTTTAGGTATATTTTATAAATATCAAGAGTTTTCGACAAAATTAAAGAAAAAGAACGAACATTTTGATAATATTCAGTATATAATTTTAATTTGCCATCATTATCAACAACGGGTAATTCTGGTTCACCGTTTCCATCTCAACGATATACTAAATTATAGTTTCAAATAAAATCTGAATCATTTTTTAAGTGTTGTCATAACAAATTTTGATTTTTAATAAAATTATTATCAAAATAAAATTTTGTAAGCAAATATTGACCATTTCTTTTTTCTCCATAAAAATATCATTTATTAGTAGCAGTTAAAAATTCTTTATTAGGTGCCTGTGTTCTAGGAATTTGTATTCAAAACTCATTAATCATTTTAACTAATTGTAAATTATCAATACCTCTTTCTAATTTATTAATAACTTCCACAGTATTAAAATACTTAGCAAAAGAATAAGAAAAATTAGTTAATTCTTTTAAAAATTGTTTTTTATCAACATCATAGAATTTATCAATATTATATTGTTTAGCATAAGTATCTCAATTTTTATATAAATCCATAAACTCATCACTAGGCTTATCAAATGAAATTCCCGTTGAATAACTATCCTTTAAAAAGTCTAAATATCATTTATCATTATAAGTTAATGTTTGTGATGTTTTTAGAGTTGGATTAATAAAGTAATTTGTTTCAGACCAGTTTTCAAAAAAACTACTGCGTAAAAACATTGTATTAATAAAATCAGTTTCATTCATTCCCATTGTTTGTTAATTAACAGTATAATTCTGCTGATTTAAGGGTTTAAATGCTGTTAAAGTAATAAATGGAATAATTAAACCTAAAATACCTAAAATAGATATGGCAAATAAAGATAATGATTTTTTCATATTTATAATTCAACCCCTAACTATACAATGTTTTTGAAACAATAAACCCAACAATATATAAACTTGATAT
Source organism: Spiroplasma endosymbiont of Sarcophaga variegata (assembly GCF_965178695.1). Classification (NCBI taxonomy): domain Bacteria; kingdom Bacillati; phylum Mycoplasmatota; class Mollicutes; order Entomoplasmatales; family Spiroplasmataceae; genus Spiroplasma; species Spiroplasma endosymbiont of Sarcophaga variegata. The sequence continues at coordinate 1,370,319 of NZ_CBCXVU010000002.1, forward strand.
TGTTAACATTAATGGATGACTAAACAAAATTGCCATTTTACCAAACAAAGAAAGTAAAAAAGTATCTGAGTTATATAAATCCATAATGATATTTTTTGCTGATGTTAATTGATTTATAATCACCGTAATAAAACTAGTACCAAAAATAGCAATTGCAGCAACTAATAAAACTAATCTAATCATTAATCTGTTTCCTTTCACCGACCATTTTTATTAGCCTTATGTGCTTTTTTAACACCACGTACTGTTGAAGCATACAATTTTGATGTATTGTTTTTAACAGTTGAACCTAATTCATTATATTGTGTTCTTGTTCCGTGGATAGCATAAATTGATAACTTAACAACCATAAAAAAGATAATAAAATAAGCAATAGTTGTATTTGTCATTGGTAATTTAGTATTTCAAATTACATCAAAAATAAACAAAAATACATCAAAAATAAAACTAAAAATCTTATCTCAATTATTACTTTCTGATAATAAATTAATCATCTTTATCACTTCCTTTTTCTTTTTTAGGTTTTAAATTTTTTTTCAAAATATCAATATCAAACAATGCTAAACGCTCTTTAACACTTAATTTAGTAATTTCTGACCAATAATATTCTTTATAATTAACTATTTCATCATTTTTTAAATCACGAACAAACTTTAATCATTTACTATCATATTTCTGTGCAAATTCTAATGGAATAATTATTTTAAAAAACAGAATTCCTAACCCAACATCCGACTTATGTTTTGCTCGTTTACCTTCGGCTGTTCGTTCTACTGATTTTGTTTTTCAAATTTCATAATCTGTAATATCTTGAAAAATACCAATTCGCATAATAAAGAAACGATTAAAAAAATTAAATCCTTTTTTAGCAATAGGTTTTTTCAATGAAATTGGAATAATAATACCACTTGCTAATTGTCGAATATTATTTCAAATCATACCCTCACGCTGAGCAGTAAATAAAGCACGATTACCAAAATGTCTTGCTAATACAATTCACGGAATTTTACCACTACGAACTTTTTTCTCATCGTGGGGACTAGTTCCATCAATATATAAATAACTTTCATCAAATAAAATAACACTATCATCTGGGGGAACTGGTTTTGTTCTATCTGTAAAATCTAAATTTTTAAATGTTAAAACTTTAACTTTATCATCTTCTAACGGATAATTACTATAAATCTTATCTGTTAATAGTTTCATAGTTTGTGATAAATAAGTTAAAAGTAAAGTTTTTCCCGTCCCTAACTTACCAATAATTACTGATAACGGATTATCTCAAACAAAATTAACTAAACGAAAAGCACTCAACTGATAAAATATGTTTTTTCAAACTCATCAGACAAAATAAACACATTGCAAAGCAAACAATAATCAAAATACTAAACCGGTATAATTTAATGAAATTATTCAAAGTAATAAATCAATTAAACTAAACAAAATCATTGAACCACCAATATAACAATAATTTTTTAAGAAAAATATAAATTTTTTCATTACTTAAAATACCCAACTATTTTAAAAACCATTCACAATAAAAACCACGTTAAAAATAAAATCACAATTCAAATACCAATCATAAGAGTTAAATATTCATTTTGAGTTAAATTTCAAGTTGTAATAATTTCAACATTCGTTTTATCTATAAACAAAAATACATAAATAAAAAACTCTTTTAATTTTTCTCAATCATTTTGCATATTTAAAAACTCCACATTTTCTGAATAAGTTTAAAAAACATCACCAAAAATAAAACGATAAATAATACAAATGATATGACATATAAAAATTCAGGAGCATTTGAACCAATAATATAACTAACAAATTGAACTCAATAATCATATAAACCCATTAATTTAAGTCCTTCAAGTCATTAATTAATTTATCTACTTTTTCATCACTTCAATTTGTTAAATTATTGTTAGTTGTTTTTACTTTTTGAGGTTCACCAGGAAATATTGCTTTTTTCATTTGTGTAAAATAATTTTATTTGTATTGATTATACAAATTGATTAGTTCTGCTCCAGTTAAATATTTTCACACATGACGTTTTAAATTTTCATCATATTTTACAATAGGATAAGAATTATCATAAATCAAACCGATTGCTACTTGTTCTGAGTGTTTTTCACTCGGATAAATAAATTTATTACTCAACCAAAAACCAATATGACGATTATGATTAGGTAAATTTATAAAAATTGCTTTTTTTGTTTCAAAAACTATCAACTCTTTACGAATAAAATAATTTTCTATATTTTGATTTTTCTTAACAAAATTACTCAATTTTATCAACTCCTAACTAAATATTTATTTAATAAACAATGTTATATTTAATGTTTATATATTGTTTACTTATTGATAAAAACACTGATTATTAACAATGTTATACATAATGTTTATATATTGCTTATTTAATGTTTAATAAACAATGTTATTAACAATGTTAAATATATAAAATAATAAAAATTGACACACTGAAAAATACTATTTAATTTTTAATAATAGTCTTTAATTTTGTCGAAAACTCTTGATATTTATAAAATATACCTAAAATTAGGTATATTTTTAATATATAGAGGTAAATAAATGATGAAAAAAATAATTACAGAATTAATAAATAGCTTAACAGATGATCAATTTTTAGAATTTTATGAAAAAATAAAACAACAAGCAGACTTAATTAAAAAACAAAAACGTTTAAATGAAATTGATCAAAAATTTAGAGATAAAGGCATTATATGTCCTAATTGCAAATCTTTTCATTGTGTTAAAAATGGTCATAATTCCGAAGGAAAACAAAAATATTTATGTAAAAAATGTCGTGCTAGTTTTGATGCATTTCGTCATCATTTTACTTATTGAAGTCATTTAAATTATGAACAGTGAAATTTATTAATTCAAATTTCATTGTTAGGACAATCTAGTAAAATAATTTCTCGTTTTATTAAAACAACCCCAAAAACCGCTTGATATAATCGACAAAAATTAATGCAATCAAAACAATTAGAAAATACACAGTTAAAATTTAAAAAATTAAATGGTCAAATCCAAATGGATGAAACATTTATTAAAGAAATTCATAAAGGCAATTTTAAAGATAAATTTGATAAACGAAAAACTCATCTCGATCCATTTTCAACTGATACCAAATGCTGTATTCAAATGGCAGTTGATAGCAATAATAATATTTTTGTTCAATCCACCAATACCAAAAGATTACAAAAACAATGGATTATTGAAAATATGAATAAGCAACTAATTAAAGAAAAATCAATAATTATTTCTTATATGCAACCACTATATTTATTAGTAGCAAAACAAACAAATTCTACTCTATATTCCACCAAAACTAGTACAAACCCTGATACTAGTTATCAAAAGTTAAATAAGATTAGTAAATTACAATCCAGTCTTAAAGAATCCTTAATTCATTATCATGGTTTGGGTTTCACTAATATTCAAAATTATTTAAAGCTCTGAAAATGAAAATACCAACACAAAGGTTTAACACCAAACCAACAATCAACGGTATTATATTTTAACGTTTAAAAAATTTAAAGCAAAATCATAATCTTACACAAAATTAGTTTTCAAATTGTCATATTGATGATTTTTTTTATTTCATCAAGAGTTTTCGACAAAATTAAAGATAATAGTTATTAAAATATAAAATTAATCATTTATAATTAAATTGATATTTTTGCACTACACACTGCCTACAAATTTTAAAAAGAAAGTAGATATATTTATAAAGAATATTATAAAAATTTATATTCCAAAACCACTATTAATATGACCCTTAATAAAAATATTCTTATTTTTATTAAATCCTACTTTAAAACAATTATTTCATTACTAATAATTTCAATAATAACTTATAGACAGTGTGTAATACAAAAATAAACAACAAAATTATTTAATCAACTCACATAAAAGCTAGTGTGCCATAGCTAAGATATATGATCAGTAATAATAAATATTAAAATACTTTAACCATAACACGGAAAAAGTTTAAAATCTTAATGATAACAAAAATACCAAATGGAATTAAAATAATTCACGCATCACCTAAAAAGGTCATTAATTGTGGTAATACAGCATAAATTGCTTCTTTAACTTTCATCATTGCTTGCCCTAAACCACTTCAAATAGAACCCATTCCATCTGAAATAGTAGGTTTATCACCAACTGCTAAAAAATTAATTGCTGTTGTTAAATACATACCTAACATTATTTTTTATCCCCCTTATTTTCAATTTCTTTTTTATCTTTTTTCTTTCCTCGAATTTGGCGAATTTTTTGATAAATTGATAAACCAATTCACGCAAAAATACCTAGTATAATAACAACACTAAAAATTGTCGTTAATCAAACTGGCATAACTTATTCCTCCTAAAAATCTAATTTTCGCGGCACGCTTCGCGTGTTCGCTACGCTCAAAATAAACTATATTGAATAAATTACCGCTAATAAATTACGCGGATAATTTATTCATCTTCTTTTTCATTATTAATTACAATATTATTTACCGTATTAATAACATTATCTTTTCCATACTTAGTTACTAAGGACCGTAAAATAAAATAATGTTTTCTTTCCATTAAAAAATCAACTCCTTTCTGAGTTGATTTGTTGCACTTCACTTACACGATGCCAACGACACAAAGTAAAGCATTAGATCAAAGTGATCCTAAAGTTGCAGGTGCTTTACAAATTTTAAAAACTAGTTTTATGGCTGTTTTTAATAATGTGAGTCAGCAAATTATTAATGATTATTCAAATTATTACATTGATACTAAACCAATTGATTTATCTGAGGATAGTTTAAAATATAATTTAAATTTTATTGATACAGAAGAATTAGCAAAGTTAGCAAATAATCCGGCTGTTAAAGATATTAAAGCAACGCGATTAGATTTTAGTTTTAATTTTAAGGTTAATTTTAAAAATTTAGCAGCTACTTCAAATTACTTTATTCAATATGTTATTACTAATGATTCAAAAACAATAGGGGATGTTTTAACAGGTGTTGTTCAAAAACTTTCGAAAGTAATTGTAAATTTCTTCGTTAAAGAAGGAACATTCCAAATTGATAAAACTGAGGGTTTTAAAGATATTTATGATAATTTTAATGTTAACTATACCCAAGGCTTTCGTGATTTAGATAATATTATTTTTGCAAAATTAAAAAAAGCTGTTGAGGGAGATCTTGAGTTAACAGACCTTGTTGGAAGTATTAAATATAATGATTCATTAACGTTATTAACATTATTAACAAGTGCTATTAATAACACTACAAATGGTGTTGATGTCGTAAATGAGAAAACAGCTTCTTATGTTTGAGCCGGAATGGGTTATCAACCAGATAAAATTACACCAGAAAACTTTGTTACATTTTATCGTTCATTAGTTAATATTTTTAATACAGGACATAATAGTTTAAATTTAGCTTATTTTAATGTTAATTTATCAAAAGTGTTAGTTTTTGGATTCCCATTATCGGGAGCAGTTATGAATGGTGGTGAAGCATTAAAAGTTCAAGTTGAAATTACAAAAGATGGTTTGGATAAAAAATTACTGGAATATGGAAAATTGGTAACAGCTTTTTATAAACATTTCCGTCTCGAATCAAATCAAAATTCTGGGGTCTGACATCTTAGTGAAGCTGTCTTTAATAAAATTTCAGCTTTATCAGAATACAAATATCAAAAGGTTTTAAGAATTTTAATCGATGATTTTAAAGCGTCTTCTGAGGCCAAGGGCTTATCAGGATTAGATATTTTTACAACAGGTGATTGAGAAAAACGTGGTCATGATGTTACTTTAAATGATACAAAAGATACTTTTTCATTACGTCGTGGTGCGGTTTGAAACTTTGATCTAACTTTTGGGACAAATAATGCCGTTTATTATACTGGGTGAACATCAACATTATTTACATTAGAATTTACTAAAAAATAACATTAACTTAAAAAGCAAGAAAGTTCTTGCTTTTTTTATTTTAATATTATGTTAAAGAATTTTAAAGATAGTATGCACCAGATGTGTAGGCCGCAATTTTGCCGCGTTTTATCAGTGGGACCATTTGTTTTTTTGTTTTTTTCAGTATAATATTAATATAGCAACAGATTTTGTGAAAAGGAGTTAAAAAATGAAAAAATTATTGGCGTTATTGGGTGTTTCTGCGTTTTCTGTAACAGGAGCTAGCACAATTGTTGGTTGTCATCAGATGCCACAACCAGATGATCCAGATTTTGGAGGCCATAAAGATGCTGAAACTTTAAATAAAATTTCGCAACGGGTTTCAAATGCATTTTTAGAATATGTTCGTACTAAAAATACAATTAATAGTAAAGATTATCAAACAAAATTTGATGAGTTATATACTATGGTTGATAAAACGACACAAAGTAAAGCATTAGATCAAAGTGATCCTAAAGTTGCAGGTGCTTTACAAATTTTAAAAACTAGTTTTATGGCTGTTTTTAATAATGTGAGTCAGCAAATTATTAATGATTATTCAAATTATTACATTGATACTAAACCAATTGATTTATCTGAGGATAGTTTAAAATATAATTTAAATTTTATTGATACAGAAGAATTAGCAAAGTTAGCAAATAATCCGGCTGTTAAAGATATTAAAGCAACGCGATTAGATTTTAGTTTTAATTTTAAGGTTAATTTTAAAAATTTAGCAGCTACTTCAAATTACTTTATTCAATATGTTATTACTAATGATTCAAAAACAATAGGGGATGTTTTAACAGGTGTTGTTCAAAAACTTTCGAAAGTAATTGTAAATTTCTTCGTTAAAGAAGGAACATTCCAAATTGATAAAACTGAGGGTTTTAAAGATATTTATGATAATTTTAATGTTAACTATACCCAAGGCTTTCGTGATTTAGATAATATTATTTTTGCAAAATTAAAAAAAGCTGTTGAGGGAGATCTTGAGTTAACAGACCTTGTTGGAAGTATTAAATATAATGATTCATTAACGTTATTAACATTATTAACAAGTGCTATTAATAACACTACAAATGGTGTTGATGTCGTAAATGAGAAAACAGCTTCTTATGTTTGAGCCGGAATGGGTTATCAACCAGATAAAATTACACCAGAAAACTTTGTTACATTTTATCGTTCATTAGTTAATATTTTTAATACAGGACATAATAGTTTAAATTTAGCTTATTTTAATGTTAATTTATCAAAAGTGTTAGTTGTTGGATTCCCATTATCGGGAGCAGTTATGAATGGTGGTGAAGCATTAAAAGTTCAAGTTGAAATTACAAAAGATGGTTTGGATAAAAAATTACTGGAATATGGAAAATTGGTAACAGCTTTTTATAAACATTTCCGTCTCGAATCAAATCAAAATTCTGGGGTCTGACATCTTAGTGAAGCTGTCTTTAATAAAATTTCAGCTTTATCAGAATACAAATATCAAAAGGTTTTAAGAATTTTAATCGATGATTTTAAAGCGTCTTCTGAGGCCAAGGGCTTATCAGGATTAGATATTTTTACAACAGGTGATTGAGAAAAACGTGGTCATGATGTTACTTTAAATGATACAAAAGATACTTTTTCATTACGTCGTGGTGCGGTTTGAAACTTTGATCTAACTTTTGGGACAAATAATGCCGTTTATTATACTGGGTGAACATCAACATTATTTACATTAGAATTTACTAAAAAATAACATTAACTTAAAAAGCAAGAAAGTTCTTGCTTTTTTTATTTTAATATTATGTTAAAGAATTTTAAAGATAGTATGCACCAGATGTGTAGGCCGCAATTTTGCCGCGTTTTATCAGTGGGACCATTTGTTTTTTTGTTTTTTTCAGTATAATATTAATATAGCAACAGATTTTGTGAAAAGGAGTTAAAAAATGAAAAAATTATTGGCGTTATTGGGTGTTTCTGCGTTTTCTGTAACAGGAGCTAGCACAATTGTTGGTTGTCATCAGATGCCACAACCAGATGATCCAGATTTTGGAGGCCATAAAGATGCTGAAACTTTAAATAAAATTTCGCAACGGGTTTCAAATGCATTTTTAGAATATGTTCGTACTAAAAATACAATTAATAGTAAAGATTATCAAACAAAATTTGATGAGTTATATACTATGGTTGATAAAACGACACAAAGTAAAGCATTAGATCAAAGTGATCCTAAAGTTGCAGGTGCTTTACAAATTTTAAAAACTAGTTTTATGGCTGTTTTTAATAATGTGAGTCAGCAAATTATTAATGATTATTCAAATTATTACATTGATACTAAACCAATTGATTTATCTGAGGATAGTTTAAAATATAATTTAAATTTTATTGATACAGAAGAATTAGCAAAGTTAGCAAATAATCCGGCTGTTAAAGATATTAAAGCAACGCGATTAGATTTTAGTTTTAATTTTAAGGTTAATTTTAAAAATTTAGCAGCTACTTCAAATTACTTTATTCAATATGTTATTACTAATGATTCAAAAACAATAGGGGATGTTTTAACAGGTGTTGTTCAAAAACTTTCGAAAGTAATTGTAAATTTCTTCGTTAAAGAAGGAACATTCCAAATTGATAAAACTGAGGGTTTTAAAGATATTTATGATAATTTTAATGTTAACTATACCCAAGGCTTTCGTGATTTAGATAATATTATTTTTGCAAAATTAAAAAAAGCTGTTGAGGGAGATCTTGAGTTAACAGACCTTGTTGGAAGTATTAAATATAATGATTCATTAACGTTATTAACATTATTAACAAGTGCTATTAATAACACTACAAATGGTGTTGATGTCGTAAATGAGAAAACAGCTTCTTATGTTTGAGCCGGAATGGGTTATCAACCAGATAAAATTACACCAGAAAACTTTGTTACATTTTATCGTTCATTAGTTAATATTTTTAATACAGGACATAATAGTTTAAATTTAGCTTATTTTAATGTTAATTTATCAAAAGTGTTAGTTGTTGGATTCCCATTATCGGGAGCAGTTATGAATGGTGGTGAAGCATTAAAAGTTCAAGTTGAAATTACAAAAGATGGTTTGGATAAAAAATTACTGGAATATGGAAAATTGGTAACAGCTTTTTATAAACATTTCCGTCTCGAATCAAATCAAAATTCTGGGGTCTGACATCTTAGTGAAGCTGTCTTTAATAAAATTTCAGCTTTATCAGAATACAAATATCAAAAGGTTTTAAGAATTTTAATCGATGATTTTAAAGCGTCTTCTGAGGCCAAGGGCTTATCAGGATTAGATATTTTTACAACAGGTGATTGAGAAAAACGTGGTCATGATGTTACTTTAAATGATACAAAAGATACTTTTTCATTACGTCGTGGTGCGGTTTGAAACTTTGATCTAACTTTTGGGACAAATAATGCCGTTTATTATACTGGGTGAACATCAACATTATTTACATTAGAATTTACTAAAAAATAACATTAACTTAAAAAGCAAGAAAGTTCTTGCTTTTTTTATAATTATCACAAATATTTAACACAAGATATTTTAAAAGGAGAAAGAACTATGAAAAAATTATTAACTATTTTAACGACTTTTAGTTTAATAACACCAACGATTAATACCATTGTTAGCTGCAATAATCGACCAAAGTATATTCCTGATGATGATTCCAAAGAAACTACGAACGATGTTGAAATTATGAACAAGCTTATGAGCAAAGTATCACAACATTTAAAAACATGATTAGCTGAGAAAGCAACAATTGATATTAATAATTATCCTGATCAAATTGCAGAATTTAAAGAATTAGTTACGCATTTAAAAACTAATGATGGGGAAGTTTTAACTGGTGCTACAATTAGCAAGTGGCGTTTTCTTGATCAATTAGTGACTGGATTCAAAACAGAATTTAATAATTTAAATCGTGATATTGCCAATGAATATTCTAATTTTTATTTACAATTTGAGTCATATTAATTTTGATAATTTGGCAAAATTAATTACTGTTAATAATAATAGTATTATGGGAATTACAATTAATGTTAAAATTTCATATCAAATTAAATTTAAAGATTTGGAGCAACGTGATAGTGTTGATAGCTTAGTTGTTATTTGTAATAACATTGAGGCTTTAAATGGGATTCAAAAAAATCTTGAAAATTATTTTATTACTTTTATTGATGATATTTTTAAAGCTGAAAACTATCAAGCTATTGATAAAGGAAATCGTGGTTATAATAACATTGATTCATCAAATACTATTTGACCAATGATTACAAAAGATTTAACAACAAGAGGAATTCTATTTAAAGGCAATTGCTCGTGAAGTTCTTTTAATAGTACTTTTACTCTTATAAAGACAGTTCTTAGAAGCGATTCAGTTTTAACATGAGCTGGTGAAGGATATAATGTAGCTAAATTAACACCAGAACAATTCTTACAATTTTATAAAAAGAAATATTTTACCGCAACTACTTTATCAGATTATTATGTTAAAGGAAATATTGTTTCTTTTACCCCAAATAGTTTTACAATTGAAAATTTACCATTTAATAATAAAGGGTCATCTAAAACCTTAAAAACACCAGTTAAAGTGTTGATTGAAAAAGAAAAGGTTGACCAGGGCTTAAATCAATTTGCGGAAACAACAATGAAATTATGGCAGTATTATCAAATTGAAACATATAACGATAAACTTGTTTTTAAAATGAACCAAGATGATTTTAATGACTTAATAAAAACAACTAATTCTTTTTCAGAAAAGAATAGTTCATATGCTAATTTATCACCAGTGTTTCGAACAATTTTTAAAATCTTTAATGATAAATTAGATTCAAAAATTAATCGTGATACAAGAATTTCTTTTGCACGAATTTTAGACAAAGTAACTTTAACCAAAAAAGCAAAATCATTTACTTTTCAATTATTTCGAAAAATGGATAAAAATGGATATTATTCATGATTAGATATAAACTTTAGTTATAATAGTTTTGGTTATAGTTTTTTCTTTAAACCAGATAGTAAAGAAACAAATACTGATAAGAAAGATGAATTTTTACAAACAATTGAATTTAAAGTTGTTTAGTTATTAAATTATTTTTATAATTTAAGGAAAATAAGACTATATTAAAAAAGCAAGAAGATCTTGCTTTTTATTTTCTTTAAAGGAAGATCAATGTTTCTTTCCAAATATTTAATGGATAAAAATTAGGTTGTAAATAAGTGTTGTCGTTTTAGGAAAAAGTTTAATTTTGTAAGGTACCATACACATTTAAGAATTTAGCAGAATACCGCATAAAAGCGGTTTTTTTATGTTTAAAGGAGAAATACGGTATGGAAAAAATTAATAGTATTGTTAAACAAATAGAACAAGTAAAACAAATCTGTGGTGATGATTTCAAAAAATGACCTAACAAAATGGCACATGAAACATTAAAAATGGTTTATGAAGAATTAAAAGAGGCAATTGATAATGGCAAAATATTTTAAAAAATTTCAATGTCCAGTAAATACGATTGATAGCGATTTATGTTTATTTTGTAAGGGAGGATACTAATAATGGCAAAAACAGTTATACAAATAAGCCAAGAGCAACAAATATATTTACAAGAAAGTTTAAGCAATAAAACATATAAAGATGTTTGTGATGAATTTATTGAATTATGTAAAAAATTAAGTTTAGATGATTATGAAAAAGGTAAATCAATGATGGAACATTTTAATAATTTTATCAATGCACAAATAGTAGGAAAACAAGAACTTTTAACTTGTCAACATTGTATTAATGCAAAAGGTAAAATTAGTGAATTACCTTGAAATAAAGAAATTCAAAATGAGAATATAAAATAATGACAATAAAAGAATTTAATTATAAATATAAAAATGGATATATAGTTAAAAAATTACCTAACTCAGAGAAATATTTATTCCTATATGTTATAGGCAATGACGATTGAGATTGAATTGCATGAATTACTGAAGATTATTTTAATTCTACAGGACATTGAATTGAACCTGAAGTAGTTAAAGACTTTATATCAATTAAATTAAAAGGAGAAAAAAATAAATTACAAACAATTATTGAATTATAAATTTACTAAAATAAAAAAGCTAGGAAAAAATTATGAAGAAACTATGAAAAAAAATAAAACAACTAAAAGAAATTAAAAAAATACATCAATATGCTGTTAAGTGAGCAGCAGATATTCCACATATTAAATTTAAAAAAAGTGCAACATAACTGTTGAAAAATTAATTATTTTTAATTAGAAAGGGGTTAGCTACAATGGAAAACATAAAAATTTGTGAATCTGGTTGCTATGATCGAAGTAGGAATTTTGCTAAAGACTTTGATTTTATAAAAGAGTTTAGCACTAATTCTGAAACTAAAGAAATTTATAAACCTTACAAGCAAAAAGATAAAAATAAAAATATATCTAATTATCGAATTCATAAAAGTTCTATGCAAAAATATAATAATTGTGGCCAAAAAATAATTAGTTACATTGTTAAAACTCCTGAGCGTTGAATTATTTTTCCTGGTTCTTTTGTTCATAAGGATAAATTTAAAGATGATTTTTTAATAGTTGGAATTGTTCCACAATTTATTTATTATACTCGAACAAATAGAGAAGCTGCACATGGAATTCCAAGTATTAAGAAAAAAGGATTTAATATTTTTGTTGATTTAATTTAATTAGAACAATATGATCATAAAACACAAATTGAGGCTAATAATCAATTAACAAAAATATGAAATAACAATCAAGAATGAATTAATAAGCGTATCGAAAATAATGAAAGAATAAAAAAACTTGCTGAAGTGCAAGAAAAACAATTAGCAAACCAACCTGTAACCTACCGTGGTGCATAATATAAAATTAATGATAACCCTGACAGTAATAATGATCCTCCAACCATTGTTTTTGATAATGACGACAATATTTTATGAGATTAATGATAGGAGAGGGAATTTAATAGAAACATACGTCTACGTGTAAATTATAACACAATAGACTATTTTTGCGTAAATTGTTATTTTTGCTTTGGCAAAATATTATGATATTCTTGTTCACATAAAATATACAAAAGAAATCACAGAAAGGTACACATAAAAGTCACGAATATTGATATGGAGGTTTTTATGAAACAACAAAGTTATTTTCCTAGTTTCTCAGTTGGGATAGATCCAGCTGGAATTGGAACTACTGGTATTTTTATTAAGACAATTGGAACACGATTTCCCCACTATAAATATGTCCAAGTAAGGTGCAGTAATCCAACGGATTCAGCAAATGAAATTTTAACTATTATCAATAATTTTAAAAATAAACATCATGATTTATCTTTAAATGTGGTAGTAGTTGAGAATTTGCACATGGGTCCTGAAAAAATGCGTGAGGTGCGTGCAACCCGTGAGTTAATTGGAATTTTAAGATATGAATTGCAAAATAAAATGCAATTACATTACCCAGCTGATAAAAACAAGGAAATGATTAAAAAAGAACTTAAAGAACGAACTACTAAAAATGAGCATTCAATTCATGCAAAAGCAATTTTAGAGGCACATTTTCGGGAAAAAGAATTTGGATATAAATGTGAAAAATACAATTGGGAGGTAATTGATTATGGCACAAAGAAAAATTGATAATAAGATGTTGCTATCAGTATTTGATGGCATTGTTGCAGTTTATAAAAAAGATTTATTAAAAGAAAAAATTAATGGTGTTGAAGTTGATGTGATGAGTATGCAAATTCGTTGAGGTTCCAGTTATGGCTGAATTAAAGAAACTATTTCAAAAAATATAACTCAGTTAAAGAAATTTGAAGTTAATGATGTAATTCACATTAAAGGCTCTTTAACTAATATTTTTAGTCGATATTATAAAAATAATTTGTTAGTTATTAATAATTTAATTGAAATTGATAAAGTAGGTAGGTTGGATCGTGCATATCATAAAAAATAAGTAAACCTTGACAAATTAAGAAAAATAGTGCATCTATATGTACCAGGAGGAATTATTATGGCCAATATAATTAAAAAATTAAAATTAGATGATAAAGGTAATCCAATTTTAAATGATAAAAAATAATTTGAAATTGAAGAAGTTGATTTAGACTCTTTAATGGCAGATGAAATAAAAAAACAAGTTAATGAACAAGGTGAAAAATTAGCAGAAGAAAAAGCTAAAGAAATACCCACTAAACAATTAGAAGATCAAACTACTAAAACGAAAACTGAAAAAGAAGATCGTCTTGCAGTTCTTGAAAAACAATTTGCAGAAATTCAACAAGGAATTAAATGAAATCAAGGTGTAGGAGTTACTCAAGAAAATAAACAGTCTGATAACTTAAATGTTAATAATAATCAAGAATCAAATTCTTCAATGGGAATTGATTTACAATCATTCAAAATAGTGGGAGGTAGTGAATAATGGCAATTACATTAAATAATATTCAAACTTATTTTAAGGATAATTTTAAATTAAGTAATTTATATGGAAGATCTAAATATTCTGTTTTATTCCCTAATGAGTTGCAACAAGATGGTGGTGGATGAAAAGCCGAAGTTTACTTACCAATTATAAATGAATCAATAACACAAAAAGATTGAGATCCTAATTTAGGTTTTACGGAAACTTATGTTACAGAAGACTTTAAAAAAGTACAATTAGATCAAAATTTTACTGTTTATAATCGAATTGCTAATCAAGATAAATTGGCATCAAATTGACCAGCTAATAAATTAACAATTACTGATTCACAAAAAGCTAAAATTTTAGATAAATATATTATTAAAGTTTTATGCACAAACGTAGCAAATAAAATTACAAGTCCAATTAAAATTACAAAAGATAATTTTGTAACTGAATTAAAACGTTTACAAGCATTTGTTTTAGAAAATGATATTCATTTAGAAGATTGTATTATTTTTATTGATCCTGAAGTAGTAAGTGCAATGATTAATGCTAAAATTCAATATTCAAAAGCAACAATTGAAGGAACTTTGGCAACAATTACTTCCGCATTAGGATTTAATTTTGTTGAGGCTCCAATTAAACAGTATGGTCATTTAATGGTACCAATTGCACCACAAGCAATGGCATGAGTTCTTGCTATTGATGTGCCACTACAAGCGGGACAGTATACTCAAGGAAGATATTTGGGTCAGTTATTTATTGCCAATAATGAATTTTATTATGGTGAAGTTGTTCAAAATAAATTTTGATTTTCATATCCAGACCCTGATTATGTGCCACCATCATCAACAAGAGTAACAAGAAGTATTGAAAATGTTGAACAATTAGAAAATGCAAAAAGATTAGCCTTAGATTTAGTTCTTGAAGCTTATGATGGTGTCCCTTACACTAAAGAACGTAGTGAATATGTTAAAAAAATTAATGATGCAAATAAATTAGATGATGTATATAAAACTAAAGAAGAAGCATTTAAGTTTTTATACACTAAAAATGCCTCGTAAGATTTTAGATCAAAACTTAATAACGTATAAAAAACGGATTGTTTATCAAACGCCTCAAAAAGCAAAATCATTTTGAGAACTATTATTAGCGATGATTGGTCTACAAGTATTAGCAACAGTTTTAGGGTTTTTAACTGCTGGAATTGGGGCAGGAATAATTGAGGGTTTAGGTGCATCTCAGTTGTTTATTACAACAGGAAAAGTTTTTATTAGTGGAGTTACGAATTTTTTAGTAATGGAAACAAATGATGTTATCAATAACAATGTGAGTTTAAAAAATACGTTATTAAATTTGTCTTTTTGTAACATCAAAAGTAGGTTCACATCTAAATCGACAATATATTAGGAGGATATAATTATGGAACTTAATCAATTGTGAGAAATAACTTCATATAATGATTATTTTAATAATTGGAGAAGTACGGTAGGTCAATTTTCTAAATTAACGTCATATCAAAAATCTTTAGGATATGCGACTCCAGAGGAATTTTTTAACGCGCAAATGATTACCGCACAACAAATGGCCAATGAGAAAATTGGTAATATGATTGATAATCCTAATTGATTTAATTCACGTGATTTACCAGCAATTACACAGGAAAATTTAAAACGTTTTACTTACCGGGCAATGGATTATTTACCCGTTAACGATTATGTTGTTGTCGAAGATGATCGTGTTAATATATCAATTAGCAATGGTAGTCGAACTGATTCAACAGTTAAAACTCCTAAATTAACAATTGATGGTTTATTGGGTGATTTTGCATGAAGAGCTTGACGAGCAACCGGTCTAGAGCATCTATATTCAACTTATTTAGCAAAAAAGAATGAGACACCATTATTAGACCCGAAACAGTTTTATGACAAACAAGAAATTGATGCCTTCTTATTGGAAATAGATAATACAATTCAAGAAGAACATAGTTTTGCTGAAATTGAAACAACAAAAAACCGTGATTTAATTGTTAAAATAGAAACTGAATTAACATCCGAAATTAACCAAAAGCAAAATATTGCTGATCAAATTTTATATCAGCAAGCAACTGATGATGAAGGTCAACCAGTTGGACCTATTGAAAAACTAGGTCAATTTGATGAAATTTTAGAAATTAGTCGTTATCCAGCAAATGCCGTTGTCACAACTCCCGAAGGTAAAAAACGTGCAATTTTAAATCATAACATTTTGGGTGAAGTTAAAGATGCTATGGTTGTTCAGTCAACTTCTGATAGTGATTTAGTAAATGCAATTGGACGTGTTTGAGGATATGGTGTTGAAAATGATGTAATGCAAGCAAAAACTGATATCGCCAAAAATACAACTGATATTACAAATAACAAAAGTAATATTGGTGATATTACTCAATTAACGACAGATCAAAAAGATAATTTAACAAATGCTATTAATTCGACAAATGATAAATTTGATTTACTAAAGAATAATCTTTATAAAGATGTTACTGATTTTTTTAAGACAAAAGGTAGTTTATTAGATATAAATAAAAAGTATTTAATTGTTGCTTTTGGAATAATAAATAATAAAGAATTATATTTTTGAAATTTTGTTAAACCAAATTATCAAGAAGTTTCACCAGGAGTAAAAACTAGTCAAGACATTTTTTTATCGTCAGAGACTAATGTATCTTCAACTCAAGCTGGCGTTATTTCAATTAAAACATCTTGAGTTAGTATTAGTTTTCCAATTGATGGTGCAATTGCAAGAGAAGGTATCATAAGTTTAAGGGGAAATAACTGTACTTTTGATGTTACAAAAAGCCAAATGACTGATAGTAAAAATTTATCAGGTCAAATTTCAGAATTTAGTGTATATGAATATAATGGTCAAGGAATACCATTGCCAATAACATTTGATAAACCTATTTCAAATCAGAAAATTAATTTTACAATTCCCTATTGAGAAAAACAACATGAACTAGAATTAGCAGAAGAGGAAAGCAAACGATTAAAGAGAGAAAATGCTAAATTATCTGATATTAAGCCATTAGAAGACCAAATTAGCGAAATTAAACCTATTGTTGATGGATTTTTATACAGCAAAAAGATGAGCATCGAATGAAAACATTAGGGTTACATCCTTACTATAAATATTACAAAAAAATGAAGGAGATGACTCATAATGGCAGATACAAAATTTAATTTATTTGAAAGTTTAAATCCAAAACCCATTTTTGATGGCTTGAAGAAATTATTTAATGTAGGGCAGTGAAAAAATAAATATCTTGATGAAAGAGATAATCGACAAAAAGAACTAACAAATGAGTTGCAGTTATCAAAAGAAATTTGTGAGTTAA
Source organism: Spiroplasma endosymbiont of Sarcophaga variegata (assembly GCF_965178695.1). Lineage (NCBI taxonomy): Bacteria > Bacillati > Mycoplasmatota > Mollicutes > Entomoplasmatales > Spiroplasmataceae > Spiroplasma > Spiroplasma endosymbiont of Sarcophaga variegata. The sequence continues at coordinate 1,388,087 of NZ_CBCXVU010000002.1, forward strand.
AAATTAAACGTCAAGCAATGTTTCGTTATTTTGGCCATGTTCCATATTTATCAATTTTCTCAATTTTATTAGTAGCTAGCCAATACAAATGATTTGGAGAGGGTTTATATCCAATTTCTGATACCCATAATTTTATTACTTTAAAATTTGGAGAATGGGGTGGTTACCCGGTGGAATATTTAGGAATTTGAGGAATTTGTAAAGTAACTAATAATCCATTAACTAGAAAATTATATATTGGTAAAGGTTTTCAACATCTTTATCGGTTACCTGCTTATTTGATTACAATACCAATTTGAACAATGTTCAATAAGAAAATTAAACAAAAAGAAGATTTATGAAATGAAAGAAAATTAAATTCATTGACAAATCAAGAAAAATAGTGCATCTATATGTACCAGGAGGAATTTAAAATGATCAAAAATAAAAAGCGTAAAATTAGAACTTTATTTGAAGGTCAAGATAGATATGCAGTAGTAACAAATTTATGAATAGCATGAAAAAAAAGAAATCCTACAGTAGTTTTAGAAAATAAAAGTATGGTTAATCGAATTGAAAATGCATTAGCTATGTTATCAAGTAATTTAAAATCAAATTATTGTATTAATAAAGGAGATAATGACGATTACAAAATTTTATTACCATATTATTTTGAGGTTACTAATCCATTAGAAAGTCCAGATGCAACTGACTATTATGAATATAAAGATATAGTTGTTAAATTAAAATCAAATTATGGTATTTTTACTGAAAATAGCTTTGAATTTAACCAAGATATAATTTCAAAAAACTATATTTATCAATTAGACTATAATAACTTTTCATTTCCGGAAATTAATAATTCGTTAGAAACTAGTTCGATTCCTTCCACAATGCCTTTAGATCAACAGTTAGCTAATGGTAGCTATTCAAAATACTTAGCTCATCGAATTACTAATTTAGATGAAGAAGTCAAACAATTATACTCTAGCTATGGTAGTGGCAAAATTGAATTTGATTCTTACAATGATAGTCTTACTAACAAAGGCGAATTCAAGTTACAATTTCCATCTTATATCACTGAATTATTAGTTAGTTCAATCCCGGGTTATGGATTATGAGAGTTTAAATTAACTGATGAATATAATGAGAAAGTTAAATTTGCAATTGGTTTATTTGATAGCACTGATCAATCTAGATCATTAATATCACTTATATTATAAGGGTTTTTATTTGCCAAAATCCACGAGCGCTCGCGCGTAATTTTATTGACTTTTTAAGAAAAATAGTGCATCTATATTGGCATGGAAACAAAAGAAATAATTAACTTAAATTGAGATGAACAAAACTGTAATTTTAACATTGACGCATTAGCTAAAATTTTTATTGCTAAATTTTGTGAGCCAATATCGAAATCAGCAATATTTAAAATTTTAACTGGGGCAAAAGGGTTTGGAAAATCTTATCTTATTTGTTTATTAGCGTTATTTTATACATGCAATTTTTTAGATTGAAATTGTCTACTGGCAAGATATACTTACATATCAGCCAAATATAACTACGATAAGAAAATGACAAGAGTTATTAATGACGTATAATGTACGATGAAGCTCCAAAAAACAACTCTTGTTAGGGTTGTTTTTTTATTTGAAATAAAAAATCCCTAAAAGGAGGTAATGATAATTAAACAACAAAAAATATGTGATGTTAATGATTGCTATAAAGCAGTATCATTCATTACCGAAGAATTTTTATCAAATAAAGTTTTATGAACTTGTGAAAAACATAAATATTTATTAAATAAAATAAAAGATAAAACACAAAAACAGTTTTATCAAAAACTAGAAAATTCAAAAATTATCTTTGATGATAAAACTGGTTCTTTTAAACTTTGATTTTATAAAACAACTTAATGCAGGGTGGAACAGTTATTTTAAATAACTAAGTGTTTTTTTCCACATAGGCGGTCTAGCCCAGCGGTAATCAGTCCGTAAATAATAGACGCTTTAACAAGCGATAGTCGTGATAAGTGCGGGGTCAACATCAAACGACAATAAATATTGAGATGGCCACTTTATAAATAAATTTGCGATAGATATTATCCCATTAGAGGATGACAGAGGTTTTAAAAACCACAAAGTCAGCATTAGGCTCTTCAAGGTGCAAGTGAATTTATTTTAAAAACTGAACGCTTTGACCTGAAATGGTGCGGATGAAGAGAGAGAATTCTCTGGCATTATCTTATAAAAACAACTGTCGATTATTAAACATTAAACAATAAAACATACCGCCACCGCTCACCCGCAGTGAAGCGGATGGCGTAGTAAATAAATAGATAAATACTTAATTATATAAATAACTCTCGCTTTGGCACTTTCACTTGGGAGTGAGTGCCAGCGAGTTAAAAATAGGAGGTAAATATGACAATCAAAAATCTAATATCAATATATATGTACAATGATTTTTGTATTAATATATTTGATAATAAAACAGGGCAAAAAGAAAATATTAATGATGATATTAATTTAATTAAAAATGAAGAAGCACATTTATTAAATCAAGAAATAACTTATTTTGATATTAAAGAACAAAAAGGAAGAAAATTAATAGAAATATTAATAGCAAAGAACGAGGTAAATTAGTATGTGAAAAGATGAAAATGGTTATGTTTATACTGAAGAAGATTTATTTAATATGGCATTAGAAGAATGTCATTCAGAAGAAAGTGCTTATGAATATATTGATAATTTAATTAATGAAATGGAATTAGAGGAAATTTAATTATGGCAGATTTAAAATTAAATAATGAAGTTAAAAATATTACGTATCCATTTTATTTAAAAGGAAATAATTTTAAAGAATTAAGTTTAAAAGCATTAACAATTAAAAAATGAATTGATGAAAATGGACAAGAATTAGCAGAATTTATATATCGACAACAAGCTTGATTAATAAATGGAGAATATAAATCACAATCACTAAAAGATTTAAAATTAGTAGTTTCAAAAATTGATTATATTTTTAGAGAACCATTAGAATTAATAAAATCTTTTAAAGATGAATTAAATTTTATTAGAAAAGATATTTTGAATTTAGAAAATAATATTAAGAATAATCATGATTCTTTAAAAAATAATGTTATTAATATTCAATTTCAAAAACAAAATGAAATTATTGAAACTCATAAAAAAGAACAATTTTTAGAAATTAAAAGTGTAGCAAAACAAGAGCAAGAATTAAAAATTATTACTAGTAATTTTCGGAAAGAAAAATTATTAATTAAAGATATTGAGGTTATTGGTATTAATGATGATTTTTTACAAAATGCTGATAAATTAGAACTTATTAATCTTATTAAAAATTATTTAGTTGTTGATGAACAAATTGTTAAAAATGAAATTAAAGATCAGTGAGATAGTAATAAAGATATTAATTTAATTGGGGTTAAAGGTATTAATTTTAAAATAAATAAAGGAGAAAAATAATATGGCAAATATTGTTGAATTTTTAAGAACAGATAAAGCAACAGAATGAATAAAAAGTAAATTTTCTAATGAAAATGAAATTGCAAGATTTAAAAGTAATATAGTTGCAATATCAAATAGTAATGAATTATTACAAAAAGCAGATCCAAAAACAATTATGACTGCTTGTTATCAAGGAGTTTTATTAAATTTACCAATGGAAAAACAATTTGGTTATGCTTATGTAGTTCCATATAATACTAAAATAACAAGAATTATTAACGGTCGCGAAATCCAAGAATGAATTAATCAAGCTCAATTTCAAATAGGTTATAAAGGTTATATTCAATTAGCACAAAGAAGTGGTCAATATTTAGATATGTCAGTATCAGATGTTAGAAAAAATGAATTAGTAAATTATGATCGTTTAAAAGGAACTAGTTTTAATTGAATTCAAAATGAAGATGAAAGAGAAAAATTACCAATTATTGGTTATGTAGCATACTTTAAAATGGTTAATGGTTTTGGAAAAACTTTATATATGACCAAAGAACAAATGGAAAATCATTTTATGAAATATTCTAAAACTTATGCTAAAAATAAATCATTTTATATTGCTAGTTTTGATGAAATGGCATTAAAAACAGTATTAACATCTTTATTAAGAAAATGAGGTATTATGTCTGTTGAATTACAACAAGCTTATAAATCAGATCAGGCAGTTATTACAACTAATGATGAAAAGATTTATATTGATAATGATAGCAATATAAGCATAAATAAGGGTCAAATTAGTAATGAAAATATATCAAGTGAAGAAGTGACAGATAATAATTTAGTTAAAGAAGAAGATATATCAAATGTAGTGCCAACAATTAATAATAACAACGATGAGGAATGAGCCACTTGATAAAAATAGGTATTGACCCATCAGGAACAGGTACTACTGCTATTGTTATTTATGAAGATAATAAATTAATTGAAAAATTAGAATTTACAAATAAAAATTGAAAAGAACAATATGAATTTATTAATGATAAATTGTTTGATTATGAAGAAAAAATTAATATTGAAGATTGTTTATATACATCTGCTAATGCTAGTAAAGATAGAGATGATTTATTAAGATTATTAGGAGCATTATCTGTTTATAAATATTTTATTAATTGAGTATCACCAAAAAATACTAAATCAGTTGTTAAAAATATGGAAAATTTAAGTAAATATAATGATAGTTGTATATGAAAATTTGATAAAGATACTAATTTAACTTATCAATATGGTAAAGGTTGATTTTATAATAATGAAAAAATAAGTAATCATTTACGAGATGCAATTATTATTGCTAATTATGAAAGTTAATATTATGAAACATTCATATAATCAAAAAACAGGAAAGTATTATTCTTGTCAAATTCGTAATGTTAATATTTACTTAAATAAAAATGAAGAAAAAGTTTGAAATGAATTTAATAACTTTACTTATTCGCAACGAATTGAATATCTTATTAACTTTTATATAACACATTATAAAGGAAATAAAGAATATGAATAATTATATTTTATGTTATCGATCTGAACAAGGTAATCGCCCTTGTAAAAACCCTCGTGGTGAATATATAATTGGGATTGATAAACAAGATGTAGATATTAATTCAACTGAATACTGAGAATATTATAAAAATAATTATGGAAAAAATAATTTAGTTATTTGTAAAGTTAAAAATTTAGACTTAATATTAGAAAATAAAAAATAACCAATTAAGGTTATTTTTTTTAAATACTATTTGTTAGTTTTTTAATAGCATCTTTTTGTGCTTGTTTTTTGTCATTTACTTTAACTTGTTTTTTAACATTTTTAATTTGACCTGTTTTTAATGCTAATTCTGTTGCATAATCAGGTCCTCGTAAATGTTTTTCGTGAGCAATAACAGCAGTTCTTAATTCTCTAATTTCTGCTTTATATTTTTTAATTTTTTTAGCAGATAATCCAAGAATACCAAGACTACCCATTCCACCAGCACCCGCTAATACAAGTAAAGCAATTACTATTTCATTACTAATTTCCATTTCTTTATTTCCTTTCTTATCCTTACTCAAACAGTGGCCATCCATTCTTTCAGAACAAAATAATTTATAAATTAAACTATATAACCACCCAAAAATATCAACCGCCCCTATATATAGTTTATTTTAAATTTAATTCTTTGTTATTTTCTTCTTGTTTTTTAGTATATTCATCTTGCATATTTTTAAATATTTCTTCTGTTATACCATCCAAATTATTTCATTGTTTTGATATTCTTGGTTGAATAACACGCGGATTAATACGGCAGTTCAAACAATGTCTTAAATGGTCTTTTTTTCATTTTGATTTATCAATTCAAATAATAATTAAAGAAATTATTAAAGTAATTAAAGGTAAAATTGTAAATACTAATCCCATTTTAGATATTTTTAATCGTGGAATATCAATTTTCATATCTACTTTTGGTTTACTACTAGCAACAAATATACCTTGAATTCCATATGTAAATAAAGGTGTTAGTAAAATAGCAATTCCATTACCTCAATATTGTCCATAATTATATCAATTAATATTATCTTTTATTGCATTAATCATGCCATATTCTAATCAACAATTTAATGCTAAAAATATCAATGTATAAAAACTAACTACTCAACTACGAATTTTATATTTTCTTTCTCATTCTCTAATATCTTTATGATTTCAATTATAAGTTGGAATAGGGTCTTTTTTAAATCAATTTCAAGGTAAGGCACCCTTTAATCAAGTTGTTTTATTTTGTTTCATTAATTAAAAATCCTTTCTAAATTAATTTTCTTTTAATTGTTAAATCTTTAATAACAATATTATTTGTATCATTTGAAATTGAGCCATCTTGCTTAATTGTTATTCTTTTATAAGAATTATCTGCTAAAAATGAAAATATTGATTTTTGTGATATTGTTTCAAAATAATATGTTACAAATTTATTAGCAGATGCATAATCTGTTATTGAAATTGATATTTTATAGTAATATTTTATTAAATCATAATCTGGAATTTTAAATGTTAATTTTTCGTTTGCTTCTGGATAATTAATTAATTCTCAATCATTACCAGTATTAATAGATATATCACCATTCCCCAATAATGAATTACCATTAATAGTTTTAATATTTGTACCACTTATTAATTTATCTTGTTTTAAATCTGAAACTTCAATCTCATCATTATCATTTTTAATGATAGTTTTATTATCAATTTTTATATCAGTACCACTACTTTGTTTTGCTTTTCAGACATTATTTTCATAATAAATCGTATTATTATCAAAGGGAACTATTAATTTAATACACTCATTATAATCAATTTTAGAAAAATCATTAATAGTAGGATAAGTAATATTTATTGAATTATCAGTTTGTAATCGTTCTTTTAATCAAAATAATAATGTTGGATAAAAAGTTTTTTTACTAATATGCTTATATTCTTCTTCTCATGGATGAGCATAATTATCTAAACTATAATTATAAGGTCTAGATACTGTTTTACTAGATATAATATCAATAATTTCACCTGCTAATTTTAAAGCATTTTTAACATCACGAGTAATATTTTCATTTGCTTCTGGGTCATTAGTTTGTGAATAAGCAACTCCACCTTGTGAAAATGAAGCACTACCAGTTAAATCATTAACTCCTTTTGGTAAATATCAATTTATAACTGCTAATAAACAAGCAGATTGAATATAACTTAATCATTTATCATATTCAATTAAACCAGTATTATCTTTTTTTACTCAAGGAAACAAATCTTTTTTATTAATTTTATCTGAAATTGTTCCACCTGATAATCTATCCATTCATAAACTAGTTTTTAAAATAGCATTATAAATTAAATTATCATTATAAGCAGATTGTTTACGATCATTAATAGGTTGTCAAAGTTTACTTGCTTTAACATCTTCAACTGTTATAAATAACAAATTACTTAAATTATTTTCCATATAAAACACCCCTTAATTGATTACGATATTTATTTTTTAAATTATTTGGTTTATAACTATTAACCTTTCTTTTGGTTTTATTAATTGCTTTAATAGATTTATTAACCTGATAAAATTTATTTTTAACTGGTGTTTTATATAAATTCTTAATATTTTTAACATCACTTCGGCGTTCTCGATATCATTTTTTATTATTAATTTCACCAGCAAAATTAAAATTAAAATGTCCAATCTTTAAATTATTAATAAACTTTTTAATTTGTTGTAATTTTTGAACTGTTGGTAATGTTAATTTAGTAGTTCCTTTGGGATATTTTTCTTTTAATGCTTGTGGTAATCGTTTTTTAATATAATTTCTTAAATGACTAGGTAATCATTTTCTTAATCAATAACGCCAAAATAAAGTCCCTGCATTAGAAACAGCATTACTTAATAATTTTCATATTTCAACTGGAACACTAGGATAAACATATGGACCATAAAATTTTGGATGTTTTGCTGTTTTTGTATATATTAAAATAGTTAAATTACCTGTTAAAGTTAACTTATTTGTAATATTAAACATACCACTATCAAGTCAACTACTATTTAAAGGCTGTCAATTAGTATTTAGATATTTTTCATTTTTAAATTGTTCTCTATTTTGAATATTATTATCTTTTTCTAATTGACTTAATATTTGTTGTATTTCTTTTTTATGACCTTTTTTAATTAAATCTAAATAAGTAAAAGGATTTAATCATTGATAAATATCTTCAACTTTACTTGTAATTTTATTATATTTATCAGTAATATAATTAATTGGTTTCTTTAATTTTGTCGAAAACTCTTGATATTTATAAAATATACCTAAAATTAGGTATATTTTTAATATATAGAGGTAAATAAATGATGAAAAAAATAATTACAGAATTAATAAATAGCTTAACAGATGATCAATTTTTAGAATTTTATGAAAAAATAAAACAACAAGCAGACTTAATTAAAAAACAAAAACGTTTAAATGAAATTGATCAAAAATTTAGAGATAAAGGCATTATATGTCCTAATTGCAAATCTTTTCATTGTGTTAAAAATGGTCATAATTCCGAAGGAAAACAAAAATATTTATGTAAAAAATGTCGTGCTAGTTTTGATGCATTTCGTCATCATTTTACTTATTGAAGTCATTTAAATTATGAACAGTGAAATTTATTAATTCAAATTTCATTGTTAGGACAATCTAGTAAAATAATTTCTCGTTTTATTAAAACAACCCCAAAAACCGCTTGATATAATCGACAAAAATTAATGCAATCAAAACAATTAGAAAATACACAGTTAAAATTTAAAAAATTAAATGGTCAAATCCAAATGGATGAAACATTTATTAAAGAAATTCATAAAGGCAATTTTAAAGATAAATTTGATAAACGAAAAACTCATCTCGATCCATTTTCAACTGATACCAAATGCTGTATTCAAATGGCAGTTGATAGCAATAATAATATTTTTGTTCAATCCACCAATACCAAAAGATTACAAAAACAATGGATTATTGAAAATATGAATAAGCAACTAATTAAAGAAAAATCAATAATTATTTCTGATATGCAACCACTATATTTATTAGTAGCAAAACAAACAAATTCTACTCTATATTCCACCAAAACTAGTACAAACCCTGATACTAGTTATCAAAAGTTAAATAAGATTAGTAAATTACAATCCAGTCTTAAAGAAGCCTTAATTCATTATCATGGTTTGGGTTTCACTAATATTCAAAATTATTTAAAGCTCTGAAAATGAAAATACCAACACAAAGGTTTAACACCAAACCAACAATCAACGGTATTATATTTTAACGTTTAAAAAATTTAAAGCAAAATCATAATCTTACACAAAATTAGTTTTCAAATTGTCATATTGATGATTTTTTTTATTTCATCAAGAGTTTTCGACAAAATTAAAGATTGGTTTTAATATTTTATTTTGAACTTGATTAACTCTATTAATTAAATTTACAAATTTACTTATTAAAGGTTTATTTTCTAAATTAGATACTAATAAAGTTAAAACGCGTAATATTAGTAAATTCATTGTTTATTAAGAATTTTTAATTACAACATCAATGGGGTTTGTTTGACCAGTAGCATTGTTTTTACCTTCAATTTGAACTTCAACAGTTTTGTCATTTTTAATATTAATTGGTCAATCTTCACCCTTAGCTTCAATAAAGTAATCATAATCATTTTCTGTTAAAAAATTATTTACCGCTTTTACTGATTTTAAAACAACATCTTTAAATTGTGGTTTTAATTGTTCTGCTGTTGTTTGAGTTGGATCGTCAACATGAATAGTTGGTTTATCTAATTTATTAATCCCACTAATATCAATTTTATTTGATGATGGAATTACATAATCAACAGGAACTCTAAATGTTTTATTAAGATTACTTTTAGCAGTATTAATTTCATCTTGGGTTGGCGCTTTTTCTAAAATAATTTTACATGTTTTTGGATATAAAATTGTTGGTGTTGCATATTGTACTTTACCAATTCATTTAGAGGGTTAGCAGTATCATTATCTAAAACTTGTTGAATAGTATCCATATTAATTGGATAAGCTCATACTTGTTTATTAATAATTAAACCATTTACATTAGTAAAATTATAACCTTTATCACGGTTAACTTGTCCTTTTGTATATGTTTTTTCTAAATGAAAACTTTTAGATACAGGAATACCCATTGCGGTATTTTCATATAATTCACCATTAACCATTGCTTTTAATTGGGCTTGTGAACCAATCACTTTTAAATACGCAGGTGTTAATCCTAAATAGGCTCTACGACCTAAAACCATAAACATTTTATCAGTTGGCAATCCAAAATATAAATTACTAATTTGATTTGTTAATTCAATCAAAGTTTCATTTAATGTAAAGAATGCCTTATTTGCATCATCAGCATTTTCTGCTGTATAACTACGAAATGGAATTACTTCATATTGACCATCTGCTAAACAATAATCATAAATAGCCTGAATTAATTCACATTCTAAATTAACAAATTTATTTTGTACAACACTAGAAATAGCATCAGCAATAACACCATTTTTAATATTTTGTTCTATTAATGCTAAGTCAAAAGCCTCATTCATTAATTTTAAATTAAATCTCTTATCAATCGGAACTGGAATTCTTGTTAATCCCATTGTTTGAGTTGCCCCACCATTTGGTAATGAATAATCATCTTGTCATACCACACGATGAGTTAAATTATATAGTGCTTGTCCTGCATTAGGTAATCAAGCAACTTGTTCTGCTGTTGCAGTAGCATACTGCATAATACTTGCATATTCATTATATAAAGGTCCACGCAATAAAGCATTAACAATATCAACATAGGCTTTTTGACCTGTTGTGTTACCTTGTAATGTAAAAGGTACTTGTGGCAAATTAATTGTTGCCATAATTTCACTCCCTTATTATCTAAGGTTTTTAAGTGTATAATCAGTTAATTTTTTAATTTCTTCTGGAGTATATGCTCCTTTTTCTTTAATAGTTTCAATTTCATCATTTTTATTTTCAACCGATTTTTCAATCATTTCTTTAATTAAATTAGTTGGTGAAACTGATGGTTGTTCTTCAACAAACAAATCAGGTTTTAATTCTTTTAAAGTTTGCATTTTTTCAGATAAAGAACTACCACTAACTTTTTCTAAATTAATTTTAATATCTTCAATTTTAGTAGATGGAACATCTTTAAATGCTTTTAATTCATCTAATTCATTAGATAATTTAATAAAGTCTTCTTTTGATATAACATCTTCGCGTTTTTGCACACTTTCTCTAATTTGTTTTGCTTCATTATTAAACTGATTTAAGATATTTTCAGCAATCTCTTCACTTAAACCTTGTTCTATTAATTGTTCTTTTGTAAGTGCCATTTTATAAACTCCTCTTTTTTTATTCTTGTTCGATTAACAAGTCAGCATAAACTCTTTTTTGATACAAAAAGATTAAAACTTATATTAATTATATACTTATAGTTTATAAATAAAATACTTTTTATAAACAAATACTAAACATAATTTATTATGTTGTTAATTTAACCCTTAAAACAATTAATAATAACTATTTTTCAAGATAAAATTTTAAAATAATTTCTAATTTTGCTTGCATATATATATATATATATATATACTGAAGGTAAATCTTGATAAAGAATTTCAATAAATAGTTTCAAGATAAGAAAAGGAGAAATACAGTAATGAAAAAATTACTTAGTTTATTAAGTGTATTAACTATTAGTGGAACTGCTGTACCAACAACAATTGCCGCTAGTCCTTATGAAAAAGAAAAACAATTAAATAGCGATATTAATTATTCAGAAACAAATAATTTAGAAAATTTAATTAGAGTTAAAAGACAATATGATAATATACAACGTATAGAACCAAATAACGGGACCCCATTATCATCTATTCAAGGTTTGGTCCTAAATTTAGGAAGAATAAGAATATATGACAATCGCGATGCTGTAGAAGGAGACCGGGCAATTTTAAATGCTTTTATTAACATTAATAGAAATATTTTATCTAGAGAAGTAAGAGATATTAACAATCTTTATGTTAGCGGAAGATCATATGGATCATACTCAGATACTTCAAGAGATTCTTGAGCACATATCTCATTGTTTGGTCAACAAGATACTCCAGTTTTGGTAACTTTTAATTTTCCCACAATAAGACATACCGAATCTAATATACAAATAATTCCGCCAAGACGCCAACAACAACCAATTAGTGAACCTGGATACAATTGAACTAGTAGATTAAACTTATCTACAACATATGTAAATAGAAATTTAGGTAATATTATTGATACAAAAGAAAGAACTATTATAGAATCTTTTTTATTTAATAATCAAAATTTTCCCACTGAATTAATAAATATTTTAAGAGTTTCAAATGTATCAAGAAGTAGTGCAACAATTTATGTTCCAGAAGGAAATTTGAGATATGAAGGAAATTTAATTGTTTTTTTTAGTACAAATCAAAATTCTTATTATGGTCATTTTGGTGACTTATAATAATTTAATAAAGTTAAATGGAAATAAATTAATGTTTTATTTCCATTTTTAATTAATTTAATAGACCTTAAAAGAAAGGAATTAAAAAATGAAAAAAATATTAAGCCTTTTAGGAACAATCACTTTAATTGCAACAAGTACAACAAGTTTAGTTTCTTGTAACACATCACAATATACTTATTCTGAAAAAGAATTAGCAGAATTAAAAGAAGAAAAAAATATAAATATAAAAACAAGTAATGGTGAAGATGGTGTTTTAGAATGAATGGCACCACAAGAAAAACCATTTAATAAGGTTGATAATAAATGATATTATGTAGTATATCGTGCCAATAAAAATATTAATTGACAAATTAAAAAAGTAAAAAATACTGAGAAAGGAAAAAATGAAATATTATTTAAAGATAAAGTAGGTATTTTATATCCTGCTAAAATTTTATCAGTTGAAAATTATGATAGTAAATATATGAAAAAATATTTTAAATCAGTATATCGTTGAAATTTAGATATTAACGAACCTGACTTAATAGTTAATAATAATGGTAATGTAAAAGTTAAAGATGAATAAAAAAGTGCATTTAGCACTTTTTTATTTTTATCTTGGTTTAATTGTAATTTTAATAGGATTATCACTGTTATTTACCATATTTAAAACACCCAAAGCGTTAAGGTCTATTTTTATATCTTTATTATTACCTCAATATTTTCAAACCCCTCAGTGTTCCATTTTATAGTTAAGTTCTTCTATTAAATATGCTGTTATTATTTTTGTAAATCTAATTTTTAATTTTACATCATTTGTATAATATGCTTGTAAATAAGTTTCAACTATTTTTTTATTATTTGGTAATGACACATCATAATCAGATAATTTTGTTGTTTGAAGCAAAAAATAAATATTTTCTTCATCTTTTGATGGACTATATTTATTAAAATAATTATTACCGGGCAAACCATTAGTATAAGCAGTAGAAAATGTTTGAATATAATTATTTATATTGTCAGTATATAAAATTATTATATTTTCAAAATTAACATTATCAGTTTGTGAAATACCCTTTTTTTGTAAAGTTATATTATTTAATGAACCTAAATCATAATTACAAGTAGTTTCACCAGCAGATAAATTAACATTTCTATCACGAATAAAATGTTCTATATCGGGTTTTAGACAGTTAACTTGTAAATTAGCCAGATTACTTATTTCTATTGTTTTATAAGAACTAATAAATTTATCTATACTTTGAATAGTTGGATCAATTTGTCTTAAATCAATTTCTAATTCATAATAACCATAGTTATAATTATCATTAAAAAGATTAGCACCATAACCAGTGCTTCCATTTTTAAAAGTTCCTTTTTTACATTGTGCTGGTGCTATAATTTTAGTTATTAATGCTTGTCCTGTTTTACCATCTCAAATATCTTGTGTATAAGGTTGATAGTTATATGGAACTGGTGGCAGAACATATTGTGGGTAATTAAATGTTGGTATTTCAAAGTCGTGTGGTAGTAAGAAACTAGTTTTATAATTAGTTGTCATATCGCGTAAATAATTATTTAAAGTACTTTTTGTTTTACCTCTAAAACTTCATACTGATAAGCGTAAATAATCTTCTTCATTATTAGTATATGGGTTATCAGCATAAAAGATAATTTCAAAATTACCTTTATATAATGCTTGGATTGAAAACATATCAATTATATAACTACAATTTGTACCATCTGGTGTTTGTAAGAATTCGCAATCATTATCTTTTTCACTATCACTAACTGGTGTTTGTGCATCAATTGCTTTGGTTTGTTCATTAATTAAATAAACTCGGTTAGTTTTAGGATTTAATTGTTTTAAATTATAAGTTGAATAAACTAATTCTTCGGTTGGTTTACCATCATTAGTTAAAACAGTCCCTTTAAATTTATCAGTTAATAAAGTAGTAAAACTAAAACTAGTAGCATTAGCACCAATCATAGCACCAATTTTATCATTTCCTTGTTCTCTAAATATTTCAAATGGTAAATAACCTTTACCAGCAGACTTATCACCTCAAAAGGCATCGTTATAAAAACTATAAACATTAGCACTCATAAAACCATTAAGTCATGGAAAATTAGGTCATTTATCATCTTGGGTAATTGTTAAATTTCCAATTCAGTCCCAAGGAATACCAAAAGAAACAAAGTTTAAAAACTTTCCAATAGCAGGTATAGTAAAAGGATTAAAGACTAATTTTTGCGTATAGTTTAAAGGTAATACGGTAATTTGGCGATTAATAAAATTATTCATATTTAAAATGTCTCAAACATTACACGAACCCATTTTATTATATTCAATTTGAACACTTCCAATAGTATTACCAAATTCATCTTTTCTTCTAAAATATGATGACGCTTGGGTACTAATAATATTATTAACAGTTCCACTATTTACTTTTACTTGATTTGGTGGAGTAATCATTCAACTTTTAGACCAATAAGGTTTAGAATTTGAATTTTCTTCCTTAATAGTTGTTCCAACAGTCGGATTGGTTGCTGTTGAACTTGCTTTATCTGTTATTACCATACCCTCATTATTTTTTTCAATTCAAAAATCAGACATTGATTGAATATGTTCTTTTCAATCTTTATATCCAGTAATAATAGTTGGTTGAATCCCTTGAATGTTATATCAACTTACTTCGGGTGATGCATAAGTATTTATTTTATCAGGTGGGGCAGGATACATGTTATACATTAATAAATCTCTTGAATTCATAACTTTTTTATTAAATTCACCTTTAATAATTGGTCGACCAATAACAGGCATATCAAAAAAGATAGGATTACCATAAAATTTAACTGCCATTGCTCTAACACCTGGGTCTTTTAATAAAACTTCATCTAATTCAACAATACCTTTATTTAGTTTTTCATCATAAGTTATTTTAGGAAAACAATAACCTTCACCTGGTGCTGATGTTTGAATAAATTGTCGTACTGCCAAACCACTATTACTAATTTTGTCATTAATACTTGAAAAGGTAATTTCTTGTCATAAAAAACTACCATCATAAGGTGAATAATAATTAATAACATTTGATGGATATAATCATTGTCTATCTTGGGGTGCAGAATTAATATCACCACCACCAATATTTAAACCACGGTCATTAAATACAGTATAAAAATTATAATAATCATTAATATTTAATTTATCTGCATCTTCATCTAAAATTAATAAAGTATATTTTCTTTAAGTTGATTGTTGTGTAAATACTTGTTCAAATTTGGCTTCACCAAATTGAATTGAACTTCTATCATCAATCATATAAGCATCTCAATATTTACCAACTTTAACTTCTTTTGTATAAAAGTTATCTGCTTTATTATCATTATTCATAAAATAACTTAATTTATATTGCTTTAAGTATTCTAGCATTCTATTAATATCATAAATGTTTTCACCATCAATTAATTTTCAATAAACATTATTATTTTCATCTTTTAATTTTATCGCAAAAGGTGTTTCATTATTTGCTCATATAGTTGAATTAATTGGTTGTTTATTAAAATCATCAATCGTTAATATATTAATTTCTTCACCTTTATATTTTTGCACTATTTTTAAACTATCTTGTCATTGTGCAATAGTACTTTCCATATTATCAAATATGCGTGAATAACTACCATAATCACTTGGTTTAGCATTATTAGGTTTTCAACCTGTTTCAGTATCAGGAATATATGAACTATAAACATTAAAAGGAAATACCATTCAATGGCGATTGTCTTTTATGTTTTCTCTAATATCTATTAAAGTATCATGGGCTTGTCTTCGTAATTCTTCGATAACCCCTGGGTTAATTCTACTCATTTTTTAATTCTCCTTAATTTCTGTTCTACCTTGTAAGGCATTTTGATTATTACCAGTTTCATCATATTCCATTAATTTATTATTATGTTCTATTTCTTTGGCTTGCATTTTATCTTGTCATGCTTCTATTTTTTCTAAATATTTTGCTGCCTCTAATTCATCAATATTTTCATATTCAGTAATTGCTCTTATTGGTTCCATTGTGCCATTATCTAATCTAGCAGTAATTAATTCATTTTGTCGCATTTGATCTACTAAACTAGCACTAACAAAATCAAAACCATAAGGTCTTTCACCAGTACCATCTCATAAACCGTAATATTTTAAAACGGTATCAAACACTTTTGTATAATATTGCTTACGATATGCTTGTAAATATGCTTGTTTTTCTAAATCTTTGGTTTTAGTTAATAAAGATTGTGTTTTATTTTGGTCATTATCTGATTTATCACCAAAAGGACTAGAAAAATGACATGCTAAATATACTTGTTCAATAATTGCTTTTTGGTCTTCCGTATATGTTTCTAAGGTTGGTGTTCCTTGTACTACTTGTAAAGATTGAGATAATTGACCATCTACGGCTGATTGACCTGATTGAATAAAAATATCATCAAAAGCATCTTGTAATACTTTTTTATTACCTTTGTTATAAGCAGTCATTAAATCATCATCTAATATTCCATATCAATGAGTACGATTTGCTCATCTTTCTTTTGATTTAATATTAAAACTATCTTCTAAATCAAATTGTAATTTATAACAATTTGCCATTGTAGGTAATGGGTTTAATGTAGTTGATGTTGATAAAAATAACGGATTAGGTTCATTAATCATTTCTCAAAAAGGAACTACGCCTAATTTATTTTTAAATTCTTGTACTAAAACAGGTTTAACATCATCTTTAATTTGTGTTTTACTTTGTCCAACAACTACTTCATTATTTTTAGGTCAACCTTTAATAACTATTTTATCTTTGGTACAAATTAAATTTAAAATAAAACCACTATCTGATTGATGATAATTTAATCAAATATCAGCACCTTGTTCAATTTCGTTTATTTTACTTACACGAGATGTAAAGTTAAAAGGATTAATTCATAAATCAATATTGCCATCTGATGTTTCTAATAAACCAAAAATAGTTTTGCCCATTAAACTTGCTGTTAATTCATTTTTATCTAATTTTTCTTTTATTTTATAAGTTTCATATCATCAATTTAATTTTTCTAAAATGTCTTTACGATGAGACTTAAATAAAATATCTTTACCATTAACTAATCGCATTTGATGACGAGCAATAATATTGGCTAAATTAATAGTTCAATCATAATTATAAAATTTTAAAACACTATTAATATCATTTAAGTTTGTTAAACTATGGAAAGTATTATTCATTGTTATTTTGCTCCTTTAATTTTAAAATAAGTGCATAATTAATAATATTTACTGTTAATAAACTAGGTTCATTTGCTAAAACTTGTACACATACTTTAACTTTTTGATATTTCTTAATATATTCGTTATATAAATTTAATTTACATATTGCGATATTATCTTTTTTTAATTCTTGACAAAGTCTTTTTTTAACTTGTCCACAAACAGACATATATGGTCTTTTTGCATTTATTACACGTTCATCATGTATTACATAAATATCTTTTTTCATTAAGTTATTCACTCCCTTTGTTGTCATAATTTATAATCTGCTGAACTATTATGTTTAACCATTGGTATTAATTCAAAGTGTAAAGCATAAAAATCACTATCAAATGTATCATCATATAAGTCTAACATTCGTTCTTCTCTTACATCAGGTTTATCTTCTCATTGAATTAATTCATATTGGGTTTTACTTACAGGACATTTTTCTCATAATCATTTTAATTGATTAGTATTTATTAACATGGTAAATGCTTCAATACGATGTTTTATTTTAAACTTCTGCTTTTGTGCTGGTTTAAAATGCATATATTGACCAAAAGAATAATTATATTTTTCTCTATTTAAACTTTCTAATGTTGCATAAGCACTATCATCAACATTAATTGATATACCTTGCTGGATTAAATTAAAATATTGATTTAATTGATTGTTGTAAAAATCTAATATATCTTTTACTTGTTCTAATGGTCCCTTAAATTGTTGAGTAGCATTTGAGTGTGTATATTCAGCAACTTTATAGGCTTTTTTATCAAATGAATTATATATTCAAAAACTCGCTGCTGTTGTATGTCCTTTTGGACTAGTAGAGTTTGCTAAGTCAACACCACCTAATAACTTAGTTGGTTGAATAATATCTGTTGCTTGCATAATATCAAGATATCTTGCAAAGATTGACCCACTAGTATTACCAGGCAATCCTCAACTTCATACTCTTGCTCTTTCAATATCTAATTGTTCTAATCTTAATTGTTCATTAACCTTATCTTGTGGTAATTCATAATTAAGTCTTCAACTAGAATAATGAATAATAATCTTCATATTTCATTTTTCAATATAGTTAATTTGTTCATATTTACTACGCATTATTTCTTCATTAAAAGGCATTAATTCATTACAATAACCAACAATATATCTTTTTAAACTTTCAGGGTTACATGTATTAATTGTTATTTTATTTTGATACCCACGAATAGCAAATTCTAAATCACTTAAATCTTTTTGTTGAAATTGGTCACATTCTTCTCTTCAATCAATTACTAATTTATATTTATTCAAATCAGCAAAAGCTTTTAATTTTTCTTTCCGGCTTGGTGAATGTAAACCTTTACAATATATTTTGCTACCATTTGATAAAGTAAAAGTAAAATTTGATAAGTTAATAGTATAAGGAATATGATTTTCATCTAACATATTTCAGATATTTTGAAATACACTATCTTTTAAATCCTTACTTCAATACATACTAGCAATGATACAAATTGGTTCTTTAATTAATAAACTAATTTTTAATAATTCACCAAACATTTTAATATTTGAAATAGTCTTACCACTATATCGTGTTCCAATTTGATTAATTTCATTAACTAACTCATATTTTTTAGCAAAGGGATATTTATTACCAATACTACTATTTTGTAATAATCAATAAGGAGTTTCTAACAAATAAGTAAAATGATTAAGCATTATTATCACTTTCTTTTTTAATATCTCTAATATCCGTTTGTAAATTAACAATTATTGGTTGTTGATTATTTAAGTTTAATTCTTGTTCTAACTGTTTTTCTTGCAGTGAATATTTATAATTAAATGCTCGTTGTCAATATAATTTAGCACCATCAGGTGATTTCATCATAAAGTTAATTATTTCACTTTCAATTCTATCAACTTGTTTTTCAAGTAAAGGAACTATCTTTTCGCTCTTGTAAGTTTCGTGCTTTCATCTGTTAGAAAGATTGAATTCATTGGTTAAATCATTCAAAGTATATGGTTTATTGGGTGATTTATTTTCTCAAAATTGCTCTATTTTACGATAAAAAGTTGCCAAACTTGCTTTATTTGGATTAAATTCTTTCATTTTTTACTCCTTTTTGCATATTAAAATTGCTATTATTTAATGAATATGATTAAATAAAAGAGTAAATAAAAACTATGAAAGAACCATCGCGGTTCTTTTTATTATTTATATTTTACATCAAAATAAAAAAAAGTAAATTACTTTACTTTTTATTTTAGTATACAAGCATATAGAGATAAATTGGAGCTTGTTACAATATAATTATATAATTAATAATATATTTGTCAATAATTTTAATTTAAAAAAATGTGAAAATTTATCTTTTTTATAAATTTAATGTATAACTATTTTTATAAAAGAATTGGAGGAAATATAGAGTAATGAAAGATTATACACATGTAAAATATGATGAACGAAGATTTTTTAAGGATTTATTTTTATCTGATAGTTGCAAAAAGAAAAATGGCACACTTAATTTATCTGAAATATCAAGACAAACAGGAAGAGATATTAATACTGTTAAAAGAGAAATTAATAGATTTACAAATATAGAAGATTATAATGCCCGTGAGGCACATGATGATTATTATAAAAAACGACAAAAGTGTATTAAAAAAATACCTACATTTACAGAAGAACAACAAGAATTTTTAAATTTACGATTTAATATTTTGGGTGATTCACCAGCAGAAATTATTCAGCGATTTTTAATAAAATTTGGTATCAAATTTCCTGCCTGTCTTAAAACATTTTATAAATGAATTTTTTTAGGTCTTTTGGGTTTGTTAAAGAAAAATTTATTAAATGGTGGTAGAAGAAATAGAACAAAGAAAAGACCTGATAATCGTGGGAAATTAGATGAAAGATTTAAATCAATATGAGATATTGAAAATAAAGAAACAGATGTTGGTTGATTTGAAATGGATACCGTAGTTGGAAAAGAACATCAATCTAGTTGTTTAGTTTTGACAGAGAAATCAAGTAAAAAATACTTTGCTATGAAATTAGAAGAACATACTGCTAATGAAGTTTTAGAAAAACTTAAACATATAGTTAGAATTAATGGTTTAGTTGGAAAAATTAAAGGAATAATAACCGATAGAGGAAAAGAATTTAGTAAGTTTGAAGAAATGGAAAAGATTACTGGTTCTAATGTTTATTTTTGTGACCCTGCTTCGCCTAATCAAAAACCATTAATTGAAAGACTAAACCGTGAATTTAGAAAACGATATGGTAGGGGGACAGATTTTAATCTTGTTACGCAACAAGAAATAGATTTAGTAGTCGATATTATAAATGAAAAATTAAGGCCCGTTCTTAATTGAAGAACTTCAAAAGAAGTATTTTTAGAGAATTTTAGATAAGTTTATTTGAAGTAATTTAATAAATTATTTTTCAGTGTGTTTAAATATGCCAAAAATAGGGTAAATTTAAAAATAATTTATTTTTTTAAAAAAATAGTTGCACTTCTTTTAAAAAGTGTTATTATTAAAATAACAAGAGATAAATTTGGAGCTTAGATTTACATAATACGTGATTTAGAAGAATATGTAGTCACAATCAAAGAAGCTATTTCAGAAAAAATAATAAAGAAAAAAGTTAGTGACACTAGATTTGAATATATTTGACCGAATGGCAGAATAATTAAAGTTGTTGGTTTTGACAACGGAAGTACTTGAGAAGGACAAGATGCATCAGTAGGGGAATATGCCTTTTTTGGTTTAGACGAGGTAATTCCGCTAGATGCAACAATTTTAGATGAAAACGAATACATGTATCGATTATTCAATATGATAATTCAAATTTCACGTGGGAAAAATATTGCAACTACAAGAGAAGTAGTTCCACAATTATGTTATTCAGATGATGATGTAACAATGGAATTACGAAAAGAACAGATTATTATTTTTGGCTTTAACAATCATAATGCTGATCATATTATTTATGAAACATTCGTCCAATCTATTTTTCCATTAACAGAGGAAGTCCAAAAAGAACTAGATGATAATGATATATCATATTTTAATGATCAAACTTTTATGAATGATATTGGTGTGACAGTTGTCAGAGGTACTACAAAAGTAAATAACAAAAATCTTAATCAAAGAGTATTTGATTTAGGAAATTGATTAAATGAAAATAAACCAGAAGTATATGATTCACTATTTCGTGGGGGAGAGCGTCAATTTAATCCTGAACGTTATAGTTACAAAAAAGACTTAATTACTGGTGCCAAATTTTTTAATCCAAAATAATTTTATTGAAAAGATATGAACAAATATTGATTTACTAAAATTAAAATTGGTGCAGATTATGCTGATAGTATAAAAGGGCAAGATGATGCCACTCAAATTTTAATAGGATTTGAATTTGATAAGGAAGAATTTATTGAAGGAATTTATATTCTTGAAGAACAATCAATATCAAGTACAGAATTTAAGGATATGACTGAAAAAGTTGATAGTATGGTTAATAAAATTAATAGTTGATCACAAATTTATCATAACTTAAAGGAAGACTTTAGTTATCGTATTGGGTATGATGCTCGTACAGTTGGCCATTTTGTTAGAAAAACACTACTTGAAAATAATGATTGAAAAAATATGGATTTAGATATTACAAGATTTTCTACTATTTTAGTTACTGGAACAAAAGGATGAAGTGTACAAGACCGACATTATAAATGAAAAAGATTATTAGCCGAAGGAAAAATTTATTTTAGTGAGAATTTAGATGTTTTTAAAACATTTAATGACAAAGAAATATTAGTAAAAAAGAATGGTTATTTATATCAAGAATTATTTAATTGTATTAATAATGAGAAAACTAATATTCGCGATGAAAAACCCGGTGTAAATAAATTGGATATGATAAATGCAGCTGAATGTTGTTTTAGCTATTTTAGGTTTAAATTATTTAAAAATTAAAAAAATAAGTTATAATTAATATGTAATAGGAGTTGATGTGAAATTAGTAAAAGTGAAAATAAGAATTATATTGACGAAAATTTTAAATGATTTAATGATAATAAAAATGAATTAATTAAAAAATATAATTTAAAAAATGAGGATATTGTTATAATTTCGGATAAAAAATTTGTAGCAAAATTTTCTAATTATGATGAAGCTAATATTTATTCATTAGAAAATTTAAGTGATAAAAAATTCATCGTTCAAAAAATTAGTGATTTAGATCCAAAAATGAATAATTTTGGATATGTGGTATTAAGTTTTTATGCCTAAAATTTGAACGTCACTTAAAAATAGAAGATTCGAAGTTGATTTAGTCGTTACTTCCATTTCCAACAAAGAAATTAATTTAAAGGATGGTTTTTTTGTAAAGCTTTAATAGATACCTGGTGCAACAAATTCTGTTATATCAACTAAAATTGTTGAAAAATTAAAACTTGAGTCAAGAGGAAAAATGAAAGTTTCTACTGGTTCTAATTCAGAAGATGAATTTTATACATATATGGTTGCTTTACATTTACCAATTGACCTTCAACAAGGAATAGTATCAACACCTGAGGGATTAAAATCTCGAGTATTCCCAAGTTCATTTGTAACTAAGATTACAATGGTTCACGGAAATGAACATATTTCCAGCCAAGGATTTGACGCAATAATTGGACTGGATGTACTTGAAAGTGGCCATTGTACTATTGCTGGCCCAAATATGGTATTATCATTCTAATTTAATTTATAACTGCCAAAAATCTTTAATTTTGTCGAAAACTCTTGATGAAATAAAAAAAATCATCAATATGACAATTTGAAAACTAATTTTGTGTAAGATTATGATTTTGCTTTAAATTTTTTAAACGTTAAAATATAATACCGTTGATTGTTGGTTTGGTGTTAAACCTTTGTGTTGGTATTTTCATTTTCAGAGCTTTAAATAATTTTGAATATTAGTGAAACCCAAACCATGATAATGAATTAAGGCTTCTTTAAGACTGGATTGTAATTTACTAATCTTATTTAACTTTTGATAACTAGTATCAGGGTTTGTACTAGTTTTGGTGGAATATAGAGTAGAATTTGTTTGTTTTGCTACTAATAAATATAGTGGTTGCATATCAGAAATAATTATTGATTTTTCTTTAATTAGTTGCTTATTCATATTTTCAATAATCCATTGTTTTTGTAATCTTTTGGTATTGGTGGATTGAACAAAAATATTATTATTGCTATCAACTGCCATTTGAATACAGCATTTGGTATCAGTTGAAAATGGATCGAGATGAGTTTTTCGTTTATCAAATTTATCTTTAAAATTGCCTTTATGAATTTCTTTAATAAATGTTTCATCCATTTGGATTTGACCATTTAATTTTTTAAATTTTAACTGTGTATTTTCTAATTGTTTTGATTGCATTAATTTTTGTCGATTATATCAAGCGGTTTTTGGGGTTGTTTTAATAAAACGAGAAATTATTTTACTAGATTGTCCTAACAATGAAATTTGAATTAATAAATTTCACTGTTCATAATTTAAATGACTTCAATAAGTAAAATGATGACGAAATGCATCAAAACTAGCACGACATTTTTTACATAAATATTTTTGTTTTCCTTCGGAATTATGACCATTTTTAACACAATGAAAAGATTTGCAATTAGGACATATAATGCCTTTATCTCTAAATTTTTGATCAATTTCATTTAAACGTTTTTGTTTTTTAATTAAGTCTGCTTGTTGTTTTATTTTTTCATAAAATTCTAAAAATTGATCATCTGTTAAGCTATTTATTAATTCTGTAATTATTTTTTTCATCATTTATTTACCTCCATATATTAAAAATATACCTAATTTTAGGTATATTTTATAAATATCAAGAGTTTTCTTTAATTTTGTCGAAAACTCTTGATGAAATAAAAAAAATCATCAATATGACAATTTGAAAACTAATTTTGTGTAAGATTATGATTTTGCTTTAAATTTTTTAAACGTTAAAATATAATACCGTTGATTGTTGGTTTGGTGTTAAACCTTTGTGTTGGTATTTTCATTTTCAGAGCTTTAAATAATTTTGAATATTAGTGAAACCCAAACCATGATAATGAATTAAGGCTTCTTTAAGACTGGATTGTAATTTACTAATCTTATTTAACTTTTGATAACTAGTATCAGGGTTTGTACTAGTTTTGGTGGAATATAGAGTAGAATTTGTTTGTTTTGCTACTAATAAATATAGTGGTTGCATATCAGAAATAATTATTGATTTTTCTTTAATTAGTTGCTTATTCATATTTTCAATAATCCATTGTTTTTGTAATCTTTTGGTATTGGTGGATTGAACAAAAATATTATTATTGCTATCAACTGCCATTTGAATACAGCATTTGGTATCAGTTGAAAATGGATCGAGATGATTTTTTCGTTTATCAAATTTATCTTTAAAATTGCCTTTATGAATTTCTTTAATAAATGTTTCATCCATTTGGATTTGACCATTTAATTTTTTAAATTTTAACTGTGTATTTTCTAATTGTTTTGATTGCATTAATTTTTGTCGATTATATCAAGCGGTTTTTGGGGTTGTTTTAATAAAACGAGAAATTATTTTACTAGATTGTCCTAACAATGAAATTTGAATTAATAAATTTCACTGTTCATAATTTAAATGACTTCAATAAGTAAAATGATGACGAAATGCATCAAAACTAGCACGACATTTTTTACATAAATATTTTTGTTTTCCTTCGGAATTATGACCATTTTTAACACAATGAAAAGATTTGCAATTAGGACATATAATGCCTTTATCTCTAAATTTTTGATCAATTTCATTTAAACGTTTTTGTTTTTTAATTAAGTCTGCTTGTTGTTTTATTTTTTCATAAAATTCTAAAAATTGATCATCTGTTAAGCTATTTATTAATTCTGTAATTATTTTTTTCATCATTTATTTACCTCCATATATTAAAAATATACCTAATTTTAGGTATATTTTATAAATATCAAGAGTTTTCGACAAAATTAAAGACTATTATCTTTAATTTTGTCGAAAACTCTTGATGAAATAAAAAAAATCATCAATATGACAATTTGAAAACTAATTTTGTGTAAGATTATGATTTTGCTTTAAATTTTTTAAACGTTAAAATATAATACCGTTGATTGTTGGTTTGGTGTTAAACCTTTGTGTTGGTATTTTCATTTTCAGAGCTTTAAATAATTTTGAATATTAGTGAAACCCAAACCATGATAATGAATTAAGGCTTCTTTAAGACTGGATTGTAATTTACTAATCTTATTTAACTTTTGATAACTAGTATCAGGGTTTGTACTAGTTTTGGTGGAATATAGAGTAGAATTTGTTTGTTTTGCTACTAATAAATATAGTGGTTGCATATCAGAAATAATTATTGATTTTTCTTTAATTAGTTGCTTATTCATATTTTCAATAATCCATTGTTTTTGTAATCTTTTGGTATTGGTGGATTGAACAAAAATATTATTATTGCTATCAACTGCCATTTGAATACAGCATTTGGTATCAGTTGAAAATGGATCGAGATGAGTTTTTCGTTTATCAAATTTATCTTTAAAATTGCCTTTATGAATTTCTTTAATAAATGTTTCATCCATTTGGATTTGACCATTTAATTTTTTAAATTTTAACTGTGTATTTTCTAATTGTTTTGATTGCATTAATTTTTGTCGATTATATCAAGCGGTTTTTGGGGTTGTTTTAATAAAACGAGAAATTATTTTACTAGATTGTCCTAACAATGAAATTTGAATTAATAAATTTCACTGTTCATAATTTAAATGACTTCAATAAGTAAAATGATGACGAAATGCATCAAAACTAGCACGACATTTTTTACATAAATATTTTTGTTTTCCTTCGGAATTATGACCATTTTTAACACAATGAAAAGATTTGCAATTAGGACATATAATGCCTTTATCTCTAAATTTTTGATCAATTTCATTTAAACGTTTTTGTTTTTTAATTAAGTCTGCTTGTTGTTTTATTTTTTCATAAAATTCTAAAAATTGATCATCTGTTAAGCTATTTATTAATTCTGTAATTATTTTTTTCATCATTTATTTACCTCTATATATTAAAAATATACCTAATTTTAGGTATATTTTATAAATATCAAGAGTTTTCGACAAAATTAAAGAGAGTTTTCGACAAAATTAAAGCCAAAAATTAATGGCAGTTTTTTATTTTAATGTTATAATTTTATTAACGGTATGAACTAAATTCTTAAATGTCTGTGGTTTTCACAGAAAAAGTTTAATTTTAACTTGCATTTTAAAATTAAACTTTATACTATTACTTTAACAACTTTAAAAAGCAATTTTGGATGTTACGGGAATTAGGTGAAACTCCTAGGCTGTCCCAGCAACTGTAAAGTGGATGAAAGCTAACATATGCCATTTAGAAGATAATTCTTGAGAAGGAATAGCGAGTAAAGTGAAACTGAGCCAGTAGACCGATCTAAAAAACATTGATATTTTATCAGTGCTGCCTTTATAGTTATTATCCCTGGGGTTGGATAGTTAATTATTTATTAGTGAAAAACTATTAAATAATAATTTTAAAGACGTCAAAAAGCGTTTTTTAGTTGTTAATTTAAAGCGATAATCCTATTAGGGCATTATTTAAAATAATAATAATTAAAAAATCTTTAAGTTTAATAAAACTAATTTTAAAATATTTTATAATTTTAATTTTTTATTAAATTAATTTATTAAATAAAAATAAAACTGTTAATTAAACATCACTTATACGAATATATTAAAATATTCCTTTTCGTTTTGTTTAAATTTATTTTTAAGAAAAAGCATTTTAAATAATAACCTCATTAATAGGATCGTTAGTCCAATAAAGGTACAAAAGGAAGGAAATAAAAAAATGACACCACATATTAATGCAAAACCAACGGATATTGCAAAAGTTGTTTTAATGCCCGGTGATCCGTTACGAGCAAAAGCAATTGCGGAAAAATATTTGACCGATTACAAATTAGTCAATGAGGTTCGAAATATGTTTATGTATACAGGAAAATATCAAGATATTGAAATTACAATTGCTGGAAGTGGGATGGGTTGTCCAAGTATTGGAATTTATTCCTATGAATTATTTAAATTTTATGATGTTGATTATATTATTCGCATTGGTTCAGCGGGTAGTTATAAATCAGAGTTTGAACTATATGATATTTTCAATGTTCGCGAAGCGTTTGGTGAAAGTAATTATGCCAAAATTGCTGCTAATATAGATTCTCATCTAATTCCAGCAAGTGAAAAATTATTCAATACGATTGAAGAGGTAGCGTTAAAGCAAGGAATCAAAACACATACTGGTAATGCCCATGCTGCTGATGTTTTTTATCGCTATGATGAGTCGTTATCATTTACGAAAGAACATAATCTAGATGTTGTTGAAATGGAATCATATGCCTTGTTTGCAAATGCAATTGTGACCAAAAAACAAGCAGCAACATTGCTAACTATTTCTGATAACCTTGTTACAAAACAAGCAGCTTCAGCAATGGAACGCCAAAATAATTTTATGGTAATGGTGCAATTGGCGTTAACAACGGCAGTGCAATTAATGAAATAACCTAACGGAGGAGAAGAAATGAAAATTGCTGTTTTTGGAACTGTTGGTGCTGGGAAAACAAAAGTTAGTGAGACGTTATGTCAACAGTTAAATTATAATTTATTTAAAGAACCCTTAGAAGAAAACCCATATTTTAATGATTTTTATCAGGACATGAAAGGATTTGCCTTTAAAATGCAAATTTACATGTTGACAACCAGAATTGAACAATTTTTTGAAATTGATAATTTAGAAGATACTGTTTTTGATCGCACGATTTTAGAAGATCCGGTTTTTGTTCGGGTTTCACATTTGTTAGAAATTATGAATGATGTTGATTTTAAAGTTTACAATCGTTTTTTTCAAAATGTTATTACACCAATTTTAAAACAAAAATTAGGGTTTGATGTCATTATTTATTTAAAAGTTTCAACACCAAAAGCTGTTGAACGGATTAATAAGCGTGGCCGCGTATTAGAATTAGAAACGCCATACCATTATTGGGAAAAATTAAATGAACAATATGAGGTCTTATATCATGAATTAAAGGATGATTATCATTTCATTGTTGTTGATGCTGATAACGATAATTTTGCAGAAAAAATGACCTTTATTATGCAGAAATTATTAATGATAGATAATAAAGTTCCTTGTTTAATTTAAAAATAATTATCGTTGATATTTTAAATTTATTAGGAGGAAAACGAAATGAAAGATACAAATAATAATATTGAAACAAAAAGCTTAAGTAATTTACGAATTTTAGGCTTAGATCCAATTATCTATAATAAAACTGGCCATCCAGGGATTGTTTTAAGTGCAGCGCCAATGATGCAAGCAATTTATTTAAACAATTTAATTGCTAATCCAGCTGTCCCCGATTGAATTAATCGTGACCGTTTTGTGCTATCGCCAGGACATGCGTCAACGCTTCAATATGCAATTTTACATTTTGCAGGTTATGATTTATCAATTGATGATTTAAAAAATTATCGCCATATTAATTCAAAAACCCCAGCGCACCCTGAATATGGTGTAACCCCAGGGGTTGATAATTCATCGGGACCATTAGGCCAAGGTGTTGGTTATGGCGTTGGAATGGCATTAGCAGAACAACATTTAGCCGCTAAGTTTAATAAACCAGGACACGACATTATTGATCATTATACTTATGTTTTGTGTAGTGATGGTGATTTACAAGAGGGGGGTGCTCTTGAGGCAATCCAGTTAGCTGGAGTATGAAAGTTAAATAAATTAATTATGTTGTATGATTCAAATGATTGTCAATTAGATACCAAGTGTGATGAAGTTTTAAAAGTAAATTATCAAAAATTTTTTGAAGCACAAAATTGAAATTATATTCGCGTTGATAATGCTGATGAAGATTTAACAGCAATTAAAAAGGCAATCACAGCAGCGCAAAAAAGTGATAAGCCAACTTTAATTGAGTGTAAAACAATTATTGGTTATGGGCATCCAAAACAAGGCTCACCAATGCATTCATCACCGTTTACAGCAGAAGAAATGCAACAAGTGCAAACCTTTTATGATTTTGAACATCCGCAATTTTATGTTGACCCAGATGTTAAAACTTATTGAAAGGATACTTTTATTAAACGCGGTCAAGAAACATACCAAACATGAGCAACAAAATTAAAAGCTTATCAAACTGCTTTTCCCGAGGAATTCAAGCAATTATTTGCTGCCCCGACTGTTGAATTTGATGCTTTTAAATCCTTATTAACAACTGATCAAAATAAAAAAGCAGGAACAAGAATTATTATGGGGGATGTTTTTAAATATTATCAACAAAAATGTCCTAATAATATGTTTGGTGGTAGTGCTGATTTGGGAACAGCGACAAAGATTATTGGTTATAATGGTTCATGAACAATTAAGACACCCCAAAATAATAATATTCATTTTGGGGTTCGGGAATTTGCCGCCGGGACAATTAGCATTGGAATTGAATTACATCAAGGATTAAAAGGATTTAATTCAACGTTTTTAATTTTTTCTGATTATATGAAACCGTGCATTAGAATGGCATGTATTCAAAATTTACCGGTTATTTTTGCTTTTTCACATGACTCAATTGGGGTTGGTTTTGATGGTAAGTCGCACCAGCCAGTTGAACAATTAGCAATGTTACGAAATTGTCCGAATTTAAACGTTTTACGTCCTGCTGATATTAATGAAGCAATTGGTTGTTTAAAACTTGTTGTTGAAACAAAAAAAACGCCTTCAGCATTAATTTTATCGCGCCAAGATACCCCTTATCAGTTAGCTACAACTTGTTATAAAAAAACATTGCAGGGAGGATATATTGTTGTTGAAGAAGACAAGACAAAACCATTAACGGCAATTATTATTGCAACAGGAACCGAAGTTCCAATTGCAATTAATGCGGCTAAGACAATGAAAGCAAATATTCGGGTGGTTTCAATGCCATCGGTTGAATTATTTGACCAGCAACCAATTGCTTATCAAGAAAGCATAATTCCAAAAGACTTTCTAAAAGTAATTGCGATTGAGTTTTCTAATGACTATGTTTGATACAAATTTGTTGGTAAAACTGGTTTAGTAATTGGTGTTGATGATTATGGTTTATCAGGAAGTGCTGATGCTGTTATTAAGTACAAATGCTTAGATCAAGACACGATTATTCAAAGAATTGAAAAATATTTAGGTTAAGTAATGAATGATTTACCCAAAATTTTAGAACAGAAAGTTTTTTATGTTATTCGTAATCAAGATTATAATGTTGCCCAGCAAATTTGTGAAATGTTAATCAATTTGCAAGTGACATGTTTAGAATTAACTTTTACAATTCCAAAGGTTGAATTATTAATTAAAGCATTACGAAAAAAACATCCAACAATTTTAGTTGGCGCTGGAACCGTTTTAACATTAGCAGAAGCAATCTTAGCAGCTGAAGCAGGAGCACAATTTTTAGTTGGCCCTGTTTTTAACCCGACAGTTAGTGAATTTTGTCATCGCAAAGGATTATTGTATATTCCAGGAGCAATGACCTTACAGGAAGTGACGAATATTGTTAATGCTGATTGAGAAATTATTAAGATTTTTCCAGCGACTTCTTTTAAATTAAATTTTATTCAAACTTTAAAAACCTTTTTTCCAACAAAAACATATATGGCTTCAGGGGGAATTAATTTAACAAATTTAAAAGAAGCAAAAACGCTAGGGTATGACTTAGTAGCGGTTGGGGCTTTTGTAACGGGTGATATTAATAATAAAATTTTTGAACAAGAAAAAATAAAAACAATAATTAGCACAATTAACCAAGAAGGAGGATAATAATGCAAGATAATAAAAAAGTAATTTATAATGCTGGAAGCATGTTTACTGAAGCACAATGAAATACCCGAAAAGTAGAAGGGGATCGGTTACGAGCAATGTTTCCTGATTTTATTATTGGAAATCCAGTTGATTTTGAAACAAATCAAACCGTCCGTCCAACTAATAAAGCAATTTTTGACTTAGATTATGCTGGTTTAACCACCGCTGATTATGTCATTTTTGAGTTAGATGGATGAGATTCTGGGACTCATATGGAATTTGGATTAATGGTCGAACAAGCAATTCATAATAAGAAAAAATATCTCTTCCCAATTATTTCTGATTTTCGAGTACAACAGGGAATTTTAAAAGGAGAATGTCCTGGTTTTGGCCTAAATGAAATGTTAACAGGGGCATTGTATCATGAACCGTTAAATAGTGGTAATGTTCCTCAAATTACTTTATGTAGTTCACATGCAATGGCGTGTGCAGCAATTAAAGCGATTGAAACTGGGGATGTAAAAGATTATCGCCAAAAATATGATATAAAAGAAATCTTTAAAGAAGATAAATTATATCATGGCTTTGATTGTCATATTTAATCCCGTTGTTTCAAAAAAATATTATTTAAATAAAAAGCAATATTTTATAAATTAAAGCTTTAATTTTGTCGAAAACTCTTGATATTTATAAAATATACCTAAAATTAGGTATATTTTTAATATATAGAGGTAAATAAATGATGAAAAAAATAATTACAGAATTAATAAATAGCTTAACAGATGATCAATTTTTAGAATTTTATGAAAAAATAAAACAACAAGCAGACTTAATTAAAAAACAAAAACGTTTAAATGAAATTGATCAAAAATTTAGAGATAAAGGCATTATATGTCCTAATTGCAAATCTTTTCATTGTGTTAAAAATGGTCATAATTCCGAAGGAAAACAAAAATATTTATGTAAAAAATGTCGTGCTAGTTTTGATGCATTTCGTCATCATTTTACTTATTGAAGTCATTTAAATTATGAACAGTGAAATTTATTAATTCAAATTTCATTGTTAGGACAATCTAGTAAAATAATTTCTCGTTTTATTAAAACAACCCCAAAAACCGCTTGATATAATCGACAAAAATTAATGCAATCAAAACAATTAGAAAATACACAGTTAAAATTTAAAAAATTAAATGGTCAAATCCAAATGGATGAAACATTTATTAAAGAAATTCATAAAGGCAATTTTAAAGATAAATTTGATAAACGAAAAACTCATCTCGATCCATTTTCAACTGATACCAAATGCTGTATTCAAATGGCAGTTGATAGCAATAATAATATTTTTGTTCAATCCACCAATACCAAAAGATTACAAAAACAATGGATTATTGAAAATATGAATAAGCAACTAATTAAAGAAAAATCAATAATTATTTCTGATATGCAACCACTATATTTATTAGTAGCAAAACAAACAAATTCTACTCTATATTCCACCAAAACTAGTACAAACCCTGATACTAGTTATCAAAAGTTAAATAAGATTAGTAAATTACAATCCAGTCTTAAAGAAGCCTTAATTCATTATCATGGTTTGGGTTTCACTAATATTCAAAATTATTTAAAGCTCTGAAAATGAAAATACCAACACAAAGGTTTAACACCAAACCAACAATCAACGGTATTATATTTTAACGTTTAAAAAATTTAAAGCAAAATCATAATCTTACACAAAATTAGTTTTCAAATTGTCATATTGATGATTTTTTTTATTTCATCAAGAGTTTTCGACAAAATTAAAGAATTAAAGGAATAAAATATTGCTTTTTTAGTGTTAAAATGTTATGACTTAATTGTGTCAAACATTTGATTACAAATTAATTATGGAAAACTAATTTACATCAATTGTTTAAATTGTTCTGACCCCGTTCTTTAACTAATATTGAAAAATAATAAGTAAAAAAATAGAGTAACAATAAGTTAAACTTTTAATTTATAAATTAGAAAATATTGAAAGGAGAATATTAAATATAAATGGATCAAAATTATATCTATTGAAATTCAGAAGGTTCTTTTGAAGGAAAAAAAACAGATAATCTATGTCGTGCTGGTTGTATTTTATCGATTGTTATATCATCAATTTTATTAGGGTTTTTTGTTCTTTGTGCATTATTAGCTTTTGTTATGACAACTGGTTACTTTGCTGGTTTTGGGGCAATGGCTGGAATTATGTACTTAATAATTGGGTCAGTTCAAATTGCCCCAATAATATTGTGCACCAGTGTTTTAAAGGGTAAAGCAGAATCACACATTGCTGCTGGAATTGTTTCGTTATTATTTTCATTTTTAATCGGTGGAATTTTAATTTTAGTGGGTAAATATGAAATCAATAAATCACGACCAATTATCATTAATCAACAACAACAAGATTAATGTTATTAAGGAAACTATCATTGTAAAATAATAGTTTTTTATTGTTATTTTAAGGTAATAAGGCTTATTTTATGCCATACATTATTTTAATATTAATGTTATAATAAAATCAGCAAAATATGATGAAAGTTATGGTGATGAAAATGAAAACAAATTTTATTACGAAATATCAAAGATTTATTAATGCTTTCTTTGTTATTTTTTTAGGATATATTTTTTTCTCATCATCTTTTTCAATTATTAATCTTGAAGATAATTATAGTTTCTTAAATATTGCATTAAATTTATTGTATTTGTTTTTATCAAGTATTATTTTTCTTTTTTTCACGGGAATTCTCGCGCAAATCTTAGTTAATTTTCAGCAAATTAAAAAAGAAACGCTTTCAACTTGAAAAGTAATTTTATATTCAAATTGGCAAATTATTATCTTATGATTAGGTAATATTTTCATAATTTCAAGTGTTTTATTTTTTGGTGAAACTTCATTAATGATGCAATTAAAAATAATAATTAGTTATAAAGCAATATATTCTTTTCTAGTTATTTTTTGTTATGTTTTTTATGCAATTTTTACGCTTAGTTTTATTGCAATGTTATTACTATTTCGTTTATATATTGGGTATTTAAAAAATATTAATGATGTTATTTTTTCTAGTTATCAAACATTTTGAGCAGTAACACTAACAAATGATGTTTTTTGTCAACAACAAAAATTATCATTTTCCCTTTTATTAATGTTATTATTAGGGTTTGCTAGAGATCGCTGATTTCTTAAATGTACTTGTCTTATTGATAATTTACGTAAAACCGAACTATTAACACAATTTAAAAAACAATCAACACCACCTCGTTTTATTTTTAATTAAATTCAAACATTAAAAAATAAGAGAAAGAGTGTGAAAAAATGCCTGGTTTTAAGTTATTATTTAAAAACAATTTTAAAAACACAGTTAAAAATAAAATTCAATTTGTTGGATTAGTTATTTTAGTGTTTTTAACTAGTTTTATTTTTACAATTATTGAAGTTTCAAAACAGCGTGTTGAAAATAATTATAATAATTTTATTTCAGAACAAGTAAGTAATCAACATGATTTTGTTATTAATTTTGCTCAAACTAATTATGTTAAAAACCCAAATGGGGGGATTGATCAGTTTGAAAATATTACTGATGGTAATTTACGACAAAATGCTATTTTAGAGTTTATTAAACAACAAGTTAATAATAATGATGAAAGTTTTTCTTATGATCGTGTTGAAGCACGAACATTTAGTTTGGGAAATAATAAAGTTATTAAAGCAGTAACATTAAATCCAAAACAAGCAATTGATCGGTTTATTGTTTCGGTTGGAATGCCAATTGCTTTTTATGAACAATATTGAGAATCAATTAATCGTGAAACAATGCACTGAATTTATTTAACGCCGCAATTTGCGCAAAAAAATCATATTAAAATTAATGATGTTATTCGATTACAAACAGACCGTTATGGAACAACAATTAAAGTTGCTGATAGTGAATTACAAAAAGTTAATTTAGCGCCATATGAACATCAAGATATCAATAAATGGTTACCAACATCACCATATAGTAATGAAAATTGATTTCGTGTAGTTGGGTTTGGTCAATCTGCTGATTATATTACACCAATTATTGATGCATCACATCCATTTCCAAATATGAATAACGAAGGAATTGCGTATTTAGATCCACGTTTATTTGGATTAGTTGAAACAGAAGTTGCTGATACAAAAGGACAACATTATCAAGTAACAGCCTTAGATTCAACAAGACAAGTGCTAATTCCAGAAAGTCAGTTAGATCGTGAAATTTATTATGTTGGAAAATTTAGTCAAACGAACAAGGATAATATTCGTAGTGTTTATAGTCAAACGATTAATAATTATATTAATAGTGAACAAGGCCAACATATTGGGTTACATTCATATTATGTTAAAACATTATCGACTGGTTTACCAGTTGCTACTTTTCTAACCGATCATCGTTATGAATTTGCTAAGCGGATTACTTATTTTACAACAACGTTAAATTCCTTTATTGGGGGGTCATATATTTTAATTACTGTTTTATTAATTATTTCCTTTTTTGTCCTAATCTTAGTGGTTTGTCGCCAAATTGATGCAACCGGACCACAAAACGGATTATTACGAGCATTAGGATATCGTCGTCGTGTATTAACACTTAGTTATATTTCTTATCCCTTAATGATTGCATTAATTGGGGGTGTTATTGGTTACGCTAGTGGAATTAGTGGCCAATTTACGATTAAATACTTATTTGGGACATATTTTAATTTACCATATGGTAATTTTGTCTTTGCACTACTAGCATTATTAACTTGTGTTTTGTTTATTTTTGTTTTATTAACTTGTGTCACAATGATTAGTGGAACAATCATGATGGTATCACGAACACCACTGCAATTAATTCGGAAAGAAAAAACGTTTTCAAATGGACGTTTAAAAAAAGCGGTTTATAAAATGTTTGCAATTCGGAAAACATTTGATGCTCGTTTTCAAGCGGTGCAATTATCAAATTCATTAGGAAAAATGGTTGGAGTTTCCTTAACAATGATTATTAGTACGATTATGATTACAATGTCGACAACAATTCCAATTATTTTACAAAACAATATTCGTTATTCATATGAAGGAGATAATTATAAAACATTAGTTGAATATAATAGTCCGATTTATAATTTACCAATGACCTTTTTAAAAACTTATGATCCAACGCAAAAACCGTGAGATAGTAAGAATAGTTTTTTACCAAATACTAATATGACAAGTTATTCAAACCAATATCTACGCGATTTTGTAACAGGGCAAATTAATCCCGAGAATTATACACCAACATATAATGCTGAAGATATGCGCTCATTACCATATTCTAATATTTCAAAAGAATTTTCAGAAAGTAAAAAACTGCAATCAAAGGATGCTGTTTCATCAAAAGCAATTTGTACAACATCATGAGGTGATTACAAGGATTTTGGTTTAAGTAGTTTAACAAAAACAACAATTGAACAATATTTACGAACAACAGAAACAGCACGCGAAAATATTAGTGCTTTAGAAAATTACCGCTTATTTTATTGAAAATATCGTGACACACTTGCTTTAAATATTAAAAGTGACAAGTATTTTGATAAAACCGGGAATATTAGTTTAAATGATAATTTAGAGCAAGAAATGTTCACGCAGAGTGATTATCAAAGAGATTTTTGACAAGGAAATGCTGTTATTGTGCTAGACAATAATCATTTTCGTCCAGCATTGGAACAACCATTGACAACATCGTTTTATGATGTCCTAGATTCAGGAACAGGAAGCGACTTTAATACTCGTTTAAAAAAACCAATGTATGATTTATATAATTGAATTTATGCTTATTTTGTTGATAATGTTAATCAATGTTTTATTCAAGGAGCTTATTCACGTTCACCACAAACAGTTCGTGTTAAAATGCAAGAAGCCTTTAAAACACCAAATAATAATTTTAATTTAACATTTGGGGTAATTCCTTTTAATCCGTTAACTGATGATCGTGGAACAATGGTTAATGCTGAAGTTAATAGTATTGATTTTAAAATGTATGGAATTAATCAAACCTTTAAAAATCAAGTATTAACTAATAAAAATAAAGAAGATTTAAAACAAAAATTATTTACATCAAATAATAACATTGTTCTAAATGAAACATTGGCCAAACGATTAGTAATTGCAGTTGGTGATACTATTGATCCGCGCATTATTCAAAAAGCATTACTAGCAAGTGATTCTGGTGTTACGGCGGATAGTATTTTACAAGGGTGAGATGCAAGTGAGGTAACGGGTGCTAGTGGTGCTGTTGGCAATGTTGGAAAACTAATGTTTAATGGTGATAATAACTATAAAAATAGTGTTTTAAAAGAAAACACTAATGAATATGTTTTAAAAAGTGGGATTGATATTACTGACCTCACTTTTACAAGATCAACAATTTTAAACGATAAAATTGTTAATGGAAGTTATACAATTACTAATCAAACTAATTCTTCACAATTTAAAGTTGTCGGGATTACAAACCAATTTGGTGCTGCTCGGGCTTGAATTAATGAGGAACGTGCACAACAGTTGTTAGGATATGATAAAACACGAGATTATTTATTACGCTTATTCTTAAATGAATGAAGTAATTCTTTTATTAAAAATAATAACACGTTATCAGCAGCAAATAAAACTAGTTTAAATATGTTAGAAGCGTTTATTCAACAGCATCCTGCCACAGCAGGGAATAAGCATTTATGAGATGAATTTGTTAAGTACTGAAGAACAGGACAAAGTAGTGTTGATTGAATTGCTGTGTTTCAAAATGAATATCCTATTTTTAACTATAAAATTTCAAATAGTAGTAAAGTTGATGATATTGAAGCAGGATTAGGAACAAGTCAATTATTTGGTGATTATAGTTTTTATGGATTAAATGGTGGTATTAAACCCGTAACAGGAATTTCTTATCCAGCATATTCAAATAGTACTTTTGGTACTTTAATGCCAATTGAACAAGCTAAAACAATTTTAGGAAACATTGCGAAAGCTGTTAATGGCGTTGTCTTCTTCATCATTGGAATTTCCTTTGTGTTAAGTTTTATGATTATTATTTTAACAAGTAATATTGTAATTGCTGAAAATCAAACAATTATTGCAACAATGAAAGTTCTGGGATATCGTAACCGGTATATTACAAAATTAGTTATTGGAATGTATATTCCGATTATTGTCATTATGACAATTGCCGGATTTGGTTTTGGTTGGCTCTTCTTAACGATTTCTAATATGATTTTAATTAGAATTGGGTTAGTATTGCCATTATTTATCAATATAATGATTCCAATTGTTGCAATTGGCAGTGGCTTATTATTATACTTTATTGCGTATTTAATTAGTTGATTTAATATGAACCGCATTAATCCATTAATTGCGATTATGAATGCGGATTAAGGAGGGGATTAGGATGAAAAAACTGTTAGCGATTTTGACAACTAGTGTTTTAACAATAACACCAGTGACGACAATTATTAGTTGTAATAAAAGTGATGACTGAAATAATATTCCAGTTGATCCACCAGTGTTACCATTAGAAGTAACTGGGTTTGAGGGGATTAATTTTAAAACAATTAATCCGCAAGATTCTAAACAAACAATTCCCAAATTATTAGAACAATTAGCCCAATTGTTTCAAGGATCAAAATGAAATTTTAATCAATTAGTTAAAAATTATAAATTTAATAATCAATCAAAAGCACCAAGTGAAATTGATTTATATCGAAATGGTAATTATGAATTAAATTTTAATGATGGTACAACAGTTAATACGATAAAGATTAATAAGACAGTAATAACTTCAAATCATCTTGCTGATAAGATAAAAAGTATTGATTTAGGTGTTATTGATGATGCTCGGCCAAAAACAATTTTAATTGCAATTGTTTTTAACAATATGCAACTTATTTCAGAATTAGATAAATTTGGTGAATTTTTTATTGGTGAACAAACACCCAAAATTTGAAATCAACAAATTAGTCAGGTACCAAACATTGTAGTTAATAAAGACCAAACTGAATCTATTTTAAAAACAGGAAAAGACCATTGAAGTGAACATGATGATCCAACGAAAGATTACTATGGTTCAATTACTATTCACTTTTCAGTTAAGACACCAGAACGTCCAGCGAAACAAGAAGATTTAGGAGCAATGAAATTAACGACAAATTTAGGAAAATTACCAAAAGTTACAATTTTGCAAACAATGATGATGTTTATTAGTGCTAACTTTGTTAGTCAGTTAAAACGATTAAGTGCTTTATTAAATGATTTATATTTAACGATTAATGATGATCAAAAGGGTGGAACAATTGTTGCTTATGATCACTCTAAATATTATACTGGTGAAGTTGAATTAACTTTTAATTAATTACCAAAAATATTTTAAAAAAAACCTTAATTAAGGTTTTTTTATTTTAAAAATATGATATAATATATTTTCAAAAATTATGGTATAATGTATATAGAAAAAACTGTTGTATAAGAAAACACTGTGATAGAAAAATATCAGGCTCTTTTATTAAAATATTATTTAAATTAATTATTTAAGGAGGTTTTTATATTGCCAAAAAATATTTTTTATATTGCGAAAGAAATGTGTAATAAATGTTGAACACAATTAATGCAAACAATAACAACCATTAAAAATAATGATATGGATAATATTAATGATTTAATGGTTTGCCAGTATCATAGTGAAAATGAAATTAAAGCAATTACGTCAAAGGCAATTCTTGCGATTAAATGTCGTAATAAGTTTTATGCCTTGTTTTGAAACCAAGATTTATTAAAATCTAAGGATGACTATTTTGAGGAAAATGATATTATGCCAGAACATGTTGCTGAGGTTTTAGCTTTTAATGAAAAGTTAGCAAGAGATATGATGACTGTTAAACAAGATAATAATTTATCTCATTTTAATAATGACATCTTAATGGGCTTTTCTGCAACTAATCAAGAACTTGCGATAAAAAATAAAGAATCATTGTCGTATCCAATTGCAAACTCAAACCAACAATTAGTACAAATTAAGAATTCAAAAAGAAAGATCCGGTATTGGGTATGAATCGTTCTTGTTATTTTATTATTAATATTATTAGCTGGTGGTGGTGCAATTGGATATGAATTTTATCGTATATCAACACGTAGTAGTATCATTAACTCGAACATTATTGGAGATGATGATATTAGCATTGGTGTTGATGATGAAGAACAAAATATTAAAGATAACAATGATGATCAGATTGAAGATAATAAAGATACTAAAGAGGGTCAAGACCAAGATATCAAAAGATATTAAGGATGACCAAGATAGCAAAGACAGTAAAGATGAACAAAACCAAGATAATCAGGACGAAAAGGAATTTCAAAAACAAATTCAAGATATTGATATTTCAAAGTATAGTTTTGATTTTACCCAAAATAACAATAATTTGATTGAAGTAGATAAAATGGACGTTAATTTAATTAAAGCAAAATTATTAGAATTAAAAGATGTTTCTGATTCATTACAAACCTTATTCAAAAATAATAACCTTAAAATAGTTTTAGAACA
This sequence comes from Spiroplasma endosymbiont of Sarcophaga variegata, assembly GCF_965178695.1. Taxonomy (NCBI): domain Bacteria; kingdom Bacillati; phylum Mycoplasmatota; class Mollicutes; order Entomoplasmatales; family Spiroplasmataceae; genus Spiroplasma; species Spiroplasma endosymbiont of Sarcophaga variegata. Next base: position 1,429,386 of record NZ_CBCXVU010000002.1, read on the forward strand.
AGAATCATCAAATATTGTTAATTTACAATTAGATGCGACCGAAATAGAAGGTTATACTGGACAAGCGATTCTTCGTCTTGCTGTTAAAATTAAACAAGAAGTGCTTGATGATGCTATTAAAATTAATGGTGTTGCTAATTTAAATAAGGGGGCCAATAATGTTTATGAAACAACTACTTTTAAAAAACATTTTGAGCCATTATTAAAACTATATGATAAACCAGTTAAATTTAGCGTTGACACATGAACAGGATATTTACCAACATTGGGATTACCAATTGCTCTTTCCAAAAATCAAAAAAAAATATTTTAATGTCAGCTTTAAACGAAAGATATTTACCAACGCGTGAAATTGTTCAAATTCGTAAAAATGGAAATATTCAAAATTTACGTATTCATTGAATTTTTAGTAAAGAGAACAAGAAAGATAAAATTATTGACCTTGTCCCATACTCTTGAGAACAACCCTTTGATCAATCGCACTTTCAATTAGATTTTAAATATAGTTTAAAAATTAAATATACAAATAATATTGCCTAAAAGGCAATATTATTTATTTTTTGGTCATTATGGTATTTTTCGCTGCAGTAAAAAAGCAGTATCAAAAATCATGAAAATGTTATATAATATATATGTATAACAAATTATTAAAAGATTTGAGGGGTTGTAGGTGGCGAATAGAGTATTAAGATCAGGCAAATCAAATTTATGATGGTCGTTGATTTCTTTTTCAATTTTTAAAATACGCCGTTCAATGGCGGTTTGAGTTCTTTTTATTTTATCAGTTGTCTTATTTGGGGCAGTTGCTATTACTTTATTTTCTTCTTCAAAAAATGTTTATGAGTTTTTTAAGAATTTTCAGTATGGCGTTTTTATCTTTAATAATATTTTGTTATTGCTATTTATTTTATTAGTAATTATTAAAATTTTTGGTCGTGAATTTGAAGATGGAACATATTTGTTATTAATTTCAAAGCCATATTCACGATTTGTCCTGTTCTTATTAAAAATAATTGCCCTTTGAATTTTAATTCTTCTTTTTTTAGGAACAATTATTCTTTTTGCTTTTGGGATTGGTTATTTAGGTAATATTTTTAATAAGGATCCCCAATATTTACAAGTTTATCAAAATTTATTATTAAAATTATTTCTTTATTCAATGGCATTATCATTTTTTGCTTCAAGTGGGATTTTATTTGCGGTAACATTTTTAAACTCACAAGTTGTTTTACTAATTGTTGTTATTTTCTGTAGTTTGTTTCTAGTTGGTGGGATGCCATATTCATTAATTATGAGTTTAGCAAAAACCGTTGAATTAACATTTGCTAATGATAGTATTACTCAAAACTATCCAGTTCCAATTATTAAAAGTACAATTAATTTTAAAAAGAATCTTAAAAAAGATTTAATTAAATATCCTCATTTAACTAATGCGATTTGAAACTTTTATGATGAATGAAGTTATAGTGATTTAAATTTAGTCTTTAAAAATGATGACTACAAAGATATTACTAGTGACCCAGCATTACGTGTTAGTCGCTTAGATTTTTATAAAAATTTAGGATTAACTGTTCCTAAAACAGAAGAATTTGAAATCAAAAAACTTAAAGCATGAGATTCATCAACAAGATATCTTTATGATAATAAGCTTGAAGATCTTAAAACAATTATTAATAATGTTGGAGCAGCGAGCGGAAATGATGTTTCAATGAAAGTTAATTTTGCAACAGATTATTTTTTCAAATCAGAACAAGAATTAGATCAAAATGACCCCGTTCAAAAAGAACTTGCTGATTACATGGCAGTTGTCTCAAAGGCAGCGGGTTCATGAACAAATTATATTACAATGAATCTTTTTAGTGGGACATCGTTATTTTACTTTAATCCCACTGCTTCCTATTATAGTTTATCAACGACAAATGATAGCAAATTAGTAACAGTTGATCGGACATTATCGGAAGAAAATTCATTTAATCCAACGGATGTTTTTCGTCAAGAATGAGATAATGAATACAAAGGAACATTGTCCGATTATAATAATGGTAGTGATTTTAGAGATTGGGTCTTAGATTATTTTGATTCACCAACCCTGTTTGTTCTTCGTGAAATTGAAATTAATATTTTAAAGAAAATAATGGATTATAAATTACTTGAAGAACAACCAATTAAAATTAACAATGAGTGAATTAAATATGATAACCTAATGAATACTTATGGTTTAATTTCGAAGTTTAATATTATTGAACATTGAAACCAAATTTGAACCGCTTCGTTAAACTTCACGCCATATTGATTTGAACCATTACAGCGGAGTAACATTGACTTTGAGGTTCAAAATAACTATTTAATGAGTTATCAAGATTTCCGTCTAGCCTTAGGGGCTGATAAGAAAATTGATGTTTACCCAGCACCATTTTTGAACATTAGTTTAATTCAATATATCTATCTCGGTTTATCGTGTCTTTTCTTAATATTTGCTTATTTAATCTTACGCCGTAAAAATATTACTTAAAAGTTGAAAGGGGATGCTAAGAAATGAATAATAATGCATTAGTAGTCAGTGAAGTTGCAATCTCATCACGAAATTTTACTAAAAAATTTAAAAATAGTGTTGTTGGTCCTTTTAACTTTAATGTTGGACGGGGAAAATTACATGCAATTTTAGGAGCTTCTGGTAGTGGAAAAACCGTTTTCATTAAGTCTTTAATTGGTGGGTTAAAAGGTTTTAAAGGTGATATCTCTATTTTTGGTAAAAAAGCAACCAAACTTGGAATGAAAAAAATGATTGGTTATGTACCAGAATTTATTACTTTTCCAGAAAACATTAGTTCTTATAACTTCTTAAAATACATGGGAAAAACAAATGGTTTGCGTGGAAGATATTTACGGGAACGAATTGAATACTTAATGAAGTCATTAGAAATTTGAGAACACCGTGATAAAGATGTTAATTCTTTTTCATCGGGGATGAAAAAAAGGGTAATGATTATTCAAGGAATTATTCATGATCCAGAAATTTTAATTTTGGATGAACCAGAAGCAGGATTAGATATTAATAATCGAAAAAAAATTATTTTTTATTTAAAACAATTAACCCTACGTGGAAAAACAGTCTTTTTTTCATCACATTTACTAGATGAAATTAAAGAATATATTGATGAATTTACAATGGTTATGAATGGAACCCAAATTTATAGTGGTCAATTAGCGGCTTTTAATATTAAAAACAGTTATTATTTTGTTACTAATAATCCACAGGCTATGATGCGTTATTTTAACTCTAATCGGGTACCAAATTGATATGATAAGACCAATAATTATTTAAATTTTGTTTTAAATTCGCCGTTACATTTATATTATGTTACTCAGTATGCGTTAAAGAAACGGATTAAGATTGTAAAAATTAGTGAAGTTGAATTTTCATTTGATTTCTTACTACAAAAATTAAATATTACTTTACCACCTAATATGACAACAAATCGAAAATTACGAAAAAAATCAAATCAAAAAAGTCAAAAATTTTTACCAGGTCCTGGGGTAGGTCCTGGACCGGGGGGATACGGTCGTTAGGGAATGATAAAGTGTCATAAATTACAGTAAATTATGGTAAAGTACAACCAAATTAAGAAAATATTTTTATAAGAATTGAAAAATTTAAGAATATTTTTTTTTGTATAATTAAATTAGGCTCAAACAAATTCGGAGAAAGAAGGAACAATATATGTAATATGATATTTCAAGAGAACGAATTGAAAATACATATAACAAAATTAAAAACCACATTATCAAAACTCCAGTAATTTATGCAACAAAATTAAGCAATATTACTGATAATGAAGTCTATTTAAAATTAGAAAACTTACAACGTGCTGGTTCGTTTAAATTACGAGGAGCGTTATCAAAAATGATGGCTCTTGAACCAGCGACAATTAAAAAGGGCGTTATTGCGGCAAGCGCTGGGAATCATTCACAAGGAGTTAGTTTTGCAGCTAACTTATTAAAAGTTCCAGCGACAATTGTGATGCCAAAAACAGCTCCAATTAGTAAAATTAATGCAACTAAAAATTATGGTGTAGAAGTGATTTTGCATGGTGATTTTTTTGACGATGCCAATCAAAGAGCATTAGAGATTGCAAAAGCAGAAGATAAAGTATTTGTTCATGCTTTTAATGATCCTGATGTTATTATTGGTCAGGGAACAATTGCAATAGAAATATTAGAAGAATTGAAAGATGTTGATTACATTCTTGTCCCAATTGGTGGGGGGGATCCTTTCAGGAATTGCAAGTTATGTCAAAGCTGTAAATCCCAATTGTAAATTAATAGGTGTACAAAGTCAAAATGTTCCAAGTTATTATGAAGCAAGGAAAAGCAATAAATCGTTTTCAGTTCACGGTAAATTATCAATTGCCGATGGAATTGCGGTTAAACAAACTGGTGATATTACCTTTAGTATTTTAAATAAATATGTTGATGATGTTATCCTTGTATCAGAAGCAGAAATTGCTGAAACAATTTTATTTTTATTTGAAAATTGTAAAATTGTCGCAGAATGCGCAGGGGCAGTAACCACGGCCGCAATGCTATTTAATAAACTAAATGTTAAAAACAAAAAAATTGTTTGTGTTTTATCAGTGGGAAATATTGATGTGACAACTTTCTTAAATATTACAAACCGAGCTTTAATTAATCAGCGGCGTAGGGTTGTTTTAAAAATTGATGCACCACTAGGGAAAGGACATTTAACAAAGATTACGAATGTTGTTGATTCTCATGGTGTTCAAATTCATAAAATTTCTGATTCACAATTAGAAAATAGTTTAGAAATTAATCGAGAAATTATTCGATTAGTAGTTGATATTAATACAAAAGCTTAATTAGGAGACATTGTTATTGACTTAGAGAAGTTGGGATATACTGTGATGGAAAAAGAATTTATTGATTCAATTATAAAATAATGGAATTAATCTATACTGATCAAGCACCCAAAGCAGTGGGTCCATATTCTCAAGCAGTAAAACTTTCAAATGGCTTTTTGTATATTTCGGGACAATTAGGATTTGATCCGAAAACAATGGTGTTAGGCGCTGATATTCAAAGTCAGGCTAGCCAAGTTCTAACAAATATTGCTGCGATTTTAACAGCCGCAAACTATCACAAAAATAATGTTGTTAAAACAACAATTTTATTAAAAGATATTAACGATTTTTTTGTTGTTAATGAAGTTTATGAAGCATTCTTTGGTTCACATAAACCGGCAAGAAGTACATTTGCGGTGAAAGACTTACCAAAATCTGGCCTTGTTGAAATTGAAGTTATTGCCTTTAAATAACATGTGGAAAATCAAACTCAAGTAGAAAAAATTATTAAGAATGAGAATGATTTACTTCATCACACAGAAAAAATTTATCAATGAACTGATCGGCAAGGGGAATTAAAAGCGTTTTATAAACAACAAATTTCGTTTTTAAAACAAGCACTTAAAAAAATAATCTTACCAAAGCTGATTTTGAATTAAAAGAAAAATATATTAAAGAAGCTTATCATTAATATTGCCAAAAGATTCAAGAATATTCTTTAATTTTGTCGAAAACTCTTGATATTTATAAAATATACCTAAAATTAGGTATATTTTTAATATATAGAGGTAAATAAATGATGAAAAAAATAATTACAGAATTAATAAATAGCTTAACAGATGATCAATTTTTAGAATTTTATGAAAAAATAAAACAACAAGCAGACTTAATTAAAAAACAAAAACGTTTAAATGAAATTGATCAAAAATTTAGAGATAAAGGCATTATATGTCCTAATTGCAAATCTTTTCATTGTGTTAAAAATGGTCATAATTCCGAAGGAAAACAAAAATATTTATGTAAAAAATGTCGTGCTAGTTTTGATGCATTTCGTCATCATTTTACTTATTGAAGTCATTTAAATTATGAACAGTGAAATTTATTAATTCAAATTTCATTGTTAGGACAATCTAGTAAAATAATTTCTCGTTTTATTAAAACAACCCCAAAAACCGCTTGATATAATCGACAAAAATTAATGCAATCAAAACAATTAGAAAATACACAGTTAAAATTTAAAAAATTAAATGGTCAAATCCAAATGGATGAAACATTTATTAAAGAAATTCATAAAGGCAATTTTAAAGATAAATTTGATAAACGAAAAACTCATCTCGATCCATTTTCAACTGATACCAAATGCTGTATTCAAATGGCAGTTGATAGCAATAATAATATTTTTGTTCAATCCACCAATACCAAAAGATTACAAAAACAATGGATTATTGAAAATATGAATAAGCAACTAATTAAAGAAAAATCAATAATTATTTCTGATATGCAACCACTATATTTATTAGTAGCAAAACAAACAAATTCTACTCTATATTCCACCAAAACTAGTACAAACCCTGATACTAGTTATCAAAAGTTAAATAAGATTAGTAAATTACAATCCAGTCTTAAAGAAGCCTTAATTCATTATCATGGTTTGGGTTTCACTAATATTCAAAATTATTTAAAGCTCTGAAAATGAAAATACCAACACAAAGGTTTAACACCAAACCAACAATCAACGGTATTATATTTTAACGTTTAAAAAATTTAAAGCAAAATCATAATCTTACACAAAATTAGTTTTCAAATTGTCATATTGATGATTTTTTTTATTTCATCAAGAGTTTTCGACAAAATTAAAGAGAATATTTAAATTTAAATTATTCATTGGCAATGTGAGAATATCAAGAAACAAATAAATTAAAAAGTGATTTAGACCATCAATCATTACACCAAGAATTTAAAACAAAAATTGCTAGTGTTTTGCACGATGAAACTGAAACAAGTCAAGTTAAAAAAACAATTAAAAAATATTAAAACAGAACATAATATGATGAAACGAAGTTTAAGTGGGCGCACAATTGCTATAATTGCCGTGACCTTAACATTATTGTTATTATTAGCTAGTTTATTAGTAAATTACTTATTTTATTTTAAAATTGTTAATGATGGCCAAAACTTCACTTTTACTAATAAAAACCATTTAACAGCCTTTATTTTTATGTGTGTTGGTATTATTTTAATTTTAGGATTTTTAGTTTTTATTATTTATAATACAACAAAACGAATTTTTTTAGATAAACAAGAAAACTTTAATTTTGTCGAAAACTCTTGATATTTATAAAATATACCTAAAATTAGGTATATTTTTAATATATAGAGGTAAATAAATGATGAAAAAAATAATTACAGAATTAATAAATAGCTTAACAGATGATCAATTTTTAGAATTTTATGAAAAAATAAAACAACAAGCAGACTTAATTAAAAAACAAAAACGTTTAAATGAAATTGATCAAAAATTTAGAGATAAAGGCATTATATGTCCTAATTGCAAATCTTTTCATTGTGTTAAAAATGGTCATAATTCCGAAGGAAAACAAAAATATTTATGTAAAAAATGTCGTGCTAGTTTTGATGCATTTCGTCATCATTTTACTTATTGAAGTCATTTAAATTATGAACAGTGAAATTTATTAATTCAAATTTCATTGTTAGGACAATCTAGTAAAATAATTTCTCGTTTTATTAAAACAACCCCAAAAACCGCTTGATATAATCGACAAAAATTAATGCAATCAAAACAATTAGAAAATACACAGTTAAAATTTAAAAAATTAAATGGTCAAATCCAAATGGATGAAACATTTATTAAAGAAATTCATAAAGGCAATTTTAAAGATAAATTTGATAAACGAAAAACTCATCTCGATCCATTTTCAACTGATACCAAATGCTGTATTCAAATGGCAGTTGATAGCAATAATAATATTTTTGTTCAATCCACCAATACCAAAAGATTACAAAAACAATGGATTATTGAAAATATGAATAAGCAACTAATTAAAGAAAAATCAATAATTATTTCTGATATGCAACCACTATATTTATTAGTAGCAAAACAAACAAATTCTACTCTATATTCCACCAAAACTAGTACAAACCCTGATACTAGTTATCAAAAGTTAAATAAGATTAGTAAATTACAATCCAGTCTTAAAGAAGCCTTAATTCATTATCATGGTTTGGGTTTCACTAATATTCAAAATTATTTAAAGCTCTGAAAATGAAAATACCAACACAAAGGTTTAACACCAAACCAACAATCAACGGTATTATATTTTAACGTTTAAAAAATTTAAAGCAAAATCATAATCTTACACAAAATTAGTTTTCAAATTGTCATATTGATGATTTTTTTTATTTCATCAAGAGTTTTCGACAAAATTAAAGCAAGAAAACCTTTTCAAAATTTCAACAATTTGTTTTCTTGGTAGTTTTACTGATACGATTGGGGTTGGTAGCTTTGTGGTAACGGTTGCTGCTTTGAATGCAACAAATAGTGTTCCAGATGTTAAAAAGTTACCAGGAACATTAAATGTTGGTTTAACAATTCCAAATTTATTAGCTGGAACCTTGTTTGTTAGTGCAATTCAAGTTGAACTAGTAACCTTAGTAACTTTAGTGATTGCCGCTATGATTGGGGCTTTTTGTTCCGCAAAGATTGTTAATAAAGTTAATAAAAAATTTGTCGCTTTATTCGTGGCAGTGTCCTTAGCGGCGGCTGGAATTTTAATGATTTTAGGCCAAGTTGGACTATTTAATACTGTTGGAACAAAAGGACTTAGTGGTTGAAAATTAGCTGTTGGGATTATTGCGTTCTTTATCATTGGAGGATTACAAAGTTTTGGCGTTGGATTGTATGCGCCAGCTTTAGCGATCGTGTCATTATTAGGAATGGAAACAATTATTGCTTTTCCAATTATGACGTGTGCTGCTGGTTTTGCCTTGCCAACAACCGCATGAACATTTCATTGTGATAATAATTATAGTCCCAAAGTGGCCTATGGTCTTTTAATCGGTGGTGTTGTGGGAACTGTTACTGCTTTCTTTGTTGTTTTTGTTGGAATTTAGGGGTTAAAATGAATGATTTTACCCATTACTTAAAATGATTTGCCGTTGGGGTAATGTACTATGCGGCATTTATGTTATTTAAGAAATACTTAGCTTTACGGAAAGAAAATGTTAACGTAAGTAAGGCACAAACCGAAAATTATTATCAGAAATATAAAGAGCAATTTAATGAAATGCTTCTCGAAAAAATGGTCAGTATTAGTTGAATGCATACTGATGATATCTTAAAAGAACAGTCAAAAATGAAGATATGTAATGTTAAATCATTAGTATGAACTTAAAAACCAACTTTTAAGAATTATGGATTAGCTTTTTAATTATAAATTTAGTTTTAAAAGCCTTGCTTGTAATAGCAAGGCTTTTTCTTTTTAAAAAAGAATTAGACAGTAAAGAAAATAATTAGGGAAGAAATTAATAAGATGGCGCCAATAATTAGTAAAATATTACGAATTTTTTTAATGTTTGCTTCTTCATCAGTTAACGTTGGTTGATAACGGCGACGGTGATCATTAAAATAAGCAGCAGCCGTTTTATTTTTATATCATCCCAAGATAAATCAAATTAATAGAATAACAACTAAAAAACTAACAACAATTCATTCGGTTTTTTTAATGTCTTTAAATGCAAAAATACCGAGCAAAAAACTAAAACCAATAATAATTGCACTAATTAACACCGCAATCAAACAATGAAATCAAGTAATTTTTTTTAGTTTTTGATAAGTTTCTAATTTTAAAGTGTGATTTTGATATGTCTCATCAACAATTTCTGCCACCTCTTTTTGGTGGTTTTTTTTTTGCTCTTGTTTTAATTTATGTAATTGTTTAAAAACATTCTTCTTTTTTGCCATTGGATCCCCCTTATTAATATTTTTTAAATTTATTATTAAATTATATTGTATTTTTTACAAAAGTAAAATATAATAATATAATATAAAATTATATTTTGTATCGAGCACATTATTTGAACGAATTATTTTAAGTACATTATTTTATTAAAAATTTAAAAAAGGGACATTTTATTTTTACTTAATATAAGGAGGGGAAAAAATATATGAAAGGGATTAACAAGAGGAAAAATATTTCCGAAAACAATATTTTAGTTGCAAAAGAGTATGACCAAAAGTTTAATAATGTTGAGTTAGATTATCAAGGGGCAGATAAACGAACATCATGACTGGTGGAGATGAAATATCGAACTAGTATCTTTAATCATCATCGTCGTGAATTTTTTAATCGTTTTCCATTATTAGGTTATTCGTTAAAACGAATCTTTTTTGCCATAATTACATTATTATTAGCAATTTGTGTTATTTTTATTTTATTACGATTAGTAACACCAGATGATATTTATATTTCTGATATTGATATTAATAAATTAAATATTCTTCCTGGAACACCAGAATATAATAATTTATTAGAACAAAGAATGAAAATCTTTGGTGTATATGGTTCAATTTGAACCCAATTAGGGACATATTTATATAATATTATACCGTTTTTTAAAAAGACAATTATTGTTAACAGTGCTTTTGATCCCGTAACGGGACAATTGGTTGGAGATAAAATTACAACATTCTTTTATTTAGGGGTTGTTTTTTCAACAGCTGTTGCCCAACCGGGGGAATTAGTATCAGAAATTTTTGCCAGAGCAATTCCGTATTCATTTGCTTTTGGTTCAGTTGCTGTGTTATTAGCTTATTTAATTGGCGTTCCCCTAGGAATTATTTCTGCTAAAAATAAAGAACGTAGTGTTGATAATACGATTAATGCCGCTTCAATTATCTTTTTAGCAATTCCTCCCGTTGTTTTAGTGGTGGGCGTTTATTTGATTTCAATTAATGCTTTTTATGCTCATGGGTTATTTAGTTCTGGAACCTTTGATACTAAGTTTTGGCCAGTTTTTGCGATTTTTCTAATGATTACCCCGCCAATTGTGATTAACACAAGACGGTATGTTATTGATGAAATGACCGCTGACTATACTAATTTTGCCTTATCAAAAGGGATGACTAATCGTTACATTTTTTATATTCATATTTTCCGTAATGCCGGAATTCGAATTTTTCGATTATTGCCAACTGCTTTTGTCACAACTATTTTTGGGGCCAGTATTTTTGCCGAACAAAACTGATCAATTCCGGGGATGAGTAAATTTATTGTTTCTGGAGTTGGAAATAAAGACTCTTTTGTTATAATGGGATATATTCTCTTAACAGCAACTTCTGGAATTATTACTAGTTTATTAGCAGATATTATTATGGCGGTCTTAGACCCCCGTGTTAAATTAACAAAATAAAGGAGGAACAAGATGATGAAAAGAATTACAGATGAAGAGTTATTTGATTTTCAAAACTATGATGTTGATAATTTAGATCTAAGTTTATTTGAAATTGTTGGTCCTCAAATCGAAGAAAATGAACGAATTTCAACAAAATCATATAGTTATTGAAAAGTTGTCGGGAGAATTTTAATTGCTAAAAAAACATTTATTATTTGTTTACTATTATTAGTTGCGATTGTGTTATTAACCGCAATTGTTCCAATTGGAAAAGTTGCTAATCCATTAACAGCTAATTTACCAATTCCGAATTATCAACAACCGTTAGCACCAAATGCAACTTATTTATTTGGATTAGGAATGAATGGGGAAAATTATTGAGATAAAATTTGGATTGGAATGCGGACTACATTATTATTTACTTTAATTATTGCCGTAATTCAAATTTTATTAGGAGTTATTATTGGTTCAATTTGAGGATTTTATAAAAAATTTGATATTTTATTTATTGAAATTACTAGATTTTTAAATTTGGTACCAACTTTAATTTTATGATTAATTATTATCTTTGCTTTAGGGAAATCGATGATTGTAATTATCTTTGTTGTATCCTTGACGAGTTGGATTACTTTAGCGGAAGTTATTCGTGTTCAAATTATTCTAGTTCGTAATACAGAATACAATCTTGCGTCAAAAATGTTAGGAACATCAGGACCAAAAATTGTTACAAAAAATATTATGCCTCGTATTTTGCCATTAATTATTCAAACTGCATCATTTGCCGTGCCAATGGCGATTGCAATTGATTTAACTTTAAATTACTTTAATTTTGGCTTTATTCAAGGACGAGAAAATACAACATTAGGATTTATTTTAAATGAAGTGTTAGCGTCAAGTAAATGACAAGATTTTCCACATTTATTAATTATTCCCGTTTGTTTCATTGCCGGAACATCTGTTTTATTTTTCCTATTTGGGAAAGTATTTGCTGATTCCCTAGATCCAAAAAACCATTATAAATAAAAAAGTATTAAAGGAGATATCGTGTTATGAGGAAAGAAATTGTAATTTCAATTAAAAAATTAGTTATAAAGTTTAAAACGAGGTCGAATGTTTTAACAGCAATTCGGAATATTTCATTTGATATTTATGATGGTGAAACATTAGCAATTGTTGGTGAATCAGGGAGCGGAAAGTCAATAATGACAAAAACTTTTACAAATATGTTAGAAAATAATGGGTGAATTAGTAATGGCTCAATTGTTTATTCACCATCAACTAATATTTTAGCGGATGAGCTAGCGTACTTTAAAAAACCAGTGCACTTAGTTGATTTCCATAAAATTTTATTAGATAGTAGTTTACGAAAAAGTATTATGAAATATAATAAAAAATTAATTACAAAAACAGAACAAAAAATTAAGATAATTAATAGTTTACAATTAGAACCAGTTAAAGCAGAAATTACCCAATTAAAGGCAAAAGAACAAGAATTAAAAAAACAAATTAGTTTTACGCATTCAAATCGCCTAAATAATAAGTTAGTAAAAGTTAGTACCTTAATTAAAAAAATGGAAAAAAACGAAGCAATGTTATTAGATGATAATCTTAAAGCAAAAAACATTGAATTATTACAAAGCCGAATTATTGATTATACTAATGAAATTAGTAAGATAAAAAATTTAACATGACCAGAAAAGCATTTATTAAATAAAAATATGTTGTTTTTAAAAAAATATTTTGATGAACAAATCGTTCCAACCGTTGAAGAATTTAAAAAGATTACAACTTATTTTAATAAAAAAACTTTTACTGATGGAGTTCGTTATCGGATTAATAAAATGAATCTTTTAATGTTGAAAAAAGAGACATTAAATGTTAGTGATTTTAATAATTTGTGAGAAGAATGAAATTTAATTAAAAATTTTGGTTTTATTAATAAACTAAAAGCAGCAAAACAAATTAGTAAACTACGTGGACAAACAATTGCAACAATTTTTCAAGATCCCATGACATCATTGAATCCATTATTATCCGTTGGATTTCAAATTTCAGAAGTATTACGAAAACATCGTAAGTTTTCTCGTTCAGCAGCAAAAAAAATGGCAATTGAATTATTAGAAAAAGTTGGAATTCCAAAGGCAAAAAAACGTTATCATGATATTCCTGGGATGTATTCTGGCGGAATGCGCCAACGGGTGGTTATTGCAATTGCGTTAGCTTGTCAACCAAAAGTATTAATTTGTGATGAACCAACAACCGCTTTGGATGTAACAATTCAAGCTCAAATTTTAGATTTAATTAAAGAATTGCAAAAAGAATACAAATTTACAATTATTTTTATTACTCACGACTTAGGAGTTGTTGCAAATATTGCGAATCGAGTAGCTGTAATGTATGCTGGTCAAATTATTGAATATGGAACAGTTAATGAAATCTTTTTTAACCCAAAACATCCATATACATGAGCATTATTATCTTCGTTACCACAATTTGGTGAAAAAGGTGAAGAACTTTATTCAATTCCTGGTTCACCACCATCATTATATGCTAAAGTTTATGGGGATCCGTTTGCTCCTCGAAATAAATATGCAATGAAAATTGATTATTTGTTAGAACCACCAATGTTTAAAGTAACCGAAACACATTATGCGAAAACATGATTATTAGATCCACGTGCAGCAAAAGTGGAAAAACCAAAACAATTACGACAGTTGGCAAAACTTGAAAATGATGCAAAGGTAGGTGAATAAGATGAACAAGAACAAACAAGAACAATTTATTATGGTTCGCGATTTGTTAATTCAATTTCGCCAAAAAAATAAAAAAGTAAATGCGGTTAAAAGAGCAAATTTTGATATTTATCGGGGAGAAATTTTTAGTATCGTGGGAGAATCTGGTAGTGGTAAAACAACAATTGGTCGTGCCATTGCGGGAGTGCAAGCAATTAAAGATGGAACTGTTTATATGGACCGTCGGGTACTACGTGGAAAACCACCACAATTATATAAAATTAATTTACATATTAATGAACAATTTCGCCTTTTAAAAAATAATAATATGTTACTAAATAAAAACTTAAGTAATTATATTAATAATTTAAAAATTAGTTATTATCGTTATTTTGAAAATAAAAACTATGTGATTAGTACAAAGGAATTACTTTCATATGGAACAGAGCGTTATTTAATTACTAGTGATGTTGCTTTAAATAAAGTTGATTTGTTAAACTTTAATCATAGTAAAAATAATTTTGCGTTAGTAAAAGAAATGTATGAAAATAATTTAATTTTATTAAAGGAAATTTTAAAAAATTACCAACGGATTTATCGTTTTGCTCATAATTTACACGAATGAATTCCAACTTTATCGTTAGAGTTAGAAGCAGAAATTACAATGCGGGTACAAGAAAATATTGCCATTATTGAAGGATGTATTTTATTGGGTCATCGAATTTATAAGACTTTGTTAAAATTAGAACAAATTCGCAATGAATTAAAAGATAACTTTGTTCTAATGCAAGCAAAAAAATATTATAATCAATCTTTTTCAGAATTAGAAAAATTATTACCAGTTCATAATGAGTTATTAGATAAGGTTAAAAATATTACAAAAAACCAACGAAAAGCTTTTATTCTTTTTGTACCAATATCAAAACGAATGAAATATATTTCTGCTTATAACAAACGTTATAATGTCTTTAAAAAAGATTTTGAAAAAGAATATTTTAAACAGTTAAAGAAGTTACAATTAGAGCCAGTTGCAAATGCGCAAGCAATTAGTAATTTACAAGAAAAATATGCTAATTCTTTGCTAAAAACATCAATTTCACCAACTGCTAGTGGTAATTTATTAACAGCAACTGATTTTACAGCAACATTAGCGGCGTTATCTGCTGATGAGTGTAGTAATTCATTAAAAGATATTTTAGCGGCGATAAAAGATAAGGACCAGTTACAAGTAATATTAAGAGACTTATCTTACTTAGCAAGACATGGGGTTTTTCGCGACCAAGAAACAATTAAATTATATTATTTATGAATTAACAAGGAATACAAGTATTCAAGAGCTGAAATTAACGATTCAAATCGGTTGTTAGATTTATTAGATTTACCATTAATTGATGAAATTGTAAAGGAATCGGCGCTTTTTAAATTACCAACGCATCGGGAAAATCGTGCCCAAAAGAAAAAGATTCAAATGATTTTTCAAGATCCATCTTCGTCACTAAATGACCGTATTTCTGTTGCAGAAATTGTTGGCGAAGGGTTAAATAATTTTCCCGAGTTATATAAAAATGATGAAGCCCGAAAATTATATTTAGATTATTATAATAATAATTTAGGTACAAATGAAAAACAACTAACATTGGAGGCTGTTAATGACAATAATGTGAAGAATTTTTTAATTCTAAATATTTTAAAAGAAGTTGGTTTACTACCAGAACATTTATCACGTTATTCACATGAGTTTTCAGGTGGTCAACGCCAACGAATTGGGATTGCCCGCGCTTTAATTATGAAACCACAATTTATTATTGCCGATGAACCAATTTCAGCGTTAGATGTTTCAATTCGTGCGCAAGTTTTAAATTTATTAAAAAAATTTCAACAAAAATATAATTTAACTTATATTTTTGTTGCCCATGATTTGTCGGTTGTGCGCTTCATTGCGGATCGAATTGCTGTAATTTATCATGGTCAGGTTGTTGAATTAGCACCTGCCGAAGAATTATTTGCAAATCCGTTGCATCCGTATACGCGGGCATTATTATCAGCAATTCCATTACCGAACCCAAATTATGAAAAGGAAAAAGTTCATTTTATTTATGAACCAGAGAAAGAACATTGAGATTATTTATTTGATTTACCAGAGTTTACTGAAATTAAAACGGGACATTATTTATTTGGTAATTCCCGCGAAATTGTGGCAGCACAAACTAAAATTGCTGGTCCAAAAGGTAAGGAGGCATAACGATGTTAAAGAAGAAATTAGCGCTTTTTGCAAGTTTAACGACCATTACAACGGTGACGCCCTTGGTAGTATCGTGCGGAATTAGTTTAGAGCGATTAGCTAACCGTTTAAATTATGATAATGTTTTTCGTTCAATGTTTAAATATCCGTTAACATCATGATCAAGCGGAACAACAATGCAAGGAGAGGATAATAAGATTTTAGCGGACTTAGTTGGAACATTAGTGGCAACCGATAAATATAATCGTAGTTTTGGTGATCTTGCGGTGCAAGCCGATAAAACATCAAAATATGTTGGGCAACCAAATGCTAATGCAAGTGAATGAAAATATAAAATTTCTTCAGCAGCAAAATGATTTAATTATCAAGGTACCTTTCAACGACAAATTAAAGCAAGTAATATGATTAACACAGCTAAGTTTGTGTTATTTCCAAAAAACTTATCAGCAACCGCTGGGATTTGACGAACTTTTATTGCTGGAGCACAAGAAATTTGAGAGTATTTTCAAGCTGGTAAATATCAACCGGATTATTATAATGACCCAATTTGAACAAAATTAGGAATGAGTGTTAACGCGGCAGATGATGAAATTACAATTAAATTAGCAAAGCCAGCAGAGTATTTTGATACCTTAATGACTTATTTAGCGTTTGCACCAATGCCAGAAAAAGCAGTATTACAAGGTTATAATTATGGGACAAATTATAAAAATATTTGGTATTCGGGGGCATATTTAGTTGAAAAATATAGTTCAACCTCGCAAGTTTTATTACGAAAAAATGCTGCCTATCGTCATTCTAAATTAACTTATATTGATAAATTGAATTATACCTATTTAGCAAACAATGATGTTTCGCGGGAACGAGTATTATTTGAATCAGGGGATGTTAATGACTTTGTTGTTCAACCAACTGATACCAATGGTTGGGGGAAATATGTTGGGCCTAATCCTGCCAATCCCGTTTTTAGTGGGGCCTCAAGTATTATTAATCCTGATCCAACCACTTATACGCTAATGCTTAATTATGCTAATGCAAATATTTTAAGTAGTAACAGTAGTTTGGCTCAAAAAAGTTTAAATGCGAGCAAGGCACTACAATATGATAAAATTCGAAAATACTTAGCAACTCATTTAGATCGTAGTAAGTTTGTAAAATATTATTCAGAAACATTAGATGATTCACAAACATCAAAATTTTTACGAAATGTTTATACTGCTCGTGATTTTATTAATAATGCGGGGGTTGATTATCCGTACTATGTTGAAGTAGAATATGCGGCGAAATTTCGAAACAATGATGTGCAAGCAAGCAGTCAGTTATTAAAAGATGGTAGTGATGCCTTGTATCTGAATGAAGATTTATTAAAAAACGATAAAGATATTTTGAATGATATTCGAACTTGGTTACAACAAAACACAGGTTCATCAAATGTTGAAATTATCTTTTTAATGAATGGGGCATCAACATTAACAAGTAATCGCTTCTTATTAAATATGATTGATTCGTTTAATGCGGAAAATAATGTTATTAAAATTATTCCAGACATTACTGTTGATGCAACAGAATATACTAGTCGTACGAAAAAAGCTGATTGAGATCTGTTGGTTTGTGGATGATCACCAGATTATGCTGACCCATATACTTATTTACATACCTTTTCCCTTGGTGGTGATTTACAATATTATTCAGGAACATCACGCATTTTTAGTGATTTAAAATTAGTAAATAATCGTGCTCCTGATTTTGCTGATATTGAAAATAAATTGAATAATCCATATTGAAATCGGTTAAAAGAAACTTCGGCAATTGAAAATTTCTATAATGTTTTTAAAAATTATACTAATCAAGTTAATGATGCTGATCATATTACTGATCCAAAATTATTAACTAATCGTTATAAAGGTTTTGCTAAAGCAGAATTTAATTCAATTTATACTGATTTTATTTTTATTCCAATTTATGTTCCCAATGGTTCATATCAAATTCGAATTTCATATGTTACCCCTCGAACACAAATTACCGTTGGTTATGGAAGTTCAAAATATAAACACTGAGGAATGGAATTAAATCCGTACTTATTAACTGCTAGTGAACGTCAAATTATTGAGGCTCGTTATCAAAAACAATTAGGAATTATTCAAACTGATTATGCGGCTTTTGGGGAGGATTATTAAAATGAAAAGACTATTGACAATGTTTAGTGCTTTGACCGTATTTAGTGCTCCCGTAACAGCTGTTAGTTGTAATAATTTTGCAACACGTGATCGTAGTAAAATTTCCTTAGCGTTATTTAAAACCCAATTAGCATTAGTTCCTGTTTTTGATCACCAAAACACAATTGCCACTGTAACGGAACCAATTTTTCAAAATGCAATTTATGAGGCACTAGAAACCAATCAATATCGCGGTGAAGTTGCTAGTAATGAACTGGAGTTCACATATTATCAGCAAGGAACAACTCCAACTAGTTGAACTGATTTAACTTGACAGCAAATCCCTGGTGGGGGCGAAAAGACAACTTTGATTAATGTAAAAATTAAGGCAAATGCGACGAGTGTTCATTTTGCTGATACAACAGAAATTATCGCAATCGCATTGTACCGAACACAACCAGCTGATTTAGCAACAATTAAGTTTAATTATGAAACAAAGGTTTTAGCAACGTTACCAGTTAGTGAAATGATGGAATATTTTGCGGTTTTAAATCCAACCTTTTATTTTACACCGCGTCATTTTGAAATTCAAAAGACGGCAACTGAGGTTGAAATTATCGCAGCGAAAAATTCAGAACGTTATATTGGTAAAAATGTTATTACTTGGAGTTAACAGAACCGGGGTGTAGTTCAAAAGAAGAATTAGCGCCTTTTTCTTTTTTAAAACATTAAGAGGCAAAAAAGCGCAAAAAATTTAACAATTTTTCTTTGTGTCTTTATTTATTATTAAAATTAGGTTATAATCATAAAAAAGATAAGATAGAAAAGGAAGAAGAAAATGATTAGTGTAAATGATTTCCGTCCGGGATTAACATTTCAATATGAAGGTAATATTTATGCTGTAGTTGAAGCACAACACTCAAAGTCGGGGCGGGGGCAAGCTCACGTTAAGGCAAAAGTAAAAAATCTTCGTAGCAACGCGACAACATCAATTACTTTTACTGGCGGTGATAAAGTTGAAAAAGCAATGATTGATAAGGTTGAAATGCAATATTTATATGATGATGGAGCGAATGTTATTTTTATGGATACCCAAAGTTATGAACAATTAGAAGTTCCGTCAAGTAGATTAACATGAGAAAAAAACTTTTTTAAAGAAGGAGTAATGGCTTCGGTAACAAAATATGAAGGTGAAGTTTTGGGTATCATTTTACCAGATAAAGTTGATTTAACAATTACCACAGCGGAAGCGGCTGTTAAAGGTGATACTAGTTCTGGCGCGATGAAAAAGGCAGTTTTAGAAACTGGGTTAGAAGTACAAGTACCATTATTTATTAAAGAAGGGGAATTAATTACGGTCTCAACAAGTGATGGTAAATATTCTAGCCGTGCATAAAAAATAAAATAAATGTAAGGGGTGATCGAAAATGGCTAATAATTTTACTGAGTTAACAATCGATAGTAATCACCGTGGTAGTATTATTGTGAGTTTATTAACAATTAAAAAAATTATTTTATATGCAATTCGTGATATCACTCACCAATATTTTATTGATAAAATTGAATGCCGTATGATTGATAATTCAATTTTACATATTTATATTAGTGGAAAGATCTTACGTGAAGAAGAATTAACTGAGTTAACAGAAGAAATTAATGAAGCAATCACGAAGGAACTAAGTTACTCATTACAAATTAAACTAAAAAATATTAGTATTGCTTATCGTCATTAACCTAAAGTAATTAATGATGGAATGCTGAATAAAAAAAATAACAAATTAACAAAATAATAGCATTATTTATGAAAATCTTTGGATTTTCTTTTTTATTGGTAAAACAATCTTTTCACAGGAACCTAAAAGGTCTAGTTTTTTTCTTTTTCGTGCTTGCTTTTTCACCTCAGATTTTTATAATTATAGATAAATTATTTAGAAAAAATTTAAATAATTTGAATGTTATAATTTAATTTTTATGTAAATATCATCAATTAAATATTAACACTGTTTTTTAACTAGGAAGGAAAAAACTATTTTATGCTTAAAAAAGAACAGAACAAAAAATTTAGTTTGGCGGATTTTGTTTGATTAGGCTTTAATTATATTGTTGGAATTAGTTTTATCGGTAATTTTGCTATTTTAGCAAATATTTCAGAACCTAACTCAATTGGAATTCATACTATGTGGTTATTTGCAGTGGAAGGACTAATTGCTGGAATATGTGCATAAGCATTTGCTAAAATGGCACGAGTTCACCATTCAAACAATAATGGAGCTTCATATATTTATGTGCGAACAACTTTCGGAAAGTTTTGAGGAATTTTTGTTGCTTTTATGCAATATGTCTAATTACCATTCTTAATTACGATTCAAGTAATGATGTTAATTCGTGGTTCATTTGGAGCTGATTGAATCTCACAATTTAATCCTGATGGAAGCATTACCGTTCCGTGGTATGCTGCTGATTGAGGCTCATTTGGGGATTTATGGTTTAGTTTTAGCGGTTCAACATGGTGCATGGTGGGGAAAATTTAAGTTATTGGGGGCACAATACTAAATTTTCATTACCGGGATTTATTAAAGCTTTTAACTCTTGCTTTTTCTTCTTTGCTGGTTTTGAAGTATTCTCAACCGCGGGGAGAAATATTAGTAATCCAGAAAAAAATATTGGCCGTGGAATTATTTTAATTATGTTAATTAGTACCATTTTCTATATTGTTATTTCAATTATTTTCTTTGCAGCTTTTAATCACTTTGTTCAAAATATGAACATAGGGACATGGAGTTTAGGGTTTAACAATAAACTTATTTTATATGGTGGTCCGATTATTATGATTATTAGTGCGTTGTCCTTAAAGGTTAATGTTGCAATGCAAAATGCGCTGTATGGTGGAACTTCGTTACAACCATTATCAACTGAAGTATATTTACCTGATCGTTTACGAAAACTAAACAAAGATGGTTTACCAGCGCGTGCTTCGATTTTAAACTTGGTAATTACTAGTTTAATTATTTTTATTTGATTAGCAATTCCCGATATTATTAAAGGAGTTGGTTTAACAAAAGAATTTTGGTTTATGGCAACTCCAGCGCAAGCAATGACATATCAACAACCGTTTGATATTTCATCTTTAACAGAAGCGTCATCAGCAATTACAATTTTTATTTATGCGATGGTCATTGCCGTTACATTAAAACTAGGGTATCAACGTAAAATTAAAATGCGGTTATGAGAACATATTGCCTTTCCAATTGTATTTATTATTTTATGCTTTGTTTTTGTGTGACATTATTATAGTTTAATTGATAATATTGTTTCAACAACAGGAACTAATGCTAATTGGGTTTTAAATAACGCTAAGGAAATTTTACTACGATCACGTGTTGCAAAATTATTAGAATTAAAAGATGTTTCTGATTCATTACAAACCTTATTCAAAAATAATAACCTTAAAATAGTTTTAGAACAAGAATCATCAAATATTGTTAATTTACAATTAGATGCGACCGAAATAGAAGGTTATACTGGACAAGCGATTCTTCGTCTTGCTGTTAAAATTAAACAAGAAGTGCTTGATGATGCTATTAAAATTAATGGTGTTGCTAATTTAAATAAGGGGGCCAATAATGTTTATGAAACAACTACTTTTAAAAAACATTTTGAGCCATTATTAAAACTATATGATAAACCAGTTAAATTTAGCGTTGACATATGAACAGGATATTTACCAACATTGGGATTACCAATTGCTCTTTCCCAAAATCAAAAAAAATATTTTAATGTCAGCTTTAAACGAAAGATATTTACCAACGCGTGAAATTGTTCAAATTCGTAAAAATGGAAATATTCAAAATTTACGTATTCATTGAATTTTTAGTAAAGAGAACAAGAAAGATAAAATTATTGACCTTGTCCCATACGCTTGAGAACAACCCTTTGATCAATCGCACTTTCAATTAGATTTTAAATATAGTTTAAAAATTAAATATACAAATAATATTGCCTAAAAGGCAATATTATTTATTTTTTGGTCATTATGGTATTTTTCGCTGCAGTAAAAAAGCAGTATCAAAAATCATGAAAATGTTATATAATATATATGTATAACAAATTATTAAAAGATTTGAGGGGTTGTAGGTGGCGAATAGAGTATTAAGATCAGGCAAATCAAATTTATGATGGTCGTTGATTTCTTTTTCAATTTTTAAAATACGCCGTTCAATGGCGGTTTGAGTTCTTTTTATTTTATCAGTTGTCTTATTTGGGGCAGTTGCTATTACTTTATTTTCTTCTTCAAAAAATGTTTATGAGTTTTTTAAGAATTTTCAGTATGGCGTTTTTATCTTTAATAATATTTTGTTATTGCTATTTATTTTATTAGTAATTATTAAAATTTTTGGTCGTGAATTTGAAGATGGAACATATTTGTTATTAATTTCAAAGCCATATTCACGATTTGTCCTGTTCTTATTAAAAATAATTGCCCTTTGAATTTTAATTCTTCTTTTTTTAGGAACAATTATTCTTTTTGCTTTTGGGATTGGTTATTTAGGTAATATTTTTAATAAGGATCCCCAATATTTACAAGTTTATCAAAATTTATTATTAAAATTATTTCTTTATTCAATGGCATTATCATTTTTTGCTTCAAGTGGGATTTTATTTGCGGTAACATTTTTAAACTCACAAGTTGTTTTACTAATTGTTGTTATTTTCTGTAGTTTGTTTCTAGTTGGTGGGATGCCATATTCATTAATTATGAGTTTAGCAAAAACCGTTGAATTAACATTTGCTAATGATAGTATTACTCAAAACTATCCAGTTCCAATTATTAAAAGTACAATTAATTTTAAAAAGAATCTTAAAAAAGATTTAATTAAATATCCTCATTTAACTAATGCGATTTGAAACTTTTATGATGAATGAAGTTATAGTGATTTAAATTTAGTCTTTAAAAATGATGACTACAAAGATATTACTAGTGACCCAGCATTACGTGTTAGTCGCTTAGATTTTTATAAAAATTTAGGATTAACTGTTCCTAAAACAGAAGAATTTGAAATCAAAAAACTTAAAGCATGAGATTCATCAACAAGATATCTTTATGATAATAAGCTTGAAGATCTTAAAACAATTATTAATAATGTTGGAGCAGCGAGCGGAAATGATGTTTCAATGAAAGTTAATTTTGCAACAGATTATTTTTTCAAATCAGAACAAGAATTAGATCAAAATGACCCCGTTCAAAAAGAACTTGCTGATTACATGGCAGTTGTCTCAAAGGCAGCGGGTTCATGAACAAATTATATTACAATGAATCTTTTTAGTGGGACATCGTTATTTTACTTTAATCCCACTGCTTCCTATTATAGTTTATCAACGACAAATGATAGCAAATTAGTAACAGTTGATCGGACATTATCGGAAGAAAATTCATTTAATCCAACGGATGTTTTTCGTCAAGAATGAGATAATGAATACAAAGGAACATTGTCCGATTATAATAATGGTAGTGATTTTAGAGATTGGGTCTTAGATTATTTTGATTCACCAACCCTGTTTGTTCTTCGTGAAATTGAAATTAATATTTTAAAGAAAATAATGGATTATAAATTACTTGAAGAACAACCAATTAAAATTAACAATGAGTGAATTAAATATGATAACCTAATGAATACTTATGGTTTAATTTCGAAGTTTAATATTATTGAACATTGAAACCAAATTTGAACCGCTTCGTTAAACTTCACGCCATATTGATTTGAACCATTACAGCGGAGTAACATTGACTTTGAGGTTCAAAATAACTATTTAATGAGTTATCAAGATTTCCGTCTAGCCTTAGGGGCTGATAAGAAAATTGATGTTTACCCAGCACCATTTTTGAACATTAGTTTAATTCAATATATCTATCTCGGTTTATCGTGTCTTTTCTTAATATTTGCTTATTTAA
The DNA here is from genome assembly GCF_965178695.1 of Spiroplasma endosymbiont of Sarcophaga variegata. Lineage (NCBI taxonomy): Bacteria > Bacillati > Mycoplasmatota > Mollicutes > Entomoplasmatales > Spiroplasmataceae > Spiroplasma > Spiroplasma endosymbiont of Sarcophaga variegata. Next base: position 1,453,736 of record NZ_CBCXVU010000002.1, read on the forward strand.
TCTTACGCCGTAAAAATATTACTTAAAAGTTGAAAGGGGATGCTAAGAAATGAATAATAATGCATTAGTAGTCAGTGAAGTTGCAATCTCATCACGAAATTTTACTAAAAAATTTAAAAATAGTGTTGTTGGTCCTTTTAACTTTAATGTTGGACGGGGAAAATTACATGCAATTTTAGGAGCTTCTGGTAGTGGAAAAACCGTTTTCATTAAGTCTTTAATTGGTGGGTTAAAAGGTTTTAAAGGTGATATCTCTATTTTTGGTAAAAAAGCAACCAAACTTGGAATGAAAAAAATGATTGGTTATGTACCAGAATTTATTACTTTTCCAGAAAACATTAGTTCTTATAACTTCTTAAAATACATGGGAAAAACAAATGGTTTGCGTGGAAGATATTTACGGGAACGAATTGAATACTTAATGAAGTCATTAGAAATTTGAGAACACCGTGATAAAGATGTTAATTCTTTTTCATCGGGGATGAAAAAAAGGGTAATGATTATTCAAGGAATTATTCATGATCCAGAAATTTTAATTTTGGATGAACCAGAAGCAGGATTAGATATTAATAATCGAAAAAAAATTATTTTTTATTTAAAACAATTAACCCTACGTGGAAAAACAGTCTTTTTTTCATCACATTTACTAGATGAAATTAAAGAATATATTGATGAATTTACAATGGTTATGAATGGAACCCAAATTTATAGTGGTCAATTAGCGGCTTTTAATATTAAAAACAGTTATTATTTTGTTACTAATAATCCACAGGCTATGATGCGTTATTTTAACTCTAATCGGGTACCAAATTGATATGATAAGACCAATAATTATTTAAATTTTGTTTTAAATTCGCCGTTACATTTATATTATGTTACTCAGTATGCGTTAAAGAAACGGATTAAGATTGTAAAAATTAGTGAAGTTGAATTTTCATTTGATTTCTTACTACAAAAATTAAATATTACTTTACCACCTAATATGACAACAAATCGAAAATTACGAAAAAAATCAAATCAAAAAAGTCAAAAATTTTTACCAGGTCCTAGGGTAGGTCCTGGACCGGGGGGATACGGTCGTTAGGGAATGATAAAGTGTCATAAATTACAGTAAATTATGGTAAAGTACAACCAAATTAAGAAAATATTTTTATAAGAATTGAAAAATTTAAGAATATTTTTTTTGTATAATTAAATTAGGCTCAAACAAATTCGGAGAAAGAAGGAACAATATATGGAATATGATATTTCAAGAGAACGAATTGAAAATACATATAACAAAATTAAAAACCACATTATCAAAACTCCAGTAATTTATGCAACAAAATTAAGCAATATTACTGATAATGAAGTCTATTTAAAATTAGAAAACTTACAACGTGCTGGTTCGTTTAAATTACGAGGAGCTTTATCAAAAATGATGGCTCTTGAACCAGCGACAATTAAAAAGGGCGTTATTGCGGCAAGCGCTGGGAATCATTCACAAGGAGTTAGTTTTGCAGCTAACTTATTAAAAGTTCCAGCGACAATTGTGATGCCAAAAACAGCTCCAATTAGTAAAATTAATGCAACTAAAAATTATGGTGTAGAAGTGATTTTGCATGGTGATTTTTTTGACGATGCCAATCAAAGAGCATTAGAGGTTGCAAAAGCAGAAGATAAAGTATTTGTTCATGCCTTTAATGATCATGATGTTATTATTGGTCAGGGAACAATTGCAATAGAAATATTAGAAGAATTGAAATATGTTGATTACATTCTTGTCCCAATTGGTGGGGGGGGTCCTTTCAGGAATTGCAAGTTATGTCAAAGCTGTAAATCCCAATTGTAAATTAATAGGTGTACAAAGTCAAAATGTTCCAAGTTATTATGAAGCAAGGAAAAGCAATAAATCGTTTTCAGTTCACGGTAAATTATCAATTGCCGATGGAATTGCGGTTAAACAAACTGGTGATATTACCTTTAGTATTTTAAATAAATATGTTGATGATGTTATCCTTGTATCAGAAGCAGAAATTGCTGAAACAATTTTATTTTTATTTGAAAATTGTAAAATTGTCGCAGAAGGCGCAGGGGCAGTAACCACGGCCGCAATGCTATTTAATAAACTAAATGTTAAAAACAAAAAAATTGTTTGTGTTTTATCAGTGGGAAATATTGATGTGACAACTTTCTTAAATATTACAAACCGAGCTTTAATTAATCAGCGGCGTAGGGTTGTTTTAAAAATTGATGCACCACTAGGGAAAGGACATTTAACAAAGATTACGAATGTTGTTGATTCTCATGGTGTTCAAATTCATAAAATTTCTGATTCACAATTAGAAAATAGTTTAGAAATTAATCGAGAAATTATTCGATTAGTAGTTGATATTAATACAAAAGCTTAATTAGGAGACATTGTTATTGACTTAGAGAAGTTGGGATATACTGTGATGGAAAAAGAATTTATTGATTCAATTATAAAATAATGGAATTAATCTATACTGATCAAGCACCCAAAGCAGTGGGTCCATATTCTCAAGCAGTAAAACTTTCAAATGGCTTTTTGTATATTTCGGGACAATTAGGATTTGATCCGAAAACAATGGTGTTAGGCGCTGATATTCAAAGTCAGGCTAGCCAAGTTCTAACAAATATTGCTGCGATTTTAACAGCCGCAAACTATCACAAAAATAATGTTGTTAAAACAACAATTTTATTAAAAGATATTAACGATTTTTTTGTTGTTAATGAAGTTTATGAAGCATTCTTTGGTTCACATAAACCGGCAAGAAGTACATTTGCGGTGAAAGACTTACCAAAATCTGGCCTTGTTGAAATTGAAGTTATTGCCTTTAAATAACATATGGAAAATCAAACTCAAGTAGAAAAAATTATTAAGAATGAGAATGATTTACTTCATCACACAGAAAAAATTTATCAATGAACTGATCGGCAAGGGGAATTAAAAGCGTTTTATAAACAACAAATTTCGTTTTTAAAACAAGCACTTAAAAAAATAATCTTACCAAAGCTGATTTTGAATTAAAAGAAAAATATATTAAAGAAGCTTATCATTAATATTGCCAAAAGATTCAAGAATATTTAAATTTAAATTATTCATTGGCAATGTGAGAATATCAAGAAACAAATAAATTAAAAAGTGATTTAGACCATCAATCATTACACCAAGAATTTAAAACAAAAATTGCTAGTGTTTTGCACGATGAAACTGAAACAAGTCAAGTTAAAAAAAAACAATTAAAAAATATTAAAACAGAACATAATATGATGAAACGAAGTTTAAGTGGGCGCACAATTGCTATAATTGCCGTGACCTTAACATTATTGTTATTATTAGCTAGTTTATTAGTAAATTACTTATTTTATTTTAAAATTGTTAATGATGGCCAAAACTTCACTTTTACTAATAAAAACCATTTAACAGCCTTTATTTTTATGTGTGTTGGTATTATTTTAATTTTAGGATTTTTAGTTTTTATTATTTATAATACAACAAAACGAATTTTTTTAGATAAACAAGAAAACCTTTTCAAAATTTCAACAATTTGTTTTCTTGGTAGTTTTACTGATACGATTGGGGTTGGTAGCTTTGTGGTAACGGTTGCTGCTTTGAATGCAACAAATAGTGTTCCAGATGTTAAAAAGTTACCAGGAACATTAAATGTTGGTTTAACAATTCCAAATTTATTAGCTGGAACCTTGTTTGTTAGTGCAATTCAAGTTGAACTAGTAACCTTAGTAACTTTAGTGATTGCCGCTATGATTGGGGCTTTTTGTTCCGCAAAGATTGTTAATAAAGTTAATAAAAAATTTGTCGCTTTATTCGTGGCAGTGTCCTTAGCGGCGGCTGGAATTTTAATGATTTTAGGCCAAGTTGGACTATTTAATACTGTTGGAACAAAAGGACTTAGTGGTTGAAAATTAGCTGTTGGGATTATTGCGTTCTTTATCATTGGAGGATTACAAAGTTTTGGCGTTGGATTGTATGCGCCAGCTTTAGCGATCGTGTCATTATTAGGAATGGAAACAATTATTGCTTTTCCAATTATGACGTGTGCTGCTGGTTTTGCCTTGCCAACAACCGCATGAACATTTCATTGTGATAATAATTATAGTCCCAAAGTGGCCTATGGTCTTTTAATCGGTGGTGTTGTGGGAACTGTTACTGCTTTCTTTGTTGTTTTTGTTGGAATTTAGGGGTTAAAATGAATGATTTTACCCATTACTTAAAATGATTTGCCGTTGGGGTAATGTACTATGCGGCATTTATGTTATTTAAGAAATACTTAGCTTTACGGAAAGAAAATGTTAACGTAAGTAAGGCACAAACCGAAAATTATTATCAGAAATATAAAGAGCAATTTAATGAAATGCTTCTCGAAAAAATGGTCAGTATTAGTTGAATGCATACTGATGATATCTTAAAAGAACAGTCAAAAATGAAGATATGTAATGTTAAATCATTAGTATGAACTTAAAAACCAACTTTTAAGAATTATGGATTAGCTTTTTAATTATAAATTTAGTTTTAAAAGCCTTGCTTGTAATAGCAAGGCTTTTTCTTTTTAAAAAAGAATTAGACAGTAAAGAAAATAATTAGGGAAGAAATTAATAAGATGGCGCCAATAATTAGTAAAATATTACGAATTTTTTTAATGTTTGCTTCTTCATCAGTTAACGTTGGTTGATAACGGCGACGGTGATCATTAAAATAAGCAGCAGCCGTTTTATTTTTATATCATCCCAAGATAAATCAAATTAATAGAATAACAACTAAAAAACTAACAACAATTCATTCGGTTTTTTTAATGTCTTTAAATGCAAAAATACCGAGCAAAAAACTAAAACCAATAATAATTGCACTAATTAACACCGCAATCAAACAATGAAATCAAGTAATTTTTTTTAGTTTTTGATAAGTTTCTAATTTTAAAGTGTGATTTTGATATGTCTCATCAACAATTTCTGCCACCTCTTTTTGGTGGTTTTTTTTTGCTCTTGTTTTAATTTATGTAATTGTTTAAAAACATTCTTCTTTTTTGCCATTGGATCCCCCTTATTAATATTTTTTAAATTTATTATTAAATTATATTGTATTTTTTACAAAAGTAAAATATAATAATATAATATAAAATTATATTTTGTATCGAGCACATTATTTGAACGAATTATTTTAAGTACATTATTTTATTAAAAATTTAAAAAAGGGACATTTTATTTTTACTTAATATAAGGAGGGGAAAAAATATATGAAAGGGATTAACAAGAGGAAAAATATTTCCGAAAACAATATTTTAGTTGCAAAAGAGTATGACCAAAAGTTTAATAATGTTGAGTTAGATTATCAAGGGGCAGATAAACGAACATCATGACTGGTGGAGATGAAATATCGAACTAGTATCTTTAATCATCATCGTCGTGAATTTTTTAATCGTTTTCCATTATTAGGTTATTCGTTAAAACGAATCTTTTTTGCCATAATTACATTATTATTAGCAATTTGTGTTATTTTTATTTTATTACGATTAGTAACACCAGATGATATTTATATTTCTGATATTGATATTAATAAATTAAATATTCTTCCTGGAACACCAGAATATAATAATTTATTAGAACAAAGAATGAAAATCTTTGGTGTATATGGTTCAATTTGAACCCAATTAGGGACATATTTATATAATATTATACCGTTTTTTAAAAAGACAATTATTGTTAACAGTGCTTTTGATCCCGTAACGGGACAATTGGTTGGAGATAAAATTACAACATTCTTTTATTTAGGGGTTGTTTTTTCAACAGCTGTTGCCCAACCAGGGGAATTAGTATCAGAAATTTTTGCCAGAGCAATTCCGTATTCATTTGCTTTTGGTTCAGTTGCTGTGTTATTAGCTTATTTAATTGGTGTTCCCCTAGGAATTATTTCTGCTAAAAATAAAGAACGTAGTGTTGATAATACGATTAATGCCGCTTCAATTATCTTTTTAGCAATTCCTCCCGTTGTTTTAGTGGTGGGCGTTTATTTGATTTCAATTAATGCTTTTTATGCTCATGGGTTATTTAGTTCTGGAACCTTTGATACTAAGTTTTGGCCAGTTTTTGCGATTTTTCTAATGATTACCCCGCCAATTGTGATTAACACAAGACGGTATGTTATTGATGAAATGACCGCTGACTATACTAATTTTGCCTTATCAAAAGGGATGACTAATCGTTACATTTTTTATATTCATATTTTCCGTAATGCCGGAATTCGAATTTTTCGATTATTGCCAACTGCTTTTGTCACAACTATTTTTGGGGCCAGTATTTTTGCCGAACAAAACTGATCAATTCCGGGGATGAGTAAATTTATTGTTTCTGGAGTTGGAAATAAAGACTCTTTTGTTATAATGGGATATATTCTCTTAACAGCAACTTCTGGAATTATTACTAGTTTATTAGCAGATATTATTATGGCGGTCTTAGACCCCCGTGTTAAATTAACAAAATAAAGGAGGAACAAGATGATGAAAAGAATTACAGATGAAGAGTTATTTGATTTTCAAAACTATGATGTTGATAATTTAGATCTAAGTTTATTTGAAATTGTTGGTCCTCAAATCGAAGAAAATGAACGAATTTCAACAAAATCATATAGTTATTGAAAAGTTGTCGGGAGAATTTTAATTGCTAAAAAAACATTTATTATTTGTTTACTATTATTAGTTGCGATTGTGTTATTAACCGCAATTGTTCCAATTGGAAAAGTTGCTAATCCATTAACAGCTAATTTACCAATTCCGAATTATCAACAACCGTTAGCACCAAATGCAACTTATTTATTTGGATTAGGAATGAATGGGGAAAATTATTGAGATAAAATTTGGATTGGAATGCGGACTACATTATTATTTACTTTAATTATTGCCGTAATTCAAATTTTATTAGGAGTTATTATTGGTTCAATTTGAGGATTTTATAAAAAATTTGATATTTTATTTATTGAAATTACTAGATTTTTAAATTTGGTACCAACTTTAATTTTATGATTAATTATTATCTTTGCTTTAGGGAAATCGATGATTGTAATTATCTTTGTTGTATCCTTGACGAGTTGGATTACTTTAGCGGAAGTTATTCGTGTTCAAATTATTCTAGTTCGTAATACAGAATACAATCTTGCGTCAAAAATGTTAGGAACATCAGGACCAAAAATTGTTACAAAAAATATTATGCCTCGTATTTTGCCATTAATTATTCAAACTGCATCATTTGCCGTGCCAATGGCGATTGCAATTGATTTAACTTTAAATTACTTTAATTTTGGCTTTATTCAAGGACGAGAAAATACAACATTAGGATTTATTTTAAATGAAGTGTTAGCGTCAAGTAAATGACAAGATTTTCCACATTTATTAATTATTCCCGTTTGTTTCATTGCCGGAACATCTGTTTTATTTTTCCTATTTGGGAAAGTATTTGCTGATTCCCTAGATCCAAAAAACCATTATAAATAAAAAAGTATTAAAGGAGATATCGTGTTATGAGGAAAGAAATTGTAATTTCAATTAAAAAATTAGTTATAAAGTTTAAAACGAGGTCGAATGTTTTAACAGCAATTCGGAATATTTCATTTGATATTTATGATGGTGAAACATTAGCAATTGTTGGTGAATCAGGGAGCGGAAAGTCAATAATGACAAAAACTTTTACAAATATGTTAGAAAATAATGGGTGAATTAGTAATGGCTCAATTGTTTATTCACCATCAACTAATATTTTAGCGGATGAGCTAGCGTACTTTAAAAAACCAGTGCACTTAGTTGATTTCCATAAAATTTTATTAGATAGTAGTTTACGAAAAAGTATTATGAAATATAATAAAAAATTAATTACAAAAACAGAACAAAAAATTAAGATAATTAATAGTTTACAATTAGAACCAGTTAAAGCAGAAATTACCCAATTAAAGGCAAAAGAACAAGAATTAAAAAAACAAATTAGTTTTACGCATTCAAATCGCCTAAATAATAAGTTAGTAAAAGTTAGTACCTTAATTAAAAAAATGGAAAAAAACGAAGCAATGTTATTAGATGATAATCTTAAAGCAAAAAACATTGAATTATTACAAAGCCGAATTATTGATTATACTAATGAAATTAGTAAGATAAAAAATTTAACATGACCAGAAAAGCATTTATTAAATAAAAATATGTTGTTTTTAAAAAAATATTTTGATGAACAAATCGTTCCAACCGTTGAAGAATTTAAAAAGATTACAACTTATTTTAATAAAAAAACTTTTACTGATGGAGTTCGTTATCGGATTAATAAAATGAATCTTTTAATGTTGAAAAAAGAGACATTAAATGTTAGTGATTTTAATAATTTGTGAGAAGAATGAAATTTAATTAAAAATTTTGGTTTTATTAATAAACTAAAAGCAGCAAAACAAATTAGTAAACTACGTGGACAAACAATTGCAACAATTTTTCAAGATCCCATGACATCATTGAATCCATTATTATCCGTTGGATTTCAAATTTCAGAAGTATTACGAAAACATCGTAAGTTTTCTCGTTCAGCAGCAAAAAAAATGGCAATTGAATTATTAGAAAAAGTTGGAATTCCAAAGGCAAAAAAACGTTATCATGATATTCCTGGGATGTATTCTGGCGGAATGCGCCAACGGGTGGTTATTGCAATTGCGTTAGCTTGTCAACCAAAAGTATTAATTTGTGATGAACCAACAACCGCTTTGGATGTAACAATTCAAGCTCAAATTTTAGATTTAATTAAAGAATTGCAAAAAGAATACAAATTTACAATTATTTTTATTACTCACGACTTAGGAGTTGTTGCAAATATTGCGAATCGAGTAGCTGTAATGTATGCTGGTCAAATTATTGAATATGGAACAGTTAATGAAATCTTTTTTAACCCAAAACATCCATATACATGAGCATTATTATCTTCGTTACCACAATTTGGTGAAAAAGGTGAAGAACTTTATTCAATTCCTGGTTCACCACCATCATTATATGCTAAAGTTTATGGGGATCCGTTTGCTCATCGAAATAAATATGCAATGAAAATTGATTATTTGTTAGAACCACCAATGTTTAAAGTAACCGAAACACATTATGCGAAAACATGATTATTAGATCCACGTGCAGCAAAAGTGGAAAAACCAAAACAATTACGACAGTTGGCAAAACTTGAAAATGATGCAAAGGTAGGTGAATAAGATGAACAAGAACAAACAAGAACAATTTATTATGGTTCGCGATTTGTTAATTCAATTTCGCCAAAAAAATAAAAAAGTAAATGCGGTTAAAAGAGCAAATTTTGATATTTATCGGGGAGAAATTTTTAGTATCGTGGGAGAATCTGGTAGTGGTAAAACAACAATTGGTCGTGCCATTGCGGGAGTGCAAGCAATTAAAGATGGAACTGTTTATATGGACCGTCGGGTACTACGTGGAAAACCACCACAATTATATAAAATTAATTTACATATTAATGAACAATTTCGCCTTTTAAAAAATAATAATATGTTACTAAATAAAAACTTAAGTAATTATATTAATAATTTAAAAATTAGTTATTATCGTTATTTTGAAAATAAAAACTATGTGATTAGTACAAAGGAATTACTTTCATATGGAACAGAGCGTTATTTAATTACTAGTGATGTTGCTTTAAATAAAGTTGATTTGTTAAACTTTAATCATAGTAAAAATAATTTTGCGTTAGTAAAAGAAATGTATGAAAATAATTTAATTTTATTAAAGGAAATTTTAAAAAATTACCAACGGATTTATCGTTTTGCTCATAATTTACACGAATGAATTCCAACTTTATCGTTAGAGTTAGAAGCAGAAATTACAATGCGGGTACAAGAAAATATTGCCATTATTGAAGGATGTATTTTATTGGGTCATCGAATTTATAAGACTTTGTTAAAATTAGAACAAATTCGCAATGAATTAAAAGATAACTTTGTTCTAATGCAAGCAAAAAAATATTATAATCAATCTTTTTCAGAATTAGAAAAATTATTACCAGTTCATAATGAGTTATTAGATAAGGTTAAAAATATTACAAAAAACCAACGAAAAGCTTTTATTCTTTTTGTACCAATATCAAAACGAATGAAATATATTTCTGCTTATAACAAACGTTATAATGTCTTTAAAAAAGATTTTGAAAAAGAATATTTTAAACAGTTAAAGAAGTTACAATTAGAGCCAGTTGCAAATGCGCAAGCAATTAGTAATTTACAAGAAAAATATGCTAATTCTTTGCTAAAAACATCAATTTCACCAACTGCTAGTGGTAATTTATTAACAGCAACTGATTTTACAGCAACATTAGCGGCGTTATCTGCTGATGAGTGTAGTAATTCATTAAAAGATATTTTAGCGGCGATAAAAGATAAGGACCAGTTACAAGTAATATTAAGAGACTTATCTTACTTAGCAAGACATGGGGTTTTTCGCGACCAAGAAACAATTAAATTATATTATTTATGAATTCACAAGGAATACAAGTATTCAAGAGCTGAAATTAACGATTCAAATCGGTTGTTAGATTTATTAGATTTACCATTAATTGATGAAATTGTAAAGGAATCGGCGCTTTTTAAATTACCAACGCATCGGGAAAATCGTGCCCAAAAGAAAAAGATTCAAATGATTTTTCAAGATCCATCTTCGTCACTAAATGACCGTATTTCTGTTGCAGAAATTGTTGGCGAAGGGTTAAATAATTTTCCCGAGTTATATAAAAATGATGAAGCCCGAAAATTATATTTAGATTATTATAATAATAATTTAGGTACAAATGAAAAACAACTAACATTGGAGGCTGTTAATGACAATAATGTGAAGAATTTTTTAATTCTAAATATTTTAAAAGAAGTTGGTTTACTACCAGAACATTTATCACGTTATTCACATGAGTTTTCAGGTGGTCAACGCCAACGAATTGGGATTGCCCGCGCTTTAATTATGAAACCACAATTTATTATTGCCGATGAACCAATTTCAGCGTTAGATGTTTCAATTCGTGCGCAAGTTTTAAATTTATTAAAAAAATTTCAACAAAAATATAATTTAACTTATATTTTTGTTGCCCATGATTTGTCGGTTGTGCGCTTCATTGCGGATCGAATTGCTGTAATTTATCATGGTCAGGTTGTTGAATTAGCACCTGCCGAAGAATTATTTGCAAATCCGTTGCATCCGTATACGCGGGCATTATTATCAGCAATTCCATTACCGAACCCAAATTATGAAAAGGAAAAAGTTCATTTTATTTATGAACCAGAGAAAGAACATTGAGATTATTTATTTGATTTACCAGAGTTTACTGAAATTAAAACGGGACATTATTTATTTGGTAATTCCCGCGAAATTGTGGCAGCACAAACTAAAATTGCTGGTCCAAAAGGTAAGGAGGCATAACGATGTTAAAGAAGAAATTAGCGCTTTTTGCAAGTTTAACGACCATTACAACGGTGACGCCCTTGGTAGTATCGTGCGGAATTAGTTTAGAGCGATTAGCTAACCGTTTAAATTATGATAATGTTTTTCGTTCAATGTTTAAATATCCGTTAACATCATGATCAAGCGGAACAACAATGCAAGGAGAGGATAATAAGATTTTAGCGGACTTAGTTGGAACATTAGTGGCAACCGATAAATATAATCGTAGTTTTGGTGATCTTGCGGTGCAAGCCGATAAAACATCAAAATATGTTGGGCAACCAAATGCTAATGCAAGTGAATGAAAATATAAAATTTCTTCAGCAGCAAAATGATTTAATTATCAAGGTACCTTTCAACGACAAATTAAAGCAAGTAATATGATTAACACAGCTAAGTTTGTGTTATTTCCAAAAAACTTATCAGCAACCGCTGGGATTTGACGAACTTTTATTGCTGGAGCACAAGAAATTTGAGAGTATTTTCAAGCTGGTAAATATCAACCGGATTATTATAATGACCCAATTTGAACAAAATTAGGAATGAGTGTTAACGCGGCAGATGATGAAATTACAATTAAATTAGCAAAGCCAGCAGAGTATTTTGATACCTTAATGACTTATTTAGCGTTTGCACCAATGCCAGAAAAAGCAGTATTACAAGGTTATAATTATGGGACAAATTATAAAAATATTTGGTATTCGGGGGCATATTTAGTTGAAAAATATAGTTCAACCTCGCAAGTTTTATTACGAAAAAATGCTGCCTATCGTCATTCTAAATTAACTTATATTGATAAATTGAATTATACCTATTTAGCAAACAATGATGTTTCGCGGGAACGAGTATTATTTGAATCAGGGGATGTTAATGACTTTGTTGTTCAACCAACTGATACCAATGGTTGGGGGAAATATGTTGGGCCTAATCCTGCCAATCCCGTTTTTAGTGGGGCCTCAAGTATTATTAATCCTGATCCAACCACTTATACGCTAATGCTTAATTATGCTAATGCAAATATTTTAAGTAGTAACAGTAGTTTGGCTCAAAAAAGTTTAAATGCGAGCAAGGCACTACAATATGATAAAATTCGAAAATACTTAGCAACTCATTTAGATCGTAGTAAGTTTGTAAAATATTATTCAGAAACATTAGATGATTCACAAACATCAAAATTTTTACGAAATGTTTATACTGCTCGTGATTTTATTAATAATGCGGGGGTTGATTATCCGTACTATGTTGAAGTAGAATATGCGGCGAAATTTCGAAACAATGATGTGCAAGCAAGCAGTCAGTTATTAAAAGATGGTAGTGATGCCTTGTATCTGAATGAAGATTTATTAAAAAACGATAAAGATATTTTGAATGATATTCGAACTTGGTTACAACAAAACACAGGTTCATCAAATGTTGAAATTATCTTTTTAATGAATGGGGCATCAACATTAACAAGTAATCGCTTCTTATTAAATATGATTGATTCGTTTAATGCGGAAAATAATGTTATTAAAATTATTCCAGACATTACTGTTGATGCAACAGAATATACTAGTCGTACGAAAAAAGCTGATTGAGATCTGTTGGTTTGTGGATGATCACCAGATTATGCTGACCCATATACTTATTTACATACCTTTTCCCTTGGTGGTGATTTACAATATTATTCAGGAACATCACGCATTTTTAGTGATTTAAAATTAGTAAATAATCGTGCTCCTGATTTTGCTGATATTGAAAATAAATTGAATAATCCATATTGAAATCGGTTAAAAGAAACTTCGGCAATTGAAAATTTCTATAATGTTTTTAAAAATTATACTAATCAAGTTAATGATGCTGATCATATTACTGATCCAAAATTATTAACTAATCGTTATAAAGGTTTTGCTAAAGCAGAATTTAATTCAATTTATACTGATTTTATTTTTATTCCAATTTATGTTCCCAATGGTTCATATCAAATTCGAATTTCATATGTTACCCCTCGAACACAAATTACCGTTGGTTATGGAAGTTCAAAATATAAACACTGAGGAATGGAATTAAATCCGTACTTATTAACTGCTAGTGAACGTCAAATTATTGAGGCTCGTTATCAAAAACAATTAGGAATTATTCAAACTGATTATGCGGCTTTTGGGGAGGATTATTAAAATGAAAAGACTATTGACAATGTTTAGTGCTTTGACCGTATTTAGTGCTCCCGTAACAGCTGTTAGTTGTAATAATTTTGCAACACGTGATCGTAGTAAAATTTCCTTAGCGTTATTTAAAACCCAATTAGCATTAGTTCCTGTTTTTGATCACCAAAACACAATTGCCACTGTAACGGAACCAATTTTTCAAAATGCAATTTATGAGGCACTAGAAACCAATCAATATCGCGGTGAAGTTGCTAGTAATGAACTGGAGTTCACATATTATCAGCAAGGAACAACTCCAACTAGTTGAACTGATTTAACTTGACAGCAAATCCCTGGTGGGGGCGAAAAGACAACTTTGATTAATGTAAAAATTAAGGCAAATGCGACGAGTGTTCATTTTGCTGATACAACAGAAATTATCGCAATCGCATTGTACCGAACACAACCAGCTGATTTAGCAACAATTAAGTTTAATTATGAAACAAAGGTTTTAGCAACGTTACCAGTTAGTGAAATGATGGAATATTTTGCGGTTTTAAATCCAACCTTTTATTTTACACCGCGTCATTTTGAAATTCAAAAGACGGCAACTGAGGTTGAAATTATCGCAGCGAAAAATTCAGAACGTTATATTGGTAAAAATGTTATTACTTGGAGTTAACAGAACCGGGGTGTAGTTCAAAAGAAGAATTAGCGCCTTTTTCTTTTTTAAAACATTAAGAGGCAAAAAAGCGCAAAAAATTTAACAATTTTTCTTTGTGTCTTTATTTATTATTAAAATTAGGTTATAATCATAAAAAAGATAAGATAGAAAAGGAAGAAGAAAATGATTAGTGTAAATGATTTCCGTCCGGGATTAACATTTCAATATGAAGGTAATATTTATGCTGTAGTTGAAGCACAACACTCAAAGTCGGGGCGGGGGCAAGCTCACGTTAAGGCAAAAGTAAAAAATCTTCGTAGCAACGCGACAACATCAATTACTTTTACTGGCGGTGATAAAGTTGAAAAAGCAATGATTGATAAGGTTGAAATGCAATATTTATATGATGATGGAGCGAATGTTATTTTTATGGATACCCAAAGTTATGAACAATTAGAAGTTCCGTCAAGTAGATTAACATGAGAAAAAAACTTTTTTAAAGAAGGAGTAATGGCTTCGGTAACAAAATATGAAGGTGAAGTTTTGGGTATCATTTTACCAGATAAAGTTGATTTAACAATTACCACAGCGGAAGCGGCTGTTAAAGGTGATACTAGTTCTGGCGCGATGAAAAAGGCAGTTTTAGAAACTGGGTTAGAAGTACAAGTACCATTATTTATTAAAGAAGGGGAATTAATTACGGTCTCAACAAGTGATGGTAAATATTCTAGCCGTGCATAAAAAATAAAATAAATGTAAGGGGTGATCGAAAATGGCTAATAATTTTACTGAGTTAACAATCGATAGTAATCACCGTGGTAGTATTATTGTGAGTTTATTAACAATTAAAAAAATTATTTTATATTCAATTCGTGATATTACTCACCAATATTTTATTGATAAAATTGAATGCCGTATGATTGATAATTCAATTTTACATATTTATATTAGTGGAAAGATCTTACGTGAAGAAGAATTAACTGAGTTAACAGAAGAAATTAATGAAGCAATCACGAAGGAACTAAGTTACCCATTACAAATTAAACTAAAAAATATTAGTATTGCTTATCGTCATTAACCTAAAGTAATTAATGATGGAATGCTGAATAAAAAAAATAACAAATTAACAAAATAATAGCATTATTTATGAAAATCTTTGGATTTTCTTTTTTATTGGTAAAACAATCTTTTCACAGGAACCTAAAAGGTCTAGTTTTTTTCTTTTTCGTGCTTGCTTTTTCACCTCAGATTTTTATAATTATAGATAAATTATTTAGAAAAAATTTAAATAATTTGAATGTTATAATTTAATTTTTATGTAAATATCATCAATTAAATATTAACACTGTTTTTTAACTAGGAAGGAAAAAACTATTTTATGCTTAAAAAAGAACAGAACAAAAAATTTAGTTTGGCGGATTTTGTTTGATTAGGCTTTAATTATATTGTTGGAATTAGTTTTATCGGTAATTTTGCTATTTTAGCAAATATTTCAGAACCTAACTCAATTGGAATTCATACTATGTGGTTATTTGCAGTGGAAGGACTAATTGCTGGAATATGTGCATAAGCATTTGCTAAAATGGCACGAGTTCACCATTCAAACAATAATGGAGCTTCATATATTTATGTGCGAACAACTTTCGGAAAGTTTTGAGGAATTTTTGTTGCTTTTATGCAATATGTCTAATTACCATTCTTAATTACGATTCAAGTAATGATGTTAATTCGTGGTTCATTTGGAGCTGATTGAATCTCACAAGTTAATCCTGATGGAAGCATTACCGTTCCGTGGTATGCTGCTGATTGAGGCTCATTTGGGGATTTATGGTTAGATTTTATTGGAATTGCCATTTATATGTCAGCTGCAGCAATCATCTTTGGGGGGATTAAATTATATAAAAAATTAGCAAATGGAACAGGAATTATTAAATGAGTTACCGCTGGTTTTTTAATTCTTGCCGGGTTAGTTTTAGCGGTTCAACATGGTGGGGAAAATTTAAGTTATTGGGGGCACAATACTAAATTTTCATTACCAGGATTTATTAAAGCTTTTAACTCTTGCTTTTTCTTCTTTGCTGGTTTTGAAGTATTCTCAACCGCGGGGAGAAATATTAGTAATCCAGAAAAAAATATTGGCCGTGGAATTATTTTAATTATGTTAATTAGTACCATTTTCTATATTGTTATTTCAATTATTTTCTTTGCAGCTTTTAATCACTTTGTTCAAAATATGAACATAGGGACATGGAGTTTAGCGTTTAACAATAAACTTATTTTATATGGTGGTCCGATTATTATGATTATTAGTGCGTTGTCCTTAAAGGTTAATGTTGCAATGCAAAATGCGCTGTATGGTGGAACTTCGTTACAACCATTATCAACTGAAGGATATTTACCTGATCGTTTACGAAAACTAAACAAAGATGGTTTACCAGCGCGTGCTTCGATTTTAAACTTGGTAATTACTAGTTTAATGATTTTTATTTGATTAGCAATTCCCGATATTATTAAAGGAGTTGGTTTAACAAAAGAATTTTGGTTTATGGCAACTCCAGCGCAAGCAATGACATATCAACAACCGTTTGATATTTCATCTTTAACAGAAGCGTCATCAGCAATTACAATTTTTATTTATGCGATGGTCATTGCCGTTACATTAAAACTAGGGTATCAACGTAAAATTAAAATGCGGTTATGAGAACATATTGCCTTTCCAATTGTATTTATTATTTTATGCTTTGTTTTTGTGTGACATTATTATAGTTTAATTGATAATATTGTTTCAACAACAGGAACTAAACATCAAAGTGCAATTATTGGAACAGCAATTGAATTAGCCTTTGTTGGATTCTCAGTTAGTTTTGCTACAATTTGATATTTTACTTATTATCGTCAAAAATATTTACGTCTGATGAAAGAACGCCCCGAATTACAAGCAAAATTAGATGCTGAATTTGAAATAACAGATGATTGAAAATACGTTTCATTAGAAATTCGTAACGAAATCAAGTATTATTTAAAACGGAATCAAGCGTTATATCGGGATCAAACGAATGCTAACTATCATATGATGCTAAGCATATGCTTAGTGAATTAGACCTTGTTTTTGACAAATATAAGCAACTTGAAGTTGATGAAGACGCCGAAGAACATGATTAATAAAACAATTTAACAACAGTTAAGTTGTTTTTCTTTGTGATATACTAACATTAGAGCACCAGTGGAGGGTTTACATAATTAAGTTAAAAAAGGAAAATAACGTTCAGTTAGTAACAATTGCCGGAGGCACACAGCAAGTGGGAAGACGACAGTTGCAACTAAAATTGCAAAAATCTTGCAAGGTAAAAAAATTGTTTACTTAAAAATGGATCATTACTATAAAAAGTTAGATCATTTAACATTAGCAGAACGCAAGCAAATTAACTTTGATCATCCTAATGCGCTTGATTTAGACTTATTAGTAGAACATTTGACATTATTAAAACAAGGCCAAGCAATTGAAACTCCAATTTATGATTTTACGGTTTATAATCGGTCAGAAACAACAAATCACGTTATGGCTGGTGATTTTATTATTTTAGATGGGATTTTAGGGTTGGCATTAGAAGAAATTCGCCAATTATCAGATATTAAGATTTTTATTAAAACCGAAGATGACATTCGTTTTATTCGCCGCTTAAACCGCGATTTAAATGAACGAGGGCGAACAATTGATAGTATTGTTAGTCAATACTTAACGACGGTTAAACCAATGTATGAATATTTTGTTGAACCAAGTATTAAGTATGCTGATATTATTGTCCCATATTATGAAGGCAACGAAATTGCAATTGATATGATTGCCACTAAAATTAAAACGCTATTAACAGAGCAAGGCAATAAAAACCTTTAATTTTGTCGAAAACTCTTGATATTTATAAAATATACCTAAAATTAGGTATATTTTTAATATATAGAGGTAAATAAATGATGAAAAAAATAATTACAGAATTAATAAATAGCTTAACAGATGATCAATTTTTAGAATTTTATGAAAAAATAAAACAACAAGCAGACTTAATTAAAAAACAAAAACGTTTAAATGAAATTGATCAAAAATTTAGAGATAAAGGCATTATATGTCCTAATTGCAAATCTTTTCATTGTGTTAAAAATGGTCATAATTCCGAAGGAAAACAAAAATATTTATGTAAAAAATGTCGTGCTAGTTTTGATGCATTTCGTCATCATTTTACTTATTGAAGTCATTTAAATTATGAACAGTGAAATTTATTAATTCAAATTTCATTGTTAGGACAATCTAGTAAAATAATTTCTCGTTTTATTAAAACAACCCCAAAAACCGCTTGATATAATCGACAAAAATTAATGCAATCAAAACAATTAGAAAATACACAGTTAAAATTTAAAAAATTAAATGGTCAAATCCAAATGGATGAAACATTTATTAAAGAAATTCATAAAGGCAATTTTAAAGATAAATTTGATAAACGAAAAACTCATCTCGATCCATTTTCAACTGATACCAAATGCTGTATTCAAATGGCAGTTGATAGCAATAATAATATTTTTGTTCAATCCACCAATACCAAAAGATTACAAAAACAATGGATTATTGAAAATATGAATAAGCAACTAATTAAAGAAAAATCAATAATTATTTCTGATATGCAACCACTATATTTATTAGTAGCAAAACAAACAAATTCTACTCTATATTCCACCAAAACTAGTACAAACCCTGATACTAGTTATCAAAAGTTAAATAAGATTAGTAAATTACAATCCAGTCTTAAAGAAGCCTTAATTCATTATCATGGTTTGGGTTTCACTAATATTCAAAATTATTTAAAGCTCTGAAAATGAAAATACCAACACAAAGGTTTAACACCAAACCAACAATCAACGGTATTATATTTTAACGTTTAAAAAATTTAAAGCAAAATCATAATCTTACACAAAATTAGTTTTCAAATTGTCATATTGATGATTTTTTTTATTTCATCAAGAGTTTTCGACAAAATTAAAGATAAAAACTAAAAAAAGTTAAAAAAATATTAACTATCTTATTTTTTAAGGTATAATAATCATTGTTGTAATTAAAAATGGAGAGGAACGGGAATATTAAATGAATGAAGAAATTTTATTGACCAAAGAGGGAATTAAGGATTTACAAGAGGAATTAGATAATTTAATTAACGTCATTCGACCAGAAGTTATTGAAGAATTAAAAGAAGCCCGTGCACAAGGGGACTTATCAGAAAACGCGGATTATGATGCGGCACGAAATCGCCAAGCGGAAGTTGAAGGTCGCATTAAAGAAATTGAATCGTTGTTAACAAAAGCAAAAGAAATTAAAGAAGTAAAATCAAAAACGGGAATTATTAAATTAGGAAGTAAAGTTACTTTTACTAATTTATTAATTAACAAAAATTTTGAAATTAAAATTGTGGGGGCTGTTGAAGCAAATCCCTTTGAAAATACGATTTCAAATGAATCTCCAATTGCTAAAGCTATTATTGGCCAAAAAATGGGCGATTTAGTTGAAATTAAAGGAATTCAAGTTCCATATAAAGTTAAAATTGTAAGTGTTGAATAAATAATAGAAAGTGATTAAATAATTACTTTTTTTTCAAGGAATTTATAAAAGAAAAGGTTAAATAATTAACAAGGGGGAAAAATAAAGTGACAAAATTAACAATAGAACAAACAAAGCAACTATCTGGGGGAAAAATGTCGGGGGCTTTTTTAACTGGGATTGCTGCTATTATTAATGCTTGTAGTAACTCATTAACAAATTTAATTTCAACTGGTTTTTCAACTTATTTCGCAACGCAACAAATGAATCGCACCGAAGGTGGTTATAAAACAACAAATGGGGCACATTTAACTTGATCAGATAAACATAGTAATTTAAATCATGCTAATTATTCCCAAATTTTATTTGTTTAACTGAAAATGAAATTATTAACAATAAAAGAACAAAAGGAAATTACGGGTGGGGCGGCTTGATTTATTGGTGCATTTGCTTTAACTAGTTTTTTTGATATTGTTAAAATTAGTTTAGATAGTTATCAAATTGCGCATCATTCAAGACAAACAAATCAAAACAAAATAACAAAGCCAAATGAGCAAACAACAGGGGAAAATTCATCACAAGAATATGCAATTCTCTATGTTTAATGTTAAACATTAAATAAAAATAATTGTGTTTTTAATAATAATTATAGAAAATAATTTTTATTTATTTTAAAAATAAAAAACAAAATAATTTTTATTATTTCAATAATTTTTAACATTTTAACATTATCCATTGATAATTTATTAAAAATACGATACAATAATTTTAGTTGTATTTTGCATATAATCAAATATTAGTTATAGTAAGATGCACTAAAAATAATCAATTTTGGAAATTAATTATTAAGAAAATAGGGGTGGAAAATAAATGATCGGTGTTATTTCAACGGCATATTTTACAATGAAAGATAAGCACAATATCAAAACAGTAAAAAAATATTGATGAAAAAACTGTGTTATCCAACATGTTAAGTACCATGGAAAAACTTTCATTATTGCAACAGTAGGTTATGGTAAAGCAAATGCAGCAATGGCTATTACTTACTTATTAGAAAAATATCCTGGTTTACAAACAATCTTGAACATAGATTTAGCCTTGTCAACAAATGACAAACATGACACAGGAGATACAACAATTTCAACAAAATTTATTTATCGTGATGCAGACTTAACAGTTTTCAAAGATATTAAATATGGACAAATTGTTAATGAACCTGAGTCATTCCAATTCGATGGTGAATTTGTGAAAGTTGTTAAAGACTTTAAATTAGGATTGACTGAAGGAGTTACTGGAACAGCAGATATGTTGATTTATAACTCAAAACAATTTAAAGAGATGGTTGACAAATATGGTCACACAATTGATGTTATTGATACTGAAGCTGGTGCAATTGCCCAAGTTGCTAAAAAATCAAGCATTAATTATATTGCTTTAAAAATTATTTACAATAATGCATTATCACCATGAGATAATGATCCAATTCATAAATTTAAAATGTATGAAACAGTAAATACTTTAAAATACTTATTAAGAAGATTATTTAACTTATTAAGTTCAAATTATATTATTGATTTATCACAATCATCACAAGATGATTTAGATTCAATCAATGAATTATTTGAAATCAAACATGACCAATGAGTTAAATTATTTAAACCAAATACTCATAAAGTATTATCAGGATTTGGACCTTCATTAATGTTAGTTGATAAACAAGAAAGAACGCCTGTTGCCTTAGATATCATTCAAGTAATGAGATCAAAAACAAAGGAAAACGAGGGACCAAGTAAAGTAATCTTAGGAGAAGATGAATGAAAAAATGCTCCTAAAAAATGATTACGTAAATTATTATTCTTAGAACAAGTTCGTGTTAATGATGATGAATTATTATGAAATAAATCAGCAAAATATGATTTAAATAATGAAAAATTATATAAAATTGAAACAGTTGCTAATGAAATTGCAGCAGCAATTGCTGAAAAATGTCAAGACAAATCATCATACACATATAATGGTGCAACAGTACCAGAAAAATACTTATTAGTAAATGTTGATGCTAGAATTTCATTTTACATCACACACAACCAATCACATGAATTTGTTGAAGATAAAAACTTTGGTGCACAATTAGTAAGCAATGAATTTATTAAGTATTTAAATGAAGCATTAAAAGATGTTGACTCACCATATCAACAAATTGTTGTTTATATGACAATCCCAGCTTTAGACTATCGTAAAATCCCAGTTTTTATTCCTTCAAATAAAGGAGCAAACAGAGGGGTTAAATTTGGAAACTTAAACCAAAAATTACAAAAAGATTATACAGTTGTGGATATTACAAGAAACGATTATGACCCAATTAAAGTTGGATCATTCAAAGTTACAATTCGTTTAAAAAGTGAATAATTATTAATTTTATTATAAAAACAACCCAAGGGTTGTTTTTATTTTGTAAGATAGTGTTATACTTATTTGTAATTAAGGTTTAAGAAAGGGCAAGGAAATCTAAAGTATGACATATGATGAAGAAACACACGTAGCACAAAATAATAATGCCTCGGGAGTTTGCGCAGAGGATGTTGAAAGTAAAACAATTGATGCTTATAAAGAAGGGCATCGGAAAACAAGAAGTTGTGAACGAATTTCTCGCAAAGAATTTAATTTACGATTTAAGAGTTATTTTAAATCACGATTATTTCGTGATTATGGGTATATTACTTTTGCGGCATTTCTAGCAATGGTTAGTTATGATTACTTTATTGCCGCAACAACAAGTTACGGAATTATGCCGAGTGGAATTGGAGCGATTGCAAGGGGAGTTGCGGTTGCAATTTGACCACACCAAGATCAACTGGCATTTCAAACAAGTATGTATTGAGTTTTTTTCTTTATTCTTAATTTACCACTATTTATTTTTTGTGTAATTAAAGTTGGGATTCGGTTTTCAGTTCGGACAATTGTTTATATTGCATTACAAAATGGTTTCCACTTTGCCTTTGCTTATATTCCACTTATTAATCCCCAAGAACTATTTTTTATTACTAACTATAATAGTTTAAATGTTTTTAGTAATTATGGTGGAATGTATCAAATTTGATTATTTGTCTTTGCGGCGGGGCGGTAGCAGGAATTTTAAACGGAATCGCTTATGGATTAGTTTATAAGGGTGGTGCTTCGACGGCTGGAACTGACTTTGTTTTAGCTTATTATTCGGTTAAAAAGAAAACATCAATTGCTAATTATAATCGAATTGTTAATTATATTATTTTAGGCATCGTGTAAATTCAAGCAGCAAATTCTGTCTCTTGTTAGATTGATAATAACACTCTTTTTAAGAAATGCAACTATTTTTTTCAAAAAAATAAAATATTTGTAAATTTGCCCTATTTTTAGCATATTTAAACACACTGAAAAATAATTTATTAAATTTTTCAAATAAACTTATTTAAAATTCTCTGAAAATACTTCTTTGGAAGTTTTTCAATTTAGAACAGGCCTTAATTTTTCATTTATAACATCATTGACTACTCAATCTATTTCTTGTTGAGCGACATTATTAAAATCAGTTCCCTTAGGATATCATTCTCTAAGTTCAGAATTCATATATTCAATTAATGGCTTTTGTTGTGGTTTACCGGGGTCGCAAAAATAAATATTAGAACCAGTAATCTTTTCCATTTCTTCAAACTTACTAAATTCTTTTCCTCTATCTGTTATTATTCCTTTAATTTTTCCAACTAAACCATTAATTCTAACTATATGTTCAAGTTTTTCTAAAACTTCACTTGAATTATTTTTTTCTAATTTCATTGCAAAATAATTTTTACTATTTTGTTCAACTAATACTAAAACAGCAGATTGATGCTCTTTTCCAACTACCGTATCCATTTCAAATCAACCAACATTAGATTGTTTATTTTCAATATCTCATATTGACTTAAATTTATC
Source organism: Spiroplasma endosymbiont of Sarcophaga variegata (assembly GCF_965178695.1). Lineage (NCBI taxonomy): Bacteria > Bacillati > Mycoplasmatota > Mollicutes > Entomoplasmatales > Spiroplasmataceae > Spiroplasma > Spiroplasma endosymbiont of Sarcophaga variegata. The sequence continues at coordinate 1,477,535 of NZ_CBCXVU010000002.1, forward strand.
ATCTAATTTTCCACGATTTTCAGTTTTTCCTTTTCTTTTGTATTTTTTACCATGATGGCGTAAATTTTGTTTATTTAATCCTAATAAATTTAACTTAATTCATTTATATAAAGTTTTTTTACATGCTGGAAATTTAACACCAAACTTTTTTTAAATTTTCTAATAATTTGTGATGGTGTATCATGATATTTATTAAATCTTACATTTAATCATTCTTTTTGTTCTTCTGTAAATTCAGGTAGTTTTTTAATAGATTTTTTTCGTTTTTTATAATAATCATCATGTGCTTTACGAGCATCATAATCTTCTATATTTTTAAATCTATTAATTTCTCTTTTAACAGTATTAACTGCACGACCCGTTTGCCTTGATATTTCAGATAAATTAAGTGTGCCATTTTTCTTTTTACAACTATCAGATAAAAATAAATCCTTAAAAAATCTTCGTTCATCAAATTTTACATGTATATAATCTTGCATTTTTTTCTGTCTCCAATCTTTTAATTTAATTTATAACATTAAATTAAAAAATTAAAATTATTATATTGACAAATATTTTTATAGGAATATAATATACACAATAAACAGTAGTTGAATTCTGTCTCTTAAAAACTGTTTATATTAAAAAATAAAAAGTAAAGTAATTTGCTTTTTTTTATTTTGATGTAAAATATAGATAATAAAAAAAGAGCCGAGTTGGTTCTTTTGTTACATTTTTATAGTATTGTTTACTCTTTTATTTAATCATATTGTTTAAATAATAGCAATTTTAATATGCAAAAAGGAGTAAAAAATGAAAGAATTTAATCCAAAAACAGCAAGTTTAAGCACAATTAAGCGTAAAATAGAAGAATTTTGAGCCGATAAGAAACCCAATATTCCCTATACTTTGAATGATTTAACCAATAAATTCAACCTTTCTCGCAAGTGAAGATATGATACTTATGCGAGCGAAAAGATAGTTCCTTTAATTGAAAGACAAATTAATAGGATTGAAAGTGAAATAATTGAATATATGATGCGTTCACCTGATGGTGCTAAATTATATTGACAACGAGCATTTAATTATAAATATTCACTGCAAGAAAAACAGTTAGAACAAGAATTAAACTTAAATAATCAACAACCAATAATAGTTAATTTACAAACTGATATTAGAGATATTAAGAAAGAAAATGATAATAATGCTTAACCATTTTACTTATTTGTTAGAAACTCCTTATTGGTTATTACAAAATAGTAGTATTGGTAATAAATATCCATTTGCTAAGAAATATGAGTTAGTTAATGAAATTAATCAAATTGGAACACGATATAGTGGTAAGACTATTTCAAATATTAAAATGTTTGGTGAATTATTAAAAATTAGTTTATTAATTAAAGAACCAATTTGTATCATTGCTAGTATGTATTGAAGTAAAGATTTAAAAGATAGTGTATTTCAAAATATATGAAATATGTTAGATGAAAATCATATTCCTTATACTATTAATTTATCAAATTTTACTTTTACTTTATCAAATGGTAGCAAAATATATTGTAAAGGTTTACATTCACCAAGTCGGAAAGAAAAATTAAAAGCCTTTGCTGATTTGAATAAATATAAATTAGTAATTGATTGAAGAGAAGAATGTGATCAATTTCAACAAAAAGATTTAAGTGATTTAGAGTTTGCTATTCGTGGTTATCAAAATAAAATAACAATTAATACATGTAATCCTGAAAGTTTAAAACGATATATTGTTGGTTATTGTAATGAATTAATGCCTTTTGATGAAGAAATAATGCGTAGTAAATATGAGCAAATTAAGTATATTGAAAAATGAAATATGAAAATTATTATTCATTATTCTAGTTGAAGATTAAATTATGAATTACCACAAGATAAAGTTAATGAGCAATTAAGATTAGAACAATTAGATATTGAAAGAGCAAGAGTTTGGAGTTGAGGTTTACCAGGTAATACTAGTGGTTCAATCTTTGCAAGATATCTTGATATTATGCAAGCAACAGATATTATTCAACCAACTAAGTTATTAGGTGGTGTTGACTTAGCAAACTCTACTAGTCCTAAGGGACATACAACAGCAGCGAGTTTTTGAATATATAATTCATTTGATAAAAAAGCCTATAAAGTTGCTGAATACACACACTCAAATGCTACTCAACAATTTAAAGGACCATTAGAACAAGTAAAAGATATATTGGAGTTTTATAATAATCAATTAAATCAATATTTTAATTTAATACAACAAGGTATATCAATTAATGTTGATGATAGTGCTTATGCAACATTAGAAAGTTTAAACCGAGAGAAATACAATTATACTTTTGGTCAATACATGCATTTTAAACCAGCGCAAAAGCAGAAATTTAAAATAAAGCATCGTGTAGAAGCATTTACAATGTTAATTAATACTAATCAATTAAAATGATTATGAGAAAAATGTCCTGTAAGTAAAACACAATATGAATTAATTCAATGAGAAGATAAACCAGATGCTAGAGAAGAGAGAATGTTAGATTTATATGATGATACATTTGATAGTGATTTTTATGCTTTACACTTTGAATTAGTTAATATGGTTAAACATAATAGTTCAGCAGATTATAAATTATGACAACAAAGGGAGTGAATAACTTAATGAAAAAAGATATTTATGTAATACACGATGAAAGAGTAATTAATGCAAAAAGACCATATATGTCTGTTTGTGGACAAGTTAAAAAAAGACTTTGTCAAGAATTAAAAAAAGATAATATCGCAATATGTAAATTAAATTTATATAACGAATATATTAAGAAATATCAAAAAGTTAAAGTATGTGTACAAGTTTTAGCAAATGAACCTAGTTTATTAACAGTAAATATTATTAATTATGCACTTATTTTAAAATTAAAGGAGCAAAATAACAATGAATAATACTTTTCCTAGTTTACCAAACTTAAATGATATTAATAGTGTTTTAAAATTTTATAATTATGATTGAACTATTAATTTAGCCAATATTATTGCTCGTCATCAAATGCGATTAATAAATGGTAAAGATATTTTATTTAAATCTCATCGTAAAGACATTTTAGAAAAATTAAACTGATGATATGAAACTTATAAAATAAAAGAAAAATTAGATAAAAATGAATTAACAGCAAGTTTAATGGGTAAAACTATCTTTGGTTTATTAGAGACTAATGACGGCAATATTGATTTATGAATTAACCCTTTTAACTTTACATCACGTGTAAGTAAAATAAACGAAATTGAACAAGGTGCTGATATTTGATTAAATTATCATCAATCAGATAGTGGTTTTATTTTAAATTTAATTTGTACCAAAGATAAAATAGTTATTAAAGGTTGACCTAAAAATAATGAAGTAGTTGTTGGACAAAGTAAAACACAAATTAAAGATGGTGTTAGACCTGTTTTAGTACAAGAATTTAAAAACAAATTAGGTATTGTCCCTTTTTGAGAAATGATTAATGAACCTAATCCATTATTTTTATCAACTTCAACAACATTAAACCCATGGCCTACTATGGCAAATTGTTATAAATTACAATTTGATTTAGAAGATAGTTTTAATATTAAATCAAAAGAAAGATGAGCAAATCGTACTCATTGATATGGAATATTAGATGATGATTTAATGACTGCTTATAACAAAGGTAATAAAAAAGTATTACAAGATGCTTTTGATGATATTTTTATTCAATCAGGTCAATCAGCAGTAGATGGTTAATTATCCCAATCTTTACAAGTAGTACAAGGTACACCAACCTTAGAAACATATACCGAAGACCAAAAAGCTATTATTGAACAAGTATACTTAGCATGTCATTTTTCTAGTCCTTTTGGTGATAAATCAGATAATGACCAAAATAAAACACAGTCATTATTAACTAAAACAAAAGACTTAGAAAAACAAGCATATTTACAAGCATATCGTAAGCAATACTATACTAAAATGTTTGATACTGTTTTAAAATATTATGGTTTATGAGATGGTGTTGGTGAACGAGAATATGGTTTTGATTTTGTTAGTGCTAGTTTAGTTGACCAAATGCGACAAAATGAACTAATTACTGCTAGATTAGATAATGGCACAATGGAACCAATAAGAGCAATTACTGAATATGATAATATTGATGAATTAGAAGCAACCAAATATTTTGAAAAAGTAGAAGCATGACAAGACAAAATGCAAGCCAAAGAAATAAAACATAATAATAAATTACTAGAATATGATGAAACTGGTAATAATCAAAATGCAGTACAAGGTAGAACGGAAATTAAGGAGAATTAACAAATGAGTAGAATTAACCCAGGTGTTATGGAAGAATTAAGAAGACAGGCCCATGATACTTTAATAGATATTAGAGAAAATATACGAGATAATAGACATTGAATGGTATTTCCTTTTAATGTTTATAGAGCTCATATATACCTGATACTGAAACAGGTTGAAAACCTAATAATGCCAAACCAAGTGATTATGGTAGTTATTCACGCATATTTGATAATATGGAAAGTACTATTGCTCAATGACAAAATAGTTTAAAAATAGTACAAAAATATAAAGGTAAAGAAATTAATATCTTAACTATTGATGATTTTAAAAATCAACCAGTTAACTCAACTATATGAGCCAATAATGAAACACCATTTGCGATAAAATTAAAAGATGAAAATAGTAATATTTATTGAAAATTAATTGATGGTGAAAATATCTATGATATTAATAGACTGGTAAAATACTTAAACCAATATAAATTAAGTTATTTTATGAATAATGATAATAAAGCTGATAATTTTTATACAAAAGAGGTTAAAGTTGGTAAATATTTAGATGCTTATATGATTGATGATAGAAGTTCAATTCAATTTGGTGAAGCTAAATTTGAACAAGTATTTACTCAGCAATCAACAGAAAGACAATATACTTTATTAATTTTAGATGAAGATGCTGAGAAATTAAATATTAATGATTATTATAATTTTTATACCGTATTTAATGACCGTGGTTTAAATATTGGTGGGGGTGGTATTAATTCTGCACCCCAAGATAGACAATGATTATATCCATCAAATGTTATTAATTATTATTCACCATATGATGGTAGTTTTTTATGACAAGAAATTACATTTTCAAGTATTAATGATAAAATTAGTCATAGTGGTTTATCAGTACGACAATTTATTCAAACAAGTGCCCCGGGCGAAGGCTATTGTTTTCCTAAAATAACTTATGATGAAAAACTAAATAAAGGAATTGTTGAATTAGATGAAGTTTTATTAAAAGATCCAGGGGTTAGAGCAATGGCAGTTAAATTTTATGGTAACCCTATCTTTTTTGATATGCCTGTTATTGGCCGACCAATTATTAAAGGTCAATTTAATAAAAAAGTAATGAATTCTCGTGATTTATTAATGTATAACATGTATCCATGTCCACCCGACAAAGTAAATACTTATGCATCACCTGAAGTAAGTTGATATAACATTCAAGGTATTCAACCAACAATGATAACTGTCTATGAAGACTGAAAAAAAGATATGGAAAGTAGGTATGACTTTTGAAAACAGAAAAATAGTGAAGGTATTATTATAACCGACCCCAGTACTACATTGACAACTAATTCTAGGGTTGGTAGAAATATTCATAAAGAAGATAAAGATTCTAAGTTTTATTGGTCTAAAGATTGAAAAATAACACCACCAAGCAAAATAAAAACAAATGGCGGTACATTTGATAACATTATTAGCACCCAAGCATCATCTTATTTTAGAAGAAAAGATGAATTTGGCAATACAGTTGGTCAAGTTCAAATTGAATATAATAAAATGGGTGCATGTAATGTTTGAGATATTTTAAATATGAATAATTTTATTAATCGCCAAATTACAGTATTACCTTTAAATTATACACAAAAATTAGTTTTTAACCCTTTTACGATACCGGGTGGAGTTGGTAAATTCTTAAACTTTATTTCGTTTGGTATTCCGTGAGGTTGAGTCATTAATCAAGATGAAAAATCATGACCCAATTTTCAATGACTTAATGGTTTTATGAGTGCTAATATTTATAGTTTCTATAATGATGCCTTTTGGTCTGAAAAATCAAAAGGTAAAGGTTATTTACCATTTGAAATATTTAGAGAGCAAGGTAATGATAAAGTTGGTGCTATCTTTGGTGCAAATGCTACTAGTTTAGGTTTTACAACTTTATTAACTGATAAAATACAAGGTAACGTTTTAGAAAAAGATGGTAAACCAACTGAACGAATAACTTATTCAACTTATAATTTAAAACAATTAAATCAAAAAACTAACCGAGTTTATTTAATTAATGAACAAACTAAAGCGGTAGATGCTCAAATACCAGTTAGTGATAGTGAAAAAGATAATGATTGTGAATTCTTACAAACACCAGATGGCACAAATTGTAGTTATATAATTGATATGTTTTCAATCCAAGCATTATATAAAGGTAATTTTGAAATTATCTTTTATGCTGATAATCCATATACAAACAATGAAGAAGATTATTTAAGATTATCAGTATGAAGTTTTCGTGGTAAAACAAAAAGCGTATTAAATAATTATTTACGTGATATGACAACTAATTATAAAACTAGTTTTTTACTACCACACGACTATGAAATACCAACATTTAATTACCCACAATATGTTCTCCCACCAGTACCATATAACTACAAACCTTATACCAAAGATATCTGAGATGCTAATGCAAATCAACCATTAAAAACTAAAATTACAGCATCAGCACAGTGTTCTAATACTCTTTCAATAATTAGAGGAAACAATTTTTATAATTTATTTAATAATAATTATTTTAATGGTTATTATGAAACTGAAATTGATTTAAAACAAATTGACCCAACCATTCAAAGTATTGATAAATTTATAAGTTCTTATAAAACAATTGAAATAAGTAACCTTAATAATTTACAAGTTGAATGTGCAGTCCCTAATATAGAAAATTTTATTCCTAATAGAAATATAAATATTATAGGCGGTGTTGATGATTGTAAAAATAATTTTAAAACACTAACTGATGTAAGTTTACGTTCCGCAGGCCTATCACAAAGTGATGGTATTAATTTTGATAATACAATAACTTTATATACTGATAATATAAAAGTAAATGATATTAAAACTTTCGCTACTGCTTATACTAATGATTTAACAAAAGATTTGTATGAAAGTACTTATGAAGCTTATGGTGCTACTTTATTATTTTTATTACAAATAACATCATTATCTAATAAAGTTAATGATAAAATTAAAGAAACATATTTACAAGCATATTATACTAATGATGTAAAATTAAAAATTAGATTTTCAAAAACATTATATTTAGAATTATCACTATCTTATCTTAATTATAGTACTATGAAGTTTTATAAATATTTTGGTAATGACAAAAACATTACAATAGATGTTAGTAATTACGACGTATTAAAAATTAAAAATAATAGTAATAGCCCTGTTAAAATTACATGTAACCCAAGATAAAAATAAAAAATATTTAAAAAAAACTGCACCCCAAAAAGTAAGTAAAGTTAAAAAGGCTTTGTTAAACTTTTAGAGGATATGCAGTTTTTAAATAATCTTTTTTTATTATTCATTAACTTTTACATTATTGTTTTCATCTAAAATTAAATCAGGTTCTTGTGTATCTAAATTTCAACGATAAACTGATTTAAAAACTGTTTCACTATTTGGTTGACTAAATTTTCAAGAAAATGAAGAATTTCATTGAACTGCTATGTCTTTTGGAAATTTTATTTCTTTATTTTTAATTAAACCTCTTGTTTCCATAAGTATAAATAATTTTTCTACACCATGTTCATTAACAATTATTCTTTTTCCATTTTCTTTTGATGTTTTTGTATCATTTTTAAATTTTGTAATTCTTCAATTTTCACTTGAATTACTGTGTCATACTACATAATAATATTTGTTGTCTAATTGAATAAATGGTTTTTCTTTTGATGCTATTCATTCTAAATTGTTTTTAATAGTTTCATCAGTTGTATTTATTTGGTTTTCTTTTTTTAAATGTTTTAATTCTTCGGCTGTATATTCTGCTATACTATCACAAGCTACTAAACTTGTTGTGCTTGTTCCAATTAAAGTGATTGAACCGAAGATACTTAACATTTTTTTCATATTGTATATATTATTCCTTTTTTTGAATTTTGTTAATTTAATTAAAAATGGAAATAAATTGAAATTTACTTCCATAAATATTTTTAAACAACTGACCCTATACCGGCACCAATTCCAGCACCAATAGCACCATTAAAAACTGTTCCAGTAACAACAGTTCCTATTCCCGAAGCAGTGGCTAATCCACCTGCTGATCCAGCGGCTCCAGATATTGCTCCAAAACCAGTAGCGGCTCCTAACCCAGCACCCATAAGAATTGTACCGCCAGTTAAAAAAATAAGTACTCCACCACCAACAATTCCAGCACCAATAATAGCACCTTTAGATGCATTATTTAAATCATCTCAACCTCTTTTATTTCTGTTTAATTTTTCTAAATTATTTGTTTGTTGATAATTAATATCAGTATTTTTGATAGTTTCTTCTTTTTGATAAGGACTAGCGGCAATTGTTGTTGGTACAGCACTTCCACTAATTGTTAATACACTTAATAAACTAAGTAACTTTTTCATACTTGTTTTTCTCCTTTTCTTAATCTTGAAACTTTTTATCAAGATCTACCTGCATTATATATATATATATAATACAAGCAAAAAATGAATTATTTTAAAAATTTTATCTTGAAAAATAATGATTATTAAACATTTAATAAATATTTCTTAAAGTATTGCATTGGTAAAATAATAGTGTAGAATTAAGTTAACGGTTTATCCTTTTAACAAAAAAGTAATTTACGGTTTATGCTTTCCGCCTTAAAAAGACTTATGCTGACTTGTTATTCGAACAAGGATAAAAAAAGAGAGGTTTATCAAATGGCAATTACAAAAGAACAATTAATAGAACAAGGTTTAAGTGAAGAAATAGCAGATAATATTTTAAATGAATTTCATAATGAAACAAAACAAATTATTGAGGGAATACAAAAACGAAAAGATACTATTTCAAAAGAAGAGTATTTAAAAATTGCTAATGAATTAGATTAATTAAAAGCATTTAAAGATGTTCCATCTACTAAAATTGAAGATATTAAAACTAATTTAAATAAAGTTAGTGGTAGTTCTTTATCTGAAAAAATGCAAACTTTAAAAGAATTAAAACCTGATTTGTTTGTTGAAGAACAACCATCAATTTCACCAACTAATTTTATTAAAGATATGATTGAAAAATCGGTTGAAAATAAAAATGATGAAATTGAAAGTATTAAAGAAAAAGGAGCATATACTCCCGAAGAAATTAAAAAGATATCAGATTTCACACTTAAAAACCTTAGATAATGAGGAGTGAAAATTATGGCAACAATTAATTTGCCACAAGTACCTTTTACATTACAAGGTAATACAACAAATCAAAAAGCCTATGTTGATATGGTTAATGCTTTATTGCGTGGACCTTTATATAATGAATGTGCAAGTATTATGCAATATGCGACAGCAACAGCCGAACAAGTTGCTTGATTACCAAATGCTGGTCAAGCATTATATAATTTAACTCATCGTGTGGTATGACAAGATGATTATTCATTACCAAATGGTGGGACAACTCAAACTATGGGATTAACAAGAATTCCAGTTCCTATTGATAAAAGATTTAATTTAAAATTAATGAATGAAGCATTTGATTTAGCAATGATAGAAGCAAATATTAAAAATGGAATGATTTCCGATGCTATTTCTAGTGTTGTACAAAATAAATTTGTTAATTTAGAATGTGAATTAATTCAGGATATTTATGATTATTGTTTAGCAGATGGTCAATATGAAGTAATTCCATTTCGTAGTTATACAGCCGAAAATGCAGATGATGCAAATAAAGCATTCTTTACATTAAATGAAACATTGATTGAATTAACAAATCAAATTAGTAATTTATATTTTGGTTTGCCAACAGATAAAATGTTTATGGTTTTAGGTCGTAGAGCCTATTTAGGATTAACACCTGCTTATTTAAAAGTAATTGGTTCACAAGCTCAATTAAAAGCAATGGTTAATGGTGAATTATATGAAAATACAGCAATGGGAATTCCTGTATCAAAAAGTTTTCATTTAGAAAAAACATATACAAAAGGACAAGTTAACCGTGATAAAGGTTATAATTTTACTAATGTAAATGGTTTAATTATTAATAAGCAAGTATGAGCATATCCAATTAATATGGATACTATTCAACAAGTTTTAGATAATGATACTGCTAACCCGAAATGAATTGGTAAAGTACAATATGCAACACCAACAATTTTATATCCTAAAACATGTAAGATTATTTTAGAAAAAGCGCCAACACAAGATGAAATTAATCAAGCAATTAATAATTTAAATAAAACTTATCGTGTTCCTATTGATTATATTAGAACAATTATTACACAAAATAATTTAGGAAAAATTACAATGTCAGGAGAAAATCCTACTGTTCCTGAATTAGAAACAGCAATTAAAGCTAAAAATCCTAGTTATCAAAATGGTGATGCTACATTTTCTAATATAAAATCTACTAGTGCATTGGCAATTGCTAATCCAAGCAAATACAGTGGAACAGTTAATTTAACTTATTCAAAATAATAAACAATGAATTTACTAATATTACGAGTTTTAACTTTATTAGTATCTAATTTAGAAAATAAACATTTAATAAGTAAATTTGTAAATTTAATTAATAGAGTTAATCAAATTCAAAATAAAGTATTAAAACCAATTAATTATATTACTGATAAATATAATAAAATTACAAATAAAGTTGAAGATATTTATCAATGATTAAATCCATTTACTTATTTAGATTTAATTAAAAAAGGTCATAAAAAAGAAATACAACAAATATTAAGTCAATTAGAAAAAGATAATAATATTAAAAATGGCATCGTGTAAGTGAAGTGCAACAAATCAACTCAGAAAGGAGTTGATTTTTTAATGGAAAGAAAACATTATTTTATTTTACGGTCCTTAGTAACTAAGTATGGAAAAGATAATGTTATTAATACGGTAAATAATATTGTAATTAATAATGAAAAAGAAGATGAATAAATTATCCGCGTAATTTATTAGTGGTAATTTATTCAATATAGTTTATTTTGAGCGTAGCGAACACGCGAAGCGTGCCGCGAAAATTAGATTTTTAGGAGGAATAAGTTATGCCAGTTTGATTAACGACAATTTTTAGTGTTGTTATTATACTAGGTATTTTTGCGTGAATTGGTTTATCAATTTATCAAAAAATTCGCCAAATTCGTTCGAGGAAAGAAAAAAGATAAAAAAGAAATTGAAAATAAGGGGGATAAAAAATAATGTTAGGTATGTATTTAACAACAGCAATTAATTTTTTAGCAGTTGGTGATAAACCTACTATTTCAGATGGAATGGGTTCTATTTGAAGTGGTTTAGGGCAAGCAATGATGAAAGTTAAAGAAGCAATTTATGCTGTATTACCACAATTAATGACCTTTTTAGGTGATGCGTGAATTATTTTAATTCCATTTGGTATTTTTGTTATCATTAAGATTTTAAACTTTTTCCGTGTTATGGTTAAAGTATTTTAATATTTATTATTACTGATCATATATCTTAGCTATGGCACACTAGCTTTTATGTGAGTTGATTAAATAATTTTGTTGTTTATTTTTGTATTACACACTGTCTATAAGTTATTATTGAAATTATTAGTAATGAAATAATTGTTTTAAAGTAGGATTTAATAAAAATAAGAATATTTTTATTAAGGGTCATATTAATAGTAGTTTTGGAATATAAATTTTTATAATATTCTTTATAAATATATCTACTTTCTTTTTAAAATTTGTAGGCAGTGTGTAGTGCAAAAATATCAATTTAATTATAAATGATTAATTTTATATTTTAATAACTATTATCTTTAATTTTGTCGAAAACTCTTGATATTTATAAAATATACCTAAAATTAGGTATATTTTTAATATATAGAGGTAAATAAATGATGAAAAAAATAATTACAGAATTAATAAATAGCTTAACAGATGATCAATTTTTAGAATTTTATGAAAAAATAAAACAACAAGCAGACTTAATTAAAAAACAAAAACGTTTAAATGAAATTGATCAAAAATTTAGAGATAAAGGCATTATATGTCCTAATTGCAAATCTTTTCATTGTGTTAAAAATGGTCATAATTCCGAAGGAAAACAAAAATATTTATGTAAAAAATGTCGTGCTAGTTTTGATGCATTTCGTCATCATTTTACTTATTGAAGTCATTTAAATTATGAACAGTGAAATTTATTAATTCAAATTTCATTGTTAGGACAATCTAGTAAAATAATTTCTCGTTTTATTAAAACAACCCCAAAAACCGCTTGATATAATCGACAAAAATTAATGCAATCAAAACAATTAGAAAATACACAGTTAAAATTTAAAAAATTAAATGGTCAAATCCAAATGGATGAAACATTTATTAAAGAAATTCATAAAGGCAATTTTAAAGATAAATTTGATAAACGAAAAACTCATCTCGATCCATTTTCAACTGATACCAAATGCTGTATTCAAATGGCAGTTGATAGCAATAATAATATTTTTGTTCAATCCACCAATACCAAAAGATTACAAAAACAATGGATTATTGAAAATATGAATAAGCAACTAATTAAAGAAAAATCAATAATTATTTCTGATATGCAACCACTATATTTATTAGTAGCAAAACAAACAAATTCTACTCTATATTCCACCAAAACTAGTACAAACCCTGATACTAGTTATCAAAAGTTAAATAAGATTAGTAAATTACAATCCAGTCTTAAAGAAGCCTTAATTCATTATCATGGTTTGGGTTTCACTAATATTCAAAATTATTTAAAGCTCTGAAAATGAAAATACCAACACAAAGGTTTAACACCAAACCAACAATCAACGGTATTATATTTTAACGTTTAAAAAATTTAAAGCAAAATCATAATCTTACACAAAATTAGTTTTCAAATTGTCATATTGATGATTTTTTTTATTTCATCAAGAGTTTTCGACAAAATTAAAGACTATTATCTTTAATTTTGTCGAAAACTCTTGATATTTATAAAATATACCTAAAATTAGGTATATTTTTAATATATGGAGGTAAATAAATGATGAAAAAAATAATTACAGAATTAATAAATAGCTTAACAGATGATCAATTTTTAGAATTTTATGAAAAAATAAAACAACAAGCAGACTTAATTAAAAAACAAAAACGTTTAAATGAAATTGATCAAAAATTTAGAGATAAAGGCATTATATGTCCTAATTGCAAATCTTTTCATTGTGTTAAAAATGGTCATAATTCCGAAGGAAAACAAAAATATTTATGTAAAAAATGTCGTGCTAGTTTTGATGCATTTCGTCATCATTTTACTTATTGAAGTCATTTAAATTATGAACAGTGAAATTTATTAATTCAAATTTCATTGTTAGGACAATCTAGTAAAATAATTTCTCGTTTTATTAAAACAACCCCAAAAACCGCTTGATATAATCGACAAAAATTAATGCAATCAAAACAATTAGAAAATACACAGTTAAAATTTAAAAAATTAAATGGTCAAATCCAAATGGATGAAACATTTATTAAAGAAATTCATAAAGGCAATTTTAAAGATAAATTTGATAAACGAAAAACTCATCTCGATCCATTTTCAACTGATACCAAATGCTGTATTCAAATGGCAGTTGATAGCAATAATAATATTTTTGTTCAATCCACCAATACCAAAAGATTACAAAAACAATGGATTATTGAAAATATGAATAAGCAACTAATTAAAGAAAAATCAATAATTATTTCTGATATGCAACCACTATATTTATTAGTAGCAAAACAAACAAATTCTACTCTATATTCCACCAAAACTAGTACAAACCCTGATACTAGTTATCAAAAGTTAAATAAGATTAGTAAATTACAATCCAGTCTTAAAGAAGCCTTAATTCATTATCATGGTTTGGGTTTCACTAATATTCAAAATTATTTAAAGCTCTGAAAATGAAAATACCAACACAAAGGTTTAACACCAAACCAACAATCAACGGTATTATATTTTAACGTTTAAAAAATTTAAAGCAAAATCATAATCTTACACAAAATTAGTTTTCAAATTGTCATATTGATGATTTTTTTTATTTCATCAAGAGTTTTCGACAAAATTAAAGGTTAGGAGTTGATAAAATTGAGTAATTTTGTTAAGAAAAATCAAAATATAGAAAATTATTTTATTCGTAAAGAGTTGATAGTTTTTGAAACAAAAAAAGCAATTTTTATAAATTTACCTAATCATAATCGTCATATTGGTTTTTGGTTGAGTAATAAATTTATTTATCCGAGTGAAAAACACTCAGAACAAGTAGCAATCGGTTTGATTTATGATAATTCTTATCCTATTGTAAAATATGATGAAAATTTAAAACGTCATGTGTGAAAATATTTAACTGGAGCAGAACTAATCAATTTGTATAATCAATACAAATAAAATTATTTTACACAAATGAAAAAAGCAATATTTCCTGGTGAACCTCAAAAAGTAAAAACAACTAACAATAATTTAACAAATTGAAGTGATGAAAAAGTAGATAAATTAATTAATGACTTGAAGGACTTAAATTAATGGGTTTATATTATTATTGAGTTCAATTTGTTAGTTATATTATTGGTTCAAATGCTCCTGAATTTTTATATGTCATATCATTTGTATTATTTATCGTTTTATTTTTGGTGATGTTTTTTAAACTTATTCAGAAAATGTGGAGTTTTTAAATATGCAAAATGATTGAGAAAAATTAAAAGAGTTTTTTATTTATGTATTTTTGTTTATAGATAAAACGAATGTTGAAATTATTACAACTTGAAATTTAACTCAAAATGAATATTTAACTCTTATGATTGGTATTTGAATTGTGATTTTATTTTTAACGTGGTTTTTATTGTGAATGGTTTTTAAAATAGTTGGGTATTTTAAGTAATGAAAAAATTTATATTTTTCTTAAAAAATTATTGTTATATTGGTGGTTCAATGATTTTGTTTAGTTTAATTGATTTATTACTTTGAATAATTTCATTAAATTATACCGGTTTAGTATTTTGATTATTGTTTGCTTTGCAATGTGTTTATTTTGTCTGATGAGTTTGAAAAAACATATTTTATCAGTTGAGTGCTTTTCGTTTAGTTAATTTTGTTTGAGATAATCCGTTATCAGTAATTATTGGTAAGTTAGGGACGGGAAAAACTTTACTTTTAACTTATTTATCACAAACTATTAAACTATTAACAGATAAGATTTATAGTAATTATCCGTTAGAAGATGATAAAGTTAAAGTTTTAACATTTAAAAATTTAGATTTTACAGATAGAACAAAACCAGTTCCCCCAGATGATAGTGTTATTTTATTTGATGAAAGTTATTTATATATTGATGGAACTAGTCCCCACGATGAGAAAAAAGTTCGTAGTGGTAAAATTCCGTGAATTGTATTAGCAAGACATTTTGGTAATCGTGCTTTATTTACTGCTCAGCGTGAGGGTATGATTTGAAATAATATTCGACAATTAGCAAGTGGTATTATTATTCCAATTTCATTGAAAAAACCTATTGCTAAAAAAGGATTTAATTTTTTTAATCGTTTCTTTATTATGCGAATTGGTATTTTTCAAGATATTACAGATTATGAAATTTGAAAAACAAAATCAGTAGAACGAACAGCCGAAGGTAAACGAGCAAAACATAAGTCGGATGTTGGGTTAGGAATTCGGTTTTTTAAAATAATTATTCCATTAGAATTTGCACAGAAATATGATAGTAAATGATTAAAGTTTGTTCGTGATTTAAAAAATGATGAAATAGTTAATTATAAAGAATATTATTGGTCAGAAATTACTAAATTAAGTGTTAAAGAGCGTTTAGCATTGTTTGATATTTATATTTTGAAAAAAAATTTAAAACCTAAAAAAGAAAAAGGAAGTGATAAAGATGATTAATTTATTATCAGAAAGTAATAATTGAGATAAGATTTTTAGTTTGATTTTTGATGTATTTTTGTTTATTTTTGATGTAATTTGAAATACTAAATTACCAATGACAAATACAACTATTGCTTATTTTATTATCTTTTTTATGGTTGTTAAGTTATCAATTTATGCTATCCACGGAACAAGAACACAATATAATGAATTAGGTTCAACTGTTAAAAACAATACATCAAAATTGTATGCTTCAACAGTACGTGGTGTTAAAAAAGCACATAAGGCTAATAAAAATGGTCGGTGAAAGGAAACAGATTAATGATTAGATTAGTTTTATTAGTTGCTGCAATTGCTATTTTTGGTACTAGTTTTATTACGGTGATTATAAATCAATTAACATCAGCAAAAAATATCATTATTGATTTATATAACTCAGATACTTTTTTACTTTCTTTGTTTGGTAAAATGGCAATTTTGTTTAGTCATCCATTAATGTTAACAATATCAAGTTTATATATTGTTGGGTTTATTGTTTCAAAAACATTGTATAGTTAGGGGTTGAATTATAAATATGAAAAAATCATTATCTTTATTTGCCATATCTATTTTAGGTATTTTAGGTTTAATTATTCCATTTATTACTTTAACAGCATTTAAACCCTTAAATCAGCAGAATTATACTGTTAATTAACAAACAATGGGAATGAATGAAACTGATTTTATTAATACAATGTTTTTACGCAGTAGTTTTTTTGAAAACTGGTCTGAAACAAATTACTTTATTAATCCAACTCTAAAAACATCACAAACATTAACTTATAATGATAAATGATATTTAGACTTTTTAAAGGATAGTTATTCAACGGGAATTTCATTTGATAAGCCTAGTGATGAGTTTATGGATTTATATAAAAATTGAGATACTTATGCTAAACAATATAATATTGATAAATTCTATGATGTTGATAAAAAACAATTTTTAAAAGAATTAACTAATTTTTCTTATTCTTTTGCTAAGTATTTTAATACTGTGGAAGTTATTAATAAATTAGAAAGAGGTATTGATAATTTACAATTAGTTAAAATGATTAATGAGTTTTGAATACAAATTCCTATAACACAGGCACCTAATAAAGAATTTTTAACTGCTACTAATAAATGATATTTTTATGGAGAAAAAAGAAATGGTCAATATTTGCTTACAAAATTTTATTTTGATAATAATTTTATTAAAAATCAAAATTTGTTATGACAACACTTAAAAAATGATTCAGATTTTATTTGAAACTATAATTTAGTATATCGTTGAGATGGAAACGGTGAACCAGAATTACCCGTTGTTGATAATGATGGCAAATTAAAATTATATACTGAATATTATCAAAATGTTCGTTCTTTTTTGCTTAAATATATTGATGTTATTGTACAAGAAAATATCCGAATTCAGCAAGGTGGTAATCCAAACTATGATGACCCAAATTTGGGTAGTGAAAGAATAATTTTTGATTTTGAAATTATTAATAATATGGAAAAATTAGATTGAAAACCTGATGTTATTTTAACTAGAAAATCAATTTATCGGATGATTTTAACAATTGATGAAAATAAAAATATTATTGCTGGTAGTTTAGAATTAACACATTTTAAACAATATTGGGATGGTAATAATGCAAATAGTTATTGGTATACTGATGATTTAGGTTTTTTATTTTCTTTCATAAAAGAAAAAGAAGATACTTTTAATTTTAGTGCTGAAACTTATAATTATTATCAAGGTAATTCTCCTAATATTGGTAAAATGGTTTTTGAACAGATGAAAGGTCAAATTGATATTAATAAATTTTTAAAAGCCTTTTTTACCCATGCTTTGGTACCTGTATTTCAAAATCGCAGTAATTTTATTGAAAGTGGTTATATTGATAATTTACAGTATGATACTGTTTTAATTAATTTTTTTGGTTTAAAATTGATTAATTTTAGAGATGTTTTAATTGATGAAACTAATACTAATAAAAATCAATTTGAAAAACTATTAAATAGTATGTTTACGGTTTCCCAAAATTTTTATAAAGATTATTTACGTACCATTTTTGATTTAGAAAATGATACTTATGTACAAGGATATAATAAAAAATATGGTTTATTAGCAAATAATGGTTTTAAAATTTATCCTCGTTATTTTTATTTTTCTGATAAATACAATCAATTAGACATTAAATTGTATTCAGCATTTAAAAATCGTTTTTATAATACTAATTATGGTAATGTATTTAATTATGATTTTTCAGTTGCAAATAATTATAATATTAATCAAAATGAAGGTTATATTTTTGAAGGTGCTTTAAAAGATAAATACGGTTTAAAATACAAAAAAATTGAAGAACAAAAAATCGGTTATAATGTTTTTGAATTACAAGCCCAAAAAGAAAATGATATGTACCGTTATTATGATTTTAATTTTGGAATTTATAACTGACAAGAAATAAATAATGGCGGGTTGTTTCCTGATGGACAATGATGACAAGCCCAATATGAAAGTTGTAGTTGATATAATTTAGCGTGTCATATAAAAAATGCTGCAATTTGAATTGTAAATAATATTCCCGGTGTTAAACAAGTAAACGAATTATCAAGCGGTGTTGGTAAAATATTTCAAACAATATATAGTTTTTTTAGTCAAACATTTGAGGTATGAAAATTTAGTCCAGCATTATATAATACAATAACAAATATATTCCTATTAATTATCTTTATGAAGTTTGTTCGATTAATTTAAAAAAGGACTTGTTAGTCCTTTTATTCTTTTCAATCAATTATTAGTCCTGTGTCTTTATTAATTTCTGGTATTTGTGGTTCATTGTTTTTATTTCAACGATATACTAAATTATAGTTTCAAATAAAATCTGAATCATTTTTTAAGTGTTGTCATCAAGTGTTTTGATTATTAATAAAATTATTATCAAAATAAAATTTTGTAAGCAAATATTGACCATTTCTTTTTTCTCCATAAAAATATCATTTATTAGTAGCAGTTAAAAATTCTTTATTAGGCGCCTGTGTTCTAGGAATATTAGTTCATTTGCTATTTTCTGGTAGTTGTTGTGGTTATGGTGTAGGTTTATTACCCCCCCCGTTTTCATTATTATTTGGTTTTTCACAACTAATTAATGTTGTTGTACTTGTTGCTGTTAATCCGATTACTCCTAAAATACTTAGTAACTTTTTCATATTTTACTTCTCCTTTATTAAAATTACTTGAATGCTATAATTGATTTTATCATATATCAATAATGTATTAAATAATTTTAATATTAAATTTATAAATTAATGAAAGGTATATAAATGTTATGTATAGTCATTTAAGTTTTATCGATAAGGTTAAATTGGAAAAATTATTATTATCAAAATTATTTTTAAAAAATAATGGTGAAATAAATATTTCACAAATTGCTAAATGTTTGAACAGAAATCGTAGTACTATTTTGCGAGAAATTAAGCGTTTTAAAACTATTGATGAATATAGTGCTTATAAGTCAGATAAAATGTATTATGAGAAAAGAAAAAAGAATAATAAAAGATATAAGTTTACAGAAGAACAATTAAATTTTATTAATATAAGATTTAATGTTTATCGTGATTCTCCATCACAACTTATTCATCGTTATTTTCTAAAGTTTGGTATTAAATTTCCTGTTTGTGTTAAAACATTGTATAAATGAATTCGTTTGGGTTTTTATGGTTTTTTAAAACAGAATTTACGTCATCGTGGTAAAAAATATAAAACAAAAGGAAAATTTGATAATCGTGGTAAATTAATTAATTTTAAATCAATATGAGATATTGAGAATAAAGAGACTGATGTTGGTTGATTTGAAATGGATACCATAGTTGGAAAAGAGCATCAATCTAGTAATTTGGTTTTAGTTGAACAAAATAGTAAAAGTTATTTTGTTATGAAATTAAAAAATCATACTGCTAATGAAGTTGTGGAAAAGTTTAAAGATATTGTTATAAGTAATAATTTATTTGGGAAAATTAAAGGAATAATAACTGATAGAGGAAAAGAATTTAGTAAATGAAGAGAATTAGAAATATTTGCTGAAACACAAGTTTATTTTTGTGACCCTGGTAAACCACAACAAAAACCATTAATTGAATATATGAATTCTGAACTTAGACAATGATTTCCTAAGGGAACTGATTTTAATAATGTTAGTCAACAAAAAATAAATTGAGTAGTTAATGTTATAAATGATAAATTAAGGCCTGTTCTTAATTTAAAAACAGCAAAAGAGGTATTTTCAGATAATTTTAAATAGGTTTATTTGAAGTAATTTAATAAATTATTTTTTAGTGTGCTTAATTTTCCTTAAAATAAAATAAAAACTATAAATATTTTGATTTTTAAAAATTTATAATTGATTTTTTATGATTTTTATTGTATTATTTGAATAATAAGATTTGTTGCACTTCATTTTACATAATTCCAATTAGAGAACAATTTAAAAATGAAAATTATTTAAATACTAATTGACAACCTTTAAATAGTAGTTGACTTGATAGTGGAATGTTTAATATTACAAATAAGTTAACTTTAACAGGTAATTTAACTATTTTAATATATACAAAAACATCAAAACATCCTAAGTTTTATGGACCTTATGTTTATCCTAGTGTTCCAGTTGAAATTTGAAAATTATTAAGTAATTCTGTATCTAATGCATGAACTTTATTTTGGCGTTATTGATTAAGAAAATGATTACCTAGTCATTTAAGAAATTATATTAAAAAAAGATTACCACAAACATTAAAAGAAAAATATTCCAAAGGAACTACTAAATTAACATTACCAACAGTTCAAAAATTACAACAAATTAAAAAGTTTATTAATAATTTAAAGATTGGACATTTTAATTTTAATTTTGCTGGTGAAATTAATAATAAAAAATGATATCGAGAACGAAAAAGTGATGTTAAAAATATTAAGAATTTATATAAAACACCAGTTAAAAATAAATTTTATCAGGTTAATAAATCTATTAAAGCAATTAATAAAACCAAAAGAAAGGTTAATAGTTATAAACCAAATAATTTAAAAAATAAATATCGTAATCAATTAAGGGGTGTTTTATATGGAAAATAATTTAAGTAATTTGTTATTTATAACAGTTGAAGATGTTAAAGAAAGTAAACTTTGACAACCTATTAATGATCGTAAACAATCTGCTTATAATGATAATTTAATTTATAATGCTATTTTAAAAACTAGTTTATGAATGGATAGATTATCAGGTGGAACAATTTCAGATAAAATTAATAAAAAAGATTTGTTTCCTTGAGTAAAAAAAGATAATACTGGTTTAATTGAATATGATAAATGATTAAGTTATATTCAATCTGCTTGTTTATTAGCAGTTATAAATTGATATTTACCAAAAGGAGTTAATGATTTAACTGGTAGTGCTTCATTTTCACAAGGTGGTGTAGCATATTCACAAACTAATGACCCAGAAGCAAATGAAAATATTACTCGTGATGTTAAAAATGCTTTAAAATTAGCAGGTGAAATTATTGATATTATATCTAGTAAAACAGTATCTAGACCTTATAATTATAGTTTAGATAATTATGCTCATCCATGAGAAGAAGAATATAAGCATATTAGTAAAAAAAATTTTTATCCAACATTATTATTTTGATTAAAAGAACGATTACAAACTGATAATTCAATAAATATTATTTATTCTACTATTAATGACTTTTCTAAAATTGATTATAACGAATATATTAAACTTATTGTTCCGTTTGATAATGACACGATTTATTATGAAAATAATGTATGAAAAGCAAAACAAAGTGGCGGTAGTGATATTAAAATTGATAATAAATATATTATTAAAAATGATAAAAATGAGATTACTGTTTCTGATTTAAAACAAGATCAATTAATATCGGGTGAAAATATTAAAACTATTAATGGTAATTCATTATTATGTAATGGTGATATACTTATTAGTAGTAGTAATTGAGAATTTGTAGATACTAGTGATTTTAATCCAAATAGTAGTCTAACATATCAAATTAAAAATTTTGATAGTTCTAAATTTGAATATAAAATATGATGTCAATTTTCAATTTTACCATATATGTTTTTAGAAACTTTTAAAGATTTTCTTTAATTTTGTCGAAAACTCTTGATATTTATAAAATATACCTAAAATTAGGTATATTTTTAATATATAGAGGTAAATAAATGATGAAAAAAATAATTACAGAATTAATAAATAGCTTAACAGATGATCAATTTTTAGAATTTTATGAAAAAATAAAACAACAAGCAGACTTAATTAAAAAACAAAAACGTTTAAATGAAATTGATCAAAAATTTAGAGATAAAGGCATTATATGTCCTAATTGCAAATCTTTTCATTGTGTTAAAAATGGTCATAATTCCGAAGGAAAACAAAAATATTTATGTAAAAAATGTCGTGCTAGTTTTGATGCATTTCGTCATCATTTTACTTATTGAAGTCATTTAAATTATGAACAGTGAAATTTATTAATTCAAATTTCATTGTTAGGACAATCTAGTAAAATAATTTCTCGTTTTATTAAAACAACCCCAAAAACCGCTTGATATAATCGACAAAAATTAATGCAATCAAAACAATTAGAAAATACACAGTTAAAATTTAAAAAATTAAATGGTCAAATCCAAATGGATGAAACATTTATTAAAGAAATTCATAAAGGCAATTTTAAAGATAAATTTGATAAACGAAAAACTCATCTCGATCCATTTTCAACTGATACCAAATGCTGTATTCAAATGGCAGTTGATAGCAATAATAATATTTTTGTTCAATCCACCAATACCAAAAGATTACAAAAACAATGGATTATTGAAAATATGAATAAGCAACTAATTAAAGAAAAATCAATAATTATTTCTGATATGCAACCACTATATTTATTAGTAGCAAAACAAACAAATTCTACTCTATATTCCACCAAAACTAGTACAAACCCTGATACTAGTTATCAAAAGTTAAATAAGATTAGTAAATTACAATCCAGTCTTAAAGAAGCCTTAATTCATTATCATGGTTTGGGTTTCACTAATATTCAAAATTATTTAAAGCTCTGAAAATGAAAATACCAACACAAAGGTTTAACACCAAACCAACAATCAACGGTATTATATTTTAACGTTTAAAAAATTTAAAGCAAAATCATAATCTTACACAAAATTAGTTTTCAAATTGTCATATTGATGATTTTTTTTATTTCATCAAGAGTTTTCGACAAAATTAAAGAAGATTTTGATATTGGTTGTGGAATTGTTGTATCATCTAGTAAAGGTGTTTCAGGTTGGTATATTGACACAAATGGTCTTATTAGTTCTTTTGAAAATATAAAAATAGGTAATTTAAAAATTAAAAGAAAATTGGTGAGTTAATAATGAAACAAGATAAAACAACTTTATTAAAAGGTGCCTTACCTTGAAATTGATTTAAAAAAGACCCTATTCCGACTTATAATTGAACTCATAAATATATTAGAGAATGAGAAAGAAAATATAAAATTCGTAGTTGAGTAGTTAGTTTTTATATATTGATATTTTTAGCATTAAATTGTTGATTAGAATATGGCATGATCAATGCAATAAAAGATAATATTAATTGATATAATTATGGTCAATATTGAGGTAATGGAATTGCTATTTTATTAACACCTTTATTTACACACGGAATTCAGGGTATATTTGTTGCTAGTAGTAAACCCAAAGTAGATATGAAAATTGATATTCCACGATTAAAAATATCTAAAATGGGATTAGTATTTACAATTTTACCTTTAATTACTTTAATAATTTCTTTAATTATTATTTGAATTGATAAATCAAAATGAAAAAAAGGCCATTTAAGACATTGCTTAGATTGTCGAATTAATTCTCGTGTTATTCAACCAAGAATAGCAAAACAATGAAATAATTTGGATGGTATAACAGAAGAAATATTTAAAAATATGCAAGATGAATATACTAAAAAACAAGAAGAAAATAACAAAGAATTAAATTTAAAATAAACTATATATAGGGGCGGTTGATATTTTTGGGTGGTTATATAGTTTAATTTATAAATTATTTTGTTCTGAAAGAATGGATGGCCACTGTTTGAGTAAGGATAAGAAATGAAATAAAGAAATGGAAATTAGTAATGAAATAGTAATTGCTTTACTTGTGTTAGCGGGTGCTGGTGGAATGGGTAGTCTTGGTATTCTTGGATTATCTGCTAAAAAAATTAAAAAATATAAAGCAGAAATTAGAGAATTAAGAACTGCTGTTATTGCTCACGAAAAACATTTACGAGGACCTGATTATGCAACAGAATTAGCATTAAAAACAGGTCAAATTAAAAATGTTAAAAAACAAGTTAAAGTAAATGACAAAAAACAAGCACAAAAAGATGCTATTAAAAAACTAACAAATAGTATTTAAAAAAAATAACCTTAATTGGTTATTTTTTATTTTCTAATATTAAGTCTAAATTTTTAACTTTACAAATAACTAAATTATTTTTTCCATAATTATTTTTATAATATTCTCAGTATTCAGTTGAATTAATATCTACATCTTGTTTATCAATCCCAATTATATATTCACCACGATGGTTTTTACAAGGGCGATTACCTTGTTCAGATCGATAACATAAAATATAATTATTCATATTCTTTATTTCCTTTATAATGTGTTATATAAAAGTTAATAAGATATTCAATTCGTTGCGAATAAGTAAAGTTATTAAATTCATTTCAAACTTTTTCTTCATTTTTATTTAAGTAAATATTAACATTACGAATTTGACAAGAATAATACTTTCCTGTTTTTTGATTATATGAATGTTTCATAATATTAACTTTCATAATTAGCAATAATAATTGCATCTCGTAAATGATTACTTATTTTTTCATTATTATAAAATCAACCTTTACCATATTGATAAGTTAAATTAGTATCTTTATCAAATTTTCATATACAACTATCATTATATTTACTTAAATTTTCCATATTTTTAACAACTGATTTAGTATTTTTTGGTGATACTCAATTAATAAAATATTTATAAACAGATAATGCTCCTAATAATCTTAATAAATCATCTCTATCTTTACTTGCATTAGCAGATGTATATAAACAATCTTTAATATTAATTTTTTCTTCATAATCAAACAATTTATCATTAATAAATTCATATTGTTCTTTTCAATTTTTATTTGTAAATTCTAATTTTTCAATTAATTTATTATCTTCATAAATAACAATAGCAGTAGTACCTGTTCCTGATGGGTCAATACCTATTTTTATCAAGTGGCTCATTCCTCATCGTTGTTATTATTAATTGTTGGCACTACATTTGATATATCTTCTTCTTTAACTAAATTATTATCTGTCACTTCTTCACTTGATATATTTTCATTACTAATTTGACCCTTATTTATGCTTATATTGCTATCATTATCAATATAAATCTTTTCATCATTAGTTGTAATAACTGCCTGATCTGATTTATAAGCTTGTTGTAATTCAACAGACATAATACCTCATTTTCTTAATAAAGATGTTAATACTGTTTTTAATGCCATTTCATCAAAAGTAGCAATATAAAATGATTTATTTTTAGCATAAGTTTTAGAATATTTCATAAAATGATTTTCCATTTGTTCTTTTGTCATATATAAAGTTTTTTCAAAACCATTAACCATTTTAAAATATGATACATAACCTATAATTGGTAATTTTTCTCTTTCATCTTCATTTTGAATTCAATTAAAAGTAGTACCTTTTAAACGATCATAATTTACTAATTCATTTTCTTTTACATCCGATACTGACATATCTAAATATTGACCACTACGCTGTGCTAATTGTATATAACCTTTATAACCCATTTGAAATTGTGCTTGATTAATTCACTCTTGCACTTCACGACCATTAATAATTCTTGTTATTTTTGTGTTATATGGCACTACATAAGCATACCCGAATTGTTTTTCCATTGGTAAATTTAATAAAACACCTTGATAACAAGCAGTCATAATTGTTTTTGGATCTGCTTTTTGTAATAATTCATTACTATTTGATATTGCAACTATATTACTTTTAAATCTTCTAATTTCATTTTAATCTGAAAAATTACTTTTTATTCATTCTGTTGCTTTATCTGTTCTTAAAAATTCAACAATATTTGCCATATTATTTTTCTCCTTTATTTATTTTAAAATTAATACCTTTAACCCCAATTAAATTAATATCTTTATTACTATCTCACTGATCTTTAATTTCATTTTTAACAATTTGTTCATCAACAACTAAATAATTTTTAATAAGATTAATAAGTTCCTTTAATTTTGTCGAAAACTCTTGATATTTATAAAATATACCTAAAATTAGGTATATTTTTAATATATAGAGGTAAATAAATGATGAAAAAAATAATTACAGAATTAATAAATAGCTTAACAGATGATCAATTTTTAGAATTTTATGAAAAAATAAAACAACAAGCAGACTTAATTAAAAAACAAAAACGTTTAAATGAAATTGATCAAAAATTTAGAGATAAAGGCATTATATGTCCTAATTGCAAATCTTTTCATTGTGTTAAAAATGGTCATAATTCCGAAGGAAAACAAAAATATTTATGTAAAAAATGTCGTGCTAGTTTTGATGCATTTCGTCATCATTTTACTTATTGAAGTCATTTAAATTATGAACAGTGAAATTTATTAATTCAAATTTCATTGTTAGGACAATCTAGTAAAATAATTTCTCGTTTTATTAAAACAACCCCAAAAACCGCTTGATATAATCGACAAAAATTAATGCAATCAAAACAATTAGAAAATACACAGTTAAAATTTAAAAAATTAAATGGTCAAATCCAAATGGATGAAACATTTATTAAAGAAATTCATAAAGGCAATTTTAAAGATAAATTTGATAAACGAAAAACTCATCTCGATCCATTTTCAACTGATACCAAATGCTGTATTCAAATGGCAGTTGATAGCAATAATAATATTTTTGTTCAATCCACCAATACCAAAAGATTACAAAAACAATGGATTATTGAAAATATGAATAAGCAACTAATTAAAGAAAAATCAATAATTATTTCTGATATGCAACCACTATATTTATTAGTAGCAAAACAAACAAATTCTACTCTATATTCCACCAAAACTAGTACAAACCCTGATACTAGTTATCAAAAGTTAAATAAGATTAGTAAATTACAATCCAGTCTTAAAGAAGCCTTAATTCATTATCATGGTTTGGGTTTCACTAATATTCAAAATTATTTAAAGCTCTGAAAATGAAAATACCAACACAAAGGTTTAACACCAAACCAACAATCAACGGTATTATATTTTAACGTTTAAAAAATTTAAAGCAAAATCATAATCTTACACAAAATTAGTTTTCAAATTGTCATATTGATGATTTTTTTTATTTCATCAAGAGTTTTCGACAAAATTAAAGATAAGTTCTAATTTATCAGCATTTTGTAAAAAATCATCATTAATACCAATAACCTCAATATCTTTAATTAATAATTTTTCTTTCCGAAAATTACTAGTAATAATTTTTAATTCTTGCTCTTGTTTTGCTACACTTTTAATTTCTAAAAATTGTTCTTTTTTATGAGTTTCAATAATTTCATTTTGTTTTTGAAATTGAATATTAATAACATTATTTTTTAAAGAATCATGATTATTCTTAATATTATTTTCTAAATTCAAAATATCTTTTCTAATAAAATTTAATTCATCTTTAAAAGATTTTATTAATTCTAATGGTTCTCTAAAAATATAATCAATTTTTGAAACTAATAATTTTAAATCTTTTAGTGATTGTGATTTATATCCTCCATTTATTAATCAAGCTTGTTGTCGATATATAAATTCTGCTAATTCTTGTCCATTTTCATCAATTCATTTTTTAATTGGTAATGCTTTTAAACTTAATGCTTTAAAATCATTTCCTTTTAAATAAAACGGATAAGTAATATTTTTAATTAAATCTGCCATTACTTAAATTTCCTCTAATTCCATTTCATTAATTAAATTATCAATATATTCATAAGCACTTTCTTCTGAATGACATTCTTCTAGTGCTAAATTAAATAAATCTTCTTCAGTATAAACTTTACCATATTCATCTTTTCACATATTATTTATCTCCTTGTTATGTAATACCGTTATCTTCTAAATCAATAATAGTTGTTAATCATTCTTGTTGATTTTCAACATTAGCGGTAATTTTTGCTTCTTTTAATGTATAAAAGAATTCTGTTTTTAAATCACCATATTTACTTTTTATTACTAATAAATATTTTTTATTCATAATTTAATTCCTCCTATTTTTAACTCGCTGGCACTCACTCCCAAGTGAAAGTGTCAAAGCGAGAGTTAGTTATATAATTAAGTATTTATTTACTACACCATCCGCTTCACCGGGGTGAGCGGTGGCCGTATATTTTATTGTTTAATGTTTAATAATAGACAGTTGTTTTTATAAGTTAGTGCCAGAGAATTCTCTCTCTTCATCCGCACCATTTCAGGTCAAAACGTTCAGTTTTTAAAATAAATTCACTTGCACCTTGAAGAGCCCAATGCTGACTTTGTGGTTTTTAAACCGCCGTCACTTCTAAGAAGTAATATCTATCGCAAATTTATTTATAAAGTGGCCATCTCAATATTTATTGTCGTTTGATGTTGACCCCGCACTTATCACGACTATCGCTTGTTAAAGCGTCTATTATTTACGGACTGATTACCGCTGGGCTAGACCGCCTATGTGGAAAAAAACACTTAGTTATTTAAAATAACTGTTCCACCCTGCATTAAGTTGTTTTATAAAATCAAAGTTTAAAAGAACCAGTTTTATCATCAAAAATAATTTTTGAATTTTCTAGTTTTTGATAAAATTGCTTTTGTTTTTTATCTTTTACTTTATTCAATAAATATTTATGTTTTTCACAAGTTCATAAAACTTTATTTGATAAAAATTCTTCGGTAATGAATGATATTGTTTTATAACAATCATTAACATCACATATTTTTTGTTGTTTAATTATTATTACCTCCTTTGGAAGATTGTTTTATTTCAAATAAAAAAACAACCCTAACAAGAGTTGTTTTTTGCCGCTTCATCGTACACGATGCCTTATTATAATCTTAGCAATTCATACGGCATTATTAACACGTAATGAAATTACTAGTGTCTATTTTGGAAGAGATTGAGCAAACCATCTTGACGCAATTAAAAAACTTGGTTTTAATATTGATGAAAACGGTTTAAATGGAATTGATTTTGCAAGTCATAAAGCGAAATACTTCTTTGGTCCCGTCTTATTTGCATCATATTTATTTGTGGTAGTTCAATCAATTACAATTGATATTATTTTCCCAAAATTTAAATATCGTAGTTTAATGATTATTACTTCAAAAGGCGATGCTGTTGTTTCAGGACTACAATATGTTCATTATCCAAATGATATTGTTCGTCTTCCTGCTCGTGATCATTATGAAGGAAATGATATTAATAACGAAGTAATTATTGTTTCAACATCCTTTTTAGAATATAAATGTATTAAAGCCGCAATTGTTGTTTCTGATCCAGATGCTAAAATCTTATCCCATAAATTAGATAAGATTATTGCAAATTATAAGGTTGATAAATATTAATTATGTTTTAAAATTAAATTTAATCAGACAAAACTCTTTTGAAGAGTTTGATAGTCATTCTTAATAGTTTCAATCATATTATCAAGCATGACGTTTTTATTTAAACTAATATTAAAGTTGAAAAGACTGTCGCAGTTATCAATTCAACTATTTGTTGAAATTGTTGCTAGTTGGAGGGATAATGCTTTAGGTGTAACTTTAATATTTGGGATTAAGGTAGTTGTAACCACATTATCTAGGATAAGAGTTTTGAGTGTTGGGGTAATATTTGGATTAGTTTGATCGTATCAAAAAAAATTATCAAAGGTTAAATTATTTTTAGGATACTTATTTTTTCGATTAATTTCAAAAGCATTATTTTGAAAATTTGATGTTGTAACTGTTAAAAATAAATAACAGTAGTATTGTGTGTTGTATGGTTTTGGCATTAAATTTGGTTCTAAATTATCAACAACAGTTGTTGTTGCTTGGCTAATTGAACCAATATTAAAAGCTATATTTTGATATTTTCCAACGATAATTTTATCATTAATTTTAAATTCGTTAATTGGGTAATGATTAGTTGGCGTAATGGTTCATTTGGTTGTAATGTCGGTAATCGTTACGTCAGGCATTATGTTAGCAAAAATAGTATTATATAAATCAATTAATGACGTAATGTCAAAATTATTTTTAATTTGTTGTGTTAAATCCTTTTGGTGCTTTTTAATAAAAATAATAAGAGTGGTAGTTGTTATAAAACAAAGGAATGCCACAATTCCCACTGGTAAAAAAATTGTTTTATTTAGTTGAAAATGAAGATCATATGTAACAACAAAACTAAAAATCGTTAGGAATAAACTAACCATAATGAAAAGATAAAAAAATAAGTTAATTCATTGTCAAGCAACAATTCTATCTTTCTTTTTTATAATTACTTTTTGATAAACATTATCAATCGCTATTTCAATTTGTTTACTATTTTCTTCGTTAATCACGATAATCCTTTCATTATTAATAAATTATTTTTTCTTGTCTTTATATATGATATTATAAAATTAATGAGAAAGAAAGGGAGAAATTAAAAAATGAAAGATTATAATTTAATTATTGGAAGTCATGTTAGTATGAACAAACAACAAAATTATTTGTTAGGAGCATTAACAGAAAGTTTAAATAATGATGCTAATGCAATGATGATTTATACTGGGCCACCACAAAATACAATTCGAGTTAGTACTGACCATTTTTTTATTTCAGAATTTTATCAACAGTTACCTGTCCAACATTTTTCAATTGACAATGTTATTATTCATGCCCCTTATATTATTAATTTAGCTAATACAACAAATCCTAGTACATTTGAAATTGCTGTTGAATTTCTAAGAAAAGAAATTATTCGTGCTGATGAGATTGGAATTAAAACAATTGTTTTACACCCAGGCAGTGCTGTTGGTGCTCCTGAGCAAGTTGGGTTAGATCGAATTGTTGAAGGTTTAAACTTAGTATTAACTTCAGAACAAAAGGCAAAAATTGCTTTGGAAACAATGGCTGGAAAGGGCAGCGAATTAGGAACTAACTTTGCACAATTAAAATATATTATTGATAATGTAATGTTGAAGGACAAAGTAGGGGTTTGTTGGGATACTTGTCATATGCATGATGCTGGTTATCAATTTAAAGAAAACTTAGAAGATATTATTAATGAATTTGATCAATTAATTGGTTTAGACCGTTTGTTATGTTTACATATTAATGATAGTAAAAATCCTTTGAATGCACATAAAGACCGTCATGAAAATATTGGTTATGGTTATTTGGGATTTGAGACCCTTTTGAAAATTATTTATCATCCAAAGTTAGATGGAATGATAAAAATTTTAGAAACACCATATGTTGGTGAAAAAGGAAAAGATTTTGCTCCATATAAAACTGAAATTGCAATGATAAAATCAAAACAATTTACAGACCCGTTTCAAGAGAATGGTAAAGTAAAAATAGATCTAGGAGAATAAAAAATGTCAGCAAAAAAAATTATCACTAATTTATATCTTGGTGACCGTCATAGTATTCCAATCGATGCTAACTTAGTCATCAGTTGTACGGCTGAAATTTATCGTGAACAAATTCAAAAGCACAACATTAAAAATGATAATCAAGAGTTTATTTGAACTGATGATCAACATATTTATTTTAATTTTAAAGATTATCCAACTTTACAAGAGTTAGATGTTAATGTTGTAATTCTAGCATTAAAAGTTATTGAAAATAATATTAAAACTAAAAAAATTTATGTTCATTGTATTTGAGGTGTTAATCGTAGTGCTTCAATTGTTTTTATGTATTTAGTTGCTAAAGGATATATTAATGATGATGATTTTGATAGTGCTTTAGAACAGTTTGAACGAATTTATCCGTATATTAATCCAAACCCAGGATGATTTGATTTTTTAATTAATGAATTTCCTTATACACATTTAATATCAAATTAATAAAATAAAAATCTAAGTAATGATTACTTAGATTTTTATTTTATTAACGTTTTCCTTTACAACATTCACACTTCTTGTTAATACAATCTGTGCAAGAAATACAAATTAAACAAGAACGACACCCTACTTTTGGTTTATTACAGGTGCGACATGACATACAATCATGATTTTTTGCGGGACAACATACATCCATTACTCTCCACCTCTATTTTCTTTACCACTTTTTAATTGTATCATAAATTATAATGTAGTTTTATTAGCGCGATTTTTTTCTTGTCAGTCACGATGATATTCATCAATCAGTAATTTTAGTTCAGGCACAAGTTCTTCTTGTTTACATGATTTATAAATTTTACCTTTTTTAAAAATAATGCCGCCATTTTTTCCCCCAGCAATTCCGAGGTCAGCTTGTTTTGCTTCACCAGGACCATTAACAACACAACCTAAGATGGCAATTTTTAATGGAAATTTCATGTCCTTGGTATATTCCTCAATTTCTTTGACTACTGGGAAGAGATCATATTCAAGCCGACCACAAGTTGGACAAGCAATAACATCAACAACATTATCATAAAGCCCAAGGGCATTTAACATTCGTTTTGCAACTTCAACTTCGGCAATTGGATCAGTTGATAAACTAATCCGGATGGTGTCACCAATCCCATTGAAAAGAAGGGGTGCTAAGCCACTACATGATTTGATTGTTCCGGTATGATGACTACCAGCTTCAGTGATTCCCAAATGAAGGGGATAGTTTCATTCTTGACTAGCTAAGGTATAAGCTTCAATGGCCATTAATGCTTCGGTTGCTTTTAACGATAAAATAATATCATAGAATCCTAGATTTTCTAATATTTCAATATGACGTCGAGAACTTTCAATCATTGCTTTTGGTGTTCAACCGTATTTATTGACTAGATCTAAAGGGAGACTTCCTGAATTAACCCCAATTCTAATTGAGATTTTTTTCTCTTGACATTTTGCGACAACTTTTTTGGTATTTTCAATACTACCAATATTGCCGGGATTAATTCGAATTTTACTAATTCCAGCATCAGCGGCAATTAGAGCAAATTCATGGTTAAAGTGAATATCAGCCACTAAAGGACAGGGGGCATGTTCAACAATCGTTTTCAAAGCTGCTGCATCATCTTTGCCTAATACTGCTACTCGGACAATTTCACATCCTTCCTGATATAATTGATTAATTTGGGCTAAAGTAGCTTTAATATCGTGAGTTTTTGTATTAGTCATTGATTGAATAACAACTTTGTTTTGACCACCAATTTGGATGTCACCAACCATTACTTTTCTTGTGTTATTTCGTTTATTCATTGTTCAAACATTCCTTATCTTTGCAATAATTTTTTTTATGTAAAAGAAGAGCGGTAGGGGAGTTGGGGATACCGGTAGGGGAGTTGAAAAAACCCAGTAAAATCAAGGGTTTTTTAGTTTCACATAAATTATAATTATTGGATTATCCTTTAGATAATTTCACAATAATCATACGACTAAAAGCAGATAAATTCAACATTAAAGTTAATTTTTGTTTTTTCTTGGTTATTTATGATCACATGTTGAATGGAACTAATTGAAATATTAACGGAAATTAAGCTTTTATTAACTATTTTAAATATCACTAAAACGCAGTAAAATCAAGGGTTTTTATATTGTTCCAATTTAATTCCAATTACATTCCATTATTGTTCCAAATACGAAAAAAAATATAAAAAGTTAATTGAATATTGTTGAATTTTATTTTTTGAACTATATAATTATAAATGTCTAGGGAAGTATAAGAATTGTACATTTATTAATTATAATAAATAGCACAAGTTTAGCCCTATCAATATGACCATACTTTGTATTATATTTATCTTATACTTCATGGATACCCCAAAAAAACAATCTCACCCGGATTGTTTTTTTCATTTCTATTTTAATTTTAATTTTTTAAATTGCTTTTTATAAAAAAAGAGTTATGATGTAAACATAAAAATAAATAATATACCTGTATATGCTAGTAATATGGTCTAGCGTGTTTCTACGTCTTACCATAGGAAAAAGACTCTATAGGTTAATGATTTTGCTTTTCAGACATTAACCCTTCATATTTTAATTGAAAGTAATGGGCTAATGTTTTTATTTTTAGAAATATTAAATTTAAAAAAGGAGCAAAGAAATGAAAAGTCTTTTACAAATTTTTACAACAATTACTGTTGTTGGCGCTTCTGCTGCTAGTGTTGTTGCTTGTGGAAAGAAATATCTTTTTGATAGTAGTATTTGAGTTATTACCGATGGTGGAACAACAAGTGATCTTGCTTTTAACCAATTAACATGAGAAGGGGCTAGTAAGTATGCTGTGGCAAGAGCAAACCCAACCTTACCATTATCACAATGAAAGCAATCAAACTTAAGAGCAAGTTATTTTGAACCAGTTAGTCAAACACCGGGTGATTTTAAAAGTGCTTATATTACCTCATCTATTGCTGGCGCAAAAACATTGGTACTACCTGGTTTTAACCATGGTAATACAATTGGGTGAGCATCAGGTTTAGTTGATAATATTATTTATATTGATGGCAGTGGGCAAGGGATACATATCAATATGAATCCAAGTGGACAATTAGCAAAAAATATTATTGGTATTAATTATCAAGCAGAGGCATCAGGATTCTATGCAAGTTTAGCGGCAAGCATTTATTTAAATGCACATCAGCAAGAATATGATAATCAATTAAAAATTGGAAGTTATGGTGGAATGGATAATCCAATTGCTGTTTCAAATTATATGTGAGGGTTTTTAGTTGGGACTGATGTTTTTAATGCAATCATTAATTCATTACCTGGACAAAAAATGAATTATTTAAAAGATGAAATTCTAAAACAAGTTCAAGTTATTAATAGTAACATCAGTACTTTGCAACCAGTTGCTAAAGTGCAAAATGTTTTAAACAAAAATGAATCATGATTTTCACAATCGTTTCAAGCTGGTGATGGAAAAATTATTAGTGATGAATTATTATCTCGTGGTGCTAAAATTATTTTTCCTGTTGCTGGAACACAAGTACAAGATACTGTTAATCAAATTAGAATTAATAAAGTTAATGCAAAGATTGTTGGTGTTGATACTGAACAATCAAAAATTTATGGTGAAGATATTGTTGTAACAAGTGCCTTAAAACAAATTTCAACATCAACTTTTGATGCTTTAAATAACATTTATTCATCAGAATGTGGTTATGATGCAAAAAATAATAGTTTAAATGAAAATAACAGCACAAAAAAATGTTGAATTAACACCGACCAAACCTCAATTGATCATCCATCATGAACGGGGATTGAAACAACAAAGTGAGTTAAAACAAACTTAGTTAATTTTTTACACAATGTATCTGATAATCAAAGTAAAAATACGCCGTTTGATAAGATGGTAAAAGTATTACAACATGCTTATAAAGATGGAATTGATAATCATTCGCCAATTGGAATGAATGCTTTCTTTAGTACCCTTCAAAATACTTATGAAAATCAAACAACATTAAAACAATATTTATTAGCAGCAATTGAGAACGCATTATAATTAAAGAAAATGAATGTGAAACTTAGATGATAATTAAGTTTTTCTTATATCAAATTATTTGCATTAAAATTAAAATTATAATAACAATTTGTTAAAAGTATGAATATACTTTTTTTAAGGATAATATTAATGAAATGAATCTTGTTATTATAAGGAGTTTATTTTATGCAAAAAATATTAAATAATTTTTTATGTCAAGTCCAAAATCATTATGTTTTATTAAATAATGATAATAAAAATTGATCACTTCAAAGTCTTAAAATAAAAAGGTATCGTGTAAGTTAAGTGCAACAAATCAACTCAGAAAGGAGTTGATTTTTTAATGGAAAGAAAACATTATTTTATTTTACGGTCCTTAGTAACTAAGTATGGAAAAGATAATGTTATTAATACGGCAAATAATATTGTAATTAATAATGAAAAAGAAGATGAATAAATTATCCGCGTAATTTATTAGCGGTAATTTATTCAATATAGTTTATTTTGAGCGTAGCTAACACGCGAAGCGTGCCGCGAAAATTAGATTTTTAGGAGGAATAAGTTATGCCAGTTTGATTAACGACAATTTTTAGTGTTGTTATTATATTAGGTATTTTTGCGTGAATTGGTTTATCAATTTATCAAAAAATTCGCCAAATTCGAGGAAAGAAAAAAGATAAAAAAGAAATTGAAAATAAGGAGGATAAAAAATAATGTTAGGTATGTATTTAACAACAGCAATTAATTTTTTAGCAGTTGGTGATAAACCTACTATTTCAGATGGAATGGGTTCTATTTGAAGTGGTTTAGGGCAAGCAATGATGAAAGTTAAAGAAGCAATTTATGCTGTATTACCACAATTAATGACCTTTTTAGGTGATGCGTGAATTATTTTAATTCCATTTGGTATTTTTGTTATCATTAAGATTTTAAACTTTTTCCGTGTTATGGTTAAAGGATTTTAATATTTATTATTACTGATCATATATCTTAGCTATGGCACACTAGCTTTGTTATTTGATTTATTAATTTTATATTTTCTATTAACGTTGTTAATAGTATTTTTCAGTGTGCCTTACTTATTTTTTATATATTTAACAATGTTATTAACAGTGTTTATTACAGTACATATACATTATTTAGACATTAGTATAACAGTGTTTATTACGGTAAAGGAGTATTTATGAAAAAAAATAAATGTTGGTAATTATGAAATATTTTCTCAAGAAGAGCGTAAAAATATTTTAGAGAAAGTAAAAAATTTTTATAAAAATATAATGCAAGATTTATTGGATGAAATTAAGATGAAAATTAAAACTATGCAAGCTACTTTAATTCAATTAAATGAGTATGAGATTCATCATGAATCCGTTAATATTATTCGAAAAGAAATGAATTTTTATCAACATATTGCAGAACATTTAGAAAGTGAAATGAGCAAAAATGGCAAATTATAAAACATATGATGATTTATTTGAAAAAACAAAATTGTATTGTGTCATCCGTAAAAAATATATAGAACTGGAATAATATGGAACTCAATATTTAGAAACACAAGAATGTGGCGATTGTGTGGAAAAAATAAGAAAAACTAATCCAAATTATTAAAAAGGAGAATAGATAATGTGAATTAAATACAATGGAAAAAGAATTAATTTAAGTAATAAAGATATTCAATTAGAACATACTACATTTACATTATTGGATTTGGATAAGTGGTGTGATTAATTATGTTAGGAATTTGAATATTTTTTATTAAGCGTAAATGTCAAATTTGTCATTCTATTTCTTTAATTTTGTCGAAAACTCTTGATATTTATAAAATATACCTAAAATTAGGTATATTTTTAATATATGGAGGTAAATAAATGATGAAAAAAATAATTACAGAATTAATAAATAGCTTAACAGATGATCAATTTTTAGAATTTTATGAAAAAATAAAACAACAAGCAGACTTAATTAAAAAACAAAAACGTTTAAATGAAATTGATCAAAAATTTAGAGATAAAGGCATTATATGTCCTAATTGCAAATCTTTTCATTGTGTTAAAAATGGTCATAATTCCGAAGGAAAACAAAAATATTTATGTAAAAAATGTCGTGCTAGTTTTGATGCATTTCGTCATCATTTTACTTATTGAAGTCATTTAAATTATGAACAGTGAAATTTATTAATTCAAATTTCATTGTTAGGACAATCTAGTAAAATAATTTCTCGTTTTATTAAAACAACCCCAAAAACCGCTTGATATAATCGACAAAAATTAATGCAATCAAAACAATTAGAAAATACACAGTTAAAATTTAAAAAATTAAATGGTCAAATCCAAATGGATGAAACATTTATTAAAGAAATTCATAAAGGCAATTTTAAAGATAAATTTGATAAACGAAAAACTCATCTCGATCCATTTTCAACTGATACCAAATGCTGTATTCAAATGGCAGTTGATAGCAATAATAATATTTTTGTTCAATCCACCAATACCAAAAGATTACAAAAACAATGGATTATTGAAAATATGAATAAGCAACTAATTAAAGAAAAATCAATAATTATTTCTGATATGCAACCACTATATTTATTAGTAGCAAAACAAACAAATTCTACTCTATATTCCACCAAAACTAGTACAAACCCTGATACTAGTTATCAAAAGTTAAATAAGATTAGTAAATTACAATCCAGTCTTAAAGAATCCTTAATTCATTATCATGGTTTGGGTTTCACTAATATTCAAAATTATTTAAAGCTCTGAAAATGAAAATACCAACACAAAGGTTTAACACCAAACCAACAATCAACGGTATTATATTTTAACGTTTAAAAAATTTAAAGCAAAATCATAATCTTACACAAAATTAGTTTTCAAATTGTCATATTGATGATTTTTTTTATTTCATCAAGAGTTTTCGACAAAATTAAAGTTCTATTTTGAATAGAAAATTTATTGGTAGTTTGTATTTTAAGTTAGCAGTGTAATAGAAAGCGAGTTGATTTGAGTAATGTATCAGAAACCAAATTATAATAAAAGTCCAAATCTGTTTAATACTATTAAAGTAATCAATATTGAGTGATTTATAAATTTTAATGGTTTTCAATCTTTTCGCAAAATAATTGAAAGTAAATGATTTGCTGGTATTGATACTAGAAAAAATGAGTTATATGTGTGAAAGTAAGGTGTTTTTATGAGTTTTTATAAGAAGAATATTAATGTAGAAAATTATTTTATTCGAAGAGAATTTATAGTTTTTCAAACTGATAAAGCTTCATTTATAAATTTGCCTAATCACAATAAACATATTGGTTTTTGATTAAGTAATAAGTTTGTTTACTTTAGTGAAAAACATTCTGATCAAGTAGCTATTAGTTTGATTTATGATAATTCTTATCCTATTGTAAAATATGATGAAAATTTAAAACAACATGATTGAAAATATTTAACTGGAGCAGAACTAATCAATTTGTATAATCAATACAAACAAAATTATTTTACGCAAATGAAAAAAGCAATATTTCCTGGTGAACCTCAAAAAGTAAAAGCAACTAATAATAATCTAACAAATTGAAGTGATGAAAAAGTAGATAAATTAATTAATGATTTGAAAGACTTAAATTAAATGAGTTTATATGATTATTGAGTTCAATTTGTTAGTTATATTTTTGGTTCAAATGCTCCTGAATTTTTGTATGTTCTCTCGTTTGTATTATTTATTGTTTTATTTTTTGGTATGTTTTTTAAAATCATTCAAAAAATGTGAAGCTTTTAAATTATGCTAAAAGATTGAGAAAAATTAAAAGAGTTTTTTATTCATGTATTTTTGTTTATTGACAAATCTAACGTTGAAATTATTACAACTTGAAATTTAACTCAAAATGAATATTTAACCCTTATGATTGTTGTTTTAAATAATGAAAAAGTTTATATTTTTCTTAAAAAATTATTGTTATATCAGTGGCTCGATGCTTTTGTTTAGTTTAGTTGATTTATTATTTTGAATAATTTCATTAAATTATACCGGTTTAGTATTCTGATTATTGTTTGCTTTGCGGTGTGTTTATTTTGTTTGATGATTATGGAAAAATATTTTTTATCAGTTAAATGCTTTTCGTTTAGTAAATTTTGTTTGAGATAATCCGTTATCGGTAATTATTGGTAAGTTAGGGACGGGAAAAACATTACTTTTAACTTATTTGTCAGAAACAATGAAATTATTAACGGATAAAATTTATAGTAACTATCCATTAGAAGATGACAAAGTTAAAGTTTTAACATTTAAAAATTTAGATTTTACAGATAGAACAAAACCAGTTCCCCCAGATGATAGTGTTATTTTATTTGATGAAAGTTATTTATATATTGATGGAACTAGTCCCCGCGATGAGAAAAAAGTTCATAGTGGTAAAATTCCGTGAATTGTATTAGCTTTATATTTCATATATACCCGATACTGAAACAGGTTGAAAACCAAATAATGCCAAACCAAGTGATTATGGTAGTTATACAAGAATATTTGATAATATGGAAAGTACTATTGCGCAATGACAAGATAGTTTAAAAATAGTACAAAAATATAAAGGTGAAGAAATTAATATATTAATGATTGATGATTTTAATAAACAACCAATTAACTCAACTATATGAGCCAATAATGAAACACCTTTTGCGATAAAATTAAAAGATGAAAATAATAATGTTTATTGAAAATTAATTGATGGTGAAAAAATTTATGATGTTAATAAAATGTTAGAATACTTAAAGCAATATAAATTAAGTTATTTTATGAATAATGATAATAAAGCAGATAATTTTTATACAAAAGAAGTTAAAGTTGGTAAATATTGAGATGCTTATATGATTGATGATAGAAGTTCAATTCAATTTGGTGAGGTTAAATTTGAACAAGTATTTACTCAGCAATCAACTGAAAGACAATATACTTTATTAATTTTAGATGAAGATGCCGATAAATTAAATATTAATGATTATTATAATTTTTATACTGTATTTAATGATCGTGGATTAAATATTGGTGGTGGTGATATTAATTCTGCACCACAAGATAGACAATGATTATATCCATCAAATGTTATTAATTATTATTCACCTTATGATGGTAGTTTTTTATGACAAGAAATTACCTTTTCAAGTATTAATGACAAAATTAGTAATAGTGGTTTGGCAGTACGACAATTTATTCAGACCAGTGCTCCAGGGGAAGGTTATTGTTTCCCTAAAATAACTTATGATGAAAAACTAAATAAAGGTATTGTTGAATTAGATGAAGTTTTATTAAAAGACCCAGGTGTTAGAGCAACGGCAGTTAAATTTTATGGTAATCCTATCTTTTTTGATATGCCTGTTATTGGTCGGCCAATTATTAAAGGTCAATTTAATAAAAAAGTTATGAATTATCGTGATTTATTAATGTATAACATGTATCCTTGCCCACCTGACAAAGTAAATACTTATGCTGCTCCAGAATTAAGTTGATATAACGTTCAAGGTATTAAACCAACAATGATAACTGGTTTTAAAGATTGAAAGCAAGATATGGAAAGTAGATATGATTTTTGAAAACAGAAAAATAGTGAGGGAATTGTAATAACCGATAAAGCGAGTTCAACAGCAACTAATCCTACGGTTGGCACAACTATTCATAAAGAAGATAATGACTCTAAATTTTATTGGTCTAAAGATTGAAAAATAAAACCACCAAATAAAATAAAAGTAAATAGTGGAAATGTTGATAATATTATTAGTACACAAGCATCATCATATTTTAGAAGAAAAGATGAATTTGGTAATACAGTAGGATCTGTGCAAATTGAATATAATAAAATGGGTAAATGTAATGTTTGAGATATTTTAAATATGAATAATTTTATTAATCGCCAAATTACAGTATTACCTTTAAACTATACACAAAAATTAGTATTTAATCCTTTTACGATACCGGGTGGTGTTGGTAAATTCTTAAACTTTATTTCATTTGGTATTCCATGAGGATGAGTAATTAATCAAAATGAAAAAACTTGACCTAATTTTCAATGACTTAATGGTTTTATGAGTGCAAATATTTATAGTTTTTATAATGATGCATTTTGGTCTGAAAACTCAAAAGGTAAAGGTTATTTACCATTTGAAATATTTAGAGAACAAGGGAATGATAAAGTCGGTGCTATCTTTGGAGCAAATGCTACTAGTTTAGGTTTTACTACTTTATTAACTGATAAAATACAAGGCAATGTTTTAGAAAAAGATGGCAAACCAACTGAACGAATAACTTATTCAACTTATAATTTAAAACAATTAAACCCCAAAACTAATCGTACGTATATATTTAATTAATGAATTAGTAAGAGCAGTAGATGCACAAACACCAGTTAGTGATAGTGAAAAAGATAATGATTGCGAATTCTTACAAACACCAGATGGAACAAATTGTAGTTATATAATTGATATGTTTTCAATCCAAGCATTATATAAAGGTAATTTTGAAATTATCTTTTATGCTGATAATCCATATACAAATAATGAAGAAGATTATTTAAGATTATCAGTATGGAGTTTTAGAGGTAAAACAAAAAGTACATTAAATAATTATTTACGCGATATGACAACTAATTATAAAACTAGTTTCTTACTACCACACGACTTTGAAATACCAACATTTAATTACCCAAAATATGTTCTGCCACCAGTTCCATATAACTATAAACCTTATACAAAAGATATTATGCCTTCTGATTTAGTACCACCATTAAAAACTAAAATAATAGCACCAGCACAATGTAAAAATATAATTGAATATCCAGCAACTTTATTTTCTAATGAATTTAATGAAGGTTATTATGAAACTGAATTTGATTTAAGACAAATTGACCCAACAATTCAAAGTATTAGTAAATTTCAAGATGCTTATAAAACTATTGAAATAAGTAATCTAGGTAATTTACAGATTGAATGTGGACCGCCTGAAATAGATAATTTTATTCCTAATAGAAATATTAATTTATTAGAGGGTCAAAAATGTGACCATAATATTGGTTCATTAAACAACATTACTTTGCAAGAAAGTGGTCGTTCACAAACTGATAATGTTAATTTTGAAAATACAATAACTTTATATACAGATAATATAAATAATGATATTCAAACACTCACTACTGCTTATACTACTGGTTTACCTAGCGAAAACTATCAAAATATTTATAAAATTAATAATAAAGAATCATATATTACATTTTTATTACAAATAACATCTCTGTCAAATGAAGTTGATAATAAAATTAAAGAAACATATTTACAATCACATTATACTAATGATGTAAAATTAAAAATTAGATTTTCAAAAAAATTAAAACCAGAATTAAGATTTTTAGGTGGTGCTGGATATTGACCTTATTTTGGTAATGACAAAAATATAACAATAGACTTAAATGCTTTGGGTGTATTAGGTATGATAAATAATAGTGATAACCCAGTTAAAATTACAATTACACCAAGATAAAAAAAGAGATATTAAATCTCTTTTTTTATTCACCGTTAACTTTTAAATTACCTTTATCATCAATAATTAAATCAGGTTCTTGTGTATCTAAATTTCAACGATAAACTTTTATTCATAATGGAGACCAAGGTAAAGCAATATTAGTATATCGATTATTATTTAATCTTTTTGATAATTTTATATTATTAGAATTATCTTTATATATTATGTAGTACCATTTATTATCTACTACCTCACTAAATGGTTTTTCATGTTTTGCTATTCATTCTAAGTTGTCTCTGATTTCTTGATTAGCAGTATTTATTTTATTCTTTTCTTTTAGTTCTTTTAATTTTTCTGGTGTATATTCTACTATATTATCACAAGCTACTAAACTTGTTGTACTTGTTGCAATTAAAGTGATTGTTCCTAAAATGGCTAATATTTTTTTCATAT
Organism: Spiroplasma endosymbiont of Sarcophaga variegata; assembly: GCF_965178695.1. NCBI lineage: Bacteria > Bacillati > Mycoplasmatota > Mollicutes > Entomoplasmatales > Spiroplasmataceae > Spiroplasma > Spiroplasma endosymbiont of Sarcophaga variegata. The sequence goes on from NZ_CBCXVU010000002.1 coordinate 1,521,427, forward strand.
TTAATTTCCTTCTTTTATAGTTTGTTAATTTAATTAAAAATGGAAATAAATTGAATTTATTCCCATCATAAGAAATTTTAATTATTTATTATTTAATATTCTTATATTTAAAAGAAAAGCCATTAAAGCTGGAGAAATTCTACTAGAATTATCATTAACACGATCGTAAAATTGCACACCATTATTCATATTATTTACTCGTCTTATAAATTCTTGACTCAGTGAACCTCAATTAGTTAATAAATTTGAGAAATAATTTCTCCATGAAATAGGATTATTATTACGTTGAATCGTACTAATTATATTGTTAAATCTAAGTGATTCTGAAGTAGCTAAAATTATACGCATTAAATTTGATGATATATTTATTCTTTGTTGATAGCTATTATTAAAAGACGCTAAAAATCGAAAAGAACTAAATAATGATTGTGAAGAAATATTAAGATCTCCGTCGGCGATTAGATTAGTATAACTTCCTCCAAAATTTAAATTAACATTAGTTAAATGCCTAATTCCTAAATTTGTTCTATAAGTACTATCTGAAAAATAATAATATGTTCCATGAGCACTAGTTTTTCTGCCATTATCTTCTCTTAATATAAATCCTTGAAGATATAAATTTGATCTATCAAAAACTAATTCAACAGTATTATTTAAATTAGATAAACCTTGAAATTGTATACCTATAATAAAATATCCATTTTGGTTAGTTAAACGGTAAGTGCCGTTCATTCTGCCAATTTGTTCTATTATTCTTTCTCTATTTAAATAATCTACAACACTAATTAAAGAATCATAATATTGACTAAGATTGTCATCTCATTCATCTATCACTAAATTTGGTGCATAGTTATTTTGATTATTATTGCTTGTTCGTCTAACTAATGGTCTACTTATTAAATTAGGAAATTTTTCTATTAAGGCACTTGATTCATATATTTTATTATTCATTATTATAAATTTTTCTGTTCATTCTCCTTCAGAAGTATTTCAAGTATAAAAATTATCTTGGCTATCATTTTTTACAAATCTTGTTTTATTTGCTACGGCCGATCATATTTTAATACTATATCCATTACTATAATGAATACCATTTTGTAAACCAAAATAATGTATAATAAATTTCATTGTGCCCGATCCACCAATTTCAATATTTTTAACTAATTGATTATTTTGATTTCTAATTTCAATTTTTTTATAATTTAAATAATTTGTATCAAAATATTCATCATCTCCAGAAAATATTATTTTTGAATAATCAAGATCAAGATAAACCTTGCCTCTTTCTTGGCCATTTGAACCTAATAAGCTTATTATTTCTTTTTTATTTTGCCCAAAACTACTAAAAGGTCGATTAATTTCTGTTACTTGTTGTCAAGTATTTCTTTTATTTCTTTTTAAACTTTCTAAATTATTTGTTTGTTGATAATTAATATCACTATTTTTGATAGTTTCTTCTCTTTGATAAGGATTAGCGGCAATTGTTGTTGGTACGGCACTTCCACTAATTGCTAATACGCTTAATAAACTAAGTAATTTTTTCATTACGTGTTTTTTCTCCTTTTCTTATCTTGAAACTATTTATTGAAATTTTTTATCAAGATTTACCTTCAGTATATATACAAGCAAAATTAGGAATTATTTTAAAATTTCATCTTGTTAAATACCCCTTATTACGCGTTTTAAAGGCTAAATTAGCAATCAAGCATATTAAGTTTAGTATTTATTAATAAAAAGTATTGTATTAGTAAACTATTAGTATATAATTAAATTAATGGTTTATCCTTTTAACAAAAAAGTAATTTACGGTTTATGCTTTCCGCCTTAAAAAGACTTATGCTGACTTGTTATTCGAACAAGAATAAAAAAAGAGAGGTTTATAAAATGGCACTTACAAAAGAACAATTAATCGAACAAGGTTTAAGTGAAGAAATAGCAGATAATATATTAAATGAATTTCATAATGAAACAAAACAAATTATTGAGGGAATACAAAAACGAAAAGATACTATTTCAAAAGAAGAGTATTTAAAAGTTGCTAATGAATTAGACGAATTAAAAGCATTTAAAGATGTTCCATCGACTAAAATTGAAGATATTAAAACTAATTTAGATAAAGTTAGTGGTAATTCTTTATCTGAAAAAATGCAAACTTTAAAAGAATTAAAACCTGATTTGTTTATACAAGAACAACCCTCAGTTTCGCCAACTAATTTTATTAAAGATATGATTGAAAAGTCGGTTGAAAATAAGAATGATGAAATTGAAACTATTAAAGAAAAAGGAGCATATACTCCTGAGGAAATTAAAAAATTAACTGATTATACACTTAAAAACCTTAGATAATAAGGGAGTGAAATTATGGCAACAATTAATTTGCCACAAGTACCTTTTAAATTACAAGGTAACACAACAGGTCAAAAAGCCTATGTTGATATGGTTAATGCTTTATTGCGTGGACCTTTATATAATGAATATGCAAGTATTATGCAGTATGCTACTGCAACCGCAGAACAAGTTGCTTGATTACCTAATGCAGGACAAGCACTATATAATTTAACTCATCGTGTGGTATGGCAAGATGATTATCCATTACCAAATGGTGGGACAACTCAAACAATGGGATTAACAAGAATTCCAGTTCCGATTGATAAGAGATTTAATTTAAAATTAATGAATGAGGCTTTTGACTTAGCATTAATAGAACAAAATATTAAAAATGGTTTTATTGCTGATGCTATTTCTAGTGTTGTACAAAATAAATTTGTTAATTTAGAATGTGAATTAATTCAGGCTATTTATGATTATTGTTTAGCAGATGGTCAATATGAAGTAATTCCATTTCGTAGTTATACAGCAGAAAATGCTGATGATGCAAATAAGGCATTTTTTACATTAAATGAAACTTTGATTGAATTAACTAATCAAATTAGTAATTTATATTTTGGATTACCAACAGATAAAATGTTTATGGTTTTAGGTCTTAGAGCCTATTTAGGATTAACACCTGCGTATTTAAAAGTAATTGGTTCACAAGCCCAATTAAAAGCAATGGTTAATGGTGAATTATATGAAAATACTGCAATGGGTATTCCTGTATCTAAAAGTTTTCATTTAGAAAAAACATATACAAAAGGACAAGTTAACCGTGATAAAGGTTATAATTTTACTAATGTAAATGGTTTAATTATTAATAAACAAGTATGAGCATATCCAATTAATATGGATACTATTCAACAAGTTTTAGATAATGATACTGCTAACCCTAAATGAATTGGTAAAGTACAATATGCAACACCAACTATTTTATATCCAAAAACATGTAAAATTATTTTAGAAAAAGCACCTACACAAGCAGAAATTAATACTGCTAAAAGTAATCTTAATAAAACATTTAGAGTTTCTGTTGATTATGTAATTCCATCATCAAATAAAATTGATATTAGTGGGATTAATAAATTAGATAAACCAACTATTCATGTTGACGATCCAACTCAAACAACAGCCGAACAATTAAAACCACAATTTAAAGCTGTCGTTTTAAAAGCAGTTAAAGCCATAGATAGTTCTTTAACTGAGAATGATTATGATTACTTTATTGAAGCTAAGGGTGAAGATTGACCAATTAATATTACAAATGATAAAACTGTTGAAGTTCAAATTGAGGGTAAAAACAATGCTACTGGTCAAACAAATCCAATTGATGTAGTAATTAAAAATTCTTAATAAACAATGAACTTACTAATTTTACGAGTTTTAACTTTATTAGTATCTAATTTAGAAAATAAACCTTTAATAAGTAAATTTGTAAATTTAATTAATAGAGTTAATCAAGTTCAAAATAAAGTATTAAAACCAATTAATTATATTACTGATAAATATAATAAAATTACAAGTAAAGTTTAAGATATTTATTAGTGATTAAATCCATTTACTTATTTAGATTTAATTAAAAAAGGTCATAAAAAAGAAATACAACAAATATTAAGTCAATTAGAAAAAGATAATAATATTAAAAATAGAGAACAATTTAAAAATGAAAATTATATAAATACTAATTGACAACATTTAAATAGTAGTTGACTTTATAGTGGTATGTTTAATATTACAAATAAATTACCTATTAATTTTTGTTTATTAGTTATTTGAAAAAATCCTTTTTTACATCAACTACTAGATAATATAGTTCAATTACTTTCTGTCGGTGTTAATGATTTTACAATTTCTTTATATTTATTTTTATCTAAAAAACTAATATCTTTAAATAATTGTATTTCTAAACTTTTAGGTATTTTTGCTAATAAATCACTTAATATATTTGGGTTTAAATAATATTGTATTTGTGCTAATTGATGCTTAATATCTTTAATAATTTGTAAAATTGCTTTTATTTTAGAATTACCATATTTTTCTAATAATTTTATAATTCTTATTGCTATTTTTGGATTTTCTAAAATACTAGTAATTAATGTTAATAATTTTCACATTTTTTGACACTCTCCTTATGGTGATTATATAATGGGTGATGTAAAAAGAGGTGTAAAAATGGATAATAAACAAGAAATAAATTTTAAAGAATTAATTAATAAACCGGAATATTTAAGTTATTTAGAACAAGGAAAATATCCAATATTATCAGAACAAAAATATTATATTGATATTCCTTGAATTGTTGCTAATAGAAAAGCGGCTCCGTTAACTATTGGACAAGGCTTAATGTTTAATTGTGATAATGATGATACACAAGATTGGATAGAAGAATGATATGAAAAAAACTATGTTTATTTTAAATTATATCAAAATGAATTAGCTAATAGCTTAATTTACTAAATTATGTTAATTTTCTTTAATTTTGTCGAAAACTCTTGATATTTATAAAATATACCTAAAATTAGGTATATTTTTAATATATAGAGGTAAATAAATGATGAAAAAAATAATTACAGAATTAATAAATAGCTTAACAGATGATCAATTTTTAGAATTTTATGAAAAAATAAAACAACAAGCAGACTTAATTAAAAAACAAAAACGTTTAAATGAAATTGATCAAAAATTTAGAGATAAAGGCATTATATGTCCTAATTGCAAATCTTTTCATTGTGTTAAAAATGGTCATAATTCCGAAGGAAAACAAAAATATTTATGTAAAAAATGTCGTGCTAGTTTTGATGCATTTCGTCATCATTTTACTTATTGAAGTCATTTAAATTATGAACAGTGAAATTTATTAATTCAAATTTCATTGTTAGGACAATCTAGTAAAATAATTTCTCGTTTTATTAAAACAACCCCAAAAACCGCTTGATATAATCGACAAAAATTAATGCAATCAAAACAATTAGAAAATACACAGTTAAAATTTAAAAAATTAAATGGTCAAATCCAAATGGATGAAACATTTATTAAAGAAATTCATAAAGGCAATTTTAAAGATAAATTTGATAAACGAAAAACTCATCTCGATCCATTTTCAACTGATACCAAATGCTGTATTCAAATGGCAGTTGATAGCAATAATAATATTTTTGTTCAATCCACCAATACCAAAAGATTACAAAAACAATGGATTATTGAAAATATGAATAAGCAACTAATTAAAGAAAAATCAATAATTATTTCTGATATGCAACCACTATATTTATTAGTAGCAAAACAAACAAATTCTACTCTATATTCCACCAAAACTAGTACAAACCCTGATACTAGTTATCAAAAGTTAAATAAGATTAGTAAATTACAATCCAGTCTTAAAGAAGCCTTAATTCATTATCATGGTTTGGGTTTCACTAATATTCAAAATTATTTAAAGCTCTGAAAATGAAAATACCAACACAAAGGTTTAACACCAAACCAACAATCAACGGTATTATATTTTAACGTTTAAAAAATTTAAAGCAAAATCATAATCTTACACAAAATTAGTTTTCAAATTGTCATATTGATGATTTTTTTTATTTCATCAAGAGTTTTCGACAAAATTAAAGATTTAATCTAACATCTAATCCAAAATGCTTGGTTTTTTCGTTATTTTAGGATATACTTATTAGGTTGTTAAACTTTAATTTATTCTGTTATCCAAAATAATGCCAATATGTGAATTCAACAGTCGTAATGTTAAAAAACAACTAAACTATTTTATACTAACTATTTAAAGGAGACTAAATGAATTTTAATACACTAAATTTATCCCCAGCTTTAGAACGAATGATTACTAAGATGGGATATACCAATTTAACGGAAATCCAAGAGAAAGCTATTCCAGTTGCATTAAATAATCAAGATATTATTGGGAAGAGTCATACCGGAACTGGTAAAACAGCAGCTTTTCTTTTACCAATTTTGCAAAGACTAGACCCACAATTAAAACGGCCACAAGCTATTATTTTATGTCCAACAAGAGAATTGGCAATGCAAGTAATTGATCAGGTTCGAAAATTTGCAACTTATTTAGAAGGGGTTAATGCAACATTATTATGTGGTGGTTCTCATTTACAACGTCAAATTTATTCATTACGAAAAAGTAACATTGTTGTTGGAACACCAGGACGAATTGCTGATCATATTAACCGTAATACATTACGATTGAACACAATTAAAACAATTGTTTTAGATGAAGCAGATGAAATGCTAAAAATGGGTTTTAAAACCGAACTTGATAAGGTGTTTGAGAATGCTCCTAAAAAATATCAAACATTATTATTTTCAGCAACAATGCCAAAACAAGTGCTAGAAATTGCTAATAAATATCAAAATAATCCTGTTGAAATTGTTGTAACAAAAAATGCTACCGAACAAAATAATATTACCCAGTATTATGTTGATGCAATTTCTTATCGTAAAGAAGATGTGATAATTGCTTTATATAAGAATTTACAACCAAAACGAAGCATTATTTTTTCTAATACAAAAGCTTTTACTGATAAAATTGCTAAAATGCTTGCAACAATTGGAATTACTAGTTGCGTTATTAACGGTGATAAGCGCCAACGTGAACGATTGCAAGCAATGCGATCATTTCGAGAAGGAAAAGCAACGGTATTAGTTGCAACTGATGTTGCTGCACGGGGAATTGATATTGATCAAATTGATTATGTTTTTAATTATGATATTCCAACAGAACGAGAAAGTTATATTCACCGCATTGGTCGCACAGCCCGCGCAGGTGCGACAGGTGTGGCAGTAACGATTGTTTCTAATCGCAATGATTTAAATGAAATTAAACATTTAGCACAATATCAAAAGAAAAAAATTGAACTATTTGATATTACTGGCTATGATTTAAAAGAAAAAACAAAAGAATCAAAAAATTTTGGTGGGAATTACAAACAGGCAGATTCTAAACAAAAAAATAATAATAGTAAATATCATAATTCTTATAAAACTGATCGTGGTAACTTTAATAATAGTAATGCCCCACAATTTGGAAAAAATAACAAAAGAAAAAATAAAAAATTTTCAAAAAACAAATCAAAATTTAACTAAATTTTAATGAAAACAAAGAGGATCCTCCTCTTTTTTATATATAGTTGATTGATTTTTAATTTGTAAAAAACAATAAATTATTATAGAATTATGCTACATCTGTTGAAAAGAACCGTTAGGGAGAATAATAAAAAATAAAAAAACTATTAACTATTTTAAGTGCGATTTTTTTAAGCAGCACAACAACTATTACATTATATGGTTGTAAAAATACTGGTGATTATCAAAATGAAATAATTTTTCTTAATAAAATTATCAAAAACCAAGATTTAGGAATTTTGGCAAATAGCAATTCCACAACAATTTTTGCTAGTTTAAAAAAAGCAAATCCGAATCTTATTTTAGAAGAGATTGAAATCAAATTAGGGTCGGTGACTAATAAATCGGTTATTATTCAAGCTATTAAGAACTCAACAATGTATCAAGGGGAAGTTAAAGTTAATTTTCGGATTAATAACGAAGGTACAGAACAAAATGATAATTTACTAATTGGTTATTGATACGAATGAGGTGGCACAAATCAACAAAAGCTAGAATTATGAGAAATTGATGCAAGGTATAATGTAATTATTGTATCCTTTCTTTATACTGATCAACCATATCAAATGCCAACTTTTGTTGCTCAAAATCCAGTTAATTTAAAGAAGGGGATTAAAGTACAACATGAAAAAGGCCATAAAGTTTTGATTTCAATGGGTGGTCAAACTGGGAATAGTATGCGTTTTCGTCAAAACCAAAAAGATGATTTAAAAAAAGCATTTAAAAGTGTTGTTAATGAATATGAATTTGATGGGGTTGATATTGATTGAGAAGGAGAATGTTTACAAGATAACGAATCAAAACAAACAACAGTTATTGCTTTAAAAGAAATTAAACAAGAATGACAAGCAACAAAAAAGAAAGAATTTTATATTACAATGGCCCCAGAATTTCCCTTTAATTTTGTCGAAAACTCTTGATATTTATAAAATATACCTAAAATTAGGTATATTTTTAATATATAGAGGTAAATAAATGATGAAAAAAATAATTACAGAATTAATAAATAGCTTAACAGATGATCAATTTTTAGAATTTTATGAAAAAATAAAACAACAAGCAGACTTAATTAAAAAACAAAAACGTTTAAATGAAATTGATCAAAAATTTAGAGATAAAGGCATTATATGTCCTAATTGCAAATCTTTTCATTGTGTTAAAAATGGTCATAATTCCGAAGGAAAACAAAAATATTTATGTAAAAAATGTCGTGCTAGTTTTGATGCATTTCGTCATCATTTTACTTATTGAAGTCATTTAAATTATGAACAGTGAAATTTATTAATTCAAATTTCATTGTTAGGACAATCTAGTAAAATAATTTCTCGTTTTATTAAAACAACCCCAAAAACCGCTTGATATAATCGACAAAAATTAATGCAATCAAAACAATTAGAAAATACACAGTTAAAATTTAAAAAATTAAATGGTCAAATCCAAATGGATGAAACATTTATTAAAGAAATTCATAAAGGCAATTTTAAAGATAAATTTGATAAACGAAAAACTCATCTCGATCCATTTTCAACTGATACCAAATGCTGTATTCAAATGGCAGTTGATAGCAATAATAATATTTTTGTTCAATCCACCAATACCAAAAGATTACAAAAACAATGGATTATTGAAAATATGAATAAGCAACTAATTAAAGAAAAATCAATAATTATTTCTGATATGCAACCACTATATTTATTAGTAGCAAAACAAACAAATTCTACTCTATATTCCACCAAAACTAGTACAAACCCTGATACTAGTTATCAAAAGTTAAATAAGATTAGTAAATTACAATCCAGTCTTAAAGAAGCCTTAATTCATTATCATGGTTTGGGTTTCACTAATATTCAAAATTATTTAAAGCTCTGAAAATGAAAATACCAACACAAAGGTTTAACACCAAACCAACAATCAACGGTATTATATTTTAACGTTTAAAAAATTTAAAGCAAAATCATAATCTTACACAAAATTAGTTTTCAAATTGTCATATTGATGATTTTTTTTATTTCATCAAGAGTTTTCGACAAAATTAAAGGAATTTCCTAATCTACGTAAAACATCAGCAATGTCTTATGAGATATTTCTGACCGTCTTAGCAGGATTCTATAATTGAATTCATCCGCAATTTTATAATGGTTGAGCTGATGGCGTTTTTGTTGATTCACAAGATGCGAAAAAATTGGGTCTAACTCCGGGGATGGTTATTAGTAATGATAATAATGAACTTCGTGGTGAATTTTATTATCTATTAATAAAATATATTACAACAGGTCAAAGCCAGTATAATAATTTTTTACAAATTGATGCTGATAAATTAGTAATTGGTGCATCAACAAGTGAACCAGCTGGTCGTGGCGCCGCGACAAAAGCAGCAATTAATCAAGCTTTTGTTTTATTAACAAAAAATAATATTATGATTCGTGGTCTGATACCCCAGTTGCTATTATTAGCAATCAACATACAGTAATAACACAAAAAGAAAACTCAGACAATATTTTATCAGCTAGTGCACAAGATATTAATATTAGTGCACATGCTGGAATTACTTTCCAATGATGATATACTAGCGATAGTCATTCTAGTGCAACCGTTGATTTAATTAATATTGATGATTATGCAACAAGTGTCAATGACTTTGTAACATTATTCCCAAAACTTAAACTTTCAAATACCATTGGAAATATTACCCAAAACTTCATTGGTTATTCAAATCCAATTTATCCATCGCCACATAATCAAGGAAACTTTAATAGTACTCCAATTGTGTTAAATACCTCTGATTTATTTAAAATGGGACAAACAGTTGATACTACTATTGGTCATTATAACTATTCAGATACATCAACAAGTGCGACTTCAGAATCACGTATTACAACAGGAATAAGTACTATTGCTGGAAAAACATTTTTAACAATGTATTGTATTTCAATTGCAAAAGGAAATGCTGGTCCATTTAGTCAATTTGTTTATAATACTGCTGACACAAACATTAATAAAGTAGAATTTTTAAGTGGCTAGTTATTAAATTAAAAAAAGCAATTATTATTGCTTTTTTTTTGCAAAATTAAGGTTAATTTTAGAATGTAAAAAATAAAACTATTTTTTGGTACAAATATTATATTTATTTATAAAAATGATAAATTATTAAATGATAATATTTAAATGTAGAGGCAGAGATAAGTAAACTAGAAAAAGATGGTTTTGGAGCAAAAACTAATTTTTAGTACTCTTATTTTGGCTATTTTAACATAAAAGTGGTAACAATTATGAAATTTTTATTTTCTGAAATTTGTTTAAAATGTCGACAAAGACTAAAACAGCAACTTATTCCATTGATTCAAAAAGAAACTAATCTTGTCTTAGAAGATGTTCTTTTTATCAAAATTAAGATGGATAGTAGTATTGGTGAACGTTATGATACAATTCGGCCATTAATTATTTTTAATTGTAATAATTTGATGTTTGGTGTTTTTGGCAAACGACAATTTTATCGTGATTTAATTACTAAAATTCCAAATTATAAATATCAAAATAACATTCTATATGTCTCAGGTAATTTTATTCTTAGTTTTCATAAGAAATATTCAAAAAATCTTAAAAATAATACTGAACATAAGTTTGGCAGTTGCACACCAGTTGATTTAAAATTAGATTTTAGTCAAAAACCATTAACATATGATTTATTATTACGTGATCCAGTCCTACAACCACAACTATTTGTAAAAGAATCACAAGAGTCTTTAAAGGTTAAACAACAAGCAAAAGTTAATTCTTCTTTTCAAAAGCCAAAGATTATAGAAAATAATGATCCATTTTCTGTTATTAGCAAAAATGAAATGCCATTAATGGCATTTCCAATCGTTAAAACAAATACCTTGAGATGGTCAAAATTAAATCCAGTTAAATGAAATTGAAATTTATTAATTGGTAAAATTCAATTATGAGTATTAATTGTTATTTTATTTTTTATTATACTAATTATTACTTTGGTTAGTGTTTTTTGTACGAAATTAATGCATAAAAATGCGCTTGAGGGTATTCAAATTTTACAATTAGGTAATAGTGGTATTGATAGTCTAAACGTATTACCAAGTGGTGATGTATATTTATCACAAGATAATGGGCAATTATACTATAGTAATGATCATAATATCCAAGGTAATTTAAAAACGCTTGGTTCAATTAGTGATCAAATTACACATATGAGTGTTAATCCAAATGGACAAATGATATGTGGGAACAAGTAGTGTCAAACAACATATAATTTAAAAAATGTTGCTTTACTTGATTATTATGATTTCAAAGTTAATGACACAGCGCATGTAACAAATCAGGAAATAACAGCAAAATATCAAGAATTATTATCAATAATAAAAAATATAATTGCTTGCGAATGAAAAGATAGTTATTTACAAGCGGGAATTGATTATTCTGTTACAATTCCAAGTTTAGTTCCTGGTGATTTAACAGATACATTTTTATCAGTTTATTTAAAAACATTAATATGACGAACAACTAATAGTAAACATATTACAATTATTCTATATAGTGTTGATAATGGCAATGATGCAACATTAAGTGGTTATGGTGATGCGGTTAGCTTTTGTGGAATTGATAAAACAAGACCATTAACAAACGAAGAATGTCAGTTAATTTATCAGTTTCTTAATAACACATTGCCCAAAGTATTTTTATTTCACAAAAGGTATACTATGCAAAACAAGGGAAAACAAATATGGAAAATGATTATACAATTGCTGTAAATGATATTGAACCAGGCCATCTTTTACCGTTTGATCAAATGACAATCAAATTTTCTGGTAATAAAACTGATCAAAATCCAAAGGCACGCATCAAGGGTTATTGCACTTGGCAAGTGAATTTTACTTAATGCTCTAATTGGGGGGGAAAATTATGCTTGATTATAAAGACCTAGAAATATTAGAATTAATTAAACTTTGAATTGATACACAATATAAAAAAGTTAAAGATTTTTTAAATGATAATAAAATGTCGAAAGGTTATTTTTATTATCATTTAAAACATATTAATAATTATTTGGTAACAAAAAACCTAATGTTAGATATTAATAATTTACAAAAATATGAGTTTCTACAGATTTATAATGTTATGGTTAATGAAACAAATGTTTTTATTACGGCAAAAAATCAACTTATTGTTTTTATGATTTTATTTGTAATTAATAAATACACTAAAATTAGCGAATTACGGAAAATTTTTGAAATTAGTGTTAGTAGTGTTTTTAAAAATATAGCAAAATTGAATCATATTTTAAGGGAACATCATACTGACATTGTAATTCGCAATAAAGGGGAAGGTTATTATTTAGATGGTAATTTGTTAACAATTCGCAGACTAATTGTTAATTTAGCAGTTTACATCAATAATAATCATAAAAGTAAAAATTTAATATTAAACTGTATGTTTTCAAAATTAAACCTAGAATATTCTGAAGATGCATATGATAAAATTTGTTATATTTTAACAAAATATTATGATCAAATTTTAATTATGGATTTAGATTTTAATACATATAGTTTAATTTTGTATTTTTTAATGTTATCAATTAAAAATGATCGAAAAGATTATAATCTTGAAGATAATTTTATTAAAAACCATTCATATTTTGATTTGCGATCATTTCAAATTGCTACGCAGATTATTAATGAATTACAAGAAACATTTGAAATAACATTCAATAATAGTCAATTTGAAAAATCTTTTTTAGGAATGTTAATGTTAAATCGATATGATATTTTACCAGAAGAAAATAGTGGTGATGAAGAAACATTACAAGTAAAAAAGGTTTTGTCCGAAATGTTAGATAATATGAATAATATTGGTTATTCAACAGATAAACAGTTAGCGCTTTCTGATTTATTAAGTCACGTATTGTTCTTTAAACAACAATGAAATTATTTTTTGTTTGATGATGCATCAATTGTTTTTAAACAAAATTTTATTAATCATAAAATTGAATATCAAAATTTATTTAAGTTATGTTATGATAATTTGGAAAATATTGAGTGCTGTATTAATAAAAAGTTATTACCACGGAATTACTTAGAATTTACCCTTGTTTTGTTGTCTTATGTTTATACATGACCAATTGTTAATCAACCAGCAATTCAAAAAGCAATTTTAGTTACTAATTTACAAGGGAATTTAATTAACTTATTGAAAGAAAAAGCAATTGAGGCCTTTCTAAGTTTAGCAATTATTGAAATTGTTCCGATGTTAAAATTTAATGAGAATAAAGAACAATACCTAGATTATTTAATTATTAGTGATAATAAAGACTTTTTAGCTGTTAATGCTGGAATATATTTTAGTTTAGATATGGTTGAGGATAATATGGCAGGATTAAACCTTAATAATTTTATTTTTAATGACTTTCAAACAAATAGTAATATTAAACTGTTAATCCAAAAAATATTAGACAGTAAAATTAATAAAAAACATAAAATTGAAGCGTTATTACAATTAACACTAAAAAATGATTTTAAAAAATAAAAGTTATATTAAATTCTAAGATGTATTTCAATTTATAAATATACTAATATATTTTCTGTGAAAAAATAATCTGGAACTTAATACAAAGGGAGAAATCAAAATAAATGGAAGAAATCAAAAAAGAACCACTTAGTAAGAAACAAAAATTTGTTAATTTTTTTACGCATGGTTTAAATAAAAAATTAAAATAAAATTACTAAATTAAAAGGGGACTACTTATGGGAAAACAACATTCGATGAAATTATCAGAGCCAGAAATTCGCGCAATTTGAGATAACACTGCTCGTGGTGGGGGGCGTAATAATTTATTATTTCGCCGCGATATTGCCGGAGCATTTATTAAACTTGGTGAATTAAACAAAGAAATAGAATTTGGGTGAGTTATTGAACCATTATTGCCATTAGAAAAAGGTGGTAAATTAGAGGTTAATAATTGTTTTGCAATGCATTGAAAAAATGCTAAAGTTCGTCGTGGGTCATTAAATGATTGAAAAGCAGCGGTCTAAGGGGTTACAAAAACAGATAACAAAAAGGAATTCCAAAAACCAATTAATATTAAAAGTGATAAAATTATTAAAGCAACAATTATGAAAGTTACGGAAGCACACCCAATTTGAGAAAAAAGATAAATTAATCTTGTATTTATGGAAAAAATAATATAATATTAATTATAAAATACCGAAAATGATATTTTTGGTAAAGGAGATAGTGGGAATGAAAAAATTGTTAAGTGTTTTTACTGCAGTTGGCATTTTAGCTATTTCAGTAACATGAGTTGCTGGTTGCAGTCCAGTTCTTGACTTACCTTATATTTCAAATAATAAAATTTCAGAAAATACAAAGAAAGCAATTAATAATGCTGTTTTAAGTAATGACAAAGATGCTAAAATTAAGTCATTATTTGATTATAATCTTGATGAGTGATCAAATCCTAACTTTGAACCAGTTAAAAATATTATGACGGTAAAGTTAAGTTCACATAATCTATTTAATCAAGCACAGCAATATTTAGCAATGCAACAAAAGTTGAATAATAATGTAGCAATCAAAAAAGATACTTTAGAATATATGCAGAAAAGTTTATTATCTTCGTATGATATGATTAGTCAACCGTGACCAAAAGTTGTTGAAAAATATAATTGATATTTAGACGCCAAAAGTAAAAATCAAACCGTGAGTGATTTAAATCAATTAGTAAATTATTTTGGTGGTAGTTCTTGAAACAAAAATTTAATTGATAAAAAACGTTGATTATATGTTGACCAAGTTCGTAGTAATAATCCAAATGATTGATTTAAAGATGCTCATACGTGATCATTAAATCCAAAGAGTGCACGTTATAATGGAAATACTAAATTTGATCAAGGGATTTTTTATCATATCTTACTTAATACTTTTTTAACAGAAGTTAACAATGAATATAATGTTAAATTAAGAGCAATTTGAAATGAAAATGATAGTCAAAATATTATTAGTCCAGATATTGCGGGGATTACGTTTGCTTTTACAACATGAGATCCAAACAAGTGAACAAAATACTTTGTTGATGGACACCCAATCGTTGAAAGTAATGCCAATATTTTTGAAAACTTACCAATTTTACCAATTGAGCAAACAGTTGGTGTTAAATTAGTTGTTGCTGACATTTATGGACGTATTTCAAGTTATCTTATTGGAAACTTTGTTATTTCTAGTTTATTAGGTTTACATAGTGAGAATTAGTTTTAATATGAAAAAAGAGACTAAGTCTCTTTTTTCGTTGATAATTAAATTTGATGTTTTTATCTTAAAAATAGTTAGGTAATACTGGAGAAAATCCTAGCGTTATGGTATTTAATTTAAGCAAATTTCTTGCGATAAGTTATTTTAAGATGGAAATAAATTTGATAAAGATTTCATTTTCTTGCATTTTTACTAGTTTTAAATAAAAATTATCTTGTAAACAGTTTTAAAGTTTACATTTTGACCGTTGAATATTAGGTAATATTAATTAAATTACCAGAATCATTTGGAGGATAATGATTGGAATTATTAGATGGAATTCCCCCAGTTTTATTTGCGGTGTTTGGTCGGGAAACAATTTGAATGTTGTTTGTACGGATGGGAGCTACTGGTCCAACCAATTTATTAACAGCAGGTGTTATTTTAGCTTTCTTAGCTTTACCAACAATTTTTGCGTTATCAGCAAATGCCTTTTTAAGTGTTCCTAAATCATATCGTTTTGCTGCTTTGGCAATGGGTGCATCACGAACATATACCGCTTTTAAAGTAGTTAAAAAAGCGGCAAAGACAAAAATAATTGGGGCTGTAATTTTTGGAATGTGTCGTGTAATTGGTGAAGTGACAGCAATGATTTTATTAACGGGAATGGCGGCGCAAATTCCTAATTTAAAAGAAGGTTTTTGAGGTTTTTTATTTAGTCCAATTGCAACTTTAGCCACACAAATTGGGATCGAATTGCCCGAACATGTTGCTAGTTTACATCGTTCGGCTTTATTTGCGTTAGGATTAATTTTATTATTGATGGTTTCAATTTTGAATATTATTATTTTAGCGACGTATAAAATTCAACGCCAAAAAGAACGGGGAAAGCATTTAATCCGTGGGTGAAAACAAAAACAACCCCAACCTTTAACTAAGATGTTAAGAGACGAAAAACATTCATCAACCTTATAGCAAGAAAGTTTTTTAGCTTTAATTAATAAAAAAATATCAACTAATTATTATAATAAAACAATTAATTATTGTCGGATTTTTTGAATGATAATAGCTTGTTTAGTAACAATTAGTTTTGCTTCTTGAATTATTTTAAATATTATTAGCAATGGCTTTGCTGCAATAGGTTATTTATCGCAGTTTAATGCAAGTGCTTTTATTGGCTATTATGAATTGCCACCACTAATAATTTCAACGCTTATGTTAATTTTTACAGGAACATTTTTATCAATTCCAATTGGAATTATTACGGCAATTTACTTAAGTGAATATGCGCGTAAAAATAGTTGTTTAGTAACTTTAATTCAATTTTCAACTGATGCTCTTGTTGCAACGCCATCAATTGTTTTTGCTATTTTTGGTTATGTTGTTCTTGTTGTGGGGTTACAATTAGGCCATAATTTCTGATCAGCCGGATTAATGTTTTTTATAATGACGTTGCCGATTATTATTCGTGTGGTTGAAGATGCCCTTCGGAATGTGCCGCAAGAATATCGCGATGCTGCTTTAGCATTGGGAACAAGTAAGATTGGAATGGTTTGTAAAGTTGCTTTACCAAATGCCAAAGGGGGGGCATTGTGACAGGAGTAATTTTTGCAATTAGTAAGATTATTACAGAAACGGCACCAGTGCTTATTATCTTAACTTCTTCACCCCTTATTCCAACTAGTTTTAATGATATTGGAACAACGTTAACGGTAAAAGTTTTTCAATTAGTTAATGAACCAGGGCTATTACTAGTTGTTTCTAATCAACTCCAAGTTTCATTAACTGAATTAACAAACCATATGATTCATCATTTGTCCTTTATTATTATTTTACTTTAATTTTGTCGAAAACTCTTGATATTTATAAAATATACCTAAAATTAGGTATATTTTTAATATATAGAGGTAAATAAATGATGAAAAAAATAATTACAGAATTAATAAATAGCTTAACAGATGATCAATTTTTAGAATTTTATGAAAAAATAAAACAACAAGCAGACTTAATTAAAAAACAAAAACGTTTAAATGAAATTGATCAAAAATTTAGAGATAAAGGCATTATATGTCCTAATTGCAAATCTTTTCATTGTGTTAAAAATGGTCATAATTCCGAAGGAAAACAAAAATATTTATGTAAAAAATGTCGTGCTAGTTTTGATGCATTTCGTCATCATTTTACTTATTGAAGTCATTTAAATTATGAACAGTGAAATTTATTAATTCAAATTTCATTGTTAGGACAATCTAGTAAAATAATTTCTCGTTTTATTAAAACAACCCCAAAAACCGCTTGATATAATCGACAAAAATTAATGCAATCAAAACAATTAGAAAATACACAGTTAAAATTTAAAAAATTAAATGGTCAAATCCAAATGGATGAAACATTTATTAAAGAAATTCATAAAGGCAATTTTAAAGATAAATTTGATAAACGAAAAACTCATCTCGATCCATTTTCAACTGATACCAAATGCTGTATTCAAATGGCAGTTGATAGCAATAATAATATTTTTGTTCAATCCACCAATACCAAAAGATTACAAAAACAATGGATTATTGAAAATATGAATAAGCAACTAATTAAAGAAAAATCAATAATTATTTCTGATATGCAACCACTATATTTATTAGTAGCAAAACAAACAAATTCTACTCTATATTCCACCAAAACTAGTACAAACCCTGATACTAGTTATCAAAAGTTAAATAAGATTAGTAAATTACAATCCAGTCTTAAAGAAGCCTTAATTCATTATCATGGTTTGGGTTTCACTAATATTCAAAATTATTTAAAGCTCTGAAAATGAAAATACCAACACAAAGGTTTAACACCAAACCAACAATCAACGGTATTATATTTTAACGTTTAAAAAATTTAAAGCAAAATCATAATCTTACACAAAATTAGTTTTCAAATTGTCATATTGATGATTTTTTTTATTTCATCAAGAGTTTTCGACAAAATTAAAGGGACGTTTCTTTAATTTTGTCGAAAACTCTTGATATTTATAAAATATACCTAAAATTAGGTATATTTTTAATATATAGAGGTAAATAAATGATGAAAAAAATAATTACAGAATTAATAAATAGCTTAACAGATGATCAATTTTTAGAATTTTATGAAAAAATAAAACAACAAGCAGACTTAATTAAAAAACAAAAACGTTTAAATGAAATTGATCAAAAATTTAGAGATAAAGGCATTATATGTCCTAATTGCAAATCTTTTCATTGTGTTAAAAATGGTCATAATTCCGAAGGAAAACAAAAATATTTATGTAAAAAATGTCGTGCTAGTTTTGATGCATTTCGTCATCATTTTACTTATTGAAGTCATTTAAATTATGAACAGTGAAATTTATTAATTCAAATTTCATTGTTAGGACAATCTAGTAAAATAATTTCTCGTTTTATTAAAACAACCCCAAAAACCGCTTGATATAATCGACAAAAATTAATGCAATCAAAACAATTAGAAAATACACAGTTAAAATTTAAAAAATTAAATGGTCAAATCCAAATGGATGAAACATTTATTAAAGAAATTCATAAAGGCAATTTTAAAGATAAATTTGATAAACGAAAAACTCATCTCGATCCATTTTCAACTGATACCAAATGCTGTATTCAAATGGCAGTTGATAGCAATAATAATATTTTTGTTCAATCCACCAATACCAAAAGATTACAAAAACAATGGATTATTGAAAATATGAATAAGCAACTAATTAAAGAAAAATCAATAATTATTTCTGATATGCAACCACTATATTTATTAGTAGCAAAACAAACAAATTCTACTCTATATTCCACCAAAACTAGTACAAACCCTGATACTAGTTATCAAAAGTTAAATAAGATTAGTAAATTACAATCCAGTCTTAAAGAAGCCTTAATTCATTATCATGGTTTGGGTTTCACTAATATTCAAAATTATTTAAAGCTCTGAAAATGAAAATACCAACACAAAGGTTTAACACCAAACCAACAATCAACGGTATTATATTTTAACGTTTAAAAAATTTAAAGCAAAATCATAATCTTACACAAAATTAGTTTTCAAATTGTCATATTGATGATTTTTTTTATTTCATCAAGAGTTTTCGACAAAATTAAAGGGACGTTTTGGTTAAAAGAAATAAAATATATGATAAAATATAATTGTCCGCAAGGACAGTTTTCTACGTTTATTATAACGTTAAGGTGTGTTTGGGGTTATTAACCGCTATATAAATCAATAACTCTACACCCAAGCACTTAAAGCGGTTCAGAGTTATTTAAAAGCAAAAAGAAACTAACACTTGTTGTTAGTTTTTTCATTTGAAAAAGTAGATTATTCATTAAAAATTAGTTATATTTATAATGAGATTAGGGAGGTTTGACTGGTGAAAAAAAAGTTATTTTAATTGTTGGACCAACAGCAAGTGGTAAAACAGATTTATCAATTCAAGTTGCCCAACAATTTAAGGGAGAATGTGTTAATGCTGATGCAACGCAAATTTTCAATGGGTTGAATCTTGCAACAAATAAAATAACACCCGCTGAACAAGCAGGAATTCCCCATCATTTATTATCAACAATTGATTTAAATGATAATTATTCCATTAGTACTTACCAAGAACAAGGACGAGTTGTGTTAAAACAACTCTGAGCAAAAGACAAATTGCCAATTGTTGTTGGTGGTAGTGGCTTATATATTAATGCTTTATTAAAAAAATATAAATTTTCTAATCAAGGTCGTGATTTAACAAAAGCAAAAGAATATGAACAAGATTCAAATCAAGTCTTATGAGAAAAATTAGCAGCAATTGATCCACAAGAAAGTGCTAAAATTCATCCTAATAATCGGAAACGAGTTTGACGCGCATTAGAGTATTACTTTCAAAAAGGAACTTTAAAATCAAGCAATGATCAAGCACATAATGATTGGTATACTGAGCCATACATTATTGGGTTATTGCCCGATAAAGCAGAACTATATCAGCATCTTGCTGATCGTGTTTTAACCTTGACAGAACGAGGTTTATTTGCTGAGGTTAAAGCAGCATATGAATATTGTAATTATGATGTAACAAAACAAAGTATGAAAATTATTGGTTGTCCAGAAATTATCCAGTATTTAAAAGGAGAAATTTCTTATAAAGCAGCATTAGCAGCAATGGTACAAGCTAATAAAATTTATGCAAAGAAACAAATAACATGATTTAAACATCAATTAACAAATGTTCATTGATACCCATTCCATTATGAACAATTTAAGGATGTTTGTCACCAAATTATTCTTGATTTACAAAATAGTCATTATTTAAAATAGGAGGCCCCCCATATGAAAATTCCGTCAGATTTGCAATCATTTGCAGAAATGGTTCAAACAAAACGTCATCACATAAAAACTAATGAACAAATGCGAAAAGATTATTATGTTATCAAAAAAACAAAATTAATAGCAGCAAAAGAACAAGGGTGACGAAAAAAAAGAAAAAACCTTAAGAAAGAGTATCAACAAGAACTTCATCGCTATTATTTAAATGCAAATCATTTTTTTACTGAACAGATTCTAGAAGTAAAAACAATAATTAATTTAAATCTTATGACAATAACAAACTTAAAAAAGAGTAATACCAATGCTAATAAAAGTGAAGTTAAAACACAAATTAAAACATTACAAAAGAATAATAAAGTTAACTATCAAAAGTTAAATATTTTACAACCACATTTATTTTGAACAATTGTTTTAATGTTTATTAAGATTGCTTTTATTGGTTTTGGTGGCGGGAATGCGATGCTACCAATTATTTTTTCTGAAATTGTTGAAAAGAAAGCTTTAATTTTGTCGAAAACTCTTGATATTTATAAAATATACCTAAAATTAGGTATATTTTTAATATATAGAGGTAAATAAATGATGAAAAAAATAATTACAGAATTAATAAATAGCTTAACAGATGATCAATTTTTAGAATTTTATGAAAAAATAAAACAACAAGCAGACTTAATTAAAAAACAAAAACGTTTAAATGAAATTGATCAAAAATTTAGAGATAAAGGCATTATATGTCCTAATTGCAAATCTTTTCATTGTGTTAAAAATGGTCATAATTCCGAAGGAAAACAAAAATATTTATGTAAAAAATGTCGTGCTAGTTTTGATGCATTTCGTCATCATTTTACTTATTGAAGTCATTTAAATTATGAACAGTGAAATTTATTAATTCAAATTTCATTGTTAGGACAATCTAGTAAAATAATTTCTCGTTTTATTAAAACAACCCCAAAAACCGCTTGATATAATCGACAAAAATTAATGCAATCAAAACAATTAGAAAATACACAGTTAAAATTTAAAAAATTAAATGGTCAAATCCAAATGGATGAAACATTTATTAAAGAAATTCATAAAGGCAATTTTAAAGATAAATTTGATAAACGAAAAACTCATCTCGATCCATTTTCAACTGATACCAAATGCTGTATTCAAATGGCAGTTGATAGCAATAATAATATTTTTGTTCAATCCACCAATACCAAAAGATTACAAAAACAATGGATTATTGAAAATATGAATAAGCAACTAATTAAAGAAAAATCAATAATTATTTCTGATATGCAACCACTATATTTATTAGTAGCAAAACAAACAAATTCTACTCTATATTCCACCAAAACTAGTACAAACCCTGATACTAGTTATCAAAAGTTAAATAAGATTAGTAAATTACAATCCAGTCTTAAAGAAGCCTTAATTCATTATCATGGTTTGGGTTTCACTAATATTCAAAATTATTTAAAGCTCTGAAAATGAAAATACCAACACAAAGGTTTAACACCAAACCAACAATCAACGGTATTATATTTTAACGTTTAAAAAATTTAAAGCAAAATCATAATCTTACACAAAATTAGTTTTCAAATTGTCATATTGATGATTTTTTTTATTTCATCAAGAGTTTTCGACAAAATTAAAGAAAGAAAGGATGAATTAGTGCAGAATATTTTGATAAAATTGTTATTTTATCAAATGCTTTGCCAGGACCAGCAACAATTCAAGTTCCTGCTGTGATTGGTTATCAACTTTACGGGTGACAGGGGGCATTAGCAGCTTCTTTGTGAGCTAATTTTCCTCTAATGTTATTAGTTGGAGCTTTGACTGTTATTTTGCAAAATGCTATTCCTGAGTTATATTTGGCATACATATCATTAGCCATTATGCCCGTTATTTTAGCTTTAATTTTTGTTTTAATTATTAAAATGTTTCGTTCTTCGATGAAAGAAATTACATTATTTGTTTCTTTACCAATTATGATTTTTTGAATTATTTTTTTAGTGGCGGTTCCAGCTCCTTATAATATTCCATCAATTGTTGTTATTGTAATGTTGATAATTAGTTTAATTGTTTATAGTTATAAAAATAGACCACAAAGAGGACAAAAATAATGGTATTAAATATTATTCTTTATATTATTATTTGTTTTTTAGTCGGAATTACTACTTTTGGTGGTGGACAAGTTTTTTATGTTATTTTTAATTCGTTATTTACGCTAATTTTAACGCCAACAGTTGCAAATGAATTAGTTACTGTGCAAGACTGAAATTGAGGATTAATTTTTTCATCAGTAACTACAGGACCAGTATCTACTCATTTAACGGCTTATTTATCAATTTTAGTTTCAAAACAAAACGTTGGGCTATCACTATTAGTACTGATTATATCTTATGTTGTGATTACCTTGCCAGCAACAATTATTATGGTTAGCGTTGATAAACATGTTTCAATGGAAAGCAAACAATTTGGGTACATTGCAAAATTATTAAAACCAGCTATTATTGCAATTCTATTTTATTTAATTATTGATTTGATTTTTTCAGTTGCTAATTTTAATTTATATGGGGGAACTGCAAAAACAGGCCCCTATAGTTTTATTACAGGTAATTGGGTTGAAATTGTTAAAGTAAGTGTTTATTTTATTGTTGATTTTAGTTTAGCTGTTTTCATTTTTCTAAAGTATAAAAAAGTTAATCCGTTATGAGTAATTTTAGGATCGGGGGTTATTGGGTTCTGTATCTTTTATTTTATCCATTAATTTCAGGTATTTCTAGTAAATAACCTTTAATTTTGTCGAAAACTCTTGATGAAATAAAAAAAATCATCAATATGACAATTTGAAAACTAATTTTGTGTAAGATTATGATTTTGCTTTAAATTTTTTAAACGTTAAAATATAATACCGTTGATTGTTGGTTTGGTGTTAAACCTTTGTGTTGGTATTTTCATTTTCAGAGCTTTAAATAATTTTGAATATTAGTGAAACCCAAACCATGATAATGAATTAAGGCTTCTTTAAGACTGGATTGTAATTTACTAATCTTATTTAACTTTTGATAACTAGTATCAGGGTTTGTACTAGTTTTGGTGGAATATAGAGTAGAATTTGTTTGTTTTGCTACTAATAAATATAGTGGTTGCATATCAGAAATAATTATTGATTTTTCTTTAATTAGTTGCTTATTCATATTTTCAATAATCCATTGTTTTTGTAATCTTTTGGTATTGGTGGATTGAACAAAAATATTATTATTGCTATCAACTGCCATTTGAATACAGCATTTGGTATCAGTTGAAAATGGATCGAGATGAGTTTTTCGTTTATCAAATTTATCTTTAAAATTGCCTTTATGAATTTCTTTAATAAATGTTTCATCCATTTGGATTTGACCATTTAATTTTTTAAATTTTAACTGTGTATTTTCTAATTGTTTTGATTGCATTAATTTTTGTCGATTATATCAAGCGGTTTTTGGGGTTGTTTTAATAAAACGAGAAATTATTTTACTAGATTGTCCTAACAATGAAATTTGAATTAATAAATTTCACTGTTCATAATTTAAATGACTTCAATAAGTAAAATGATGACGAAATGCATCAAAACTAGCACGACATTTTTTACATAAATATTTTTGTTTTCCTTCGGAATTATGACCATTTTTAACACAATGAAAAGATTTGCAATTAGGACATATAATGCCTTTATCTCTAAATTTTTGATCAATTTCATTTAAACGTTTTTGTTTTTTAATTAAGTCTGCTTGTTGTTTTATTTTTTCATAAAATTCTAAAAATTGATCATCTGTTAAGCTATTTATTAATTCTGTAATTATTTTTTTCATCATTTATTTACCTCTATATATTAAAAATATACCTAATTTTAGGTATATTTTATAAATATCAAGAGTTTTCGACAAAATTAAAGTAAATAACTATTAAATTATTAGAATTTTTTGATATAATATAAAATGTCAAAACTTAAAAACTATTTTATATTTAACTAGATATGACTACAGTAATATTTTTTACTTACAAAAATTATATTTAATAATAATTTTATTAATAGACTATTTTTAATAAGGGGAAAATAATGAATAAGAATTACTATAAGATATTAGAAATATCATCAACTGCTTCTGCTGAAGAAATAAAAGAAAATTTTCGTCGTTTAGCAAAAAAATATCATCCAGATATTTCGAAAGAGAAAAATGCTGAAAACAAGTTTCGCGAAATTACTGAAGCATATGAAATTTTATCAAATCATAAAACAAAACAAGAGTATGATGAAAGTTTATTTGTTCCTAGTTTTGATGATGTAAAACATCATTATTTTTTTGATTTTGATGATAAAGCTTGATTAAAAAAACGCTTTAAAAAACCAAAAAAAGGACCATTACTAGTTGGAAAAGTTGTTTTAAAAGCAGCTAATGTTATTAGTTCGGGGAAAGCTAATGTTACTTTATTAGTCGAAGAAAATTGCAAAATTTGTGATGGAACAGGGTATTACCTTGAAAATGATTTTGATTATTTCTGTTCGACTTGTGGTGGTTTTGGTCGGTATGAAGAACAAAAAATAATTGTTGTTTACTTACCAAGTTTATCAAAGCCAAAGCAAAAAGTAACAATTCACCGTGTTGGCCATACTGGCTATGCTGGTGGTGAACGGGGGGCGTTCGGTTAAAGTTAGTTCTTTACTATCCTTTGTTCATAAAAAGCAAAAATAACAAAAAAACGAACAAATTGTTCGTTTTCTTTTAGTATAATGATAATAATGGATTTAAGAAAAGGAAGAACGATGAAATTTATTGATGTTGCAACAATTAAATTATTTGCAGGGAAAGGCGGCGATGGAGCGGTTTCTTTTCATCGTGAATTGTATGTTCCCAAAGGAGGACCATCGGGTGGTGATGGTGGTAATGGCGGTAGCATTATCTTTGTTGGGGATGAAGGAATCAACACCTTATTAGATTTAAAGTATCAACGTGAAATTAAAGCTCTTGATGGCGAAAATGGTACAATTAAAAATATGCACGGAAAAAATGCTACTAACAAATATATTAAAGTACCATTGGGAACATTAATCTATAATAATGGAACCAATGAAGTTATTGGCGATATTGTTGCTCATCAGCAAGAGCTTGTTCTTGCGAAAGGGGGACAAGGTGGTCGTGGTAATGCTCGTTTTGCGAATGCAAAAAATAAAGCACCAACCATTTTTGAAGCAGGTGATTTAGGGGAAACATTAGAAATTCGTTGTGAATTAAAAGTTTTAGCTGATGTTGGACTTGTTGGATTACCAAATGCTGGTAAGTCGACATTATTAGCTAAAATTTCAAAAGCAAAACCCCAAATTGCTGATTATCCCTTTACAACTTTAACACCGCAACTAGGAGTTGTTCGTGATCAAAATAATGATAGTTTTGTTGTTGCCGACTTACCAGGATTAATT
Organism: Spiroplasma endosymbiont of Sarcophaga variegata; assembly: GCF_965178695.1. Taxonomy (NCBI): domain Bacteria; kingdom Bacillati; phylum Mycoplasmatota; class Mollicutes; order Entomoplasmatales; family Spiroplasmataceae; genus Spiroplasma; species Spiroplasma endosymbiont of Sarcophaga variegata. The sequence continues at coordinate 1,547,972 of NZ_CBCXVU010000002.1, forward strand.
GCGGGCGCTGCGGAGGGAAAAGGGTTAGGACATGACTTTTTACGCCATATTGAGCGTTGTAAATTAATTGTGCATGTCTTAGATATGTCCGGAAATTATGGAACAGAAGATGTTTATCAAAATTATTTAAACATTAAAAGTGAATTAAAAGATTATAATTATAAATTAGAACTCCGCAAAGAAATTATTGTGGCAAATAAAATGGACCTTAAAATTTCTCCAGCAAATTTAGTAAAGTTTAAAGCGCAGATGCCAAGTGCTGAGATTATTGAGATTAGTGGTTTAAAAAATCAAAATTTAACATTGTTAGTAAATCAAATTGGTGCTACTTTAGCAACAATTAATGAAAATAAAGCTTTATGACAATTAGATGAACTACCCACAGAACAAGAAGATTATAAGGTATATACTTATAGGACACCAATTGAAACAGAAGTAGTTGTCGATAATCTTGGCAATGGTGTTTGAAAAGTGAGTGGTCCTGCTGTTCAAAAAGCATATCAAAAAACACCAATCACAACATATGATAATTTATTATTATTTAATAAAAAATTACAAGACTTAAAAGTTTTTGAAATGTTACGAGCAAAAGGAGCACAACAAGGGGATGTTGTTCTAATTTTTGATTACGAATTAGAATGGGATGGATAATGATGAAAGATTTAAAACAATATTTAACATATTTAACTGATTGAATCAAATCAGAAGTAACAAAAGCACATTGTGATGGGGTTGTTATTGGTCTATCTGGTGGAATTGATTCTGCTGTGGTTGGGTTATTAGGACAAAAAGCTTTTCCTGAACAACATTTAACGGTTATTATGCCTTGTCATTCTGATCAATTTGACCAAGAATGTGCAAATTTACTAATTAATAAACACCAGTTAAACCATCAAATTGTTGATTTATCATCAACATATGATCAATTAGTGACAACTTTAGCATTACCACCACACCAATTAGCATTAAGTAACATTAAACCACGATTACGAATGACAACCTTATATGCTTTAGCACAAAGTCATAACTACTTGGTGTTAGGAACGGATAATGCTGATGAATGACATGTTGGTTATTTTACCAAATATGGTGATGGGGGAGTTGATTTAGTGCCACTTATTCACTTGTTGAAAGGTGAAGTCCAACAAGCAGCACATTTATTGGAGGTTCCAACTGAAATTATTATGCGTCCCCCAACAGCGGGATTATGAACAGCACAAACAGATGAACAAGAAATAAGTGTTAGTTATCACCAGTTAGATGCTTATTTACAAGGAAAACCAGTTCCAGCCGCGGCAGCAAACCGAATTCAACATTTGCATCAAGGTTCAGAACATAAACGGCAATTACCAAAAGCACCACCAGTTGTTTTTAGTTCTTTAATTAACGAATCAAAAAAGTAAAAATTATGAAAGCATAAACATAATGAAATATTTTTATTCCATTACTAACATTAAAAATGGTAAACTTTTGCCTCTTGTTTTACGAACCGTTTTAGAGTATAATATATAATAGTGAAAGTTTGTATAATTTTAAGGAGTAATATAAAATGGACGATAAATTAATTGTAGATAATACCGATTTTTTATTAAAATTTACACTTGAAAATTTAGATATTTTAAAGAAGTTAAAAACTAAACTTGATCAAGAAGTAATTAATTTATATGATCTTGCAAATCAAAAGAAACAGTCAATTCAACATTTATGATGAAAAACAAAGAATAATCATAATAAGATTAAAAATCGTAGTGAGCTTGAAAATTTAATTCAACATTCATTATTAGAAAAATATGTTACAGGAATTTTAACGCGTTTTGAATTTCGAATTGACACAATTGTTCTTTAATTTTGTCGAAAACTCTTGATATTTATAAAATATACCTAAAATTAGGTATATTTTTAATATATAGAGGTAAATAAATGATGAAAAAAATAATTACAGAATTAATAAATAGCTTAACAGATGATCAATTTTTAGAATTTTATGAAAAAATAAAACAACAAGCAGACTTAATTAAAAAACAAAAACGTTTAAATGAAATTGATCAAAAATTTAGAGATAAAGGCATTATATGTCCTAATTGCAAATCTTTTCATTGTGTTAAAAATGGTCATAATTCCGAAGGAAAACAAAAATATTTATGTAAAAAATGTCGTGCTAGTTTTGATTCATTTCGTCATCATTTTACTTATTGAAGTCATTTAAATTATGAACAGTGAAATTTATTAATTCAAATTTCATTGTTAGGACAATCTAGTAAAATAATTTCTCGTTTTATTAAAACAACCCCAAAAACCGCTTGATATAATCGACAAAAATTAATGCAATCAAAACAATTAGAAAATACACAGTTAAAATTTAAAAAATTAAATGGTCAAATCCAAATGGATGAAACATTTATTAAAGAAATTCATAAAGGCAATTTTAAAGATAAATTTGATAAACGAAAAACTCATCTCGATCCATTTTCAACTGATACCAAATGCTGTATTCAAATGGCGGTTGATAGCAATAATAATATTTTTGTTCAATCCACCAATACCAAAAGATTACAAAAACAATGGATTATTGAAAATATGAATAAGCAACTAATTAAAGAAAAATCAATAATTATTTCTGATATGCAACCACTATATTTATTAGTAGCAAAACAAACAAATTCTACTCTATATTCCACCAAAACTAGTACAAACCCTGATACTAGTTATCAAAAGTTAAATAAGATTAGTAAATTACAATCCAGTCTTAAAGAAGCCTTAATTCATTATCATGGTTTGGGTTTCACTAATATTCAAAATTATTTAAAGCTCTGAAAATGAAAATACCAACACAAAGGTTTAACACCAAACCAACAATCAACGGTATTATATTTTAACGTTTAAAAAATTTAAAGCAAAATCATAATCTTACACAAAATTAGTTTTCAAATTGTCATATTGATTATTTTTTTTATTTCATCAAGAGTTTTCGACAAAATTAAAGCAATTGTTCGACAATATAATCCAAAAGAAAAATATGTCAGTGTTGTTAATCCAGCAGAAGTAAATGCTAAAAATTTGTATTTAAAAATTAAAGAGCCACAACGTTATTCAACAAAAGAAATGTTAGAGTTATAAGAGTTATTAAAAGAAGTTAATGCTCCTTTGGTTAAATTAGTTAAACAATATAATGAAAATCTTGCGCAAATTAATGCAAGTAAGGTTTTAGTTGAAAAAATAAGATTAGAGGAAGTCACAAATGAATATATTGATTTTTTCTTATTAGATAATGAAGGTTAAAATTTTTTATTAATTTTTATTTGTTTTTCTTTTTTTAACCTGTGAATTATTCGTGGTTTTGTTATAATAAAAATATAGAAACGAGGCGAATATAATGGAATACAAAGTTCGTAGCAAAAACATTATTATTACTGATGCAATGCATCAGCATTTAATGGATACTTTTAATAAATTATTAAAATATCAGCAAGTTAATGAAAATGATCTTGTTCATGTTGATATTGAGTTTACCAAAGAGAACAATGTTGTCATTAATACTTCAATTGATATTAGAGGGAAAAACAATTTCTTAAAAGTAGAAGTTCATAATAGTGATTTTTATAAAGCAGTTGACCAAGCTTTACATAAAATTGAAGAACAGTTACGAAAAATTAAAGGCAAAAGAGAAGACCGCCATAATAAAAATCAAGCCCTCGGAAAAGTCTATGCAACATCACTTGAAGCTGAAGCGGACCAAGAAGAGGAATTTAGTTAAGCTAAAATAAAAAAAGGTTAACCAATGTTGGTTAACCTTTTTTTATTTATTACTGTTTAGTAGTAGTAGTTGTATTATTTGTGGCGTTTGCTTTATTAACCCGAATTGCACCAATTCCTTCTAATAATCAAATTAAAGCCCCAATTACAGCAACTAATTCACCAACAACAATTACTCAAGTTGAAATTTCTTTTGTTGAAGTGATAATTGCACCGATCATACCAATAATTGCAATTGTGATAAAAACAATTCCAGCAATTAATTTACCAATTTTGTGACGAACAAAGGTTGCGACACAAATAAACAAGAAAGCGGTAATTAAAATAATTGCGCCATTATCTCCAGTGTTATTGTGAACAAAGAGTCTTGTGTCAACTTTAACATTTGGAAATGAGTTTAAAATTGCTAAAATAAACAATCATAATCCAGAAATTCAAATCATTACTTTTTGGAAAGTAACATTAACCTTAATTGTTGCATATTTTAATTTTGCCATAATTTTTTCCCTCCTTAACCATATCAATAGATATATTATAACTTAGTTTTAATAATATTATTAATAAATTAAATAATTCGTAAAATATCGTTTGCTTTAATATTCAAGAATTTAATCATTCCCGGTGCTAAACAATAGACAAAATAACATTCTGAAAAATAATGACTCATTTTTTGTGAACCAAAATTTTGAATTGTTGAAATAACTTCAAAGTTTTTATTACAAAAAATAACATCAAGTTGATAAAAAATCCCAAAACTATTAAATCTGCGCACGTTTCGTAGTAAATAACCATCTTTCATTGTAATATCTTTTGGTTGAATTAAACTAGTAAATTTATCGCGTCAAGATTTAATAATATGAACATCAACATCTCGGGAAATACTATTGACTGTCAATGTTTTACGATCTTTTAATAAATAATATTTTTTATTTCGTTTATGTTTCGTACGATGAAATTTATAAATTAAATTTGAAAAAATTCCCATAATTACACCTTTTTCTTTTTTCTTAACAATTATATAAAATTATATTATAATTACCAAGAGAAAGGGGTGTTATTATGAAATTTGCATTGTTTTTAGCAACTGGTTTTGAAGAAGGTGAAGCAATTATTACCGCTGATGTATTACGTCGTGGTGGGATTAACTTGGAATTAGTTAGTATCATGAAAAAACGAGAAGTTGTTTCAGCGCATAATGTTACAATTGTAGCAGATAAATTAATTGAGGATGTTAAATATGAAGATTATGATGGGTTTGTCTTGCCTGGCGGTCGGGTTGGTGTTGATAATCTTACAAAAAGTGAAATGTTAAAAGACTGATTATTAAAAGCAAATAGTGATCAAAAAACAATTGCCGCGGTGTGTGCTGCTCCCCAAATTTTAGGGCATTTAGGAATCTTGGACAACAGAGAAGCAACAAGTTATCCAGGATGTACGAAAGGAATGGAAAAAGCAATTTACAATGATGAAATGGCAGCAATTACTGATGGTCACGTTATTACAGGGGCTTCGGTTGGATCAACAATGAATTTTGCGTTGGCAATTGCTGATCGGGTATTAGGACCAGAAAAAGTGATGGAATTACATCACGAATTAGTCATTAGGGATTAAAATTATCTTGCAAATAATTTGCAAGATAATTTTAATTTAGCAAATAATTTGTTAAATAAAAAGAGTAAAATAAAAATACCTCAAAGGAACATAAGTAATTTAAAATTAATTGTTAACAACTCTTGGATCCGTTTGTAGTAACTTAGCTATTAACTCCCTTTGTCCAAAAAAGAGGTTTTTAACTTAATTGAGGTAGACAGGGTGTTTGTTATTTTTTAATAACAAAAAATATTTTTAACTGATAATGACAAAAAATGTTATTATAAATTTTGAAAAATAAAACTAAAAGATATTAATGGGATTAATTAGATAAAAACTTTAAAAAATAGGAGGACTAATATGAAGAGAATATTAGCTCTTTTAGGAGCAATATCGTTGGTGGGGACAAGCGCCGTTTCAGTTGTTGCTTGTAGTCACCCTCAAGATCAGAATGTGTCAGTTGATGACATTAAAAAACAATTAGAACAATATACTGATACACCATTTTTTGCTTCTTCATCAGAAATAACAAACGATAAATTAGCATCAGAAGTAGCTAGTAAAATAACATTAGGAAGTTACAAGTTAGTCGTTAAAGCTGATCCGACATTTGTGCAACCAAAAATTTCTGATGGCAATGCTCTATCAGCAGCAACCATTAACGAGTTTAAAACACAATTAGCACTAACCGCAGCAGAAGGAAAATTAGTTGTGAATAATGGAAATGCAATTGTTAGTTTGGAGAAAAAATCAACTGAACTATTTAGTGTTAAAATTAAGTGATCAACAAATGAATTACTGTTTTTAGCAAGCATCATTAATAAAATTAATGATGTGGGGGGGGATACAACTCAAAGTATTAAATTTCCACTACCACCAATTATGCCGGGATTAGATATTAATCTTGCTGATTTATATAGTTATCTTGGCTTAATTGAATTGCCAGCAGAATTAATCAATAGTATTGATTTATCACAAATAAATACCCCCGATTTTGTTACTAAGTTTAATGATGTTTTAAAAAAGATTAGCGATATATTGTCAGTTCTTGGTCTTGATGATTTCTTAACAAAAGACTTACCGTTTTCTTTTCAAGTAGTAAAACCCACTAAAGAGAACAAAACTGATATTACCATAAAAGGAACTGGAACTGTTAATGATTTATTGCATAATATTGCTCCAGATGTTATTGCATTATTACAATGATACCTTAAAGAAGGCAAAGAAAGAATTGGAACAACTCATAATACTGTTTTACCATTAATTCAATATTTATTGTCACCAGTTAATAAAAATGTTCAAGAAAATATTAAAACTGAATTTGGTGAAACTAACTGATTCTATGAAAATACAGCAACAAATTTTGATAGTTTGATGTTTCATTTACTTAGTGGGTATAAAGGAGAACCAACGAAAGCTGATAATCAGTATATTTTTAAAGTTGTTGGAAAAGTAGTTTTGAAGTTCTTTTTCGAATTTACTATAGAAATTGATGATGTTTTTGATCAAAGTCTTGTTGGTGATAAAGGTCATTCTGGTTCTTTTGAAAAAACACTTGTTTATTTAAGCTTAAATCCAACCTTATTAATTGCAAGTATTTTAAATGTTTTTAGTCAAAATGAAGGAAAAGGGATTGATGCTGTTGGGAAAAGTATTTTACAACCAAAAACGTGAAAAGGAATTAATTCACTGATAAAATACAATATTCCAGCAATTAATGTTTATTTAGGGCCAAGTATTATGAGTTTTGCTGGACCAACGATTTTACGTAATTTAGGTTTAAGCAATACTGAAATAGATAACAATAACATTACAATGACTGCCGGAACAGTTAAGTTATCACTTAAAAATAAAAATAATCAGTGAGAGGATTTTAAAGCAACTTTTAAAGAAGGTGATAAGCAACCTGATTTAACGCAAATTCTTAATGCAACTGATATAAAAATTAGTTTTATGAATGTTAAATTTAAAGTTACTCCAAAAAATAATGATAAAATTGCTTACGAAACAAATGGAAATATCAATTTTGATTTATGATTATCGGACTTGATGAATTAAGATATTAAGAAAAAGTATTTTAAATTTATCTTTGTTACATATATAAATACTTCAAAATAGAGTATTAAAAATTCTGATTTGAAAGCATAGTTAACTATGCTTTCAAATCATTTTTATTTTAAAATACAAAATTAAGGACAATAATTCCTATAATAATTTAGGGGTGCTTGCTTTTTTTAATTATAATTAGTGATATAGGAAAAATATGATAAAAAACTTAGCAACAAATAAATATATTAATAAGGAGACATAAAAAATGAAAAAAATATTAGCCTTATTAGGAACCTGCTCATTGTTAACGGCAGGAGTAACAACCGTTGTTAGTTGTGCATCTAAGCCGAATGTTGACCCTAGTGATGATGATAATGATATTAGAAAAGATTTAGATTTGTTATTAAAGATTATGAATGAAGCTCATGAAGTATTTTTAAATTATGCACTTGAGAATAATTTTAAAACAGTTTTTGATGAGGTTAATCGATTAATTGCCAATAAATACTCAAACTATTATGTTAATTCAATGCCGTTTGCTTTTAAGACGAGTCCTTCAAATTTAAAAGTAAATTACGTTGATGTAGCAGCATTACAAAAATTAACTACAGAACCAATTAAGGATTTAAAAGCAGTTGTGGTAAATTATAGTTTTGGTTATACTGGTTCATTCAAAACATTAACTAATCCAGCAAGATTTAATATTAAATATGTTACTACAAATAATCCCAATTTAATTAAAACTTTAATGCTTGATTTAACGAATAAAATTGGAAAAGTTTTAATTGATTTTATTAATCAAAATCCAGAAATTACGATTGACCAAAATCCCGCTTTTAAAGAAACATATGATATGTTTAATGTTTATTATGCACAAGATGCAGTCTTAATTAATAAGGATATGTTAGGTTTCTTAGATGTGATGTTTAAACAGAATGATGTAACAAAAGAAATAATGGAAGTCGTTAATTATGATTCTAAGCAAGATATTTTAGATTTACAACGAGGAACAATAAATGGTGATAATAGTATTAACATGAATGTTCCAGATTGACGAACAAAATATCAAACTCCCGCGGCATGAGCGGGGCAAGTATCACTATCTTTATCCATTCCTTTTCTTTTTCCAGCTATCAAAATGTCTTGGCAAGGTCAACCGCCAATTATTATATCAACCTCTTCTTTTTGTAAATTATTAACATCTATTTTAGTAATATCACCTAAATTAGGGGTTTCATAATCATTAAAAATTGCTCTATAACTATTTTCTGCATATTTATCAATTTCACTAAATCATATAGTTTTATGTGAAATATTTGCAAATTCTAGTGCTTTTCTTGGGGCTCCAATTCCAGCAAATAATTCTATTATTTTAAGCACAACTTACTTTTCACTTTTTTAGAAAATTAAAACATTTATAGTGTAGCGTAATACTATATTTATTTACTATATTTCCATGATTAATATTTTTATTACAAAAATTACATTTAATTTTGCTATTCATACTTATCATCCCCATCTATAAATTTATATATTTTTAGTTTCTGATTCTTAAAGGTTTTTTTCTTTGTTTTAGCAATAACCTTAGCTATATATCTTTTTTTAAATTGATAATTTTTATTTGATGAATCAATTCCAAACAAAAAACATATTATTTCTTCATAAGTATCAAAAGTTCCCAAGTGATTATCATCTCAATCATAAATTGCAAAAAAATAATTCTTTAATCTCATATTATTTTTCCTTCTTCTGTATCAAATAAATTTTCTTCTTCAGAATTGGTAAAACTAGTTTTATTGTTATCAATAACTTCTTTTTTATTTAAAACTGATAAATTTTCTGCTTGATTATTGTAGCTTTTAATATTATTTTTTGCTCTAACCTCTATTGCATTCTTCAATTCTATGCCAACAATATATCCTAATATCCTTTTTGCACCATTTTCCATAATAAATTCTTCATACTTTTGACTTGGAAATAACCCCAATTTTAATTGATTTGAATATTTTGCATTATAAATAAGTTGCTTAGGAATTAATATGCTACCACCTGGTGTAATTGGACTAATTATATTTCTACAAGTTAACGTATAAAATTCAATTGATCTAATATAATTTTTGTTTAAATATACATAAACCAATTTTTCTTTATAAATATTAACACCACCAATCTAACAGTTTTGCCCTGAACAAGGTGCTAAACCTGTTAAACAACTAGTTATTTAACCAATTATTTAACTTATTACTTAACGTGTTAATAAACTAGTTAATTAACTTGTTGTTATTAATTAAAATTGCACAATGAAAAACATTTGTTGCATTTTTATTACCACAACAAATTAATATTTAGTTATTAACAAGCTTGCAATTTAACAAATAAAAAAGATTTACTTTTTCAGTAAATCCGTATCTTTGTTACTCACCCGCAAAAAGAAGGTATAAAAAATATGCAAAACGATATTCGTTATATATATGATGAAATGTGCGATAAGTGTAAAGTAACTTTTAAAAAAATTATTTTAGCAATTCGAAATGATCGCACAAAAGATGTTAATAATTTAGCACTATTTTTTTGCGAAGTAAATCCAAATACTGAAATCCAAGATGATCATGGTGTAATGCCAATTGCCTTAATTAATTGTGTTAATAATAAATATGCTTTTTTTTGAAAAACTAATTTATTAGATCATAAAGGAAACCCAAAGATTCCAATTATTGATCATACTGTTGAATTATCACAAGAGACAATTAATAAAATCCCTTTACGTAGTCGCCCTTCAACAACAAGCCTTCCTAGTGAGAACCCTGTAGTTCCTAATGAAGAACCAGTTAATGCTCCAGCACCGGTTGCCTCATCATTTATTCCATTTGAACAACAGAACAATATCCCAAATAATGGATTAGAGTACAACGAAACAGAACAATCATTTTCAGCTGAAATTGAAACACCAAATGATGATAATGGTAATGATAATAAAGATCGTAATAATTTAATTGTTGCAACTGAACCAGCAGGGGGTGAAACTGTTGCTTTAGTTAAACAAATGCAAAAAAATCAAATGATGACAATGCGAAAAATGGTTCATGTAATTAATCAAAAATTCCAATGAAAAATTTGAACATTAATTATTGTGTTAGTGCTTTCATTAACAGGATTTGGTATTGGGGCTTGACAACTATATCGTCATTTCAGAAACGGAGCAACAAGTACTGGTGATGGTAATATTGGTAATCGCGTTAATATTACCTTATTAGGTGGGGATTTAAGCCGCCAAGTTATTACAATTGAGGATCGCAATAGTCCTGGTGATTTGTATAGTGCTTTATTAACATTAGAAGTTGGTTCAAAAAATGATGGTAAGTTAGAACCGCAATTATTAGAAGCAATTAAAGATCCTAACACAACAATAAGTTTTAATTATGATCGTTTTCAAGAAGACTGAGAAGCTTATGCAGCCACAATTGTTATTAATGCTGATAAAGCATCAGGCTTTTATGGAATTACTAATATTGATGTGCAAGCAAAATCAAAACGAATTGATATTAATCGTTTATCAAAAAATTTAAGAGGAACAGAAATCGCAATTAATAGTAATAATTCACGAGAAATTTTAAGAGCCGTTTTAGCAAATGCTACCATTACTGGACAATTATCTGCAGCACAGAACAAATTATTAAAAGATGCTCAAGATTTAGCAAATCGTTTGCTATTACGAATTGATGGCAGTGTTAGTAAGGGTGGACCAGCAACAGATATTGATTTAATAGTTACAAGTAATGGTTCTAAGGATTATAAAAATACAGCAATCTTTAACTTAACAGTAAAATGATCATAACTAACAAAATATTAAAACTCATTTATTATGAGTTTTTTTATTTTAAGAAAGGATTTTTCTTATTAATAAAGTTAATTTAACATAGGAGATTATAATATTTATGATTTTATCTGTGGCACTATTTATCAATTTAATGATAATGTCCTTTGCTTAGAACAAAATAATTATGGATATGAAATTTATTTAGTTACAAACAAAAGAATTAGTTTTAAAAAGGCTGGTCAAATTAAAATGTATACTTTTTTAAAATATGATAATGATGCTTGTTTTCAGTGATTTGGGTTTTTAGATTTAGCAACGAAGAAAATTTTTGGTGATTTATTAACGATTCCAACAATTGGTGTCAAAACGGCAGTTAAAGTATTACAACAAATTAGTGTTGAAAATTTATTAATGTTTGTGCAACAAAATAATATTGCTGAAATCGAGAAATTACAAGGATTAAAAACCCATAGTGTTCGGCTATTATTACAAACTTTACAAAAGATTTATTTTAAAAAAAATTATAATAATCTTCAAAATAAAGTAATTAGTTGTTTAAAAGAATTGGGTTATTCGTTGGTGGTTATTTATTCTGCAATTAATAGTGTTAACCCAGTTCCGACTAAACTTGATCAATATTTAAAAATAGTTTTATTTAAAATTAGTCAGAATGACACCGTTTAATTTTCGTCCGGTTGATTTTGAAAGTTATATTGGTCAAGCAAATATAAAATGAATTTAAAAATCATGTTAGCAGCTAGTCAAAAGCAGCAACAACCATTAAAACATATGTTATTTGTTGGTAATAGTGGAATTGGAAAAACTAGTTTAGCCCATTTAATTAAAACTTTGTTACAGCAAAAACTATTACTTTTACATGGCCCAAATTTACAAAAAACAAGTGATTTAATTAGTTGCCTAATGCAAGTAAAAGCATTTAATTTAGTTTTCATTGATGAAATTCATGCAATTAGTCGTGAAGTTGGAGAAATTTTATATCCTGTTTTAGATGATAATTGTTTAAATTTACTGTTGGGAAAAAACTATAATACAAAACATGTTGTTTTACCGTTGCCATCTTTTACCTTGTTAGCAGCAACGACATTACTATATCAAGTACCACAGCCATTATTAAATCGTTTTTCAACAGTTTTTCATTTTAATTAATACACTAATGATGATATGCAACAAATTTTAAATAACTTGTTCTTAAAAGTAGAAATAAAATTATCATTAAAAGAATTAACTTTTTTAGCCAGCTATAGTAGTAATAATCCGCGCACAGCGGTAAAATTATTTCATCGAATTTATGACTATTTCTTAGCTACGCCACAACCAGTAAGTTTAAATTTTTTACAAGAAATTTTAACTAATTTGCAGATTTATCAAGATGGTTTAGAATGAGGGGAGGTAAATTACTTAAAACAAATTTATCTTCTCTTTCAAACCCAACCAGTTTGGTTAAATACCTTAAGCCAAGTTTTATCTGAACCATTATTAACAGTCACAAATAATTTTGAACCATTTTTGTTAAAAAAAGGTTACTTATTAAAAACATCTCGTGGTCGAGTTTTGACAAATAAAGCAGTAGAATTTTTAAAAAATATTACATAATTCTTTAATTTTGTCGAAAACTCTTGATATTTATAAAATATACCTAAAATTAGGTATATTTTTAATATATGGAGGTAAATAAATGATGAAAAAAATAATTACAGAATTAATAAATAGCTTAACAGATGATCAATTTTTAGAATTTTATGAAAAAATAAAACAACAAGCAGACTTAATTAAAAAACAAAAACGTTTAAATGAAATTGATCAAAAATTTAGAGATAAAGGCATTATATGTCCTAATTGCAAATCTTTTCATTGTGTTAAAAATGGTCATAATTCCGAAGGAAAACAAAAATATTTATGTAAAAAATGTCGTGCTAGTTTTGATGCATTTCGTCATCATTTTACTTATTGAAGTCATTTAAATTATGAACAGTGAAATTTATTAATTCAAATTTCATTGTTAGGACAATCTAGTAAAATAATTTCTCGTTTTATTAAAACAACCCCAAAAACCGCTTGATATAATCGACAAAAATTAATGCAATCAAAACAATTAGAAAATACACAGTTAAAATTTAAAAAATTAAATGGTCAAATCCAAATGGATGAAACATTTATTAAAGAAATTCATAAAGGCAATTTTAAAGATAAATTTGATAAACGAAAAAATCATCTCGATCCATTTTCAACTGATACCAAATGCTGTATTCAAATGGCAGTTGATAGCAATAATAATATTTTTGTTCAATCCACCAATACCAAAAGATTACAAAAACAATGGATTATTGAAAATATGAATAAGCAACTAATTAAAGAAAAATCAATAATTATTTCTGATATGCAACCACTATATTTATTAGTAGCAAAACAAACAAATTCTACTCTATATTCCACCAAAACTAGTACAAACCCTGATACTAGTTATCAAAAGTTAAATAAGATTAGTAAATTACAATCCAGTCTTAAAGAAGCCTTAATTCATTATCATGGTTTGGGTTTCACTAATATTCAAAATTATTTAAAGCTCTGAAAATGAAAATACCAACACAAAGGTTTAACACCAAACCAACAATCAACGGTATTATATTTTAACGTTTAAAAAATTTAAAGCAAAATCATAATCTTACACAAAATTAGTTTTCAAATTGTCATATTGATGATTTTTTTTATTTCATCAAGAGTTTTCGACAAAATTAAAGACATAATTTACTTAATTTTTTTGAGAAGTCGGTTATAATAATAATTGGAACTAAGGTAAGGTGTAAAAATGAGCCACAATCATAAAAAGGAACAAGAACAAATTATCAATTATGCCTGGAAAATGATTAGTTTAAAAGCGGTTGATTTAAAATTATCTAATCCAAATATTACAGAACAAGATGTTGCCGATTATTTAATAAAAATAATTTTAGTCGATAAGGCAATTGTTGATGTTAGTGAAATAGCTTATTATATTTTTAATATCAAGATTAATCGGATGATTGAATTTATGAATAATCAAAAAATTACTGCGACTGATTTATCCTTAGAAGATTTTAAAGATATGTTTATTAAATAATAAAATTAAACAATGAATAGTGTACAATTTATAGAGAAAAGTTTTAAAATAGAACAGTGGTGTAAAACGTGAAGAAAAACGAACAAGTGAAAACAATTAAAGAACCAAAAAACAAAAAGGCAATTAGTAAGTTAATTATTCGAATTGGAACTTTGTTAGTTTTAATTGTCGCAATGATTATTGGTGCTTATTTTTCAGCTGATAGTTTTCGTTATTCATATAAGACTGGAATTGCTTATTCGGGTGGATATCAAGTTCAAGTTAATGTATTAGATAAAAGTGACCCTAATTTTTCACAAGATACTCCAAATGGGGATAGTAAAAAAGGATTAGATTTATTACGTAATAAATTAGATCCATTATCAAATCAAAATTTGTATTTACAAACATTAGGTCGTAATGCTGTTGAAGTTGTTGTTGGAAAAAATATGTTTAAATCTTATAATGCCTTGAGTAAAACAATTCAACGTTTAGGAGCAATTTACTTAACAAATGGTAAAGGACAAGACTTACTAGTTAGTGATAATAATGGCACAAAAGAGCGAACACCGTTAAGTGATGTTATTTTAGGTTCAACAACAGGGGTTGACCAAAATCGTCGTCCAAGTATTACATTAAAAATTAAAGATCAAACAAAATGAGATAGTATTATTAATGGTTTAAAACCATCACAAGGTGGGGGTCAATCAGAACCGTTTTATATTTGAACGGATATTGGTCAATTTATTGATGATTTACGACATGATACTGATAATATTCAAACAATTGCAACTGTTTTTAATGCTGAAATTCGTAGTAAAGTGTCAGCGGGTGATTGAAGTAATATTTATCAAATTTTTAATGTTGAATATTATGATGCCGGAACCTCACAACTTCGTACTGGTAATTTATTAGATTTAGCATTAAGTTACCCAATTTCACAAGTTCGTACTTGAATGGAAGATTTGCGTTTTCGTTTTACCTCTGTCCCAACGGATAGATTATTAATTGATCCAAATGATAAAACAGCAACAACAAATCAATTTATTGATCCGTTACGCCCATATTTACAAACAATTATTGAGTATAATACTGCGTTAACAGATTTATATAAAGAACATATTATTAATTGAAATTCAATTAAACTGGGAACAGGTGCTGCTGAGAATTCAAATCAAATTACAATTTCAACGGAAACAGAAGCTCGCCAAATTAGTAATTTAATTAATGGGGGATTAAGTGGTTTAGAATTTGTTATTCGTGGTTATCGCGAAATTCCGCCTGTTGTTTCAGCTAATGTTTTTAAAATTTCGTTAATCATTTTAGGAGTATTAGTATTAGCAATTTTCATTGTTCTATTAGTTTATTATCGTTTATTTGGTTTTATCGCAATTTTAACATTATTATTTACAATAATTGCAACATTATATTTTTCTTCACTCTTGAAAGTACAAATTTCGCCAGAAAGTATTGCGGCATTATTGATTGCTTTTGGTTTAGCACTTGAAGGAAACTTGTTATTCTTTTCACGATATAAACGTGAGCGGTATGAAAATCAAATTCCCTTTGAACCAGCAATGAAAATTGCCAATAAACAAACAATAGCAGTCTTCATTGACGCATTAGTTGTTTTAATTATTTTGGGATTATCACTGTTCTGACAAGGAACAAATAATATTAAATCATTTGCTACAATTTTATTGGTGGGATTAATTATTTCCGTAGTAATGGTGTTTGCTGTTGCGCGTTTAATGTATTGAATTGTTATTAAGTTACGTTGACAAGAAAAACACCCTTGATTAGATGTTTCGCGTTTTTCAATAGGAAAACTATTTACGAAAAAAAGAGTTGTAACAACAACAGCATCAGAAGCATTAGCAGCTAGCGCTCAGTTACAAACAATAACAAAGAATGAACCTGCGATGGCAGACGGTGATAATGGCGGGATTGCACCAGCCAAAAAAGGAAAACAACATAAAATCGGAAAATGAACATTTTATAATATTACAAAATGAACCCCAATCGTTGGAATTATTTTGTTAATCGTTGCATTAGCAATTGCTTTTGCTGGAAAAGCAAATGTTGCTAATTCAATTAAGTCAGGGATTAATTTTACGATTAATCAAGATTTATGAGGAACTGATGACGATGAAACAGCAATTACAAAGTTATCAACGCAATTAGAAAGTATTCGTAATACAGCCCGTTATAACTTTAGTTATAATATTTATGTTCTTAAGCAACAAGAAAGTGGTGCTAATAACCGCATCTTAGTTGTTGGTACAAATATTACAAAAGGAACTTTTGAGCGAGAATTATTAACAGCCATTGCATCATTTTATAATGCAACCCCCGATGATCCTTCATTAGCATTGCAAAAAACTGATCCTGTTATGGAAGGATATATTTTAAAAATTGCGGCAATTAGTATTGGAATTGGATTAGTATGTATCTTTGTTTATACTTTATTCCGGTTAGATTGATCGCAATTTGTGGGAATGGTTTTAGCTAGTTTATTTACGCTAGTTACAACTATTGCGATTGCAATTATTACCCAATTATTAATTACATTTGAAATGTCAATCGCATTATTAGCAATTTTTGGTTTTGCGATTGCCTTTACAACAATGGTAATGGTTCGTGTAAAACAAAATAAAAAGGCGATTAATATTCGTGAATATGAAACATTCTTTACATATATGTCAGAGCATCGTTTCCAAATTAAGCGTTTACGTCGCGCACATAAAGTTTATTATCAAGAAGAATTAAAGAAATTAGCAATAAAACACCCGGAACTAAAATTACGAGAAATTAAAAAACAATATCATGACCAGTTAAAACGAACACAATTAGTGGCAAAAGATATTAAAAGCAAAAATCATAAAGTGATTCGTGAAGTTCGGAAAGACTTTAGAGTTTATAATTATGAACATAACTTTTTGCAAAAAGTTGCTAATATTACAATTAAACAAATGTTACAACATTGTTTAACATTGGGAATTATGTTTACAATTTTATTAATTACCTTAGCTGCTTTTTCGGGATTATGGTTTGGCTTTAATATTGTGATTTTAATTGGGTTAATTGTTGGAATGTTTGCAACCCTATTTGTTGGAATTCCAATTTGAGTGGTGTTAGAAAAATATCGGGCTTTAAATAAAATCCGTGTTAAAAATTATTTAGATTCACAACGAGTTGAAATTGATGAACAAATCGTAATTGGTATTAATGATTAATCATTAGCCAAGAAAGGGATTTTGCAAAAACGGAACTAAAAAACTTTATTGTTGATATTCCTAATTATCCAGAACCAGGAGTTATTTTTCGCGATATTACCCCAATTTTAAATAATTCATCTGCTTTTAAAATGGTTGTTGATCAGTTAGCAGCGTATGCAATTGCTCAACAAGCAAAGGTGATTATTGCCCCAGAAGCACGAGGATTCTTATTTGTACCAGCAGTTAGTTATGTGACGAACCTTCGTTTTGTTCCGGTTCGAAAACCAGGAAAATTACCACGGCAAGTTATTAGTGCAAAGTATAGTTATGAATATGCAACTAATCAGTTAGAAATGCATGTCGAAGATTTAAAACCACATGATCGTGTTTTAATTGTTGATGATGTTTTAGCAACGGGCGGAACAGCACAAGCAATTTGTGAACTTGTTAAAAAACAACAAGCAACGATTGTTGGTTTAGCATTCGTGGTGGACTTAACATATTTAAATGGTAAAAAGGATTTAACCGCATATCCAATTAAAACCCTGATTGAATATTCGGCATAATCGGTATATAATTAATAAATAGTACAAATAAAAGGGGTTGTTTATAATGGATCGGGATATTAAATACGAAGAGGTCTTAGCCCAAATTAAGTTGTACATCAAAGATGTGACAACGTTAAAAGAAATTTACAAAGCATATGAATATGCAGAAGAAAAACATCAAGGCCAAGTTCGTAATAGTGGAATTCCCTATATTAATCATCCATTATGAACAACCTTTTTTTTAGCCCAATGACGAATGGGACCTAAAACATTAATTGCCGGTTTACTGCATGATGTGTTAGAAGATACGCCCGCTACGTTTGAAGAATTACAAGAACGGTTTGGGATTGAAATCGCTAATTTAGTTGAAGGTGTAACAAAAGTTAGTTATTTTGCGAAAGAAAATCGAACTCAACTTAAAGCACAATATTTACGGAAATTATATTTATCAATGGCGAAAGATATTCGTGTTATTATTATTAAATTAGCCGATCGGTTACATAATTTAAAAACAATTGGTTATTTAAAACCAGAACGCCAACAAATTATTGCCCGAGAAAGTTTAGAAATTTATTCGGCAATTGCTCATCGGTTAGGTATGAAGGCGGTTAAACAAGAAATTGAAGATATTAGTTTTAAAATTATTAATCCTGTTCAATATAATAAAATTGTTTCGTTGTTAGAATCAAGTAATAAAGAACGCGAAAATGCAATTAATCAAAAAATTGAAGAATTAAAACAAGTCTTAATTATTGAAAAAGAAATGGCGGTCAAAGTATATGGCCGTAGTAAATCAATTTATTCAATTTATCGAAAAATGAATCAATTTGGTAAAAACTTTGATGATATTCATGATATTCTAGCAGTCCGCATTATTACAAATAGTGTTGATGAATGTTATAAAGTATTAGGCTTTGTGCACCAACATTATACGCCACTCAATAATCGTTTTAAAGATTATATTGCAACACCAAAACATAATTTATACCAATCATTACATACCACAATTGCAGCTGATGACGGTGTTATTTTTGAAGTGCAAATTCGAACTGAAGAAATGGATGAGTTAGCAGAACAAGGAGTTGCAGCGCACTGACGCTATAAAGAAGGCGAAAATTATGATATTGCTAAAAAACAAAAAGATATTGATGATCGCTTAGATATTTTTAAACGAATTTTAGACTTAGAAAATATTTCAGTGCAAGAACGAGATGAAATTCAACAAGAAGTTTATAAACCTGATCATTTAATGGAAGAGAGTATTCAAAATGATATTTTTTCGTCGTTAATTTATGTTTTAACGCCAAACGGAAAAGTAGTAACCTTGCCATTTGGTTCAACCGTCCTTGATTTTGCCTATAAAATTCATTCTGAAATTGGCGAAAAAACAATTGGGGCAAAAATCAATGGTTTATTTTCACCAATTTCAACAGTTTTAAAATCGGGTGATGTTATTGATATTAAAACAGCAGCAACGCAAAAACCAAATCATTCGTGGTTAGTGGTTGCTAAAACATCATCAGCATTACAAAAAATTAAAAAATATTTAAAAAAAGAATTAGCAGAAGCAACTAATGATACAAAATCAATTAATCTGGAAAAAATCAAGCAAACAAAAGGACAAATTGAAGAGTATATTGCAAAAAAAGATTTAAAATGAAAATTAGTTGATTCAGAAACACAACTAGAACGATTACATGCAATTAACTATAATAATATTGAAGATTTTTTATTAGATGTTGCTAATGATGAATACACCGTAGTAGAAGCAATTAATTTAATTTACTTAGATCGCGAAACAAGTCAGAATGAAAAAATTCTGAAAAAATTACAAGATAAACAATATAAAAAAGCACAATTAAAAGATGATATTATTGTGCAAGGAATTTCAAGTATTAAAGTTGTGATTTCACAATGTTGTTTACCATTACCATATGAAGAAATTACCGGATATGTTTCAAAAGCAGAAGGAATTAAAGTTCATTTGAAAACTTGCCGTAATTTACAAAGTAGTGATAAACAAGAACGTCAAGTGGAAGTTAGTTGAAATGAAGCGGTTTGTAAAAATAAGCAGTATGATTGTGCAATTCGAATTGAAGCAATTGACCGTCCCGCTTTGTTAGTTGATGTCACAAAAGTATTAAGTCATTTAAACGCTTCAGTGCAAATGATGACAGCTAATATTTCAAGTGATTTAATGAATATTACTATTAAAACAATTATTAAAATTAGTAACGCTGATCGGTTCCAACAAATTCTCTCGTCATTATTGGCAATTCCCGATATTAAAATTGTTGAGCGAGTTATGATGTAACAATAAGATTAGAAAATAAATTAATATATATTGTTATTGGTTTTCTTGGTATAATAAAAGTACTTAAGAAAATAGAAAATGGAGGCAGCTATGACAATAAAGTCTTGACTAAAATTTAGTAGCATATGATTTTTAGCAGGAATTGTAATTATTATGGCCGGAGCAGTTGTTCCAACTTTAAACCAACAAGTAGATGCGTTAAAAGAAGAAATTATTAAATCATTAAGTGTTAATGGTTTGACACCCAATCCGTTAGAAAGTTTACAAGGTGATAGTGCTTATAATATTTTAAATTTTTTATTATCATATGGATCATTTCAAGCAATTTTTAGTTTAAATGGTTTTAGTCTTTTTAAATTTTGAGTAATTGATTTATATATTTTTGTTCCTATTTTAAGTTTGTTTGCTGTTGGGATAGCAATTTTTGTTGTTGTTTTACTAACAAACGCAACCGCTGCGCATTGAAGATGAAATATTCGCTTATTAGTTGGAAAGATTTTATCAACAGGGGGCGGTATTCTGTTATATCTTGCCTTATTTTTGGGGTTATTTTTAGTTGCAATTATGGACAGTTCAAATTTTGTTAATGGCCAAGAAAAATATTGATATAATTTAACGAACGGTGGTTTAGTGACATGAACTAATAATGTTCAGTACCAACCAAATGTTTTTTCCGTGTTAGGGATAAATATTAATCAAACTGGTTTAGATAACTTTTTTGGCCAAGCACCAGGAGTTTTACAAGTTGGCGCAGTTTTTCTTATCTTTATTGCCCCAATTGCGGTTGCAATTTTAACGGTTGGATTAGGAATTCGAATTGCAATTGAATTATTGTTACCATCATCATCGGGTCATCGTGGTGGCATTGGTGCAAGTTTTAGCACTTGGTTAGGATATATAAATATTTCTTCTCGTCACGAATTACGCCAACGGTTAGGAAGCAACATTGGGATGATTTTATTAATGATTGGTTTTCTAATCGTAATGATTTTCCCAGCCTTTACTTCAACAACTCGCTATGTAACAGCCAATTGAGTTATTTTAGCAATTGCGACTGTGTTAATGATTGTTAGTTTTATTCCCCTTTATTTTATGTTCTTTTGTTTAGCGCGGTTGCAAGAATTTTCTTATAACTTATTAATGTTTGTGCAAATGTTGACATGATTAGTAATTGGTTTAATTTGACAAATTTTTATGTGAACTGAATTTAAACAATATTTCCAATATCCAGCGGTCGTACCAGTTATTATGATTCTCTTCTTTATTAACATCTTATTAAGTTCATTTTATTTACTACTTCGTGGTTATCGAAAATAGGAATTGGCTTTTAACTTCTTTGAAATAAAGAAGTTTTTTTGTTTTGGTATGCTATAATTCTATTGATTAATTATTAAAAAGAAGGGAAAGTTAGGATGACAAAACTTACAGCAAATGCAATTCGAAAAATGTGGTTAGATTTTTTTCGAAGTAAAAATCATTACGAATTGCCATCAGTATCGTTAATTCCCGTTGATGATCCATCATTATTATGAATTAATTCGGGGGTGGCAACATTAAAACCATATTTTGATGGTCGCAAAACACCACCAGCCCCACGGTTAACAAATTCCCAAAAATCAATTCGCACAAACGATATTGAGAATGTGGGACATACAGCTCGTCACCATACTTTATTTGAAATGTTAGGTAATTTTTCAATTGGTGATTATTTTAAAAAGGAAGCAATTGTTTATGCTTGAGAATTTTTAACTGATAAAAAATGAATTGGATTTGATCCCGCCAAATTATATGTTACTGTTTATAAAGATGACCAGGAGGCATATGATGTTTGACATAATGTGATTGGGTTAAGTCCCGAACGAATTATTAAGGGGGGTAAAGATACTAACTTCTGAGAAATTGGGGAAGGACCATGTGGACCAAATACCGAAATCTTTTATGATCGTGGTGAAAAATATGATTCTGAACATATGGGAATCAAGTTATTACAAGACGACTTAGAAAATGATCGCTATTTAGAGGTTTGAAATATTGTTTTTTCTCAATACAATAATAATGGGGATGGAACTTATACCGATTTACCACGTAAAAACATTGATACTGGTGCTGGGTTGGAACGAATTACTTCTATTATTCAAGAAACACCAACTAATTTTGAAACCGATTTATTTATGCCAATTATTAAAGCAGTTGAAAAATTAGTGCAGGGGAAATATCATTATGATCAAACGGCATTGTTTACCAATGATGCACAGCAAATTAAAATTAATACTGCTTTTAAAGTAATTGCTGATCATTTACGAGCAGTAACATTTGCGATTGCAGATGGGGCGTTTCCAGGAAACAAGGATCGTGGGTATGTTATTCGTCGGTTAATTCGTCGCGCTAGTTTATATGGTAAAAAATTAGGGTTAGAACAACCATTTTTATCCCAATTAGTGCAAACCGTAATTCAGATTATGAGTGAATATTATATTTATTTAATTGAAAAACAATCAATTATTGAACAAGCGGTATTAGATGAAGAAAATAAATTTTTAAAAACATTAGAACAAGGAAACAAATTATTTAATGAAGTTAAAGCAAAGTATGGCCTAATTTCCAAAGAACATGCTTTTCGCTTATTTGAAAGTTATGGTTTTCCAATTGAATTAATTGAAGAAGAAGCACGCGAAGCGGGAATAAAAGTTGATCGAATTGGTTTTGAAGAATTATTAGCAAATGCCAAAGAAATTTCACGAACTAATCGGAAAGATATTAAAGCAATTCAGTTGCAAAGTGAACTTTTTACGCAATTAGATGTTGTTAGCAAATTTGTTGGTTATGAACATGAACAAGTTAATAATACAGCAATTGTTTTTATGTTCGCAAATGATCACACAGTTTCTGAATTAACAAATACAACGGGATATCTTATTTTAGCAGAAACACCTTTTTATGCTGAAAAGGGTGGGCAAGCTGCTGATCATGGTTTAATCTTAAAGGATAATAATACAGCTTATGTTTTAGATGTTCAACAAGGACCAAATAAACAACACTTACATTATGTTAAAGTGGAAGGAACATTAAAAAAAGAGGATTTAGTAAATGCTTCAATTGATAGTGACCGTCGATTTTATACTCGTAAAAATCATTCCGGAACACATTTAATTCATGCAGCATTACGAGAAGTTTTAGGAACGCATGTTATGCAAACGGGGTCTTATAATGATGATGAACGATTACGAATTGATATTACACATAATCAGCCAATTACTACTGCCGAAATTATGGCTGTTGAAGCATCAGTTGTAAAAGCGATTCGCGCAGCAATTCCTTGTGAAGTAATTTATACTGATATGCAAACAGCACTAGACGTTCATCAAGCACTAGCTTTTTTTACTGAAAAGTATGATGAAGAAGTGCGAATTATTAAATTTGGAACTTATTCATGTGAACTTTGTGGGGGAACCCATGTTGCTAATTCACAAGATGTCGAAGATTTATTAGTAACGGGAATTGAATCAAAAGGAGCAGGAACATTTCGGATTCATGCTATTACATCAAATAAAACAATTGCTAGTTATTTAAATGAGCAGTTTCTAAAAGAAAAAACTGAAGCAGTTAATTACTTTGAGAAATATAATCAAGGGAAATTGGTTTTAACTGATCAACAGTTAGAACAAATTTGAGACCAAATTAGTAATTTAACTGTTTCAAAACAGAATTGAAAATTATTAAAACAATTAGTAAATCAATTTAAAGAGTGTTTTAAGCATTGACAAAAACAATATGATAATGCTATTATTCGGGATTTTGTGAAACAATATCATGCCTTACCAGTACAAGAAAACAACGGGATTCAAGTTTTAACTTATCAATTTTCAACAAAGGTTGATGTTAATGCTTTAAAAGTATTAATTGATGATTATAAAACACGGTATTCTAATATTTTAATTTTCTTTGTTGATATGACTGATTCAACCCAACAAAAATTAGTTATTGGGGTTAGTGATGCTTTACATAATCGTTATCAAGCTAATCGTATTATTCAACAATTAAACCCCTTACTTGATGGTAAAGGGGGCGGAAACAATAGTGTTGCTCAAACTGGATTTAAAAATAAAACTATTATTACAAAATTACTAGCAGACCCCCTTGCGTTTTTACAAAAACATGGCTAAATATTATTTAGGAGTTGATCTCGGAACTAAAACGTTGGGGCTTGCGACAAGTCACTGGATGATTGCGACAAGTTATGGGGTTTATCAGTTTCCTGATCACAATTTTTTAAATGCAGCACAATATTTAGCAACATTAATTGCAAATGAAAAGGTTAGTGATCTTGTTATTGGTTATCCCAAAAATATGAATAATACGATTGGACCACGGGCAATGATGGTTGATGATTTTATTGCATTATTAAAACCAATGCTAAGTCCTGTAATTGTAATTCACTTAGTTGATGAACGGTTGACAACCAGACAAGCACACCAAATTATGTTAGAAGCTAATTTATCGCGACAAAAACGGAAAAGTAAAAAAGATAGTTTAGCAGCACAATTAATTTTAGAAACATTTCTTCAACAAAAATAAAAGAGCAACCCTCTTTTATTTTTTTTAATTAATTATTATACAAGTATCGATAGGAAAAGCAAGAAAAAAATGATATAATTTTATGGAAAGCATTTTACTTAGGGATATGAATAAAATTGAGGTTAAGATGATGACTAAGAAAAAATTAAATGAAACAAAACAACTACAAGAAGTTAATAACAATTTAAAAATGAATGTTAACGAAGCGACTGTTATTAAAGCTTTAACAAAAGCTTGAAAAAAATCAGAACCATATTTAAAATTAATGACCGAATATCAAACATTAAATGCAACTGGTACAGTTGATTGAGATGAACGTTATGAAAAAGAGTACGAAAAATTTATTAAAGCAGTTCTTGGAGAAAATGTTAACTTTAAAAAAACAATAACTAAAAAATTATCAAAGTCAAAAACAAAAACTACAGCAAGTAAAAAAAGTAATATGGGAATGGGAATAAATCCCGGACAATTAGATCTGCTAGCAAAACGAAAATTATATCGTTCCGAAGATTTGTTTCCAGCACGCGTGGTGAGAGGATATCAAGAATCACAAGCAGAAATTGAATCAGAATTAGCTGCCCCACGCGAAAGTTTTTTAAATAATAATATTAATGTATTAGCAACTGATCAAAAACACAAACAAGTAGGACCAAATGAAACAATGAGTACTACTTTTGAAACAGATACGGACAATTTAACGGTTGAAACGAAACCAGAGGAATCATCACCAAAGGAAGTTGAAGATTTAATTAGCAAATTAAATCCAAATCAACAACGTTTAATTCGCCAACGGAATGAACAATATGGTCGTTTTCAAAGTAAGCGCGAGGAAATGATTAGGGTAAATGCTGATGAAGATGCAAGTGAAACCTTAAAAACTTTTAATAACCAAGTTAAAGAACATGCAAAAAGTTGAGGTTTAAATTCAAATCAAATTGAATTATTAGCCCGCCGTGATGTTACAAATCGCGATGTGCATCCGTACTTGAATCGAGCACGTGGTGTCTATCATCCTGAAGAAGATTATTCGCGCGTAAATAGTGACCTTAAACCACGCTCTCTTGATGAAATTAAGGACCAAATGAATTTAAATAAAAATCAATTAGAATTATTATCTCGTCGTGATTCTCATCCGTCAGAATGAAAACAATATATGAAAGAAATTACTTCGCCAAAAGATGACGAGAATGAAGAAAAAGTTATGATTGATCCAGAAAATGTTATTAAAAAACGAAATCAAATGGTTCAAGAAAGTTTAGCGCGTAGTTTAGGAAAAACAAAGAAACAAATTGGTGGTAAATATATTCGAAATTTCATTACTGAAGATCCGAAACGAAAACCAATTTTTAAAACAGATCTTTATTTAGATACAGCAATTACTAATCAAATTAGACCATTGTTTGTTAAATCAATTGCTAAACCAAAACCAAAGGTTTCACCAAAATTTGCTGCTGCGAAAGTAATGCCAAATTCGGTGATTGCTTCATTTTCAGCGCCAAGTAATCGAAACTGAGCAGAACCACAAATGAATGGAGTAGCAAAGGAAAGTACTGCAAGTAAGATAACACCTGTTTCTTCAGGACCAGTTGAATATAAATATGTTTCAACAGTTGACCATAAAAAACGACCTAATTTAAAAAAACTAAAATTTGGTAATAGTTATGAAGAAAAAAGAATCAAAAAATTAGATGTTACAATAATAAAACCAGAAGAAACGTTAGATAATGCTAAAATAAAAAAAGGGATAATTGAAAAGCAAGCTTGATTGATTTAACATTATATACTCAAAAAGAATGGTCGAATAAATTATTTTGGGGTCTTAAATTAATTATGCTGATCCAACTAAAACACCTGATTTAACAATAAATTTAGCAGAAAACCAATATACTTATGCCGGTTATCATCCACGAGAAATTCGTGAAATTGAACGACGACAAGTAGAACACAATCATGAACGATTAATAAAAGAAAAGTTAATTCAAAAAAATATTCGCAAAGAAACACGGTATCAAAAAAAACTACGTCAGCGAAAAAGTTAAACCAAAACCAATACCACAGATTTTAATTAATAAATATCTGGCAGAAGGAAAAAAGGTTATTAATGGTTTTTTAGTTGACTCAGGAGAAAACAAAACTGGTAAGGAACAGCAAAAGAAATAAACAAGTGGGGAATAACAATGAAAGCAACATTATCAACAGCAGACTTAATTCGAAAATATTTTGATGAAGTTGTTACTTCAAGTGGGATTGATCCTAAAAAACGACCAGATGTTGCGCTGCAATGAGCGCAAGAAAAAGAACTTTGAGCGCAAGAAGCGGATGCTGAAATACAACAACAATTATTACAAGTATTAAAAGTTAATCAAAACGTTCAAACCCAACAGTTGCACCACCAACAAGAATTAATTTTGCGTGACTTACAACAAGCACGGTTAATTGAACTACGAAAACGAGAAGAATATTTAGCAACATTAGCAAAACCAGTTAAGTTACCAAAAGTAAATAAAAAAATGCTTAATAGTGATGTTGAAACAAAGCATTCTTTTCCAAAATCCTTTTTTAAGAAAGATAACAAAATAGGACCTTCTTATGAAGAGGATAATTATGGCACAATCCTAATGCGTGAAATTGGACAAGCATTAGCTAATGAATATGAAATATATCATCCTGTCCAAATTGAAAAACCAATTAAGCAAGTAGTTGCTATGAAAAAACCAAAAAAGTACCGTTTAATTTACAAAAAAGGGCCAAAATCACGGTGATAGGGTCTAAAAAATAATAAAATAATATTATAAATATTTTTATAAAAAAAGCAAGGTTTTTTACGAAAACTATTTAAAAAACTGCAAAAATTTTATATAATATATGTATGTATTAAAATAATTAGAAAGTAAATAAAGAGGACTAGAAAAAATGGCAAAAGAAAAAGACACAGATACTGTTGTCGTTACTCGTGCTGATTATGGTAGCATTATTGATTCAGAACGAGATGCAACAGAACTAATGGATAAAAAACTAACTCCAGCAACAATTAAAATTTTATTAAGACAGTTAGATGAAAATAGCCCAGAGTATCAAGCATTAAAACAAAAATATTTAACCGAGGTAGTTGGGACTAAAAAGAAAGGTGTTATTCGTTTAAAAGATAAAGATAATGCTTGAGAAGAACAAAAAAATAAAAGTAAATTTATTGATTATAGTTATCGTGTTGACAAAGAAATTCCAGTTTTTGCAAGATTAAACAATCACAAAGCAAAACAAGCAGCTAGTAAAAAATCAGCAGCAAAAGTGAAACCGCCAGTTCAGGAAGACATTCTAATCTCAACACTATTAAATCAACCAAGAACTAATAAAACTATGAATGGAACAAAAAAGTCTGCTAAAAATGCCCCTCTGAAAACAACTAATTTAATTAAACCACCGTTAAAAGACAGTGAATTAATTAATGATGAGTTTAATACTTTCTCAAATTGGAATAGTTTAGATGTTGATCGTGTTAAAACAAAATTAGGGTCAACAGGATCAGAACCAGATGAAACTAGAACAATTATCCGTCGGAACGAAACAGAAGAAATAACAACAATTAGTCGTGATTTACGTCCGATTTTAGCCCAACAAATTTCGCAAATTAAACGAAATGGGTTATCAGTTGTTGACTTTGTTGTTGATTCTGATGATAAAATTGAAATTGAAAAAGGGGATGAAGAAATTCTTGTTCGTTTAATCAAACAAAATCAAGTTGAAATTAACTTAAATGAATTTGCGGCAAGAGATATTGTACCACCAAAACCAACACCAGTTAAAATTATTCGGACTGCTGAAGATCCATTATCAATGGAAGAACGATTAATTTTACGGTTAGAAAACAAGGCTCGTTTTTATAAATTAAATGTGGAAGAACAAACACAATTAGAACACTTAAAAGCAACCTTTGTTTTGAAAACAAAACAAAAAAATAATAAAAAAGAAACTGCAGCACAAAAAGCAAAGAACAAAAAAGGGCAAGATGCAACAATGGCCTTTGCGAATGAGCAAGCAGAATTGGAAAATGAGGATCGTTATAAAACAACAAATTATAATCATCAATATGATGAAAAGAAACGACCTAATGTTGATCAACGTTTAGTTTATGAACAAAAAATGCTACAGTATTTGTTGGAAGTTCGCCAACAATATGAACAAGGTTATAATCGTCAAATTTCCCAGGAATTAGCTGACTTTAACCGAGCAATAAATTTATCACGAACAATTAAAACAAAAGATGAAAAATTAAATGAGGAAATTTTACAAAATCGTAATAAATCAATAGCATTGTTACGAAAACATGTGATGTTATTAAACCAGAAGCAATATGCTGAAATCAAGTTGTTAGATAAACAAGTCCTTAAATATAAAAACACAAAAGGAAATATTGAAGAGTTTATTAAACGCCAAAAAGAATTTCAACGATTGTTACGAATTCGTGAAGAAGTAAAAGAAAATCGCCAAGCTTTAATTGAATCGCTACGAGTGCAAGCACAATTGATGCAAGAAGCACGCGATAAAAAATAACGTATTAATTATCAACTCGTTAACTATCAACCAAAATTAGCAATAAAAGAGAGATAGAATAGGAAACAGGAGGTAACGAGAAATGATAAGAGATATTAAAACCGGACATTTATATTTTTTGCATAATGGAAAAATTATTTGTATTGATCGAATGCATAAAAATCAAATGTTTTTTGCTGGTAATGAACAAGATTATAATCATTTTATTAGCTATAATGTTTATACTGAAGACAATGTGGCAAATTCCCAAACTAAAAATGATTTTATATTATTACGAAATGTTAAATTACATGGGAAATTATTATATTTATATCCAAAGGAAATTAGATTTTTAAAATTAGCAGAAATTAAAGCACCACTATTACTTAATGGTATTCATGTTCGTGTTCATGAAAAAACTTTTGATTATCAAGAAGCATTAACGCGCAAAGACAATGATTATTTAATTGAGCAGTTAATTGCTGAAGATGAAATCCAATATCGTTATCAACATCAAAAACGAACTAGTCATTTTTGACATCGTAAGAAACCATAGGTTTCTTTTTTACTTAATTTAAGAGAAAGGAGGGAAATAATGTTAAGTCATAAGAAGCAACAATATTTAACAAAAATTCGTCAGGAATTAGGATTACCAGCGTTAAATTGAAAACAAGAATTAAAATTGGAACAGTATCGGTATTTTGATAAAATTATTGAACGGTATGTTAAAACTGTTAGTTATATGTGATATTTTAAAAATGTTGCTTTTTATGATGATGTTAGTAAAATAACATATTATTTTCCTCGCTTAATTTTAACTCGTAAAAATCTTTATTTTTTAAAAATGCAAGCATTAATTGCTCCAGTTAAGACAACAATGGCTGCTTCGGTATGAGAACAAAACAATACTTTGATTACTTCTCCAATTGTTACACAACAATTTATGATTAATCGGATGATGAAAATGATTAATGTAAAACAGTTCTTACGAACAGCAACCATTAATTTAGTTGTTGTTAATAGCAAAGAACCATTTACACTAACAGATGCTACAAGTTATGATAATATTCAAATAATTAATCAACAACAATATCATTGAAGTGATATAATAAAACATATTGAAAAGAATGATGATTTAACAAACGATCTTTTAGCTGATGAAACAATTTTAATGTTACATCATTTATTTGGCGTTCATAGTCATCGTCATAATTCGCGGTTACAAAAACGAAGTTTATTTTGTTTATATCACTATATTTAAGAAGGAGTATGTCACGTGTCAAAACGCCAAGAACGGATTAATATTATCAATTTGTTATATCGTCATTTTATTTTGAAACATGATGTTTTAACAACAAAACAAGAGGCTTATGATTTTTCACAAGTTGTAACAACTAATGTTGAATCAGAACAAATTTATAATATTTTGAAAAATTTACCAACAATTATTGCTCTTATTAATCAGTATTTAAAACCAGGATGAAAGTTTGAACGACTAAGTAATTATCATAAAGCTGTTTTAGTGTATGGCGTTTATGCAATTCATTATCAAGGTTTAGCAAAAGCAATTGTGATTGATGAAAGTTTAGAAATTTTAAAACTTTATAGTGAAGATACTGATTTTAGTTATATCAATTCAATTCTAGATCAAATTTAGGGTTTTTATTTATTTATCAAAAAAGAACGAAAAAAAAGTAAGACAGTGATTTGTATCAAACTTTAAAACCACAATTAAAAGAGCATCATATAACTTATACAATTCAAGCAGTTGGTGAACCAACATTTATTAATAATGATAAAATGGTAAATTATTATTCAAAAGGATTATTAACACTTTATAAAAATGATGAAAAATTAGAATTAGGAATTATTTTATCAGCACAAAATTCAGATATTGCAAAAGCAGTTGGTAGTGCTTTAACTTATGGTGCTCGTTATTGATTGTGTAAGACATTTGGTATAGCAACTGATGAATTAGACCCTGATAGTACTGAAATAAGTAAAGAAAATAGTAATCAAGTTATTAAAGAAACTAATAAGCAACAAATTAATAATTTAAATCTAAATTGAATGAGGGAAGAGCATTTTAATAATATTAAAGATTTTATTACAAATACAAAAATAGAACAAGATATTATTTCAAAAGGTAAAAATTGAATAAAAGAAGAATTAAATGTTGAAAAATTATCACCAGTTATAATTAGAAAACAAAGCGAAGATTTTTATTATCAATTTAAAGAAAGATTTTTAAGATAATGATAAAAATAGGTATTGACCCATCAGGAACTGGTACTACTGCTATTGTTATATATGAAAATAATAAATTAATTAAACAAAATGAATTTACTAGTAAATATTGAAAAGAACATTATAAATTTATTGATGAATTTATAGATGAATATTTATATTCAGCTTAATAAATCATCTCTATCTTTACTAGCATTAGCAGATGTATATAAACAATCTTCAATATTTAATCCTTTTGGAAAAAGTTCACCTTTATTTTTTACATAATAAGATTACTGGGTGCGATTGAAAATACTTGAGTTAGTTATAATTGGGTATCACCTAAACATACTAAATCAGTTGTTAAAAATATGGAAAATTTAAGTAAATATAATGATAGTTGTATATGAAAATTTGATAAAGATACTAATTTAACTTATCAATATGGTAAAGGTTGAAAATATAATAATGATAAAATAAGTAATCATTTACGAGATGCAATTATTATTGCTAATTATGAAAGTTAATATTATGAAACATTCATATAATCAAAAAACAGGAAAGTATTATTCTTGCAAAATTAGGAATGTTAATATTTACTTAAATAAAAATGAAGAAAAAGTTTGAAATGAATTTAATAACTTTACTTATTCGCAACGAATTGAATATCTTATTAACTTTTATATAACACACAATAAAGGCAATGAGAAACATGAATAAATATATTTTATGTTATCGATCTGAACAAGGTAATCGCCATTGTAAAAACCCTCGTGGTGAATATATAATTGGGATTGATAAACAAGATGTAGATATCACAATTCAACCTGAGACTGAGAATATTTAATCAATAAATATGATGAAAAGAATTTAATTATCTTAAAAACAAATAAAAAATAACCTTAATTGGTTATTTTTTAAATACTATTTGTTAGTTGTCTAATAGCATCTTTTTGTGCTTGTTTTTTGTTGTTTACTTTAACTTGTTTTTTAACATTTTTAATTTGACCTGTTTTTAATGCTAATTCTGTTGCATAATCAGGTCCTCGTAAATGTTTTTCGTGGGCAATAACAGCAGTTCTTAATTCTCTAATTTCTGCTTTATATTTTTTAATTTTTTTAGCAGATAATCCAAGAATACCAAGACTACCCATTCCACCAGCACCCGCTAACACAAGTAAAGCAATTACTATTTCATTACTAATTTCCATTTCTTTATTTCCTTTCCTATCCTTACTCAAACAGTGGCCATCCATTCTTTCAGAACAAAATAATTTATAAATTAAACTATATAACCACCCAAAAATATCAACCGCCCCTATATATAGTTTATTTTAAATTTAATTCTTTGTTATTTTCTTCTTGTTTTTTAGTATATTCATCTTGCATATTTTTAAATATTTCTTCTGTTATACCATCCAAATTATTTCATTGTCTTGCTATTCTTGGTTGAACAACACGAGAATTAATTCGACAATCTAAGCAATGTCTTAAATGGTCTTTTTTTCATTTTGATTTATCAATTCAAATGATAATTAAAGAAATTATTAAAGTAATTAAAGGTAATATTGTAAATACTAATCCCAGTTTAGAAACTTTTAATCGTGGAATATCAATTTTCATATCTACTTTGGGTTTACTACTAGCAACAAATATACCCTGAATTCCGTGTGTAAATAAAGGTGTTAATAAAATAGCAATGCCATTACCTCAATATTGACCATAATTATATCAATTAATATTATCTTTTATTGCATTGATCATGCCATATTCTAATCAAAAATTTAATGCTAAAAATATCAATGTATAAAAACTAACTACTCAACTACGAATTTTATATTTTCTTTCTCATTCTCTAATATCTTTATGAGTTCAATTATAATTCGGAATAGGGTCTTTTTTAAATCAATTTCAAGGTAAGGCACCCTTTAATCAAGTTGTTTTATCTTGTTTCATTAATTAAAAATCCTTTCTAAATTACTTTTTTTCTTTCAATATACAACAATCCTTTAATTTTAACACTATTTGATATTGATGATAATTTAAACTCACCGTTGGAAAATAATTGAATGGTAATTCAACCACTTGGATTATTTCCATATGATATTACACTTGCTAATTTATCTTGTTTAAGAATAATATATTGTGAAGTTTTGACAATATATTTATTATTTTGCTTATCAATATAATTTTTATCTAAATCACTATCTTTAATAACATCTGATGGAATTTCACCACCTTGTTTTGCTTTTCAGACATTATTTTCATAATAAATCGTTTCATTATCAAACGGAACAATAAGTTTAATATATTCGTTATAATCAATTTTAGAAAAGTCATTAATAGTAGAAGAATAAATAATATTTATTTAATTATCAGTTTGTAATCGTTCTTTTAATCAAAATAATAATGTTGGATAAAAAGTTTTTTTACTAATATGCTTATATTCTTCTTCTCATGGATGAGCATAATTATCTAAACTATAATTATAAGGTCTAGATACTGTTTTACTAGATATAATATCAATAATTTCACCTGCTAATTTTAAAGCATTTTTTACATCACGAGTAATATTTTCATTTGCTTCGGGGTCATTAGTTTGTGAATATGCTACAACACCTTGTGAAAATGAAGCACTACCAGTTAAATCATTAACTCCTTTTGGTAAATATCAATTTATAACTGCTAATAAACAAGCAGATTGAATATAACTTAATCATTTATCATATTCAATTAAACCAGTATTATCTTTTTTTACTCAAGGAAACAAATCTTTTTTATTAATTTTATCTGAAATTGTTCCACCTGATAATCTATCCATTCATAAACTAGTTTTTAAAATATCATTATAAATTAAATTATCATTATAAGCAGATTGTTTACGATCATTAATAGGTTGTCAAAGTTTACTTTCTTTAACATCTTCAACTGTTATAAATAACAAATTACTTAAATTATTTTCCATATAAAACACCCCTTAATTGATTACGATATTTATTTTTTAAATTATTTTGTTTATAACTATTAACCTTTCTTTTGGTTTTATTAATTGCTTTAATAGTTTGATTAGCTTTGTAAAACATATTTTTAACTGGTGTTTTATATAAATTCTTAATATTTTTAACATCACTTCGGCGTTCACGATATCATTTTTTATTATTAATTTCACCAGCAAAATTAAAATTAAAATGTCCAATCTTTAAATTATTAATAAACTTTTTAATTTGTTGTAATTTTTGAACTGTTGGTAATGTTAATTTAGTAGTTCCTTTGGGATATTTTTCTTTTAATGCTTGTGGTAATTGTTTTTTAATATAATTTCTTAAATGACTAGGTAATCATTTTCTTAATCAATAACGCCAAAATAAAGTCCCTGCATTAGATACAGCATTACTTAATAATTTTCATATTTCAACTGGAACACTAGGATAAACATGAGGTCCATAAAACTTCGGATGTTTTGCTTTTTTTGTATATATTAAAATAGTTAAATTACCTGTTAAAGTTAACTTATTTGTAATATTAAACATACCACTATCAAGTCAACTACTATTTAAAGGTTGTCAATTAGTATTTAGATAATTTTCATTTTTAAATTGTTCTCTATTTTTAATATTATTATCTTTTTCTAATTGACTTAATATTTGTTGTATTTCTTTTTTATGACCTTTTTTAATTAAATATAAATAAGTAAATGGATTTAATCACTGATAAATATCTTCAACTTTACTTGTAATTTTATTATATTTATCAGTAATATAATTAATTGGTTTTAATACTTTATTTTGAACTTGATTAACTCTATTAATTAAATTTACAAATTTACTTATTAAAGGTTTATTTTCTAAATTAGATACTAATAAAGTTAAAACTCGTAAAATTAGTAAGTTCATTGTTTATTAAGAATTTTTAATTACTACCTCAATTGGATTTGTTTGACCAGTAGCATTGTTTTTACCCTCAATTTGAACTTCAACAGTTTTATCATTTGTAATATTAATTGGTCAATCTTCACCCTTAGCTTCAATAAAGTAATCATAATCATTCTCAGTTAAAGAACTATCTATGGCTTTAACTGCTTTTAAAACGACAGCTTTAAATTGTGGTTTTAATTGTTCGGCTGTTGTTTGAGTTGGATCGTCAACATGAATAGTTGGTTTATCTAATTTATTAATCCCACTAATATCAATTTTATTTGATGATGGAATTACATAATCAACAGAAACTCTAAATGTTTTATTAAGATTACTTTTAGCAGTATTAATTTCTGCTTGTGTAGGTGCTTTTTCTAAAATAATTTTACATGTTTTTGGATATAAAATAGTTGGTGTTGCATATTGTACTTTACCAATTCATTTATGGTTAGCAGTATCATTATCTAAAACTTGTTGAATAGCATCCATATTAATTGGATATGCTCATACTTGTTTATTAATAATTAAACCATTTACATTAGTAAAATTATAACCTTTATCACGATTAACTTGTCCTTTTGTATATGTTTTTTCTAAATGAAAACTTTTAGATACAGGAATACCCGTTGCAGTATTTTCATATAATTCACCATTAACCATTGCTTTTAATTGGGCTTGTGAACCAATTACTTTTAAATACGCAGGTGTTAATCCTAAATAGGCTCTACGACCTAAAACCATAAACATTTTATCTGTTGGTAATCCAAAATATAAATTACTAATTTGATTAGTTAATTCAATCAAAGTTTCATTTAATGTAAAGAATGCCTTATTTGCATCATCAGCATTTTCTGCTGTATAACTACGAAATGGAATTACTTCATATTGACCACCTGCTAAACAATAATCATAAATAGCCTGAATTAATTCACATTCTAAATTAACAAATTTATTTTGTACAACACTAGAAATAGCATCAGCAATAACACCATTTTTAATATTTTTTTCTATTAATGCTAAGTCAAAAGCCTCACTCATTAATTTTAAATTAAATCTCTTATCAATCGGAACTGGAATTCTTGTTAATCCCATTGTTTGAGTTGTTCCACCATTTGGTAATGAATAATCATCTTGTCATACCACACGATGAGTTAAATTATATAGTGCTTGTCCTGCATTAGGTAATCAAGCAACTTGTTCTGCGGTTGCAGTAGCATACTGCATAATACTTGCATATTCATTATATAAAGGTCCACGCAATAAAGCATTAACCATATCAACATAGGCTTTTTGACCTGTTGTGTTACCTTGTAATGTAAAAGGTACTTGTGGCAAATTAATTGTTGCCATAATTTCACCCCCCTATTATCTAAGGTTTTTAAGTGTATAATCAGTTAATTTTTTAATTTCTTCTGGAGTATATGCTCCTTTTTCTTTAATAATTTCAATTTCATTATTTTTATTTTCAACCGAATTTTCAATCATTTCTTTAATAAAATTAGTTGGTGAAACTGATGGTTGTTCTTCAACAAACAAATCAGGTTTTAATTCTTTTAAAGTTTGTATTTTTTTACTTAAAGAACTACCACTAACTTTATTTAAATTAGTTTTAATATCTTCAATTTTAGTCGATGGAACATTTTTAAATGCTTTTAATTCATCTAATTCATTAGATAATTTAATAAAGTCTTTTTTTGATATAACATCTTCGCGTTTTTGCACACTTTCTCTGATTTGCTTTGCTTCATTATTAAACTGATTTAAGATATTTTCAGCAATCTCTTCACTTAAACCTTGTTCGATTAATTGTTCTTTTGTAAGTGCCATTTTATAAACTCCTCTTTTTTTATTCTTGTTCGATTAACAAGTCAGCATAAACTCTTTTTTATGGAAAAAGATTAAAACGTAATTTAATTATATACCAATAGTTTATAAATACAATACTTTATGTATAAAAATACTAAACAAATAAAATAAAAAAATACCTAAGGTTACCCGCATTTACAATGCGATTAGGTCATCCGGATACCCGAAACCGTAATTACTTAGGACTTACATATAAATTATATCATTTATAAAGTCATTTATCTATATTTTAATAATATTTAATATAATATAAATATTAATATATATATATTTTTTTTTTAATAAACTTAATATATTTCATTGCTAATTTATCCCTTAAAACGCGTCATAAGAGCTATTTTTCAAGATAAATTTTTAAAATAATTCATAATATTTTGCTTGCTTATATATATATATATATATATAATTCAATTAGATCTTGATAAAAGGCTTCAAGATTAAGAAAAGGAGAAATACAAGTATGAAAACATTACAAAGTTTATTAAGTGTATTAACAATTAGCGGAACTGCTGTATCAACAACAATTGCTGATTGTCCTTATTATAATAATATTAAAGATTTATCTGAATTAAATTGAACAGGTTTAAATATGACCAAAAATAAAAGAAATACACAAAATAATCAAACTAAACATATATTTAAAACTAATGGAGCTGATAAGCCAACAGAACAACAAATCAAAGAAAAAATAAATGAATTAAATCCCCAAGTAAATATTAATAGTATTAATGTTATAAATATTAGTGAAAATAGTGCAGAAATCACTATAACTGGTTTTAGTGGTAAAAAAACAATTAATTTTACAGTTAATAAATCTATACCTTTAAACAAAGTTATTACAAATACTAATTTGGGAGAAATAGATTTTACAAAATATGGCTATAATGAAATACAAATAGTTAAAGACTTATTAAAACATTTTAATCCACAATTAGATATTTCAAAAGTTGATCTTAAAGGTTTTTCTATAAATAGGTCCACAATTAAATCAACCGATACAAGCATTTATACTGGTGAAATAGATGTTAATTATTCTCGGCCAGTAAAATCAGTTTTTAAAAACACTGAATTAGGATTAATTAGAATTAATGGTGTTGATAAACCAACAGAACAAGAAATTAAAAATAAAATAAAAGAATTAAATAAAGATTTAGAAAATAATATAAATGATTTTGAAGTTAGAGATATAACAACAACAAATGCAAAAATAAGTTATAAAAGACAAGATATTTTAAGTGGTGAAGTTATAGTTAAATTTATATCTAATATTAATTTAAATAAAATTATTAAAAATAATAATTTAGGTGAATTTAAAACTGAAAATTTATCTAATCCAACAAAAGAACAAATTAAAAATAAACTAAAAGAAATGTATACCGACTTAGATATTACAAAAATCAACGTTGAGAATATTACTAACAGTAGTGCAAAAATCACTTCCGCTGATGAAAATGTTTATACTAATAATGTAAATGTTAACTATACTGTTTCAGTAGAATCACTTAATTGATAATAAAAGAGGAAATAATCAAATGAAAAAAATATTAAGTCTTATAGGAACAATCACTTTAATAGGAACAAGTACAACAAGTTTAGTTGCTTGTAATAAAATACATGATCAATATACACCCGAAGAATTAAAAGAACTTAAAGAGAAAAACAAAATAAATACAAAAGATGAAACTATTAAAAACAACTTAGAATGAATAGCACCACAAGAAAAACCATTTAATGAGGTTGATAATAAATGATATTATGTATTATGACGTGGTGATAAAAATGATGATTGAAAAATTGTCAAATTTAAACATAAAGAAAATAAAGGTTTAATAGAAGATTATAATAATTTTATTATCTGTATAAATAAAGAAAAAGAATTATATATATTCAAAAAACAAGGAAAAATAGGTTTAAGCCAAAAATGAAATAAAAATGATGATTATTTTAAAGCAGTTTATCGTTGAAATTTAACTACACAAGAACCTAATTTAATTATTGATAATAAAGGTAATATAAAAGTTAATGGTGAATAGAAAAAGAAATTTAATTGACATTATCATATTAAATCTCTTTTTATTTTATCTTGGTTTAATTGTTATTTTAACAGGGTTATTACTATTATTTTTAATACCAAATACATTTTCATTGTTAATATCTATTACTAAAGCTTCATCATTACCAAAATAATTAAAAATTTTGTAATTTCCTAAACCTAAAATAAATTTACCTAATACTACTTTTGAAAATCTAATTTTTAATTTTAATTCATTAGTATAATATACCTGTAAATATAATTCTGTAATTTTATTGCTATCATTATCAGATAATTTTGTTATTTGCACTAATAATTTAAGAAAATTTTGTTGTAAATAATTATAAAGACTAAAATAATCTCTGCTTATTAAACCATTAGTTTTAAAAGTAGCAATCGTTTTAATATCATTAGTTATTTCTTTTGTGTCTATTGTAAAAGTATTTGGGAAATTAACATTATCTTGTTGTAATAGACCTTTTTGTTGTAATTTTAAATCTCTTGCTAAAGAAATGTACCCGCCCCTACAATCTCTATCACCAAATATTATATTAAAATATCTTTTTGAAATAAATTTTTCTATTTCTGGTGGTACACATTCAACTTGTAAATTATTAAGATTACTTATTTCAATAGTTTTATATGAACTAATAAATTTATCAATACTTTGAATTGTTGGATCAACTTGTCTTAAATCAATTTCTATTTCATAATAAGCATAATTAAATTTATCATCAAATAAATTAATAGTATCATTATTTTTATTCTTACATTGTGCTGGTGCTGTAATTTTAGTTATTAATGGCTGTGCTGTATTAGCATCTCAGATATCTTTGGTATAAGGTTCATAGTTAGGCATCGTGTAGGTGAAGTGCAACAAATCAACTCAGAAAGGAGTTGATTTTTTAATGGAAAGAAAACATTATTTTATTTTACGGTCCTTAGTAACTAAGTATGGAAAAGATAATGTTATTAATACGGTAAATAATATTGTAATTAATAATGAAAAAGAAGATGAATAAATTATCCGCGTAATTTATTAGAGGTAATTTATTCAATATAGTTTATTTTGAGCGTAGCGAACACGCGAAGCGTGCCGCGAAAATTAGATTTTTAGGAGGAATAAGTTATGCCAGTTTGATTAACGACAATTTTTAGTGTTGTTATTATATTAGGTATTTTTGCTTGAATTGGTTTATCAATTTATCAAAAAATTCGTCAAATTCAAGGAAAGAAAAAAGATAAAAAAGAAATTAAAAATAAGGAGGAAAATAAATAGTGTTATGTATGTATTTAACAACAGCAATTAATTTTTTAGCAGTTGGTGATAAGCCTACTATTTCAGATGGAATGGGTTCTATTTGAAGTGGTTTAGGACAAGCTATGATGAAAGTTAAAGAAGCAATTTATGCTGTATTACCACAATTAATGACCTTTTTAGGTGATGCGTGAATTATTTTAATTCCATTTGGTATTTTTGTTATCATTAAGATTTTAAACTTTTTCCGTGTTATGGTTAAAGGATTTTAATATTTATTATTATTGATCATATATCTTAGCTATGGCACACTAGCTTTTATGTGAGTTGATTAAATAATTTTGTTGTTTATTTTTGTATTACACACTGTCTATAAGTTATTATTGAAATTATTAGTAATGAAATAATTGTTTTAAAGTAGGATTTAATAAAAATAAGAATATTTTTATTAGGGGTCATATTAATAGTAGTTTTGGAATATAAATTTTTATAATATTCTTTATAAATATATCTACTTTCTTTTTAAAATTTGTAGGCAGTATGTAGTGCAAAAATATCAATTTAATTATAAATGATTAATTTTATATTTTAATAACTATTATCTTTAATTTTGTCGAAAACTCTTGATATTTATAAAATATACCTAAAATTAGGTATATTTTTAATATATAGAGGTAAATAAATGATGAAAAAAATAATTACAGAATTAATAAATAGCTTAACAGATGATCAATTTTTAGAATTTTATGAAAAAATAAAACAACAAGCAGACTTAATTAAAAAACAAAAACGTTTAAATGAAATTGATCAAAAATTTAGAGATAAAGGCATTATATGTCCTAATTGCAAATCTTTTCATTGTGTTAAAAATGGTCATAATTCCGAAGGAAAACAAAAATATTTATGTAAAAAATGTCGTGCTAGTTTTGATGCATTTCGTCATCATTTTACTTATTGAAGTCATTTAAATTATGAACAGTGAAATTTATTAATTCAAATTTCATTGTTAGGACAATCTAGTAAAATAATTTCTCGTTTTATTAAAACAACCCCAAAAACCGCTTGATATAATCGACAAAAATTAATGCAATCAAAACAATTAGAAAATACACAGTTAAAATTTAAAAAATTAAATGGTCAAATCCAAATGGATGAAACATTTATTAAAGAAATTCATAAAGGCAATTTTAAAGATAAATTTGATAAACGAAAAACTCATCTCGATCCATTTTCAACTGATACCAAATGCTGTATTCAAATGGCGGTTGATAGCAATAATAATATTTTTGTTCAATCCACCAATACCAAAAGATTACAAAAACAATGGATTATTGAAAATATGAATAAGCAACTAATTAAAGAAAAATCAATAATTATTTCTGATATGCAACCACTATATTTATTAGTAGCAAAACAAACAAATTCTACTCTATATTCCACCAAAACTAGTACAAACCCTGATACTAGTTATCAAAAGTTAAATAAGATTAGTAAATTACAATCCAGTCTTAAAGAAGCCTTAATTCATTATCATGGTTTGGGTTTCACTAATATTCAAAATTATTTAAAGCTCTGAAAATGAAAATACCAACACAAAGGTTTAACACCAAACCAACAATCAACGGTATTATATTTTAACGTTTAAAAAATTTAAAGCAAAATCATAATCTTACACAAAATTAGTTTTCAAATTGTCATATTGATGATTTTTTTTATTTCATCAAGAGTTTTCGACAAAATTAAAGACTATTATTAAAAATTAAATAGTATTTTTCAGTGTGTCAATTTTTATTATTTTATATATTTAACATTGTTAATAACATTGTTTATTAAACATTAAATAAACAATATATAGCATTATGTATAACATTGTTAATAATCAGTGTTTTTATCAATAAGTAAACAATATATAAACATTAAATATAACATTGTTTATTAAATAAATATTTAGTTAGGAGTTGATAAAATTGAGTAATTTTGTTAAGAAAAATCAAAATATAGAAAATTATTTTATTCGTAAAGAGTTGATAGTTTTTGAAACAGAAAAAGCAATTTTTATAAATTTACCTAATCATAATCGTCATATTGGTTTTTGGTTGAGTAATAAATTTATTTATCTGAGTGAAAAACACTCAGAACAAGTAGCAATCTGTTTTATTTATGATAATTCTTATCCTATTGTAAAATATGATGAAAATTTAAAACGTCATGTGTGAAAATATTTAACTGGAGCAGAACTAATCAATTTGTATAATCAATACAAATAAAATTATTTTACACAAATGAAAAAAGCAATATTTCCTGGTGAACCTCAAAAAGTAAAAACAACTAACAATAATTTAACAAATTGAAGTGATGAAAAAGTAGATAAATTAATTAATGACTTGAAGGACTTAAATTAATGGGTTTATATGATTATTGAGTTCAATTTGTTAGTTATATTATTGGTTCAAATGCTCATGAATTTTTATATGTCATATCATTTGTATTATTTATCGTTTTATTTTTGGGGATGTTTTTTAAACTTATTCAGAAAATGTGGAGTTTTTAAATATGCAAAATGATTGAGAAAAATTAAAAGAGTTTTTTATTTATGTATTTTTGTTTATAGATAAAACGAATGTTGAAATTATTACAACTTGAAATTTAAATCAAAATGAATATTTAACTCTTATGATTGGTATTTGAATTGTGATTTTATTTTTAACGTGGTTTTTATTGTGAATGGTTTTTAAAATAGTTGGGTATTTTAAGTAATGAAAAAATTTATATTTTTCTTAAAAAATTATTGTTATATTGGTGGTTCAATGATTTTGTTTAGTTTAATTGATTTATTACTTTGAATAATTTCATTAAATTATACCGGTTTAGTATTTTGATTATTGTTTGCTTTGCAATGTGTTTATTTTGTCTGATGAGTTTGAAAAAACATATTTTATCAGTTGAGTGCTTTTCGTTTAGTTAATTTTGTTTGAGATAATCCGTTATCAGTAATTATTGGTAAGTTAGGGACGGGAAAAACTTTACTTTTAACTTATTTATCACAAACTATGAAACTATTAACAGATAAGATTTATAGTAATTATCCGTTAGAAGATGATAAAGTTAAAGTTTTAACATTTAAAAATTTAGATTTTACAGATAGAACAAAACCAGTTCCCCCAGATGATAGTGTTATTTTATTTGATGAAAGTTATTTATATATTGATGGAACTAGTCCCCACGATGAGAAAAAAGTTCGTAGTGGTAAAATTCCGTGAATTGTATTAGCAAGACATTTTGGTAATCGTGCTTTATTTACTGCTCAGCGTGATGGTATGATTTGAAATAATATTCGACAATTAGCAAGTGGTATTATTATTCCAATTTCATTGAAAAAACCTATTGCTAAAAAAGGATTTAATTTTTTTAATCTTTTCTTTATTATGCGAATTGGTATTTTTCAAGATATTACAGATTATGAAATTTGAAAAACAAAATCAGTAGAACGAACAGCCGAAGGTAAACGAGCAAAACATAAGTCGGATGTTGGGTTAGGAATTCGGTTTTTTAAAATAATTATTCCATTAGAATTTGCACAGAAATATGATAGTAAATGATTAAAGTTTGTTCGTGATTTAAAAAATGATGAAATAGTTAATTATAAAGAATATTATTGGTCAGAAATTACTAAATTAAGTGTTAAAGAGCGTTTAGCATTGTTTGATATTGATATTTTGAAAAAAAATTTAAAACCTAAAAAAGAAAAAGGAAGTGATAAAGATGATTAATTTATTATCAGAAAGTAATAATTGAGATA
This sequence comes from Spiroplasma endosymbiont of Sarcophaga variegata, assembly GCF_965178695.1. NCBI lineage: Bacteria > Bacillati > Mycoplasmatota > Mollicutes > Entomoplasmatales > Spiroplasmataceae > Spiroplasma > Spiroplasma endosymbiont of Sarcophaga variegata. Next base: position 1,592,558 of record NZ_CBCXVU010000002.1, read on the forward strand.
AGATTTTTAGTTTGATTTTTGATGTATTTTTGTTTATTTTTGATGTAATTTGAAATACTAAATTACCAATGACAAATACAACTATTGCTTATTTTATTATCTTTTTTATGGTTGTTAAGTTATCAATTTATGCTATCCACGGAACAAGAACACAATATAATGAATTAGGTTCAACTGTTAAAAACAATACATCAAAATTGTATGCTTCAACAGTACGTGGTGTTAAAAAAGCACATAAGGCTAATAAAAATGGTCGGTGAAAGGAAACAGATTAATGATTAGATTAGTTTTATTAGTTGCTGCAATTGCTATTTTTGGTACTAGTTTTATTACGGTGATTATAAATCAATTAACATCAGCAAAAAATATCATTATGGATTTATATAACTCAGATACTTTTTTACTTTCTTTGTTTGGTAAAATGGCAATTTTGTTTAGTCATCCATTAATGTTAACAATATCAAGTTTATATATTGTTGGGTTTATTGTTTCAAAAACATTGTATAGTTGGGGGTTGAATTATAAATATGAAAAAATCATTATCTTTATTTGCCATATCTATTTTAGGTATTTTAGGTTTAATTATTCCATTTATTACTTTAACAGCATTTAAACCCTTAAATCAGCAGAATTATACTGTTAATTAACAAACAATGGGAATGAATGAAACTGATTTTATTAATACAATGTTTTTACGCAGTAGTTTTTTTGAAAACTGGTCTGAAACAAATTACTTTATTAATCCAACTCTAAAAACATCACAAACATTAACTTATAATGATAAATGATATTTAGACTTTTTAAAGGATAGTTATTCAACGGGAATTTCATTTGATAAGCCTAGTGATGAGTTTATGGATTTATATAAAAATTGAGATACTTATGCTAAACAATATAATATTGATAAATTCTATTATGTTGATAAAAAACAATTTTTAAAAGAATTAACTAATTTTTCTTATTCTTTTGCTAAGTATTTTAATACTGTGGAAGTTATTAATAAATTAGAAAGAGGTATTGATAATTTACAATTAGTTAAAATGATTAATGAGTTTTGAATACAAATTCCTAGAACACAGGCACCTAATAAAGAATTTTTAACTGCTACTAATAAATGATATTTTTATGGAGAAAAAAGAAATGGTCAATATTTGCTTACAAAATTTTATTTTGATAATAATTTTATTAAAAATCAAAACACTTGATGACAACACTTAAAAAATGATTCAGATTTTATTTGAAACTATAATTTAGTATATCGTTGAGATGGAAACGGTGAACCAGAATTACCAGTTGTTGATAATGATGGCAAATTAAAATTATATACTGAATATTATCAAAATGTTCGTTCTTTTTTGCTTAAATATATTGATGTTATTGTACAAGAAAATATCCGAATTCAGCAAGGTGGTAATCCAAACTATGATGACCCAAATTTGGGTAGTGAAAGAATAATTTTTGATTTTGAAATTATTAATAATATGGAAAAATTAGATTGAAAACCTGATGTTATTTTAACTAGAAAATCAATTTATCGGATGATTTTAACAATTGATGAAAATAAAAATATTATTGCTGGTAGTTTAGAATTAACACATTTTAAACAATATTGGGATGGTAATAATGCAAATAGTTATTGGTATACTGATGGATGATTTAGGTTTTTTATTTTCTTTCATAAAAGAAAAAGAAGACACTTTTAATTTTAGTGCTGAAACTTATAATTATTATCAAGGTAATTCTCCTAATATTGGTAAAATGGTTTTTGAACAGATGAAAGGTCAAATTGATATTAATAAATTTTTAAAAGCCTTTTTTACCCATGCTTTGGTACCTGTATTTCAAAATCGCAGTAATTTTATTGAAAGTGGTTATATTGATAATTTACAGTATGATACTGTTTTAATTAATTTTTTTGGTTTAAAATTGATTAATTTTAGAGATGTTTTAATTGATGAAACTAATACTAATAAAAATCAATTTGAAAAACTATTAAATAGTATGTTTACGGTTTCCCAAAATTTTTATAAAGATTATTTACGTACCATTTTTGATTTAGAAAATGATACTTATGTACAAGGATATAATAAAAAATATGGTTTATTAGCAAATAATGGTTTTAAAATTTATCCTCGTTATTTTTATTTTTCTGATAAATACAATCAATTAGACATTAAATTGTATTCAGCATTTAAAAATCGTTTTTATAATACTAATTATGGTAATGTATTTAATTATGATTTTTCAGTTGCAAATAATTATAATATTAATCAAAATGAAGGTTATATTTTTGAAGGTGCTTTAAAAGATAAATACGGTTTAAAATACAAAAAAATTGAAGAACAAAAAATCGGTTATAATGTTTTTGAATTACAAGCCCAAAAAGAAAATGATATGTACCGTTATTATGATTTTAATTTTGGAATTTATAACTGACAAGAAATAAATAATGGCGGGTTGTTTCCTGATGGACAATGATGACAAGCCCAATATGAAAGTTGTAGTTGATATAATTTAGCGTGTCATATAAAAAATGCTGCAATTTGAATTGTAAATAATATTCCCGGTGTTAAACAAGTAAACGAATTAGCAAGCGGTGTTGGTAAAATATTTCAAACAATATATAGTTTTTTTAGTCAAACATTTGAGGTATGAAAATTTAGTCCAGCATTATATAATACAATAACAAATATATTCCTATTAATTATCTTTATGAAGTTTGTTCGATTAATTTAAAAAAGGACTTGTTAGTCCTTTTATTCTTTTCAATCAATTATTAGTCCTGTGTCTTTATTAATTTCTGGTATTTGTGGTTCATTGTTTTTATTTCAACGATATACTAAATTATAGTTTCAAATAAAATCTGAATCATTTTTTAAGTGTTGTCATCAAGTGTTTTGATTATTAATAAAATTATTATCAAAATAAAATTTTGTCGTTATATAATTATTTTCATATTTATTTATATAAAAATATCATTTATTAGTAGCAGTTAAAAATTCTTTATTAGGCGCCTGTGTTCTAGGAATATTAGTTCATTTGCTATTTTCTGGTAGTTGTTGTGGTTATGGTGTAGGTTTATTACCCCCCCCGTTTTCATTATTATTTGGTTTTTCACAACTAATTAATGTTGTTGTACTTGTTGCTGTTAATCCGATTACTCCTAAAATACTTAGTAACTTTTTCATATTTTACTTCTCCTTTATTAAAATTACTTGAATGCTATAATTGATTTTATCATATATCAATAATGTATTAAATAATTTTAATATTAAATTTATAAATTAATGAAAGGTATATAAATGTTATGTATAGTCATTTAAGTTTTATCGATAAGGTTAAATTGGAAAAATTATTATTATCAAAATTATTTTTAAAAAAGAATGGTGAAATAAATATTTCACAAATTGCTAAATGTTTGAACAGAAATCGTAGTACTATTTTGCGAGAAATTAAGCGTTTTAAAACTATTGATGAATATAGTGCTTATAAGTCAGATAAAATGTATTATGAGAAAAGAAAAAAGAATAATAAAAGATATAAGTTTACATAAGAACAATTAAATTTTATTAATATAAGATTTAATGTTTATCGTGATTCTCCATCACAACTTATTCATCGTTATTTTCTAAAGTTTGGTATTAAATTTCCTGTTTGTGTTAAAACATTGTATAAATGAATTCGTTTGGGTTTTTATGTTTTTTTAAAACAGAATTTACGTCATCGTGGTAAAAAATATAAAACAAAAGGAAAATTTGATAATCGTGGTAAATTAATTAATTTTAAATCAATATGAGATATTGAGAATAAAGAGACTGATGTTGGTTGATTTGAAATGGATACCATAGTTGGAAAAGAGCATCAATCTAGTAATTTGGTTTTAGTTGAACAAAATAGTAAAAGTTATTTTGTTATGAAATTAAAAAATCATACTGCTAATGAAGTTGTGGAAAAGTTTAAAGATATTGTTATAAGTAATAATTTATTTGGGAAGATTAAAGGAATAATAACTGATAGAGGAAAAGAATTTAGTAAATGAAGAGAATTAGAAATATTTGCTGAAACACAAGTTTATTTTTGTGACCCTGGTAAACCACAACAAAAACCATTAATTGAATATATGAATTCTGAACTTAGACAATGATTTCCTAAGGGAACTGATTTTAATAATGTTAGTCAACAAAAAATAAATTGAGTAGTTAATGTTATAAATGATAAATTAAGGCCTGTTCTTAATTGAAAAACAGCAAAAGAGGTATTTTCAGATAATTTTAAATAGGTTTATTTGAAGTAATTTAATAAATTATTTTTTAGTGTGCTTAATTTTCCTTAAAATAAAATAAAAACTATAAATATTTTGATTTTTAAAAATTTATAATTGATTTTTTATGATTTTTATTGTATTATTTGACTAATAAGATTTGTTGCACTTCATTTTACATAATTCCTTATATGGTACTGGTGGAAGAACATATTGTGGGTAATTAAATGTTGGTATTTCATAATCATGTGGGAGTAAGAAACTAGTTTTATAATTAGTTGTCATATCGCGTAAATAATTATTTAATGTACTTTTTGTTTTACCACGAAAACTCCATACTGATAAGCGTAAATAATCTTCTTCATTATTTGTATATGGGTTATCAGCATAAAAGATAATTTCAAAATTACCTTTATATAATGCTTGAATTGAAAACATATCAATAATATAACTACAATTTGTTCCATCTGGTGTTTGTAAGAATTCGCAATCAGTATCTTTTTCACTATCACTAACTGGTATTTGCGCATCTACTGCTTTGGTTTGTTCATTAATTAAATAAACTCGTTTAGTTTTAGGATTTAATTGTTTTAAATTATAAGTTGAATAAATTAATTCTTCGGTTGGTTTACCATCCTTAGTTAAAACAGTACCTTTGCATTTATCAGTTAATAAAGTTGTAAAACCTAAACTAGTAGCATTAGCACCAAAAATAGCACCAACTTTATCATTACCTTGTTGTCTAAATATTTCAAAGGGTAAATAACCTTTACCTTTTGAGTTTTCAGACCAAAAAGCATCATTATAAAAACTATAAACATTAGAACTCATAAAACCATTAAGAAATTGAAAATTAGGTCAAGTTTTTTTATCTTGGTTAATAACTCATCCTCATGGAATACCAAACGAAATAAAGTTTAAGAATTTACCAACTCCACCTGGAATAGTAAAAGGATTAAATACTAATTTTTGTGTATAGTTTAAAGGTAGTACTGTTATTTGGCGATTAATAAAATTATTCATATTTAAAATATCTCAAACATTACAAGACCCCATTTTATTATATTCAAATTGAACTTGTCCAACTGTATTACCAAATTCATCTTTTCTTCTAAAATAAGATGATGCTTGGGTACTAATAATATTATTAAAATCTTCATTATTTACTTTTACTTTATCAGGTTGAGTAATCATTCAATTTTTAGACCAATAAAATTCAGAATTATTATCTTCTTCCTTAATAGTTGTGCCAACCGTAGGATTAGTTGCTGTTGAACTTGCTTTATCAGTTATAACAATTCCCTCACTATTTTTTTGATTTCAAAAGTCGTATCTACTTTCCATATCTTGCTTTCAATCTTCATAACCAGTTATCATAGTTGGTTGAATACCTTGAATGTTATATCAACTTACTTCGGGTGATGCATAAGTATTTATTTTATCAGGTGGAGCAGGATACATATTATACATTAATAGATCTCGTGAATTCATTACTTTTTTATTAAATTGACATTTAATAATTGGTCGGCCAATAACAGGCATATTAAAAAAGATAGGATTACCATAAAATTTAACTGCCATTGCTCTAACACCTGGGTCTTTTAATAAAACTTCATCTAATTCAATAGTGGATGTATTTGTTTTTTCATTATAAGTTATTTTAGGAAAACAATAACCCTCGCCCGGGGCCGCTGGTCTGAATAAATTGTCTTACTGATAAACCACTATTACTAATTTTGTCATTAATACTTGAAAAGGTAATTTCTTGTCATAAAAAACTACCATCATAAGGTGAATAATAATTAATAACATTTGATGGATATAATCATTGTCTATCTTGTGGTGCAGAATTAATATCACCACCACCAATATTTAAACCACGATCATTAAATACAGTATAAAAATTATAATAATCATTAATATTTAATTTATTTACATCTTCATCTAAAATTAATAAAGTATATTGTCTTTCAGTTGATTGTTGAGTAAATACTTGTTCAAATTTAGCCTCACCAAATTGAATTGAACTTCTATCATCAATCATATAAGCATCTCAATATTTACCAACCTTAACTTCTTTTGTATAAAAATTATCGGCTTTATTATCATTATTAATAAAATAACTTAATTTATATTGATTTAAGTATGCCAGCATTCTATTAATATCATAAATATTTTCACCATCAATTAATTTTCAATAAATATTATTATTTTCATCTTTTAATTTTATAGCAAAAGGTGTTTCATTATTTGCTCATATTGTTGAATTAACTGGTTGTTTATTAAAATCATCAATTGTTAAAATATTAATTTCTTCACCTTTATATTTTTGGACTATTTTTAAACTATCTTGTCATTGCGCAATAGTACTTTCCATATTATCAAATATTCGTGAATAACTACCATAATCACTGGGTTTAGCATTATTTGGTTTTCATCCCGTTTCTGTATCAGGAATATATGAACTATAAACATTAAACGGAAAGACCATTCAATGACGATTGTCTTTTATGTTTTCTCTGATATCTATTAAAGTATCATGGGCTTGTCTTCGTAATTCTTCGATAACCCCTGAGTTAATTCTACTCATTTTTTAATTCTCCTTAATTTCTGTTCTACCTTGTACGGCATTTTGATTATTACCAGTTTCATCATATTCTAGTAATTTATTATTATGTTCTATTTCTTTTGCTTGCATTTTATATTGTCATGCTTCTACTTTTTCAAAATATTTGGTTGCTTCTAATTCATCAATATTTTCATATTCAGTAATTGCTCTTATTGGTTCCATTGTGCCATTATCTAATCTAGCAGTAATTAATTCATTTTGTCGAATTTGATCAACCAAACTTGCACTAATAAAATCAAAACCATATTCTCGTTCACCAACACCATCTCATAAACCATAATATTTTAAAACAGTATCAAACATTTTAGTATAGTATTGCTTACGATATGCTTGTAAATATGCTTGTTTTTCTAAGTCTTTTGTTTTAGTTAATAATGACTGTGTTTTATTTTGGTCATTATCTGATTTATCACCAAAAGGACTAGAAAAATGACATGCTAAGTATACTTGTTCAATAATAGCTTTTTGGTCTTCGGTATATGTTTCTAAGGTTGGTGTACCTTGTACTACTTGTAAAGATTGGGATAATTGACCATCTACTGCTGATTGACCTGATTGAATAAAAATATCATCAAAAGCGTCTTGTAATACTTTTTTATTGCCTTTGTTATAAGCAGTCATTAAATCATCATCTAATATTCCATATCAATGAGTACGATTTGCTCATCTTTCTTTTGATTTAATATTAAAACTATCTTATAAATCAAATTGTAATTTATAACAATTTGCCATTGTAGGCCATGGGTTTAATGTAGTTGATGTAGATAAAAATAAAGGGTTGGGTTCATTAATCATTTCTCAAAAAGGGACAATACCTAATTTGTTTTTAAATTCTTGTACTAAAATAGGTTTAACATCATCTTTAATTTGTGTTTTACTTTGTCCAACAACTACTTCATTATTTTTAGGTCAACCTTTTATAACTATTTTATCTTTGGTACAAATTAAATTTAAAATAAAACCACTATCTGATTGATGATAATTTAATCAAATATCAGCACCTTGTTCAATTTCGTTTATTTTACTTACACGAGATGTAAAGTTAAAAGGGTTAATTCATAAATCAATATTGCCGTCATTAGTCTCTAATAAACCAAAGATAGTTTTACCCATTAAACTTGCTGTTAATTCATTTTTATCTAATTTTTCTTTTATTTTATAAGTTTCATATCATCAATTTAATTTTTCTAAAATGTCTTTACGATGAGACTTAAATAAAATATCTTTACCATTAACTAATCTCATTTGATGACTAGCAATAATATTGGCTAAATTAATAGTTCAATCATAATTATAAAATTTTAAAACACTATTAATATCATTTAAGTTTGGTAAACTATGGAAAGTATTATTAATTGTTATTTTGCTCCTTTAATTTTAAAATAAGTGCATAATTAATAATATTTACTGTTAATAAATTTGGTTCATTTGCTAAAACTTGTACACATACTTTAACTTTTTGATATTTATTAATATATTCGTTATATAAATTTAAATTACATATTGCGATATTATCTTTATTTAATTCTTGACAAAGTCTTTTTTTAACTTGTCCACAAACAGACATATATGGTCTTTTTGCATTTATTACACGTTCATCATGTATTACATAAATATCTTTTTTCATTAAGTTATTCACTCCCTTTGTTGTCATAATTTATAATCTGCTGAACTATTATGTTTAACCATTGGTACTAATTCAAAGTGTAAAGCATAAAAATCACTATCAAATGTGTCATCATATAAATCTAACATTCGTTCTTCTCTTGCATCGGGCTTATCTTCTCATTGAATTAATTCATATTGGGTTTTACTTACAGGACATTTTTCTCATAATCATTTTAATTGATTAGTATTTATTAACATTGTAAATGCCTCAATACGATGTTTTATTTTAAACTTCTGCTTTTGTGCTGGTTTAAAATTCATGTATTGACCAAAAGTATAATGGTAGTCGGAAAAAAGTTGAGGTTTTATAAAAATTATAAATAAAGTAATTAAATACAAATTAAAGTAATCGCTTATTAGAGCGATTTTTTTATTTGCATTATTCATCAGATAGTATCTTTAAAATTAAAAATTAACCTATTTTTTCCCTACAAATTAGTTAATTTTTACAATTTCCTTTCTGTGATTTATTATATTTTTTCGGTTTAACAACTAATAATATCATTTTTAATAAAGGTACTATCTGATGAATAATGCAATACTAAAACTTAATATTTTGATGCTTAAAGATGGATAACTCATCTATGGCACGAATCCTTAAAGAAATTGTGAAAGCGATTGGATTTATTCCTATTTATTTCTTTAATTCTCGGCAAGATTAATCACTTGCGAAATGTCAGAGCGCGTGTTTTTTGCTTGTTTTCATAAAAAGAGTGCTGTTAAACCGAAAAAAACAATATCGGACACTAAAAAAAACAAGAGGGTTGGAACTCCAAAAGGTTATTTTCTTTATATAAAGTTGTCTAGGGATGGATGAAGCGTAATTAATAACTGGGTAAATTTGTTTTACTTCCGTTGGGGGATAAACTCTGTCTAAATATAAAGTTTAGTATCGCCATCCACCTCACTTTGGGGGTGAGTGGTGGCGAATTAAGATAATTAAATCAAAATATAAATATACTTACTAAATATCAAAATATTAACCAACAAAGGTATTTTATGTTTATTTAACAAAATAAGAAGAAAGGAATAAAATATTATGCAAGAATATAAAAGTAAATATATTAATAAAACTTGAAGTGAAATAACAACTTCGTTTGATTGAGTTAATTGTCAACCTGTTAATTGTCGTATTTCGCATCACAAAAATCATTATGATTTACAATGTTTAGAATGAACAAAAATGTATTTAAACTTATTTGAAAATAAATGAGATGTTATTGCTTCTTATATGCAACATTACAAAATTAACGATATTTTGGATTTAGCTTCCGATGGATGAAAAATATTACAAATTGACCAAAAAATCAAAGAAATAAATTAAAATATATTATTGCAATTGACCCTGCTGGAATTGGACAAACTGGTATTATTATTTATAATGTTTTGCAAAAGAAAATAATTAATAATATTACTTTTAATTCTAACTATGAAGAAGAAGCAATAAATAACATATATCTAATATTAAATGATTTTAAAAATAAAATTTGTTCTTATTTAAATAAAGTTATTGTAATAATTGAAGATTATCAACTTCATAAAGGTTTAAAAATAACAAATCCATTATCTACTCCTAAATTCATTGGTTGTTTAAAAGTTTTATGTAAATATCACTTTAATTTAAATTATATTTTACAATCTCCAATTGTTAAGAAAAAATATCTTTATAAAGGAAATATTAAAATGACAGAACATGAACATGATGCTTGGAAACATTTACAATATTTTTTAACAAAAGGAGTTGATAAAAATGATACAAACAAAAAGTAATTTAACTAAAAAATCAATAACTAATAAACCTAAAACTTTAATTTTGTCGAAAACTCTTGATGAAATAAAAAAAATCATCAATATGACAATTTGAAAACTAATTTTGTGTAAGATTATGATTTTGCTTTAAATTTTTTAAACGTTAAAATATAATACCGTTGATTGTTGGTTTGGTGTTAAACCTTTGTGTTGGTATTTTCATTTTCAGAGCTTTAAATAATTTTGAATATTAGTGAAACCCAAACCATGATAATGAATTAAGGCTTCTTTAAGACTGGATTGTAATTTACTAATCTTATTTAACTTTTGATAACTAGTATCAGGGTTTGTACTAGTTTTGGTGGAATATAGAGTAGAATTTGTTTGTTTTGCTACTAATAAATATAGTGGTTGCATATCAGAAATAATTATTGATTTTTCTTTAATTAGTTGCTTATTCATATTTTCAATAATCCATTGTTTTTGTAATCTTTTGGTATTGGTGGATTGAACAAAAATATTATTATTGCTATCAACTGCCATTTGAATACAGCATTTGGTATCAGTTGAAAATGGATCGAGATGAGTTTTTCGTTTATCAAATTTATCTTTAAAATTGCCTTTATGAATTTCTTTAATAAATGTTTCATCCATTTGGATTTGACCATTTAATTTTTTAAATTTTAACTGTGTATTTTCTAATTGTTTTGATTGCATTAATTTTTGTCGATTATATCAAGCGGTTTTTGGGGTTGTTTTAATAAAACGAGAAATTATTTTACTAGATTGTCCTAACAATGAAATTTGAATTAATAAATTTCACTGTTCATAATTTAAATGACTTCAATAAGTAAAATGATGACGAAATGCATCAAAACTAGCACGACATTTTTTACATAAATATTTTTGTTTTCCTTCGGAATTATGACCATTTTTAACACAATGAAAAGATTTGCAATTAGGACATATAATGCCTTTATCTCTAAATTTTTGATCAATTTCATTTAAACGTTTTTGTTTTTTAATTAAGTCTGCTTGTTGTTTTATTTTTTCATAAAATTCTAAAAATTGATCATCTGTTAAGCTATTTATTAATTCTGTAATTATTTTTTTCATCATTTATTTACCTCTATATATTAAAAATATACCTAATTTTAGGTATATTTTATAAATATCAAGAGTTTTCGACAAAATTAAAGACCTAAAATAAAAAATAAAAAAATTAATAAGTTAGAATTAAATGTTAGACTACATGAAAACCCGATTAAAACTAAAATTAAAGCACTGGTTGCTGGTGGTGTTGAAGTTGATGCTTGTTCGGCTAAATGTCAATGAGACGGATTAAATTACTCAACATTATCAATATATAACCAATCTATTTTAACTGATTTTTTGAAATTAAAAAAAGATGATGAGATAAAAATTAAAGGCTCAGTATTTAATCAGTTAAATATAAAAACTAAACGATATTTTTTATCTTTTCGAGTAGATAGTTTTGAAATTATAAAAAAGGCTATTAGAAAAAGAATAAATACAAATATTAAAAAATAGGAGGAAAAAATGGCATTAAAAAATGTAAAATATGTTCTTGTTGCTGAAAACAATGAACCTATTAAAAGTGAAGATGGTAGTTTAGATATTAAAACTGCTGAAATTATTTTAGAAAATACTGCTGAAGTTGAAGAATTTAATGCAAGTAATTTAGAAAATAGTAATCAACAAATCAACGAACTACAAGCAAAAAATACTGAATTAACTTCACAAGTTGAACAACAAACACTTCAATTAAAACAAATTGAAATTAATAATTTTAATAATTCTTTAACTGATAACGAAGAATTTAAGAATGTTTTATTAAAGTCTTATGATATTACTGATGATATTGAAATCATTAAAACACACTTACAAAGTGTTTATGATGAATTAATTAAGGTACAAACAGTTAATACCGGCGGTGTACCAAAAGTAGAAAACAAAGAAAACAATATTTTAGATACAGATAATGTATTTAATAAATAGAAAGAAGGAAGTAAATTATGGCCCAAAACCCACAAAGAATTTTCGGAGATATTGCTAATCAAGCAACAAAACAAGACCGAGAAACATTTGAACAATGATATTTGCAAACTTATCAACAAAAATTTAGTTGATAAGCTTTATTTGCGTGAAAAGAAGCAAATAAATTTGGTTTAACATATAAAAGAAAGAAAAATATTAAATATAATGAAGGTCTAGGAAAAGATGGAAAAGTATTTAATACTGATGATAGTCTTTTAAACTACACTGAAGTAAAGTTTGAAGATGGAACAGTTGAATTAGATACAATTTTAACTTTTGCCCGTAAATTAGACCCTGTAGAAAGTGATTTTAATCCTAATCTTTGGGCTGCTGATATTGAGCAAGCAATGGATACTGAAGTTGCTTATAAACGCAATAAAATTTTAGAAATTATTAATAAAGGAATAGTTACAACTATTCAAGGACAAAAAGCAGATGATACAAATGCTTTACAAATCCACGATGAAATAATGGATAAAATATATGAAAACGGCTTTACCCCATCAGAAACAGTTGTATTGGGTTCGGCTGATTTTATTCGTGGAATTCGTAATAAATTACAGTTACAACTTGGAGCAAACGACCAAATAAATAGCGTAATTGAAACAAGTGGAGCAATGAAAACTGTTGAAGGAACAACATATTATATGGTTCCAAAAAAATTACCAATTATTAATAAAGATGGTTCAGAAGGAACAATTAGTTTATTACCAGAAGGTGTTAATGCAATTGCCTTTAAATTTAGCAAAAAATATGACCCTCTTATTTTACGCAAAAAAGACCATACTCCATTAAGGGTGGGTGCTGCTGCGTTAGGTACTGGAATGGGTAATACTTTGATTATGGAAAGAGTTTTATATTTAGGTGGAGCAGTAGTTGAACCTAAGGGAATTATTAAACATATTGTTTCAAAAATTGATATTAGTAAAATTAATAAATTAGATGTACCAACTATTCATGTTGCAGAACCAACACAAGCAACAGCTGAACAATTAAAACCACAATTTAAAAATGTTGTTTTAAAAGCAGTTAAAGCTGTAGATAGTTCTTTAACTGAAAGTGATTTTGATTACTTTGTTGAAAGTAAAGGTGAGGATTGACCAATTAATATTACAAATGATAAAATTGTTGAAGTTCAAATTGAAGGTAAAAACAACGCTATTGGTCAAACAAATTCGATTGATGTTAAAATTAAAAATTATTAATAGTACTAAAAAATAGTACTTTTTCGTTTTAAAAATGCCAATTGGAACAGGGAAAACAGCTCTTATTTATGCTGTTAAAAAAAATCCAACTAGATTGTCAATTCAACAAAAAGAAAAAAGTTTTGGGTTACAGTTATTGGAATTTTTAGGAATTCAAGTTTTAGCCCTTGGTTTATCAGTTTTGACTGGTGGTGTTGCATCTGCTATTGGGCTTGGTGCGGGATTATCTAATTTTGCCGCAGCATTTATCTCGTTTGGAGTAGAAACAGCAACCGATTTTGCCGTAAATCAAATATACGATAAATTAACATCAGAAGTGACAGTAAAAAGTACTGCCTTAAATTTGTTACCAGCAATTGGTGGAATTGGTAAATTAACGCGTGCTGCTCGCACAACTAAAATTTTAAAATTAGCAAAAGAAACTAAATTACTTGAAAAATTAGGTGTAATAACTGCTAATAACTTAGAAGATATTGTAAAACAAGTTACGGGTAAAAAGATTTTATCTGATAAATTAATATTTGATTTTACAAAACAGGCTAATAATGAAAATTTATTATATACAATTGGAAAATTAGTCCGAAATGATTTTTATAAGGGTTTTAAAGTTTCTAATTTAGAAATAATTAATAATTTATTAAAAATTGAGAAAAATATTCAAAAAATAAGTCCTAAATTAGTTCAAAAAATACCACGCGTAAATGAAAAAAATGCTAATAAATGATTGTCTGAATATGGATTAAATATTGATAAAATAAGCAAAATTAATACTAATGAGTGATATAACATTATGACTAATCTTCATAAAAAAGGTGTTGGTAAAAACCTACTATTAAATGCTAATTTAATGCGTGGTAGCAAAGTATACAATAATAAATTATTAAATATCTTGCACCAAACACCAATTAAATTAAATAAAATTTTGAATCATTTAAACCCAAATTTTTATATTCAAAAAGTAACTAAAAAATTATTAGCCCCAATTGAAAAACAAATAATTACTATTAAACAAAAAGTAATTAGTAAAATTACTGAGCAAACTAAAAAAATATTATCTAAATTTGAAACTAAGGCTATTAAAAAAGGCCAATTATTACCTTTTGCTTATGGTTCTGATGTTTTTTTAGCGGTTAAAATTGTTCCTTTATCAGTTGCAGGTGAAGTTGCTTTAACAATATATTATAAAAATCCTAAATATTCCCCTATTGTCGTTATGACAACTTTAATCAAAGCAAAACAATTTGTTTTAGCTCCTGAACCGTTTAAATTCTATATGAACAGTGAGTGGTTTATTGGTTGGGGATTTAATAAAACAAGTTTGTTTAATTTAGTTTCTTTTGCACCGGTTGCTTATCAACAAGTAGTAAAAGATAGTTTTAAAATATATCGGACAATTGCTAAGATATTAAAGTTACAAGAACAATTTAAAAATAACTTTAATAAAGATAAATTGTTAAATACGATAAAAGATAGTGCTGTTGCTAGTTTACTGGGCGGTGGCGTAGCATTTCAAACATACAAGCAACTAAGAACAAAACAAGATTTAAACAAAACAATTAAAACAAAAACACTATTAAGTAGTAAAAAGTTTATCTTAAATAAGATTAAATCAAAAAGAAAACAATGATAAGGAGATGATTAAATGTTAAATGAATTATGACAAAATGTTACTTTGGAAAATTATAATAATTTTATTCCAATGACAGGTAAAATTATACAAGTTCCAGTTCGTTATAATAAGTTCTTTAAAGGTGATGTAGAATTATGATTTAAAACATTTGCTTTAAGAGCCCAAAATATGATTAATTCATATTTAAACTATCCATTTTCAAAACTAAAATTTGAAACATTTAAAGACCCATTATTAAAGAAAATTTGTATTAATATGGTGTTTATTACTATTGAGCATTGAACATTTAACCGTATTCCGATTGAGTTTTTTACTTCGGCAAATATGAGTGTTGGTGATATTAATTATTCTTCACAAAATGACCCTATGGCAACATGACAAGGTCTATTGCCTACCTATGCAAAATCACTGGCTAATCTAACAACTTTAAAGAAAATGTTTCGAACTTTTCAAGAAGAAGGTATTGATTTAACAATGATAGATTTAGAAGCATATTATACGCAGTTAGAAGTTGATGCTTTAATAGAAAAAGAAAAAACTAAGATTGACAATAAAAGTATTATAAAAAATAACAATAATGAAATAAATGTTCCATTTGATAATGATACTATTTATTATGAAAATAATGTTTGAAAAACAAAACAAGGTGGCGATATCCCAACTGATGTTATTAAAGATAGTGATTTAAATAAAGATTATATTGATAAAGAAAATGGTAAATATATTGTTAAAACAGCAAAAGATTTATTAAGTAATTATTATGATGTAAATGCCATTGATAATTTTTTAATAAATAAACAAGATAAATTAATAAGTGGTACAAATATTAAAACTATTAATGGTAATTCATTATTAGGTAATGGTGATATATCTATTAATAATGGTAATGATTGAGAATTAGTTGATATAAGTGATTTTGTATCTTTTTCTGACAAAAAATATCAAATTAGAAATTATGATTCTACAAAATATAAATACAAATTATGAATTGGTACTTATGAAAATGACGGAGATACTATTAATATTATGTTTGAAACATATAAAAATAATTATGAATTTATTTTATTTGCTGGCCTTAATGGTATAAAACTTAATAAAAATGGCGCAATAAGTTCTGAAAATAATAAATTAATGTCATTACATGTTGAAAGAAAAAAGGTAAATTAGAAAGGAGATGTTTTTATGCCAAAAGTAACTATTAAAGATTTAATTATGTTTTTGAAAATCTTTGGAGTTTCATCATTGTTTTTTATAGCAGGAATCATTATTTGTTTTATAGGACCAACTAAATTAGGAATTGGTTGACCTGCATATGTAATTATTGGTGCAATGCTTAATGGTTTTGGAGTTGTTATTTTAATTATTGAAACTATTAGATTTATCAAAACTCATAACAAACAACAAAGACAAGATAGCATTGAAGATGTTATTAAAAAAGAAGAAACAAAATAAAGAGGTGTTATAAATGGGGTTGTTACCTGCCAAAAAGAAATTAAAGAAAAGCTATGATATTGATAGTTATTATCTTAATTTAGCATCAACGATTACTAATCGTAAAAATGTTACTGTGCAAAAACATAATGAGATTTTAGAAAAAAGAATTTGTGAAGATAATGCTAATTTTTTAAATCCACGAAATTTAGAAATTAGCATTTATAATCCAATTATTAATCAACAATTAGATACTAAATTAATTAATAACTTTTTAAAAATGCAGGACTTTACTAATAAAAATTGATATAACGAATATAAAATCAATAAATATGGTAAAGGTGCCTATTTTATTTTTGCCAATAATTCAAAACTTAATTTTATTACTATTAATTTTTACAATGACCAATATGATGAATTGGGTAATTTAGTATCTTGTACTTTTGATTATGACCCTTATATTAAAAATGACCAGAGTGTTTTTATTACTGAAAAATTAGAAATTGATTATGTAACTAAACAAGTAAAAGTTATTAGAAAGTTAAAAACACGATTATACAGTACTATTACCGACTTATATATTGATGATGCTAAATGAAATAATTATACAGCTTTGCAAAGAGAAGAAATATTACCAATTGATTTTATACCAATTGAAATTATTCCTAATAACGCTAATTTTGAACCTTCTGCTCGTTATGGTAAACAATTTGCTAGTATTTTAGACATTATTGCTGAAAAAATAATGTTAGACCCATTATTAAATAGTGGTAAATTTACTATTAATACTAATGGGGTTACTGGTGTGGTTGACCAAGAAATTAGTAAAATGTTGGCTTCATTTGTTGAAAATGACTTGTTATTAGTTGAAGGAGACCCTGATAGTAATTTTCAACCAGTAGACTATATCGCTGGTAATTTTAAAGGTGAACAATTAACCAAAATATATGATTGATTATTAACTAATTATTATAAAATAAATCGCCATCATGTTCCCGCGATTGCTAAGGGGGCTCAACAAACCCAAGCGGAAGTTGCTGGTGTAAATATTCAAACAAACGCCTCTTATGAACAAATGATATACATTAGAGAAATTAAATTAACTGAATTTATTATTAAGTTAATTAAATATGATAATGTGATTTTAAACAGTAGAACATTTAATATTAAAAATATTGATGAGTTAATTGTTAATGTTCGATTACCAGTAAATGCTACTTTAAACAGACAACTAAAAAATAACGAAACTATTATCAATATAACTAATGAAGAAGGAGAACAAGAATAATGTTAAAACCATCAGAAAAAATGTTAGCACAATTAGCGGAAAATGATGAACCAATTGATTATTCAATTGATAGTATTCCGTTAGATTTTGCTAATCAATCACAATATAGCGATCCCGATTTAGAACAATTATTTACAGAAGACCGCGCTAGAACCTTATATATTTATAAAATTAATAATCTTGTTAAGACAAAACAAAAACCAACCTTAAACTATTCTCAAAATAGCGTTAAAATAGGTTTTATTGACAAAGATGAATATATTAAAATAACTGGTTATGAAATTAGTGACTTTAATTTTAAATTACAAATTCAACAAAACACCACAGTACAAGATAATAGTACAAGTTATGTAATGATTGATGAAAAAGATATTTTAATTAATGATATTTCAAAACAAGACAAAGTATTTTTAGAATCATACGACTTAAAAATAGTATCTATTAATGAACCAATTAGTGAAGACAACAAAAATGAATGTTATATCATTGAAGAATATAAACGCCCTTATTCACCTGATGGTGTTAATATTATTAAATCTACGCATTTAGTTAAAATAACTGACTTTAAATGAAAAAATCAAAATAGTATTCATTTAGTATTACAAAAATCATTACCCGAAGATACAATATTTACTGGGATTGAAATTAAATATCCAAAATCTATGTTATTTGGCAATATTAAGTGTTGAGGCAATATAAATGGTGTTTATTCTTATCCAGCATCAATCGTTGAAAATGCTAGTTTAGTTCCTTTACTATCAATGCCAATAGAAACAGAACCTAATTTAAGAGTATTTCAATATTGATTTACAGGAAGTTTTTTACCCTGAAGTATTGCCAAAAAATATCAAGGAAAAGATATTTTAGATTTAGTAAATAAAAATGGTTTAGAAAAAGTTTTATTAAATTATTTAACATATCGTTATAATTATGATAGAAAATTTCAAGGGGCAAAATATGACGAAAAAGGTAATCCTAGCAATAAATCTGCTGAATTACGCCAAAAATTCGAAGGACAAAAACCCGAAGATGTCATTGATGGTTTATTTGAAAACTGAAAATTAGATAATCCAATTCTTATTAATGATGATATTGTCAAAAGATTTAAACAAATTATCTATATGTTATCAAATTATACATATAGCAAATACAGTATTAATAAAGGTTATAATGATGATGTTAAGTTATTTGCTCCCTATTATTTTGAATTAGTTTCTAATCCAAGAGAACAAGAAACAGGATATTGAGTATTTGAAAATTGTAAAGTTGGATTAAATTCATTATATTTTAATTTTAATAGTAGTGGTCCTGTTCCTCCAGAACCAATTAATTACTGAATGGAAGTTTATGCAAATGATAGACCATTTATTATTGTTGATAATAAATATTATTTTGTTGTATGACGAGGTAATGAAAATAATGATTGACGCATTGTTAAATTTAAACATTTTGAACAAAAAGAAAAAATTTTAGATAAGTATGATAAATATAAACTTAAAACATCACATTTTGGTGGTGATTTATTTATTTATAAAAATGGGTTTGTAAGTTATGATTGAAATAAAGATAATGGAACTTATTTTAAATCAGTTTATCGTTGAAATAGTGACAATGAGCCCAATTTACCAATTATTAATTTAAAAACAGGACAAATTACAGACTGAAATTTAAAAAATAAAAATAATATCAGCAACAATGATGATAAGATTAAAGTAGCTGTTAAAAACAAAGATATCTCCGAAAATCCTATTTATCAATTAGAAGCCAATTATTTTAATTGATTACCAATAACAAATGAATTAGAAACAAACAATATCCCTTCTCTTATTCCAGCAGAAATTAAATTATCAGATGGAGAATATGATAAGTATTTAACTAATTTAATTATTTCTAATAACAAAATAGAAGACTATTTAAACTATTTTTCGCAATGATATAGATTACTTTATTCTAAGGCAGTTTGAACAAGTATGACCAAAGATTTGGTTGAAGATAGTATTGAAATAACTTTTCAAAAGCATGAAAAATTATTTAATTTAAATCAAATTGAAATATCTGGAATATGAAATTATGGAAACTATGATATCAGAATTTTTATTGAAAAACCAAATGAAAAAATTATTAAAGGAAAAGATATAAACTTAGAACTAATTCAAAATACTCCGATCGGAACTAAAGTCAGCGGAAAAGATAGAAATACATACTTGCAATTAATAGAATTTGATACCTGATATCTTTGAAAAAATGGTTTTGAAAATAAAAAATCATATTCAAATATTGCAGTTGTTAATTTTTTAAAACAATCAAATAGTGTGATATTTTCTTATCCACCTGTAAAAGAACAAATTAATATTAATAATTTACAACTTTTTCACAAGAAAAATGAAAAATTATCTTTAATTGCATTAGAAGTATAAAAAGTTATTTAGATTTATAAATCTAAATAACTTTTTAATTGATTTTTGACATCTGTATTTGGTTCATTGTCACTATTTCAACGATAAACTGATTTAAAATAAGTTCCATTATCTTTATTTCAATCATAACTTACAAACCCATTTTTATAAATAAATAAATCACCACCAAAATGTGATGTTTTAAGTTCATATTTATCATACTTATCTAAAATTTTTTCTTTTTGTTCAAAATGTTTAAATTTAACAATGCGTCAATCATTATTTTCATTACCTCGTCATACAACAAAATAATATTTATTATCAACAATAATAAATGGTTTTTCTTGCGCTGCTATTCATTCTAAAACACCATCTTTTGTATTTATATTATTTTTTTCTTTTAAATCTGCTAATTCTTTTTCAGTATAAGTATATTGTGATGTGTTACAAGCAACTAAACTTGTTGTACTTGTTTCTATTAAAGTGATTGAACTTAAAATGCATAATATTTTTTTCATTTTTATTTAATTTATAAATTTATTAACATTTAAACATATTATAAAATCCATATCCTGGAATTAAATTTTTTCAAGTAATATGATTAGCAACATATTTTTTAAAACTACATGGTTCTTCTACTGTAAAATAAACCCTTTTATAATCTTTATATTTATTTGAATTATAACTATCGCTATAGCTAGTAAAACCATTTATATCAGCTGACGTATCTGTAATTCTACTAACACTAATATCACTTGTATCTAAGCTTACATTAAGTCTTTTAACACTACTTAAAATAGTTTGTAAATTATTGTCATCTAAACTTCCTAATTGTGTATTTGTAATAACGTTACTTATTGGTTGTCTAACTGTAAAATAAACCCTTTTATAATCTTTATATTTATTTGAATTATAACTATCGCTATAGCTAGTAAAACCATTTATATCAGCTGACGTATCTGTAATTCTACTAACACTAATATCACTTGTATCTAAGCTTACATTAAGTCTTTTAACACTACTTAAAATAGTTTGTAAATTATTGTCATCTAAACTTCCTAATTGTGTATTTGTAATAACGTTACTTATTGGTTGTCTAACTGTAAAATAAACCCTTTTATAATCTTTATATTTATTTGAATTATAACTATCGCTATAGCTAGTAAAACCATTTATATCAGCTGACGTATCTGTAATTCTACTAACACTAATATCACTTGTATCTAAGCTTACATTAAGTCTTTTAACAGCATTAAGAATAGTACTATCTTGATTATTATTTAATGAACCTAAATCTGCATTTTTAATTACATTACGCAAATCTTTTTTTACAGCCCCCACATCCATTTGTTCATAATTTCAACTTTGATTTCCTCCTGTATAAGATATTAAATATCCTCTCGGAGTAGTTTGATTATCAGGGTTTATTGTTCTAAATCCCGGAGTTAAGTATGTTACTAAATTACTAGAATTAAATTCACTATATTGTCCTGTTCCTGGATTCATATATGTATAAATAGGATTAGTAGGTCCATTTCGTACACCAGTAATTAAAATAAAATGACTGTGATCAGATTCATTAATATTATTAGAGCCATGATAAGCAAAGGCAACAGGAGTATTATTTTCTAAACTATAAGAAACAATATTATAAAACGCATTACTAGTATGA
The DNA here is from genome assembly GCF_965178695.1 of Spiroplasma endosymbiont of Sarcophaga variegata. Classification (NCBI taxonomy): domain Bacteria; kingdom Bacillati; phylum Mycoplasmatota; class Mollicutes; order Entomoplasmatales; family Spiroplasmataceae; genus Spiroplasma; species Spiroplasma endosymbiont of Sarcophaga variegata. Next base: position 1,614,545 of record NZ_CBCXVU010000002.1, read on the forward strand.
TAATCAAAATATCCTATTCCTGTTGTTGAATATAATCTACCATTATTTAAATTATATATATTAATAAGTTGATTTATTCCATTTGTTCAATTTTGAGGTGATGTTCCTCCAAAAAAGTCAGTATTCATTCAACTAGATAAGCTACCTTGAAATTGTTCATGTGTTTGATCTAAATTTGGAAAATCAGGGTGAGTATAATATTGACTATGAACTGACCTTAATCCTAAATATCTTAATATTGCTTCGCCAATAGTTGGACCACATCAATATGGTTGCGTTTGTCTAATAGCTGGAACATTGGAAATATTAATATTATTTAAACTTCTTTTAACTCTATTTAATATTTCTTCTTTTTGATAAGGACTAGCGGCAATTGTTGTTGGTACAGCAGTTCCACTAATTGTTAATACACTTAATAAACTAAGTAATTTTTTCATTTTGTATAATTTCCTTTCTTTTATCTTGAAACTTTTTATCAAGATCTATTGACATTATATATATATATATATATATATATGCAAGTCAAGCATTTTTAAATCTATTTTAGAAAGGAGATTATTTATAATGATTATTATTGTGATTATATTTTAGTTTTTAGTACTAATCTGGGCTCGCGGTGATTTTCATAAGTTTGTGAAAAATGCCTTAAAGTTTAAAAAAACTTTTGCCGCGCTTTTCAAAATACTTGGGAAAAATTCTAAGCGTTAAGCGAAGAATTTTATAAAGATTCCCAAATTTGTTTGAAAGAACCTCAAAATCTTTTTTAACTTGTAAGTCATTTTATCACAAAAATTTAAGAAAATCAACCGCTCGCCCAAAAACAAGATTAGTTATAATCCCATTTTAAAACGATATGGATAAGAACAATAAAACAAAGCGTCATATGGGTCATGGTACATTTTACTATCGTGTGTGTTTGTTTTGGTGTCACTAAATCTTAGTTCACTAATGCATTTATCTAAAAATGGAAAGTTATCTAATATGCCATATATTTTGCCTTGAACAAACATTTTTCTTATTCATGTTACACGATTAATTATACCTGCTTCTTTATTCAATGAAGTTTGATGTTTTTTAGCTTTAAACATTTTAATTTTATAACCCAAATAAGGATAAATATCTTCTTGTAATTTTTGCATAAAGTCATGGGCATTAATATCATAATGAAATGTTGCATATTCAAAACCATCAAATTTATCAAAAGTATTGATTATTCATTGTCCATAATGTTCAACTATTTCATTTAAATTCATCGCATTTTTTGGTGTAACAACATTTTCTTCAATTAAATATTTATCATATTCATTATTTTCATTAATTTTATAGCCACTAAATAAAAATACTGTATGGTCTTCACTACCATTAGCATAATCGACACCAATTGAATAACTATCAAATTGATATTGTTTTGTATTGGTATTATAAAAATCTTGTAGATTATACTCTTTAATATATTTACGATAATTTCGTAAAACATAAATGCTGGGGTCATTATCGTTATATTCAAAACCGTAATATTCAAGTTTAAATAAATCGGGTCGTTCTTCTTTATTTGCTAAAACAAGTTTTTTGGTAATATCAGGTATTTTATTTAAAACAGCACCCATAGTTAAACGCAAATTAAAAACACCCAAACCTTTAAATACTTGTTTATTTTCTGAATATATTTGATTGTGTTCTTTTAAAATGTTTTTAATTCTTTCATTTAAAGGTAAAAATGGCGTTACAAATTTTTCATAAAAGACATGGTATTTATCAAAAGGGTTAAAAGTAAATTGATTAGAATATGTTTTATGAAAATATGTTGTTACTGTTATGTATTGTTTTGCTATGTTGTCTCATTCTTGAAATGTCCAAGATAATTCTTTTACTGGAATAGGATTATCTAAATTATATTGTTCATTAACATCATCATCAGTATATTTTTCATAAGATACTTTTAAACTTTTTGAACGAAACATTGAAACTCTTAAATTATTATATCTTTTATCTAGTTCTTTATCAGTTAAGATTTATTTTTCTTCAGAATGTATCATTTCATCTGTTCAGGCTGATATAATACCGCTTCCTTTACCAACTTTCCCCATAATTTTATTACCATTAGCATAACCCGCAAAAGCAATACGAACACCACTAGGAAAAACAATCTCTCCACCTTCTTTAACATTTTTAGGTCAAACAATACCATTTTCATTGTCGGGTCCTATATCAATCCCATATTTATCATATAGATAATTACAGACATTAATTGTATCGCCAAATGTAGTATCTTCGTGGGTGTTGGCATATCTTCGTAAAATATTAGATGAAGCATCCGTAAAGTTACAAGCAAAAAATAATTTTTCGGCTAAATGATTTCATGTTTTATTAGTACCACGCCCTGCTGAAACAAACTTAAAAAAAGTTGGCGAAGTAAAATATCGGGCATAACTATCACCAACAAAGTCTTTAAATACTTCTCAATCAAAACCAAAATTATAGTCACTAAAATTCAAATCATATTTTTTATTTAAATGTTCATAACTAGTAATTCGTTTTTTGTTATTAATTTTGGTAAAATCTTGCATTTTTAATTAGCCTCCTTTTTTTGATAAAATTATTTGAAGTATTAAATATAATAATTTAAAAAATTGTTTAATTACGAAAGGAAATTATAAAATGGAATTAAAACAAAATTTATTAGGAAATTATAAAGAAAATAAAAAAATACAAACAAAAAATGAAATTAATAATTTCTTAATTGAAAGAGATAATGAGATATTTAAATTATATCAACAAGGAAAAATATTACAAGGATATAAGGTTGTATCAAAAATACCAAAAACATTTAAAACAGAATATGGGGATAACACTGTAAAAAGACGAAGATATGTTAAATATGATGAAGAAAATAAAAAATATATAAATCGTTATCCTTTAGATGAAGAATTAGGGTTAAAAAAATACGAAAGAATTGAAAAAAATTTAAAAGATAAATATATGTCTTTTATGGGCGATGGGAAAAGATATAAAGATATTTTGCATACAACAGAAAATGCTAACATTAGTGAAAGAACAATATCTAATATTTTTAAAAATGCCGATTTAGAAGAAACCGATTACATTAGTAATAAAAATAACAATAAAATTAAAATCCCAAATAATGTTTTATATATTCAAATTGATGGTGCTTTTGAACCTATGAGAGAAAATAAAAAAAGAGTTGAAAATAAAATATTTCTTGCTACTATGCATGTTGGTGTTGATGAAGAAAAGTCAACAAAAACCAGAATAAAAATGAAAAAGAAAAAAGGCGTTTTTCAAATGATGAATAAAAATGATAAGAATAAAAATGATAAATCTAATATTGATAATTTTATTGATAAAATTTTTAAATCAATGGATACTTATGATATTAATGAAGATACTAAAATATTAATATTAAGTGATGGTGAAAAACAAATTAAAAAAATTTACAAAGCAGTAAAATCAAAATATAAAAATAATACTGTATCATATAGTTTAGATAAATTTCATTTAGTAAAAAGATTTAAAGAATTATTCCCAAATCGTAAGAAAAACCGAATTCATAGATTAAAATATAAATTATCAAAAATATATTTTTTTACTGGAAATTATGAAGAATTATTAGATTTTTTAATGTGTCATTTACCCTATGTTATTGATAATAAAAAGAAATTTTTATTAGAAACTATTGAATTAATTAAAAATAATAAAGAAGGAATTGAAAATCAAGCATTAGAATATAATATTGGTTGTCACATGGAAGGTGATATATCACACTACATTAAGGCAGTTAAGGGACGTGGCGCTAAAATATATTGTAAAGAAACATTTATCAATATGTTAATTGCTTCAATGTTAAGACTTAATAGTAAAACAAATGAAGAAAAAATTAATAAAACTAATAAAAATAAAGAAAAAATTGAATTTAATATATTTAATTTAAATCAATCTAAAAAGCAATTTTTATCTTTATAAAAAATAAAAAACCTTTTAAAATTAGTAATAACTTTAAAAAGTATTTTTTAGTGTGTCAAAATTCATAAATTATTTATTCAAATAAAAATTATGTTTTTAAAAAGTTGAATTTTTCTTTAATTTTGTCGAAAACTCTTGATATTTATAAAATATACCTAAAATTAGGTATATTTTTAATATATAGAGGTAAATAAATGATGAAAAAAATAATTACAGAATTAATAAATAGCTTAACAGATGATCAATTTTTAGAATTTTATGAAAAAATAAAACAACAAGCAGACTTAATTAAAAAACAAAAACGTTTAAATGAAATTGATCAAAAATTTAGAGATAAAGGCATTATATGTCCTAATTGCAAATCTTTTCATTGTGTTAAAAATGGTCATAATTCCGAAGGAAAACAAAAATATTTATGTAAAAAATGTCGTGCTAGTTTTGATGCATTTCGTCATCATTTTACTTATTGAAGTCATTTAAATTATGAACAGTGAAATTTATTAATTCAAATTTCATTGTTAGGACAATCTAGTAAAATAATTTCTCGTTTTATTAAAACAACCCCAAAAACCGCTTGATATAATCGACAAAAATTAATGCAATCAAAACAATTAGAAAATACACAGTTAAAATTTAAAAAATTAAATGGTCAAATCCAAATGGATGAAACATTTATTAAAGAAATTCATAAAGGCAATTTTAAAGATAAATTTGATAAACGAAAAACTCATCTCGATCCATTTTCAACTGATACCAAATGCTGTATTCAAATGGCAGTTGATAGCAATAATAATATTTTTGTTCAATCCACCAATACCAAAAGATTACAAAAACAATGGATTATTGAAAATATGAATAAGCAACTAATTAAAGAAAAATCAATAATTATTTCTGATATGCAACCACTATATTTATTAGTAGCAAAACAAACAAATTCTACTCTATATTCCACCAAAACTAGTACAAACCCTGATACTAGTTATCAAAAGTTAAATAAGATTAGTAAATTACAATCCAGTCTTAAAGAAGCCTTAATTCATTATCATGGTTTGGGTTTCACTAATATTCAAAATTATTTAAAGCTCTGAAAATGAAAATACCAACACAAAGGTTTAACACCAAACCAACAATCAACGGTATTATATTTTAACGTTTAAAAAATTTAAAGCAAAATCATAATCTTACACAAAATTAGTTTTCAAATTGTCATATTGATGATTTTTTTTATTTCATCAAGAGTTTTCGACAAAATTAAAGGAATTTTTTATAAATTTTGTTATCATTTAATTATAAGCGAAACTTAATTTGTTTCTAATTACTTAATTTTATTAAAAACCTCAAAATAATGTATACTACCAGTATAATTATATTTCTCTCGGTTTAAACTTTCTAATGTTGCATAAGCACTATCATCAACATTAATTGATATTCCTTGTTGTATTAAATTAAAGTATTGGTTTAATTGATTGTTGTAAAACTATAAAATATCTTTAACTTGTTCTAATGGTCCTTTAAATTGTTGCGTAGCATTTGAGTGTGCATATTCTGCTACTTTATAGGCTTTTTTATCAAATGAATTATATATTCAAAAACTCGCTGCTGTTGTATGCCCTTTGGGGCTAGTAGAGTTTGCTAAGTCAACACCACCTAATAATTTAGTTGGTTGAATAATATCTGTTGCTTGCATAATATCAATATATCTTGCAAAAATTGAACCACTAGTATTACCAGGCAATCCTCAACTCCATACTCTTGCTCTTTCAATATCTAATTGTTCTAATCTTAATTGTTCATTAACTTTATTTTGTGGTAATTCATAATTAAGTCTTCAACTAGAATAATGAATAATAATTTTCATATTTCATTTTTCGATATAATTAATTTGTTCATATTTACTACGCATTATTTCTTCATTAAAAGGCATTAATTCATTACAATAACCAACAATATATCTTTTTAAACTTTCAGGGTTACATGTATTAATTGTTATTTTATTTTGATACCCACGAATAGCAAATTCTAAATCACTTAAATCTTTTTGTTGAAATTGGTCACATTCTTCTCTTCAATCAATTACTAATTTATATTTATTCAAATCAGCAAAAGCTTTTAATTTTTCTTTCCGGCTTGGTGAATGTAAACCTTTACAATATATTTTGCTACCATTTGATAAAGTAAAAGTAAAATTTGATAAGTTAATAGTATAAGGAATATGATTTTCATCTAACATATTTCAGATATTTTGAAATACACTATCTTTTAAATCCTTACTTCAATACATACTAGCAATGATACAAATTGGTTCTTTAATTAATAAACTAATTTTTAATAATTCACAAAACATTTTAATATTTGAAATAGTCTTACCACTATATCGTGTTCCAATTTGATTAATTTCATTAACTAATTCATATTTTTTAGCAAAGGGATATTTATTACCAATACTACTATTTTGTAATAATCAATAAGGAGTTTCTAACAAATAAGTAAAATGATTAAGCATTATTATCACTTTCTTTTTTAATATCTCTAATATCCGTTTGTAAATTAACAATTATTGGTTGTTGATTATTTAAGTTTAATTCTTGTTCTAACTGTTTTTCTTGCAGTGAATATTTATAATTAAATGCTCGTTGTCAATATAATTTAGCACCATCATGTGATTTCATCATAAAGTTAATTATTTCACTTTCAATTCTATCAACTTGTTTTTCAAGTAAAGGAACTATCTTTTCGCTCTTGTAAGTTTCGTGCTTTCATCTGTTAGAAAGATTGAATTCATTGGTTAAATCATTCAAAGTATATGGTTTATTGGGTGATTTATTTTCTCAAAATTGCTCTATTTTACGATAAAAAGTTGCCAAACTTGCTTTATTTGGATTAAATTCTTTCATTTTTTACTCCTTTTTGCATATTAAAATTGCTATTATTTAATGAATATGATTAAATAAAAGAGTAAATAAAAACTATGAAAGAACCATCGCGGTTCTTTTTATTATTTATATTTTACATCAAAATAAAAAAAAGTAAATTACTTTACTTTTTATTTTAGTATACAAGCATATAGAGATAAATTGGAGCTTGTTACAATATAATTATATAATTAATAATATATTTGTCAATAATTTCTTTAATTTTGTCGAAAACTCTTGATGAAATAAAAAAAATCATCAATATGACAATTTGAAAACTAATTTTGTGTAAGATTATGATTTTGCTTTAAATTTTTTAAACGTTAAAATATAATACCGTTGATTGTTGGTTTGGTGTTAAACCTTTGTGTTGGTATTTTCATTTTCAGAGCTTTAAATAATTTTGAATATTAGTGAAACCCAAACCATGATAATGAATTAAGGCTTCTTTAAGACTGGATTGTAATTTACTAATCTTATTTAACTTTTGATAACTAGTATCAGGGTTTGTACTAGTTTTGGTGGAATATAGAGTAGAATTTGTTTGTTTTGCTACTAATAAATATAGTGGTTGCATATCAGAAATAATTATTGATTTTTCTTTAATTAGTTGCTTATTCATATTTTCAATAATCCATTGTTTTTGTAATCTTTTGGTATTGGTGGATTGAACAAAAATATTATTATTGCTATCAACCGCCATTTGAATACAGCATTTGGTATCAGTTGAAAATGGATCGAGATGAGTTTTTCGTTTATCAAATTTATCTTTAAAATTGCCTTTATGAATTTCTTTAATAAATGTTTCATCCATTTGGATTTGACCATTTAATTTTTTAAATTTTAACTGTGTATTTTCTAATTGTTTTGATTGCATTAATTTTTGTCGATTATATCAAGCGGTTTTTGGGGTTGTTTTAATAAAACGAGAAATTATTTTACTAGATTGTCCTAACAATGAAATTTGAATTAATAAATTTCACTGTTCATAATTTAAATGACTTCAATAAGTAAAATGATGACGAAATGCATCAAAACTAGCACGACATTTTTTACATAAATATTTTTGTTTTCCTTCGGAATTATGACCATTTTTAACACAATGAAAAGATTTGCAATTAGGACATATAATGCCTTTATCTCTAAATTTTTGATCAATTTCATTTAAACGTTTTTGTTTTTTAATTAAGTCTGCTTGTTGTTTTATTTTTTCATAAAATTCTAAAAATTGATCATCTGTTAAGCTATTTATTAATTCTGTAATTATTTTTTTCATCATTTATTTACCTCTATATATTAAAAATATACCTAATTTTAGGTATATTTTATAAATATCAAGAGTTTTCGACAAAATTAAAGTTTTTCAGTGTGTTTAAATATGCCAAAAATAGGGTAAATTTAAAAATAATTTATTTTTTTAAAAAAATAGTTGCACTTCTTTTAAAAATTGTTATTATTAAAATAACAAGAGATAAATTTGGAGCTTAGATTTACATAATACGAATAATTAATAATTTTGCTTATATATATATATATATATATATATATATATATATAATGCAGGTAGATCTTGATGAAAAGTTTCAAGATTAAGAAAAGGAGAAAAACAAGTATGAAAAAGTTACTTAGTTTATTAAGTGTATTAACAATTAGTGGAACTACTATACCAACCACAATTGCCGCTAGCCCTTATCAAAAACAAGAACATAATACAGAAACTGATAGTGGTGTTAGTGTTTTCTATTGAATTATAGAAAATGGTAAACGTAAATCAATTATTGAAAAAATATATGGAGTTAATGAAAGTTATATTAGATTTTTGGGTTTTGATAATAGAAATAATAAATATTATATAAATGATAAAAATATTTACTTTGTAAATAATAATAATAATAATAATGCTATATCGATCAAATTACTAAGCTTTAAACCAATATCAGTTATTGATTTTAGTAGTACTGATAATTTTGTTAGGTTTAATTGAAAAGATTTAAATAACACTATTCATGTTTATAGAATAAAAATTATAGATTTAGAAAATAACAATTTAAATAAAATAAATGAATTATCTAAAATTATTTCAAATCCTATTTTAGGAACAGTTAAAATTAATAATGAAAAAGGATTACTAACCGAACAACAAATTAAAGATTTTTTAAAAGATAAAAATCCTCAATTAGATATAACTAAGATAGGAATTAAAAATATTATTGATGATTTATACAATAATAATGAAAAAAGGATTACAGTATTTTCAAGTGACTCAACAATTTATACTGGTGAAGCAACTGTTTTTTTAGATATTGAAAAATAGTTAAGATTTAAAATAAATGAAAAAAATATTAAGTCTTTTATCAACAATAACCTTAATTGGAACAAGTACAACCAGTTTAGTTGCTTGTAATAAACAATATAGCGAGGATGAATTAAAAGAACAAAAAGAAAAACATAAAATAAATACTACTAACCAAGAAATAAGAAACAATTTAGAATGAATAGCACCACAAACAATGGTGTGGGTGATAGTTCAGTAACAAAGCTATATACTGAAAGTCGTACTAATCAAATTAATGTTAATGATCAATTTTATGATGATCATTACAATCCAAAACAGTTTTATAGTATTGATAATAAACAAGAAAACATCGCCTATAGCGGGTTAGGATTATCAGATAATTTAAAACCAGTTAGTCATAAATATCATATTGAATGAACTAATGTTGGTAATTTAGAACAACCAATGTGAATTATTACTAAAATTGATAGTTATGTTCGTTCAGGTGAAGTTACGAATGGAATCAGTTCGACGCAAAGTGGAGCTTGAAAACAAATTTATTTCTTATATTAATTGATCAAAAATATGAAAGGGTTTTATAAATGTTTAAAAAAATTTCAATGTCATTAATTTTAGTCTTAACGATTTTTACTGCTGTAGTGACAATTGTTTTATTTGCGAAAAAAGATAGTTTTATGCGAAGTGTATGATTGGATGGTTGTGAACCAACAACACAAATCCAAAGCAAAGATAAAACACCTTATGCTCATACCTTTTTTGGGAGCCAACATGATAATTATGCTTTGTACCAACCAAATGAGGTAAGCAACGATTTAAAAGATGCACAATTTTATGGTAATTTAGAAAACTATAATAATTGTATTAATCCGAATGTTAATTTACAATTATGAAAACAAGACTTTATTAATACACAATTAATTGTAAAAACAAATAACTATGATATTACTAATTTAACAGCAACCGTTACTAATGCTGGTGCATTAGAAAAAAATAATCTGACCGTCCAGATTGGTTTTAATCGTTTTATTTATGCATCATATTCGTTAACAAATCAAAAAATCCCAAATCCATACGGAATTAATGAAAAATTATTAGTTCCTGATGCAATTACTACAAATTCAGTTGAAAAAACTGCTTATAAAAATAAAGTCTATGTTTTATGAATTAAAATTATGAGTTTCAAAGATAAAATTGTGGCTAATCCAGGAAATTATCCGGTTAAGGTTCAGTTAACGGGGGATGTTCCCGGCACAAAACAAACTAATGTTATTTTAAGTGAAAATGAAATTCAAGTTAAAGTTAATGATTTACTATTACCAGCAGAGCAAAAGAAATCTGATTTTAATATTTATTCCTTTTTTGGTTGAAGTGCTGCTTACTATAACAATTATCAAGTTCCAAATAGTATTAAAAACAAATATGATAATATTGAATACATTGATTATAATTGAGAACATTATTGAGAACCAGAGCACAAATATTTACATAATGTGTTGGGGATGGATTATTTTCAAAGTTCAATTTCACTAAATGAGCGAAAAAATACCGAATGACATAATAATTGATTAGATGGAAATAAAGTTCAGACCTTTTTGCTATGACGTTATAATCAGCAAAAGGGGTTGTACATCGCCGATGAAGATTGAAAAGCATGAGATCATTATATGAACAAAATGGCCGAAGTAGGTTATACAAAAGCACTTCTAAGTGGATGACAAGCAGCTTGAAATAAAACTTATAAAACTAATAATGTTTGAGATGAAGATAAACAAGACTATATGCAAATTAGTATGAACATGTATGTTGAAGATGGGGTTAGAAATAATGAATGGTTTTTACAACAATTGTTAAACCATATTAAAACAGGTAAACAGAAATGAACGCAAACTGTTACACCATATCTTTATATTGATGAATTACCTTGTTCAGCAATTGGAAAATATTTAGCATTAATTCAAAAATATGATCCTAACCGAAAATATATTAAGTTAGCGGCTTGTGATTGAGAACGTGACATTGATTATAAAGACCCAGCAACATATGAAGTTGATATTTTACATATTTATTTTTTAGATATTTATAATGAACAAAATATTAAGTTTATGAACTTAGTAAAACAACGTAATGAAAAAGGATATATTACTGGCCAGTATTCATTAGATGCTGATAATACCTTTAATTTAATTCGTTCTGAACCAGGAGTAAGTTCTTACATTCAATTAGCTTTATTAAAAGAAAATGCCCCACATTATATGCGTTATCTTTTAAATGGATGAACAAAAACAGCATACTGATCAGCTGATTATGATGAACATACTGGTTTAATTTATATTGCTGGTGATACAATGTTTGCTTATCCTTCGATTGCTAATCCTGATCCAAACAATAATAATAATAAAGCTGCTTTTAATCCCTCAACACGATTAGATGCAATTGCTTATGGAATTAATATGAATAATAAAATTATGTACTTAAAAAAACTAAACTTATTATTAAATTATACAACAATGATGTCATATGTTAATAGTAATGTTAAATTAAGTAAACCAACGAGTCGTACTAAGTTTGATTTTAATTACAATGGGTTAACAGCAGAAAGTGATATTAAAATTTCAAATTCATTCTTGTATCGTTTTTTAACACGGAATAATATTGATGAAGTAATGGTTGTTAAAACATTTGAAAACATTATTAATAAAGTTGTAACGACATATTTATGGGGTTAAGATGGTTCCGTTTTATTTAGTTATTCTTGAAATTTTTATTTATTTATCGGTTGCAATTTGATTTATTGGAATGATATATTTAATTTATGGTTATTTTCAAAGTTTTCTTCGTAAAGAGCGAGTAATTTCATGAATCTTTTTTGGAGTTAATGTTGGAACAACATTAATATTATTGATTTTAGTAATTTTATCCCTCTTAGCAATTTTTCAGCCAATTATTTTTGGTAATAGTGATATTTCTAATGAATCAACATTATTAAATATCGCTTATTTTGGAATAAGTACTTTGATTTTAGCAATATTATGAATTGTTTATTTAAGTAGTTGTTCAATCTACTTTACAATCTTTTGAAAAAATGACCGTCTTTATTTTTTTGGTAGTTATTTTGATCAAACTAAAAATAAAAAAATTATTGTAAACAAACATGTTTTAATTTATCGGAATAAAATTTTTTTTACAATTATTTTTCGTTTTTCTAAAACTTATCAATATTTAACTACTAAGGAAAATTAAAAAGCATTATTATTTTTAACGAAAGAGGTCAGAAAAATGTGATTATTGTTAAAACAAGGAATTTTAAATACTTTTAAAAATAAGACACAAGTTTTTATTTTTGTGATTTTAATTGTTTTAACTGCACTTTTTTCCACTGTTTGTTGAACTTCTTTTGACCGCTTACAAAAAGCAAACAAAACAATGGGGTATGGAACATTAAATATTAATTATAATTATATTTCAACTAATTATGAAGCAAATAATCAACAAACAATTACGCCATGGTTTGCTTTTGATGTTGATTATGCTGGAATTGGAACTGGTTTTTTTGAAAAGAATTATGGAACCTTGACCATTGGTGGTTCAAATGATTTTTTAAAACCGTTTGATTTAGGAACTGGCTTAAAAGGAGAAAAATATCAGTTTAAAATTGAAGGAAACCGCTTACAAATTGCCAAGAGTGGGCGTTGAGTACCATTTGAAAATGTTTTATTAGATTATAATGCAATTAATATTACTGATAATAATGTTTTAACAGGAGAATTTTCACAGTTATATCGGTTTAATTTTAATGCCTATTCATTTCAAAAATCATTATTAGGGCAATTATATAATCGTTTTATTTTTAATAATGCTGTTGATCCAACTCTTAAAACACAGGCAATTAATTTAGTAAAACGTTATATCCATTTTATCTTAGAGTCGCGGTTAACTTATTTGGTTGTAAATTGTAAATGCCAAATCATAAAAAGTTAACTATTAATTTAGTTAACTTTTTTAAGTTAATTATAGGAGGTTGAAATTATGCAAACAAAGCAATATTTAATTTTGCGGTCATTAGTGAAAAAGTATGGTAAAGATATTGTTATTAATACTGTCAATAAGATTGTAAAAGATATTGAAATTAAAAAGTAAAAGAATAAATTATTCCGCGTAATTTATTAGCGGATAATTTATTCAATAATGTTTTTTAAGTGGAGCAAAGCGACAACGAGCGGAGCGAGTTTGCAAATTTCAATTTTTTAATTTATTGAAAGGAGATATATTATGCCAGTTTGATTAACGACAATATTTAGTGTTGTTATTATATTAGGTATTTTTGCGTGAATTGGTTTATCAATTTATCAGAAAATTCGCCAAATTCGAGGTAAGAAAAAAGATAAAAAATAAATTGAAAACAAGGAGGATAAAAAATAATGTTAGGGATGTATTTAACAACAGCAATTAATTTTTTAGCAGCAGATACGCCACCTACTATTTCAGATGGAATGGGTTCTATTTGAAGTGGTTTAGGGCAAGCGATGATGAAAGTTAAAGAAGCAATTTATGATGTATTACCACAATTAATGACTTTTTTAGGTGATGCGTGAATTATTTTAATTCCATTTGGTATTTTTGTTATTGTTAAAATATTAAACTTTTTCCGTGTTATGGTCAAAGGATTTTAGTAATAAGAAACTAAGGCACACTAGTTTATTTATTTTTTATTAATTTATTTTGTATAACTATTATTTTAAAACTTAATAGTATTTTTCAGTGTGCCAATTTTTATTATTTTTATATTTAACAATGTTTATTAAACAATAGATAAACAATATTTTAACATTATTTATAACATTGTTAATTAAAAAAAATGTTTATTAAGGAGTTGATAAAATTGAGTAATTTTGTTAAGAAAAATCAAAATATAGAGAATTATTTTATTCGTAAAGAATTCATAGTTTTTCAGACTGATAAAGCTTCATTTATAAATTTACCTAATCATAATCGCCATATTGGTTTTTGATTAAGTAATAAATTTATTTATCCGAGTGAAAAACATTCAGAACAAGTAGCAATTGGTTTGATTTATGATAATTCTTATCCTATTGTAAAATATGATGAAAATTTAAAACGTCATATTTGAAAGTATTTAACTGGAACAGAATTAATTAATTTGTATAATCAATATAAACAAAATTATTTTAATCGTATGCACAAAGCATTATTTTCAAATGAACCTAAAAAAGTAAAAGTAAATAATAACAATAATAATTTAACAAATTGAAGTGTTGAAAAAGAGCAAGAATTAATTAATGATTTAGAAAGTTTAAATTAAATGAGTTTATATGACTATTGAGTTCAATTTGTTAGTTATATTTTTGGTTCAAATGCCCCTGAATTTTTATATGTTATATCGTTTGTATTATTTATCGTTTTATTTTTTGGGATGTTTTTTAAACTTATTCAAAAAATGTGGAGTTTTTAAAAATGCAAAATGATTGAGAAAAATTAAAAGAGTTTTTTATTCATGTCTTTTTGTTTATAAATAAAACAAATGTTGAAAGTATTACAACTTGGACTTTGACACAGAATGAATATTTAACTTTGATGGTTGGTGTTTGAATTGTTATTTTATTTTTAACTTGGTTTTTGTTATGAATGATTTTTAAAATAGTTGGGTATTTTAAATAATGAAAAAGTTTGTATTTTTCTTAAAAAATTATTGTTATATTAGTAGTTCAATGATTTTGTTTAGTTTAATTGATTTGTTATTTTGAATAATTTCATTAAATTATACTGGTTTAGTATTTTGATTATTATTTGCTTTGCAATGTGTTTATTTTGTATGATGAGTTTGAAAAAACATATTTTATCAGTTAAATTCTTTTCGGTTAGTAAGTTTTGTTTGAGATAATCCGTTATCAGTTATTATTGGTAAATTAGGAACCGGAAAAACTTTACTTTTAACTTATTTATCACAAACTATGAAATTATTAACAGATAAAATTTATAGTAATTATCCGTTAGAAGATGAGAAAGTTAAAGTTTTAACATTTAAAAATTTAGATTTTACAGATAGAACAAAACCAGTTCCCCCTGATGATAGTGTTATTTTATTTGATGAAAGTTATTTATATATTGATGGAACTAGTCCTCACGATGAGAAAAAAGTCCATAGTGGTAAAATTCCGTGAATTGTTTTAGCAAGACATTTTGGTAATCGTGCTTTGTTTACAGCACAGCGTGAGGGTATGATTTGAAATAATATCCGACAATTAGCAAGTGGTATTATTATTCCAATTTCACTTAAAAAACCGATTGCTAAAAAAGGATTTAATTTTTTTAATCGTTTCTTTATTATGCGAATTGGTATTTTTCAAGATATTACGGATTATGAAATTTGAAAAACAAAATCAGTAGAACGAACAGCAGAAGGTAAACGAGTAAAACATAAGTCAGATGTTGGTTTAGGAATTCGGTTTTTTAAAATAATTATTCCGTTAGAATTTGCACAGAAATATGATAGTCAATGATTAAAGTTTGTTCGTGATTTAAAAAATGATGAAATAATTAATAACAAAGAATACTATTGGTCAGAAATTACTAAATTGAGTGTTAAAGAGCGGTTAGAATTGTTTGATATTGATATTTTGAAAAAGAATTTAAAACCTAAAAAAGAAAAAGGAAGTGATAAAAATGATTAATTTGTTGTCAGAAAGTAGTAATTGAGATAAGATTTTTAGTTTTATTTTTGATGTTTTTTTGTTTATTTTTGATGTAATTTGAAATACTAAATTACCAATGACAAATACAACAATTGCTTATTTTATTATTTTTTTTTATGGTTGTTAAGTTATCAATTTATGCAATTCACGGCACAAGAACACAATATAACGAATTAGGTTCAATAGTACAAACGGGGGTATCAAATATTTATTCTGCGACTGCTCGTGGAGTTTCAGATACTAAACAAGGTATGCAAAAACATATTACAGAGCGTAAACAGTTTAAAATTAATCGTAATAAACAACAATTATCAAGTTTAGCAAAACAAGCAAAAACAAGAGAACAAGGATATCGGAGAGTGCATAAATAATGATTAGACTAGTTTTATTGGTTGCGGCAATTGCTATATTTGGTACTGGTTTTATTACAGTTATTATTAATCAATTAACATCAGCAAAAAATATTATTATGGATTTATATAACTCAGATACTTTTTTACTTTCTTTATTTGGTAAGATGGCAATTTTGTTTAGTCATCCGTTAATGTTAACAATATCAAGTTTATATATTGTTGGGTTTATTGTTTCAAAAACATTATATAGTTAGGAGTTATTTATGAAAAAATTATTTTCTTTATTTTCAATAGGACTTTTAGGGCTTTTAGGTTTAATTATTCCTTTTATTACTTTAACAGCATTTAAACCGTTAAATCAACAAAATTATACTGTTAATCAACAAACAACAGGAATGAATGAAACTGATTTTATTAATACAATGTTTTTACGCAGTAGTTTTTTTGAAAATTGGTCTGAAACCAATTATTTTATTAATCCAACTTTAAAAACATCGCAATCATTAACTTATAATGATAAATGATATTTAGATTTTTTAAAGGATAGTTATTCAACGGGGATTTCATTTGATAAACCCAGTAATGAATTTATGGATTTATACAAAAATTGAGATAGTTATGTTAAACAATATAACATTGATAAATTTTATGATGTTGATAAAAAACAATTTCTAAAAGAATTAACAAATTTTTCTTATTCTTTTGCTAAGTATTTTAATACTGTTGAAATAATTAATAAATTAGAAAAAAGTATTGACAATTTGCAACAAGTTAATTTAAAATTTCAGAATTGAAAATGATATTCAGGAGATGAATTGAACCATGGACCAACTAATAAATGATATATATTAATATCTAAATCAACTAATTCAACTGATGCAGTATATGCAATAGATTTAATTCATTTTACAACAAGTACAAGTATTAAAACAACATATCCATTTTTAAAGTCAATATACAGATGAGAAAATACAAGTATTCCAACTGATAAACAAGTTCCTGAAATAGATAATCACTTTAATTTTGTCGAAAACTCTTGATATTTATAAAATATACCTAAAATTAGGTATATTTTTAATATATAGAGGTAAATAAATGATGAAAAAAATAATTACAGAATTAATAAATAGCTTAACAGATGATCAATTTTTAGAATTTTATGAAAAAATAAAACAACAAGCAGACTTAATTAAAAAACAAAAACGTTTAAATGAAATTGATCAAAAATTTAGAGATAAAGGCATTATATGTCCTAATTGCAAATCTTTTCATTGTGTTAAAAATGGTCATAATTCCGAAGGAAAACAAAAATATTTATGTAAAAAATGTCGTGCTAGTTTTGATGCATTTCGTCATCATTTTACTTATTGAAGTCATTTAAATTATGAACAGTGAAATTTATTAATTCAAATTTCATTGTTAGGACAATCTAGTAAAATAATTTCTCGTTTTATTAAAACAACCCCAAAAACCGCTTGATATAATCGACAAAAATTAATGCAATCAAAACAATTAGAAAATACACAGTTAAAATTTAAAAAATTAAATGGTCAAATCCAAATGGATGAAACATTTATTAAAGAAATTCATAAAGGCAATTTTAAAGATAAATTTGATAAACGAAAAACTCATCTCGATCCATTTTCAACTGATACCAAATGCTGTATTCAAATGGCAGTTGATAGCAATAATAATATTTTTGTTCAATCCACCAATACCAAAAGATTACAAAAACAATGGATTATTGAAAATATGAATAAGCAACTAATTAAAGAAAAATCAATAATTATTTCTGATATGCAACCACTATATTTATTAGTAGCAAAACAAACAAATTCTACTCTATATTCCACCAAAACTAGTACAAACCCTGATACTAGTTATCAAAAGTTAAATAAGATTAGTAAATTACAATCCAGTCTTAAAGAAGCCTTAATTCATTATCATGGTTTGGGTTTCACTAATATTCAAAATTATTTAAAGCTCTGAAAATGAAAATACCAACACAAAGGTTTAACACCAAACCAACAATCAACGGTATTATATTTTAACGTTTAAAAAATTTAAAGCAAAATCATAATCTTACACAAAATTAGTTTTCAAATTGTCATATTGATGATTTTTTTTATTTCATCAAGAGTTTTCGACAAAATTAAAGCTTTTTTATTGTATTTCATGATTAATATGTTAATATAATTATAACTTTTTATGATTTAGTTTTACAGTATACAGGTATATAAAAACATTGAAGTTTATGCCTTAAAAAATAACACAACAGATGTTAATCTGCTAAATCAATTTATTAATGGTGTGAACTTAGGTGAACATTGGCAAACAAAGAATTTAGGAATTAATAATCCTGGTAAAAATGTTGCTCGTGCCGATCGAATTTTTTTAACACCAACAGCAGCAACTGATAAATATTGGGGAATGCAGGGAACATTAGGTTTTCCAATTTATGATTCAAATAATACTTTGGGGTTAAAAGAACTTGATTGTCAAAATAGTACTGGTTGTACTGGTGTCAAAAATTATCGTTATTTTTTAACTGATGCTAAAAATGATAATATTATCCAACTTTTAAATGATAAAAACGATCATAGTAATGTTACTAAAAACTTTTTACTAAACGGTAGTTATAAAGTTCGTAATTTAAGTACATATGACTTTTTTGGCCAGTATGATTATAATAATAAATTTATTAATAATGATTTTTTAACAACTTATCAAGATATGTTGGGAATGGTTAGTAATTTTGAAGTTATTAATCGAAACCAGGCAATTGCTTGAACAACTGATGGTAAAAAGTATAAATTTATTGACTGAACACAACCCTATAATTCGGGGCAGTTAAAAATCTTACAGAAATCAAAATGATTTGATCGTGGTTTAAATGAAATGGTTGATACAGCAATTGTTTTACCACAGTATTTTAAAGCAAATCACTTACGTTTTGATGATACAATTTTAGTTAATCAATTAAAGCTTTATATTGAAGCTGTTGGGGGTGATACTCAAAATATTTATCCAACAATTTATGATACTGATTTTTTACCTGATGCAAGTAATGAATCAATTATTTATGTCCACCCGCAAATGTTTAATCGTTTATTTGGTTACAATAACGAAGGATTTACTAGTCAACAGTATCAAGATGTCAGTACCGTTCAACTAACATATCATGGTGCTAATCAAAATAATATGGAACCTGATTTAAATTATTATCGGGTTTATTTAGCTGATAATATTAATCGTTTGGGAAAAACAGTTGAAGCAATCTTTCAAAATAAAACTGATGTTATTAATAATGTTAGTTTTAGTAAGTTTAATGCAAACCAATTAGTCAATAATCGTTATCAATTGTTAAATAATGCGATTAAAATTTATCATTTAGTCACAATTGGGATTGTAATCTTTTTTGCTGTTATTGTTATGATTATTTTGTTTATTCAATTAAAGAGTATGATTGAAAAACAACGTAGCCAAATTGGTATCTTAAAAGCAAATGGTTATAATAATTTTAAAATTGCATTGTCCTATGTGATGTATTTCTTAACTGCTTTAGCTATTGCAACACCAATTGGATGATTACTTGGTTTAGGACTCCAGGTGCCAATTATTAACTTATTTGGACAATATTTTGTGTTACCAAGTACTTTTATTGTTAATTGACAAATATTATTATTTTTCCTTTTGGCAGGAAGTATTATTTTTGTTCTTGTTGTTATTGAATGTAGTATTATATTGGGACAGGAGGTATTAGCACTAATAAATCCAAATCGTGATTTTAAACCAAACAAATTAATTAGTCGGTTATCATTATATTTTACTAATCGTTCATTTAAAACGCGCTTTCGGTTAGTGTTATTAGGGGCAAGTTGAAAAGCAGTTACTATGTTCCTAATAACAACTTTTATTGCTACTGGAAAGATTACATTAGCAGCTTTGGTTCCAAATAGTATTAAAACCTTAAGTAAACAATATTATCAAAATTTAAATTATGCCAATGAATTGAACTATCAAAATGTTATTTATAATAATCCATTAAGTCGGTATGAACTTTATGATAGTCCTAGTGAAGATGTTCCTGATTATCGCGGGGTTAATGACCCAATTTATCAAAAGTTAGAAAATGTGCCAATTGCCCCATATGTTTATGCCCGTGGGGCAGATAATACAACAAAATGAATTACTTTACAAGAATTAGCAACTAATCCTAATTACAGTACATCTTATCCTTCGTTTGTTGTTAATATGTTAGTACAAAACATGATGGTGTTTAAAGGAAGCAATATTTCAGTTTGGTTATTACGTTATTTATATGATTTACCAACTGATATTAATATTAAGACGCGACTGGATAATCAATTATCATTAGTAACATGTACTTTTTTACCACAATTATTTGGTCAATCACCATTTTCAAATTCAGAAGCAGCCGGGACAACATGACATAAATGATCATATTGTATTGAACAAGCAACTAATACAATTTTACCAACGGTTATTAAGGAAAAATGAGCAGCAAATGAAAAATATCAGTTACGTTTTAATTTTGGGTTCAACTCAATGGCTTATGATAAAAAAACAGATAGTTTATTCACTGGTTTTGATACAAAAATTGCTGCTGTTAACGGGATTATTCGTGATAGTGCAAAAAATCAAATTTCATCATATGGTCTTGATGTTAATGATAACCAAGTTGTTTTTACAAATAAATTAAAGACAAAACTACAAGAACCTCCTTCAAATCAAGGCAAAACAATTCCAATTGCAATTAATGATTCAGCAGCAACAAAATATAATTTAAGAACAAATGATATTATTAATTTTTATACAAATCAACAACGATTACAATATTTAGGCAAAGATCAACAATATTATGATATTAAACCATAGTGGTGAACTTATCAAAATGGTAATGTTACAAATGACCCTTGAACTTTGAATTTATCGCATTTAACAAACGCCTTATTAACAGGAACCAATAATGACCAGTGAGGAACAAATGTTAATCAACCATATGCTTCAATTAGTGGATTAAAATTAAATTTACCAGTTAATATGATTGATGCCTATGTTTGAAGTCAGGACAAAATTGATATTAATCCAGGAAGTGGTCCCACTAAAATTGATTTGTTGAATAATAAAGTTACTAAAATTGAACAAAATAACTATATTATTGGGGCATATGATTTAAACTTTGACCATCATTTAAAATCATTAATTGATTTAGTAAATGGTGGCTTTGGTAAAAATTGGTATGGTCAAGCCTTGAAATTAGGGTTATTGCGAGTAACTACATCTAACTTTAATGTTTTATCTGATTATCAATTTAAAGTTGTTGGAATTCAACATTCTTATGATCAAGCACGGATTTTTTTAGATCAAAAATGAGGAAATCAAGTCCTTGGTTATCAAGACAGTCCGCAATGATTTAATGGTAAATATACGAAAGCAATTCAACCAGCTGATAAATTTCAACGTTATGTCTTATCTTCTATTAGTGCCGATAACGCGTTGAGTGGTGGTTTAACTTTTTTTAGTTCAGCCGTTGGGAAAGTTGATTATTTGCATAATAAAAAGCAAGTTGTTAATCAATTAAGCTATTTTACGACTGTATTAGCAGGAGCATTAGTATCAATTATTATTTTCTTGGTGACAGATGTTTTTATGGAACGATATACTAAGTTTATTGCTTTAATGCGGGTTTTTGGTTACCGGCGCGGAGAAATTAATAGTATGACCTTGGCAATTTTTATTCCTTTTGCAATTTTAGGGTGATTATTAGGTTTTTTCCTCGTTTGAACAAGTGTTTATTTTGCGGTTAAAATCGACTTACAAGCGATTAATTTACCATTAAGTTTACCAATGCCATGGCTATTATTTATTATTATTTTTGGAATAATTAGTTTTATTTTTACTTTAACTTTTGTTTTATCAACAAGAAAAATTAACCAGTTACCAATTCAAACAATCGTTACCTTAAGTGATGAATAGGAGATAGGATTAATGAAAAAAATATGAACAATTTTAACAGTTGGAACATTAATGTTGGGATTACCTTCAACATTAATAAGTTGTGCAACAAATGATAATTTATATCCGGTTCAAAAAGATACCTTAGCATTAGCGATTCAAAAGATTACAAATACAGTTGAGACATATCAAGAAATTGAAACTGATAATAACAAAGTAACCTTGTCGGAAGGTAAAACTTATGCTGTAAATACTATTTATCAAGCATTGGGTGGCGATAATAATATTTATGGTGTTACACCCAGTAATATTAAAATTACAAGTGTTTTAAATCGGGATGGACAAATTCTTGATGATCATAATTTTTCAGTTGGAATAATTTTTGAAGTAAAATATGATATTAATAATAGTTTTGAGTTTTTAACTAAGCAATCATTTTGATTATTTTTAAAATATTTAGCTCCTGATGAAATCATTAAACCTAATTTAGTTTTTACCACAAGTAGTGCTTTTCAAATTACTAATAATAGTGTATTAGGTCTTGGTAGTCAGGGGGCCGTTGCAATTGAAAAAACAACAACAGGTTATCAAACAACGGATCAGTAATTATTACAGTGAGATTGTGATACACTTAATCATCAAAATTTATTACAACTTGGTCGTATGATGTGACCAAAAAACATTAACAAAATTCCAAATAATACAATGCGAATTAATGTTGTGCAACATTTTCCAAATAAGAAGCAATTATATATGGCAATCCAAAATGTTAATAATGGTCAATTAACCTCACCATAATATAAAGTAATTAAAGTGCAAGGGCATGATCAATGAAATTTATTAACCGTTGCGTTAATTCAAGTCATTGAAATTCGTAATAAACTATATGCTGCTGTTATTAATCCAGCAACAGAAAATTTAGATCCAATTTTATTTCAGTTACAATATGATGGTTCTGATTGAATTTTAGATTTAACAACGCCAATTTTTCTTAATTTAAAACAAGGATTTATTCCTGGCGAAGAATATTTAACAACAAATTCATTATTTACCGCAAAAGGTGTAACATATCTTATGAAAACACTCGGGAATTTATACCAAATCGATTACTTAAACCAAACTTTTTTATTAAAAAAAATTATTAATGAAAAAGAAACAACAAATAATATTCGTAGTTATCTTATTGATGAACAAAATAATAAAATGTTTCGAATCAATCATTATCAGTTAGAAGAAGTTAATAATATTTATTAAAATTAGTTTAAAAATAAACTAATTTTTATTCTTTTCAATGATATTATTTAATTGGAAGACAATGGCTTGTGGAGGAGTTTTATGAGTAAAAATATTTATACGGTTAGTGAAGTTAATGCTTATTTAAAAACATCAATTGAACAAAATCCTAATTTTATTAATATTTCTTTACAAGGTGAAATTTCTAATATTACAAACCATTCATCAGGACATATTTATTTTACGATTAAAGATGATAAAGCACAAATTCGAGCAATTATGTTTGCATTTAATGCTAAAAATTTACAGTTTAAATTAAAAGAAGGGTTAAAAATTGTTGCGACTGGTTCAATTAAAGTATATGAGCCGCAGGGAACATATAGTTTACAAGTTGTTACTTTATCTTTGCATGGGGTAGGGTACTTGTTCTTAAAATATGAAGCGTTAAAACAAGAATTAAGCAAAAAAGGATGATTTGATCAGTCATTAAAAAAACCAATTCCTCAGTTTCCAACTAATATTGGGGTTATTACCGCTCCAACTGGAGCTGCCATTCGTGATATTATTACTACGATTCATCGACGTTACCCTCAAGCTAACATTTATTTATTTCCAAGCTTAGTGCAAGGAGAAGATGCAAAACACGATATTCGCAAAAACATTAAAGCAGCTTTAGCTTTTAAACCTAAAATTGATACTTTGATTGTTGGCCGTGGTGGTGGTAGTATTGAAGATTTGTGAGCTTTTAATGAATTGGAAGTTGTTGAAGCAATTTTTCAAGCAACAATTCCTGTTATTTCAGCGGTTGGTCATGAAATTGACTTTACCTTAGCAGATTTTGTTAGTGATTTACGAGCACCAACACCAACCGCAGCGGCAGAACTAGCAACACCAGATCAAAAAGAATTAATGAATTTTTTAAAACAACAACAACGTATTCTAATAACAACGATTAAAACAAAAGTTGATAAATTAGCAGATAAAGTAGCAGAACTAAGGAATGGTTATGTTTTAACAAAACCGCAAGCATTGTATGCACAACAAGAACATTATTATCAATTATTAGTAAAACAGTTTAATGTTTGTCAAGAAACTTTTTTCTTAGCAAACAAGAATGTTATTCAAACCTATTATCAAAGGTTAATTACATTAATGCAACAACAAATGGTAGCAATTGAATATAAAAAAAATAATTTATTAAGTAAATTAGATTTATTAAGTCCGTTAAAAACACTAACGCGAGGATATAGTATTACTTATAATAACAATAAAAATGTGTTAACATCAATTCAACAAGTAACGAATAATGATATAATTATGACACGTGTGCAAGATGGAATTATTCAGTCAGTTGTACAAACAATTAAGAAGGATGGTGAAGAAAATGGCAGATAATAAATCATTTGAACAAGTTTTAGAACAATTAAAACAAATTGTTAATGATTTAGAAAATAATCAGTTACCATTAGATCAAGCTATTGATGCTTTTGAAACAGGAATTAAATTAACTAAATTAGCAGAAACTAAATTACAAGATATTAAAGATAAAGTCACTAAAATTGTGAAAAATAATAATCCGACTGATTTTAAAGTTGATGAAGAATAATTTATTATGGCAGGACAAATTTTTGAACGAAGTGGCTGAGTTAAAAAAAATAATAATAAAATTAGAAAAAAATTATTTAAATTGAAATTAAGTTCAGTTGTTTTAAAAGACTTTAAAACATTTGATGAAAAAGATATTTTAATTAAGAATTTTGTTTATTTATTACGATTAAATAACTTTGATGAACAAGAATATTTTGATAGTATTATTTTAATTAAGTTAGTTTTAATTTATTATCATATGCAATATGTTCGACATCCGGGAGTAAAACGAGAAGAAATTCAGATTTTAAAAGTTATTAAAGAATTGGAACAAAAAATTTTAGTTAATAAAATTGATACTAATCATGAAAAAGAAATTTTTGCGAATGTTAAAATTGATGATCAAAGTATTGCAAAATACTATCGTTTTGATTTGCTATATAATTTTATTGCCAATATTTTTTATCAACCTTTTATGAAAAAACGTAATGCTAAATTGTACTTTGATTATGGATATTATCTTGTTTTTTTAATTAATTTAACAGTAATGAAAAAACTATTTAAAGATAGTGCGAATGTTGAAATTTATAAAATTAAATTAGATGTAACAGCTAATTGTCATTATTTAATTGGTGAAATTACGCCATTATATTTCAACAATTTTGTACAGCAAATTAATTATTTTTTACAAAAATATTAAGTGAGGTTAGAAGATGAAGTTAAGAGATTATCAGAGTCATTATGATCTAAAGGATTTGAAAACAAAAGCATTAATTGAATTAGCTAATGATGTTCGCCAGCTGATTATTGAAACAGTAACTAAAAATGGGGGTCATTTAGCTAGTAATTTAGGAACAGTTGAATTAACAATTAGTTTATTAAAGACATTTGATATTGACAACAATGACATTATTATTTTTGATACTGGTCATCAAACTTATGCTTACAAAATTTTAACTGATCGAAAAACCCATTTTTCAACAATTCGGTTACCTGATGGTTTAGCAGCATTTCAACACGTTAATGAAAGTAAATATGATTATATTTCAAATGGCCATGCTGGAACGGGTTTATCAACGGCAATTGCTTATAGTTATAATCCAAAATATAATAATATTATTTGTATAATTGGTGATGCATCGTTTACAAATGGTTTAACGTTAGAAGCTTTGACTCATTTAGGATTAATTTCAAATAAAATTATTGTTGTTTTAAATGATAATGGAATGAGTATTTCAAAAAATGTTAATATTTTACATACAACAGTTAGTAAAGTTCGAACAGGATGGTTATATCGTAGTGCTAGTAAGATTTCAAAAGTATTACGCTACATTCCACCATTAACATTACTATGGTTAGCGCATTTATTAGTGGAAAAAATTATTCGTAGTTTTGCAATCCCAGGATTATTTGCTGGATTTAACTTAGATTATATTGGCACTGTTGATGGCCATCACTTTCGGAAACTAAGCAAAAGTTTTCGCCAAGCAAAAAAAGTTCAAGTAGTGTTATTGTTCATGTCAAAACGAAAAAAGGTTATGGTTATGGTTTAACCCAAGCAGAACAAGAAAAGTATCATTCATATAGTTTAAAAGATACCAAAAATAGTGAATGAAGTTATCATATTGCCCAAACAGTTGAAAAAGTTTTTCAAACTGTTCCGGAGAAATTTTATTTTATTTCAGCAGCAATGCAAGCTTCGATTTACTTAGAAGAGTTTATGATAAAAAATGCACCATATTGTATTGATGTTGGTTTAGCAGAAGAATATGCAATTACATTAGCATCTGGTTTTGCGTTAGATAATCACCAAGTTGTTGTTAATATGTATGCTAGTTTTTTGCAGCGAACTTATGATCAAATTTTATATGATGTTGTTCGTAACCGGTTACCTGTTATTTTTTTAATTGATCGTGCTGGTTTATCACCTGGTGATGGTGATAGTCATCATGGTATTTATGATGTTGGTTTTTTAAATAGTATGGGTGATATTCCAATTATTAGTCAACCAGCAACAACTGGTGAATTTGATCACTTGTTTAAATTAGCTCTTGCAAACAAACAAAACCCATTTTTTATTCGCTATCCAAAAAGTGGGATTGTTACACAACCTTTAATAAAAGAATTTAACCTTGGTGATTGAGAATATGTTATTAATAATAGCGATGCATCAATCTTATTAATAACTTATGGTAATAATGTCTTAAAAGCACAAAACATTATTACTAAATTAGCAACTAATAAAATTAACCTTGTTAATGCAAGATTTATTAATCCCGTCGATAAAACAATGTTAGGACAAATTAGTGCAGATAATTATCAACAAATTATTGTTTTTGAAGAAGTTATTAACCAGACAGGACTATATGCAAAAATTATTGATTTTTTACCACGGCATAAAACAACCATTACTCATTTTATGGTTATCAAAACGGCTTAGGTAAAAATAACAGTAATCTTCTGGAAGAAATTTTACAAAATTTAATTAACTAAATAAAAAAACCTTGTATTCTAGGACAATAAGGGTTAAATTTATATATATGAAAAAGGAGAGGGAATATGAAAGAATATGTTAAATTCAAATTAAATAAACAAGCACAACTAGAGCAATACTTAAAAAAACATCAAGTTGATGGGATCTTGTTTCATTCAACAGTTAATCGTTTTTGATTTTCTGAGTTTGAATCATCAGAAGGATATCTGTTATTTACAAAAAATGAATCAATTTTGTATTTAGATGGTAGATATATTACGGCCGGAAAAAAACAAGCAAAAAATGTAACTAATGTTCAGGAAATGACAACAAATAATGCTGGTGGTTTTTTTGGAATGTTACAAAATGATTTAACGAAAAACAAAGTCAAAGTATTAGCTTTTGAAAGTGATTATTTAACATATTTAACTTATCAAATTTTAGCAGTAAGTTTAGCAACGATTGAATTAAAACCAGTTGATTTTTCTGAGTTACGAACAATTAAATCAAACCAGGAAATTAATGCGTTAAAACAAGCCTGCGCAATCGGTGATATTGCTATTAATAATGTAATTAAAAATATTAAACCAGGAATGACGGAACGGCAAGTTGAACAAATTATTATTAATAGTTTTATTGAGGAAGGAGCCGATAAACCAAGTTTTGACACAATCGTTGCTTCGGGCTGACGGGGAGCATTACCACATGGTCGTGCAACAGATAAAGTGATTGAAAATAACGAATTAATTACAATTGATTTTGGTTGTATTTATAATGGTTATTGTTCTGATACTACTCGTACGATTGTGTTAGGAAAACCCTCACCACAAATGTTAGAAATCTTTGATGTTGTTTATCAAGCACAAAAACAAGGGATTGAAGCAATCAAACCAGGTGTTAGCACTGCAACAATTGATAAAATTTGTCGTGACTATATTACAAGTAAAGGCTATGGTCAATACTTTACCCATTCAACTGGGCATGGGGTTGGGATTGAAATTCATGAGTTTCCACGAGTATCACCATTTTGTAATGTTCCTTTAGAACCGGGGATGATCATTACTGTTGAACCCGGGATTTATATTCCTGATGTCGGTGGTGTTCGCATTGAAGATGATATTTTAGTAACAGAAAATGGTTATGAACTTTTAACAGAAGCAAAGCGTGATTTAATTTTAATTTAATGAAACTGACAAAAACACAAATTACTTTTCTTATCTTTTTTATTTTCATGCTTTTGTTTCTATTATTATCAATCATTTTAATTGTCATTGCTGGAAATCAAATCCATCGATTACTTGTTAATAACCAAACCCTTGTTTTATCAGGAACTAATGCCTATGGTAAAGCAACTATTGTTGTTGCAGATTTTCCATCAGCTTTTTGGTTAATCCAATATGGTATTAATTTTATTTTCTCAATGAAAATTATTAACCAAAATAATATGGAAATATTAACAACTAATTTTGTAACTTTATACCAAGTTGGTTATTCTTTCTTAATAATCCTTGTTCCTGTCTGTGGATTTAGTTTTTTAATTACAATTATAGTATGCTTATTAACTTGGCAAAAAGCAACAAAATCACTGCCACCAACACCGCCAATAGTTAAAAACGAAGATAATCAATTATTAAATGATTTAAAAACTAATATGAACCAAGTGCAAGATTATTTAATTAAATTACATAATGATGTAAAGGCTTTAAAAAAATTTACGGTATTAATTACCCCAAAAGCAAAGGTTTCTTCAAACCAAGTTAGCGAAGAACAAATTGAACGGTTTGGTCATAATTTAAATGTAATTCAAGAAAAATTAGGACAGCAGCAGCAACGCGTTGAGATGTTAAAAACAGTTGATCGTGATGAGTTTGAACGAACAAACAGTGGGATTGAACGACCAATTAGTTTGGTTAAACCAACCGAATATATTATGCCAAAACGTGATACAAATTTTGTTAATGATTTTCCAACGCAACAATTTCTATCAACAAAAATGTTAACAGAAACAAAAAGTGAGAAAAAACTCTCTTTAAGTTCAATTTTTGATCGAAAAAAAATTAAAGAAGAGTTAGAAGCAGAACCTGATTTAGAATTAGATGATAATCAAACCGAAAATGAAGAAGCTTTTAAAGCTTTTCCATTAGAATTTAATGACCCAACAGTTATTGAGGATAAAGCCTTTCGTGAAAAAGTTGGTTTTAATTTAAATGATTATGATTATACCACTGACAATGGGAAGAATCTGGTTGAGTTTCAAACGGTGTATCAAGTTGGTGATCTAATGATTGATAATGGTGTTGAATATGAGATTATGTTAGTTGTACCACGAAACGTTAATGATACGATAATGTATGAATTAACCTTAAAGTCAACTGTTGATGAAACAGTTAAATCAGTTATGAAAAAATAAGAAGGGTTTTTTTCTTCTTATTTTTTTATTTTTTTGTAGTTTATTTAGAAAATAATAGATAGTTCCTATTCTTTATAAATAGTATTATCTTTATGTCAATATTTATATTTTTTAGATTTGTTAATGTTAGAAGTTCTAACTTTTGCTACAATTCATAAAACACCATCAATATTAATAAATAAAACTGTTCTTTTACCATTATTTCATTCAAACATGTTATATGTTTTATTTTGTTTGTTTCAAATGAATGATAAAATTTTATAAATGACATGATCAACGAGATAAGCTACCCCTTTAAAGCATATTAATAAAACAATTAAACTAAACATTAAATCTGTTAAATAATGTGTTCTTGAAATAATTTGCATAAATCCCATCATCGCAACATCGGCAATAAAGAAGCCAAATATTAATCATTTTCATCAAACAATATTTTGTTTACGTTTTTCATTCATGAAATATAGTAAGAATCCATAAACGGGCATTGATGATGAATTCATATGGCCAGATGGAAATGCCTTGTCACTTCAAAAATGATTTCCTTCGCCACTTTTACCCAATAAGAAATCTCAGTATTCAGCTTTAAATCCTTGAATTTGTCATCAATCTAAATATTGTGCATTAACTATATTAGTTGGTTTGTTTGTTCAATTGCTTGGTAAGTTATCAATAACATATTGATAATCAACATGAACTCAATAGGGTCTTCCAAAAAAAGTTTTTAAAATTGGGTCAAAAGTAACACCAAAAAGACCGAATACGACAAATATTTTTAGGGCATCAATTCAATAATTATTAGTTAACAAATCATCTCTTTTTGAAAATTTAACTCTTAAGAATCAAGCAGTCCCACACATTAATATAACTTCAATACTAAGTTGAATCGTCATTACTATGATCGTATTTGTTCCATCAAGACCAAATCAATATTCTCTCCCTTTACCACCAAAAGCATCAAGGGTTGCTTGTTGATAGATCATTCTACTAATAATTAATGTAAATAAAATTATAAATAGGGCATAAACTATTATGATAATAATATTTAAAAATTTAAATTTTGCTTTATATTTTATATTTAAACTTTCTAACAAGATTCCAGCTCTTGCAAACATAAATGGGACTGTCATTGTATAAGCTAGTTTATCTCAAAATAAACTCAACCAACTGACAGGGCCATTATCATTTAAATCACCAATCGCTTTTGCAATTGGTTTATCTCAAATACTTCCTACGATAAAAAGGGTAATAACAACAGTTAATGCAATAATTTTTAATATTTTAAAAATAATTTTGTGTTTACTATTTTTATTAATAAATGCAGAACCGTTAGCATAAAACTCTTTCTTTGGTTTTCTCTTAAAATTTAACATATTCATAAAAGTATTATATCATAGTAAAAAAAGACCAATTTATGTTTCTTAATATTTTCGCTACTTTTTATAATAAATAAATCAAAAAAATGTGGAATATTAATGATATTTAATAGAGGCATATCTCCACCACGATGTGTTTGACAAAATGACATAGTATAATCTTTAACACTAAGCATATTTGCTTCTTGTATTTTTTTATATAATTATTTTCACACCCGATAGAAAAATATTAGGAGAAAAAATATGAAAAAATTATAACTTTAGTAGGAATTGCTAATTTAAGTGGGGTATTTGGAACAGCTCTTGTTGGATGTACCGTCAACCCTGAAACAATAGTCGATGATGATACGGGAAGTTTTAAGGATATTGAAATCTTAGACAAAATTTCAAAACAAGCAAGTGATGCTTTTTTAGAATTTTCACAAAATAGTTCAACCCTTGATAATAATGATCATTCTGATGTTGATTTTGATAAATTATATGCGTTGGTTACTAAAGAGTTATCAACTGCAATCTTAAATAAAAACAATCCTGATGTTACTCCTGTTTTAAATATTTTAGATAGTAAATTTAATATTGCCTTTAATAACATTAATAATGTTATTACAAATGAGTATTCAAATTATTATGTTGATTCAAAACCACTAAAATTATTAAATAGTTCAAGGTATACTTTACATTATATTGACCTTGTAACATTAGGAAAAATTAATGGTGAAAAAGACTTAAGTAATTTAAAAGCCGGGCGAATTGATTTTAAGTTTCGCTTTCAAGTTCAGTTTAAAACATATGTGATGACTTCTGATTATGTCATTCAATATACCATTTCAAATGACACTGCTAAAATAAAAAAATTACAAAGTGGAATTGTCTCAAAATTATCAAAAGTTGTTGTTCGTTTTTTTAATGAGAAAGGAAAAATTATTTTAGATAAAACACCTGGATTTAGAACTTTATATGATAATTTTTATATTAATTATTCAAAACGTCATATTGATTTGGATAATATTATTCAACAACAGTTAACAACCTTAATTAATAGTGATCCTGAACTAGCAGAGATTAAAGAATATGTAACATGAAACGCTGACCAAGAATTGTTGTTATTACAAATGGGAGCTTTAAATGATGTTACAAAGTGGGGTTGCTGTTCCTTCCCGGCCAGAAAATACAGCTTATGTTTGAGCAGGAGAGGGACCTTTTGATATTAGTAAGATGACTGCTGATACCTTTTATCAATTTTTGATGAAACTATTAAATGTTTTTAACATTAGTGGGAGTGACTTACAATTAGCTAGTTTTACTGTTAATTTTGATAAATTAACAGTTGCTGGGTTAACATTAAATGGTGTAATTGAAAATAATACTGGAAATGCTTTAGCAGTTATTATTGCAATTTCAAAAGAGGGTTTAAAAACAAAGTTGATGGATTACAGTCAAATTGTTGTGAAATTTTTTGAAACATATCGTGTCGAATCATATCTTCGTTATCAACAATTAGTTGTACCAAGTAATGTTTTTGATCAAATGAAAGCCGCAAGGAACTACATAAACTTGTTAAAACCATTAGTAAAAGATTTTATTAATCGTCCTGAAATTAGTACATTACCAGGAATTAATTTATTCAATATTGATGATGCAGTTGGTAGATTAAAACAAAAGTATCCAACATGAAGGGTAAAAGATGATGATACTTTACAAATTAATGCTAGAGGAAAAGGGTATAGTTTTAGTTTTATGCTTGGGGATAAATCTTTCTATGGTTTAATAGCTTATTCACCTTGATCAGCTGTTTATTTTGGTAATTTTTATCTTAAAAAAGGTTAAATTTAATAAATTAAAAAACATCTTTATTTGAATAAAGATGTTTTTATTTTGTTGATAAAATTAAATTATTATTTATTGTTTTGGTTTTAGTTTTGTTTTAATGCTTGGTTTTATCAAAACAAAACAACAACCTAACATTATCATAGCAATAATAACACTGTAAATAATGATATAAGTTAACATTATTGTATGAAAATTAATAATAATTGGAATAATGATAATAGCTAACAATAGACTAAAAATAGCATGACCAAAAACATGTTCAAACATTAAAGCTAATGTTAGATGTTCAGTTCCAACTAAACTAATAATGTTATTTTTTTGAATGCGGCTTAAATGCCCTAAACAAAGGCCAAGTAAAATTTGACTACCCCCCAACCCAAGCGTTAGATATAAAAGGTGGTTTAATTGTGTTTGTTGCATCAAATAAGTGATTGTTAATCCTAATAATAGAGCAACAGCAATAATAGCAATAATAGTATTATAACAAACATCGCGTTTAATAGTATTGGTTTTAATCAAATATCCAAGTAAGTAACTTAGTTTTCGAATAACATATAAAACTCCAATCGCAATGATCATTAATGTTGTATCTTTAAAAATTAAAACTGGTAATAAGTAACCAAATACTTCATTAATACCATATAAAAAACTTGATGAGTATAAATAACTTCAAAATTGTCGATTTGTTTTTAATGTTTTCCAACTCGTTGGATTAATTTTAAAGGTAACTTCTTCTGTTTTTAAATCATGATTAAAAAAGATTAAACTAAAATTAATTAAAGTAATCAACGTGAAATATGTTTGTAAAGCAATATTAGTTCCTAAATCATTTAAGAAATATTGAAATAAAAAGGGAATAATAATGGTAACAACACTACCCAAGGTAAAATAAAGACTTGGATTTGTTTTTAATTGATGTTGACGGGCATAACTCCGAATGATTTCCGTTGTAAAAGGAACCATTCCCGCAACAAAAACGCCAGTTGCGAAGAGTAAAAGCGGATAAAAATAAATGATTAAATTATTATCAAAGAAATTAATCATCATTAGTAAAGAAACAAAAACAAAAAGAAAAAAACTATTAATTTGTAAGATAAAGATGTTATCTTTTTTCTTTTTTATTTTTGCTCATAACGGAGTAAAGAAGAACATTGCAGTTGGGAATAATAGAAAAAATCAAATTTTTGTGAGTCCAAATTTTTGATAAATTTCAAAAGGCAAAAAGGAAAATAAAGCTCCCATTAAAATTCCTTGTATAATTAGTACTGTTTTTCAACTACGTAATTTAGTTGTCATTTTTGTTATCACATCCTTTGCTTTCTTGTTTTGTTTGTGGTGTTATCTTATATAAATTAATTTTACTATTATTTAAGAAATAATTATTGAACAAAGTAATAAATTTAAAATATGAAGTAATAATAGTAATTTTAAGAATTAATTTGTGAACTAACTGATAATAAAGTTGTTTTTCAACTCTTTTTTGCATCATCAAAATGTTTTTATTTTTTACCATCAAAAATAGAATTTGAGATTATCAACCAAAAAGAAGAGTGAATAGTTCCAAATATAATATTATTTAACATCTTTTGCATATAAAAGTTCTCCATTCATTATTATATATTTAAAATGTGTTCTTTTGGCAAAGCTAAATGACATCATCACGACTCTTGAACAAATATTTGACCACTACCATAACTCTTTTTCTATTTTTAAATATAAACTTTTTCTTATTATAAATTAATAATCAAAAAAAGTAAGATTTAAGCAATTATTTTGTAAATTATAAATATCTTTCTTTTAATTCGTTGTACAATGTTAATATGAATATTAATTAAACAGTGTATAAAAAGGAGAATACAGAATGAAAAAATCAATTAATGCAATTAGAATGTTAGGAATTGAAGCAGTTAATAAAGCTAATTCAGGACACCCAGGTATTGTTCTTGGTGCGGCGCCAATGGCTTACACTTTATTTACTAAACATTTAAATGTTAATCCGCAAGTTGATAAATGAACTAACCGTGATCGGTTTGTTTTAGCAGCAGGACATGGAAGTGCTTTATTATATTCTTTATTACATTTATCAGGATTTGACCTTAACATTGAAGATTTACGTAATTTTCGCCAAGTTGATTCAATTACTCCTGGTCATCCGGAGTCATATTTGACACCCGGAGTTGATGTTACTACTGGCCCATTAGGACAAGGAATTGCAACAGCAGTTGGCTTAGCATTAGCAGAGTCTCATTTAGCAGCCAAGTATAATACAAAAAAATATTCACTTTTTGATCATTATACTTATGTTTTATGTGGTGATGGTGATTTACAAGAAGGGGTAACTCAAGAAGCAATTTCTTTAGCTGGACATTGAAAATTAAATAAATTAATTGTCCTATTTGATTCAAATGATGTTCAATTAGATAATGTGGTTAATGTTGCGCAAAGTGAGAAAATTGGTGATCGTTTTCAAGCAGCAAATTGAAATTATCTTTTTATTAAAGATGGGAATGATGTTGAAGCAATTAACGAAGCTATTATTAAAGCAAAAAAAAGTGATAAACCAACGTTAATTGAAGTTAAAACAGTAATTGGATTCGGGGCAACGAAACAAGGCACACCAGCAGTTCATGGCGCACCATTGGGAACAGATATTGAAACTGTTCGTAATTTATTAGGATGAACTGAAAAACCATTTGAAATTCCTGGTGAAGTTTATGATGATTTTGAAGTTAATGTTAAAAACCGTGGAATTAAAAAGTATGAACAATGATTAAAAATGTATGAAGCATTTTGTCAGGAAAATCCAGCATTGGGGAAAGAAGTAGATGAAGCAATTCATGGGAACTTTACTTTTAATCCAGAACAATTTCTTGATTTAAAACCAACTAAACCGCAAGCAACACGAATTAGTAGCGGTGCTATTATTGACCGAATTTCAAGTATTATTCCAAATTGAATTGGTGGTAGTGCTGATTTAAGTGGTAGTACAAAAGCAAAAGGTGCTGATGGTGTTTATGGCGCTGAAAATCGAATAGGACGTAATCTAGCTTATGGGGTTCGTGAGTTCGCAATGACCGCTATTAATAATGGAATTTGTTTACATCGTGGTTTATTACCATTTGCTAGTGGCTTTTTTGTTTTTTCTGATTATATGAAACCAGCAATTAGATTAAGTTCATTAATGGAAATTCCAGTTGTTTATGTCTTATCACATGATTCAATTTCCGTTGGTGAAGATGGACCAACACACCAACCAATTGAACAGTTAGCAATGTTACGAAGTCAACCAAATTTAAATGTCTTTCGCCCGGCTGATTTTAATGAAACATTAGGAGCTTATCATCTTGCCTTGCAATCTCGTCATACCCCAAGTGCTATTTTAATTACGCGACAAGATTTACCAGAACTAGAACATTCTAGCGTTGAAATGGTTAAAAAAGGGGCATATCAAGTTTATGGTTCAGAACATCATAATGATGTTGTTTTAGTTGCAACAGGTAGTGAAGTAAGTATGGCAATTGTGGTTGCGAAAAAATTAGAACATGATAAGAAAATTAATGTAAAAGTAATCTCAATGCCATCGTGGGAATTATTTGATAAACAAGATATTACTTATAAAACAAAATTATTAGAGCCAACAGCGTTGATTGCTTCAATTGAATTAGGAACAACCTTTGGTTGAGAACGTTATACTTCAAATACAGGATTAAACTTTGGAATCGACACTTTTGGACAATCAGGACCATTCCATGATGTATTAGAATATTTTGGTTTTAATGTTGAAAATATTGTTAATACAATTAGTAAAAAAATGCAATTATCAAAATAATGGCAATTGCATTTTTTATTTATAATTGAATTAGAAATAGGAGTAACAAATGATTTTATTTGAAACAGCACGATTAATAATCCGAATGTGTAAGCAAACTGATTTAGCAGCATTTCAAGCACTAAATGCTGATCAAACGGTAATGGAATATTTTCCAAATGTATTATCAGCCGCAGAAACAAATGATTTTTATATTAACATTCAAACTAATTTTAAAACTAATGGTTATGGGTTATATGTTGTTGAACTAAAAGCAACGTATGAATTCCTTGGTTTTTGTGGTTTTAATAATGTTACTTTTCAGGCTGATTTTACTCCTTGTATTGAAATTGGATGAAGGTTAAAACAATCAGCTTGGGGACAAGGGTTTGCAACTGAAGTCGCACAGAGGTGTTTAAATTATGCTAAAAATAATTTAAATTTTCAAACAGTTTATAGTTTTACCAGTATTTTTAATCAGCGGTCAGAAAATGTTATGAAGAAACTTGGAATGTCAAAAACAAAAGAGTTTAATCATCCAAACCTAACAAAAACTAATTGGTTATCAAAACATGTTTTATATCAATTAAGCTGATAATAAGATAAAATATTAAAGACATCGAAAAAACTAAAGGGGGAGTTTATTAAATGGTTATTTTTTCATGGGTTTTAGCAATTATTTTATCTATTTTGTTATGAACAACATTATGGATTTTTCCAAATTTTTATGCAAAAACAACGAAGTATTGTTATTTACGCGTTGGAATTGCAATTTGATTAGTTATTGTTGAAGCAGATCGAATGTGAGAAATGTTAAGTCATGTTGGATGACAACATTTTTCAAATTATTTTACGTTATATTCTTGTACAATTGTTGCTTGGGCATCGTGTAAGTGAAGTGCAACAAATCAACTCAGAAAGGAGTTTATTTTTTAATGGAAAGAAAACATTATTTTATTTTACGGTCCTTAGTAACTAAGTATGGAAAAGATAATGTTATTAATACGGTAAATAATATTGTAATTAATAATGAAAAAGAAGATGAATAAATTATCCGCGTAATTTATTAGCGGTAATTTATTCAATATAGTTTATTTTGAGCGTAGCGAACACGCGAAGCGTGCCGCGAAAATTAGATTTTTAGGAGGAATAAGTTATGCCAGTTTGATTAACGACAATATTTAGTGTTGTTATTATATTAGGTATTTTTGCGTGAATTGGTTTATCAATTTATCAAAAAATTCGCCAAATTCGAGGAAAGAAAAAAGATAAAAAAGAAATTGAAAATAGGGAGGATAAGAAATAATGTTAGGTATGTATTTAACAACAGCAATTAATTTTTTAGCAGTTGGTGATAAACCTACTATTTCAGATGGAATGGGTTCTATTTGAAGTGGTTTAGGGCAAGCAATGATGGAAGTTAAAGAAGCAATTTATGATGTATTACCACAATTAATGACCTTTTTAGGTGATGCGTGAATTATTTTAATTCCATTTGGTATTTTTGTTATCATTAAGATTTTAAACTTTTTCCGTGTTATGGTTAAAGGATTTTAATATTTATTATTACTTATCATATATCTTAGCTATGGCACACTAGCTTTTATGTGAGTTGATTAAATAATTTTGTTGTTTATTTTTGTATTACACAATGTCTATAAGTTATTATTGAAATTATTAGTAATGAAATAATTGTTTTAAAGTAGGATTTAATAAAAATAAGAATATTTTTATTAAGGGTCATATTAATAGTAGTTTTGGAATATAAATTTTTATAATATTCTTTATAAATATATCTACTTTCTTTTTAAAATTTGTAGGCAGTATGTAGTGCAAAAATATCAATTTAATTATAAATGATTAATTTTATATTTTAATAACTATTATCTTTAATTTTGTCGAAAACTCTTGATGAAATAAAAAAAATCATCAATATGACAATTTGAAAACTAATTTTGTGTAAGATTATGATTTTGCTTTAAATTTTTTAAACGTTAAAATATAATACCGTTGATTGTTGGTTTGGTGTTAAACCTTTGTGTTGGTATTTTCATTTTCAGAGCTTTAAATAATTTTGAATATTAGTGAAACCCAAACCATGATAATGAATTAAGGCTTCTTTAAGACTGGATTGTAATTTACTAATCTTATTTAACTTTTGATAACTAGTATCAGGGTTTGTACTAGTTTTGGTGGAATATAGAGTAGAATTTGTTTGTTTTGCTACTAATAAATATAGTGGTTGCATATCAGAAATAATTATTGATTTTTCTTTAATTAGTTGCTTATTCATATTTTCAATAATCCATTGTTTTTGTAATCTTTTGGTATTGGTGGATTGAACAAAAATATTATTATTGCTATCAACTGCCATTTGAATACAGCATTTGGTATCAGTTGAAAATGGATCGAGATGAGTTTTTCGTTTATCAAATTTATCTTTAAAATTGCCTTTATGAATTTCTTTAATAAATGTTTCATCCATTTGGATTTGACCATTTAATTTTTTAAATTTTAACTGTGTATTTTCTAATTGTTTTGATTGCATTAATTTTTGTCGATTATATCAAGCGGTTTTTGGGGTTGTTTTAATAAAACGAGAAATTATTTTACTAGATTGTCCTAACAATGAAATTTGAATTAATAAATTTCACTGTTCATAATTTAAATGACTTCAATAAGTAAAATGATGACGAAATGCATCAAAACTAGCACGACATTTTTTACATAAATATTTTTGTTTTCCTTCGGAATTATGACCATTTTTAACACAATGAAAAGATTTGCAATTAGGACATATAATGCCTTTATCTCTAAATTTTTGATCAATTTCATTTAAACGTTTTTGTTTTTTAATTAAGTCTGCTTGTTGTTTTATTTTTTCATAAAATTCTAAAAATTGATCATCTGTTAAGCTATTTATTAATTCTGTAATTATTTTTTTCATCATTTATTTACCTCTATATATTAAAAATATACCTAATTTTAGGTATATTTTATAAATATCAAGAGTTTTCGACAAAATTAAAGAATTACTTCAAATAAACCTATTTAAAATTATCTGAAAATACCTCTTTTGCTGTTTTTCAATTAAGAACAGGCCTTAATTTATCATTTATAACATTAACTACTCAATTTATTTTTTGTTGACTAACATTATTAAAATCAGTTCCCTTAGGAAATCATTGTCTAAGTTCAGAATTCATATATTCAATTAATGGTTTTTGTTGTGGTTTACCAGGGTCACAAAAATAAACTTGTGTTTCAGCAAATATTTCTAATTCTCTTCATTTACTAAATTCTTTTCCTCTATCAGTTATTATTCCTTTAATTTTCCCAAATAAATTATTACTTATAACAATATCTTTAAACTTTTCCACAACTTCATTAGCAGTATGATTTTTTAATTTCATAACAAAATAACTTTTACTATTTTGTTCAACTAAAACCAAATTACTAGATTGATGCTCTTTTCCAACTATGGTATCCATTTCAAATCAACCAACAGCAGTCTCTTTATTCTCAATATCTCATATTGATTTAAAATTAATTAATTTACCACGATTATCAAATTTTCCTTTTGTTTTATATTTTTTACCACGATGACGTAAATTCTGTTTTAAAAAACCATAAAAACCCAAACGAATTCATTTATACAATGTTTTAACACAAACAGGAAATTTAATACCAAACTTTAGAAAATAACGATTAATAAGTTGTGATGGAGAATCACGATAAACATTAAATCTTATATTAATAAAATTTAATTGTTCTTCTGTAAACTTATATCTTTTATTATTCTTTTTTCTTTTCTCACAATACATTTTATCTGACTTATAAGCACTATATTCATCAATAGTTTTAAAACGCTTAATTTCTCGCAAAATAGTACTACGATTTCTGTTCAAACATTTAGCAATTTGTGAAATATTTATTTCACCATTCTTTTTTAAAAATAATTTTGATAATAATAATTTTTCCAATTTAACCTTATCAATAAAACTTAAATGACTATACATAACATTTATATACCTTTCATTAATTTATAAATTTAATATTAAAATTATTTAATACATTATTGATATATGATAAAATTAATTATAGCATTCAAGTAATTTTAATAAAGGAGAAGTAAAATATGAAAAAGTTACTAAGTATTTTAGGAGTAATCGGATTAACAGCAACAAGTACAACAACATTAATTAGTTGTGAAAAACCAAATAATAATGAAAACGGGGGGGGGTAATAAACCTACACCAGAACCACAACAACTACCAGAAAATAGCAAATGAACTAATATTCCTAGAACACAGGCGCCTAATAAAGAATTTTTAACTGCTACTAATAAATGATATTTTTATATAAATAAATATGAAAATAATTATATAACGACAAAATTTTATTTTGATAATAATTTTATTAATAATCAAAACACTTGATGACAACACTTAAAAAATGATTCAGATTTTATTTGAAACTATAATTTAGTATATCGTTGAAATAAAAACAATGAACCACAAATACCAGAAATTAATAAAGACACATGACTAATAATTGATTGAAAAGAATAAAAGGACTAACAAGTCCTTTTTTAAATTAATCGAACAAACTTCATAAAGATAATTAATAGGAATATATTTGTTATTGTATTATATAATGCTGGACTAAATTTTCATACCTCAAATGTTTGACTAAAAAAACTATATATTGTTTGAAATATTTTACCAACACCGCTTGCTAATTCGTTTACTTGTTTAACACCGGGAATATTATTTACAATTCAAATTGCAGCATTTTTTATATGACACGCTAAATTATATCAACTACAACTTTCATATTGGGCTTGTCATCATTGTCCATCAGGAAACAACCCGCCATTATTTATTTCTTGTCAGTTATAAATTCCAAAATTAAAATCATAATAACGGTACATATCATTTTCTTTTTGGGCTTGTAATTCAAAAACATTATAACCGATTTTTTGTTCTTCAATTTTTTTGTATTTTAAACCGTATTTATCTTTTAAAGCACCTTCAAAAATATAACCTTCATTTTGATTAATATTATAATTATTTGCAACTGAAAAATCATAATTAAATACATTACCATAATTAGTATTATAAAAACGATTTTTAAATGCTGAATACAATTTAATGTCTAATTGATTGTATTTATCAGAAAAATAAAAATAACGGGGATAAATTTTAAAACCATTATTTGCTAATAAACCATATTTTTTATTATATCCTTGTACATAAGTATCATTTTCTAAATCAAAAATGGTACGTAAATAATCTTTATAAAAATTTTGGGAAACCGTAAACATACTATTTAATAGTTTTTCAAATTGATTTTTATTAGTATTAGTTTCATCAATTAAAACATCTCTAAAATTAATCAATTTTAAACCAAAAAAATTAATTAAAACAGTATCATACTGTAAATTATCAATATAACCACTTTCAATAAAATTACTGCGATTTTGAAATAAAGGTACCAAAGCATGGGTAAAAAAGGCTTTTAAAAATTTATTAATATCAATTTGACCTTTCATCTGTTCAAAAACCATTTTACCAATATTAGGAGAATTACCTTGATAATAATTATAAGTTTCAGCACTAAAATTAAAAGTATCTTCTTTTTCTTTTATGAAAGAAAATAAAAAACCTAAATCATCAGTATACCAATAACTATTTGCATTATTACCATCCCAATATTGTTTAAAATGTGTTAATTCTAAACTACCAGCAATAATATTTTTATTTTCATCAATTGTTAAAATCATCCGATAAATTGATTTTCTAGTTAAAATAACATCAGGTTTTCAATCTAATTTTTCCATATTATTAATAATTTCAAAATCAAAAATTATTCTTTCACTACCCAAATTTGGGTCATCATAGTTTGGATTACCACCTTGCTGAATTCGGATATTTTCTTGTACAATAACATCAATATATTTAAGCAAAAAAGAACGAACATTTTGATAATATTCAGTATATAATTTTAATTTGCCATCATTATCAACAACGGGTAATTCTGGTTCACCGTTTCCATCTCAACGATATACTAAATTTGAGATATTGAGAATAAAGAGACTGCTGTTGGTTGATTTGAAATGGATACCGTAGTTGGAAAAGAGCATCAATCTAGTAATTTGGTTTTAGTTGAACAAAATAGTAAAAGTTATTTTGTTATGAAATTAAAAAATCATACTGCTAATGAAGTTGTGGAAAAGTTTAAAAATATTGTTATAAGTAATAATTTATTTGGGAAAATTAAAGGAATAATAACTGATAGAGGAAAAGAATTTAGTAAATGAAGAGAATTATAAATATTTGCTGAAACACAAGTTTATTTTTGTGACCCTGGTAAACCACAACAAAAACCATTAATTGAATATATGAATTCTGAACTTAGACAATGATTTCCTAGGGGAACTGATTTTAATAATGTTAGTCAACAAAAAATAAATTGAGTAGTTAATGTTATAAATGATAAATTAAGGCCTGTTCTTAATTGAAAAACAGCAAAAGAGGTATTTTCAGATAATTTTAAATAGGTTTATTTGAAGTAATTTAATAAATTATTTTTTAGTGTGCTTAATTTTCCTTAAAATAAAATAAAAACTATAAATATTTTGATTTTTAAAAATTTATAATTGATTTTTTATGATTTTTATTGTATTATTTGACTAATAAGATTTTTTGCACTTCATTTTACATAATTCCTTGAGTAGCATTAATAATGTTATTTTATCCAAATAAAATCTTTTTAGATTGTTTTTTTTCCATTAGGAATTATGGGACCAATTTTAACATTAATTTTTCCAAGTAAACAACCAACATTGTTAGAATGAAGTTATTATGTTTTTTATTTTGGTCATACTTTTACTTTATTTGGTTTTATGTATGTTTATTTATATGGATTAACAAATTATCAGTTTTCACGAAAAGCAATTCAAACTAGTTTTATCACCGGAATTATTGTTATTGTTACTGTTGAATTATTTAACCAATATTTTGGTGAAAATTATATTGTTGGTGATATTGCATGAGCATTAGGATTAAAAGATTTAGCACGACAATGACAGTTCTTAATTAGTTTTATTTTAGGAATCCCAATCATTAGATTAGGACTATTACTAATTTATTTATTTAAACCAATTTATCACC
Source organism: Spiroplasma endosymbiont of Sarcophaga variegata (assembly GCF_965178695.1). Taxonomy (NCBI): domain Bacteria; kingdom Bacillati; phylum Mycoplasmatota; class Mollicutes; order Entomoplasmatales; family Spiroplasmataceae; genus Spiroplasma; species Spiroplasma endosymbiont of Sarcophaga variegata. Next base: position 1,658,665 of record NZ_CBCXVU010000002.1, read on the forward strand.
ACCAAACAAAAATTAGGGTACATGATACATGATGAGAATTATTATTAAAAAAATAAAACTGCATCATAACAAAAAAACCAGGGAAGAAAACACCTAGTTTTTATTAAAGGTTTTAACCTTCATATTTTAAATAACGTTGTCAAAAGACGGGAGCTAAGCTCCGTAATGCAAGTGGAATGACAATTTGCATAATTGGATAAGTAAAAATAAAACTATGAATAAAGTTATAAACAATTGAATATAATCAATTTGTATAATCAGGTCAAACCGAATCAGGGAATAACGTTGTTCAAATTAAAGCTCCCACTAAAACTTGTGAGACATAAATCAAACTAATAATGCTAAAACAAATAATAATATAATTGATATATGTAATATATTTTTTATCATTATTAACTTTAAAACGCATAAATCCAGCAATCATTGGCACAATCATTGGAATGAAATAATCTAGTAAATATGATCAGGGTGAAACAATAAATCCTGATGGAATAAATAACAAGGACATTAATGCGCTAATTGCTCCCGTAATAAATCCAGCTAAAGCTGAATGAATAAAAGCAATGATTGTTAGGGGAATATATTTTAATGCAATACTGCCACCATGTGGTAAATTTGGAAGCATAGTTTCTAAAAACGCTAAGACAAGGGTTACAGCAGCAAACATTGCAATAATCACAAAATCAAATGTTTTTCATTTTCAAATTCCTAAATTAATTAAAAATCGTTTTTTCTTGCTTGCTTTTGCAAAAAGAACATCACTAATCTTAACTTCATAACTATAAATAATAATATTACTAATTAAATTAATAATATTAAGACTAATAAAATTTAAAATAATAAATTGCATTTTATAATTAATATATTCCTCATAGGTTGTTAATCAAGTACTAATCGTATATATAATACTAAACATTAAACCAAAGACACAAATTGCAATAAAAAAAACTCATAGACTTTTAAAGTTTTGATCATGTTCTAAATGCAAAATTGTGCTTAATGTTGTTAGTGGTAAAACACTGAGCGTGATTAAAAAACCTAAATATAAACCAATTGGAATAAAAATTGTTAACTTATTGTATCATAAAACAATTCGTTGTTGTTTTACAGTACATTTAAAAATTGGTTTTTGCTCCATATATAAAAAAATCTCCTTACACAAATAACTTTATAATTAACATCTGTGAAAATGAGGATCAAACTAAATTTATTAAATTAATAAATAATGAATTTGAACTCCCTCCGCTAGTTTTAACTAGATCAGGTTCTAAGAGTATTTCTCAAACTTATTAGAAATAATAAGCTACCTCTGTCAATTATATTATTATCATAACATTGTGAGAAAAAACTGCAAGAAATTTTGGAATTTATTATATAATATATAGTAGAAGTTAGAGGAAGAGATATGTTTAAGTGATTTAAAAGAAAGAAAAAACAGGATATAATCGTTAATTTAGCTGCAGCTAGTAGTTTTGATGATGACATTGAAGCAGCAAGCGGCATTGATTTTAGAGAAAGCTTTGTTGCATCAACACCAACCGCGGTAGTGATGGAAGATAATTTAGAACCCAGCATCAAACCAAATGTTGATCAAAAAAATGTTAAAAATATTCATAATCTTGTTCAAAATGCACGTAGTCAAATAAATAAATATAAAGAAGAAAACAATGTTAATGAACATGAAAACTTATTAGAACGATTAGAACGTTTAAAAAACCTTCGTGATAGTTCACAATCAAAACCAAGTGAATTTCAACAAATGTTAAATCAAATTAAAGAACGTAATTTTAATGACCGGATGGCTTATATTATGGATCGAATTAAAGTTTCACATCGAGATGATAATAAATTGGAATTAAATCAGAATGGTGAACCAAAAGAAAAAACAAGATCAAAGCAAGCAAAAAAAGATAATATTGCAATTACTGGTAATAAAAAAGAAATTACTAAAATTAAACAAAAATTAGCCCAAGAAGATTATGCTGTTGTAAAGCAAAATAATGATTTTACGATTACATTATCCGTTGAACAATTTCAACATATTGTTCGTGATACTGTTGAAGATGTTTTGGTTGATTTAGGAATTAAAAATAAAGATGAATAATTATTCTTTCTTTTTCATTTTGGGTAAAGTTAACAAAAAAATAAGTGATGGGGGCAACGATAATGAAAATAGCGTTATTTGGGGGTAGTTTTGATCCATTTCATACCGATCATTTGGCTATGATTAAATTAGTTAAAGCTAAAACAGACATTGATCAAGTGTGAATTATTCCAACAAATCAAAATCCTTTTAAAACACGAAAATTATCTCCTGTTAGCGACCGATTAGCAGTGATTAAATTAGTAGTTAGCAAACTATCATATGTTAAAATTAATTTAATTGAATTAGAAAATACAAAACCTAGTACAACTTATAATACTGTTTTAAAGTTACACCAGCAATTTCCAACGTATCAGTTTTATTTTATGATTGGTTCAGATCAATTACAAACGTTAGGAAAATGGAATAATATTGCTGAATTAATAAAAATGCAAACATTTATCATTTTTCAACGAAATGAGCAAATTAAACAAACTATTTTACAACAATATCAAGCACTTTTGATTCCTTTTACTAATAATTTGCATTTATCTTCAACAATGTTACGGGAAGGAGAAAAGGTTGCTTTACAGTTACCAGCAATTACAAATTATATTAATAATAATTTATTATATTTGCCAGAACGATTAGGACAAAAGATGGATCCTGAACGTTATCAACATTGTTTAAATGTTGGTAAAAAAGCACAAGAATTAGCATTACGATATGGGTTAGATCCTCACAAAGCGTTAATTGCCGGAACTTATCATGACATTACAAAACAGTGACCAAAAGAGAAACAAGAAGCTTATTTAGAAAAATATTTACCAAGTTTTTTAACAGAACCAGTTCCAACTTGACATTCGTATACAGGATATTGTTATTTAAAATATGATCTTCTTTTTACCGATAAAGAAATTTTGTCCGCAATAAAATGACATACCGTTGGTCATCCTCAAATGACTTTATTTGAAATGATAATTTTTATTGCGGATAAAATTAGTGCGGAACGAAATTATCCTGGTGTTGAAAGTTATCGCGCTTTAGCACAACAAGACTTAACAAAAGCATTTCAAGCATTATTAACAATGCAATTTGACCGTGCCGTAATGCAAACTGGTCTTGCTCATTTAGGAAGAAAACTTAAATTAACTTATCAAGAATGAAAGCGAGGAAAATAATCTAATGAATTTAGTTATTAGTGCGATGGAAGCTGAATTAGTTTCAACAATAACAGCCTTACAGCCAACTGAAATTATTAAATATGATAATATTAAATTGTATCAAAAAGGAACATGGTTATTTGCAATTAGTAAAATTGGCTTAGTTAATGCGGCGATGAGTTTAACAACCTTAATTAATGATTATGCTATTAAAACAATTTATAATGTTGGTACGGTGGGGAGCTTAAAAAAAACAATGCCACTGTTAACGATTTTGTTGATTTCCGAAGCATATTATACTTTTGCTGATACACAAGCATTTGGATATGCAATTGGTCAAATTCCTGGTGAAGTAAGTAGTTATCAAAGTGATCAAACGTTATTAACGTTAGCTAAAACAAAAATATTAGATCCTCAGCAAGCTGTTTTGGGAAGCAGTGATATTTTTATCGATAAAGCAGAATATTTTAACCATATTAAAACAAAATTTAAAGACAAAATTGATGTTGTTGATATGGAAGGGGTTGCTTTTTTTCAAGTTGCAGCAAAGCATCATTTACCAATGATTAGCATTAAAATTGTTAGTGATTATTTGGAATTAAATGGCGATAGTGCAAATAGCCAATTTGAAAAAAATTTACCCCATGCTAGTCTGTTAATTCGTGATGTAATTATGAAATTTTTAAAAGATTAAACAATAGTAAGAAAAAGAGTTGTTTTTGATAAAAATGTCAAACAAAAGAAGACCTTCTGAAAAGATGTCATAGATATATAATTCTTAACAATAACCTATAAATGGAAAAATTTTTAATTTTTTATGGAAAAATATTTGAATTATATTTTTTATTAATATAATTAAACTATGGTTTTAATAATTTACTTCTTCCTTAGGGGTCTTATATATTCTCGATATTAAAAGGGTGGGTGGAGTAAAAGGAAGTATCAAAAAATATGAAATCACTATTAATTATTTTATCATCTTTAACAATTGGGACATCAGGAATATTAGCAACTGTACAATCTGGCACAGAAAATAAAAGCCATGAAGTACAAAAAACAAAGCTTGATCTTTCAACTGTTGATTGAAATAGCGTTAAAAATTATTTTACTTCAAAAGATTCAAGTTCATATAGTCAACTTAGTCTAAAAAATAATTCAACAAATAACTCAGAAGAAATGCTTAAAAAAGCACAAGAAAAGTCAATTGAATTTATTGATATTATTAAAGGTAAAAACCTAACATTTGATCAATTCCTTCAGGAAATTGATAAAAAAGCACAAGCTTTTGGTGAAAAAGATAATTATAAAACTCCAAGTAATATAAATGTTACATCATAATTTAACAACACTTTATTAAATAGAAATAATTATTTTTATAGTAATTCTAATAATAATCAGAAAATTAATAATCTAAATGATGCTAAAAAAGCTTTAGATCAATTTGACAAAGATTTAATGATTTCACAAAATACTTTATCAACGCTTGCTGTAATTGCTGGTGCTGCTGCCGCTGGTTTTTGAGCTGCGGCATGATGGTTCGGAATTAGCATTCCTTGAGCTATTGCTGCTACTGTTATTTCAGCTAGTTTAGGTGTTGCTGCTGCTGGAATTGGATTTTACCGTAGTAAAACAAATTTAAATCCAGGAATACTTTCTTCTGCGGGTTGAGTATGAAATATTCGAACACTTGCATCATCTTTCAAAGAAATTGTGTATCCAGTTTTAATTGCATCAGAAACAACAGTAACAGCATAATCACGAGCTGTCCCAGCTGCTTTGGCAGCGATAGGAGATAGGAGCTATTGCTGTTATCTATGCATGAGTATCAGGATTTATTAACCTGTAATAAATTTAAAAACAATTAACTATAAATTAAATATTCTAAACTAAAACTAAATTGCCTGTAAAATAATTTACAGGCAATTTTAATTGGATTTAATCTAACAGTAAGGTTTAGAAATTTTTTACGAAATCAGGAATTTAAAATTTTATCTTAACAAAATAAGGTTTTCACTTGCTTTTTTTACAATTTACATAATAAAAAAGAAAAAGTATATTACTTTTTGGAGGAAATAATTGTTAATTTAAGTGGGACTTTTGGGGCAACTCTTGTTAGCTGTGCTAATCATGAAATCCCACCCGATGACAATAACGGGAGCTTTAAGGATATTGAAATTTTAGATCAAATTTCAAAACGGGCAAATGATGCTTTTTTAGAATATTAACAAAACAGTTCAATGCTTGATACTAATGATTACTCTGAAGTTGATTTTGATAAATTATATCCATTAGTTAGTGAAGATTCACCAGCAAAAATTTTAGACAAAAACACCCCAGATGTTACACCTGTCTTAAATATTTTAGATACAAAGTTTAATGCTATTTTTAATAACATTAATAATGCTATTATTAATGATTACTTAAACTATTATGTTGATTCAAAACCATTAACATTATTAGATGATTCAAGTTATACTTTAAATTATATTGACCTTGCAACATTAGGAAAAATTAATGGTGAAACTGATTTAGATGGTTTAAAAGCAGGCCGAATTGACTTTAAGTTTCGCTTTCAAGTACAGTTTAAAACATATGTGATGACGTCTGATTATGTTATTCAATATACCATTTCCAATGATATTGCTAAAATAAAAAAATTACAAAGTGGAATTGTCTCAAAATTATTAAAAGTTATTGTTCGTTTTTTTAATGAAAAAGGAAAAATTATTTTAGATAAAACCCCAGAATTTACTAGTTTATATGATAATTTTTATATTAATTATTCAAAACGTCATGATGATTTAGACAATATTGTGCAAAGAGAGTTAACAACCTTAATTAATAATGACCCTGAATTAGCAAATATTAAAAAATATGTTACATGAAATACAGACCAAGAATTATTGTTATTACAAACGGGAGCTTTAAATGATGTTACAAGTGGGGTTGCTGTTCCTTCCCGACCAGAAAACACAGCTTATGTTTGAGCGGGAGAGGGACCTTTTAATGCAAGTAAAGTTACCGCTGATACCTTTTATCAATTTTTGATGAAATTATTAAATGTCTTTAATATTAGTGGTAATGATTTACAATTAGCTAGTTTTACTGTTAATTTATCAAAAATAACAGTTGCTGGTTTAACGTTAAATGGTGTAATTGAAGGTGGTGCTGGAAAACCACTGGAAGTTCTTGTTGCAATTTCAAAAGAAGGCTTAAAAACAAAATTAATGAATTATAGTCAAATTGTTGTGAAATTTTTTGAAACATATCAGATTGAAGTATATTCTGATCATCAAATTATTCATATCCCAAGTAGTGTTTTTGATCAAATGAAACGGTTTAAATAATTTTCAAGTCCCAAAAAGTTTATTTACGCTTTTTAGTAATGCGGATAATGCAAGAATAATCCCTGATTTTAGTTTATTTTCTTTTAAACAAGAAGCAGGATGATATAATAGCAATTGAGATTATAATGGTAGTGATAAAATTAATGCTAATGGAGGAGGCTATGATGGAACTTTTATTTTTGGTAAAGCAAGATTCCATTATACACCATTTTATCATTATGGGGATAAAACTTCTACTTTAATTTTGTCGAAAACTCTTGATGAAATAAAAAAAATCATCAATATGACAATTTGAAAACTAATTTTGTGTAAGATTATGATTTTGCTTTAAATTTTTTAAACGTTAAAATATAATACCGTTGATTGTTGGTTTGGTGTTAAACCTTTGTGTTGGTATTTTCATTTTCAGAGCTTTAAATAATTTTGAATATTAGTGAAACCCAAACCATGATAATGAATTAAGGCTTCTTTAAGACTGGATTGTAATTTACTAATCTTATTTAACTTTTGATAACTAGTATCAGGGTTTGTACTAGTTTTGGTGGAATATAGAGTAGAATTTGTTTGTTTTGCTACTAATAAATATAGTGGTTGCATATCAGAAATAATTATTGATTTTTCTTTAATTAGTTGCTTATTCATATTTTCAATAATCCATTGTTTTTGTAATCTTTTGGTATTGGTGGATTGAACAAAAATATTATTATTGCTATCAACTGCCATTTGAATACAGCATTTGGTATCAGTTGAAAATGGATCGAGATGAGTTTTTCGTTTATCAAATTTATCTTTAAAATTGCCTTTATGAATTTCTTTAATAAATGTTTCATCCATTTGGATTTGACCATTTAATTTTTTAAATTTTAACTGTGTATTTTCTAATTGTTTTGATTGCATTAATTTTTGTCGATTATATCAAGCGGTTTTTGGGGTTGTTTTAATAAAACGAGAAATTATTTTACTAGATTGTCCTAACAATGAAATTTGAATTAATAAATTTCACTGTTCATAATTTAAATGACTTCAATAAGTAAAATGATGACGAAATGCATCAAAACTAGCACGACATTTTTTACATAAATATTTTTGTTTTCCTTCGGAATTATGACCATTTTTAACACAATGAAAAGATTTGCAATTAGGACATATAATGCCTTTATCTCTAAATTTTTGATCAATTTCATTTAAACGTTTTTGTTTTTTAATTAAGTCTGCTTGTTGTTTTATTTTTTCATAAAATTCTAAAAATTGATCATCTGTTAAGCTATTTATTAATTCTGTAATTATTTTTTTCATCATTTATTTACCTCTATATATTAAAAATATACCTAATTTTAGGTATATTTTATAAATATCAAGAGTTTTCGACAAAATTAAAGAACTTCTATTCAAAAAAAATAATTAATATAAATTATTAATTATTTTTTTTAACCGCATTATTTTTAGGATTGGTTGTAATATTTCCGGTTGCTAAATCAGATTTTCCTTTAAAATCATAAGGTTTTTCAGTTCCTTTAAATAAACGAACAATATTTTGATGGTGTTTAAAAATTAAGAAAATCGCACTTAAAGTAATAACAATATTAATTAATGCTAAACTATCATAATAATTATTATAATTAACATAATGTAAGTAATTCATTCAAACAACATGTGAGTTTTGTAGTAAATCACCATTAAAATTAATAACATTAATTCCGCTTAATTGAGGAATTCAACATAAAGCACCGGTAAATAAAGCCGCTAAAATTGAAGAAACAGAAACACATTTTCAAATAAAGATTGTAGTTCATCAGACGATAGTTGCAATTAAAAAATAGTAGGGATTAGCCATCCATAATAGTCCTAAAAAAGAAGAAACTGTTTTTCCCCCTTTAAACTTATAATAAATTGGATAAGAATGTCCAATTAAGACAAAGAAAGCTGGAAAATAATAACTAGTTGAACCAAAATTAACACCGTTAATATTAATACAACTAATCCCAAACGCAATAAACATTGTTATTGTTACTTTTAGCATGTCCAAAAACATAATACCAAAACTTCATTTTTTCCCTAAGACACGACCAGTATTTGTGGCTCCAGCATTTTTTGAATGATATTCTCGAACGTCAATTTTATAAAGGGTTTTACTAATAAAAATGGATCAACTAAAAGACCCAATTAAGTACCCAATGATTGCAGCAATTACTGTTCCTACATATCCGTATAATGTCATTTCGTCACCCCTCTTTTACTATTATATAGTATATTAGAAATAATTTTGTAAATAATTGTAAATAAAACTAGTATAATATATAATAGTTATAGTGAAAAATTAGAATTAAAAGGAATGATTAAAATATGAGTACAGAAAATAAAACTTTAAAATATGATGAATCATCAATTCAAATTCTAGAAGGATTAGATGCAGTTCGTAAGCGTCCGGGAATGTATATTGGGTCAACTGATGTGCGGGGGTTACATCATTTAGTTTGAGAAATTGTTGATAACTCAATTGATGAAGCATTAGCAGGGTATTGTACCGAAATTAATGTTACTATTCATAAAAATAATGCCGTTACCGTTCATGATAATGGGCGTGGTGTGCCAACAGGAAAACATACTTCGGGAAAATCAACCCCAGAAATTATTTTTTCAGTTCTGCATGCTGGAGGAAAATTTGGTGGTGATGGGTATAAAACATCGGGAGGATTACATGGTGTTGGTTCTTCTGTTGTTAATGCCTTATCATCAGTTTTTGATGTTAAAATTTATCGTGATAAAAAAATTTGACACATTAAATTTGGTAATGGTGGGCAAGTAAAACAACCATTAACAGAAATTGGAACAACAAATGAAACAGGAACAACTATCACTTTTTTACCTGATTCAAAAATTTTTAAAGTAATTGATTTTTCATTTACAACCATTTCAGAACGAATTCGTGAATCAGCATTTTTAAATAGTGGTGTTAAAATTACATTAACAGATGAACGTGCTGATAAAACAGTTGAGTATCTATTTAATAATGGGTTAGAAGAATTTATTACTTATATGAATGAGGGGAAAAAAAGCATTACCCCAATTGTAATGATGAAAGGCCTTGAAAAAGAAATTGAAGTTGAAGTTGCTTTACAATATTCAACTGAATTTAATGAAAATTTACTTAGTTTTGCTAACAATGTTAAAACAAGTGAAGGAGGAAGCCATGTTGTTGGGTTCCGTAGTGGTTTAACAAAGGTTATTAATGATTATGCGCGAAAAGAAGGATTATTAAAAGAAAATGATAAAAACTTAGATTCAACTGATACGCGAGAAGGTTTAACAGCAATTATTTCGGTAAAAGTTCCAGAAAGTTTAATTCAATATGAAGGACAAACAAAAGGGAAATTAGGGACTTATGGTGCTCGAGCAGCAGTAGAAATAATTGTCACAAAACAATTTGGGTTTTGATTAACAGAAAATAAAACAAGTGCTTATGCTATTATTGAAAAAGCGTTATTAGCACGGAATGTTCGTGAAGAAGCTCGTAAAGCCAGGGAAGCGGCACGAAATAATAAAAAACGAGGAAATAGTGACCGATTATTAACTGGAAAATTAACACCAGCCCAAAACCGCAATAAATTAAATAATGAAATCTTTTTAGTGGAAGGGGACTCAGCGGGAGGAAGTGCTAAATTAGGGCGTGACCGTCGCTTTCAAGCAATTTTACCATTACGTGGAAAAGTAATTAATGCTGAAAAAGCAAAATTACAAGACTTAATGAATAATGAAGAAATTAATGTAATGATTAATGCAATTGGTGCTGGAGTTGGAAATGCCTTTGACATTGAAGATGCCAATTATGGAAAAGTAATTATTATGACTGATGCTGATACTGATGGAGCGCATATTCAAACCTTATTATTAACATTCTTTTATCGCTATATGCGCCCATTAATTGAAAATCATCGGGTTTATATTGCGTTGCCACCACTATTTAAAATCTTAAATACTAAGAATAAAAGAATTGATTATGCTTGAGATGAAAATGAACTAAGAATAAAATTAAACACCTTAAAAGATAAGTTTGAATTACAACGCTACAAGGGCTTAGGGGAAATGAATGCTGAGCAATTGTGAGAAACAACAATGGACCCTGAAACACGCCAATTAATTTTAGTAACAATTGATGATGCTCTTATGGCAGAACGACGAATTGTAACTTTAATGGGTGATGATGCTAGAAAACGAAAAAACTGAATTGATGAAAATGTTAAGTTTACGTTAGAAGATGATTTTCAAACAATTATTAATCAATAAAGGTTATGATGTTACTACCGGCAATTAAAACATTAATTACTGATTTAAATTAAACGAATGTAAAACTTAGCCAATATCAAAATTTTCAGTTATTAATTATTAACCTTAAAGAAAAAGAAGATATTATCACATTAGAATTATTAACATCAAATAATAGTGGTGATAGCGATTATCAAGTTGTTAATGCAATTGACATCGCATCTGATGATCACGACACGTTAACTTGATGTTATGCAAGCTTAGATTTAACAAAACAACAAACAATAACAAAAGAAGCCTTTTGAACTAAAGTTACTGAACAACAACAAAAACTTTATGTGTTAGAGGAAAGTAGTGGCATCTATGTCTTAACAAAGAAAGGCGTTAATTTTTTTAAAGATACTACGATTGAAGAGGAATTAAATTACTATAATTATAATATTTTAACAATCTTAATATCATTACGAAAGATTAATGATGCTCCTAATTTAGAACCAAGAAAAGAGTATGGGCAAATAAACTTTATTGCAGAAATTAAGAAGAATTTAATAATAATGAAAACAACAAGTTATAAATTAATGTTAATTGAGGGTTGCCTTGTTTATCAATGTGAAGTTGATTGGACAGCACAAAAGGGTAATTATTTAATTAAAACAAATGCTACCATTTATGATCAAACTAACTTTGTAATGACAAACAATGAAAAAATGCTATCCCAATTGTTCGATTTAACGAGGTTAATGAATATGGTTAATGAACGAACATTAGAATATTATCGAACATTATTATTGTTGAAACATCAACAACAACTATTTGTTTATGATAAACAATCAGATTGTTGAACCTTAACAATCCTAGGGCAGAAATTATTTTATCAAATTGATTATCCAAAATTTGTCATTAATCCCAATATGATGAAATTTAAGTTAGAGAAAGGAATATAAAAATGAGCAATAGCGAAAAAACAAATGAATTAATTTATACCTTAAATGATATTTTGGCTGAACGTTTTGGCCGTTATGCAAAATATATCATTCAGGATCGTGCTTTGCCTGATGTTCGTGATGGTTTAAAACCGGTGCAACGGCGAATTTTATTTGCAATGAATGAATTACGGTTAACTTTTAATAGTAGTTATAAAAAATCAGCACGGATTGTTGGGGAAGTAATTGGGAAGTATCATCCACATGGTGATACTTCAGTTTATGATGCTATGGTCCGCTTATCACAGAATTGAAAAGTTCGTTATCCCTTAATTGATATGCATGGTAATAACGGTTCAATCGATGGTGACCCGGCGGCGGCAATGCGTTATACGGAAACACGATTAAGTGAAATTTCATCATTTTTATTACAAGATCTTGATAAAAAAACAGTTGCTTTTGCTCCCAATTTTGATGATTCTGAACAAGAACCAGTTGTATTACCAGCATTATTCCCAAATTTATTAGTTAATGGTTCAACGGGGATTGCCGCTGGATATGCGACAAATATTCCACCACATAATTTACATGAGATCATTGATGCAACAATTCATTTTATTAAAAAACCAAAAAGTAAAATTACTGAGTTAATTAAATATGTTAAAGGACCAGATTTTCCAACCGGAGGAATTATTCAAGGTAAAAATGGGATTTTAGAAGCTTATCAAACCGGAAAAGGTAAAATTATTATTCGAAGTAAAATTAAAAATGAAAACAATGCCTTAGTTATTACTGAAATTCCATATGAAGTTGTTAAACAAGACTTAGTTAAAAAAATTGATGATATTAAATATAATGAACCGGGGTTAAATATTAAAGAAGTTCGTGATGAAACTGATCGTGAAGGATTACGAATTGTGGTTGAACTAGGTAAACAAGCTAATTTTGAAATTGTTCGTAAATTTTTATTAAAAAATACTAATTTACAAGTATCATATAATTTTAATGTTGTTGGAATTGCTAAAAAACAACCATTACAATTAGGATTAAAAGAGATTTTAACTTATTATGTTGAACATCAGCACGAAGTTGTCACTAATCGTTCCCAATTTGAATTAGCTCGTGCGGAAAAACGATCAGAAATTGTCGCGGGATTAATTAAAACCATTAGTATTTTAGATGCAGTTATTGCCACAATTCGCCATTCAAAAGACCGTACTGATGCGATAAATAACTTAGTTGCTAAGTTTGTCTTTAGTAAATTGCAAGCAGAAGCAATTGTACAATTACGTTTATACCGTTTAACTTCAACTGATATTTTACAATTAGAAGCAGAACAAAAAGAATTAATTGCGACAATTGCTGATTTAAAAGCAATTTTAAGTGATATTAATAAATTAAACTATGTTATTATTCGGCAATTAGAATTAATTAAAAAAAGATTTCATAGTCCTCGTCGTAGCATTATTGAAGATGAAATCGAAGCAATTAAAATTGAAAAAACCGAAACAATTATTGAAAAAAATTTAAATATTTGAATTTCACGGGATGGTTATTTAAAAGCCTTAGAAAATAACCAACTGGTAAAATTAGCAACAGAAGAATTTAAACGTAAACCAGGTGATTTATGAATTGCTGATTTTCAAGCTAATAGCTTAGATAAAATTTTATTAATTACTTCAAAAGGGAATTATGTTATTATTCCTGTTTATAAAATTAAATCCGTTCGAATTAAAGATATTGGTGAACATGTTAACACGATTTCCGAATTACCAGGAGAAGAAAAGATTATTAGTGCCTTTTTACTAAATGATTTTAATAAACCAGAACAATATATTATGTTAGCAACAAAAAATGGGATGATTAAAAAAACAGCAGTAAAAGATTTTGAAGCAACAAGAATTAGTAAAGCAATTAAAGCGATTAATTTAAAAGGCGATGATGAAGTTGTTGCCAGTCAATTAGTTTATGAACATTTATATGTTTTTGTAACAACAGCGAATGGGTTTATTGTGAAATATAAAGCAAAAGAAATTCCAGCGTTAGGATTACGAACAGCCGGGGTTAAGTCAATTAATTTACGAGATGATACTGTTGTTGGTGCTGGATATTGTAAAGAAGATACACTTGTTTTTATTACAAATCTTAATGCTGGAAAGAAAATTACAATAAAAGAACTACCATCATCAACACGACCAGTTAAAGGAACAAGAATGTTTAAAGTTAATAAAAAAGTAACTGAAGTAGTAAAATGAATTTTTCTGGCAAAACAGCATGATACCTTACACATGTTAAATCAGCAAGATGAAATTATGTTGTTTAATACTGATAAATTAAATGTTCATAAATTAGAACGTTCAACAGATCCATTAGGTGTTGAAAACATTGTTGATATTCTGATTCCACAATATTATAATTTAAAAATAATTCATTCGAGAAAAATGGTTGAACATCATAGCGAAAAACCAGCAAAAAGCCATCTTTTTCATCATGACCAGAAAAAACAACATCATAATGTTAAACCAGTAGATGATATAACTAAAACAGTTAATTCTACGGTTAATAAGTCAGCTCCGGACCAAAAAAGTAAAGAAAAAACAAATTCTCTAAATGATAGTAATAACGATGATGAAACTGACCCCGTTGTTAAAGCAAACCTAGTTTTAGAACCTATAGAACCTATCATTGAACCAAAAGAAGTAGGATCAGCACCAATTGAACTTGTTGAAACCAAGGTAGATTTAATAACAAATGAGATCCAAAAACAGCAAGAAAAACCAAGTGCTGAATTAAAAATAACCGAACCAATTCAAAAACATATTACAACACAAAAAGCAAAAAAGAAAAAACGAAAAAAGTAAAACAAATGCCAGAAGCACCATTAGAAAGCGTTAAGAAAACAACACCAATTATTGTTGAAGAACCATTATCATCTTTTTCTTTAAAAACTTTTGGCAAGGTTAAAACAACAGTTGATATCTTACTTGAGAAAAAAGAGTTAGCAAAAGTGCAAAGGGCATTAAAAGAACAAGCAGAAAACAATCACCCAGTAGAAAACAAGCCAGTGCAAAATGTAACACAAAAAGCGAAACCAAATCTTGGTAAAGTAGTTACAACTGTTGAGACTTTAATTAAAGATAAAAAAATTAAGACATCGGAAAATAAAAACTTCAATAAATTATCACCAACCCCAGCAGAGGAAGAACCACAAAAAAAAGAAGACCCGCGCTTAGCATGATTAAAAGCAATTGAAAAAGCACCACCAGGAACAATCATTGTTGGGTTGAAAGATGTGAAAACGAAGAATCAACAGCAAACAATGCAAAAAGCTGATTTTACAAAACCAAAAAAGAAACGAATTGATAAAAATAAATTTAAAAAAGATTTAGAAATTGAAGAAACAAAAGAATTAAAAATAACAATGTATGATCTTCTTGATAAAGATAAAAAATAATAAAAATCAGCTTTAATTTTGTCGAAAACTCTTGATATTTATAAAATATACCTAAAATTAGGTATATTTTTAATATATAGAGGTAAATAAATGATGAAAAAAATAATTACAGAATTAATAAATAGCTTAACAGATGATCAATTTTTAGAATTTTATGAAAAAATAAAACAACAAGCAGACTTAATTAAAAAACAAAAACGTTTAAATGAAATTGATCAAAAATTTAGAGATAAAGGCATTATATGTCCTAATTGCAAATCTTTTCATTGTGTTAAAAATGGTCATAATTCCGAAGGAAAACAAAAATATTTATGTAAAAAATGTCGTGCTAGTTTTGATGCATTTCGTCATCATTTTACTTATTGAAGTCATTTAAATTATGAACAGTGAAATTTATTAATTCAAATTTCATTGTTAGGACAATCTAGTAAAATAATTTCTCGTTTTATTAAAACAACCCCAAAAACCGCTTGATATAATCGACAAAAATTAATGCAATCAAAACAATTAGAAAATACACAGTTAAAATTTAAAAAATTAAATGGTCAAATCCAAATGGATGAAACATTTATTAAAGAAATTCATAAAGGCAATTTTAAAGATAAATTTGATAAACGAAAAACTCATCTCGATCCATTTTCAACTGATACCAAATGCTGTATTCAAATGGCAGTTGATAGCAATAATAATATTTTTGTTCAATCCACCAATACCAAAAGATTACAAAAACAATGGATTATTGAAAATATGAATAAGCAACTAATTAAAGAAAAATCAATAATTATTTCTGATATGCAACCACTATATTTATTAGTAGCAAAACAAACAAATTCTACTCTATATTCCACCAAAACTAGTACAAACCCTGATACTAGTTATCAAAAGTTAAATAAGATTAGTAAATTACAATCCAGTCTTAAAGAAGCCTTAATTCATTATCATGGTTTGGGTTTCACTAATATTCAAAATTATTTAAAGCTCTGAAAATGAAAATACCAACACAAAGGTTTAACACCAAACCAACAATCAACGGTATTATATTTTAACGTTTAAAAAATTTAAAGCAAAATCATAATCTTACACAAAATTAGTTTTCAAATTGTCATATTGATGATTTTTTTTATTTCATCAAGAGTTTTCGACAAAATTAAAGAAAATCAGTTAAAATTTGACTGATTTTTATTATATAATTTTAATAATCTAATAAATAGAAATGGGAGCGATTAGAAATGACTAATTTAACAGAAGACTTTTTAGTTAAAGGCGTTAATATTAATAAATTTTATCGCAAACAACATGTTTTAAAAAATGTTAATTTAACGGTTAAAAAAGGCGATCGAATTGGAATTGTTGGTCCAAATGGAACAGGGAAAACAACTTTATGTGAGATTCTCGCCCAACTTCGTCGTGTTTCTGATGGAACTAGTGAAAAGAAATTTGGGGTTCGGATTGGGATGCAATTACAAGAATCAAAATATCCGAAAGGAGTTACTGGTTATGACATTCTAAACTTATATTTAAAAGCTTATAACTTACTTATTTCACCAAACGAAATTTATCAATTGCTATTAGATTTACAAATAGAAAAAATAATGAATAAAGACATCAGCAAATTATCAGGAGGACAACAACAAAAAATTAATATTTTATTAGCCTTAATTGTTGACCCTGATTTAATTATTCTTGATGAATTAGCAACGGGATTAGATTTAGAAATTAAAGATAAAATATATGAAATATTAAGCACCTTCTTAGCAAATAAGGATAAGGCATTATTATTAATTTCACATAATATGGAAGAAATTGAAAAATTTTGTGACACTTTAATTTTTATGGTTCATGGTGAAATTACAAAAATATCAAAAGTTCATGATGTTATTAGTGAATATGGTAGCGTTGAAAAATGTGTCAAAAATCAGTTTAAAGAATATCAAATTGATGTTTATAACCAATATTATAGAACAGGAGCAATGGAAAATGACAAATGAGCAAAAAACTGAGCAAAATACATCGATAAAAACAAAAAATAATTGCTTAGTTAGTGAAAAAATTAATTTATTTGCACTATATAGTTTTTTTCTAAATTATTTACGTCGTCAAAAATTAGTCTTAGCTTTTGCGGTTGTTATTATTCCAATTGGAATTTTGTGTCAAGCGATTTTTGCTAATCGCCGTGGTCCGGAAGTAATGGCCTTATCAATCGGGATTACGTTTATTGCAACTGGTGCTAGTGTTGCAATGTATATGATGATGGGATTTTTAATTGATTTAAAAATGTCTGTTGTTTATAAACGAATTGGATTATTAGGAATTAAACCCTTTGGGTTTATTGTCATTGTTTATGCCTATTGTTTTACTTTGGTATTAATTGCTGATTTATTAGTGTTAATCGCTAGTTTTATTATTACTGCTGCGTTAAAAATTGATTTTGGAACGGTTTATAATTTTGTTGTTTTCATCTTTTTCTTTATTTCAATTTTTATTACTGCTTTAGCAATTAGTTTAATGATGATTGCTGTTATTTTAATAAATTCACGAACTGTCCAATCATTAGTAACAGGAATCTTTAGTATTTTATTTGTTGGGGGCGCATTTATTATCGCTGCTTTTATTCCAGCTTTATTTGGTGGTGATTATAAATACGCCTTATTGTCTTTTACGGGCTTAAGTATTAGTTTAGGGATTATTCTGGGTTCAATTATTTTAACGGGGCTTTTAACATGGTTAATTATGCGGATTTTCCGGTGAGATAATTAAAATATTGCGAAAAAGAAGGTAAAATTAATTGGCAAAAGGAGATTATTTTGCTATGATATACTTGTTGCAAAATTTAGCAAATAATTATGTTTGAACAGAAAAGAGGAATAAATAAATGCGTGAAGGAATAATTTTGCGTTGTGATCAATGTAAAGAAGAAAACTATATTGCAAAACGTGATAAAAAGAAACAACAAGAAAAGTTAGAAGTAAAAAAATATTGTTCAAAATGTAACCAACATACTTTACATAAAGAAAAAAAATAGTTCCTAAGCAGGAACTATTTTTTTATGATTTAGTTATTAAGCAATTTTGTGTTATGATTATTAAGAACAAAATCTGATAAACAAAAATAATCAATAAGGAGTAAACAATAATGATTCGACGTGCAACAATCTTAGATCAAAACCAAATTGAAGAATTACGCCAAAAAGCATTGAGTAAAGTTAGCATTTAAGATTATAGTTTGTTACAACAAAGAGCAATTTTTTATGACGTTTAGTATTATTTTCTCGGGGAGTGTTACAAATAAACGGGTATTATTTAATTTATTTAAAAACAAGAAACTTTTTTCTTTTATAAAAAAATAATAACACAAAAAAAATAAAAATACAAATAATAATTTCATATTTTTACACACTAAAAAATATTTTAAAAACTAAGATTATATTATTTTAAATTAACTAAAATTAAATTTCATAATTTTTAAATCTAAAATTTTTTTAAATGTTGAAAACGAAAATGTTTTATTCCCATATCCTAAACAAGATTTTACAACTCTTGAAACATCGCTTTCAGCAGATACGCCAATATTTCACTCTTTATTTTGATTTAAAATACCATTTTTTAAATTAATAAAATACCTTAATTTAATTCTTTCATTCTGTAATGATTTTAAAAAAGTTATAAATTCGTCGTATTTTCCTTGTAAAAATAACTCTTTTGCGTGTAAATAATTTTTAAAGGATTCTTTACTACGATTACCACAATATATATTATTCTTTAATTCTCTTATTGCATGAAATCTATCAAATATAAACATACCATATAAAATTTTAGCAGTTTTTTTAATTCATTTAGCACTATCTCCACCAATAATTAATTTAATATTTTCATGCTCTTGTTGATAACATATTTCATCATTGCCAACATCTATATTTTTTTCCATAATTATTGTCTCCTTACTGTAAAAAACACTGTTATAAAAAATGTAAATTAATATTGTTAATAAACATTGGTAATAACAATGTTATACATAATGCTAATATATTGTTTATTTAATGTTTAATAAACAATGTTATTAACAATGTTAAATATATAAAATAATAAAAATTGACACACTGAAAAATACTATTTAATTTTTAATAATAGTTATTAAAATATAAAATTAATAAATCAAATAACAAAGCTAGTGTGCCATAGCTAAGATATATGATCAGTAATAATAAATATTAAAATACTTTAACCATAACACGGAAAAAGTTTAAAATCTTAATGATAACAAAAATACCAAATGGAATTAAAATAATTCACGCATCACCTAAAAAGGTCATTAATTGTGGTAATACAGCATAAATTGCTTCTTTAACTTTCATAATTGCTTGCCCTAAACCACTTCAAATAGAACCCATTCCATCTGAAATAGTAGGTTTATCACCAACTGCTAAAAAATTAATTGCTGTTGTTAAATACATACCTAACATTATTTTTTATCCTCCTTATTTTCAATTTCTTTTTTATCTTTTTTCTTTCCTCGAATTTGGCGAATTTTTTGATAAATTGATAAACCAATTCACGCAAAAATACCTAATATAATAACAACACTAAAAATTGTCGTTAATCAAACTGGCATAACTTATTCCTCCTAAAAATCTAATTTTCGCGGCACGCTTCGCGTGTTCGCTACGCTCAAAATAAACTATATTGAATAAATTACCGCTAATAAATTACGCGGATAATTTATTCATCTTCTTTTTCATTATTAATTACAATATTATTTACCGTATTAATAACATTATCTTTTCCATACTTAGTTACTAAGGACCGTAAAATAAAATAATGTTTTCTTTCCATTAAAAAATCAAATCCTTTCTGAGTTGATTTGTTGCACTTCACTTACACGATGCCATGGTTGAACTGTATTGGCACCTCATATATATTTCATATAAGGTTTGTAATTATATGGTATTGGTGGTAATACATATTGTGGGTAATTAAATGTTGGTATTTCATAATCATGGGGTAGTAAGAAACTAGTTTTATAATTAGTTGTCATATCGCGTAAATAATTATTTAGTGTATTTTTTGTTTTACCTCTGAAACTTCATACTGATAATCTTAAATAATCTTCTTCATTATTTGTATATGGATTATCAGCATAAAATATAATTTCAAAATTACCTTTATATAATGCTTGGATTGAAAACATATCAATAATATAACTACAATTTGTACCGTCAGGTGTTTGTAAAAATTCGCAATCATTATCTTTTTCACTATCAATAACTGGTGTTTGTGCATCTACTGCTCTTACTAATTCATTAATTAAATATATACGATTAGTTTTAGGATTTAATTGTTTTAAATTATAAGTTGAATAAGTTATTTGTTCATTTGGTTTACCATCTTTTTCTAAAACATTACCTTGTATTTTATCAGTTAATAAAGTAGTAAAACCTAAACTAGTAGCATTTGCTCCAAAGATAGCACCTACTTTATCATTTCCTTGTTCTCTAAATATTTCAAATGGTAAATAACCTTTACCTTTTGATTTTTCAGACCAAAATGCATCATTATAGAAACTATAAATATTAGCACTCATAAAGCCCCATTAAGTCATTGAAAATTAGGTCAAGTTTTTTCATCTTGGTTAATTACTCATCCTCAGGGAATACCAAATGAAATAAAGTTTAAGAACTTACCAACTACACCTGGTATCGTAAAAGGGTTAAAAACTAATTTTTGCGTATATTTTAAAGGTAATACTGTAATTTGGCGATTAATAAAATTATTCATATTTAAAATATCTCAAACATTACAAACACCCATTTTATTATATTCAATTTGAACTTGTCCGACAGTATTACCAAATTCATCTTTTCTTCTAAAATATGATGATGCTTGGGTACTAATAATATTATTAAAATCTTCATTATTTACTTTTACTTTATCAGGTTGAGTAATCATTCAATTTTTAGACCAATAAAATTTAGAGTTATTATGGTAGTCGGAAAAAAACTTAGGTTTTATAAAAAATATAAATAAAGTAATTAAATACAAATTAAATTAATCGCTTATTAGAGCGATTTTTTTATTTGCATTATTCATCAGATAGTATCTTTAAAATTAAAAATTAACCTATTTTGCCCTACAAACTAGTTAATTTTTATAATTTCCTTTCTGTGATTTATTATATTTTTTCGGTTTAACAACTAATAATATCATTTTTAATAAAGGTACTACCTGATGAATAATGCAATACTAAAACTTAATATTTTGATGCTTAAAGATGGATAACTCATCTATGGCACGAAGCCTTAAAGAAAGTGTGAAAGCGATTGGATTTACTCTCCTATTTATTTCTTTAATTCTCGGCAAGATTAATCCCTTGCGAAATGTCAGAGCACGTGTTTTTTGGCTTGTTTTCATAAAAAGAGTGTTGTTAAACCTAAAAAAACAATATCGGACACTAAAAAAACAAGAGGGTTGGAACTCCAAAAGGTTATTTTCTTTATATAAAGTTGTCTAGGGATGGATGAAGCGTAATTAATAACTGGGTAAACTGTTTTTTGTTTATTTCCGTATGGGGGTAAACTCTATCAAAATATCCTATCCGCCCCCGCTCACCTTCAAAGTGAAGCGGGCGGCGAAGTAATTAAATACTAAAATAAATTATTTACTAAATATCAAAATATTAACCAATAAAGGAATATTATGTTTTTTTACAGAAAGGAAAATATTTTATGAAAAAATGAAATAAAAAAATTAAAAATAAATTACAAGAATTAATGATACGAGCTTATCCAGTAACGGTAAATGATATTAATGATGAAATTTGAGCAACAAATAAAAAGAATTAAGGAATATAGATAAATGACAGAATATAAAAGTTTGTATATTAATAAAACTTGAAATGAAATAACAACATCTTTTGAATGAGCTAATTGTCAGCCTGTTAATTGTCGTATTTCACATCATAAAAATCATTATGATTTGCAATGTTTAGAATGAGCCAAAATGTACTTAAATTTATTTAAAGACAAGTGAGATGTTATTGCTTCTTATATGCAATATTATAAAATTAACGATATTTTAGATTTAGCATCAGATGGATGAAAAATATTACAAATTGACAAAAAAATAAAACAAATAAATTAAAATATATTATTGTAATTGACCCTGCTGGAATTGGACA
Source organism: Spiroplasma endosymbiont of Sarcophaga variegata (assembly GCF_965178695.1). NCBI lineage: Bacteria > Bacillati > Mycoplasmatota > Mollicutes > Entomoplasmatales > Spiroplasmataceae > Spiroplasma > Spiroplasma endosymbiont of Sarcophaga variegata. Next base: position 1,681,068 of record NZ_CBCXVU010000002.1, read on the forward strand.
AACTGGTATTATTATTTATAATGTTTTGCAAAAGAAAATAATTAATAATATTACTTTTAATTCCAAAAATGAAGAAGAAGCAATAAGTAATATATATTTAATATTAAATGAATTTAAAAATAAAATTTGTTCTTATTTAAATAAAGTTATTGTAATAATTGAAGATTATCAACTTCATAAAGGTTTAAAAATAAAAAACCCATTATCTACTCCTAAATTTATTGGTGGTTTAAAAGTTTTATGCAAATATCTATTTAATTTAAAATATATTTTACAATCACCAGTCATTAAGAAAAATTATATTTATAAAGGAAATATTAAAATGTCAGAGCACGAACACGATGCTTGAAAACATTTACAGTATTTTTTAGCAAAAGGAGTTGATAAAAATGGCACAATCAAAAAGTAATTTACCTAAAAAATCAGTAACTAATAAACCTAAAATAAAAAATAAAAAAATTAATAAGTTAGAATTAACTGTTAGATTACATGAAAATCCGATTAAAACTAAAATTAAGGCACTGGTTGCTGGGGGTGTTGAAGTTGATGCTTGTTCGGCTAAATGTCAATGAGACGGATTAAATTATTCAACATTATCAATATATAACCCATCTATTTTAACTGAGTTTTTAAAATTAAAAAAAGATGATGAGATAAAAATTAAAGGCTCAGTATTTAATCAGTTAAATATAAAAACTAAACGCTATTTTTTATCTTTTAGAGTAGATAGTTTTGAAATTATACAAAAAGCGATTAGAAAAAGAACAAATACAAATATTAAAAAATAGGAGGAAAAATCAATGGCATTAAAAAATGTAAAATATGTTCTTATTGATGAAAATAATGAACCTATTAAAAGCGAAGATGGTAGTTTAGATATTAAAACTGCTGAAATTATTTTAGAAAATACTGCTGAAGTTGAAGAATTTAATGCAAGTAATTTAGAAAATAATAATCAGCAAATCAACGAACTACAAACAAAAAATACTGAATTAACTTCACAAATTGAACAACAAACAATTCAATTAAAACAAATTGAAGTAATTGACTTTATTAATTCTTTAACTGATAATGAAGAATTTAAAAATGTTTTATTAAAGTCTTATGATATTACTGATGATATTGAAATCATTAAAACACAATTGCAGAGTGTTTATGATGAATTAATTAAGGTACAAACAGTTAATACTGGTGGCGTACCAAAAGTAGAAAACAAAGAAAACAATATTTTAGATACAGACAATGTATTTAATAAATAGAAAGAAGGAAGTAAATTATGGCACAAAACCCACAAAGAATTTTCGGAGATATTGCTAATCAAGCAACAAAACGAGACCGAGAAACATTTGAACAATGATATTTACAAACTTATCAACAAAAATTTAGTTGAGAAGCTTTATTTGCATGAAAAGAAGTAAATAAGTTTGGTTTAACATATAAAAGAAAGAAAAATATTAAATACAATGAAGGTCTAGGAAACGAAGGACAAGTATTTAATACTGATGATAACCTACTAAAATATTCAACAGTGGAATTTGAAGATGGAACTGTTGAATTAGATACAATTTTAACTTTTGCTCGTAAATTAGACCCCGTAGAAAGTGATTTTAATCCTAATCTTTGGGCTGCTGATATTGAGCAAGCAATGGATACTGAGGTTGCTTATAAACGCAATAAAATTTTAGAAATTATTAATAAAGGAACAGTTACAACTATTCAAGGACAAAAAGCAGATGATACAAATGCTTTACAAATCCACGATGAAATTATGGATAAAATATATGAAAACGGCTTTACCCCATCAGAAACAGTTGTATTAGGTTCGGCTGATTTTATTCGTGGAATTCGTAATAAATTACAGTTACAACTTGGAGCAAACGACCAAATAAATAGCGTAATTGAAACGAGTGGAGCAATGAAAACTGTTGAAGGAACAACATACTATATGGTTCCTAAAAAATTACCAATTATTAATAAAGATGGTTCTGAAGGAACAATTACTCTATTACCAGATGGTGTTAATGCAATTGCTTTTAAATTTAGCAAAAAATATGACCCGCTTATTTTACGCAAAAAAGATCATACTCCGTTAAGAGTTGGTGCTGCTGCGTTAGGTACTGGAATGGGTAATACTTTGATTATGGAAAGAGTTTTATATTTAGGTGGAGCAGTAGTTGAACCCAAAGGAATTATTAAACATATTGTTACAAAAATTGATATTAGTAAAATTAATAAATTAGATAAACCAACTATTCATGTTACAGATCCAACACAAGCAACACCAGAACAGTTAAAACCACAATTTAAAGCTGTTGTTTTAAAAGCAGTTAAAGCCGTAAATAGTTCTTTAACTGAAAGTGATTTTGATTACTTTATTGAAAGTAAAGGTGAAGATTGACCAATTAATATTACAAATGAAAAAACTGTTGAAGTTCAAATTGAAGGTAAAAACAACGCTACTGGTCAAACAAATCCGATTGATGTTAAAATTAAAAATTCTTAATAGTACTAAAAAATAGTACTTTTTCGTTTGATAGATATGCCAATTGGAACATCTAAAACAGCCCTTATTTATGCTGTTAAAAAAAATCCAACTAGATTGTCAATCCAACAACAAGAAAAAAGTTTTGGTTTACAGTTATTAGAATTTTTAGGAATTCAAGTTTTAGCCCTTGGTTTATCAGTTTTAACTGGTGGTGTAGCATCTACTGTTGGTCTTGGTGCGGGATTATCTAATTTTGCCGCAGCATTTATTTCGTTTGGAGTAGAAACAGCAACCGATTTTGCTGTAAATCAAATATACGATAAATTAACATCAGAAGTGACAGTAAAAAGTACTGCCTTAAATTTATTACCAGCAATTGGTGGAATTGGTAAATTAACGCGTGCTGCTCGCACAACTAGAATTTTAAAATTAGCAAAAGAAACTAAACTACTTGAAAAATTAGGTGTAATAACTGCTAATAATTTAGAAGATGTTGTAAAACAAGTTACGGGTAAAAAGGTTTTATCTGATAAATTAATATTTGATTTTACAAAGCAGGCTAATAATGAAACTTTATTATATACAATTGGAAAATTAGCCCGAAATGATTTTTATAAAGGTTTTAAAGTTTCTAATTTAGAAACAATTAATAATTTATTAAAAATTGAGAAAAATATTCAAAAAATAAGTCCTAAATTAGTTCAAAAAATACCACGCGTAAATGAAAAAAATGCTAATAAATGATTGTCTGAATATGGATTAAATATTGATAAAATAAGCAAAATTAATACTAATGATTGATATAACATTATGACTAATCTTCATAAAAAAGGTGTTGGTAAAAACCTACTATTAAATGCTAATTTAATGCGGGGTAGTAAAATATATAATAATAAATTATTAAATCTTTTACATCAAACACCAATTAAATTAAATAAATTATTAAATCATTTAAACCCAAATTTTTATATTCAAAAAGTAACTAAAAAATTATTAGCCCCAATTGAAAAACAAATAATTACTATTAAACAAAAAGTAATTAGTAAAATTACTGATAAAACTAAAAAAATATTATCTAAATTTGAAACTAAGGTTATTAAAAAAGGCCAATTATTACCTTTTGCTTATGGTTCTGATGTTTTTTTAGCAGTAAAAATTGTTCCTTTATCAGTTGCAGGTGAAGTTGCTTTAACAATATATTATAAAAATCCTAAATATGCCCCTATTGTCGTTATGACAACTTTAATCAAAGCAGAACAGTTTGTTTTGGCTCCTGAACCCTTTAAATTCTATATGAACAGTGAGTGGTTTATTGGTTGAGGATTTAAAAAAACAAGTTTGTTTAATTTAGTTTCTTTTGCCCCACTTGCTTATCAGCAAGTAGTAAAAGATAGTTTTAAAATATATTGGACAATTGCTAAGATATTAAAAATGAAAGAACAATTTAAAAATAACTTTAATAAAGATAAATTGTTAAATACGCTAGAAGATAGTGTGGTTACTAGTTTATTGGGTAAAGGATTAGCATTTCAAACATACAAACAACTCAGAACAAAACAAGATTTAAACAAAACAATTAAAACAAAAACATTACTAAATAGTAAAAAATTTATATTAAAGAAAATATATTCTAAAAAAAGTAAATGATAAGGAGATGATTAAATGTTAAATGAATTATGACCAAATGTTACTTTGGAAAATTATAATAATTTTATTCCAATGACAGGTAAAATTACACAAGTTCCAGTTCGTTATAATAAGTTCTTTAAAGGTGATTTAGAATTATGATTTAAAACATTTGCTTTAAGAGCCCAAAATATGATTAATTCCTATTTGAATTATCCATTTTCAAAATTAAAGTTTGAAACATTTAAAGACCCATTATTAAAGAAAATTTGTATTAATATGGTGTTTATTACTATTGAGCATTGAATATTTAACCGTATTCCAATTGAGTTTTTTACTTCGGCAAATATGAGTGTTGGTGATATTAATTATTCATCTCAAAATGACCCAATGGCAACATGACAAGGTTTATTACCTAGTTATGCAAAATCACTGGCTAATTTAACAACTTTAAAGAAAATGTTTCGTACTTTTCAAGAAGAAGGTATTGATTTAACTATGATAGATTTAGAAGCATATTATACTCAGTTAGAAGTTGATGCATTATTAGAAAAAGAAAAAACTAAGATTGATAATAAAAGTATTATTAAAAATAACAAAAATGAAATAGGTGTTCCATTTGATAATAAAAGTATTATTAAAAATAGTGATGGTGAAATTGCGGTTTCAGATTTAAAACAAAATAAAATTACTTTAATGCCAAATGCTAGTAAGCGTAATAATGCTGATTTTAATGCTGAAACTGGTGAATTAAGAATATGAGACCCAATCTTCCAAAATAATGACCAAGTTGCAGATTTTAGTGTTATTAAAACAAACAAAACGCCTGGACTAGAAGCAACAGATGACACATTACCAACTACTAAATATATTAATGAACATTATGCTTTAAAAGAAAGTATCGAGCAGTGAAAAGAAGTTGGAGAAAGAGTAAATGAAAAAGTAATTAAATATAAATTTATTTTAGGGAAAAAATATAAAGTTCATTTTATTTGAGAACGACCAACTGCAGATTTTGTTATAACAACTTGTTTTGAATGTAAAGATAATCATGGTGGTTTGCAAACTATTTCAACTAGTTTAGCATTGGGAAAGAATGGAGCAACAAGAATTGGTTTTTTAAGTGCAGATAATTCTCTTAATAATCATAAAGTAGTAATTTCAATGACAGGTGATGAATATTCGCCAACAATTCTAAAATTAGAAGAGTTACAATAAATTAACGAGGATAATTATGGTTAATAAAAATATTATAATTAAAAATAATAATGAATTAATTACAAATGAATGCTAATTTATTAAAAGAAAAAAATAATTTAGAAAGAAAGTGGAGTGTTATAAATGAATTTAAAAGAGTATAAATCAGAAATTTTATTATTAATTCGCAAAATATTTATTTGAGGATTAGGAGCAATTTTAATAATAAGTGCAATTGTGTTATTTTTTTGCAAAGCATTTAAAGTAATTGAAATTTCATGACCAGAATATTTTTATATTGGCTTATCATTACTTATTAGTGGTGTTTTGGTCTATTTAATTGATAAAATTTTTGAATTTTTTAAAAAAGATAAAAAACAAGATAGCATTGAAGATGTTATTAAAAAAGATGAAACAAAATAAAGAGGTGTTATAAATGGGATTGTTACCTGCCAAAAAGAAATTAAAAAAGAGTTATGATATTGATAGTTATTATCTTAATTTAGCATCAACTATTACTAATCGTAAAAATGTTACTGTTCAAAAACATAATGAGATTTTAGAAAAAAGAATTTGTGAAGATAATGCTAATTTTTTAAATCCACGAGATTTAGAAATTAGCATTTATAATCCACTTATTAATAAACAAATAAACTCTCAATTAATTAATAACTTTTTAAAAATGCAAGACTTTACTAATAAGAATTGATATAACGAATATAAAATTAATAAGAATGGTAAAGGTGCATACTTTATTTTTGCTAATAATTCAAAACTTAATTTTATTACTATTGATTTTTACAATGACCAGTATGATGAATTGGGTAATTTAGTATCTTGTACTTTTGATTATGATCCTTATATTAAAAATGACCAGAGTGTTTTTATTACTGAAAAATTAGAAATTGATTATGTAACTAAACAAGTAAAAGTTATTAGAAAGTTAAAAACACAATTATACAGTACTATTACCGACTTATATATTGATGATACTAAATGAAATAACTATACAACATTACAAAGAGAAGAAATATTACCACTTAATTTTATTCCAATTGAAATTATTCCTAATAATCCTAATTTTGAACCTTCTGCTCGTTATGGTAAGCAATTTGCTAGTATTTTAGATATTATTGCTGAAAAGATAATGTTAGACCCATTATTAAATAGTGGTAAATTTACCATTAATACTAATGGGGTTACTGGTGTGGTTGACCAAGAAATTAGTAAAATGTTAGCTTCATTTATTGAAAATGACTTGTTATTAGTTGAAGGTGACCCTGATAGTAATTTTCAACCAGTAGACTATATCGCTGGTAATTTTAAAGGTGAGCAATTAACCAAAATATATGATTGATTATTAACTAATTATTATAAAATAAATCGCCATCATATTCCCGCTATTGCTAAGGGAGCACAACAAACACAAGCTGAAGTTGCTGGTGTAAATATTCAAACAAACGCATCATACGAACAAATGATATATATTAGAGAAATTAAATTAACTGAATTCATTATTAAGTTAATTAAATATGATAACGCCATCTTAAACAGTAGAACATTTAATATTAAAAATATTGATGAGTTAATTATTGATGTTCATTTACCAGTAAATGCTACTTTAAATAGACAACTAAAAAATAACGAAACTATTATCAATATGCCTAATGAAGAAGAAGGAGAACAAGAATAATGTTAAAACCATCTGAAAAAATGTTAGCACAATTAGCGCAAAATGATGAACCAATTGATTATTCAATTGATAGTATTCCGTTAGATTTTGCTAATCAATCACAATATAGCGACCCCGACTTAGAACAATTATTTACAGAAGACCGTGCCAGAACCTTATATATTTATAAAATTAATAATCTTGTTAAGACAAAAGAAAAACCTACCTTAAATTATTCTCAAAATAGCGTTAAAATAGGTTTTATTGATAAAGACGAATATATAAAAATTACTGGTTATGAAATTAGCGACTTTAATTTTAAATTACAAATTCAACAAAATACAACAATTCAAGACAACAGTACAAGTTATATAATGATTGATGAAAAAGATATTTTAATTAATGATATGGCAAAACAAGATAAAGAATTTTTAGAAACATTAGACTTAAAAATAGTATCTATTAATGAACCAATTAGTGAAGACAATAAAAATGAATGTTATATCATTGAAGAATATAAATGCCCTTATTCACCAAATGGTGTTGATATTATTAAATCTACGCATTTAGTTAAAATAACTGACTTTAAATGAAAAAATCAAAATAGCATTCATTTAGTATTACAAAAATCATTACCCGAAGATACAGTATTTACTGGTATTGAGATTAAATACCCTAAATCAATGTTATTTGGTAATATTAAATGTTGAGGAAATGTTAATGGTGTTTATTCTTATCCATCATCAAATATTGAAAACGCTATTTTAGTGCCTTTGTTATCAATGCCAATTGAAACAAATCCTAATTTAAGAGTATTTCAATATTGATTTACCGAAAGTTTTTTACCGTGAAATATTGCAAAAAACTATATTCAAGGTAAAAATATTTTAGATTTAGTAAATAAGAGTGGTTTAGAAAAAGTTTTATTAAATTTTTTAACATATCGTTATAATTATGATCGAAAATTTCAAGGGGCAAAATACGATGAAAAAGGGAACCCTACTAATAAAGCGGCTGAATTACGCCAAAAATTTGAAGGACAAAAACCCGAAGAGGTAATTGATGGTTTATTTGAAAACTGAAAGTTAGATAATCCCATATCTATTAATAAAAATATTGTCAAAATATTTAAACAAATTATCTATATGTTATCAAATTATACATACAGTAAGTATGCAATTAATAAAGGTTATAATGACGATGTTAAGTTATTTTCACCTTATTATTTTGAATTAATTTCCAATCCACGAGAGGAAGAGGTTGGATATTGAGTTTTTAAATTTGACGATTTCAAAGTTGAATTAAATTCATCTTATTTTAATTTTAGTGACGGCAGCCCTATTCCACCAATCCCAGTAAATTATTGAAAAGAAGTTGATGCAGATGATAAACCATTTAATGAAGCAGATAATAGATGATATTTTATAATTTGAAAAGCTGATAAATGAATTGCTACAAAATATAAAAATAATAGATATGAACCAAGTGTGGGGTGAATTATTGAAGATTTACACGGTGGTAAATATAGACTTATGATGCGGCCTAATGTTACTTTTGGAGCTTTTAGTGATGGAAGATGAAGACAGTGAGATAGAGATGATGGTTCATATTTTAAAGCAGTTTATCGTTGAAATGATAATAGTGAACCCAACAAACCTTTTATATCGCCTCAAACCGGAGAAATTACTGATTGAAATTTAAAACAACAAAGCAAAGTTAATAACAACAAAGATAATGAAATTAAAGTAAATGTTAAAAACAAAGATATTTCAGAAAACCCCATTTATCAATTAGAAGCAAATTATTTTAATTGATTATCAATAACAAATGAATTAGAAACAAACAATATTCCTTCTCTTGTTCCCGCAGAAATTAAATTATCAGATGGAGAATATGGTAAATATTTAACTAATTTAATTGTTTCTAATGACAAAATACAAGACTATTTAAGTTATTTTTCTCAATGATATAGATTACTTTATTCTAAGGCGGTTTGAATGAGTATAATTAAAAATTTAGTTGTAGATAATATTAAAATAATTTTTGATAAAAAACTATTTAATTTAAATCAAATTGAAATATCGGGTATATGAAGTTATGGAAATTATGATATTACAATTTTTATTGAAAAACAAAATGAAAAAATTATTGCAGGAAAAGATATAAATTTAGAATTAATTAAAAATTGTCCTATCGGAACCAAAGTTAGCGGAAAAGATAGAAATACATATCTTCAGTTAATAAAAGAAGATGTTTGATATCTTTGAAAAAATGGCGTTGAAGATGAAAAGTCATATTCAAATAAAGCGGTTGTTAATTTTTTAAAACAATCAAATAGTATAATATTTTCTTATCCACCTATAAAAGAACAAATCAATATTAATAATTTACAATTATTTAATAAAAATAATGAAAAATTATCATTAATTACATTAGAAATATAAAAGAGTCATTTTAATAAATGACTCTTTTATTACTAATTAACTTTTATATTACCATCACTATCAACAATTAAATCAGGTTCTGGTGTAGTTAAATTTCAACGATAAACTGCTTTAAAATATGAACCATCATCTCTATCTCACTGTCTTCATCTTCCATCACTAAAAGCTCCAAAAGTAACATTAGGCCGCATCATAAGTCTATATTTACCACCGTGTAAATCTTCAATAATTCACCCCACACTTGGTTCATATCTATTATTTTTATATTTTGTAGCAATTCATTTATCAGCTTTTCAAATTATAAAATATCATCTATTATCTGCTTCATTAAATGGTTTATCTTGTGGCACTATTCATTCTAAATTATCTCTAATATTTTGGTCTTTTGTATCTATTTTATGTTTTTCTTTTTCTTTTTTTAATTCATCTTCGGTGTATTGTGTTTTATTACAAGCAACTAAACTTGTTGTACTTATTCCAATTAAAGTTATTGTTCCCAAAAGACTTAATATTTTTTTCATTATTATAACTTCCTTTCACTAAATCTTTTTACAACCACAATTATATATAAGGTCAATCTGGGCTCGCGGTGATTTTCATAATTTTATGAAAAATTACTTAAAGTTTAAAAAAACTTTTGCCGCGCTTTTCAAAATACTTGGGAAAAATTCTAAGCGTTAAGCGAAGAATTTTATAAAGGTTCCCAAATTTGTTTGAAAGAATCTCAAAACTTTTTTTAACTTATAAATTATTTTATCACAAAAATTTAAGAAAATCAACCGCTCGCCCAATTCCTGCAAATGATTTTTATAGTCTTAATGATATAATTAAAGCATTTAAAGAAAGGAAGTATATTTAATTTTATGTATAAAAAAGGAAATAAAGTTAATGTTAAAATAACAAACATTACACCTTATGGTGCTTTTTGTAGAGCAGAAAAGGCTGATGGTTTAATTCATATTAGTGAAATTTCAGATTACTTTGTTAGAGATATTAGAGATTTTTTTGATGTTGGTGATGAAATTGAGGTTGAGGTACTTGATTTTAATAGAGTTAGAAAACATCTTAAATTAAGTTATAAAAATTGTCATCCTGAACTATTGAAAAATGATGATGGTAATAAAATACAAGAAAAATCACCTAATTTAGAAAAATCATTAAATACTAATTATTTAATAAATAAAAAGTAAATAAAATTTATAAATTTTAGAAGGTTTTTAAAACCTTTTTTATATTCCCATTTTAAAACGATATGGATAAGAACCATAAAACAAAGCATCATATGGGTCATGGTACATTTTACTATCGGGTGTGTTTGTTTTGGTATCACTAAATCTTAGTTCACTAATGCACTTATCTAAAAATGGGAAGTTATCTAATATGCCATATATTTTACCTTGAACAAACATTTTTCTTATTCAGGTTACGCGATTGATTATACCTGCTTCTTTATTAAGAGATGTCTGATGTTTTTTGGCTTTAAACATCTTAATTTTATAGCCTAAATAAGGGTAAATATCTTCTTGTAATTTTTGCATAAAGTCGTGTGCATTAATATCATAATGAAATGTAGCATATTCAAAACCATCAAATTTATCAAATGTATTAATTATTCATTGCCCGTAATGTTCAACTATTTCATTTAAATTCATTGCGTTTTTTGGTGTAACAACATTTTCTTCAATTAAATATTTATCATATTCATTATTTTCATTAATTTTATAACCACTAAATAAAAACACCGTGTGGTCTTCGCTACCATTAGCATAATCAACACCAATTGAATAACTATCAAATTGATACTGTTTTGTATTGGAATTATAAAAATCTTGTAAATTATACTCTTTAATATATTTACGATAATTTCGTAAAACATAAATACTTGGGTCATTATCGTTATATTCAAAACCGTAGTATTCAAGTTCAAATAAATCAGGTCGTTCTTCTTTGTTTGTTAAAACAAGTTTTTTGGTAATATCAGGTATTTTATTTCAAACAGCCCCCATTGTTAATCGTAAATTAAAAATACCCAAACCATTAAATGCTTGTTTGTTTTCTAAATATACTTGATTGTGTTCTTTTAAAATATTTTTAATTCTTTCATTTAAGGGTAAATATGGGGTTACAAATTTTTCATAAAATACATGGTATTTATCAAAAGGATTAAAAGTAAATTCATTAGAATATGTTTTATGAAAATATGTTGTTACTGTTATGTATTGTTTTGCTATGTTGTCTCATTCTTGAAATATCCAAGATAATTCTTTTACTGGAATAGGATTATCTAAATTATATTGTTCATTATCATTTTCATCCGTGTATTTTTCATAAGATACTTTTAAACTTTTTGAACGAAACATTGAAACTCTTAAATTATTATATCTTTTATCTAGTTCTTTATCAGTTAAAATTTCTTTTTCTTCGGCATGTATCATTTCATCTGTTCACGCCGATATAATACCACTACCTTTACCAACTTTACCCATAATTTTATTACCATTAGCATAGCCAGCAAAAGCAATACGAACACCACTAGGAAAAACAATCTCACCACCTTCTTTAACATTTTTAGGTCAAACAATGCCATTTTCATTGTCAGGTCCTATATCAATCCCATATTTATCGTATAGATAATTACAAACATTAATTGTATCGCCGAAAGTAGTATCTTCGTGGGTGTTGGAATATCTTCGTAAAATATTAGATGAAGCATCGGCAAAATTACAAGCAAAAAATAATTTTTCGGCTAAATGATTTCATGTTTTATTAGTACCACGCCCCGCTGAAACAAACTTAAAAAAAGTTGGCGAAGTAAAATATCGGGCATAACTATCACCAACAAAATCTTTAAATACTTCTCAATCAAAACCAAAATTATAGTCACTAAAATTTAAATCATACTTTTTATTTAAATGTTCATAACTAGTAATTCGTTTTTTGTTATTAATTTTTGTAAAATCTTGCATTTTCAATTAGCCTCCTTTTTTGATAAGATTATATGAAGTATTAAGTATCAATTAAGTATCATAATTTAAAATATTTTTTTAATTCAGAAAGGAAATTATAAAATGGAATTAAAACAAAATTTATTAGGAAATTATAAGGAAAATAAAATAATAGAAACAAACAATGAGGTTAAAAATTTATTTATTAATAGAGATAATGAGATATTTAAATTATATCAACAAGAACAAATATTACAAGGATATAAGGTGATATCAAAATTGCCAAAAACAATTAAAACAGAATATGGAGATTTTCCTATTAAAAGAAGATTATATGTTAAATATGATGAAGAAAAAAAAGAAAATATAAATCGTTATCCTTTAGATGAAGAATTAGGCTTAAAAAAATATGAAAGAATCGAAATAAATTTAAAAGATAAATATATGTCTTTTATGGGCGATGGAAAAAGATATAAAGATATTTTGCATACAACAGAGAATGTAAATATTAGCGAAAGAACAATATCTAATATTTTTAAAAATGCCAATTTAAAAAAAGTTGACTATATAAGCAACAAAAATAACAATAAAATTAAAATTCCAAATAATGTTTTATATATTCAAATTGACGGAGCTTTTGAACCAATGCGAGAAAATAAAAAAAGAATTGAAAATAAAATATTTCTTGCTACTATGCATGTTGGTGTTGATAAAGAAAAGTCAACAAAAACCAAAATAAAAATGAAAAAGAAAAAAGGCGTTTTCCAAATGATGAATAAAAATCATAATAATAAAAATAATAAATCTAATATTGATAATTTTATTGATAAAATTTTTAAATTAATAGATACTTATGATATTAATGAAGATACTAAAATATTAATATTAAGTGATGGTGAAAAACAAATTAAAAAAATTTATAGAGCAGTAAAAGCAAAATATAAAAATAACAAGGTATCATATAGCTTAGATAAATTTCATCTTACAAGTATATTTAAAAAAATATATCCCTTTCAAAATAAAAATAAGGAAAATAGAGAAGCATATCATAAAGCTGTTGATTATTTTTTTAATGGTAAATATGAAGAATTATTACAGTATTTAGAAGATAGTAAATCGTTTATAAGTGATACTAAATTAGATTTTTTGAATAAAGCTATTAGATTAATTAAAAATAATAAAGAAGGTATTGAAAACCAAACATTAGAATATAATATTGGTTGTCATGTTGAAGGTGATGTATCGCATTATATTAAGGCTGTTAAAGGGCGGGGTGCGAAAATATATTGTAAAGAAACATTTATCAATATGTTAATTGGTTCAATGTTAAGACTTAATAATCAAATTAATGATGAGAAAGTTGATAAAAATGATAAAGAAAAAATTGAATTTAATATATTTAATTTAAATCAATTTCAAAATCAATTTTTATCTTTATAAAAAAAAATAAAAACCTTTTAAAATTAGCAATAATTTTAAAAAGTATTTTTTAGTGTGTCAAAATTTATAAATTATTTTTTCAACTAAAAATTATATTTTTAAAAAAGTTGAATTTTTTATAAATTTTGTTATCATTTAATTATAAGCGAAACTTAATTTGTTTCTAATTACTTAATTTTATTAAAAACCTAAGAATAATGAATACTACCGTTATTATCTTCTTTATGAATAGTTGTGCCAACCGTAGGATTAGTTGCTGTTGAACTCGCTTTATCGGTTATTACAATTCCCTCACTATTTTTTTGATTTCAAAAGTCGTATCTACTTTCCATATCTTGATTTCAATCTTTAAAACCAGTTATCATTGTTGGTTGAATACCTTGAACGTTATATCAACTTACTTCTGGAGCAGCATAAGTATTTACTTTGTCAGGTGGGCAAGGATATATGTTATACATTAATAAATCACGAGAATTCATAACTTTTTTATTAAACTGACCTTTAATAATTGGTCGCCCAATTACTGGCATATCAAAAAATATCGGATTACCATAAAATTTAACTGCCATTGCTCTAACCCCTGGGTTAATTCTACTCATTTGTTAATTCTCCTTAATTTCTGTTCTACCTTGTAAAGCATTTTGATTATTACCAGTTTCATCATATTCCATTAATTTATTATTATGTTCAATTTCTTTGGCTTCCATTTTATCTCAGTATTTTTCAATTTTTTCATAATATTTAGTTGCTTCTAATTCATCAATATTATCATATTCAGTTATAGCTCTTATTGGTTCCATTGTGCCATTATCTAATCTAGCAGTAATTAATTCATTTTGTCGAATTTGATCAACCAAACTTGCGCTAATAAAATCAAAACCATATTCTCGTTCACCATTTCCATCTCATAAACAATAATATTTTAAAACAGTATCAAACATTTTAGTATAATATTGTTTACGATATGCTTGTAAATATGCTTGTTTTTCTAAATCTTTGGTTTTAGTTAATAAAGATTGTGTTTTATTTTGGTCATTATCTGATTTATCACCAAAAGGACTAGAAAAATGACATGCTAAATATACTTGTTCAATAATTGATTTTTGGTCTTCAGTATATGTTTCTAAGGTTGGTGTACCTTGTACTACTTGTAAAGATTGGGATAATTGACCATCTACTGCTGATTGACCTGATTGAATAAAAATATCATCAAAAGCGTCTTGTAATACTTTTTTATTACCTTTTTTATAAGCAGTCATTAAATCATCATCTAATATTCCATATCAATGAGTACGATTTGCTCATCTTTCTTTTGATTTAATATTAAAACTATCTTCTAAATCAAATTGTAATTTATAACAATTTGCCATAGTAGGCCATGGGTTTAATGTTGTTGAAGTTGATAAAAATAATGGATTAGGTTCATTAATCATTTCTCAAAAAGGGACAATACCTAATTTGTTTTTAAATTCTTGTACTAAAACAGGTTTAACATCATCTTTAATTTGTGTTTTACTTTGTCCAACAACTACTTCATTATTTTTAGGTCAACCTTTTATAACTATTTTATCTTTGGTACAAATTAAATTTAAAATAAAACCACTATCTGATTGATGATAATTTAATCAAATATCAGCACCTTGTTCAATTTCATTTATTTTACTTACTCGTGATGTAAAGTTAAAAGGGTTAATTCATAAATCAATATTGCCGTCATTAGTCTCTAATAAACCAAAGATAGTTTTACCCATTAAACTTGCTGTTAATTCATTTTTATCTAATTTTTCTTTTATTTTATAAGTTTCATATCATCAATTTAATTTTTCTAAAATGTCTTTACGGTGAGACTTAAATAAAATATCTTTACCATTAACTAATCTCATTTGATGACGAGCAATAATATTGGCTAAATTAATAGTTCAATCATAATTATAAAATTTTAAAACACTATTAATATCATTTAAGTTTGGGAAAGTTGGATAAGTATTATTCATTGTTATTTTGCTCCTTTAATTTTAAAATAAGTGCATAATTAATAATATTTACTGTTAATAAATTTGGTTCATTTGCTAAAACTTGTACACATACTTTAACTTTTTGATATTTATTAATATATTCGTTATATAAATTTAAATTACATATTGCGATATTATCTTTATTTAATTCTTGACAAAGTCTTTTTTTAACTTGTCCACAAACAGACATATATGGTCTTTTTGAATTTATTACACGTTCATCATGTATTACATAAATATCTTTTTTCATTAAGTTATTCACTCCCTTTGTTGTCATAATTTATAATCTGCTTAACTATTATTTTTAACCATCGGTACTAATTCAAAGTGTAAAGCATAAAAATCACCATCAAATGTGTCATCATATAAATCTAACATTCGTTCTTCTCTTGCATCGGGCTTATCTTCTCATTGAATTAATTCATATTGGGTTTTACTTACAGGACATTTTTCTCATAATCATTTTAATTGATTAGTATTTATTAACATTGTAAATGCCTCAATACGATGTTTTATTTTAAACTTCTGCTTTTGTGCTGGTTTAAAATTCATGTATTGACCAAAAGTATAATTATATTTTTCTCTATTTAAACTTTCTAATGTTGCATAAGCACTATCATCAACATTAATTGATATTCCTTGTTGTATTAAATTAAAGTATTGGTTTAATTGATTGTTGTAAAACTCTAAAATATCTTTAACTTGTTCTAATGGTCCTTTAAATTGTTGCGTAGCATTTGAGTGTGCATATTCTGCTACTTTATAGGCTTTTTTATCAAATGAATTATATATTCAAAAACTAGCAGCGGTTGTATGTCCTTTGGGGCTAGTAGAGTTTGCTAAGTCAACACCACCTAATAATTTAGTTGGTTGAATAATATCTGTTGCTTGCATAATATCAATATATCTTGCAAAAATTGAACCACTAGTATTACCAGGCAATCCTCAACTCCATACTCTTGCTCTTTCAATATCTAATTGTTCTAATCTTAATTGTTCATTAACTTTATTTTGTGGTAATTCATAATTAAGTCTTCAACTAGAATAATGAATAATAATTTTCATATTTCATTTTTCGATATAATTAATTTGTTCATATTTACTACGCATTATTTCTTCATTAAAAGGCATTAATTCATTACAATAACCAACAATATATCTTTTTAAACTTTCAGGGTTACATGTATTAATTGTTATTTTATTTTGATACCCACGAATAGCAAATTCTAAATCACTTAAATCTTTTTGTTGAAATTGGTCACATTCTTCTCTTCAATCAATTACTAATTTATATTTATTCAAATCAGCAAAAGCTTTTAATTTTTCTTTCCGGCTTGGTGAATGTAAACCTTTACAATATATTTTGCTACCATTTGATAAAGTAAAAGTAAAATTTGATAAGTTAATAGTATAAGGAATATGATTTTCATCTAACATATTTCAGATATTTTGAAATACACTATCTTTTAAATCCTTACTTCGATACATACTAGCAATGATACAAATTGGTTCTTTAATTAATAAACTAATTTTTAATAATTCACCAAACATTTTAATATTTGAAATAGTCTTACCACTATATCGTGTTCCAATTTGATTAATTTCATTAACTAATTCATATTTTTTAGCAAAGGGATATTTATTACCAATACTACTATTTTGTAATAATCAATAAGGAGTTTCTAACAAATAAGTAAAATGATTAAGCATTATTATCACTTTCTTTTTTAATATCTCTAATATCCGTTTGTAAATTAACAATTATTGGTTGTTGATTATTTAAGTTTAATTCTTTTTCAAGTTCTTTTTCTTGTAGTGAATATTTATAATTAAAGGCTCGTTGTCAATATAATTTAGCACCATCAGGTGTTTTCATCATAAAATTAATTATTTCACTTTCAATTCTATCAACTTGTTTTTCAAGCAAAGGAACTATCTTTTCGCTCCGATAAATTTCTTGTCTTCAATGACGAGAAAGGTTGAATTCATTGGTTAAATCATTCAAAGTATATGGTTTATTAGGTGATTTATTTTCTCAAAATTGCTCTATTTTACGATAAAAAGTCGCCAAACTTGCTGTTTTTGGATTAAATTCTTTCATTTTTACTCCTTTTATATGGTTAAATATAAGTAGAGAAAAACATATACAGAAGAACTTGACACGGTTCTTTTTTTTATTATCTATATTTTACATCAAAATAAAAAAAAGTAAATTACTTTACTTTCAGTTAATTAATTTATTAAATACATTCAAATTGTAACATACTAAATAAAAATTACTATCCTTTTTTTGCTTTAATTTTGTCGAAAACTCTTGATATTTATAAAATATACCTAAAATTAGGTATATTTTTAATATATAGAGGTAAATAAATGATGAAAAAAATAATTACAGAATTAATAAATAGCTTAACAGATGATCAATTTTTAGAATTTTATGAAAAAATAAAACAACAAGCAGACTTAATTAAAAAACAAAAACGTTTAAATGAAATTGATCAAAAATTTAGAGATAAAGGCATTATATGTCCTAATTGCAAATCTTTTCATTGTGTTAAAAATGGTCATAATTCCGAAGGAAAACAAAAATATTTATGTAAAAAATGTCGTGCTAGTTTTGATGCATTTCGTCATCATTTTACTTATTGAAGTCATTTAAATTATGAACAGTGAAATTTATTAATTCAAATTTCATTGTTAGGACAATCTAGTAAAATAATTTCTCGTTTTATTAAAACAACCCCAAAAACCGCTTGATATAATCGACAAAAATTAATGCAATCAAAACAATTAGAAAATACACAGTTAAAATTTAAAAAATTAAATGGTCAAATCCAAATGGATGAAACATTTATTAAAGAAATTCATAAAGGCAATTTTAAAGATAAATTTGATAAACGAAAAACTCATCTCGATCCATTTTCAACTGATACCAAATGCTGTATTCAAATGGCAGTTGATAGCAATAATAATATTTTTGTTCAATCCACCAATACCAAAAGATTACAAAAACAATGGATTATTGAAAATATGAATAAGCAACTAATTAAAGAAAAATCAATAATTATTTCTGATATGCAACCACTATATTTATTAGTAGCAAAACAAACAAATTCTACTCTATATTCCACCAAAACTAGTACAAACCCTGATACTAGTTATCAAAAGTTAAATAAGATTAGTAAATTACAATCCAGTCTTAAAGAAGCCTTAATTCATTATCATGGTTTGGGTTTCACTAATATTCAAAATTATTTAAAGCTCTGAAAATGAAAATACCAACACAAAGGTTTAACACCAAACCAACAATCAACGGTATTATATTTTAACGTTTAAAAAATTTAAAGCAAAATCATAATCTTACACAAAATTAGTTTTCAAATTGTCATATTGATGATTTTTTTTATTTCATCAAGAGTTTTCGACAAAATTAAAGTTTTTTTGCATTTTTATTATTTTTGTGATAAAGTCGTAAACTAAGAAAGAGGGTAAGAAAATGATAAATGTTGATAATAATTTTTTTAAGAATTTTATTAATTTATTATATATACAGAGTATTGAAATTATTCAACAAAGTTTAGAAGATTATGATAAATGAATTTTTAAAAATTATAAAATTGATGAAACTTTAAAAGAATTTAAAAATTATAAAGTAAAAGATAAAATTGAAAGAACATTAGTAATTTTAAATGGAAAAATAACTTTTAAGAGAAGAAGATATTATAAAATTAATTCAGAAACAGGTAAAGAAGAATATATTTTTTCTTTGGATAAAATTTTAGGAATTGAAAAATGACAAAGAATAGATAATTCTGTTAAAGAAAAAATATTATTATTTATTACTGAGAACAAAAGATATAAAGATATTTTAGATACTATGGAATATGTAAAAATTAGTTTAATGACAGTATCTAATATTATGAAAAATGCAAAAACTGACGAAGAATATTACTTTAATAAAAGTAATAAAAAAATAGATATTCCACACACTTTATATATTCAAATGGATGGTACTTATTTGAAAATGTTAGATTCAACAAAGCAAGGAAGAAAAAAGATAAAAAAACATACGATAGCATGTACTGTACATACTGGGTATGATGAAGAAAAATATACTGTAAAAAGACCTGTAATCGCAAATAAATTAGGTGTTTTTGAAATGGATAATATTCCAGATTATCTTAAAAAAGAAGCAGATTTAAAACCAGTTCTTATAAAATTATTTTCTTTAATTGAAACTCATTTCAATATGATACCTAATATTGAAATTATGATTTTAGGTGATGGTGCATTATGAATTAAAAATACTAAAAATTTTATGTATCAATATTTTCCTAAAAATAAAATTCACTATACAATAGATAAATTTCATCTTACAAGTAGATTTAAAAAATTATATCCATATCAAAATAAAAATAAGGAAAATAGAGAAACATATCATAAAGCAGTGGATTATTTTTTTAATGCTAAATATGAAGAATTATTACAGTGTTTATAAGATAGTAAATATTTTATAAGCGATGCTAAATTAGATTTTTTAAATAAAACTATTAGATTAATTAAAAATAATAAAGAAGGAATTGAAAATCAAACATTATGAAATAATGTTGGTTGTCATATGGAAGGTGACATTTCTCATTATTGAAAAGTTACTATGATTAAAAAAGCCATTTATAGTGAAAAAACCTTTAATTTTGTCGAAAACTCTTGATATTTATAAAATATACCTAAAATTAGGTATATTTTTAATATATAGAGGTAAATAAATGATGAAAAAAATAATTACAGAATTAATAAATAGCTTAACAGATGATCAATTTTTAGAATTTTATGAAAAAATAAAACAACAAGCAGACTTAATTAAAAAACAAAAACGTTTAAATGAAATTGATCAAAAATTTAGAGATAAAGGCATTATATGTCCTAATTGCAAATCTTTTCATTGTGTTAAAAATGGTCATAATTCCGAAGGAAAACAAAAATATTTATGTAAAAAATGTCGTGCTAGTTTTGATGCATTTCGTCATCATTTTACTTATTGAAGTCATTTAAATTATGAACAGTGAAATTTATTAATTCAAATTTCATTGTTAGGACAATCTAGTAAAATAATTTCTCGTTTTATTAAAACAACCCCAAAAACCGCTTGATATAATCGACAAAAATTAATGCAATCAAAACAATTAGAAAATACACAGTTAAAATTTAAAAAATTAAATGGTCAAATCCAAATGGATGAAACATTTATTAAAGAAATTCATAAAGGCAATTTTAAAGATAAATTTGATAAACGAAAAACTCATCTCGATCCATTTTCAACTGATACCAAATGCTGTATTCAAATGGCGGTTGATAGCAATAATAATATTTTTGTTCAATCCACCAATACCAAAAGATTACAAAAACAATGGATTATTGAAAATATGAATAAGCAACTAATTAAAGAAAAATCAATAATTATTTCTGATATGCAACCACTATATTTATTAGTAGCAAAACAAACAAATTCTACTCTATATTCCACCAAAACTAGTACAAACCCTGATACTAGTTATCAAAAGTTAAATAAGATTAGTAAATTACAATCCAGTCTTAAAGAAGCCTTAATTCATTATCATGGTTTGGGTTTCACTAATATTCAAAATTATTTAAAGCTCTGAAAATGAAAATACCAACACAAAGGTTTAACACCAAACCAACAATCAACGGTATTATATTTTAACGTTTAAAAAATTTAAAGCAAAATCATAATCTTACACAAAATTAGTTTTCAAATTGTCATATTGATGATTTTTTTTATTTCATCAAGAGTTTTCGACAAAATTAAAGAAATTTAATATGTCAAATCAATATTTTTCAGGTATAATAATTATTACAGCAAATGAACAGAAAGGTTAAATACTATGGAAGAATATATATCCCAGGACAATAACAACCTAGAATCTTCTTTACAAACTAATTTTGAAATTGGTTTAACAACCGACGAAGTTATCGTTCGTCAAAAACAATATGGTAAAAATGAGTTACCAAAAGGAAAAGTAACGCCATGATATGTTATTTTTGGAAAAGCTTTAATTGAGCCAATTCAATTAATTTTAATTGCGGCGGCAGTTATTTCTGTTATTGCTCCATTAGTTGGGAATAATTGAAAATTAAAAGGAGCATATTTTGTTGATTTTACGGTAATTGGAGCTATCGTTATTCTTGATGCAATCTTAGAAACGGTGCAAACAGTAAAAGCCCGTAAATCAATGGCCGCATTAAAATCGCTTTCTAAACCAAAAGCCGTTGTAATTCGAAATGATCTACAACAAGAAATTCCCGCCCATGAGTTAACTGTTGGTGATATTGTTATTTTAGAAGCTGGAAAATATGTCCCAGCTGAATTACGAATTATTGAACAATCAGATGTTTTTATTGATGAAGCAATTTTAACTGGTGAAAGTGTCCCAGTTCATAAAACAGCTCAACCGATTGAATCAACAACAATTTTAGCAGAAATGAAAAACATTGCTTTTATGTCAACTTTTATTACGGCTGGTCGTGCGGTTGGGGTTGTGATTAAAGTTGGGCAACAAACCCAAATTGGAAAAATTGCGACAACTATTAACGAAACAGAAGAAAGTCCAACAAATTTAGAAAAAAAACTAACAAAATTTTCATATTGAATTGCAGGATTAAGTTTTATTATTGCAATTATTATTTTCATTGCGTTATATTTTAGTGGCAATAAAGGTGGTTGAACAAACTATTTAATGGTTGCCATTACTTTAGCAATTGGGGTTATTCCAGAATCATTGGCCGCTGTTGTTTCAATTACCCTATCATTTTCCACAAAACGAATGGCAAAACAAAATGTTATTGTCAAAAAACTAGCTAGTATGGAAACACTAGGTAGTGTTAATGTTATTTGTACCGATAAAACTGGGACTTTAACAGAAAATAAAATGACAGTAAAAAAAGTCATTATAAATAATAATATAACTACTGCTGAAACATACCAAGGTGTTAATCATGATCAACACCAAGATTTATTTTTAAAAGCACTGGTGCTATGTAATGATAGTGTTACTGAAGATAAAGAACGAATTGGTGATCCAACCGAATTAGCATTAGTTGATTATGCTGAATTATTTGCATATGATGAACAAGATTCGCGTGACAAATGAGAACGGATTAATGAAGTTCCGTTTGATTCAGAACGAAAACTAATGTCAACATTAAATGTCATTGATGGTGTCAGTACGACTTTTACAAAAGGAGCATTAGATAGTTTATTACAATATTGTGATCGCATTATGATTGAAAATAAAATTTTAACACTAATGGATGAACATAAAGCAGAATTATTAAGATTAGCTGATGATTTATCAACCCAAGCATTACGAGTGTTAGCGTTTGCTTATAACACTAATTTTGATGATGAACAAGACCCCGAAGCATTAGAAACTAATTTAATTTTTTTAGGAGCAGTTGGAATGATTGACCCTGTTCGGCGCTCAGCAGTTGAGGCTGTTAAGAAAGCACATGCTGCTGGGATTGAAGTTGTCATAATTACTGGTGATCATGCAACAACAGCCTTAGCAATTGCGAAAGAATTAGATTTAGCTTATTCTGAATATGAAGTGATTTCTTCAGAACAATTAAATGAAATGAGCGATAAACAGTTAATTCGGATCATTGATAAAATTAAGGTTTTTGCCCGAGTTAATCCCGAACATAAAGTCCGCATTGTCAATATTTTGCAACAAAAAAAATATTTAGTGTCAATGACTGGTGATGGGGTTAATGATGCTCCCAGTTTAGTTAAAGCTGATATTGGTGTTTCAATGGGAATTACCGGAACTGATGTTGCCAAACAAGCAGCAGATGTTATTCTAACTGATGATAATTTTGAAACAATTATTAAAGGAGTTAATGAAGGCCGTAATGTTTATCAAAAAATTCGTCGTGCAATTACCTTTGTCATTGGTGTTAACTTAGCTAATGTTTTATCAATTTTTATTTTATCTTTAATTAATCATATTTCACCTGTCGAAGCAACTGATATCTTATGAATGAACTTGGTAATTGAATCAATTTTGGCAATTTGTATTGGAATGGGGGATAATGACGATACTTTAATGCAAGTAAAACCGTTACAAGGTGAAAATTCACTCTTTCGGAAGATTTGAGGATCAATGTTACGCATTACCATTTTAACAAGTGCTGTTTGTATTGGAGCATATTACTTTGGAATGAGTTTTGTCCCTGCCGAGGATTATCAAGCATATGGTTATCAAACTGTTTTTGACTTTTTACGTAGTAGTGATCCAATGATTACCGTCGAAATGAAATTACAAATGTCTGATTTTGGGCGAACATCAATTTTTCTAGTTTTAACTTGTGCACCAAGTATGTTTGTCAATACTGTTACCTTATCTGATTGAAAAATAAAAGCACAATTTAAACCAATTATTAATCGCCCATTAATCTTTGCAGCCATTGGCGCAGTGTTATTAAACATTATAATGTTATTTATTCCATGAATTAATAACAAGGTTTTAAATCTAAATGATTTAGAAGTTTATACTCAAAGTAACTGGTATTTTGTCCCCGCTTGTTTAGCAATGGCAATGATTCCAGTAACAGTAATTGTGATGACTGATGCCATTTATTTTTGATGACATCATAATCTAAAACAATGTTTCCAACGAATTGGACAAAAAAAATAACTCCTTTAATTTTGTCGAAAACTCTTGATATTTATAAAATATACCTAAAATTAGGTATATTTTTAATATATAGAGGTAAATAAATGATGAAAAAAATAATTACAGAATTAATAAATAGCTTAACAGATGATCAATTTTTAGAATTTTATGAAAAAATAAAACAACAAGCAGACTTAATTAAAAAACAAAAACGTTTAAATGAAATTGATCAAAAATTTAGAGATAAAGGCATTATATGTCCTAATTGCAAATCTTTTCATTGTGTTAAAAATGGTCATAATTCCGAAGGAAAACAAAAATATTTATGTAAAAAATGTCGTGCTAGTTTTGATGCATTTCGTCATCATTTTACTTATTGAAGTCATTTAAATTATGAACAGTGAAATTTATTAATTCAAATTTCATTGTTAGGACAATCTAGTAAAATAATTTCTCGTTTTATTAAAACAACCCCAAAAACCGCTTGATATAATCGACAAAAATTAATGCAATCAAAACAATTAGAAAATACACAGTTAAAATTTAAAAAATTAAATGGTCAAATCCAAATGGATGAAACATTTATTAAAGAAATTCATAAAGGCAATTTTAAAGATAAATTTGATAAACGAAAAACTCATCTCGATCCATTTTCAACTGATACCAAATGCTGTATTCAAATGGCAGTTGATAGCAATAATAATATTTTTGTTCAATCCACCAATACCAAAAGATTACAAAAACAATGGATTATTGAAAATATGAATAAGCAACTAATTAAAGAAAAATCAATAATTATTTCTGATATGCAACCACTATATTTATTAGTAGCAAAACAAACAAATTCTACTCTATATTCCACCAAAACTAGTACAAACCCTGATACTAGTTATCAAAAGTTAAATAAGATTAGTAAATTACAATCCAGTCTTAAAGAAGCCTTAATTCATTATCATGGTTTGGGTTTCACTAATATTCAAAATTATTTAAAGCTCTGAAAATGAAAATACCAACACAAAGGTTTAACACCAAACCAACAATCAACGGTATTATATTTTAACGTTTAAAAAATTTAAAGCAAAATCATAATCTTACACAAAATTAGTTTTCAAATTGTCATATTGATGATTTTTTTTATTTCATCAAGAGTTTTCGACAAAATTAAAGAATAACTCTTATTTTAAAAAGAATAATTTTTGATATAATATTGTTATATTTATTATTGAAGGAGCCGAAAAAAATGAGTAAGTTATTAACAACAACCCCAAAACAAGATGGTTTTTATATGCCAATTGAATCAACACAACACCGTAGTACTTGAATGTTGTTACCACACATGAAGGATAACGGTAGTATACATTATTTTGAGGTTTTTAATAAAATTAAGTAATTAGAAACAAATTAAGTTTCGCTTATAATTAAATGATAACAAAATTTATAAAAAATTCAACTTTTTAAAAACATAATTTTTATTTGAATAAATAATTTATGAATTTTGACACACTAAAAAATACTTTTTAAAGTTATTACTAATTTTAAAAGGTTTTTTATTTTTTATAAAGATAAAAATTGCTTTTTAGATTGATTTAAATTAAATATATTAAATTCAATTTTTTCTTTATTTTTATTA
This sequence comes from Spiroplasma endosymbiont of Sarcophaga variegata, assembly GCF_965178695.1. Classification (NCBI taxonomy): domain Bacteria; kingdom Bacillati; phylum Mycoplasmatota; class Mollicutes; order Entomoplasmatales; family Spiroplasmataceae; genus Spiroplasma; species Spiroplasma endosymbiont of Sarcophaga variegata. Next base: position 1,707,215 of record NZ_CBCXVU010000002.1, read on the forward strand.
GTTTTATTAATTTTTTCTTCATTTGTTTTACTATTAAGTCTTAACATTGAAGCAATTAACATATTGATAAATGTTTCTTTACAATATATTTTAGCGCCACGTCCCTTAACTGCCTTAATGTAGTGTGATATATCACCTTCCATGTGACAACCAATATTATATTCTAATGCTTGATTTTCAATTCCTTCTTTATTATTTTTAATTAATTCAATAGTTTCTAATAAAAATTTCTTTTTATTATCAATAACATAGGGTAAATGACACATTAAAAAATCTAATAATGCTTCATAATTTCCAGTAAAAAAATATATTTTTGATAATTTATATTTTAATCTATGAATTCGGTTTTTCTTACGATTTGGGAATAATTCTTTAAATCTTTTTACTAAATGAAATTTATCTAAACTATATGATACAGTATTATTTTTATATTTTGATTTTACTGCTTTGTAAATTTTTTTAATTTGTTTTTCACCATCACTTAATATTAATATTTTAGTATCTTCATTAATATCATAAGTATCCATTGATTTAAAAATTTTATCAATAAAATTATCAATATTAGATTTATCATTTTTATTCTTATGATTTTTATTCATCATTTGAAAAACGCCTTTTTTCTTTTTCATTTTTATTCTGGTTTTTGTTGACTTTTCTTCATCAACACCAACATGCATAGTAGCAAGAAATATTTTATTTTCAACTCTTTTTTTATTTTCTCTCATAGGTTCAAAAGCACCATCAATTTGAATATATAAAACATTATTTGGGATTTTAATTTTATTGTTATTTTTATTACTAATGTAATCGGTTTCTTCTAAATCGGCATTTTTAAAAATATTAGATATTGTTCTTTCACTAATGTTAGCATTTTCTGTTGTATGCAAAATATCTTTATATCTTTTCCCATCGCCCATAAAAGACATATATTTATCTTTTAAATTTTTTTCAATTCTTTCGTATTTTTTTAACCCTAATTCTTCATCTAAAGGATAACGATTTATATATTTTTTATTTTCTTCATCATATTTAACATATCTTCGTCTTTTTACAGTGTTATCCCCATATTCTGTTTTAAATGTTTTTGGTATTTTTGATACAACCTTATATCCTTGTAATATTTTTCCTTGTTGATATAATTTAAATATCTCATTATCTCTTTCAATTAAGAAGGTAGTCGGAAAAAAGTTGAGGTTTTATAAAAATTATAAATAAAGTAATTAAATACAAATTAAAGTAATCGCTTATTAGAGCGATTTTTTTATTTGCATTATTCATCAGATAGTATCTTTAAAATTAAAAATTAACCTATTTTTTCCCTACAAATTAGTTAATTTTTACAATTTCCTTTCTGTGATTTATTATATTTTTTCGGTTTAACAACTAATAATATCATTTTTAATAAAGGTACTATCTGATGAATAATGCAATACTAAAACTTAATATTTTGATGCTTAAAGATGGATAACTCATCTATGGCACGAATCCTTAAAGAAATTGTGAAAGCGATTGGATTTATTCCTATTTATTTCTTTAATTCTCGGCAAGATTAATCACTTGCGAAATGTCAGAGCGCGTGTTTTTTGCTTGTTTTCATAAAAAGAGTGCTGTTAAACCGAAAAAAACAATATCGGACACTAAAAAAAACAAGAGGGTTGGAACTCCAAAAGGTTATTTTCTTTATATAAAGTTGTCTAGGGATGGATGAAGCGTAATTAATAACTGGGTAAATTTGTTTTACTTCCGTTGGGGGATAAACTCTGTCTAAATATAAAGTTTAGTATCGCCATCCACCTCACTTTGGGGGTGAGTGGTGGCGAATTAAGATAATTAAATCAAAATATAAATATACTTACTAAATATCAAAATATTAACCAACAAAGGTATTTTATGTTTATTTAACAAAATAAGAAGAAAGGAATAAAATATTATGCAAGAATATAAAAGTAAATATATTAATAAAACTTGAAGTGAAATAACAACTTCGTTTGATTGAGTTAATTGTCAACCTGTTAATTGTCGTATTTCGCATCACAAAAATCATTATGATTTACAATGTTTAGAATGAACAAAAATGTATTTAAACTTATTTGAAAATAAATGAGATGTTATTGCTTCTTATATGCAACATTACAAAATTAACGATATTTTGGATTTAGCTTCCGATGGATGAAAAATATTACAAATTGACCAAAAAATCAAAGAAATAAATTAAAATATATTATTGCAATTGACCCTGCTGGAATTGGACAAACTGGTATTATTATTTATAATGTTTTGCAAAAGAAAATAATTAATAATATTACTTTTAATTCTAACTATGAAGAAGAAGCAATAAATAACATATATCTAATATTAAATGATTTTAAAAATAAAATTTGTTCTTATTTAAATAAAGTTATTGTAATAATTGAAGATTATCAACTTCATAAAGGTTTAAAAATAACAAATCCATTATCTACTCCTAAATTCATTGGTTGTTTAAAAGTTTTATGTAAATATCACTTTAATTTAAATTATATTTTACAATCTCCAATTGTTAAGAAAAAATATCTTTATAAAGGAAATATTAAAATGACAGAACATGAACATGATGCTTGGAAACATTTACAATATTTTTTAACAAAAGGAGTTGATAAAAATGATACAAACAAAAAGTAATTTAACTAAAAAATCAATAACTAATAAACCTAAAATAAAAAATAAAAAAATTAATAAGTTAGAATTAACTGTTAGACTACATGAAAACCCGATTAAAACTAAAATTAAAGCACTGGTTGCTGGTGGTGTTGAAGTTGATGCTTGTTCGGCTAAATGTCAATGAGACGGATTAAATTACTCAACATTATCAATATATAACCAATCTATTTTAACTGATTTTTTGAAATTAAAAAAAGATGATGAGATAAAAATTAAAGGCTCAGTATTTAATCAGTTAAATATAAAAACTAAACGATATTTTTTATCTTTTCGAGTAGATAGTTTTGAAATTATAAAAAAGGCTATTAGAAAAAGAATAAATACAAATATTAAAAAATAGGAGGAAAAAATGGCATTAAAAAATGTAAAATATGTTCTTGTTGCTGAAAACAATGAACCTATTAAAAGTGAAGATGGTAGTTTAGATATTAAAACTGCTGAAATTATTTTAGAAAATACTGCTGAAGTTGAAGAATTTAATGCAAGTAATTTAGAAAATAGTAATCAACAAATCAACGAACTACAAGCAAAAAATACTGAATTAACTTCACAAGTTGAACAACAAACACTTCAATTAAAACAAATTGAAATTAATAATTTTAATAATTCTTTAACTGATAACGAAGAATTTAAGAATGTTTTATTAAAGTCTTATGATATTACTGATGATATTGAAATCATTAAAACACACTTACAAAGTGTTTATGATGAATTAATTAAGGTACAAACAGTTAATACCGGCGGTGTACCAAAAGTAGAAAACAAAGAAAACAATATTTTAGATACAGATAATGTATTTAATAAATAGAAAGAAGGAAGTAAATTATGGCCCAAAACCCACAAAGAATTTTCGGAGATATTGCTAATCAAGCAACAAAACAAGACCGAGAAACATTTGAACAATGATATTTGCAAACTTATCAACAAAAATTTAGTTGAGAAGCTTTATTTGCGTGAAAAGAAGCAAATAAATTTGGTTTAACATATAAAAGAAAGAAAAATATTAAATATAATGAAGGTCTAGGAAAAGATGGAAAAGTATTTAATACTGATGATAGTCTTTTAAACTACACTGAAGTAAAGTTTGAAGATGGAACAGTTGAATTAGATACAATTTTAACTTTTGCCCGTAAATTAGACCCTGTAGAAAGTGATTTTAATCCTAATCTTTGGGCTGCTGATATTGAGCAAGCAATGGATACTGAAGTTGCTTATAAACGCAATAAAATTTTAGAAATTATTAATAAAGGAATAGTTACAACTATTCAAGGACAAAAAGCAGATGATACAAATGCTTTACAAATCCACGATGAAATAATGGATAAAATATATGAAAACGGCTTTACCCCATCAGAAACAGTTGTATTGGGTTCGGCTGATTTTATTCGTGGAATTCGTAATAAATTACAGTTACAACTTGGAGCAAACGACCAAATAAATAGCGTAATTGAAACAAGTGGAGCAATGAAAACTGTTGAAGGAACAACATATTATATGGTTCCAAAAAAATTACCAATTATTAATAAAGATGGTTCAGAAGGAACAATTAGTTTATTACCAGAAGGTGTTAATGCAATTGCCTTTAAATTTAGCAAAAAATATGACCCTCTTATTTTACGCAAAAAAGACCATACTCCATTAAGGGTGGGTGCTGCTGCGTTAGGTACTGGAATGGGTAATACTTTGATTATGGAAAGAGTTTTATATTTAGGTGGAGCAGTAGTTGAACCTAAGGGAATTATTAAACATATTGTTTCAAAAATTGATATTAGTAAAATTAATAAATTAGATGTACCAACTATTCATGTTGCAGAACCAACACAAGCAACAGCTGAACAATTAAAACCACAATTTAAAAATGTTGTTTTAAAAGCAGTTAAAGCTGTAGATAGTTCTTTAACTGAAAGTGATTTTGATTACTTTGTTGAAAGTAAAGGTGAGGATTGACCAATTAATATTACAAATGATAAAATTGTTGAAGTTCAAATTGAAGGTAAAAACAACGCTATTGGTCAAACAAATTCGATTGATGTTAAAATTAAAAATTATTAATAGTACTAAAAAATAGTACTTTTTCGTTTTAAAAATGCCAATTGGAACAGGGAAAACAGCTCTTATTTATGCTGTTAAAAAAAATCCAACTAGATTGTCAATTCAACAAAAAGAAAAAAGTTTTGGGTTACAGTTATTGGAATTTTTAGGAATTCAAGTTTTAGCCCTTGGTTTATCAGTTTTGACTGGTGGTGTTGCATCTGCTATTGGGCTTGGTGCGGGATTATCTAATTTTGCCGCAGCATTTATCTCGTTTGGAGTAGAAACAGCAACCGATTTTGCCGTAAATCAAATATACGATAAATTAACATCAGAAGTGACAGTAAAAAGTACTGCCTTAAATTTGTTACCAGCAATTGGTGGAATTGGTAAATTAACGCGTGCTGCTCGCACAACTAAAATTTTAAAATTAGCAAAAGAAACTAAATTACTTGAAAAATTAGGTGTAATAACTGCTAATAACTTAGAAGATATTGTAAAACAAGTTACGGGTAAAAAGATTTTATCTGATAAATTAATATTTGATTTTACAAAACAGGCTAATAATGAAAATTTATTATATACAATTGGAAAATTAGTCCGAAATGATTTTTATAAGGGTTTTAAAGTTTCTAATTTAGAAATAATTAATAATTTATTAAAAATTGAGAAAAATATTCAAAAAATAAGTCCTAAATTAGTTCAAAAAATACCACGCGTAAATGAAAAAAATGCTAATAAATGATTGTCTGAATATGGATTAAATATTGATAAAATAAGCAAAATTAATACTAATGAGTGATATAACATTATGACTAATCTTCATAAAAAAGGTGTTGGTAAAAACCTACTATTAAATGCTAATTTAATGCGTGGTAGCAAAGTATACAATAATAAATTATTAAATATCTTGCACCAAACACCAATTAAATTAAATAAAATTTTGAATCATTTAAACCCAAATTTTTATATTCAAAAAGTAACTAAAAAATTATTAGCCCCAATTGAAAAACAAATAATTACTATTAAACAAAAAGTAATTAGTAAAATTACTGAGCAAACTAAAAAAATATTATCTAAATTTGAAACTAAGGCTATTAAAAAAGGCCAATTATTACCTTTTGCTTATGGTTCTGATGTTTTTTTAGCGGTTAAAATTGTTCCTTTATCAGTTGCAGGTGAAGTTGCTTTAACAATATATTATAAAAATCCTAAATATTCCCCTATTGTCGTTATGACAACTTTAATCAAAGCAAAACAATTTGTTTTAGCTCCTGAACCGTTTAAATTCTATATGAACAGTGAGTGGTTTATTGGTTGGGGATTTAATAAAACAAGTTTGTTTAATTTAGTTTCTTTTGCACCGGTTGCTTATCAACAAGTAGTAAAAGATAGTTTTAAAATATATCGGACAATTGCTAAGATATTAAAGTTACAAGAACAATTTAAAAATAACTTTAATAAAGATAAATTGTTAAATACGATAAAAGATAGTGCTGTTGCTAGTTTACTGGGCGGTGGCGTAGCATTTCAAACATACAAGCAACTAAGAACAAAACAAGATTTAAACAAAACAATTAAAACAAAAACACTATTAAGTAGTAAAAAGTTTATCTTAAATAAGATTAAATCAAAAAGAAAACAATGATAAGGAGATGATTAAATGTTAAATGAATTATGACAAAATGTTACTTTGGAAAATTATAATAATTTTATTCCAATGACAGGTAAAATTATACAAGTTCCAGTTCGTTATAATAAGTTCTTTAAAGGTGATGTAGAATTATGATTTAAAACATTTGCTTTAAGAGCCCAAAATATGATTAATTCATATTTAAACTATCCATTTTCAAAACTAAAATTTGAAACATTTAAAGACCCATTATTAAAGAAAATTTGTATTAATATGGTGTTTATTACTATTGAGCATTGAACATTTAACCGTATTCCGATTGAGTTTTTTACTTCGGCAAATATGAGTGTTGGTGATATTAATTATTCTTCACAAAATGACCCTATGGCAACATGACAAGGTCTATTGCCTACCTATGCAAAATCACTGGCTAATCTAACAACTTTAAAGAAAATGTTTCGAACTTTTCAAGAAGAAGGTATTGATTTAACAATGATAGATTTAGAAGCATATTATACGCAGTTAGAAGTTGATGCTTTAATAGAAAAAGAAAAAACTAAGATTGACAATAAAAGTATTATAAAAAATAACAATAATGAAATAAATGTTCCATTTGATAATGATACTATTTATTATGAAAATAATGTTTGAAAAACAAAACAAGGTGTCGATATCCCAACTGATGTTATTAAAGATAGTGATTTAAATAAAGATTATATTGATAAAGAAAATGGTAAATATATTGTTAAAACAGCAAAAGATTTATTAAGTAATTATTATGATGTAAATGCCATTGATAATTTTTTAATAAATAAACAAGATAAATTAATAAGTGGTACAAATATTAAAACTATTAATGGTAATTCATTATTAGGTAATGGTGATATATCTATTAATAATGGTAATGATTGAGAATTAGTTGATATAAGTGATTTTGTATCTTTTTCTGACAAAAAATATCAAATTAGAAATTATGATTCTACAAAATATAAATACAAATTATGAATTGGTACTTATGAAAATGACGGAGATACTATTAATATTATGTTTGAAACATATAAAAATCATTATGAATTTATTTTATTTGCTGGCCTTAATGGTATAAAACTTAATAAAAATGGCGCAATAAGTTCTGAAAATAATAAATTAATGTCATTACATGTTGAAAGAAAAAAGGTAAATTAGAAAGGAGATGTTTTTATGCCAAAAGTAACTATTAAAGATTTAATTATGTTTTTGAAAATCTTTGGAGTTTCATCATTGTTTTTTATAGCAGGAATCATTATTTGTTTTATAGGACCAACTAAATTAGGAATTGGTTGACCTGCATATGTAATTATTGGTGCAATGCTTAATGGTTTTGGAGTTGTTATTTTAATTATTGAAACTATTAGATTTATCAAAACTCATAACAAACAACAAAGACAAGATAGCATTGAAGATGTTATTAAAAAAGAAGAAACAAAATAAAGAGGTGTTATAAATGGGGTTGTTACCTGCCAAAAAGAAATTAAAGAAAAGCTATGATATTGATAGTTATTATCTTAATTTAGCATCAACGATTACTAATCGTAAAAATGTTACTGTGCAAAAACATAATGAGATTTTAGAAAAAAGAATTTGTGAAGATAATGCTAATTTTTTAAATCCACGAAATTTAGAAATTAGCATTTATAATCCAATTATTAATCAACAATTAGATACTAAATTAATTAATAACTTTTTAAAAATGCAGGACTTTACTAATAAAAATTGATATAACGAATATAAAATCAATAAATATGGTAAAGGTGCCTATTTTATTTTTGCCAATAATTCAAAACTTAATTTTATTACTATTAATTTTTACAATGACCAATATGATGAATTGGGTAATTTAGTATCTTGTACTTTTGATTATGACCCTTATATTAAAAATGACCAGAGTGTTTTTATTACTGAAAAATTAGAAATTGATTATGTAACTAAACAAGTAAAAGTTATTAGAAAGTTAAAAACACGATTATACAGTACTATTACCGACTTATATATTGATGATGCTAAATGAAATAATTATACAGCTTTGCAAAGAGAAGAAATATTACCAATTGATTTTATACCAATTGAAATTATTCCTAATAACGCTAATTTTGAACCTTCTGCTCGTTATGGTAAACAATTTGCTAGTATTTTAGACATTATTGCTGAAAAAATAATGTTAGACCCATTATTAAATAGTGGTAAATTTACTATTAATACTAATGGGGTTACTGGTGTGGTTGACCAAGAAATTAGTAAAATGTTGGCTTCATTTGTTGAAAATGACTTGTTATTAGTTGAAGGAGACCCTGATAGTAATTTTCAACCAGTAGACTATATCGCTGGTAATTTTAAAGGTGAACAATTAACCAAAATATATGATTGATTATTAACTAATTATTATAAAATAAATCGCCATCATGTTCCCGCGATTGCTAAGGGGGCTCAACAAACCCAAGCGGAAGTTGCTGGTGTAAATATTCAAACAAACGCCTCTTATGAACAAATGATATACATTAGAGAAATTAAATTAACTGAATTTATTATTAAGTTAATTAAATATGATAATGTGATTTTAAACAGTAGAACATTTAATATTAAAAATATTGATGAGTTAATTGTTAATGTTCGATTACCAGTAAATGCTACTTTAAACAGACAACTAAAAAATAACGAAACTATTATCAATATAACTAATGAAGAAGGAGAACAAGAATAATGTTAAAACCATCAGAAAAAATGTTAGCACAATTAGCGGAAAATGATGAACCAATTGATTATTCAATTGATAGTATTCCGTTAGATTTTGCTAATCAATCACAATATAGCGATCCCGATTTAGAACAATTATTTACAGAAGACCGCGCTAGAACCTTATATATTTATAAAATTAATAATCATCTTGTTAAGACAAAACAAAAACCAACCTTAAACTATTCTCAAAATAGCGTTAAAATAGGTTTTATTGACAAAGATGAATATATTAAAATAACTGGTTATGAAATTAGTGACTTTAATTTTAAATTACAAATTCAACAAAACACCACAGTACAAGATAATAGTACAAGTTATGTAATGATTGATGAAAAAGATATTTTAATTAATGATATTTCAAAACAAGACAAAGTATTTTTAGAATCATACGACTTAAAAATAGTATCTATTAATGAACCAATTAGTGAAGACAACAAAAATGAATGTTATATCATTGAAGAATATAAACGCCCTTATTCACCTGATGGTGTTAATATTATTAAATCTACGCATTTAGTTAAAATAACTGACTTTAAATGAAAAAATCAAAATAGTATTCATTTAGTATTACAAAAATCATTACCCGAAGATACAATATTTACTGGGATTGAAATTAAATATCCAAAATCTATGTTATTTGGCAATATTAAGTGTTGAGGCAATATAAATGGTGTTTATTCTTATCCAGCATCAATCGTTGAAAATGCTAGTTTAGTTCCTTTACTATCAATGCCAATAGAAACAGAACCTAATTTAAGAGTATTTCAATATTGATTTACAGGAAGTTTTTTACCCTGAAGTATTGCCAAAAAATATCAAGGAAAAGATATTTTAGATTTAGTAAATAAAAATGGTTTAGAAAAAGTTTTATTAAATTATTTAACATATCGTTATAATTATGATAGAAAATTTCAAGGGGCAAAATATGACGAAAAAGGTAATCCTAGCAATAAATCTGCTGAATTACGCCAAAAATTCGAAGGACAAAAACCCGAAGATGTCATTGATGGTTTATTTGAAAACTGAAAATTAGATAATCCAATTCTTATTAATGATGATATTGTCAAAAGATTTAAACAAATTATCTATATGTTATCAAATTATACATATAGCAAATACAGTATTAATAAAGGTTATAATGATGATGTTAAGTTATTTGCTCCCTATTATTTTGAATTAGTTTCTAATCCAAGAGAACAAGAAACAGGATATTGAGTATTTGAAAATTGTAAAGTTGGATTAAATTCATTATATTTTAATTTTAATAGTAGTGGTCCTGTTCCTCCAGAACCAATTAATTACTGAATGGAAGTTTATGCAAATGATAGACCATTTATTATTGTTGATAATAAATATTATTTTGTTGTATGACGAGGTAATGAAAATAATGATTGACGCATTGTTAAATTTAAACATTTTGAACAAAAAGAAAAAATTTTAGATAAGTATGATAAATATAAACTTAAAACATCACATTTTGGTGGTGATTTATTTATTTATAAAAATGGGTTTGTAAGTTATGATTGAAATAAAGATAATGGAACTTATTTTAAATCAGTTTATCGTTGAAATAGTGACAATGAGCCCAATTTACCAATTATTAATTTAAAAACAGGACAAATTACAGACTGAAATTTAAAAAATAAAAATAATATCAGCAACAATGATGATAAGATTAAAGTAGCTGTTAAAAACAAAGATATCTCCGAAAATCCTATTTATCAATTAGAAGCCAATTATTTTAATTGATTACCAATAACAAATGAATTAGAAACAAACAATATCCCTTCTCTTATTCCAGCAGAAATTAAATTATCAGATGGAGAATATGATAAGTATTTAACTAATTTAATTATTTCTAATAACAAAATAGAAGACTATTTAAACTATTTTTCGCAATGATATAGATTACTTTATTCTAAGGCAGTTTGAACAAGTATGACCAAAGATTTGGTTGAAGATAGTATTGAAATAACTTTTCAAAAGCATGAAAAATTATTTAATTTAAATCAAATTGAAATATCTGGAATATGAAATTATGGAAACTATGATATCAGAATTTTTATTGAAAAACCAAATGAAAAAATTATTCAAGGAAAAGATATAAACTTAGAACTAATTCAAAATACTCCGATCGGAACTAAAGTCAGCGGAAAAGATAGAAATACATACTTGCAATTAATAGAATTTGATACCTGATATCTTTGAAAAAATGGTTTTGAAAATAAAAAATCATATTCAAATATTGCAGTTGTTAATTTTTTAAAACAATCAAATAGTGTGATATTTTCTTATCCACCTGTAAAAGAACAAATTAATATTAATAATTTACAACTTTTTCACAAGAAAAATGAAAAATTATCTTTAATTGCATTAGAAGTATAAAAAGTTATTTAGATTTATAAATCTAAATAACTTTTTAATTGATTTTTGACATCTGTATTTGGTTCATTGTCACTATTTCAACGATAAACTGATTTAAAATAAGTTCCATTATCTTTATTTCAATCATAACTTACAAACCCATTTTTATAAATAAATAAATCACCACCAAAATGTGATGTTTTAAGTTCATATTTATCATACTTATCTAAAATTTTTTCTTTTTGTTCAAAATGTTTAAATTTAACAATGCGTCAATCATTATTTTCATTACCTCGTCATACAACAAAATAATATTTATTATCAACAATAATAAATGGTTTTTCTTGCGCTGCTATTCATTCTAAAACACCATCTTTTGTATTTATATTATTTTTTTCTTTTAAATCTGCTAATTCTTTTTCAGTATAAGTATATTGTGATGTGTTACAAGCAACTAAACTTGTTGTACTTGTTTCTATTAAAGTGATTGAACTTAAAATGCATAATATTTTTTTCATTTTTATTTAATTTATAAATTTATTAACATTTAAACATATTATAAAATCCATATCCTGGAATTAAATTTTTTCAAGTAATATGATTAGCAACATATTTTTTAAAACTACATGGTTCTTCTACTGTAAAATAAACCCTTTTATAATCTTTATATTTATTTGAATTATAACTATCGCTATAGCTAGTAAAACCATTTATATCAGCTGACGTATCTGTAATTCTACTAACACTAATATCACTTGTATCTAAGCTTACATTAAGTCTTTTAACACTCGTATTATGTAAATCTAAGCTCCAAATTTATCTCTTGTTATTTTAATAATAACACTTTTTAAAAGAAGTGCAACTATTTTTTTAAAAAAATAAATTATTTTTAAATTTACCCTATTTTTGGCATATTTAAACACACTGAAAAATAATTTATTAAATTTTTCAAATAAACTTATCTAAAATTCTCTAAAAATACTTCTTTTGAAGTTCTTCAATTAAGAACAGGCCTTAATTTTTCATTTATAATATCGACTACTAAATCTATTTCTTGTTGCGTAACAAGATTAAAATCTGTCCCCCTACCATATCGTTTTCTAAATTCACGGTTTAGTCTTTCAATTAATGGTTTTTGATTAGGCGAAGCAGGGTCACAAAAATAAACATTAGAACCAGTAATCTTTTCCATTTCTTCAAACTTACTAAATTCTTTTCCTCTATCAGTTATTATTCCTTTAATTTTTCCAACTAAACCATTAATTCTAACTATATGTTTAAGTTTTTCTAAAACTTCATTAGCAGTATGTTCTTCTAATTTCATAGCAAAGTATTTTTTACTTGATTTCTCTGTCAAAACTAAACAACTAGATTGATGTTCTTTTCCAACTACGGTATCCATTTCAAATCAACCAACATCTGTTTCTTTATTTTCAATATCTCATATTGATTTAAATCTTTCATCTAATTTCCCACGATTATCAGGTCTTTTCTTTGTTCTATTTCTTCTACCACCATTTAATAAATTTTTCTTTAACAAACCCAAAAGACCTAAAAAAATTCATTTATAAAATGTTTTAAGACAGGCAGGAAATTTGATACCAAATTTTATTAAAAATCGCTGAATAATTTCTGCTGGTGAATCACCCAAAATATTAAATCGTAAATTTAAAAATTCTTGTTGTTCTTCTGTAAATGTAGGTATTTTTTTAATACACTTTTGTCGTTTTTTATAATAATCATCATGTGCCTCACGGGCATTATAATCTTCTATATTTGTAAATCTATTAATTTCTCTTTTAACAGTATTAATATCTCTTCCTGTTTGTCTTGATATTTCAGATAAATTAAGTGTGCCATTTTTCTTTTTGCAACTATCAGATAAAAATAAATCCTTAAAAAATCTTCGTTCATCATATTTTACATGTGTATAATCTTTCATTACTCTATATTTCCTCCAATTCTTTTATAAAAATAGTTATACATTAAATTTATAAAAAAGATAAATTTTCACATTTTTTTAAATTAAAATTATTGACAAATATATTATTAATTATATAATTATATTGTAACAAGCTCCAATTTATCTCTATATGCTTGTATACTAAAATAAAAAGTAAAGTAATTTGCTTTTTTTTATTTTGATGTAAAATATAGATAATAAAAAAAGAGCCGAGTTGGTTCTTTTGTTACATTTTTATAGTATTGTTTACTCTTTTATTTAATCATATTGTTTAAATAATAGCAATTTTAATATGCAAAAAGGAGTAAAAAATGAAAGAATTTAATCCAAATAAAGCAAGTTTGGCAACTTTTTATCGTAAAATAGAGCAATTTTGAGAAAATAAATCACCCAATAAACCATATACTTTGAATGATTTAACCAATGAATTCAATCTTTCTAACAGATGAAAGCACGAAACTTACAAGAGCGAAAAGATAGTTCCTTTACTTGAAAAACAAGTTGATAGAATTGAAAGTGAAATAATTAACTTTATGATGAAATCACATGATGGTGCTAAATTATATTGACAACGAGCATTTAATTATAAATATTCACTGCAAGAAAAACAGTTAGAACAAGAATTAAACTTAAATAATCAACAACCAATAATTGTTAATTTACAAACGGATATTAGAGATATTAAAAAAGAAAGTGATAATAATGCTTAATCATTTTACTTATTTGTTAGAAACTCCTTATTGATTATTACAAAATAGTAGTATTGGTAATAAATATCCCTTTGCTAAAAAATATGAATTAGTTAATGAAATTAATCAAATTGGAACACGATATAGTGGTAAGACTATTTCAAATATTAAAATGTTTGGTGAATTATTAAAAATTAGTTTATTAATTAAAGAACCAATTTGTATCATTGCTAGTATGTATTGAAGTAAGGATTTAAAAGATAGTGTATTTCAAAATATCTGAAATATGTTAGATGAAAATCATATTCCTTATACTATTAACTTATCAAATTTTACTTTTACTTTATCAAATGGTAGCAAAATATATTGTAAAGGTTTACATTCACCAAGCCGGAAAGAAAAATTAAAAGCTTTTGCTGATTTGAATAAATATAAATTAGTAATTGATTGAAGAGAAGAATGTGACCAATTTCAACAAAAAGATTTAAGTGATTTAGAATTTGCTATTCGTGGTTATCAAAATAAAATAACAATTAATACATGTAATCCTGAAAGTTTAAAAAGATATATTGTTGGTTATTGTAATGAATTATTACCTTTTAATGAAGAAATAATGCGTAGTAAATATGAGCAAATTAAGTATATTGAAAAATGAAATATGAAAATTATTATTCATTATTCTAGTTGAAGATTAAATTATGAATTACCACAAGATAAAGTTAATGAGCAATTAAGATTAGAACAATTAGATATTGAAAGAGCAAGAGTTTGGAGTTGAGGTTTACCAGGTAATACTAGTGGTTCAATCTTTGCAAGATATCTTGATATTATGCAAGCAACAGATATTATTCAACCAACTAAGTTATTAGGTGGTGTTGACTTAGCAAACTCTACTAGTCCTAAGGGACATACAACAGCAGCGAGTTTTTGAATATATAATTCATTTGATAAAAAAGCCTATAAAGTTGCTGAATACACACACTCAAATGCTACTCAACAATTTAAAGGACCATTAGAACAAGTAAAAGATATATTGGAGTTTTATAATAATCAATTAAATCAATATTTTAATTTAATACAACAAGGTATATCAATTAATGTTGATGATAGTGCTTATGCAACATTAGAAAGTTTAAACCGAGAGAAATACAATTATACTTTTGGTCAATACATGCATTTTAAACCAGCGCAAAAGCAGAAATTTAAAATAAAGCATCGTGTAGAAGCATTTACAATGTTAATTAATACTAATCAATTAAAATGATTATGAGAAAAATGTCCTGTAAGTAAAACACAATATGAATTAATTCAATGAGAAGATAAACCAGATGCTAGAGAAGAGAGAATGTTAGATTTATATGATGATACATTTGATAGTGATTTTTATGCTTTACACTTTGAATTAGTTAATATGGTTAAACATAATAGTTCAGCAGATTATAAATTATGACAACAAAGGGAGTGAATAACTTAATGAAAAAAGATATTTATGTAATACACGATGAAAGAGTAATTAATGCAAAAAGACCATATATGTCTGTTTGTGGACAAGTTAAAAAAAGACTTTGTCAAGAATTAAAAAAAGATAATATCGCAATATGTAAATTAAATTTATATAACGAATATATTAAGAAATATCAAAAAGTTAAAGTATGTGTACAAGTTTTAGCAAATGAACCTAGTTTATTAACAGTAAATATTATTAATTATGCACTTATTTTAAAATTAAAGGAGCAAAATAACAATGAATAATACTTTTCCTAGTTTACCAAACTTAAATGATATTAATAGTGTTTTAAAATTTTATAATTATGATTGAACTATTAATTTAGCCAATATTATTGCTCGTCATCAAATGCGATTAATAAATGGTAAAGATATTTTATTTAAATCTCATCGTAAAGACATTTTAGAAAAATTAAACTGATGATATGAAACTTATAAAATAAAAGAAAAATTAGATAAAAATGAATTAACAGCAAGTTTAATGGGTAAAACTATCTTTGGTTTATTAGAGACTAATGACGGCAATATTGATTTATGAATTAACCCTTTTAACTTTACATCACGAGTAAGTAAAATAAATGAAATTGAACAAGGTGCTGATATTTGATTAAATTATCATCAATCAGACAGTGGTTTTATTTTAAATTTAATTTGTACCAAAGATAAAATAGTTATTAAAGGTTGACCTAAAAATAATGAAGTAGTTGTTGGACAAAGTAAAACACAAATTAAAGATGATGTTAAACCTGTTTTAGTACAAGAATTTAAAAATAAATTAGGTATAGTACCTTTCTGAGAAATGTAAATAAAGGTGTTAGTAAAATAGCAATTCCATTACCTCAATATTGTCCATAATTATATCAATTAATATTATCTTTTATTGCATTAATCATGCCATATTCTAATCAACAATTTAATGCTAAAAATATCAATGTATAAAAACTAACTACTCAACTACGAATTTTATATTTTCTTTCTCATTCTCTAATATCTTTATGATTTCAATTATAAGTTGGAATAGGGTCTTTTTTAAATCAATTTCAAGGTAAGGCACCCTTTAATCAAGTTGTTTTATTTTGTTTCATTAATTAAAAATCCTTTCTAAATTAATTTTCTTTTAATTGTTAAATCTTTAATAACAATATTATTTGTATCATTTGAAATTGAGCCATCTTGCTTAATTGTTATTCTTTTATAAGAATTATCTGCTAAAAATGAAAATATTGATTTTTGTGATATTGTTTCAAAATAATATGTTACAAATTTATTAGCAGATGCATAATCTGTTATTGAAATTGATATTTTATAGTAATATTTTATTAAATCATAATCTGGAATTTTAAATGTTAATTTTTCGTTTGCTTCTGGATAATTAATTAATTCTCAATCATTACCAGTATTAATAGATATATCACCATTCCCCAATAATGAATTACCATTAATAGTTTTAATATTTGTACCACTTATTAATTTATCTTGTTTTAAATCTGAAACTTCAATCTCATCATTATCATTTTTAATGATAGTTTTATTATCAATTTTTATATCAGTACCACTACTTTGTTTTGCTTTTCAGACATTATTTTCATAATAAATCGTATTATTATCAAAGGGAACTATTAATTTAATACACTCATTATAATCAATTTTAGAAAAATCATTAATAGTAGGATAAGTAATATTTATTGAATTATCAGTTTGTAATCGTTCTTTTAATCAAAATAATAATGTTGGATAAAAAGTTTTTTTACTAATATGCTTATATTCTTCTTCTCATGGATGAGCATAATTATCTAAACTATAATTATAAGGTCTAGATACTGTTTTACTAGATATAATATCAATAATTTCACCTGCTAATTTTAAAGCATTTTTAACATCACGAGTAATATTTTCATTTGCTTCTGGGTCATTAGTTTGTGAATAAGCAACTCCACCTTGTGAAAATGAAGCACTACCAGTTAAATCATTAACTCCTTTTGGTAAATATCAATTTATAACTGCTAATAAACAAGCAGATTGAATATAACTTAATCATTTATCATATTCAATTAAACCAGTATTATCTTTTTTTACTCAAGGAAACAAATCTTTTTTATTAATTTTATCTGAAATTGTTCCACCTGATAATCTATCCATTCATAAACTAGTTTTTAAAATAGCATTATAAATTAAATTATCATTATAAGCAGATTGTTTACGATCATTAATAGGTTGTCAAAGTTTACTTGCTTTAACATCTTCAACTGTTATAAATAACAAATTACTTAAATTATTTTCCATATAAAACACCCCTTAATTGATTACGATATTTATTTTTTAAATTATTTGGTTTATAACTATTAACCTTTCTTTTGGTTTTATTAATTGCTTTAATAGATTTATTAACCTGATAAAATTTATTTTTAACTGGTGTTTTATATAAATTCTTAATATTTTTAACATCACTTCGGCGTTCACTATATCATTTTTTATTATTAATTTCACCAGCAAAATTAAAATTAAAATGTCCAATTTTTAAATTATTAATAAACTTTTTAATTTGATTTAATTTTTGAACTGTTGGTAATGTTAATTTAGTAGTTCCTTTGGGGTATTTTTCTTTTAATGCTTGTGGTAATCGTTTTTTAATATAATTTTTTAAATGACTAGGTAATCATTTTCTTAATCAATAACGCCAAAATAAAGTTCCTGCATTAGATACAGCATTACTTAATAATTTTCATATTTCAACTGGAACACTAGGATAAACATAAGGTCCATAAAATTTCGGATGTTTTGCTGTTTTTGTATATATTAAAATAGTTAAATTACCTGTTAAAGTTAATTTATTAGTTATATTAAACATTCCACTATCAAGTCAACTACTATTTAAAGGTTGTCAATTAGTATTTAGATAATTTTCATTTTTAAATTGTTTTCTATTTTTAATATTATTATCTTTTTCTAATTGACTTAATATTTGTTGAATTTCTTTTTTATGACCTTTTTTAATTAAATCTAAATAAGTAAATGGATTTAATCACTGATAAATATCTTCAACTTTACTTGTAATTTTATTATATTTATCAGTAATATAATTAATTGGCTTTAATATTTTATTTTGAACTTTATTAACTCTATTAATTAAATTTACAAATTTACTTATTAAAGGTTTATTTTCTAAATTAGTTACTAATAAAGTTAAAACTCGTAATATTAGTAAATTCATTGTTTATTAAGAATTTTTAATTACTACATCAATCGGATTTGTTTGACCACTAGCGTTATTTTTACCTTGAATTTGAACTTCAACAGTTTTATCATTTGTAATATTAATTGGTCAATCTTCACCTTTACTTTCAATAAAGTAATCATAATCATTCTCAGTTAAAGAACTATCTATGGCTTTAACTGCTTTTAAAACGACAGCTTTAAATTGTGGTTTTAATTGTTCTGCTGTTGTTTGTGTTGGGTCTGTAACGTGAATAGTTGGTTTATCTAATTTATTAATCCCACTAATATCAATTTTATTTGATGATGGAATTACATAATCAACGGGCACTCTAAAAGTTTTATTTAGATTACTTTTGGCAGTATTAATTTCATCTTGGGTTGGCGCTTTTTCTAAAATAATTTTACATGTTTTTGGATATAAAATTGTTGGTGTTGCATATTGTACTTTACCAATTCATTTAGGGTTAGCAGTATCATTATCTAAAACTTGTTGAATAGTATCCATATTAATTGGATAAGCTCATACTTGTTTATTAATAATTAAACCATTTACATTAGTAAAATTATAACCTTTATCACGGTTAACTTGTCCTTTTGTATATGTTTTTTCTAAATGAAAACTTTTAGATACAGGAATACCCATTGCAGTATTTTCATATAATTCACCATTAACCATTGCTTTTAATTGAGCTTGTGAACCAATTACTTTTAAATACGCAGGTGTTAATCCTAAATAGGCTCTACGACCTAAAACCATAAACATTTTATCGGTTGGCAAACCAAAATATAAATTACTAATTTGATTTGTTAATTCAATCAATGTTTCATTTAATGTAAAGAATGCTTTATTTGCATCATCAGCATTTTCAGCTGTATAACTACGAAATGGAATTACTTCATATTGACCATCTGCTAAACAATAATCATAAATAGCCTGAATTAATTCACATTCTAAATTAACAAATTTATTTTGTACAACACTAGA
Source organism: Spiroplasma endosymbiont of Sarcophaga variegata (assembly GCF_965178695.1). Lineage (NCBI taxonomy): Bacteria > Bacillati > Mycoplasmatota > Mollicutes > Entomoplasmatales > Spiroplasmataceae > Spiroplasma > Spiroplasma endosymbiont of Sarcophaga variegata. Next base: position 1,727,074 of record NZ_CBCXVU010000002.1, read on the forward strand.
AATAGCATCAGCAATAACACCATTTTTAATATTTTGTTCTATTAATGCCAAGTCAAAAGCCTCATTCATTAATTTTAAATTAAATCTTTTATCAATCGGAACTGGAATTCTTGTTAATCCCATTGTTTGCGTTGTCCCACCATTTGGTAATGAATAATCATCTTGTCATACCACACGATGTGTTAAATTATATAATGCTTGTCCTGCATTAGGTAATCAAGCAACTTGTTCTGCGGTTGCAGTAGCATACTGCATAATACTTGCATATTCATTATATAAAGGTCCACGCAATAAAGCATTAACCATATCAACATAGGCTTTTTGACCTGTTGTATTACCTTGTAATGTAAAAGGTACTTGTGGCAAATTGATTGTTGCCATAATATTTCACTCCCTTATTATCTAAGGTTTTTAAGTGTATAATCAGTTAACTTTTTAATTTCATCAGGAGTATATGCTCCTTTTTCTTTAATGGTTTCAATTTCATTATTTTTATTTTCAGTTGATTTTTCAATCATTTCTTTAATTAAATTACCAGGTGAAACTGATGGTTGTTCTTGTACAAACAAATCAGGTTTTAATTCTTTTAAAGTTTGCATTTTTTCACTTAAAGAATTACCACTAACTTTATCTAAATTAGTTTTAATATCTTCAATTTTAGTAGATGGAACATCTTTAAAAGCTTTTAATTCATCTAATTCATTAGATAATTTAATAAAGTCTTCTTTTGATATAACATCTTCGCGTTTTTGCACACTTTCTCTAATTTGCTTTGCTTCATTATTAAACTGATTTAAGATATTTTCAGCAATCTCTTCACTTAAACCTTGTTCGATTAATTGTTCTTTTGTAAGTGCCATTTTATAAACCTCTCTTTTTTTATTCTTGTCCGATTAACAAGTCAGCATAAACTCTTTTTTATGGAAAAAGATTAAACCTATAATTTAATTATATACTAATATTTTACTAATACAATACTTTTTATATATTATAACTAAACTTAATATATTTGATTACTAATTTAGTCATTAAAACGCGTAATAAGCATTATTTTTAAGAATAAAATTATTACATAATTCATAATTTTGCTTGTATACATATATATATATATATATAATGCAGTTAGATCTTGATAAAAAGTTTCAAGATTAATAAAAGGAGAAAAACAAGTATGAAAAAATTACTTAGTTTATTAAGTGTATTAACTATTAGTGGAACTGCTGTACCAACAACAATTGCCGCTAGTCCTTATCAAAAAGAAGAACATAATACAGAAACTGATAGTGGTGTTAGTGTTTTCTATCAAATTATAGAAAATGGTAAACGTAAATCAATTATTGAAAAAATATATGGAGTTAATGAAAATGAAAGTTATATTAGATTTTTAGGTTTTGATAATAGAAATAATAAATATTATATAAATGATAAAAATATTTACTTTGTAAATAATAAAAATAATAATAATAATGCTATATCGATTAAATTACTAAGCTTTAAACCAGCATCAGTTATTGATTTTAGTAGTACTGATAATTTTGTTAGGTTTAATTGAAAAGATTTAAATAACACTATTCATGTTTATAGAATAAAAATTATAGATTTAGAAAATAACAATTTAAATAAAATAAATGAATTATCTAAAATTATTTCAAATCCTATTTTAGGAACAGTTAAAATTAATAATGAAAAAGGATTACTAACCGAACAACAAATTAAAGATTTTTTAAAAGATAAAAATCCTCAATTAGATATAACTAAGATAGGAATTAAAAATATTATTGATGATTTATACAATAATAATGAAAAAAGGATTACAGTATTTTCAAGTGACTCAACAATTTATACTGGCGAAGCAACTGTTTTTTTAGATGTTGAAAAATAGTTAAGATTTAAAATAAATGAAAAAAATATTAAGTCTTTTAGGAACAATCACTTTAATAGGAACCAGTACAACCAGTTTAGTTGCTTGTAATACACCACAACATGAATATACACCCGAAGAATTAGCACAATTAAAAAAAGAAAACAAAATTAAAACAAATAACCAAGAAATTAAAGACAATTTAGAATGAACAGCACCACAAGAAAAACCATTTAATAATGTTGATAATAAATGATATTATGTAGTATGACGTGGTGATAAAAATAAGGAATGAAGAATCGCTAAATTTTTAAATGATATAGATAATGAAAAAAAAATAGATAATTATGCTAAATATAGTCTTATTTTTAAACCGCCAAGATTTCGTTATTATACTTTATTAATTAAAGAAGGAATTATTAATACAAATAATACTTTATATGCTGATGATGGTTCATATTTTAAATCAGTTTATCGTTGAAATTTAGATACACAAGAACCTCCTAATTTAGAAAATTTAGAAGTTGATAAAGATGGCAATATAAAAGTTAAGTAAGAACTAAAAAGAGATATTAAATCTCTTTTTATTTTTATCTTGGTTTTATTGTAATTTTAACTGGATTATCACTTTTATTTCTAATACCTAAAACATTAGGATTATCAACATCTAATACAATAACTTTATCATTACCAAAACTTAAATAACTATCTGCCCCTAAAATTAATTCTGCATGAATTAATTTTATAAATCTAATTTTTAATTTCATATCATTTGTATAATATGCCTGTAATTCTGTTTTTTTAATTTCATCTTTATCACTATTAAATAATTTTGTTGATTTAAGTGTAAAAGAAACTCTAATAGTTAATTCATTTTTTGATACATATTTGCTAAAATAATCATCATAACTTGGTAATCCATTAGTATATGCAGTAAAAAATGTTTGAACATCATTTACTCTGATATTATCAGTATATAAAGTTATTGTATTATCAAAATTAACTTTATCAGTTTGTGAACGACCACTTTTTAGTAATTTTATACTAGACAATGAATTTTTATTAGTACATCCAGAAACGCCGCCAAAAGTAATATTAACATTTCTATTAGGAATAAAATTTTCTATATTTGGTGGTCCACATTCAACTTGTAAATTACCTAAATTACTTATTTCAACAGTTTTATAAGCATCTTGAAATTTACTAATACTTTGAATTGTTGGGTCAATTTGTTTTAAATCAATTTCTATTTCATAATAAGCAGAATTAAATTCATTAGAGAATAAATTAACATCAGGGTATAATGTGGTGTTAACTTTTCTACATTGTGCTGGTGCTATAATTTTAGTTAATAATGGTAATACTACATCGGAAGGCAAAATATCTTTGGTATAAGGTTGATAGTTATATGGCACTGGTGGCAAGACATATTGTGGGTAATTAAATGTTGGTATTTCATAATCATGTGGTAATAGAAAACTAGTTTTATAATTAGTTGTCATATCTCGTAAATAATTATTTAAGACACTTTTTGTTTTACCTCTAAAACTTCATACTGATAATCGTAAATAATCTTCTTCATTATTTGTATATGGATTATCAGCATAAAAGATAATTTCAAAATTACCTTTATATAATGCTTGTATTGAAAACATATCAATTATATAACTACAATTTGTACCATCAGGTGTTTGTAAGAATTCACAATCATTATCTTTTTCACTATCACTAACTGATGTTTGTGCATCAACTGCTTTGGTTTCTTCATTAATTAAATATATACGATTAGTTTTGGGGTTTAATTGTTTTAAATTATAAGTTGAATAAGTTATTCGTTCAGTTGGTTTGCCATCTTTTTCTAAAACATTGCCTTGTATTTTATCAGTTAATAAAGTAGTAAAACCTAAACTAGTGGCATTTGCTCCAAAGATAGCACCAATTTTATCATTTCCTTGTTCTCTAAATATTTCAAATGGTAAATAACCTTTACCAGCAGACTTATCACCTCAAAAGGCATCGTTATAAAAACTATAAACATTAGCACTCATAAAACCATTAAGTCATGGAAAATTAGGTCATTTATCATCTTGGGTAATTGTTAAATTTCCAATTCAGTCCCAAGGAATACCAAAAGAAACAAAGTTTAAAAACTTTCCAATAGCAGGTATAGTAAAAGGATTAAAGACTAATTTTTGCGTATAGTTTAAAGGTAATACGGTAATTTGGCGATTAATAAAATTATTCATATTTAAAATGTCTCAAACATTACACGAACCCATTTTATTATATTCAATTTGAACACTTCCAATAGTATTACCAAATTCATCTTTTCTTCTAAAATATGATGACGCTTGGGTACTAATAATATTATTAACAGTTCCACTATTTACTTTTACTTGATTTGGTGGAGTAATCATTCAACTTTTAGACCAATAAGGTTTAGAATTTGAATTTTCTTCCTTAATAGTTGTTCCAACAGTCGGATTGGTTGCTGTTGAACTTGCTTTATCTGTTATTACCATACCCTCATTATTTTTTTCAATTCAAAAATCAGACATTGATTGAATATGTTCTTTTCAATCTTTATATCCAGTAATAATAGTTGGTTGTATCCCTTGAATGTTATATCAACTTACTTCGGGTGATGCATAAGTATTTATTTTATCAGGTGGGGCAGGATACATGTTATACATTAATAAATCTCTTGAATTCATAACTTTTTTATTAAATTCACCTTTAATAATTGGTCGACCAATAACAGGCATATCAAAAAAGATAGGATTACCATAAAATTTAACTGCCATTGCTCTAACACCTGGGTCTTTTAATAAAACTTCATCTAATTCAACAATACCTTTATTTAGTTTTTCATCATAAGTTATTTTAGGAAAACAATAACCTTCACCTGGTGCTGATGTTTGAATAAATTGTCGTACTGCCAAACCACTATTACTAATTTTGTCATTAATACTTGAAAAGGTAATTTCTTGTCATAAAAAACTACCATCATAAGGTGAATAATAATTAATAACATTTGATGGATATAATCATTGTCTATCTTGGGGTGCAGAATTAATATCACCACCACCAATATTTAAACCACGGTCATTAAATACAGTATAAAAATTATAATAATCATTAATATTTAATTTATCTGCATCTTCATCTAAAATTAATAAAGTATATTTTCTTTCAGTTGATTGTTGTGTAAATACTTGTTCAAATTTGGCTTCACCAAATTGAATTGAACTTCTATCATCAATCATATAAGCATCTCAATATTTACCAACTTTAACTTCTTTTGTATAAAAGTTATCTGCTTTATTATCATTATTCATAAAATAACTTAATTTATATTGCTTTAAGTATTCTAGCATTCTATTAATATCATAAATGTTTTCACCATCAATTAATTTTCAATAAACATTATTATTTTCATCTTTTAATTTTATCGCAAAAGGTGTTTCATTATTTACTCATATAGTTGAATTAATTGGTTGTTTATTAAAATCATCAATCGTTAATATATTAATTTCTTCACCTTTATATTTTTGCACTATTTTTAAACTATCTTGTCATTGTGCAATAGTACTTTCCATATTATCAAATATGCGTGAATAACTACCATAATCACTTGGTTTAGCATTATTAGGTTTTCAACCTGTTTCAGTATCAGGAATATATGAACTATAAACATTAAAAGGAAATACCATTCAATGGCGATTGTCTTTTATGTTTTCTCTAATATCTATTAAAGTATCATGGGCTTGTCTTCGTAATTCTTCGATAACCCCTGGGTTAATTCTACTCATTTTTTAATTCTCCTTAATTTCTGTTCTACCTTGTAAGGCATTTTGATTATTACCAGTTTCATCATATTCCATTAATTTATTATTATGTTCTATTTCTTTGGCTTGCATTTTATCTTGTCATGCTTCTATTTTTTCTAAATATTTTGCTGCTTCTAATTCATCAATATTTTCATATTCAGTAATTGCTCTTATTGGTTCCATTGTGCCATTATCTAATCTAGCAGTAATTAATTCATTTTGTCGCATTTGATCTACTAAACTAGCACTAACAAAATCAAAACCATAAGGTCTTTCACCAGTACCATCTCATAAACCGTAATATTTTAAAACGGTATCAAACACTTTTGTATAATATTGCTTACGATATGCTTGTAAATATGCTTGTTTTTCTAAGTCTTTTGTTTTAGTTAATAATGACTGTGTTTTATTTTGGTCATTATCTGATTTATCACCAAAAGGACTAGAAAAATGACATGCTAAGTATACTTGTTCAATAATAGCTTTTTGGTCTTCGGTATATGTTTCTAAGGTTGGTGTACCTTGTACTACTTGTAAAGATTGGGATAATTGACCATCAACTGCTGATTGACCTGATTGAATAAAAATATCATCAAAAGCATCTTGTAATACTTTTTTATTACCCTTGTTATAAGCAGTCATTAAATCATCATCTAATATTCCATATCAATGCGTACGATTTGCTCATCTTTCTTTTGATTTAATATTAAAACTATCTTCTAAATCAAATTGTAATTTATAACAATTTGCCATTGTAGGTCGTGTGTTTAATGTAGTTGATGTTGATAAGAATAATGGATTAGGTTCATTTTACATATGGAATTCAAGGTATATTTGTTGCTAGTAGTAAACCAAAAGTAGATATGAAAATTGATATTCCACGATTAAAAATATCTAAAATGGGATTAGTATTTACAATTTTACCTTTAATTACTTTAATAATTTCTTTAATTATTATTTGAATTGATAAATCAAAATGAAAAAAAGACCATTTAAGACATTGTTTGAACTGCCGTATTAATCCGCGTGTTATTCAACCAAGAATAGCAAAACAATGAAATAATTTGGATGGTATAACAGAAGAAATATTTAAAAATATGCAAGATGAATATACTAAAAAACAAGAAGAAAATAACAAAGAATTAAATTTAAAATAAACTATATATAGGGGCGGTTGATATTTTTGGGTGGTTATATAGTTTAATTTATAAATTATTTTGTTCTGAAAGAATGGATGGCCACTGTTTGAGTAAGGATAAGAAAGGAAATAAAGAAATGGAAATTAGTAATGAAATAGTAATTGCTTTACTTGTATTAGCGGGTGCTGGTGGAATGGGTAGTCTTGGTATTCTTGGATTATCTGCTAAAAAAATTAAAAAATATAAAGCAGAAATTAGAGAATTAAGAACTGCTGTTATTGCTCACGAAAAACATTTACGAGGACCTGATTATGCAACAGAATTAGCATTAAAAACAGGTCAAATTAAAAATGTTAAAAAACAAGTTAAAGTAAATGACAAAAAACAAGCACAAAAAGATGCTATTAAAAAACTAACAAATAGTATTTAAAAAAAATAACCTTAATTGGTTATTTTTTATTTTCTAATATTAAGTCTAAATTTTTAACTTTACAAATAACTAAATTATTTTTTCCATAATTATTTTTATAATATTCTCAGTATTCAGTTGAATTAATATCTACATCTTGTTTATCAATCCCAATTATATATTCACCACGAGGGTTTTTACAAGGGCGATTACCTTGTTCAGATCGATAACATAAAATATAATTATTCATATTCTTTATTTCCTTTATAATGTGTTATATAAAAGTTAATAAGGTATTCTATTTTTTGAGAATAAGTATTAAAATTTAATTCATTTCAAACTTTTTCTTCGTTTTTATTTAAGTAAATATTAACATTCCTAATTTTGCAAGAATAATATTTTCCAGTTTTTTGATTATATGAATGTTTCATAATATTAACTTTCATAATTAGCAATAATAATGGCATCTCGTAAATGATTACTTATTTTATCATTATTATATTTTCAACCTTTACCATATTGATAAGTTAAATTAGTATCTTTATCAAATTTTCATATACAACTATCATTATATTTACTTAAATTTTCCATATTTTTAACAACTGATTTAGTATTTTTTGGTGATACTCAATTAATAAAATATTTATAAACAGATAATGCTCCTAATAATCTTAATAAATCATCCCTATCTTTACTTGCATTAGCAGATGTATATAAACAATCTTCAATATTAATTTTTTCTTCATAATCAAACAATTTATCATTAATAAATTGATATTGTTCTTTTCAATTTTTATTTGTAAATTCTAATTTTTCAATTAATTTATTATCTTCATAAATAACAATAGCAGTAGTACCTGTTCCTGATGGGTCAATACCTATTTTTATCAAGTGGCTCATTCCTCATCGTTGTTATTATTAATTGTTGGCACTACATTTGATATATCTTCTTCTTTAACTAAATTATTATCTGTCACTTCTTCACTTGATATATTTTCATTACTAATTTGACCCTTATTTATGCTTATATTGCTATCATTATCAATATAAATCTTTTCATCATTAGTTGTAATAACTGCCTGATCTGATTTATAAGCTTGTTGTAATTCAACAGACATAATACCTCATTTTCTTAATAAAGATGTTAATACTGTTTTTAATGCCATTTCATCAAAACTAGCAATATAAAATGATTTATTTTTAGCATAAGTTTTAGAATATTTCATAAAATGATTTTCCATTTGTTCTTTGGTCATATATAAAGTTTTTCCAAAACCATTAACCATTTTAAAGTATGCTACATAACCAATAATTGGTAATTTTTCTCTTTCATCTTCATTTTGAATTCAATTAAAACTAGTTCCTTTTAAACGATCATAATTTACTAATTCATTTTCTCTAACATCTGATACTGACATATCTAAATATTGACCACTTCTTTGTGCTAATTGAATATAACCTTTATAACCTATTTGAAATTGAGCTTGATTAATTCATTCTTGGATTTCGCGACCGTTAATAATTCTTGTTATTTTAGTATTATATGGAACTACATAAGCATAACCAAATTGTTTTTCCATTGGTAAATTTAATAAAACTCCTTGATAACAAGCAGTCATAATTGTTTTTGGATCTGCTTTTTGTAATAATTCATTACTATTTGATATTGCAACTATATTACTTTTAAATCTTGCAATTTCATTTTCATTAGAAAATTTACTTTTTATTCATTCTGTTGCTTTATCTGTTCTTAAAAATTCAACAATATTTGCCATATTATTTTTCTCCTTTATTTATTTTAAAATTAATACCTTTAACCCCAATTAAATTAATATCTTTATTACTATCTCACTGATCTTTAATTTCATTTTTAACAATTTGTTCATCAACAACTAAATAATTTTTAATAAGATTAATAAGTTCTAATTTATCAGCATTTTGTAAAAAATCATCATTAATACCAATAACCTCAATATCTTTAATTAATAATTTTTCTTTCCGAAAATTACTAGTAATAATTTTTAATTCTTGCTCTTTTTTTGCTACACTTTTAATTTCTAAAAATTGTTCTTTTTTATGAGTTTCAATAATTTCATTTTGTTTTTGAAATTGAATATTAATAACATTATTTTTTAAAGAATCATGATTATTCTTAATATTATTTTCTAAATTCAAAATATCTTTTCTAATAAAATTTAATTCATCTTTAAAAGATTTTATTAATTCTAATGGTTCTCTAAAAATATAATCAATTTTTGAAACTACTAATTTTAAATCTTTTAGTGATTGTGATTTATATTCTCCATTTATTAATCAAGCTTGTTGTCGATATATAAATTCTGCTAATTCTTGTCCATTTTCATCAATTCATTTTTTAATTGTTAATGCTTTTAAACTTAATTCTTTAAAATTATTTCCTTTTAAATAAAATGGATACGTAATATTTTTAACTTCATTATTTAATTTTAAATCTGCCATAATTAAATTTCCTCTAATTCCATTTCATTAATTAAATTATCAATATATTCATAAGCACTTTCTTCTGAATGACATTCTTCTAATGCCATATTAAATAAATCTTCTTCAGTATAAACATAACCATTTTCATCTTTTCACATACTAATTTACCTCGTTCTTTGCTATTAATATTTCTATTAATTTTCTTCCTTTTTGTTCTTTAATATCAAAATAAGTTATTTCTTGATTTAATAAATGTGCTTCTTCATTTTTAATTAAATTAATATCATCATTAATATTTTCTTTTTGCCCTGTTTTATTATCAAATATATTAATACAAAAATCATTGTACATATATATTGATATTAGATTTTTGATTGTCATATTTACCTCCTATTTTTAACTCGCTGGCACTCACTCCAAAGTGAAAGTGCCAAAGCGAGAGTTAGTTATATAATTAAGTATTTATCTATTTATTTACTACGCCATCCGCTTCACTGCGGGTGAGCGGTGGCGGTATGTTTTATTGTTTAATGTTTAATAATCGACAGTTGTTTTTATAAGATAATGCCAGAGAATTCTCTCTCTTCATCCGCACCATTTCAGGTCAAAGCGTTCAGTTTTTAAAATAAATTCACTTGCACATTGAAGAGCCTAATGCTGACTTTGTGGTTTTTAAAACCTCTGTCATCCTCTAATGGGATAATATCTATCGCAAATTTATTTATAAAGTGGCCATCTCAATATTTATTGTCGTTTGATGTTGACCCCGCACTTATCACGACTATCGCTTGTTAAAGCGTCTATTATTTACGGACTGATTACCGCTGGGCTAGACCGCCTATGTGGAAAAAAACACTTAGTTATTTAAAATAACTGTTCCACCCTGCATTAAGTTGTTTTATAAAATCAAAGTTTAAAAGAACCAGTTTTATCATCAAAGATAATTTTTGAATTTTCTAGTTTTTGATAAAACTGTTTTTGTGTTTTATCTTTTATTTTATTTAATAAATATTTATGTTTTTCACAAGTTCATAAAACTTTATTTGATAAAAATTCTTCGGTAATGAATGATACTGCTTTATAACAATCATTAACATCACATATTTTTTGTTGTTTAATTATCATTACCTCCTTTTAGGGATTTTTTATTTCAAATAAAAAAACAACCCTAACAAGAGTTGTTTTTTGGAGCTTCATCGTACATTATACGACTACTTAAAATAGTTTGTAAATTATTGTCATCTAAACTTCCTAATTGTGTATTTGTAATAACGTTACTTATTGGTTGTCTAACTGTAAAATAAACCCTTTTATAATCTTTATATTTATTTGAATTATAACTATCGCTATAGCTAGTAAAACCATTTATATCAGCTGACGTATCTGTAATTCTACTAACACTAATATCACTTGTATCTAAGCTTACATTAAGTCTTTTAACAGCATTAAGAATAGTACTATCTTGATTATTATTTAATGAACCTAAATCTGCATTTTTAATTACATTACGCAAATCTTTTTTTACAGCCCCCACATCCATTTGTTCATAATTTCAACTTTGATTTCCTCCTGTATAAGATATTAAATATCCTCTCGGAGTAGTTTGATTATCAGGGTTTATTGTTCTAAATCCCGGAGTTAAGTATGTTACTAAATTACTAGAATTAAATTCACTATATTGTCCTGTTCCTGGATTCATATATGTATAAATAGGATTAGTAGGTCCATTTCGTACACCAGTAATTAAAATAAAATGACTGTGATCAGATTCATTAATATTATTAGAGCCATGATAAGCAAAGGCAACAGGAGTATTATTTTCTAAACTATAAGAAACAATATTATAAAACGCATTACTAGTATGATAATCAAAATATCCCTTTAATTTTGTCGAAAACTCTTGATGAAATAAAAAAAATCATCAATATGACAATTTGAAAACTAATTTTGTGTAAGATTATGATTTTGCTTTAAATTTTTTAAACGTTAAAATATAATACCGTTGATTGTTGGTTTGGTGTTAAACCTTTGTGTTGGTATTTTCATTTTCAGAGCTTTAAATAATTTTGAATATTAGTGAAACCCAAACCATGATAATGAATTAAGGCTTCTTTAAGACTGGATTGTAATTTACTAATAATCTTATTTAACTTTTGATAACTAGTATCAGTGTTTGTACTAGTTTTGGTGGAATATAGAGTAGAATTTGTTTGTTTTGCTACTAATAAATATAGTGGTTGCATATCAGAAATAATTATTGATTTTTCTTTAATTAGTTGCTTATTCATATTTTCAATAATCCATTGTTTTTGTAATCTTTTGGTATTGGTGGATTGAACAAAAATATTATTATTGCTATCAACTGCCATTTGAATACAGCATTTGGTATCAGTTGAAAATGGATCGAGATGAGTTTTTCGTTTATCAAATTTATCTTTAAAATTGCCTTTATGAATTTCTTTAATAAATGTTTCATCCATTTGGATTTGACCATTTAATTTTTTAAATTTTAACTGTGTATTTTCTAATTGTTTTGATTGCATTAATTTTTGTCGATTATATCAAGCGGTTTTTGGGGTTGTTTTAATAAAACGAGAAATTATTTTACTAGATTGTCCTAACAATGAAATTTGAATTAATAAATTTCACTGTTCATAATTTAAATGACTTCAATAAGTAAAATGATGACGAAATGCATCAAAACTAGCACGACATTTTTTACATAAATATTTTTGTTTTCCTTCGGAATTATGACCATTTTTAACACAATGAAAAGATTTGCAATTAGGACATATAATGCCTTTATCTCTAAATTTTTGATCAATTTCATTTAAACGTTTTTGTTTTTTAATTAAGTCTGCTTGTTGTTTTATTTTTTCATAAAATTCTAAAAATTGATCATCTGTTAAGCTATTTATTAATTCTGTAATTATTTTTTTCATCATTTATTTACCTCTATATATTAAAAATATACCTAATTTTAGGTATATTTTATAAATATCAAGAGTTTTCGACAAAATTAAAGAAACATCCTATTCCTGTTGTTGAATATAATCTACCATTATTTAAATTATATATATTAATAAGTTGATTTATTCCATTTGTTCAATTTTGAGGTGATGTTCCTCCAAAAAAGTCAGTATTCATTCAACTAGATAAGCTACCTTGAAATTGTTCATGTGTTTGATCTAAATTTGGAAAATCAGGGTGAGTATAATATTGACTATGAACTGACCTTAATCCTAAATATCTTAATATTGCTTCGCCAATAGTTGGACCACATCAATATGGTTGCGTTTGTCTAATAGCTGGAACATTGGAAATATTAATATTATTTAAACTTCTTTTAACTCTATTTAATATTTCTTCTTTTTGATAAGGACTAGCGGCAATTGTTGTTGGTACAGCAGTTCCACTAATTGTTAATACACTTAATAAACTAAGTAATTTTTTCATTTTGTATAATTTCCTTTCTTTTATCTTGAAACTTTTTATCAAGATCTATTGACATTATATATATATATATATATATGCAAGTCAAGCATTTTTAAATCTATTTTAGAAAGGAGATTATTTATAATGATTATTATTGTGATTATATTTTAGTTTTTAGTACTAATCTGGGCTCGCGGTGATTTTCATAAGTTTGTGAAAAATGCCTTAAAGTTTAAAAAAACTTTTGCCGCGCTTTTCAAAATACTTGGGAAAAATTCTAAGCGTTAAGCGAAGAATTTTATAAAGATTCCCAAATTTGTTTGAAAGAACCTCAAAATCTTTTTTAACTTGTAAGTCATTTTATCACAAAAATTTAAGAAAATCAACCGCTCGCCCAAAAACAAGATTAGTTATAATCCCATTTTAAAACGATATGGATAAGAACAATAAAACAAAGCGTCATATGGGTCATGGTACATTTTACTATCGGGTGTGTTTGTTTTGGTGTCACTAAATCTTAGTTCACTAATGCATTTATCTAAAAATGGAAAGTTATCTAATATGCCATATATTTTGCCTTGAACAAACATTTTTCTTATTCATGTTACACGATTAATTATACCTGCTTCTTTATTCAATGAAGTTTGATGTTTTTTAGCTTTAAACATTTTAATTTTATAACCCAAATAAGGATAAATATCTTCTTGTAATTTTTGCATAAAGTCATGGGCATTAATATCATAATGAAATGTTGCATATTCAAAACCATCAAATTTATCAAAAGTATTGATTATTCATTGTCCATAATGTTCAACTATTTCATTTAAATTCATCGCATTTTTTGGTGTAACAACATTTTCTTCAATTAAATATTTATCATATTCATTATTTTCATTAATTTTATAGCCACTAAATAAAAATACTGTATGGTCTTCACTACCATTAGCATAATCGACACCAATTGAATAACTATCAAATTGATATTGTTTTGTATTGGTATTATAAAAATCTTGTAGATTATACTCTTTAATATATTTACGATAATTTCGTAAAACATAAATGCTGGGGTCATTATCGTTATATTCAAAACCGTAATATTCAAGTTTAAATAAATCGGGTCGTTCTTCTTTATTTGCTAAAACAAGTTTTTTGGTAATATCAGGTATTTTATTTCAAACAGCACCCATAGTTAAACGCAAATTAAAAACACCCAAACCTTTAAATACTTGTTTATTTTCTGAATATATTTGATTGTGTTCTTTTAAAATGTTTTTAATTCTTTCATTTAAAGGTAAAAATGGCGTTACAAATTTTTCATAAAAGACATGGTATTTATCAAAAGGGTTAAAAGTAAATTGATTAGAATATGTTTTATGAAAATATGTTGTTACTGTTATGTATTGTTTTGCTATGTTGTCTCATTCTTGAAATGTCCAAGATAATTCTTTTACTGGAATAGGATTATCTAAATTATATTGTTCATTAACATCATCATCAGTATATTTTTCATAAGATACTTTTAAACTTTTTGAACGAAACATTGAAACTCTTAAATTATTATATCTTTTATCTAGTTCTTTATCAGTTAAGATTTCTTTTTCTTCAGCATGTATCATTTCATCTGTTCAGGCTGATATAATACCGCTTCCTTTACCAACTTTCCCCATAATTTTATTACCATTAGCATAACCCGCAAAAGCAATACGAACACCACTAGGAAAAACAATCTCTCCACCTTCTTTAACATTTTTAGGTCAAACAATACCATTTTCATTGTCGGGTCCTATATCAATCCCATATTTATCATATAGATAATTACAGACATTAATTGTATCGCCAAATGTAGTATCTTCGTGGGTGTTGGCATATCTTCGTAAAATATTAGATGAAGCATCCGTAAAGTTACAAGCAAAAAATAATTTTTCGGCTAAATGATTTCATGTTTTATTAGTACCACGCCCTGCTGAAACAAACTTAAAAAAAGTTGGCGAAGTAAAATATCGGGCATAACTATCACCAACAAAGTCTTTAAATACTTCTCAATCAAAACCAAAATTATAGTCACTAAAATTCAAATCATATTTTTTATTTAAATGTTCATAACTAGTAATTCGTTTTTTGTTATTAATTTTGGTAAAATCTTGCATTTTTAATTAGCCTCCTTTTTTTGATAAAATTATTTGAAGTATTAAATATAATAATTTAAAAAATTGTTTAATTACGAAAGGAAATTATAAAATGGAATTAAAACAAAATTTATTAGGAAATTATAAAGAAAATAAAAAAATACAAACAAAAAATGAAATTAATAATTTCTTAATTGAAAGAGATAATGAGATATTTAAATTATATCAACAAGGAAAAATATTACAAGGATATAAGGTTGTATCAAAAATACCAAAAACATTTAAAACAGAATATGGGGATAACACTGTAAAAAGACGAAGATATGTTAAATATGATGAAGAAAATAAAAAATATATAAATCGTTATCCTTTAGATGAAGAATTAGGGTTAAAAAAATACGAAAGAATTGAAAAAAATTTAAAAGATAAATATATGTCTTTTATGGGCGATGGGAAAAGATATAAAGATATTTTGCATACAACAGAAAATGCTAACATTAGTGAAAGAACAATATCTAATATTTTTAAAAATGCCGATTTAGAAGAAACCGATTACATTAGTAATAAAAATAACAATAAAATTAAAATCCCAAATAATGTTTTATATATTCAAATTGATGGTGCTTTTGAACCTATGAGAGAAAATAAAAAAAGAGTTGAAAATAAAATATTTCTTGCTACTATGCATGTTGGTGTTGATGAAGAAAAGTCAACAAAAACCAGAATAAAAATGAAAAAGAAAAAAGGCGTTTTTCAAATGATGAATAAAAATCATAAGAATAAAAATGATAAATCTAATATTGATAATTTTATTGATAAAATTTTTAAATCAATGGATACTTATGATATTAATGAAGATACTAAAATATTAATATTAAGTGATGGTGAAAAACAAATTAAAAAAATTTACAAAGCAGTAAAATCAAAATATAAAAATAATACTGTATCATATAGTTTAGATAAATTTCATTTAGTAAAAAGATTTAAAGAATTATTCCCAAATAGTAAGAAAAACCGAATTCATAGATTAAAATATAAATTATCAAAAATATATTTTTTTACTGGAAATTATGAAGCATTATTAGATTTTTTAATGTGTCATTTACCCTATGTTATTGATAATAAAAAGAAATTTTTATTAGAAACTATTGAATTAATTAAAAATAATAAAGAAGGAATTGAAAATCAAGCATTAGAATATAATATTGGTTGTCACATGGAAGGTGATATATCACACTACATTAAGGCAGTTAAGGGACGTGGCGCTAAAATATATTGTAAAGAAACATTTATCAATATGTTAATTGCTTCAATGTTAAGACTTAATAGTAAAACAAATGAAGAAAAAATTAATAAAACTAATAAAAATAAAGAAAAAATTGAATTTAATATATTTAATTTAAATCAATCTAAAAAGCAATTTTTATCTTTATAAAAAATAAAAAACCTTTTAAAATTAGTAATAACTTTAAAAAGTATTTTTTAGTGTGTCAAAATTCATAAATTATTTATTCAAATAAAAATTATGTTTTTAAAAAGTTGAATTTTTTATAAATTTTGTTATCATTTAATTATAAGCGAAACTTAATTTGTTTCTAATTACTTAATTTTATTAAAAACCTCAAAATAATGTATACTACCATTGTTTTTACCCTCAATTTGAACTTCAACAGTTTTATCATTTGTAATATTAATTGGTCAATCTTCACCCTTAGCTTCAATAAAGTAATCATAATCATTCTCAGTTAAAGAACTATCTATGGCTTTAACTGCTTTTAAAACGACGGCTTTAAATTGTGGTTTTAATTGTTCGGCTGTTGTTTGAGTTGGATCGTCAACATGAATAGTTGGTTTATCTAATTTATTAATCCCACTAATATCAATTTTATTTGATGATGGAATTACATAATCAACAGAAACTCTAAATGTTTTATTAAGATTACTTTTAGCAGTATTAATTTCTGCTTGTGTAGGTGCTTTTTCTAAAATAATTTTACATGTTTTTGGATATAAAATAGTTGGTGTTGCATATTGTACTTTACCAATTCATTTAGGGTTAGCAGTATCATTATCTAAAACTTGTTGAATAGTATCCATATTAATTGGATATGCTCATAATTGTTTATTTAATAATAAACCATTTACATTAGTAAAATTATAACCTTTATCACGGTTAACTTGTCCTTTTGTATATGTTTTTTCTAAATGAAAACTTTTAGATACAGGAATACCCATTGCAGTATTTTCATATAATTCACCATTAACCATTGCTTTTAATTGGGCTTGTGAACCAATTACTTTTAAATACGCAGGTGTTAATCCTAAATAGGCTCTACGACCTAAAACCATAAACATTTTATCTGTTGGCAAACCAAAATATAAATTACTAATTTGATTAGTTAATTCAATCAAAGTTTAATTTAATGTAAAGAATGCCTTATTTGCATCATCAGCATTTTCTGCTGTATAACTACGAAATGGAATTACTTCATATTGACCATCTGCTAAACAATAATCATAAATAGCCTGAATTAATTCACATTCTAAATTAACAAATTTATTTTGTACAACACTAGAAATAGCATCAGCAATAACACCATTTTTAATATTTTGTTCTATTAATGCTAAGTCAAAAGCCTCATTCATTAATTTTAAATTAAATCTCTTATCAATCGGAACTGGAATTCTTGTTAATCCCATTGTTTGAGTTGTTCCACCATTTGGTAATGAATAATCATCTTGTCATACCACACGATGAGTTAAATTATATAGTGCTTGTCCTGCATTAGGTAATCAAGCAACTTGTTCTGCGGTTGCAGTAGCATACTGCATAATACTTGCATATTCATTATATAAAGGTCCACGCAATAAAGCATTAACCATATCAACATAGGCTTTTTGACCTGTTGTGTTACCTTGTAATGTAAAAGGTACTTGTGGCAAATTAATTGTTGCCATAATATTTCACTCCCTTATTATCTAAGGTTTTTAAGTGTATAATCAGTTAATTTTTTAATTTCTTCTGGAGTATATGCTCCTTTTTCTTTAATAGTTTCAATTTCATCATTTTTATTTTCAACCGATTTTTCAATCATATCTTTAATAAAATTAGTTGGTGAAACTGATGGTTGTTCTTCAACAAACAAATCAGGTTTTAATTCTTTTAAAGTTTGTATTTTTTCACTTAAAGAACTACCACTAACTTTATTTAAATTAGTTTTAATATCTTCAATTTTAGTCGATGGAACATCTTTAAAAGCTTTTAATTCATCTAATTCATTAGATAATTTAATAAAGTCTTTTTTTGATATAACATCTTCGCGTTTTTGCACACTTTCTCTGATTTGCTTTGCTTCATTATTAAACTGATTTAAGATATTTTCAGCAATCTCTTCACTTAAACCTTGTTCGATTAATTGTTCTTTTGTAAGTGCTATTTTATAAACTCCTCTTTTTTTATTCTTGTTCGATTAACAAGTCAGCATAAACTCTTTTTTATGGAAAAAGATTAAACCTATAATTTAATTATATACTAATATTTTACTAAAACAATACTTTTCTTTAATTTTGTCGAAAACTCTTGATATTTATAAAATATACCTAAAATTAGGTATATTTTTAATATATGGAGGTAAATAAATGATGAAAAAAATAATTACAGAATTAATAAATAGCTTAACAGATGATCAATTTTTAGAATTTTATGAAAAAATAAAACAACAAGCAGACTTAATTAAAAAACAAAAACGTTTAAATGAAATTGATCAAAAATTTAGAGATAAAGGCATTATATGTCCTAATTGCAAATCTTTTCATTGTGTTAAAAATGGTCATAATTCCGAAGGAAAACAAAAATATTTATGTAAAAAATGTCGTGCTAGTTTTGATGCATTTCGTCATCATTTTACTTATTGAAGTCATTTAAATTATGAACAGTGAAATTTATTAATTCAAATTTCATTGTTAGGACAATCTAGTAAAATAATTTCTCGTTTTATTAAAACAACCCCAAAAAACGCTTGATATAATCGACAAAAATTAATGCAATCAAAACAATTAGAAAATACACAGTTAAAATTTAAAAAATTAAATGGTCAAATCCAAATGGATGAAACATTTATTAAAGAAATTCATAAAGGCAATTTTAAAGATAAATTTGATAAACGAAAAACTCATCTCGATCCATTTTCAACTGATACCAAATGCTGTATTCAAATGGCAGTTGATAGCAATAATAATATTTTTGTTCAATCCACCAATACCAAAAGATTACAAAAACAATGGATTATTGAAAATATGAATAAGCAACTAATTAAAGAAAAATCAATAATTATTTCTGATATGCAACCACTATATTTATTAGTAGCAAAACAAACAAATTCTACTCTATATTCCACCAAAACTAGTACAAACCCTGATACTAGTTATCAAAAGTTAAATAAGATTAGTAAATTACAATCCAGTCTTAAAGAAGCCTTAATTCATTATCATGGTTTGGGTTTCACTAATATTCAAAATTATTTAAAGCTCTGAAAATGAAAATACCAACACAAAGGTTTAACACCAAACCAACAATCAACGGTATTATATTTTAACGTTTAAAAAATTTAAAGCAAAATCATAATCTTACACAAAATTAGTTTTCAAATTGTCATATTGATGATTTTTTTTATTTCATCAAGAGTTTTCGACAAAATTAAAGATACTTTTTATATATTATATATATAATATATTTTATAACTAAACTTAATATATTTCATTGCTAATTTATCCCTTAAAACGCGTAATAAGAGCTATTTTTCAAGATAAATTTTTAAAATAATTCATAATATTTTGCTTGCTTATATATATATATATATATATATATATATATATATATATATATATATATATATATATATATATATAATGCAATTAGATCTTGATAAAAAGTTTCAAGATTAAAAAAGGAGAAAAACAAGTATGAAAAAATTACTTAGTTTATTAAGTGTATTAACAATTAGTGGAACTTCTGTACCAACAACAATTGCCGCTAGTCCTTATCAAAAAGAAGAACATAATACAGAAACTGATAGTGGTGTTAGTGTTTTCTATCAAATTATAGAAAATGGTAAACGTAAATCAATTATTGAAAAAATATATGGAGTTAATGAAAATGAAAGTTATATTAGATTTTTAGGTTTTGATAATAGAAATAATAAATATTATATAAATGATAAAAATATTTACTTTGTAAATAATAAAAATAATAATAATAATGCTATATCGATTAAATTACTAAGCTTTAAACCAGCATCAGTTATTGATTTTAGTAGTACTGATAATTTTGTTAGGTTTAATTGAAAAGATTTAAATAACACTATTCATGTTTATAGAATAAAAATTATAGATTTAGAAAATAACAATTTAAATAAAATAAATGAATTATCTAAAATTATTTCAAATCCTATTTTAGGAACAGTTAAAATTAATAATGAAAAAGGATTACTAACCGAACAACAAATTAAAGATTTTTTAAAAGATAAAAATCCTCAATTAGATATAACTAAGATAGGAATTAAAAATATTATTGATGATTTATACAATAATAATGAAAAAAGGATTACAGTATTTTCAAGTGACTCAACAATTTATACTGGTGAAGCAACTGTTTTTTTAGATATTGAAAAATAGTTAAGATTTAAAATAAATGAAAAAAATATTAAGTCTTTTATCAACAATAACCTTAATTGGAACAAGTACAACCAGTTTAGTTGCTTGTAATAAACAATATAGCGAGGATGAATTAAAAGAACAAAAAGAAAAACATAAAATAAATACTACTAACCAAGAAATAAGAAACAATTTAGAATGAATAGCACCACAAGAAAAACCATTTAATAAAACAGATAATAAATGATATTATGTTGTATGGTGTGGAGATAAAAATGATAATTGACATTTAACTAAATTTTTAAAAAATAATAAAGATAAAAATGATATTATTGATAAATATTCAATTTCTCCAATAATTTCTTATTTTTTAATTTATTCTGCTATTAGTACGATTGGTTTTTTACCTAGTTATACATTGGAAATAGTGCGTAATTTAGGGAAAAATTCAGATAATGAATATAACGAAAAGCATATATCTATTTGAAAAAATAAAGATAATAATTATTTTAAATCAGTATACCGTTGAAATTTAGATACTCAGGAACCTGACTTAATAGTTGATAATAAAGGTAATGTAAAAGTTAAAGGAGAATAAAAAAGAGATATTAAATCTCTTTTTATTTTTACCTTGGTTTAAATGTAATTTGAATGGGATTATTACTACTGTTATTTACCATATTTAAAACACCCAAAGCATTAAGGTCTATTGTTATATCTTTATCATTACCAAAATATGCTCAATGCATGGTGCTATTTATCACAATATGTGCAATCAAATTCTTTGTAAATCTAATTTTTAATTTCATATCATTAGTATAATATATTTTTATGTTTAAATTTCCAATTTCATTAGAATCTGAATCAAATCATTTATTAAATTGTATTAAAAAATCAAAAATCCCTCTCTTATCATAAGTATTATATCGGTTGGGAACAGACGGCGATGTATTATTAATATAACCAGTAGAATATATTGTTTCACTATCATTTACTTTTACATTATCTGTATATAAAGTTATTGTATTTTCAAAATTAACATTACGAGTTTGCGAGGAACCTTCTGTTTTTAAAGTTATATTTGATAATGAACCTAAATTAATATTGCAATTAGCACCAGCTAAAATATTTACATCTCTATCATAAATAAATCGCTCTATTTCAGGTTTATAACAATTAACTTGTAAATTATCAAGATTACTTATTTCTATTGTTTTATAAGAACTAATAAATTTATCAATACTTTGAATTGTTGGGTCAATTTGTCTTAGATCAATTTCAGTTTCATAATAACTTTCATTAATTTGATTTGAAAATAAATTAATTTCACCTCTTGAATCGGTTTTTTTACATTGTGCTGGTGCTGTAATTTTAGTTTTTAATGCTTGTCCTGCCTTAGCATCTCAGATATCTTTCATATAAGGTTTGTAATTATATGGTATTGGTGGTAATACATATTGTGGGTAATTAAATGTTGGTATTTCATAATCATGGGGTAGTAAGAAACTAGTTTTATAATTAGTTGTCATATCGCGTAAATAATTATTTAGTGTATTTTTTGTTTTACCTCTGAAACTTCATACTGATAATCTTAAATAATCTTCTTCATTATTTGTATATGGATTATCAGCATAAAATATAATTTCAAAATTACCTTTATATAATGCTTGGATTGAAAACATATCAATAATATAACTACAATTTGTACCGTCAGGTGTTTGTAAAAATTCGCAATCATTATCTTTTTCACTAGCACTAACTGGTGTTTGTGCATCTACTGCTCTTACTAATTCATTAATTAAATATATACGATTAGTTTTAGGATTTAATTGTTTTAAATTATAAGTTGAATAAGTTATTTGTTCAGTTGGTTTACCATCTTTTTCTAAAACATTACCTTTTATTTTATCAGTTAATAAAGTAGTAAAACCTAAACTAGTAGCATTTGCTCCAAAGATAGCACCGAATTTATCATTTCCTTGTTCTCTAAATATTTCAAATGGTAAATAACCTTTACCTTTTGATTTTTCAGACCAAAATGAATCATTATAGAAACTATAAATATTTGCACTCATAAAGCCATTAAGTCATTGAAAATTAGGTCAAGTTTTTTCATCTTGGTTAATTACTCATCCTCAGGGAATACCAAATGAAATAAAGTTTAAGAACTTACCAACTCCACCCGGTATCGTAAAAGGGTTAAAAACTAATTTTTGCGTATAGTTTAAAGGTAATACTGTAATTTGGCGATTAATAAAATTATTCATATTTAAAATATCTCAAACATTACAAACACCCATTTTATTATATTCAATTTGAACTTGTCCTACAGTATTACCAAATTCATCTTTTCTTCTAAAATATGATGATGCTTGGGTACTAATAATATTATTAACATCTTCATTATTTACTTTTACTTTATCAGGTGGAGTAATCATTCAATTTTTAGACCAATAAAATTTAGAGTTATTATCTTCTTTATGGATAGTTGTGCCAACCGTAGGATTAGTTGCTGTTGAACTCGCTTTATCGGTTATTACAATTCCCTCACTATTTTTTTGATTTCAAAAGTCGTATCTACTTTCCATATCTTGCTTTCAATCTTTAAAACCAGTTATCATTGTTGGTTGAATACCTTGAACGTTATATCAACTTACTTCTGGAGCAGCATAAGTATTTACTTTGTCAGGTGGGCAAGGATATATGTTATACATTAATAAATCACGATAATTCATAACTTTTTTATTAAACTGACCTTTAATAATTGGTCGCCCAATTACTGGCATATCAAAAAAGATAGAATTACCATAAAATTTAACTGCCATTGCTCTAACCCCTGGGTCTTTTAATAAAACTTCATCTAATTCAACAATACCTTTATTTAACTTTTCATCATAAGTTATTTTAGGAAAACAATAACCTTCCCCTGGAGCACTGGTCTGAATAAATTGTCTTACTGATAAACCACTGTGACTAATTTTGTCATTAATACTTGAAAAGGTAATTTCTTGTCATAAAAAACTACCATCATAAGGTGAATAATAATTAATAACATTTGATGGATATAATCATTGTCTATCTTGGGGTGCAGAATTAATACCACCCCCACCAATATTTAAACCACGGTCATTAAATACAGTATAAAAATTATAATAATCATTAATATTTAATTTCTCAGCATCTTCATCTAAAATTAATAAAGTATATTGTCTTTCAGTTGATTGTTGAGTAAATACTTGTTCAAATTTAGCCTCATCAAATTGAATTGAACTTCTATCATCAATCATATAAGCATCTCAATATTTACCAACTTTAACTTCTTTTGTATAAAAATTATCGGCTTTATTATCATTATTCATAAAATAACTTAATTTATATTGATTTAAGTATGCCAGCATTCTATTAATATCATAAATATTTTCACCATCAATTAATTTTCAATAAATATTATTATTTTCATCTTTTAATTTTATAGCAAAAGGTGTTTCATTATTTGCTCATATTGTTGAATTAACTGGTTGTTTATTAAAATCATCAATTGTTAAAATATTAATTTCTTCACCTTTATATTTTTGTACTATTTTTAAACTATCTTGTCATTGCGCAATAGTACTTTCCATATTATCAAATATGCGTGAATAACTACCATAATCACTTGGTTTGGCATTATTTGATTTTCAACCTGTTTCAGTATCAGGAATATATGAACTATAAACATTAAAAGGAAATACCATTCAATGTCTGTTATCTCGTATATTTTCTCTAATATCTATTAAAGTATCATGGGCTTGTCTTCTTAATTCTTCGATAACCCCTGGGTTAATTCTACTCATTTGTTAATTCTCCTTAATTTCTGTTCTACCTTGTAAAGCATTTTGATTATTACCAGTTTCATCATATTCCATTAATTTATTATTATGTTCAATTTCTTTGGCTTGCATTTTATCTTGTCATGCTTCTATTTTTTCAAAATATTTAGTTGCTTCTAATTCATCAATATTATCATATTCAGTTATAGCTCTTATTGGTTCCATTGTGCCATTATCTAATCTAGCAGTAATTAATTCATTTTGTCGCATTTGGTCAACTAAACTAGCACTAACAAAATCAAAACCATATTCTCGTTCACCAACACCATCTCATAAACCATAATATTTTAAAACAGTATCAAACATTTTAGTATAGTATTGCTTACGATATGCTTGTAAATATGCTTGTTTTTCTAAGTCTTTTGTTTTAGTTAATAATGACTGTGTTTTATTTTGGTCATTATCTGATTTATCACCAAAAGGACTAGAAAAATGATATGCTAAGTATACTTGTTCAATAATTGATTTTTGGTCTTCAGTATATGTTTCTAAGGTTGGTGTACCTTGTACTACTTGTAAAGATTGGGATAATTGACCATCTACTGCTGATTGACCTGATTGAATAAAAATATCATCAAAAGCATCTTGTAATACTTTTTTATTACCTTTGTTATAAGCAGTCATTAAATCATCATCTAATATTCCATATCAATGAGTACGATTTGCTCATCTTTCTTTTGATTTAATATTAAAACTATCTTCTAAATCAAATTGTAATTTATAACAATTTGCCATTGTAGGTCATGGGTTTAATGTAGTTGATGTAGATAAAAATAAAGGGTTGGGTTCATTAATCATTTCTCAAAAAGGAACTATGCCTAATTTATTTTTAAATTCTTGTACTAAAACAGGTTTAACATCATCTTTAATTTGTGTTTTACTTTGTCCAACAACTACTTCATTATTTTTAGGTCAACCTTTAATAACTATTTTATCTTTGGTACAAATTAAATTTAAAATAAAACCACTATCTGATTGATGATAATTTAATCAAATATCAGCACCTTGTTCAATTTCGTTTATTTTACTTACACGAGATGTAAAGTTAAAAGGATTAATTCATAAATCAATATTGCCATCTGATGTTTCTAATAAACCAAAGATAGTTTTACCCATTAAACTTGCTGTTAATTCATTTTTATCTAATTTTTCTTTTATTTTATAAGTTTCATATCATCAATTTAATTTTTCTAAAATTTCTTTACGATGAGACTTAAATAAAATATCTTTACCATTAACTAATCTCATTTGATGACGAGCAATAATATTGGCTAAATTAATAGTTCAATCATAATTATAAAATTTTAAAACACTATTAATATCATTTAAGTTTGGTAAACTATGGAAAGTATTATTCATTGTTATTTTGCTCCTTTAATTTTAAAATAAGTGCATAATTAATAATATTTACTGTTAATAAATTTGGTTCATTTGCTAAAACTTGTACACATACTTTAACTTTTTGATATTTATTAATATATTCGTTATATAAATTTAAATTACATATTGCGATATTATCTTTATTTAATTCTTGACAAAGTCTTTTTTTAACTTGTCCACAAACAGAAATATATGGTCTTTTTGCATTTATTACACGTTCATCATGATTACATAAATATCTTTTTTCATTAAGTTATTCACTCCCTTTGTTGTCATAATTTATAATCTGCTTAACTATTATTTTTAACCATCGGTACTAATTCAAAGTGTAAAGCATAAAAATCACCATCAAATGTGTCATCATATAAATCTAACATTCGTTCTTCTCTTGCATCGGGCTTATCTTCTCATTGAATTAATTCATATTGGGTTTTACTTACAGGACATTTTTCTCATAATCATTTTAATTGATTAGTATTTATTAACATTGTAAATGCCTCAATACGATGTTTTATTTTAAACTTCTGCTTTTGTGCTGGTTTAAAATTTATGTATTGACCAAAAGTATAATTATATTTCTCTCGGTTTAAACTTTCTAATGTTGCATAAGCACTATCATCAACATTAATTGATATTCCTTGTTGTATTAAATTAAAGTATTGGTTTAATTGATTGTTGTAAAACTATAAAATATCTTTAACTTGTTCTAATGGTCCTTTAAATTGTTGCGTAGCATTTGAGTGTGCATATTCTGCTACTTTATAGGCTTTTTTATCAAATGAATTATATATTCAAAAACTCGCTGCTGTTGTATGCCCTTTGGGGCTAGTAGAGTTTGCTAAGTCAACACCACCTAATAATTTAGTTGGTTGAATAATATCTGTTGCTTGCATAATATCAATATATCTTGCAAAAATTGAACCACTAGTATTACCAGGCAATCCTCAACTCCATACTCTTGCTCTTTCAATATCTAATTGTTCTAATCTTAATTGTTCATTAACTTTATTTTGTGGTAATTCATAATTAAGTCTTCAACTAGAATAATGAATAATAATTTTCATATTTCATTTTTCGATATAATTAATTTGTTCATATTTACTACGCATTATTTCTTCATTAAAAGGCATTAATTCATTACAATAACCAACAATATATCTTTTTAAACTTTCAGGGTTACATGTATTAATTGTTATTTTATTTTGATACCCACGAATAGCAAATTCTAAATCACTTAAATCTTTTTGTTGAAATTGGTCACATTCTTCTCTTCAATCAATTACTAATTTATATTTATTCAAATCAGCAAAAGCTTTTAATTTTTCTTTCCGGCTTGGTGAATGTAAACCTTTACAATATATTTTGCTACCATTTGATAAAGTAAAAGTAAAATTTGATAAGTTAATAGTATAAGGAATATGATTTTCATCTAACATATTTCAGATATTTTGAAATACACTATCTTTTAAATCCTTACTTCAATACATACTAGCAATGATACAAATTGGTTCTTTAATTAATAAACTAATTTTTAATAATTCACCAAACATTTTAATATTTGATATAGTCTTACCACTATATCGTGTTCCAATTTGATTAATTTCATTAACTAACTCATATTTCTTAGCAAAGGGGTATTTATTACCAACAGTACTATTTTGTAATAACCAATAAGGCGTTTCTAACAAATAAGTAAAATGATTAAGCATTATTATCACTTTCTTTTTTAATATCTCTAATATCCGTTTGTAAATTAACAATTATTGGTTGTTGATTATTTAAGTTTAATTCTTTTTCAAGTTCTTTTTCTTGTAGTGAATATTTATAATTAAAGGCTCGTTGTCAATATAATTTAGCACCATCAGGTGTTTTCATCATAAAATTAATTATTTCACTTTCAATTCTATCAACTTGTTTTTCAAGCAAAGGAACTATCTTTTCGCTCCGATAAATTTCTTGTCTTCAATGACGAGAAAGGTTGAATTCATTGGTTAAATCATTCAAAGTATATGGTTTATTAGGTGATTTATTTTCTCAAAATTGCTCTATTTTACGATAAAAAGTCGCCAAACTTGCTGTTTTTGGATTAAATTCTTTCATTTTTACTCCTTTTATATGGTTAAATATAAGTAGAGAAAAATATGTACAGAAGAACTTGACACGGTTCTTTTTTTTATTATCTATATTTTACATCAAAATAAAAAAAAGTAAATTACTTTACTTTCAGTTAATTAATTTATTAAATACATTCAAATTGTAACATACTAAATAAAAATTACTATCCTTTTTTTGCATTTTTATTATTTTTGTGATAAAGTCGTAAACTAAGAAAGAGGGTAAGAAAATGATAAATGTTGATAATAATTTTTTTAAGAATTTTATTAATTTATTATATATACAGAGTATTGAAATTATTCAACAAAGTTTAGAAGATTATGATAAATGAATTTTTAAAAATTATAAAATTGATGAAACTTTAAAAGAATTTAAAAATTATAAAGTAAAAGATAAAATTGAAAGAACATTAGTAATTTTAAATGGAAAAATAACTTTTAAGAGAAGAAGATATTATAAAATTAATTCAGAAACAGGTAAAGAAGAATATATTTTTCCTTTGGATAAAATTTTAGGAATTGAAAAATGACAAAGAATAGATAATTCTGTTAAAGAAAAAATATTATTATTTATTACTGAGAACAAAAGATATAAAGATATTTTAGATACTATGGAATATGTAAAAATTAGTTTAATGACAGTATCTAATATTATGAAAAATGCAAAAACTGACGAAGAATATTACTTTAATAAAAGTAATAAAAAAATAGATATTCCACACACTTTATATATTCAAATGGATGGTACTTATTTTAAAATGTTAGATTCAACAAAGCAAGGAAGAAAAAAGATAAAAAAACATACGATAGCATGTACTGTACATACTGGGTATGATGAAGAAAAATATACTGTAAAAAGACCTGTAATCGCAAATAAATTAGGTGTTTTTGAAATGGATAATATTCCAGATTATCTTAAAAAAGAAGCAGATTTAAAACCAGTTCTTATAAAATTATTTTCTTTAATTGAAACTCATTTCAATATGATACCTAATATTGAAATTATGATTTTAGGTGATGGTGCATTATGAATTAAAAATAATAAAGAAGGAATTGAAAATCAAACATTATGAAATAATGTTGGTTGTCATATGGAAGGTGACATTTCTCATTATTGAAAAGGTACTATGATTAAAAAAGCCATTTATAGTGAAAAAACCTTTAATTTTGTCGAAAACTCTTGATATTTATAAAATATACCTAAAATTAGGTATATTTTTAATATATGGAGGTAAATAAATGATGAAAAAAATAATTACAGAATTAATAAATAGCTTAACAGATGATCAATTTTTAGAATTTTATGAAAAAATAAAACAACAAGCAGACTTAATTAAAAAACAAAAACGTTTAAATGAAATTGATCAAAAATTTAGAGATAAAGGCATTATATGTCCTAATTGCAAATCTTTTCATTGTGTTAAAAATGGTCATAATTCCGAAGGAAAACAAAAATATTTATGTAAAAAATGTCGTGCTAGTTTTGATGCATTTCGTCATCATTTTACTTATTGAAGTCATTTAAATTATGAACAGTGAAATTTATTAATTCAAATTTCATTGTTAGGACAATCTAGTAAAATAATTTCTCGTTTTATTAAAACAACCCCAAAAACCGCTTGATATAATCGACAAAAATTAATGCAATCAAAACAATTAGAAAATACACAGTTAAAATTTAAAAAATTAAATGGTCAAATCCAAATGGATGAAACATTTATTAAAGAAATTCATAAAGGCAATTTTAAAGATAAATTTGATAAACGAAAAACTCATCTCGATCCATTTTCAACTGATACCAAATGCTGTATTCAAATGGCAGTTGATAGCAATAATAATATTTTTGTTCAATCCACCAATACCAAAAGATTACAAAAACAATGGATTATTGAAAATATGAATAAGCAACTAATTAAAGAAAAATCAATAATTATTTCTGATATGCAACCACTATATTTATTAGTAGCAAAACAAACAAATTCTACTCTATATTCCACCAAAACTAGTACAAACCCTGATACTAGTTATCAAAAGTTAAATAAGATTAGTAAATTACAATCCAGTCTTAAAGAAGCCTTAATTCATTATCATGGTTTGGGTTTCACTAATATTCAAAATTATTTAAAGCTCTGAAAATGAAAATACCAACACAAAGGTTTAACACCAAACCAACAATCAACGGTATTATATTTTAACGTTTAAAAAATTTAAAGCAAAATCATAATCTTACACAAAATTAGTTTTCAAATTGTCATATTGATGATTTTTTTTATTTCATCAAGAGTTTTCGACAAAATTAAAGAAAAGTATTCTTTAATTTTGTCGAAAACTCTTGATATTTATAAAATATACCTAAAATTAGGTATATTTTTAATATATGGAGGTAAATAAATGATGAAAAAAATAATTACAGAATTAATAAATAGCTTAACAGATGATCAATTTTTAGAATTTTATGAAAAAATAAAACAACAAGCAGACTTAATTAAAAAACAAAAACGTTTAAATGAAATTGATCAAAAATTTAGAGATAAAGGCATTATATGTCCTAATTGCAAATCTTTTCATTGTGTTAAAAATGGTCATAATTCCGAAGGAAAACAAAAATATTTATGTAAAAAATGTCGTGCTAGTTTTGATGCATTTCGTCATCATTTTACTTATTGAAGTCATTTAAATTATGAACAGTGAAATTTATTAATTCAAATTTCATTGTTAGGACAATCTAGTAAAATAATTTCTCGTTTTATTAAAACAACCCCAAAAACCGCTTGATATAATCGACAAAAATTAATGCAATCAAAACAATTAGAAAATACACAGTTAAAATTTAAAAAATTAAATGGTCAAATCCAAATGGATGAAACATTTATTAAAGAAATTCATAAAGGCAATTTTAAAGATAAATTTGATAAACGAAAAACTCATCTCGATCCATTTTCAACTGATACCAAATGCTGTATTCAAATGGCAGTTGATAGCAATAATAATATTTTTGTTCAATCCACCAATACCAAAAGATTACAAAAACAATGGATTATTGAAAATATGAATAAGCAACTAATTAAAGAAAAATCAATAATTATTTCTGATATGCAACCACTATATTTATTAGTAGCAAAACAAACAAATTCTACTCTATATTCCACCAAAACTAGTACAAACCCTGATACTAGTTATCAAAAGTTAAATAAGATTAGTAAATTACAATCCAGTCTTAAAGAAGCCTTAATTCATTATCATGGTTTGGGTTTCACTAATATTCAAAATTATTTAAAGCTCTGAAAATGAAAATACCAACACAAAGGTTTAACACCAAACCAACAATCAACGGTATTATATTTTAACGTTTAAAAAATTTAAAGCAAAATCATAATCTTACACAAAATTAGTTTTCAAATTGTCATATTGATGATTTTTTTTATTTCATCAAGAGTTTTCGACAAAATTAAAGAAAGTATTGTATTAGTAAAATATTAGTATATAATTAAATTATAGGTTTAATCTTTTTCCATAAAAAAGAGTTTGTGCTGACTTGTTAATCGGACAAGAATAAAAAAAGAGGAGTTTATAAAATGGCACTTACAAAAGAACAATTAATAGAACAAGGTTTAAGTGAAGAGAATGCAGAAAATATCTTAAATCAGTTTAATAATGGAGCAAAGCAAATTAGAGAAAGTGTGCAAAAACGCGAAGATGTTATATCCAAAGAAGACTTTATTAAATTATCTAATGAATTAGATGAATTAAAAGCTTTTAAAGATGTTCCATCGACTAAAATTGAAGATATTAAAACTAATTTAAATAAAGTTAGTGGTAGTTCTTTATCTGAAAAAATGCAAACTTTAAAAGAATTAAAACCTGATTTGTTTATACAAGAACAACCCTCAGTTTCGCCAACTAATTTTATTAAAGATGTGATTGAAAAATCGGTTGAAAATAAAAATGATGAAATTGAAACTATTAAAGAAAAAGGAGCATATACTCCCGAAGAGATTAAAAAGATATCAGATTTCACACTTAAAAACCTTAGATAATAAAGGAAGTGAAATATTATGGCAACAATTAATTTGCCACAAGTACCTTTTACATTACAAGGTAATACAACAGGTCAAAAAGCCTATGTTGATATGGTTAATGCTTTATTGCGTGGACCTTTATATAATGAATATGCAAGTATTATGCAGTATGCTACTGCAACCGCTGAACAAGTTGCTTGATTACCTAATGCAGGACAAGCACTATATAATTTAACTCATCGTGTGGTATGACAAGATGATTATTCATTACCAAATGGTTGGACAACTCAAACAATGGGATTAACAAGAATTCCAGTTCCGATTGATAAGAGGTATTGCTATTTATTTAATTTTTTTACCACTTCTAATGTTATTAATTGGAATTAGTTTAATTGTTGTTGTTTCTTATTATATGATTAAGCTTTAATTTTGTCGAAAACTCTTGATATTTATAAAATATACCTAAAATTAGGTATATTTTTAATATATGGAGGTAAATAAATGATGAAAAAAATAATTACAGAATTAATAAATAGCTTAACAGATGATCAATTTTTAGAATTTTATGAAAAAATAAAACAACAAGCAGACTTAATTAAAAAACAAAAACGTTTAAATGAAATTGATCAAAAATTTAGAGATAAAGGCATTATATGTCCTAATTGCAAATCTTTTCATTGTGTTAAAAATGGTCATAATTCCGAAGGAAAACAAAAATATTTATGTAAAAAATGTCGTGCTAGTTTTGATGCATTTCGTCATCATTTTACTTATTGAAGTCATTTAAATTATGAACAGTGAAATTTATTAATTCAAATTTCATTGTTAGGACAATCTAGTAAAATAATTTCTCGTTTTATTAAAACAACCCCAAAAACCGCTTGATATAATCGACAAAAATTAATGCAATCAAAACAATTAGAAAATACACAGTTAAAATTTAAAAAATTAAATGGTCAAATCCAAATGGATGAAACATTTATTAAAGAAATTCATAAAGGCAATTTTAAAGATAAATTTGATAAACGAAAAACTCATCTCGATCCATTTTCAACTGATACCAAACGCTGTATTCAAATGGCAGTTGATAGCAATAATAATATTTTTGTTCAATCCACCAATACCAAAAGATTACAAAAACAATGGATTATTGAAAATATGAATAAGCAACTAATTAAAGAAAAATCAATAATTATTTCTGATATGCAACCACTATATTTATTAGTAGCAAAACAAACAAATTCTACTCTATATTCCACCAAAACTAGTACAAACCCTGATACTAGTTATCAAAAGTTAAATAAGATTAGTAAATTACAATCCAGTCTTAAAGAAGCCTTAATTCATTATCATGGTTTGGGTTTCACTAATATTCAAAATTATTTAAAGCTCTGAAAATGAAAATACCAACACAAAGGTTTAACACCAAACCAACAATCAACGGTATTATATTTTAACGTTTAAAAAATTTAAAGCAAAATCATAATCTTACACAAAATTAGTTTTCAAATTGTCATATTGATGATTTTTTTTATTTCATCAAGAGTTTTCGACAAAATTAAAGTGATTAAGTGAACACGGT
Organism: Spiroplasma endosymbiont of Sarcophaga variegata; assembly: GCF_965178695.1. Classification (NCBI taxonomy): domain Bacteria; kingdom Bacillati; phylum Mycoplasmatota; class Mollicutes; order Entomoplasmatales; family Spiroplasmataceae; genus Spiroplasma; species Spiroplasma endosymbiont of Sarcophaga variegata. The sequence goes on from NZ_CBCXVU010000002.1 coordinate 1,760,950, forward strand.
TATTAAAACTTTATGATAAAATTATGGAAAAAATTAATTTAGTTGAAATTTATAATTTAGGTTTGTCAAAATATAAATGTGTTAAATTATCTATTTCTTCGGGTGTTAATTTTTTATTTTCAACTTCAATTTCATAACGATCCATAATTGCTAAACCATAATCTTTATAACAATCTGGGTAATTATCAAACATTTCATTTAATAAATCTTTTAAATTCATCATTATTATTCATATCCTTGTCATTTAATATTGTTATCTTCTTATTCATAATGTATTCCTCCTAATTCTTTTTTCCTAATGCTCAATGTTCATCCGTCATATCTTCAAATGAAACAGGATAACTTTTACGCATTAATTCTTGTAATTTATTTTCTTGATTTCATTTTGAGCAATAACCTCAATATTTTTGTTTAAGACAAATTTTATTTAACTTTTTCATTTTTATTTAATTCCTTACTATTTTCTATTCTTGCTTTTTCATTAGCACGCTCAATTTTTTTCTTATGTAATTGCTTTTTACTTAAAAACTTTCAAGGTTTTTTATTTAACCTTTTCATATAAACCTCCTAAATTATTCCTTTGATTTTTAACTACAAAGTACTACGATGTTCTACATTTTGTAGTTGTCTGTAATACCAAGTACCTCCTCATCAAGTCTCCACTAGTAGATTAATTAAGAAATCCTTGCCCAGTTCTTAAAAGTTATTTTTCTTCTACGCACACGATTTTATTTTTATTCTTGCAATTAAAAATTATGAATACAGCATTATCTGTTTATATTAATCAAAGTTATTAATTTACAAAATCGCAAAAAAACAAGTTAACAGTTCTTATTGGTTTCTTTACTGACAAAATGCCAAGTTGGGGAACCCCCCACTAAAAATATGTAATTGTAAAATTAAATAATTGTAGAACCAATATATTTAATTTTTAGAGTTAATTTTTAAATAAAAAAAATCAACCCAATAAGGGTCGATTTTTTTGTCCTATTTGCATCTTTACTTTACAAATATTAATAAAATTTATTTCTAAAAATGTAAACACCACAAAAGTACAAAATGTGTGTGGTTTCTACACGTGATGTTAAACCCCCTGATAGTATACAACAACGAGGTGAATTATTTGCTAATAATACTTTTAACGAACAACAATTAACTCAAACAATTGATAAATTAAAGGACAATCAACATCAAATTGTACAAGGATTAACAAAAACATTTGTAATGTTAGAAAATCGTCGTAAGAAGATGACAAAAATTTTTGCAATATAGTATGTTCTAATTGAATATCTTTATTACTTAAATTAATTCTTTTTCCATTGTATTTAATTCACATTATCTATTCTCCTTTTTAATAATTTGGATTAGTTTTTCTTATTTTTTCCACACAATCGCCACATTCTTGTGTTTCTAAATATTGAGTTCCATATTATTCCAGTTCTATATATTTTTTACAGATGACACAATACAATTTTGTTTTTTCAAATAAATCATCATATGTTTTATAATTTGCCATTTTTGCTCATTTCACTTTCTAAATGTTCTGCAATATGTTGATAAAAATTCATTTCTTTTCGAATAATATTAACGGATTCATAATGAATATCATACTCATTTAATTGAATTAAAGTAGCTTGCATAGTTTTAATTTTCATCTTAATTTCATCCAATAAATCTTGCATTATATTTTTATAAAAATTTTTTACCTTCTCTAAAATATTTTTACGCTCTTCTTGAGAAAATATTTCATCATTACCAACATTTATTTTTTTCATAAACACTCCTTTACCGTAATAAACACTGTTATACTAATGTCTAAATAATGTATATGTACTGTAATAAACACTGTTAATAACATTGTTAAATATATAAAAAATAAGTAAGGCACACTGAAAAATACTATTAACAACGTTAATAGAAAATATAAAATTAATAAATCAAATAACAAAGCTAGTGTGCCACAGCTAAGATATATGATTAATTATAATAAATATTAAAATACTTTAATCATAATTCTAAAGAAATTTAAAATCTTAATAATAACAAAAATTCCAAATGGAATTAAAATAATTCAAGCATCATCAAGAACTGACATTAACTGTGGTAACACAGCATAAACAGCATCTTTAACTTTCATCATAGCTTGTCCTAAACCACTTCAAATAGAACCCATTCCATCTGAAATAGTAGGCTTATCACCAACTGCTAAAAAATTAATTGCTGTTGTTAAATACATACCTAACACTATTTATTTTCCTCCTTATTTTTAATTTCTTTCTTTTCTTTTTTCTTTCCTTGAATTTGACGAATTTTTTGATAAATCGATATACCAATTCAAGCAAGAATTCCTAAAATGATAATAATACTAAATATTTATGTTAACCATACTGGCATAATTTAATTCCCCCTAGAAATTTAGCTTGCGCGGCACGCTTCGCGTGTTAGCTACGCTCAAAATAAACTATATTGAATAAATTACCGCTAATAAATTACGCGGATAATTTATTCATTTTCTTTTACATTATTAGTTACTATTTTATTAACAGTATTAATAACATTATCTTTTCCATACTTAGTTACTAAGGACCGTAAAATAAAATAATGTTTTCTTTCCATTAAAAAATCAACTCCTTTCTGAGTTGATTTGTTGCACTTCATATTACAATTTACATATTATAAAAAAAAGCAAGAGATTTAACAATGAATTTACTTTTTTATTTAAAAAATTCAATTTCTTTTAAGAAAAAAATAACAATACTTTAATTAACTTCTATTAACTTATTATTAATAATTTGATATTTTTTTGTAACTTTATTATTTGTCGAAACTGCTGTTCAGTCATTTAAAAGGGAATTAAATTTTAAAACACGACTTGCTTCTTGTAATTCTAATGTAATCAAATATTTTTCATCATAACTAATTCCGTTTCATAAATTATTAGTTCGAATAACATTAAGAAAATTATCTGTACCAATGATTTTAAGATCATGAAGTATGATTCCATTCTGATTACTAATAATAATTCGATAATATGGCGGATCTTTATCACCAAAATAACTATGAATAATTTCAGCATCACCATACAATCGAATTTTTTTATTATTTTGAATCCAACCCTAAAATCCCATGATAACTATTTGCAAGGCCTAAAAACTTAATAGTATTATTATAATTACTTGATATTGCAAAAACATATTTATTTGGTAATTTTCCCGTTGTTTTAAAACCAATAAAAACATTCACTTTATACTTATCACTAGTCTTTTGATATATTTGATAATTTTGCATTCCTACCTATCAGATAGATAAATTCTGATCATAATTAAAATATTTTCCATAATTTGTCATATTAATATCTGTTCCAAAACTAATTTCAACATTATCTTTTAAAGAAACATCAATTGTTGTAATTTCATATTTTGCAAGATTGTCTTCAACGATTGATTGATGAGTACCATCAATAATATTTTCTCAAATGTTTTTAGTTAACATTGGATAAGTTTTAATTTTTTGATTAGTTGCTTCGGTTGGTATTAGACCTCACTTTATAAAAAAAGGCGCTAAATTGCGGTTACTTACTTTCGAAGTCATTTCAATAAATAATTGTTGTTTTTCAACATTTGTTCCAGGATTATCAGAAAATGGTAAAAGACGATAATATTGTGATAAAGTTGAATAAAAATTATCACCAAAAGCCATCAAATTACTAAAATTAAATATCATTTTGCGCAATCAGATCAGCAACGAAATTTTGATGATATTAGTGATTTATTTACTAAATTAGCGATGTTTTGACAATTACAAATGGCTAGGGGTGTCTAACCGATTCGCATTGAATAATTTTTGTTGAACATAAAGCGCACTAATATTAACTGTTACTTCAGTAAGACCATTTCATATTGGTATTGTGGAGTTTGATAAGTATGCCCGATTTCATGTCATAACCCTCATTGATTATTACTTGTACTAGTAAATAAATCAGCGCCGGAACTTGTATCATTTTGAAAGGTAATATGATAATTGGTTGCTGAAGCATAACCTGCCCCCGTATCTGGATTAGCAATATGAATATATTGTTGATGCTTCTTTGCAATTCCTGAATAATTTGGATTCAAACCATTATGCTTCATTTGTATATTTTCAAATATTGTCTCAATTTTCTAAAATTTTTTCAATATTAACATTATTTTGGTTTTCCCATAAAAATATTTTAACAATATTAATATCATATGTTTCTAATAGTTTTGTAAGATATATCTCTAATCCTGCTTTGCACCCACTACAAACAGCTGATATATTGTTAATATTGCCCATAATACCCTCGTTAATACTATAAAGTTATTTCAAATAACTCTATTTTCTCAGTTAATTAAAACATTTTTTAAATAAAAAAACAATACCAAGAACTAAGTGTCAAATGAATTAATCAGCTAATTAAAAAAAGTTTAAAAACCTTAAACCTTATTTTCTAATTCCTAATTCTTCAATGATTGCTTTATATTCATTAAAATCAGTTTTAATTAAGTAAGCAAGCAAATGCTTTCTTTGTGCTACTTTTTGTAATAAACTTCTTCTTGAAACAATATCTTTACGATGAATTTTCAAGTGAGCAGTTAAATTGTTAATATCTTCTGTTAAAATAGAAATTTGTACTTTTGTTGAACCAGTATCTTTAGCATTTTGACCAAATTTTGATACTAATTCTGCTTTTCTTTCTTTTGAAACCATTATAAATTTCTCCCTTCATTGTTGTGGCTCATAACGTTAAATCAAAGCATTTAAGAAAGGGTTATCTTAAATCAACGAAATAACAACAACCCTATTAATATTATGCTTTATTTGCAAAAAATGCAAGAGTATCAGCTAAATCTTGTTCTAAAAGATTAACTAATTCGGTTAAGTTATTTATTTTAATATTTTCACGCAAATATTTTTTAAAATAAACAATAATTTCTTGTTCATATAAATTTAAATTAGCATCTAATAAATATGTTTCAACAACTTCTTTTCCTTCAAATAACCGATATGAAGTCATTGATGGGTAAAGATGTCCTTGTGCTCACGTTTCTGTAACATAAACCCCATAAGGTAAAATTACTTTTTGTGGTAAATACATGTTGGCAGTTGGAAAATTAATTGTTCGCCCAATTTGTTTCCCTGGTTTTACTTTCCCACGCAAATGATAATCTTCATATAATAATTTATTTGCAGCTGGTAAATCATAATTTAATAATAAATTACGAATTGTTGTTGAAGAAAAAACATCATCTTGCCGATTAATTAAATAAACATTTTCTTGACTAAAAAAAGTAATAATTTGTTTAAAATCCCCTTCGCGATTTTTCCCAAACCGAAAATCAGATCCAATTACAATTTTAACAACATTAAACCGTTCTTTTAATATTGTTAAAAATTGTTGCGCTGATAAATTCATAAATTCACTTGTCACTGGAACCTCTAAATAATAATCAAAATTTAATTTTGCTGCTGTTTCCTGTTTTGACCTATTATCTAATAATTTTGTATCAGTTTGATGTAAAAAATCAGTAACACTTTGTGACATTGTAAAAAATAATGCCGCTAAATTTTGTTCTGCTTTAATTTCCATTAAACGATTAATTAGTTTTAAATGCCCTAAATGAAAACCATCAAATAGCCCTAAGGAAACAATTTTTGCTTCATTATTAGCTAATTTATTTCATGTTAAAATTTTCATTAATAATGATCATCCTTATCTATTTTTTGTTGTTGATTTGTATCAATATTTGCCCATAATCCCCGTTGACAAGCATAAACATGTTTACCAATATGTTTATAAATTGCTAAAACATTTTTGTTTTTATCAATGATAAAAATAATTGGATCAGTATGATTAATAATAACAATTGGTTTTCCTTGTCTAATTTCTTCATCATAATGATAAAGTAACAACTGTTGTTTATTTGTAAACAAGGCATCATACATTGAAATTAAACGGTTAAAATTTACTTCTTCTGGAGCAATTGCTTTCGATAACAAAAAATTTCCTGATTGTGTTCGACATAAACTCTTAACCGTTGCAATTGTATTTAATTTTGCAGCAAGATCAATAACTAAACTACGAATATATGTTCCTTTGGTACATAATACACTAAAGGTGATGGTGTGGTCATGATGATTATATTTTTTCAACTTAATTTCCTTAATCGTAACTGTTCGTGGTTTAATTTCAACTTCTTCATCGCGCCGAGCATATTCATAGAGTTTCTTCCCATTAACTTTAATAGCAGAATATTTAGGCGGATATTGCTCATACATAAACCCATTAAATTCACTAAAAATTTTTTTCAATTGTTTTTTGCGCAGTTTAAAGGGAGTTTCTTTCTTAATAACATTACCAGTAATATCACCATTATCTGTTTCAACAAATAATTTCATTTCGACATCATAAGCTTTATCTGCTGTTAACAAATATTCACTCATTTTCGTAGCATTATTCACTAATACCACTAAAAGACCTGTTGCTAAAGGGTCTAAAGTTCCAGCATGGCCAACTTTTTTAATCATCAAGGTTTTTTTAATATCTTGAATAATTTGATGACTTGTTTTCCCAGCCGGTTTATTAATTAAAAAAATACCATCATGCATATGTTAAAATCACCCACTTCTTGATTCATTATATCATTTTTTAGATTATTCCCAACATTGATTAAGATCAGTTTTAACCCTTTTTAGAACATTTTTTGACAAAAGTAATTGATTATTAAATAAATATAGTTTAAGATATTTATGTATGAAAAATAAATATTGTTACATTTATATCTTTCTTAAATTATTATAGCCTTTCCTTTTGTGTTAAAATTCTTTAATTTTGTCGAAAACTCTTGATGAAATAAAAAAAATCATCAATATGACAATTTGAAAACTAATTTTGTGTAAGATTATGATTTTGCTTTAAATTTTTTAAACGTTAAAATATAATACCGTTGATTGTTGGTTTGGTGTTAAACCTTTGTGTTGGTATTTTCATTTTCAGAGCTTTAAATAATTTTGAATATTAGTGAAACCCAAACCATGATAATGAATTAAGGCTTCTTTAAGACTGGATTGTAATTTACTAATCTTATTTAACTTTTGATAACTAGTATCAGGGTTTGTACTAGTTTTGGTGGAATATAGAGTAGAATTTGTTTGTTTTGCTACTAATAAATATAGTGGTTGCATATCAGAAATAATTATTGATTTTTCTTTAATTAGTTGCTTATTCATATTTTCAATAATCCATTGTTTTTGTAATCTTTTGGTATTGGTGGATTGAACAAAAATATTATTATTGCTATCAACTGCCATTTGAATACAGCATTTGGTATCAGTTGAAAATGGATCGAGATGAGTTTTTCGTTTATCAAATTTATCTTTAAAATTGCCTTTATGAATTTCTTTAATAAATGTTTCATCCATTTGGATTTGACCATTTAATTTTTTAAATTTTAACTGTGTATTTTCTAATTGTTTTGATTGCATTAATTTTTGTCGATTATATCAAGCGGTTTTTGGGGTTGTTTTAATAAAACGAGAAATTATTTTACTAGATTGTCCTAACAATGAAATTTGAATTAATAAATTTCACTGTTCATAATTTAAATGACTTCAATAAGTAAAATGATGACGAAATGCATCAAAACTAGCACGACATTTTTTACATAAATATTTTTGTTTTCCTTCGGAATTATGACCATTTTTAACACAATGAAAAGATTTGCAATTAGGACATATAATGCCTTTATCTCTAAATTTTTGATCAATTTCATTTAAACGTTTTTGTTTTTTAATTAAGTCTGCTTGTTGTTTTATTTTTTCATAAAATTCTAAAAATTGATCATCTGTTAAGCTATTTATTAATTCTGTAATTATTTTTTTCATCATTTATTTACCTCTATATATTAAAAATATACCTAATTTTAGGTATATTTTATAAATATCAAGAGTTTTCGACAAAATTAAAGTTAAAATTTGTATTTTGTGGCAATATTTAAATATAAAATAATCTTAAAAGTTTTTTTTCATACATTTACAAAAATTAATTGAAGTTTCTTATAGGCTGTTCATTTTTCTTCAATTAATTTTTTTTTGAAAAAATAGCAGAAAAGTACGCAAAAAAGCAAGAAATTTTATTTAAAATTGTTGTAATTTTTGAAATCCATGCTATTATTAATTTGTCTTAAGTAGACAAATAAGTAAATCAAAGAAAAAATTGGATATGCTAGGTAATCTTTATTTTATTTAAAATAAAGGAACGAACAAAAAAATGTATAAATACCTAAATGGACTTTAAAGTATTAAAATATCTCAAAAATTAAAAAAATAGGACATTTGTCCTATTTTTTTATATTAATTTATTATCTTGTAAAATGGCCACAAATCCTTTAAAAAGAAGATTCTTATCATATTGATATGGCACTAATGTTGTAATATAACTTGCATTCCCACCTGTTAGCATTACTTTTGGTGTGGTTGCTTGAGTTGTAAGTTTTTCAACAAAAGCTGTTATTGTTAATAAATGACCGTTTACTAATCCGATGTTGATTGCTTGTTTAGTATTTTTTCCTAAAATTGCATCTTCATAAGAATAATCAAATGTCTGTAGTAACTGTGCTCGATTAAACAGTGCTTCAGCAGCAGCTTCTAACCCCGGCATAATAATTGTTCCTAATAAGGTCCCTTGTTTTAGTAATGAAATTGTAGTGGCTGTTCCCATATTAACTAAAATAACATCTTGGTTTGGATATAAATCCAATGTTGCATATGAACCAACAATCAAATCAGCCCCAAGATTTCGTGGATTAGGAATATCAATTGCTAATCGTTCAATTGCTAAATTTTTTTTAACTTGATAAAACGGAATTTGTAAATCAAGGGCTAATTGGTAAAATAAATCATCTCACATTGGACGAACTGACGATAAACATAGTAACGTTAAATCTGTTAAAGTTAATTTTATTTTATCTAAGGCTGTTATAATTTTTTGACGAAAATTCTTTTCTGCGATTAATTCGCGACTAGAAATCGTTAAAAAAGATGTAATTTCTTGGGATGAATTAAGAATTGCAAATTTAATTGCTGTATTACCAATATCTACTAATAATTTCATTGTTATTTATCTCTCTCTTCTATAATTTCACTAATTGCTGTTACAATTGCTTGAGCAACAATTATTGGTCGTATAAATTATTTAAGGGTCTTAAATTAATATCTTAGAAATTGTGGAATAATGTACCACTTACTTATTTACATTGTATTACTTTTAATTTTATTGTCAATACATTTTTCTATTTTTTTAAATTTATCCACGACAAAAATACATTTTTATTAAAGTTATTTAATTTCTTAGATAAAACTAATAAAAATATAAGTTTTTTTGTAAATTATTATTTACAAAATTATTAACTGAATAATTAAATTTATTTTCTTCTAGCAGTTGTTCATTACTATTAAATAAATTAATTTTATTTTTTAATCCCATCATACTAGCATTTAATTTATTTGGAATTATGTAAAATGAAGTGCAACAAATCTTATTAGTCAAATAATACAATAAAAATCATAAAAAATCAATTATAAATTTTTAAAAATCAAAATATTTATAGTTTTTATTTTATTTTAAGGAAAATTAAGCACACTAAAAAATAATTTATTAAATTACTTCAAATAAACCTATTTAAAATTATCTGAAAATACCTCTTTTGCTGTTCTTCAATTAAGAACAGGCCTTAATTTATCATTTATAACATTAACTACTCAATTTATTTTTTGTTGACTAACATTATTAAAATCAGTTCCCTTAGGAAATCATTGTCTAAGTTCAGAATTCATATATTCAATTAATGGTTTTTGTTGTGGTTTACCGGGGTCACAAAAATAAACTTGTGTTTCAGCAAATATTTCTAATTCTCTTCATTTACTAAATTCTTTTCCTACATCAGTTATTATTCCTTTAATTTTCCCAAATAAATTATTACTTATAACAATATCTTTAAACTTTTCCACAACTTCATTAGCAGTATGATTTTTTAATTTCATAACAAAATAACTTTTACTATTTTGTTCAACTAAAACCAAATTACTAGATTGATGCTCTTTTCCAACTACCGTATCCATTTCAAATCAACCAACACCAGTCTCTTTATTATCAATATCTAATATTGATTTAAAATTAATTAATTTACCACGATTATCAAATTTTCCTTTTGTTTTATATTTTTTACCACGATGACGTAAATTCTGTTTTAAAAAACCATAAAAACCCAAACGAATTCATTTATACAATGTTTTAACACAAACAGGAAATTTAATACCAAACTTTAGAAAATAACGATGAATAAGTTGTGATGGAGAATCACGATAAACATTAAATCTTATATTAATAAAATTTAATTGTTCTTCTGTAAACTTATATCTTTTATTATTCTTTTTTCTTTTCTCATAATACATTTTATCTGACTTATAAGCACTATATTCATCAATAGTTTTAAAACGCTTAATTTCTCGCAAAATAGTACTACGATTTCTGTTCAAACATTTAGCAATCTGTGCAATATTTATTTCACCATTCTTTTTTAAAAATAATTTTGATAATAATAATTTTTCCAATTTAACCCTATCAATAAAACTTAAATGACTATACATAACATTTATATACCTTTCATTAATTTATAAATTTAATATTAAAATTATTTAATACATTATTGATATATGATAAAATCAATTATAGCATTCAAGTAATTTTAATAAAGGAGAAGTAAAATATGAAAAAGTTACTAAGTATTTTAGGAGTAATCGGATTAACAGCAACAAGTACAACAACATTAATTAGTTGTGAAAAACCAAATAATAATGAAAACGGGGGGGGGTAATAAACCTACACCAGAACCACAACAACTACCAGAAAATAGCAAATGAACTAATATTCCTAGAACACAGGCGCCTAATAAAGAGTTTTTAACTGCTACTAATAAATGATATTTTTATATAAATAAATATGAAAATAATTATATAACGACAAAATTTTATTTTGATAATAATTTTATTAATAATCAAAACACTTGATGACAACACTTAAAAAATGATTCAGATTTTATTTGAAACTATAATTTAGTATATCGTTGAAATAAAAACAATGAACCACAAATACCAGAAATTAATAAAGACACAGGACTAATAATTGATTGAAAATAATAAAAGGACTAACAAGTCCTTTTTTAAATTAATCGAACAAACTTCATAAAGATAATTAATAGGAATATATTTGTTATTGTATTATATAATGCTGGACTAAATTTTCATACCTCAAATGTTTGACTAAAAAAACTATATATTGTTTGAAATATTTTACCAACACCGCTTGCTAATTCGTTTACTTGTTTAACACCGGGAATATTATTTACAATTCAAATTGCAGCATTTTTTATATGACACGCTAAATTATATCAACTACAACTTTCATATTGTGCTTGTCATCATTGACTATCGGGAAATAATCCACCATTATTAATTTCTTGTCAGTTATAAATCCCAAAATTAAAATCATAATAACGGTACATATCATTTTCTTTTTGGGCTTGTAATTCAAAAACATTATAACCGATTTTTTGTTCTTCAATTTTTTTTGTATTTTAAACCGTATTTATCTTTTAAAGCACCTTCAAAAACATAACCCTCATTTTGATTAATATTATAATCATTTGATACAGAAAAATCATAATTAAATACATCTCCATAATTTGTGTTATAAAAACGATTTTTAAATGCTGAATACAATTTAATGTCTAATTGATTGTATTTATCAGAAAAATAAAAATAACGAGGATAAATTTTAAAACCATTATTTGCTAATAAACCATATTTTTTATTATATCCTTGTACATAAGTATCATTTTCTAAATAAAAAATTGTTCGTAAATAATCTTTATAAAAATTTTGGGAAACCGTAAACATACTATTTAATAGTTTTTCAAATTGATTTTTATTAGTATTAGTTTCATCAATTAAAACATCTCTAAAATTAATCAATTTTAAACCAAAAAAATTAATTAAAACAGTATCATACTGTAAATTATCAATATAACCACTTTCAATAAAATTACTGCGATTTTGAAATACAGGTACCAAAGAATGGGTAAAAAAGGCTTTTAAAAATTTATTAATATCAATTTGACCTTTCATCTGTTCAAAAACCATTTTACCAATATTAGGAGAATTACCTTGATAATAATTATAAGTTTCAGCACTAAAATTAAAAGTATCTTCTTTTTCTTTTATGAAAGAAAATAAAAAACCTAAATCATCAGTATACCGATAACTATTTGCATTATTACCATCCCAATATTGTTTAAAATGTGTTAATTCTAAACTACCAGCAACAATATTTTTATTTTCATCAATTGTTAAAATCATCCGATAAATTGATTTTCTAGTTAAAATAACATCAGGTTTTCAATCTAATTTTTCCATATTATTAATAATTTCAAAATCAAAAATTATTCTTTCACTACCCAAATTTGGGTCATCATAGTTTGGATTACCACCTTGCTGAATTCGGATATTTTCTTGTACAATAACATCAATATATTTAAGCAAAAAAGAACGAACATTTTGATAATATTCAGTATATCATTTTAATTTGCCATCATTATCAACAACGGGTAATTCTTGTTCACCGTTTCCATCTCAACGATATACTAAATTATAGTTTCAAATAAAATCTGAATCATTTTTTAAGTGTTGTCATCAAGTGTTTTGATTTTTAATAAAATTATTATCAAAATAAAATTTTGTAAGCAAATATTGACCATTTCTTTTTTCTCCATAAAAATATCATTTATTAGTAGCAGTTAAAAATTCTTTATTAGGTGCCTGTGTTCTAGGAATTTGTATTCAAAACTCATTAATCATTTTAACTAATTGTAAATTATCAATACCTCTTTCTAATTTATTAATAACTTCCACAGTATTAAAATACTTAGCAAAAGAATAAGAAAAATTAGTTAATTCTTTTAAAAATTGTTTTTTATCAACATCATAGAATTTATCAATATTATATTGTTTAGCATAAGTATCTCAATTTTTATATAAATCCATAAACTCATCACTAGGCTTATCAAATGAAATTCCCGTTGAATAACTATTCTTTAAAAAGTCTAAATATCATTTATCATTATAAGTTAATGTTTGTGATGTTTTTAGAGTTGGATTAATAAAGTAATTTGTTTCAGACCAGTTTTCAAAAAAACTACTGCGTAAAAACATTGTATTAATAAAATCAGTTTCATTCATTCCCATTGTTTGTTAATTAACAGTATAATTCTGCTGATTTAAGGGTTTAAATGCTGTTAAAGTAATAAATGGAATAATTAAACCTAAAATACCTAAAATAGATATGGCAAATAAAGATAATGATTTTTTCATATTTATAATTCAACCCCTAACTATACAATGTTTTTGAAACAATAAACCCAACAATATATAAACTTGATATTGTTAACATTAATGGATGACTAAACAAAATTGCCATTTTACCAAACAAAGAAAGTAAAAAAGTATCTGAGTTATATAAATCCATAATGATATTTTTTGCTGATGTTAATTGATTTATAATCACCGTAATAAAACTAGTACCAAAAATAGCAATTGCAGCAACTAATAAAACTAATCTAATCATTAATCTGTTTCCTTTCACCGACCATTTTTATTAGCCTTATGTGCTTTTTTAACACCACGTACTGTTGAAGCATACAATTTTGATGTACTGTTTTTAACAGTTGAACCTAATTCGTTATATTGCGTTCTTGTTCCGTGAATTGCATAAATAGACAACTTAACAACCATAAAAAAGATAATAAAATAAGCAATTGTTGTATTTGTCATCGGTAATTTAGTATTTCAAATTACATCAAAAATAAACAAAAATACATCAAAAATAAAACTAAAAATCTTATTTCAATTACTGCTTTCTGATAATAAATTAATCATCTTTACCACTTCCTTTTTCTTTTTTAGGTTTTAAATTCTTTTTCAAAATATCAATATCAAACAATGCTAAACGTTCTTTAACACTTAATTTAGTAATTTCTGACCAATAATATTCTTTATAATTAACTATTTCATCATTTTTTAAATCACGAACAAACTTTAATCATTGACTATCATATTTCTGTGCAAATTCTAATGGAATAATTATTTTAAAAAACCGAATTCCTAACCCAACATCCGACTTATGTTTTGCTCGTTTACCTTCGGCTGTTCTTTCTACTGATTTTGTTTTTCAAATTTCATAATCTGTAATATCTTGAAAAATACCAATTCGCATAATAAATCTGAGTGTTTTTCACCAGGATAAATAAATTTATTACTCAACCAAAAACCAATATGACGATTATGATTAGGTAAATTTATAAAACTTGCTTTTTCTGTTTCAAAAACTATCAACTCTTTACGAATAAAATAATTTTCTATATTTTGATTTTTCTTAACAAAATTACTCAATTTTATCAACTCCTAACTAAATATTTATTTAATAAACAATGTTATATTTAATGTTTATATATTGTTTACTTATTGATAAAAACACTGATTATTAACAATGTTATAAATAATGCTATATATTGTTTATTTAATGTTTAATAAACAATGTTATTAACAATGTTAAATATATAAAATAATAAAAATTGACACACTGAAAAATACTATTTAATTTTTAATAATAGTCTTTAATTTTGTCGAAAACTCTTGATATTTATAAAATATACCTAAAATTAGGTATATTTTTAATATATAGAGGTAAATAAATGATGAAAAAAATAATTACAGAATTAATAAATAGCTTAACAGATGATCAATTTTTAGAATTTTATGAAAAAATAAAACAACAAGCAGACTTAATTAAAAAACAAAAACGTTTAAATGAAATTGATCAAAAATTTAGAGATAAAGGCATTATATGTCCTAATTGCAAATCTTTTCATTGTGTTAAAAATGGTCATAATTCCGAAGGAAAACAAAAATATTTATGTAAAAAATGTCGTGCTAGTTTTGATGCATTTCGTCATCATTTTACTTATTGAAGTCATTTAAATTATGAACAGTGAAATTTATTAATTCAAATTTCATTGTTAGGACAATCTAGTAAAATAATTTCTCGTTTTATTAAAACAACCCCAAAAACCGCTTGATATAATCGACAAAAATTAATGCAATCAAAACAATTAGAAAATACACAGTTAAAATTTAAAAAATTAAATGGTCAAATCCAAATGGATGAAACATTTATTAAAGAAATTCATAAAGGCAATTTTAAAGATAAATTTGATAAACGAAAAACTCATCTCGATCCATTTTCAACTGATACCAAATGCTGTATTCAAATGGCAGTTGATAGCAATAATAATATTTTTGTTCAATCCACCAATACCAAAAGATTACAAAAACAATGGATTATTGAAAATATGAATAAGCAACTAATTAAAGAAAAATCAATAATTATTTCTGATATGCAACCACTATATTTATTAGTAGCAAAACAAACAAATTCTACTCTATATTCCACCAAAACTAGTACAAACCCTGATACTAGTTATCAAAAGTTAAATAAGATTAGTAAATTACAATCCAGTCTTAAAGAAGCCTTAATTCATTATCATGGTTTGGGTTTCACTAATATTCAAAATTATTTAAAGCTCTGAAAATGAAAATACCAACACAAAGGTTTAACACCAAACCAACAATCAACGGTATTATATTTTAACGTTTAAAAAATTTAAAGCAAAATCATAATCTTACACAAAATTAGTTTTCAAATTGTCATATTGATGATTTTTTTTATTTCATCAAGAGTTTTCGACAAAATTAAAGATAATAGTTATTAAAATATAAAATTAATCATTTATAATTAAATTGATATTTTTGCACTACATACTGCCTACAAATTTTAAAAAGAAAGTAGATATATTTATAAAGAATATTATAAAAATTTATATTCCAAAACTACTATTAATATGACCCCCAATAAAAATATTCTTATTTTTATTAAATCCTACTTTAAAACAATTATTTCATTACTAATAATTTCAATAATAACTTATAGACAGTGTGTAATACAAAAATAAACAACAAAATTATTTAATCAACTCACATAAAAGCTAGTGTGCCATAGCTAAGATATATGATCAATAATAATAAATATTAAAATCCTTTAACCATAACACGGAAAAAGTTTAAAATCTTAATGATAACAAAAATACCAAATGGAATTAAAATAATTCACGCATCACCTAAAAAGGTCATTAATTGTGGTAATACAGCATAAATTGCTTCTTTAACTTTCATCATAGCTTGTCCTAAACCACTTCAAATAGAACCCATTCCATCTGAAATAGTAGGCTTATAACCAACTGCTAAAAAATTAATTGCTGTTGTTAAATACATACATAACACTATTTATTTTCCTCCTTATTTTTAATTTCTTTTTTATCTTTTTTCTTTCCTTGAATTTGACGAATTTTTTGATAAATTGATAAACCAATTCAAGCAAAAATACCTAATATAATAACAACACTAAAAATTGTCGTTAATCAAACTGGCATAACTTATTCCTCCTAAAAATCTAATTTTCGCGGCACGCTTCGCGTGTTCGCTACGCTCAAAATAAACTATATTGAATAAATTACCGCTAATAAATTACGCGGATAATTTATTCATCTTCTTTTTCATTATTAATTACAATATTATTTACCGTATTAATAACATTATCTTTTCCATACTTAGTTACTAAGGACCGTAAAATAAAATAATGTTTTCTTTCCATTAAAAAATCAACTCCTTTCTGAGTTGATTTGTTGCACTTCACTTACACGATGCCTCTTTATCTTCTTATTAATTATACAAATAAAAAACGATATATTAAAATATTAATATATCGATGTTCCTTATTACTATCTTACTGCTCTTTTTTCGTAAAAAAAGCAGCTTGCATTCTTCGTTGTGACTCTGCAATAATTCGCATCAACCAATTCAAGTCATTGCCCTTGTTCTAAATATCGACAATAAAAATTACGAATAATGT
The DNA here is from genome assembly GCF_965178695.1 of Spiroplasma endosymbiont of Sarcophaga variegata. NCBI lineage: Bacteria > Bacillati > Mycoplasmatota > Mollicutes > Entomoplasmatales > Spiroplasmataceae > Spiroplasma > Spiroplasma endosymbiont of Sarcophaga variegata. Next base: position 1,778,045 of record NZ_CBCXVU010000002.1, read on the forward strand.
ATAAACGTTAACCATAACGTTCTTGCACAAAATATTTTGCTTTTTTCAAAATTGAAATATATGCATATTGTAAATCTAATGGTTTTTGATAAATTTTTTGATAAACTTGAGCATATTCTTTAATTAACTCAGTAACTTTAAATTCTAATGTTTTTGTTCGCTCAAGAATCATTTGTTTTAATATTTGATCTTTTTGCGCCGCATTATACTTTGCACTTTTCATAATATAATATAGTTTAATTTCTAATGCCAAAACAGGATTATTATGTGAAATAATTTTTTCATTATTTACAATCAATGATAACTCCCGGATTACATTATCATAGAACTGACTGCAATTATTGCTTCCTAACACTGATACTGACACTTTTTTCACCCCGTATAAATAACTTTTTAATCCTTATAAGAAACATTCTCTAAGTGGCTGTTGTATATTATTATACTTATATATTATACCTTATATTTAATACTTTTTGATAAAAAAATACTTTAATTTTGTCGAAAACTCTTGATGAAATAAAAAAAATCATCAATATGACAATTTGAAAACTAATTTTGTGTAAGATTATGATTTTGCTTTAAATTTTTTAAACGTTAAAATATAATACCGTTGATTGTTGGTTTGGTGTTAAACCTTTGTGTTGGTATTTTCATTTTCAGAGCTTTAAATAATTTTGAATATTAGTGAAACCCAAACCATGATAATGAATTAAGGCTTCTTTAAGACTGGATTGTAATTTACTAATCTTATTTAACTTTTGATAACTAGTATCAGGGTTTGTACTAGTTTTGGTGGAATATAGAGTAGAATTTGTTTGTTTTGCTACTAATAAATATAGTGGTTGCATATCAGAAATAATTATTGATTTTTCTTTAATTAGTTGCTTATTCATATTTTCAATAATCCATTGTTTTTGTAATCTTTTGGTATTGGTGGATTGAACAAAAATATTATTATTGCTATCAACTGCCATTTGAATACAGCATTTGGTATCAGTTGAAAATGGATCGAGATGAGTTTTTCGTTTATCAAATTTATCTTTAAAATTGCCTTTATGAATTTCTTTAATAAATGTTTCATCCATTTGGATTTGACCATTTAATTTTTTAAATTTTAACTGTGTATTTTCTAATTGTTTTGATTGCATTAATTTTTGTCTATTATATCAAGCGGTTTTTGGGGTTGTTTTAATAAAACGAGAAATTATTTTACTAGATTGTCCTAACAATGAAATTTGAATTAATAAATTTCACTGTTCATAATTTAAATGACTTCAATAAGTAAAATGATGACGAAATGCATCAAAACTAGCACGACATTTTTTACATAAATATTTTTGTTTTCCTTCGGAATTATGACCATTTTTAACACAATGAAAAGATTTGCAATTAGGACATATAATGCCTTTATCTCTAAATTTTTGATCAATTTCATTTAAACGTTTTTGTTTTTTAATTAAGTCTGCTTGTTGTTTTATTTTTTCATAAAATTCTAAAAATTGATCATCTGTTAAGCTATTTATTAATTCTGTAATTATTTTTTTCATCATTTATTTACCTCTATATATTAAAAATATACCTAATTTTAGGTATATTTTATAAATATCAAGAGTTTTCGACAAAATTAAAGAAAAAATATCTTTAATTTTGTCGAAAACTCTTGATGAAATAAAAAAAATCATCAATATGACAATTTGAAAACTAATTTTGTGTAAGATTATGATTTTGCTTTAAATTTTTTAAACGTTAAAATATAATACCGTTGATTGTTGGTTTGGTGTTAAACCTTTGTGTTGGTATTTTCATTTTCAGAGCTTTAAATAATTTTGAATATTAGTGAAACCCAAACCATGATAATGAATTAAGGCTTCTTTAAGACTGGATTGTAATTTACTAATCTTATTTAACTTTTGATAACTAGTATCAGGGTTTGTACTAGTTTTGGTGGAATATAGAGTAGAATTTGTTTGTTTTGCTACTAATAAATATAGTGGTTGCATATCAGAAATAATTATTGATTTTTCTTTAATTAGTTGCTTATTCATATTTTCAATAATCCATTGTTTTTGTAATCTTTTGGTATTGGTGGATTGAACAAAAATATTATTATTGCTATCAACTGCCATTTGAATACAGCATTTGGTATCAGTTGAAAATGGATCGAGATGAGTTTTTCGTTTATCAAATTTATCTTTAAAATTGCCTTTATGAATTTCTTTAATAAATGTTTCATCCATTTGGATTTGACCATTTAATTTTTTAAATTTTAACTGTGTATTTTCTAATTGTTTTGATTGCATTAATTTTTGTCGATTATATCAAGCGGTTTTTGGGGTTGTTTTAATAAAACGAGAAATTATTTTACTAGATTGTCCTAACAATGAAATTTGAATTAATAAATTTCACTGTTCATAATTTAAATGACTTCAATAAGTAAAATGATGACGAAATGCATCAAAACTAGCACGACATTTTTTACATAAATATTTTTGTTTTCCTTCGGAATTATGACCATTTTTAACACAATGAAAAGATTTGCAATTAGGACATATAATGCCTTTATCTCTAAATTTTTGATCAATTTCATTTAAACGTTTTTGTTTTTTAATTAAGTCTGCTTGTTGTTTTATTTTTTCATAAAATTCTAAAAATTGATCATCTGTTAAGCTATTTATTAATTCTGTAATTATTTTTTTCATCATTTATTTACCTCCATATATTAAAAATATACCTAATTTTAGGTATATTTTATAAATATCAAGAGTTTTCGACAAAATTAAAGAAAAATATCCATAAAACTGATTAGTTAAGAAAGAAAGACCACGGGTTAATTATCATTTCCAGCAATATAATCATCATTTTTTAAACTATCAACCGAAGTCATAATTGCTTGTAACCGCATATAATAGTTTGATGAAGAAATAATTGGATATTTTTTATCAAAATAAACTTTAATATAGGTTAGTTTTTTACGATATGTTGTTAATCACTTATGAGCAATTAAATTTAACTCTTCCATAATTTCGCGTTGATTAACGCTCATCGCATCTTTTCGTTTGGCTGGATCTAATTTTTTGAACAATGTTGTCGCTTTTTTCTTAAAATTAATTGCATAAGCAACGAATCCAACCACACCACTAATTTTAACCGGTGTTACATAAATTCCCAAATCATGATTGCGACAATAATCATATTGAATTCGGGAAAAATCAGCGTGCTTTAATTCTGCTTGAACATAATTTAAATCATTAAATTCTTTAATGTTATAAATTTTAAAATCAACATAATAATCATATGGTGTCAAAAAACAATTATTAGTATATCAACTATACCGCGAAATTGACTCAAAAATTTCTTCTTCAATAAATTCAAATTCACGGAAATAATAAGTTTCTGTTTTTCAATAACGTTCTAAAATATAAAAAATTAATTCCTCACCATCAATATTATTTAAAAATCAAATTTTTTGAAAATTAATATTCCGATATTTTATTAAGTCCTCTTTTTCAATCCGTTTACTTGCATCAATTTTTTGCAAGTAATGATCATATTTTTTGACAAAATACTCATAAAATCACCGCAATGTTAATGTATACAAAATATAATAATAAGTAAAATCGGTTTTAAGGACATATTTAACCATTTTCATTAGTGTTCGTAATAAATTATTTGAAATTTTATTAGCTTTGTTAAAACCTCGTACTACTTGAATTACATTATCATTTTTTTCAATTCCATTTCGTCAAAAAATATATGTTAATTCTCCTTCGGCGTTCTTTTTATAACAAAAGGGAATAATACGAACAATCAGATTTATTTCATCATTTATTTGATATTCTAGATATCCTTCATTCTGAGTATCTTTAATAACTGTTCATTTTTTAACATTTTTACGCATTTCACCAAGAACAGCTTGAAACATTCGTTCTCGTAACCCATTACTACTTTTAGGAGCATATTTAACAACTGCCAATTCCAATTCAAGTTTATCGTATTTGGTTAAAGTTTTAAAGCCATATTCACCAATGGCAATTGTTTGATAACCAATTTTTTGAAAACTTTTTTTATAAGTAGTGAAGATTTCATGCATTATTTTACGAACATTACTCGCTAAATTAAGTTGTTTGCTAACAATACTATTTAATTCTAAAAATTTTGCTTTTTTTTGCATTAAATTCGCCCCTATTTTTAGTCCAATATAATTATAACAAAATTATTTAATATTTATAATCTGATCATTAACAACTTCAATCTCAAGTGCATTAGGTTTTTTATTTAAACCAGGCATTGTAATAATATCCGCTAAATATGCAATAAAATATTCTGCTCCTGAATTAATTTTAAGATCACGAATGGTAATGTGATCATCATTAGGATCTTTATTACCAAAAATTGTTTGATGATTTTTTGCCATACAAACAGGTCAAGTTTTATATTTATCATCTTGCTGATAAAATGCAATTTTTTCTTGAGCGACAGCACTAAAAGTAACTTTTGTTGTTTGATAGATTTTTTCACAAATAATTTTAATTTTATCTGTTAATGAAGTTGTACCTGGATTAAACAATAATTGATATTGTTGTGGCCGTGTTGTTTGTTCAATAATTGTTTTAGCTAATAATGGATTATCTTTAATTCCAAGATGATAAGTGTTATTAATTCCAAATGGGATTTTTTGTTCTGTTAATCAATTTGTTACTAACGTAATTTCTTCACTACCATCCGTTGCGAATTGATTTAAACAAACAACAAAGTTTAACCGATAATTTTGGATAATTTTAATATAATGTTCTAAATGAACTAACCCCTTTTTTAAACTAACAAGATCAACTGTTGCTAATTTTGTTTTATCAGCACCACCATGTAATTTCAAAGCCCGAATGGTTGCTACTAACACTGTACAGTCAAGAGTGTATTCTTTTTTTAAGTTAATGATATCATTAAACTTTTCGAACCCTAAATCACTACCAAAACCAACTTCACTAACAACATAATCACTTAATTTTAACGCTAAATCAGTGGCAATTAACGAATTGGCACCGTGTGAAATATTTGCAAAAGGACCACAATGTACGAACAATGGGGTTCCATATTTTGTTTGAACTAAATTTGGTAATACAGCATCTTTTAACAAAGCCAATAATGAACCTGTAATTTGTAGTTGTTGTAAATAAACTGGTTCGTTTTTAAAATTATAGGCCACAATTGCTTGATCTAAACGGCGCCGTAAATCATTAAAATCTTTACTTAGTCCTAAAATAGCCATAATTTCACTGGCCGCTGTAATTTGAAAATGCTCATTTCGATGAATTTTATCATTGATTTTAATTTTAACATTTCGTAAAGCACGATCATTAACATCTAAACAACGTTGTCAAACGACTTTTGCCGGATCGATTTGTAAGGCATTACCTCAATAAAGAATATTATCAATAATGGCACTAACCATATTATTTGCCGTTGTAATTGCATGAAAATCACCAGTATAATGTAAATTGATTTCATTTTCTGGTTGCATGACACATTCGCCCCCACCTGTCGCTGATCCTTTTAAGCCAAAAACTGGCCCCAATGATGGTTCTCGTAATGCTAAGGTTGTTTGATAACCTAAATGATTTAACATATCAGCAATACCAATTGAACAGGTTGTCTTTCCTTCTCCTGCTTTAGTTGGATTAATTGCTGTTACTAAAATAAACTTTGCTTTTTTTGGTAAATGACTAAAATTAAATGCTTTTACTTTTGCAATATAATCACCATATTTAATTAAATCATCTGTTGTTAAACCAATTTTGGTACCAATTGTTGTGATTTTTTCCATTCTTATCAACTCCTTTTAACTATTATAATAATAAACCATCGGAAAATGGACAATATCTGCATCAATAAAACTTTCCCCATTTTTAATAAAACCTAATTTTTCATAAAAACCAACAACTTGACTTTGAGCAAATAAATGAACAGCAGTAGGTTGATGGTTAGTTTGAACATAATTTAATAAAGTTTGTAATAATACCGTTCCCACTTGGTGATGACGATAACTTTTAAGAACAGCAATCCGTCCTAAAAACCAATTTTCATCTTGTTGCAAAATACGAGCACAACATACTGGTTTGTTATCATAATATCCAACAAGATGATTAGCAGTTTGATCATACTGATCAACTTCTTCTGCTAAAGGGACATGTTGTTCATCAACAAAGACAACTTTTCTAATTATAAGAGCATCAGTATAAATTGAATTATTAGTTCCTTTTGCACTTTTAAAAATGATGGTATTTTGCATTTAATTTTATGGTCCTTTCAGATACAATACTTATATAAAAACATTTTAACATAGAAAAGAGTGAAACATTAATGGATAAAACCCAAATAATTGATGGAAAAATGGTTAGTGAATTAATTAAGACAAAAGTCGCAGCAGAAGTTATTAAAATTCAAAAAAAGCATCACCGTGCTCCTAGTTTAACAATTATTCAAATTGGGGATAATAAAGCAAGCAGTACTTATATTAAAAATAAAAAGATTGCTTGTGAAAACGTGGGAATTATTTGTAATGTCCTAACATATCCTGTAACAATGACTGAAGAAGAACTTCTTAATCTTATTAATCAATTAAACCATGATTCAACCATTGATGCTATTCTTGTTCAACTACCGTTACCCATTCATATTAATAGCGAAAAAATTATTCATCGTATTATAACAAAAAAAGATGTTGATGGTTTTACCCCTGAAATATTGGGCAATCTAATGCTTGGCCATTATGATTTATTACCCGGAACACCAAAAGGAATTATGTTACTATTAAAGCATTATCAAATTGACTTAGCAGGACAACATGTTGTTATAATTGGTCGTAGTAATATTGTTGGTAAACCTCTTGCTAACTTATTAATTAACGCTTCAGCCACCGTTACGGTTTGTCATTCAAAAACAAAAAATTTAAGTTTTTTTACAAAACAATCGGATATTTTAATTTCAGCGGTTGGACAACCAAAAATAATAACTTCTGAAATGATCAAAGAAAACGCTATCATTATTGATGTTGGAATTAATCGAGATCATGATAATAAACTATGTGGTGATGTTGATTTTGAAAATGTTCTACCAAAAGTTAAAATGATAACCCCTGTTCCTGGCGGTGTTGGACCGATGACAATTGCTGCTCTATTAGAAAATATCTTATATCTTTATTATCAAAATAATAATTTATAATATAAAAATCCTCATAATTATTTATTTTAATTTTCTACTTTAAAAAAGAAAACTAATTCAATAATTACGAGGATATTTTTATTTTAGTTTTTGCAAAATTGTTTCAATATTATTTGCATTATCTAATGAATGATCATAAATAAATTCTAAATCTGGACAACAATAAATTTCTAATTTATGTGCTAATTTACTACGAATCTCATTTTTATATTCTTGCACAACATTAGTAAGTTCTAATTCTGGTTTTGATAATAATGAAGAATAATAAACTTTAGCATGACCTAAATCATTTGATAATTTAACAGCATTAATTGATAAAGTATTTAAAATTTCATCACGAATTTCTCGTTGCATAATAAGTGTTAAATCACGGGCAATCAACGATTGCATTTTTTCAATTTTAATTTTATTTGCCATATATATCACCTTATTTCTAACTTTATTAACATTATAACAAAGCATTTTAATAAAGCGAATACTTTTAAGCTATTCTGTATTTAATTAATATATTTTTCAATTTTGCCCAATGTTTATTTTTTTAAAGCAGCATCTAACGAAACTCGTAGTCATTTTTCGGACCAGCCATAATGTTTGAACCTATTTGTAAAAAACTAAAATTTTAATATTGTGTTCTTTTTGTTTTTTAATAATTTCTAAGTCTTTAATTTTTAATAAAATTACATTTTTTAAAAATTATTTTTCCATTTTTTACAGCTATAAATAAAATATATATGCGATGCGTCCTCAAGGTATAGGGAGTTCAAAACAATAAAAATAGGGATAATTTTAAAATTTTTACAAAAAAATGAGAATTTTAAAACTAAAACTCTCATAAATTTATAGCAAAATGCTATAATTATTTATGAGAGCATAGCATAGTTGTGGTTTAGCGATCTTGAGTATGCTCTCACATATATATTTTTAAATTAGTGAGTTATTGCAACTCACTTTTTATTATAACACTAAAAAAATAAAATAACATCACGATAATTCTTTAATTTTGTCGAAAACTCTTGATGAAATAAAAAAAATCATCAATATGACAATTTGAAAACTAATTTTGTGTAAGATTATGATTTTGCTTTAAATTTTTTAAACGTTAAAATATAATACCGTTGATTGTTGGTTTGGTGTTAAACCTTTGTGTTGGTATTTTCATTTTCAGAGCTTTAAATAATTTTGAATATTAGTGAAACCCAAACCATGATAATGAATTAAGGCTTCTTTAAGACTGGATTGTAATTTACTAATCTTATTTAACTTTTGATAACTAGTATCAGGGTTTGTACTAGTTTTGGTGGAATATAGAGTAGAATTTGTTTGTTTTGCTACTAATAAATATAGTGGTTGCATATCAGAAATAATTATTGATTTTTCTTTAATTAGTTGCTTATTCATATTTTCAATAATCCATTGTTTTTGTAATCTTTTGGTATTGGTGGATTGAACAAAAATATTATTATTGCTATCAACTGCCATTTGAATACAGCATTTGGTATCAGTTGAAAATGGATCGAGATGAGTTTTTCGTTTATCAAATTTATCTTTAAAATTGCCTTTATGAATTTCTTTAATAAATGTTTCATCCATTTGGATTTGACCATTTAATTTTTTAAATTTTAACTGTGTATTTTCTAATTGTTTTGATTGCATTAATTTTTGTCGATTATATCAAGCGGTTTTTGGGGTTGTTTTAATAAAACGAGAAATTATTTTACTAGATTGTCCTAACAATGAAATTTGAATTAATAAATTTCACTGTTCATAATTTAAATGACTTCAATAAGTAAAATGATGACGAAATGCATCAAAACTAGCACGACATTTTTTACATAAATATTTTTGTTTTCCTTCGGAATTATGACCATTTTTAACACAATGAAAAGATTTGCAATTAGGACATATAATGCCTTTATCTCTAAATTTTTGATCAATTTCATTTAAACGTTTTTGTTTTTTAATTAAGTCTGCTTGTTGTTTTATTTTTTCATAAAATTCTAAAAATTGATCATCTGTTAAGCTATTTATTAATTCTGTAATTATTTTTTTCATCATTTATTTACCTCTATATATTAAAAATATACCTAATTTTAGGTATATTTTATAAATATCAAGAGTTTTCGACAAAATTAAAGCGATAATTTGGAAATTTTTTTTATTTTGCTCTAACAAAAGTTATAAAATTATAAAAATTATCTTTTTAACAAAGTATTCTTATGATAATATTTAAAAGATTATCAAGGAGGAATTATGAAGCGTTGATCTTATCGAATTTGATATAAGGATTATCTTTGATATTATAAAGTAATAATTGCCAGTTTAGCTTTTGCATTTTTAGCTTATGGTTTTTATGCTGATATCTTCAAAGAATTTTGATATGTCAATAAAAATGCTTATCGATCTAGTTTACAAAATTATGATATATTATTAAGTTTTTATTCAGTCCAGGTTAATATTATTACGATTGCTTGATTATTGTTAGCTATTTTTAACCATCATCGTGAACAAAAAAGTTGGTTCTTTTCAACAAACTTTAAGTTAAGCATTTTAAATTGAAACTTATTAATGTTCTTTATTTTTTGAATTGGAATTGTTATTGGTTATAAGAATGGTGAAGTAACTATTGCTGACTACACTAAGGCACAAATTAGTTGTACCGTTGTAACCCATTTTATTATGCCCATTTTATTTTTTGTTTATACCCCATTATCATTTGGTGATCATCGTCTTAGTTGAAAAAAAGAATTTTTAACAAAAGATTGATGAATTAGTTTAAGTTACCCTATTTTTTATTTAATGTATGTTTTAATTCGTGCTGCTGCTTGAAATCGTGATGGGGATACGATTTGAGCTTATCCCTATCCTTTTTTAGATATTGATAATCCAATTATTACTTGATTAACCAAAGTGCAAGCTACATTTTTTATTATTTTTCTTTTCACAGTGGTCTTTACCGCTTTCCATGTTGCCTTGCAAAGTTTCAACAATGGGATGTACCGCGTATTTAATAAATATCAAAGCCAAACCTTATGATATGAAAGAATTTATCAAAATATTAAACAAAAATGCCAAAGAAAAAACATAGACAAGAAACAAAATAGTGATAAATAGGTCGTATAAATTATTTAAGGGTCTTAAATTAATATCTTAGAAATTGTGGAATAATATACCACTTACTTATTTAGATTGTATTACTTTTAATTTTATTGTCAACACTTTTTTCTATTTTTTTAAATTTTTCCACGACAAAAATACATGTTTATTAAAGTTATTTAATTTATTAGATAAAATTAATAAAAATATAAATTTCTTTGTAAATTATTAACTGAATAATTAATTCTATTTTCTTCTAGCAGTTGTTCATTATTTTTAAATAAATCAATTCTATTTTTTAATCCCATCATACTAGCATTTAATTTATTTTTAATAGTTTTTTCACTATAAATTGCTTTTTTAATCATAGTTCCTTTTCAATAATGAGAAATATCACCTTCCATATGACAACCAACATTATTTCATAATGTTTGATTTCTAACGCCTTCTTCATTATTTTTAATTAATGTAATAGTTTTATTTAAAAAATCTAATTTAGCATCGCTTATAAAAGATTTACTATCTTCTAAGCATTGTAATAATTCTTCATATTTAGCATTAAAAAAATAATCAACGGCTTTATGATATGTTTCTCTATTTTTCTTATTTTTATTTTGATAGGGATATAGTTTTTTAAATCTACTTGTAAGATGAAATTTATCTATTGTATAGTGAATTTTATTTTTAGGAAAATATTGATGCATAAAATTTTTAGTATTTTTAATTCAAGGTGCACCATCACCTAAAATCATAATTTCAATATTGGGTGTCATGTTGTAATGAGTTTCAATTAAAGTAAATAATTTTATAAGAACTGGTTTTAAATTTGCTTCTTTTTTAAGATAATCTGGAATATTATCCATTTCAAAAATACCTAATTTATTTGCAATTACAGGTCTTTTTACAGTATATTTTTCTTCATCAAAACCAGTATGTACAGTAGAAACTATTGTGTGTTTTTTTATCTTTTTTCGTCCTTGTTTTGTTGCATCTAACATTTTTAAATAAGTTCCATCAATTTGAATATATAAAGTATGTGGTACCTTAATTCTTTTATCAGTTTTATTAATATAATATTCTTTATCAATTTTTGCATTTTTCATAATATTAGATATTGTCATTAAACTAATTTTTACATGTTCCATAGTATCTAAAATATCTTTATATCTTTTTTTCTCAGTAATAAATGATAATATTTTTTCTTTAACAGAATTATCTATTCTTTGTCATTTTTCAATTCCTAAAAGTTTATCCAAAGGAAAAATATATTCTTCTTTACCTGTTTTTGGATTAATTTTATAATATTTTCTTCTTTTAAAAGTTATCTTACCATTTAAAATATTTAATGTTCTTGCTTTTATTTCTTTTACTTTATAATCTTTAAATTCTTTTAAAGTTTCATCAGTTTTATAATTTTTAAAAATTCATTCATCAGAATTTTCTAAATTTTGCTGAATAATTTCAATACTTTGTATATATAACAAATTAATAAAATTATTAAAAAAGTTTTTATCAATATTCATTATTTTTGTACCCTCTTTCTATAGTTTAGGACAATATCATAAAAATAATGAAAATGCAAAAAAAGATATTATTTTTTATTTATTGTGTTATAATTTAAGTGTTAATTATTAGCAAATTAATTTAACTGAAAAAAGTAAAGCAATTTACTTTTTTTCTTTAATTTTGTCGAAAACTCTTGATATTTATAAAATATACCTAAAATTAGGTATATTTTTAATATATGGAGGTAAATAAATGATGAAAAAAATAATTACAGAATTAATAAATAGCTTAACAGATGATCAATTTTTAAAATTTTATGAAAAAATAAAACAACAAGCAGACTTAATTAAAAAACAAAAACGTTTAAATGAAATTGATCAAAAATTTAGAGATAAAGGCATTATATGTCCTAATTGCAAATCTTTTCATTGTGTTAAAAATGGTCATAATTCCGAAGGAAAACAAAAATATTTATGTAAAAAATGTCGTGCTAGTTTTGATGCATTTCGTCATCATTTTACTTATTGAAGTCATTTAAATTATGAACAGTGAAATTTATTAATTCAAATTTCATTGTTAGGACAATCTAGTAAAATAATTTCTCGTTTTATTAAAACAACCCCAAAAACCGCTTGATATAATCGACAAAAATTAATGCAATCAAAACAATTAGAAAATACACAGTTAAAATTTAAAAAATTAAATGGTCAAATCCAAATGGATGAAACATTTATTAAAGAAATTCATAAAGGCAATTTTAAAGATAAATTTGATAAACGAAAAACTCATCTCGATCCATTTTCAACTGATACCAAATGCTGTATTCAAATGGCAGTTGATAGCAATAATAATATTTTTGTTCAATCCACCAATACCAAAAGATTACAAAAACAATGGATTATTGAAAATATGAATAAGCAACTAATTAAAGAAAAATCAATAATTATTTCTGATATGCAACCACTATATTTATTAGTAGCAAAACAAACAAATTCTACTCTATATTCCACCAAAACTAGTACAAACCCTGATACTAGTTATCAAAAGTTAAATAAGATTAGTAAATTACAATCCAGTCTTAAAGAAGCCTTAATTCATTATCATGGTTTGGGTTTCACTAATATTCAAAATTATTTAAAGCTCTGAAAATGAAAATACCAACACAAAGGTTTAACACCAAACCAACAATCAACGGTATTATATTTTAACGTTTAAAAAATTTAAAGCAAAATCATAATCTTACACAAAATTAGTTTTCAAATTGTCATATTGATGATTTTTTTTATTTCATCAAGAGTTTTCGACAAAATTAAAGCTTTTTTTTATTTTGATGTAAAATATAGATAATAAAAAAGAACTTGTGAGAGTTCTTTCATAGTTTTTATATACTCTTTTATTTAATCATATTCATTAAATAATAGCAATTTTAATATGCAAAAAGGAGTAAAAAATGGTAACTTTTAAGACTATTTCGCGTAAAACTAAGGAGTTTTTACGGCAAAAAGCGGACAAATTAAGCAATAAAAGAGCATATTTATATTATTTAAAACTACCATTTAATGATTGAAAAAATAAAGTTGATACAAAAACCGTTGATTTTATTAAGGATACGATAAATCAATTAGAAATAGAATTGGAATTAGCTTTATTAAATGACCAATATGGCGGGGGTAAGAAGATATATGTTGAGAAATATGTTAAAGATACAAATATAAATAATTCAAATATAGTTATTACTTTTGATAAAGAAGAATTACCAAAAATAAATGAGGTGATTAAAGATGCTTAAACATTTTTTACATTTAGATGAAATACCAAGATGATTTTATCAGCAAAATGTTCCTAATGCTCCTTGAAAAGAAATATATAATCCTGCTGATGAATATAATGAAATTGGATCACGGTTTAGTGCTAAAACATGGATGATTAAAGATAATCCGATTGGTAAATCATGTGCTATATCTTTATTAGTAAATAAACCAATATTTATTATTGCTGTTCAAAAAATGGGTAAAGATATTAGAAAAGGTGTTTTTGAAAATATACAAAATACTCTTAATGCTATGAATATTAATTATAAAGTTAATTTATCTGAGCATTCTTTTACTCTAGATAATGGTACTTATATTATTTGTAAAGGATTACATTCAACTACTAAAAGAGAAAAATTAAAAGCGTTTGCTGATTTAGAAAAATATGAATTTGCGATTGAATGAAGAGAAGAAGCAGACCAATTAACAAGAGAAGACATAAGTGAGTTAGATTATGCTGTTCGTGGTGCAAAAAGAAAGTTTATTATTAATTCATCAAATCCTGAAAGTTTAAAAAGATATATTATTGGATATTGTAATGAAATAATGCCATTTGATGAAGAATTAATGCGATTAAATTATGACCAAATAGGTAAATTTAAAATAAATTATTATGAAAAGAATGAGAAATTTACTAAAACAGTTATTATTCATTATTCTAGTTGAAGACTTAATAGTTATTTGGATAGTGATGTTAAAAGAAAGCAACTTATATTAGAAAAATTAGATCCTGAAAGAGCAAGAGTATGGAGTTGAGGATTACCTGGTAATACTAGTGGTTCAATCTTTGCAAGATATATTGATATTATGCAAGCAACAGATATTATTCAACCAACTAAATTATTAGGTGGTGTTGATTTAGCAAACTCTACTAGTCCTAAGGGACATACTACTGCTGCTAGTTTTTGATTGTATAATTCATTTAATAAAAAAGCATATAAAGTTGCTGAATATACACATTCAAATGCTACACAACAATTTAAAGGAACATTAGAACAAGTTAAAGATATTTTAGAGTTTTATAACAATCAATTAAATCAATATTTTAATTTAATACAACAAGGTATATCAATTAATGTTGATGACAGTGCTTATGCAACATTAGAAAGTTTAAATAGAGAAAAATATAATTATTCTTTTGGTCAATATATGCATTTTAAACCAGCGCAAAAGCAGAAATTTAAAATAAAGCATCGTATTGAAGCATTTACCATGTTAATAAATACTAATCAATTAAAATGATTATGAGAAAAATGTCCTGTAAGTAAAACCCAATATGAATTAATTCAATGAGAAGATAAACCTGATGTAAGAGAAGAACGAATGTTAGACTTATATGATGATACATTTGATAGTGATTTTTATGCTTTACACTTTGAATTAATACCAATGGTTAAACATAATAGTTCAGCAGATTATAAATTATGACAACAAAGGGAGTGAATAACTTAATGAAAAAAGATATTTATGTAATACACGATGAAAGAGTAATTAATGCAAAAAGACCATATATGTCTGTTTGTGGACAAGTTAAAAAAAGACTTTGTCAAGAATTAAAAAAAGATAATATCGCAATATGTAAATTAAATTTATATAACGAATATATTAAGAAATATCAAAAAGTTAAAGTATGTGTACAAGTTTTAGCAAATGAACCTAGTTTATTAACAGTAAATATTATTAATTATGCACTTATTTTAAAATTAAAGGAGCAAAATAACAATGAATAATACTTTTCCTAGTTTACCAAACTTAAATGATATTAATAGTGTTTTAAAATTTTATAATTATGATTGAACTATTAATTTAGCCAATATTATTGCTCGTCATCAAATGCGATTAGTTAATGGTAAAGATATTTTATTTAAGTCTCATCGTAAAGACATTTTAGAAAAATTAAATTGATGATATGAAACTTATAAAATAAAAGAAAAATTAGATAAAAATGAATTAACAGCAAGTTTAATGGGCAAAACTATTTTTGGTTTATTAGAAACATCAGATGGCAATATTGATTTATGAATTAATCCTTTTAACTTTACATCTCGTGTAAGTAAAATAAACGAAATTGAACAAGGTGCTGATATTTGATTAAATTATCATCAATCAGATAGTGGTTTTATTTTAAATTTAATTTGTACCAAAGATAAAATAGTTATTAAAGGTTGACCTAAAAATAATGAAGTAGTTGTTGGACAAAGTAAAACACAAATTAAAGATGATGTTAAACCTGTTTTAGTACAAGAATTTAAAAATAAATTAGGCGTAGTTCCTTTTTGAGAAATGATTAATGAACCTAATCCGTTATTTTTATCAACATCAACTACATTAAACCCATTACCTACAATGGCAAATTGTTATAAATTACAATTTGATTTAGAAGATAGTTTTAATATTAAATCAAAAGAAAGATGAGCAAATCGTACTCATTGATATGGAATATTAGATGATGATTTAATGACTGCTTATAACAAAGGTAATAAAAAAGTATTACAAGATGCTTTTGATGATATTTTTATTCAATCAGGTCAATCAGCCGTAGATGGTCAATTATCTCAATCTTTACAAGTAGTACAAGGAACACCAACCTTAGAAACATATACGGAAGACCAAAAAGCAATTATTGAACAAGTATATTTAGCATGTCATTTTTCTAGTCCTTTTGGTGATAAATCAGATAATGACCAAAATAAAACACAATCTTTATTAACTAAAACCAAAGATTTAGAAAAACAAGCATATTTACAAGCATATCGTAAGCAATATTATACAAAAGTGTTTGATACCGTTTTAAAATATTACGGTTTATGAGATGGTACTGGTGAAAGACCTTATGGTTTTGATTTTGTTAGTGCTAGTTTAGTAGATCAAATGCGACAAAATGAATTAATTACTGCTAGATTAGATAATGGCACAATGGAACCAATAAGAGCAATTACTGAATATGAAAATATTGATGAATTAGAAGCAGCAAAATATTTAGAAAAAATAGAAGCATGACAAGATAAAATGCAAGCCAAAGAAATAGAACATAATAATAAATTAATGGAATATGATGAAACTGGTAATAATCAAAATGCCTTACAAGGTAGAACAGAAATTAAGGAGAATTAAAAAATGAGTAGAATTAACCCAGGGGTTATCGAAGAATTACGAAGACAAGCCCATGATACTTTAATAGATATTAGAGAAAACATAAAAGACAATCGCCATTGAATGGTATTTCCTTTTAATGTTTATAGTTCATATATTCCTGATACTGAAACAGGTTGAAAACCTAATAATGCTAAACCAAGTGATTATGGTAGTTATTCACGCATATTTGATAATATGGAAAGTACTATTGCACAATGACAAGATAGTTTAAAAATAGTGCAAAAATATAAAGGTGAAGAAATTAATATATTAACGATTGATGATTTTAATAAACAACCAATTAATTCAACTATATGAGCAAATAATGAAACACCTTTTGCGATAAAATTAAAAGATGAAAATAATAATGTTTATTGAAAATTAATTGATGGTGAAAACATTTATGATATTAATAGAATGCTAGAATACTTAAAGCAATATAAATTAAGTTATTTTATGAATAATGATAATAAAGCAGATAACTTTTATACAAAAGAAGTTAAAGTTGGTAAATATTGAGATTCTTATATGATTGATGATAGAAGTTCAATTCAATTTGGCGATGCTAAATTTGAACAAGTATTTACTCAACAATCAACAGAACGACAATATACTTTATTAATTTTAGATGAAGATGCTGAGAAATTAAATATTAATGATTATTATAATTTTTATACTGTATTTAATGATCGTGGTTTAAATATTGGTGGTGGTGATATTAATTCTGCACCCCAAGATAGACAATGATTATATCCATCAAATGTTATTAATTATTATTCACCTTATGATGGTAGTTTTTTATGACAAGAAATTACCTTTTCAAGTATTAATGACAAAATTAGTAATAGTGGTTTGGCAGTACGACAATTTATTCAAACATCAGCACCAGGTGAAGGTTATTGTTTTCCTAAAATAACTTATGATGAAAAACTAAATAAAGGTATTGTTGAATTAGATGAAGTTTTATTAAAAGACCCAGGTGTTAGAGCAATGGCAGTTAAATTTTATGGTAATCCTATCTTTTTTGATATGCCAGTTATTGGCCGACCAATTATTAAAGGTGAATTTAATAAAAAAGTAATGAATTCAAGGGACTTGCTAATGTATAATATGTATCCTGCTGCTCCTGATAAAATAAATACTTATGCATCACCAGATGTAAGTTGATATAACATTCAAGGTATACAACCAACAATGATAACAGGATTTAAAGATTGAAAAGATAGTATGGAAGCAAGATATGATTTTTGAAATCAAAAAAATAGTGAGGGTATTGTTATAACTGACCCAACTACTACATCAGCAACTAATTCTAGTGTTGGTAGAAATATTCATACAGAAGATGATAATTCTAAGTTTTATTGGTCTAAAAACTGAAATATAACACCACCAAATAAAGTAAAAGTAAATAGTGGTAATGTTGATAATATAATTAGTACTCAAGCCTCATCATATTTTAGAAGAAAAGATGAATTTGGTAATACAGTTGGTCAAGTTCAATTTGAATATAATAAAATGGGTACATCTAATGTTTGAGATATTTTAAATATGAATAATTTTATTAATCGCCAAACAACCGTATTGCCTTTAAACTATACACAAAAATTAGTTTTTAATCCTTTTACGATACCGGGCGGAGTTGGTAAATTCTTAAACTTTATTTCGTTTGGTATTCCATGAGGGTGAGTAATTAATCAAGATGAAAAAACTTGACCTAATTTTCAATTTCTTAATGGTTTTATGAGTGCTAATATTTATAGTTTTTATAATGATGCATTTTGAGGTGATAGTGCACAAGGTAATGGATATTTACCATTTGAAATATTTAGAGAACAAGGTAATGATAAAGTTGGTGCTATCTTTGGAGCAAATGCTACTAGTTTAGGGTTTACAACTTTATTAACTGATAAATGTAAAGGTACTGTTTTAACTAACGATGGTAAACCAACAGAAGAATTAATTTATTCAACTTATAATCTAAAACAATTAAATCCTAAAACTAATCGAGTTTATTTAATTAATGAACAAACCAAAGCAGTTGATGCTCAAACACCAGTTAGTGATAGTGAAAAAGATAATGATTTAGAATTCTTACAAACACCAGATGGGACAAATTGTAGTTATATAATTGATATGTTTTCAATTCAAGCATTATATAAAGGTAATTTTGAAATTATCTTTTATGCTGATAATCCATATACTAATAATGAAGAAGATTATTTAAGATTATCAGTATGAAGTTTTAGAGGTAAAACAAAAAGCGTATTAAACAATTATTTACGCGATATGACAACTAATTATAAAACTAGTTTCTTATTACCACACGATTATGAAATACCAACATTTAATTACCCACAATATGTTCTCCCACCAGTACCTTATAACTATAAACCTTATACAAAAGATATCTGAGATGGTAAAACAGGGCAAACATTAAAAACCAAAATTACCGCACCAGCACAATGTAAAAATAACAAAATTGAATATTCACCAACTTTATTTCCTAATGATTTTAGTTATGGTTATTATGAAACTGAAATTGATTTAAGACAAATTGACCCAACAATTCAAAGTATAGATAAATTTATTAGTTCATATAAAACTATTGAAATAAGTAATCTTAATAATTTACAAGTTAGATGTTTGAAACCTGATATAGAAAGATTTATTAAAGACAGAAATGTTAATCTTTTAGGTGGTTCTAATGGTTGTAATTTAAATGGTGGCTTATTATCTAATATAACTTTACAAAAAACAGGATTAGAACAAAAAGATAATGTTAATTTTGATAATACAATAACTTTGTACACTGATAATATAACTAATCAAATTCAAACATTCTCTACTGCATATACTAATGGTTTACCAAGTGGATATTATCCAAATTTATATTTAACTGAACAAAATAATTGAAATATTATGTTTATACTTAGAATAACAAAATTATCTGATACTGATAAAGATAAAATTAAAGAAACATATTTACAAATATATTATACAAATGATATGAAATTAAAAATTAGATTTTCAAAAGTATTATTTGCTCAGTTATTATTGAATACTGGATTTGATTATTGTGGTAATGATAAAGATATAACAATAGACTTAAATGCTTTGGGTGTATTAAATATAGTAAATAATAGTGATAATCCTATTAAAATTACAATTAAACCAAGATAAAAGAAAAAGAGATGTAAAATCTCTTTTTTTTATTCACCTTTAACTTTTACATTACCTTTATCATCAATAATTAAATCAGGTATATTACTATTTAAATTTCAACGGTATACTGATTTAAAGTAAACTCCATTATCTATTTGCCAGGGTTTTATAGTTTTATACGAAGATTGTTGTTCACTAATTATAATATCAAAATTAGTTTCTGTTTTATGTTGTCCAATAAAAATATAGTATTTATCTTGGTCATCAAACTTATTATATCTTTGTTTTTCTGTATTTTGAAATTTAGCAATTCTTCAATTATTATTTTTATCACCACGCCATACTACATAATATCATTTATTATCAACAGTATTAAATGGTTTTTCTTGTGGTGCTGTTCATTCTAAATTGTCTTTAATTTCTTGGTTATTTGTTTTAATTTTGTTTTCTTTTTTTAATTGTGCTAATTCTTCGGGTGTATATTCATGTTGTGGTGTATTACAAGCAACTAAACTGGTTGTACTGGTTCCTATTAAAGTGATTGTTCCTAAAAGACTTAATATTTTTTTCATTTATTTTAAATCTTAACTATTTTTCAACATCTAAAAAAACAGTTGCTTCGCCAGTATAAATTGTTGAGTCACTTGAAAATACTGTAATCCTTTTTTCATTATTATTGTATAAATCATCAATAATATTTTTAATTCCTATCTTAGTTATATCTAATTGAGGATTTTTATCTTTTAAAAAATCTTTAATTTGTTGTTCGGTTAGTAATCCTTTTTCATTATTAATTTTAACTGTTCCTAAAATAGGATTTGAAATAATTTTAGATAATTCATTTATTTTATTTAAATTGTTATTTTCTAAATCTATAATTTTTATTCTATGAACGTTAATAATGTTATTTAAATCTTTTCAACCAAACCTAACAAAAATATCAGTACTACTAAATTCAATAATTGCTGATTGACTAAAATTTAGTCAATTAATTAATATAGCATTATTAGTATTATTTTTTACAAAGTAAACATTTTCATTATTTACAAAATATTTATTGTCTTTACTATCAATGCCTAAAAATCTAATATATTTTTCTTTAATTCCATATATTTTTTCAATTATTGATTTATATTTACCATTTTTTTCTATAGAATAGAAAACATTAACACCGTTATCAGTTTCTGAATTTAAATTATCTGATAAAACAGATTTATCAATTGAATATAAAACTTGTAGTGGTTCACCATAATTAAAAGTTTTATCACTCGAATTTAATGTTGCGCTTGACTCTTTAATATTTGTAATATTAATTTTATTTATATCTATGCTAGGATTTAGTTCTTTTAATTTATCTTTAATTTGTTGTTCTGTTGGCAAATCAGCACCATTAGTTTTAATTACTGCTTGATATCTTTGATTATAATTACTAGCGGCAATTGTTGTTGGGACAGCAGTTCCGCTAATAGTTAATACACTTAATAAACTAAGTAATTTTTTCATACTTGTATTTCTCCTTTTCTTATCTTGAAACTTTTTATCAAGATCTAACTGCATTATATATATATATATATATGTATACAAGCAAAATTATGAATTATGTAATAATTTTATTCTTAAAAATAATGCTTATTACGCGTTTTAATGACTAAATTAGTAATCAAATATATTAAGTTTAGTTATAATATATAAAAAGTATTGTATTAGTAAAATATTAGTATATAATTAAATTATAGGTTTAATCTTTTTCCATAAAAAAGAGTTTATGCTGACTTGTTAATCGGACAAGAATAAAAAAAGAGAGGTTTATAAAATGGCACTTACAAAAGAACAATTAATCGAACAAGGTTTAAGTGAAGAGATTGCAGAAAATATCTTAAATCAGTTTAATAATGAAGCAAAGCAAATTAGAGAAAGTGTGCAAAAACGCGAAGATGTTATATCAAAAGAAGATTTTATTAAATTATCTAATGAATTAGATGAATTAAAAGCATTTAAAGATATTCCATCTACTAAAATTGAAGATATTAAAACTAATTTAGATAAAGTTAGTGGTAATTCTTTAACTGAAAAAATGCAAACTTTAAAAGAATTAAAACCTGATTTGTTTGTTGAAGAACAACAATCAATTTCACCAACTAATTTTATTAAAGATATGATTGAAAAATCAACTGAAAATAAGAATGATGAAATTGAAACTATTAAAGAAAAAGGAGCATATACTCCTGATGAAATTAAAAAATTAACTGATTATACACTTAAAAACCTTAGATAATAAGGGAGTGAAATATTATGGCAACAATTAACTTGCCACAAGTACCTTTTACATTACAAGGTAACACAACAGGTCAAAAAGCCTATGTTGATATGGTTAATGCTTTATTGCGTGGACCTTTATATAATGAATATGCAAGTATTATGCAGTATGCTACTGCAACCGCAGAACAAGTTGCTTGATTACCTAATGCAGGACAAGCACTATATAATTTAACTCATCGTGTGGTATGACAAGATGATTATTCATTACCAAATGGTGGGGCAACTCAAACAATGGGATTAACAAGAATTCCAGTTCCGATTGATAAGAGATTTAATTTAAAATTAATGAATGAGGCTTTTGACTTAGCATTAATAGAACAAAATATTAAAAATGGTGTTATTGCTGATGCTATTTCTAGTGTTGTACAAAATAAATTTGTTAATTTAGAATGTGAATTAATTCAGGCTATTTATGATTATTGTTTAGCAGATGGTCAATATGAAGTAATTCCATTTCGTAGTTATACAGCTGAAAATGCTGATGATGCAAATAAAGCATTCTTTACATTAAATGAAACTTTGATTGAATTAACAAATCAAATTAGTAATTTATATTTTGGATTGCCAACTGATAAAATGTTTATGGTTTTAGGTCGAAGAGCCTATTTAGGTTTAACACCTGCTTATTTAAAAGTAATTGGGTCACAAGCCCAATTAAAAGCAATGGTTAATGGTGAATTATATGAAAATACCGCAATGGGTATTCCAGTATCTAAAAGTTTTCATTTAGAAAAAACATATACAAAAGGACAAGTTAACCGTGATAAAGGTTATAATTTTACTAATGTAAATGGTTTACTTATTAATAAACAAGTATGAGCATATCCAATTAATATGGATACTATTCAACAAGTTTTAGATAATGATACTGCTAACCCTAAATGAATTGGTAAAGTTCAATATGCAACACCAACAATTTTATATCCTAAAACATGCAAAATTATTTTAGAAAAAGCACCTACACAAGAAGAAATTAATACTGCTAAAAGTAATCTAAATAAAACTTTTAGAGTGCCAGTTGATTATGTATTCTCATCATCAACTCCCAGTAAAATTAATATCAGTGGAATTATTAAAATAGATAAACCAACTATTCATGTTGCAGACCCAACACAAGCAACACAAGAACAGTTAAAACCACAATTTAAAAATGTTGTTTTAAAAGCAGTAAAAGCAATAGATAGTTCTTTAACTGAAAATGATTTTGATTATTTTATTGAAAGTAAAGGTGAAGATTGACCAATAAATATTACAAAAGATAAAACTGTTGAAGTTCAAATTGAAGGTAAAAACAACGCTACTGGTCAAACAAATACAATTGATGTTGTAATTAAAAATTCTTAATAAACAATGAATTTACTAATATTACGAGTTTTAACTTTATTAGTATCTAATTTAGAAAATAAACCTTTAATAAGTAAATTTGTAAATTTAATTAATAGAGTTAATAAAGTTCAAAATAAAATATTAAAGCCAATTAATTATATTACTGATAAATATAATAAAATTACAAGTAAAGTTGAAGATATTTATCAGTGATTAAATCCATTTACTTATTTAGATTTAATTAAAAAAGGTCATAAAAAAGAAATACAACAAATATTAAGTCAATTAGAAAAGGATAATAATATTAAAAATAGAGAACAATTTAAAAATGAAAATTATTTAAATACTAATTGACAACCATTAAATAGTAGTTGACTTGATAGTGGTATGTTTAATATTACAAATAAATTAACTTTAACAGGTAATTTAACTATTTTAATATATACAAAAACAGCAAAACATCCAAAATTTTATGGACCTTATGTTTATCCTAGTGTTCCAGTTGAAATTTGAAAATTATTAAGTAATGCTGTATCTAATGCGGGGACTTTATTTTGGCGTTATTGATTAAGAAAATGATTACCTAGTCATTTAAGAAATTATATTAAAAAACGATTACCACAAGCATTAAAAGAAAAATATCCCAAAGGAACTACTAAATTAACATTACCAACAGTTCAAAAATTACAACAAATTAAAAAGTTTATTAATAATTTAAAGATTGGGCATTTTAATTTTAATTTTGCTGGTGGAATTAATAATAAAAAATGGTATCGTGAACGCCGAAGTGATGTTAAAAATATTAAGAATTTATATAAAACACCAGTTAAAAATATGTTTTACAAAACTAATCAAACTATTAAAACAATTAAGAAAACAAAAACAAGAGTTAATAGTTATAAACCATCTAATTTAAAAAATAAATATCGTAATCAATTAAGAGGTGTATTATATGGAAAATAATTTAAGTAATTTATTATTTATAACAGTTGAAGATGTTAAAGAAAGTAAACTTTGACAACCTATTAATGATAGAAAACAATCTGCTTATAATGATAATTTAATTTATAATGCTATTTTAAAAACTAGTTTATGAATGGATAGATTATCAGGTGGGACAATTTCAGATAAAATAAATAAAAAAGATTTATTTCCATGAGTAAAAAAAGATAATACTGTTTTAATTGAATATGATAAATGATTAAGTTATATTCAATCTGCTTGTTTATTAGCAGTTATTAATTGATATTTACCTAAAGGAGTTAATGATTTAACTGGTAGTGCTTCATTTTCACAAGGTGGAGTTGCTTATTCACAAACTAATGACCCTGAGGCAAATGAAAATATTACTCGTGATGTTAAAAATGCTTTAAAATTAGCAGGTGAAATAATTGATATTATATCTAGTAAAACAGTATCTAGACCTTATAATTATAGTTTAGATAATTATGCTCATCCATGAGAAGAAGAATATAAACATATTAGTAAAAAAACTTTTTATCCAACATTATTATTTTGATTAAAAGAACGATTACAAACAGATAATTCAATAAATATTACTTATCCAACTATTAATGACTTTTCTAAAATTGATTATAACGAGTATATTAAATTAATAGTTCCGTTTGATAATGATACTATTTATTATGAAAATAATGTTTGAAAAGCAAAACAAGGTTCAAGTGTAGAAACACCAATTGACAATAAAACTATTATTAAAAATGAACAACAACAATTAATGGTATCAGATGCTAAACAAGATAAATTAATAAGTGGAACAAACATTAAAACTATTAATGGTAATTCATTATTAGGGAGTGGTAATATTTCTATTAGTGGTGATAGTTGAGAATTAATTAATTATCCAGAAGCAAACGAAAAATTAACATTTAAAATTCCAGATTATAATTTAACAAAATATTACTATAAAATATCAATTTCAATAACAGATTATGCATCTGCTAATAAATTTGTAACATATTATTTTGAAACAATATCACAAAAATCAATATTTTCATTTTTAGCAGATAATTCTTATAAAAGAATAACAATTAAGCAAGATGGCTCAATTTCAAATGATACAAATAATATTTCTATTAAAGATTTAACAATTAAAAGAAAATTAATTTAGAAAGGATTTTTAATTAATGAAACAAAATAAAACAACTTGATTAAAGGGTGCCCTACCTTGAAATTGATTTAAAAAAGACCCTATTCCGACTTATAATTGAACCCATAAAGATATTAGAGAATGAGAAAGAAAATATAAAATTCGTAGTTGAGTAGTTAGTTTTTATACATTGATATTTTTAGCATTAAATTGTTGATTAGAATATGGCATGATCAATGCAATAAAAGATAATATTAATTGATATAATTATGGTCAATATTGAGGTAATGGAATTGCTATTTTATTAACACCTTTATTTACACACGGAATTCAGGGTATATTTGTTGCTAGTAGTAAACCCAAAGTAGATATGAAAATTGATATTCCACGATTAAAAATATCTAAAATGGGATTAGTATTTACAATTTTACCTTTAATTACTTTAATAATTTCTTTAATTATTATTTGAATTGATAAATCAAAATGAAAAAAAGACCATTTAAGACATTGTTTAGATTGTCGGATTAATTCTCGTGTTATTCAACCACGAATAGCAAAACAATGAAATAATTTAGATGGTATAACAGAAGAAATATTTAAAAATATGCAAGATGAATATACTAAAAAACAAGAAGAAAATAACAAAGAATTAAATTTAAAATAAACTATATATAGGGGCGGTTGATATTTTTGGGTGGTTATATAGTTTAATTTATAAATTATTTTGTTCTGAAAGAATGGATGGCCACTGTTTGAGTAAGGATAAGAAAGGAAATAAAGAAATGGAAATTAGTAATGAAATAGTAATTGCTTTACTTGTATTAGCGGGTGCTGGTGGAATGGGTAGTCTTGGTATTCTTGGATTATCTGCTAAAAAAATTAAAAAATATAAAGCAGAAATTAGAGAATTAAGAACTGCTGTTATTGCTCACGAAAAACATTTACGAGGACCTGATTATGCAACAGAATTAGCATTAAAAACAGGTCAAATTAAAAATGTAAAAAAACAAGTTAAAGTAAACGATAAAAAACAACAACAAAAAGATGCTATTAGACAACTAACAAATAGTATTTAAAAAAATAACCTTAATTGGTTATTTTTTATTTGTTTTTAAGATAATTAAATTCTTTTCACCATATGTTTTAATTAAATATTCTCAGTCTCAGGTTGAATTAATATTTACATCTTCAACATCAGTACCAGTTATATATTCGCCAAGGGGAGTTTTACAAGGGCGATTACCTTGTTCTGAACTATAACATAAAATATATTTATTCATTATCTTTATCTCCTTTATCATGTGTTATATAAAAGTTAATAAGATATTCTATTTTTTGAGAATAAGTACTAAAATTTAATTCATTTCAAACTTTTTCTTCGTTTTTATTTAAGTAAATATTAACATTCCTAATTTTGCAAGAATAATATTTTCCAGTTTTTTGATTATATGAATGTTTCATAATATTAACTCTCATAATTAGCAATAATAATGGCATCTCGGATATGATTACTTATTTTTTCATTATTATATTTTCAACCTTTACCATATTCATAAGTTAAATTAGTATCTTTTTCATATTTTCATACAGAACTATCATTATATTTACTTAAATTTTCCATATTTTTAACAACTGATTTAGTATATTTAGGTGATATCCAATTAATAATTTCATCACGGTCTTTATCAATTGCTCCTAATAATCTTAATAAATCATCTCTATCTTTTGAACCATTTGCATTTGTATATAAGCAATTTTCAATATTAAAAATAAAATCTTCTAATTGTTGTTTATTATCCAAACGAAATGAATTGTAAAACGATAAATTATTGTCAATAAATTTATAGTGGTCTTTTCAATCGTTATTTATAAATTCTTTCTCATGTAATAAAATACTATCTTCATAAACAACAATAGCAGTAGTACCTGTTCCTGATGGGTCAATACCTATTTTTATCATTATCTTAAAAATCTTTCTTTAAATTGATAATAAAAATCTTCGCTTTGTTTTCTAATTATAACTGGTGATAATTTTTCAACATTTAATTCTTCTTTTATTCAATTTTTACCTTTTGAAATAATATCTTGTTCTATTTTTGTATTTGTAATAAAATTTTTAATATTATTAAAATGCTCTTCCCTCATTCAATTTGAATTTAAATTATTAATTTGTTGCTTATTAGTTTCTTTAATAACTTGATTACTATTTTCTTTACTTATTTCAGTACTATCAGGGTCTAATTCATCAGTTGCTATACCAAATGTCTTACACAATCAATAACGAGCACCATATGTTAAAGCACTACCAACTGCTTTTGCAATATCTGAATTTTGTGCTGATAAAATAATTTCTAATTCTAATTTTTCATCATTTTTATAAAGTGTTAATAAACCTTTTGAATAATAATTTACCATTTTATCATTATTAATAAATGTTGGTTCACCAACTGCTTGAATTGTATAAGTTATATGATGCTCTTTTAATTGTGGTTTTAAAGTTTGATATAAATCACTTTCAGTAAAATAATTATATTTATTAAAATCATTCCTTGCATTTTTACCAACAAAAATATTTATATTAGATTGAATTTCACCAATACTTGCTATTAATGTTTTTTTAGTTTCTTGTTGCATTTTCTCATTCCTCTCTTTCTTGTCATATTAAAATGGCTTCTTTAATTTGTTCTAAATCTTGTTTAGTAATATTAACTTTTTCTTTAATTACTATTTTTAATTTTGGATTAATAATTATTATTAATATTTTTTTACTATCTATACAAAAATCTTTTTCTAATAAATAATAAAGTTTTAATTGTCAAATATAGCGTTTAATATCTGTTTTTTCATTAGAACTAGTAATTTTTCAATCACATATTATATATTCATTATCTATTGTTATGCCAATAAAATCAGTTGTACCACATAATAAAGGATGATAATATGTTTTTTCAGTTTCATAATGTTTAAATTTAATATTTTTAAAAGTTTCTTGATATAATTTTGTAAAATTTTTAAATAATTCACGATGAGATTTTATATCACAATCAATAAATTCAATTAATTCATCATCAAAATTATTTTTTATTCAACAATCAATCATATTATGTAAACATATTCCACGAGTTTGTGCTAATTTTAAAATATTCTCATCAATTTGTGAAAAATCTTTTGGCACTAAAATATTAACAATTTGACTTACACTTGGTATTAAAATACTATATTTATGTAAATCTTCATTATAAATATATAGTGGTTTAATCTCATTTGATTGCATCATTATCACCAAATAATTCTTTAATATCTTCTGAACTATAATTTATTTGTTCATCTGCAATTATTTCTTGTGGTTTTTCTGATAATAATATATCTTTTTTAAAATCATTATTTGTATGTAAAAATTCATAATTAGATACTTGAACTATTCATTGTATTTTATTATTTTTATCTTTAAAAGATTGTAAAATACCATTAATTGCAATTTGACTACCTTTTTGGCAATATTTTTGTAAAACTATTGCTTGCTTATTTCAAACTTGACAAGGTATAAAATCAGTTTCTTTTTGTGTTGAATATGGGCGAGTTACTGCTAATTGAAATATGGCATATTCTTTTCCACTTTGTGTTTTTTTAATTTCTATATTCTTTGTTGTTCTACCAATTCCAATAAATTTATTCATTATTATATTCCTCTAATTCCATTTCTTCAATTAAATTATCAATATACTCATAAGCACTTTCTTCTGAATAACATTCTTCTAATGCTAAATTAAATAAGTCTTCTTCGGTATAAACATAACCATTTTCATCTTTTCACATATTAATTTACCTCATTCTTTGCTATTAATATTTCTATTAATTTTCTTCCTTTTTGTTCTTTAATATCAAAATAACTTATTTCTTGATTTAATAAATGTGCTTCTTCATTTTTAATTAAATTAATATCATCATTAATATTTTCTTTTTGCCCTGTTTTATTATCAAATATATTAATACAAAAATCATTGTACATATATATTGATATTAGATTTTTGATTGTCATATTTACCTCCTATTTTTAACTCGCTGGCACTCACTCCCAAGTGAAAGTGCCAAAGCGAGAGTTAGTTATATAATTAAGTATTTATCTATTTATTTACTACGCCATCCGCTTCACTGCGGGTGAGCGGTGGCGGTATGTTTTATTGTTTAATGTTTAATAATCGACAGTTGTTTTTATAAGATAATGCCAGAGAATTCTCTCTCTTCATCCGCACCATTTCAGGTCAAAGCGTTCAGTTTTTAAAATAAATTCACTTGCACCTTGAAGAGCCTAATGCTGACTTTGTGGTTTTTAAATCGCTGTCACTTCTAAGAAGTAATATCTATCGCAAATTTATTTATAAAGTGGCCATCTCAATATTTATTGTCGTTTGATGTTGACCTCGCACTTATCACGACTATCGCTTGTTAAAGCGTCTATTATTTCCGGACTGATTACCGCTGGGCTAGACCGCC